>CP181265.1:0-1200000 GCA_047835465.1 Succiniclasticum sp.
GAGCGCCCTGTATCGTGCTGGGCTGCCTGTCCTTTCTGGGCCTGGCCCGGCCGCTGGAAGAAGCGCTGGGCGTGCCCGTCGTCGATCCCGCCGAGGCCGCCGTGGCAATGGCGGAGGCGCTGGCGCGGCTCAGGAGAAAATAATACGTATACATAAAGCCCCTGTTTCCCGAAGGAAACAGGGGCTTTTCTTGCTGGTATGCAGGATTTTCGCGGTCACCGCCGCGTCATCCGCTTATCCGTTCAATTTTGCTTCAAAATCGGCGTTCAGCCGCTGTTCGGCGGCATTCAATTTGTCGCGGGTCTGGCGGGTCCAGGACGCATCGTCGTCCCGGGCTGCCTTGGCCTGGCGCAGCATCTTATCCAATTCCGCCGGCTGCGGGCCGCCTTTGACGGCACGGTTCCGCACGATGGCCGCCGGATCCTTGGCGCTCTCCCACTCTGCCGCCGTCATGGGGAATACCGCCGGCAGCGACGCATCCACCGCGTTGCCGGACTCCTTGGCCTCGGCGGCTACGCGGGCGTACATCTGGCGGGCCAGGTCGTACGAGAATTCTTTCGGCGTGATGTTGTGGGCCCGGGCGTAGGTGACGATTTCACTGGCGAAGTGGTGCCCCGTCCGGAAGGGAATGCCGTGGTTCTTCATGAGGCGGTCGGCGATTTCCTGCGAGCAGGTCCAGTCCAGGTTCAGCTCTTCCAGCGAACGGTCGGGGTGAATGACGAGGTTCCGGAGGATCTGGTCCATGCCATCCAGCACCTTAACCGCCTGGGGAAATACATCCGTGCGGCCGTTGAGGCGGCCGTCCGCCATGCCGGCCGGAATATTATGGGACCGGAACATGGCTTCCACGGACATGCCGAGCAGGGTCGACGCGTTGGTGCGGCAGCTGTTGAGAATGCCGGGGTTGCGTTTCTGCGGCATGGCGGACGATACGTACGTATTGCCGCCGCCTTCTTTCAGCAGGATCCAGGGGCGCGGCTGGGCGTACTGCTGCATGATTTCTTCGATGAAGCTGGTCGTGTGGATGGCGATGCAGTTGGCAATGCCGCCCGATTCGATGGGCGCTTCCTGCGGGAACACCTGGCCGGCGTCATACGTGTTGTAGGCCAGGCCGTCAAAGCCGAGGTACGACGCCATGCGGTCGCGGTTCAGGGGCCATCCCGTCCCGTTCAGGACCGTGGCGCCCATGGGCGAGCGGTTGAGGCGCTTGTAGTACTGGCGCAGGCGCTGCATGTCGCGGTTGTAGGCGTTGGCGTAGGCCAGCAGGTAATGGGCCAGGCTGTTGGGCTGGGCCGCCACGCCGTTCGTATAGTTGGGAATGATGGTGTCGCAGTTGGCTTCGGCCAGGTCGATTAAATCGCTCTGCACGCGCGTCAGGCCGTCCGCCACGGCGAGCAGATGTTCCCGCTGCTCCATGATGCCCACGGTCGTCAGCATGTCTTGCGACGAACGGCCGGCATGGATTTTCGTGATTTCCGGGCCCGCGGCTTTGATCAGGTAGGGCTCGAAGAGAATGACGTTGTACGGCCGGTCCGCGCCGGGCCGGTTCCCGTCGGCCAGCACCTTGGCGATGGCCCTGGCAAACCGGTGGCCTTCTTCCTGCGTCAACAGCCCTTCGTCCGTGTTGATGATATCCGACGCCTTGTTGATCTGCCCGAGCCAGTAGAAGTTGTCCCGCCGCGCCGACGCCGGTGTCCGGGCCGCTTCGGCCGTTCCTCCGCCGAGTCCCGTGCCGGCACCTCCGCCGGCAGCTCCGGCCAGGACGGTGCACGCCAACAATGTCAAAACCGATTTGCGCCACCTCATGATCGCTACCTCCTTGCTGAAAAGGCGGCCCTGCAGCCCGTTGAGACGGACGCAGCACCGCATTGCTTACCTTTAGCTTAACAAATCGGCCCCGTCGTGGCAACAAAAAACTCCGGATTTCCCGAAGGAAATCCGGAGCCGGAAACGCGCTCAGTTGAACACGCCGAAGGCCTGCAGGAACAGGACGAACAGCAGAATGGGCGTGACGAACTTGACGAACACTTTGTACATTTTTTCGCGGCCGAACTGGAAGCCGCCTTTCTTGAATTCGTCGATGACCCATTTCGGCCCGACGAACCAGCCGATGAGGATACATTCGCCGATGGCGACAATCGGCATGGCCACGTTGTTGCTGATGTAGTCCGCCAGGTCGAGGATCTGGGCGATGGCGCCGTTCGGCAAGGGCAGTTCGAAGTACAGTTTGTTGTAGCCCAGGCAGACGATAATGCCGCCAATGACGGCCCAGGCGCCGACGATGAACGTCGTCCTCGTGCGGGACCAGCCGAAGCGGTCCATGAAGCTGGCCGTAATGGCTTCCATGATGGAGATGTTGCTGGTCAGGGCCGCAAAGGTAACCATAAGGAAGAAGAAGATGCCCGCCAGGACGCCGAAACCGCCCATGGCGTCGAAGACTTTCGGCAGGGAGATGAACATCAGGGACGGACCGGCGGACATGCCTTCGCGTCCCATGAAGGTGAAGACGGCAGGGATGATCATGCAGCCGGCCAGGAAGGCAGCCAGCGTATCGAAGAATTCGATGTGGTTGACGGCCTGGCACAGGTTCGTCTTGCTCTTGGCGTAGGAACCGTAGGCGATCATGATGCCCATGGCGACGGAGATAGAATAAAACAGCTGGCCCATGGCGTCCATGAGGACGGACAGGAATTTCCCGAAGGTCAGGTTGTGGAAGTCCGGGATGGTATAGACCAGGAAGCCCTGCCAGCCCGTGCGGGTCACGCCCGTGGCCGGGTCGGTGTAGCTCAGCGTCAGCGAATAGATGGAAACGAGGACGATGAGCAGGAAGAAAATCGGCATGAGGACCTTGGAATAGCGTTCAATGCCCTTCTCCACGCCGCGGTAGATGACAAAGCATGTCATGAGGATGAAGACGAGGAACCAGCCGATGGGCTCCCACTGGCTCGTAATGAAGCCCGTAAAATACTTGCTCCCCGCGGCCGCCGCTGCTTCGCCCGACGCAAAGGCCCACAGGTATTTCAGGACCCAGCCGCCGATGACGCTGTAGTACGGCAGGATCAGGACCGGAACCAGACAGGCCAGCACGCCGACCCAGCCGAAGCGGTGGTCCAGTTTGGACGGCGCCGTCAGCGGGCCCTGCCGCGTGCCGCGCCCCATGGCGATTTCCGTCGTCAGCAGCGTGTAGCCGAACGTGGCCACCAGCAGCAGATAGCACACGAGGAACAGGCCGCCGCCGTCACGGGCTGCCAGGAACGGGAACCTCCAGATGTTCCCCAGGCCGACGGCACTGCCTGCCGCGGCCATGACAAACCCCAATGTACCGGTAAAACTGTTTCGTTTTGTTTCGTTCATTCTCTCTCTAACCCCCTGGGACTCGATTGGCGCACGCCTTCTCTCTCTGGGCGTGCGTAGATTGCAAACACACTTCTTCATTATACCGTGTTTTGCAAAATTGTCTACCGTATGGGCCTGTTTTCTGTCAATTTTCGCAAAAATTTGTCCCAGATTGTATTTTCAGAGGACATTCTTCCCGTTCTTAAGGACACTCCGGGGAGATGTCCCCTCCCGTCCGCCGGCAATCAAAAAAGCCGGCATCGCGGGATGCCGGCCGGGTTGGATTACATTGTATGTCAAGTTCTGTCCAGGATGGTGCCGTCCGTGGAGAGCGTCACGACCTGCCAGGGAATCATCTTGCCGCTGGCCTGCAGGGCCCGGATGACCGCCTGTTCCAGACCGCCGCAGCAGGGCACTTCCATGCGGACCACGGTAATGCTCTTGATGGTATTGTTGGCGAAGATGGCTTCCAGTTTTTCCGCGTAGTCCCCTTCGTCCAGTTTGGGGCAGCCGATGAGCGTCACATGCCCCCGGATGAAGTCTTCGTGGAAGTTGGCGTAGGCGTACGCCGTGCAGTCGGCGGCGATCAACAGCCGGGCGCCGTCGAAGAACGGTGCCTGCACCGGCACCAGCTTGATCTGCACGGGCCACTGGCGGAGGCGGCTCTGCCGGGCCGGGGCTGCGGACGGCGTATCAGCGGAAGACACGCCTGCTGCCGCTTCGCCGGCCGGGCGCAGATTCCGCACACGCGAACCGGGGCAGCCGGCGCCGGGCCGTTCGGCAAACGTACGGACGCGCGCACCGGGGCAGCCCGCCGGAATGGCAGGACCGCCCGCTGCGTGTCTTGCCGCGGGTTCCTTTCCCTCTGCGCGCATCTTCGCTTCCACGGCGGTGCGGTCGTAGGGCAGCGCTTCCCGTTCTTCAAACGTAATGGCCCCTGCCGGACAGGCCGGCAGGCAGTCACCCAGGCCGTCGCAATAGTCGTCGCGCAGCAGTTTCGCCTTGCCGTTCACCATGCCGATGGCTCCTTCGTGGCACGCCGCGGCGCAGAGGCCGCAGCCGGTACATTTTTCTTCCGCAATATGGACAATCCGACGTTTCATGGTTGTATTCCCCCTGTGTATGGTTTCCTGCCCCTCCCCGACCCTTCCGTGCGGCTTCGCATCCGGCGCTCCGGGCCGGCCGGGAGGCAGGCTCTTGTTTTTTCCACAGGCCTATTATATGATACAAGCAAGAGAAAATCCGTTGTTATTCCAACAAAAGGAGGCTGTCATGAAACATACGCCGCTGCTTTCCGACCTGGACGCTCATTTCCTGGCCGCGACGCCCTTCTTTGCCGGCGTGGCGGAACAGGACATCCCGGCCACCCTGGCTTCGCTGGGGGCCACGATTCATTCCTACCCGAAGGGGGCCTACATCCATCTGGAAGGAGACCGGGTCCGCACCATGAGCCTGGTCCTGCACGGGCGCGTCCACATCGAGCACGACGATATGTGGGGCAACTGCACGCTCCTGGGGCAGGCTGAGGCGGGCGACCTGTTTGCCGAGGCGTACGCCGCCATGGGCGACGAACCGCTGCTCATTCACGTGGTGGCAGCCGAGGATACGGACGTACTGAACCTCGACCTGGCGCGGCTGCTGGCGGTGCCGGCGGCGCCGCATCCGGAATACGCCCGCCTGACGGCGAACCTGCTGCGCATCCTGGCGCGGAAGAACCTGGCCCTGTCGCGGCGCATGCTGCACACGGCGCCCAAGACGATCCGCGGCCGCGTGCTGTCGTACCTGTCGTTCCTGGCGACGCAGCAACGGGCGCGGCGCTTCCGCATTCCCTTCGACCGGCAGCAGATGGCGGACTACCTGGGCGTGGATCGGTCGGCGTTGAGCGCGGAGCTCAGCAAGATGCAGCGCGAAGGCCTGCTGCGGTACCGGAAGAACGAGTTCTTTCTGATCAGCGGCAACTTTCCGGACGAATAAACGCAAAAATCCCTGACATCCTCGTGAGATGCCAGGGATTTTTTTACGCTTACAGGTGGGACGGCTGGCTGATTTCGGTCTTGCCCAGGTTGAGGAAGAGCATGTCCACGAACTTCTCCGAGTCGGCGTTCAGGGCCACTTTGGCCGTGACGGGGTCCTTGCCTTTCTTCGTGTTGTGGATGTCGGCCACCATGCGGCCGTCGCAGATGCCGCTCGAAATGTCGATGTCCACGTTGGCGTCGACCCATTCCGTGACGACCGCCGGGTCGATCAGGTAGGCGATGGTCAGGGCGTCGTGAATGGGAGCCATGTGGTTGTCGTAGCGGTACAGCATGGCACTGGCTACGGTGCCCGGCGTATGGCGCAGGTGGTAGTTATGCTCCGAGATGTCCTGGACTTTCAGGTTGTCAATGCGTTTCTGGGACATGGTGGCGGCGAAACTGGCGGCCGGCGTACCCAGGGCCTGCAGCTCCTTGCACTGGTCTTCCGTGATGCAGGCGCGCCACGTGGCGTCCAGCGGCAGGATGACTTTGGGGATGTCCGTGTCCATGACGATCTTGGCCGCTTCCGGATCGGCGTAGAAGTTGAATTCCGCCGACGGGGAGGCATTGGCACCGCACAGGGCGCCGCCCATGATGACGAGCTGTTTGATCTTGCCGGCGATGCGCGGTTCGATGCGCAGGGCCATGGCGATGTTCGTCAACGGTGCCGTGGCGGCGACGTAGATGTCCCCGTCGCTTTCCATGAGAGTTTTGACCAGGTAGAAGACGGCATGCTCCGGCTGCGGTTTGATCCTTGCTTCCGGCAGGGGCAGGAAGTCGCCGTGGCAATCGTTCAGGGTAACACGCGGCAGGTTCGGTTTCCGCGTGGGGATTTCGTTGCAGATGATCGGGTTCTCGCAGCCGCGGTAGACGGGAATCGGGGCATTCAGGAACTGCACCATGCGCAGGGCGTTTTCCGTCGTTTTCGGCACGATGCGGTTGCCGTTGACCGTCGTAATGGCCAGCAGGTCGATCTGTTCGGAGAACAGGGCCAGCATGATGGCGACGGCGTCATCCGAACCGGGATCACAATCTAAGATTACTTTCTTGCGAGTCATGGTAACTTAACCTCCTTATGGCATTGTGAAGAAATACGAAGCCGCAATATTGACGACCAGCATGACGAACAGCAGGGGTGCTGTCCGCTTGGCCAGAACAATCGGTTCCAGGCCTGCCGTACCGGCGATGGCAATCAGGGCGCCGCATACCGGGGACGACGCACGGCCGATGGATGTAGCCAGTTCCATAGGAAGAATCAGGGTCATGGTCGGCACGCCCAGTTTGGCTGCAATGGCCGGGGTCAACGGACCAAAGGCGAAGAACGGCGCTGCGCCGCTGCCCATGATGATGGCGAACAGATACGTCAGGACCGTCAGGGCGATCATAATCAGGAGCACCGCACCGTTCATGTCGGCAATCCAGTTCGTGAAGATCGTGATGCCGCCCATGATTTTGATGCCTTGTGCGAAAACGGACGCAGAGATGATGATGGACACGACGGAAACGAATACATCCGCCATGCCACGGAGAATGACCGCCATGTCCTGCGGAATGGCCGACCGGTCGCTGCGCCGCAGGAATTCGATGATGAACGTAATGGCGAAGCCGATGAAGTTAGCCGTGATGACGTCGATTTTCGTAGAGGGCACGAAGTAGTCGACGAAGACGATGGTCAGGGGAATGACAGGCAGCAGGACGTAGAAAGCCGGCACGTCGGGATCTTCCACGGGCTTCGGCTCGATGACTTCATGCTGCTCTTCCGCGTCGCGGCGATCCGTGTAATGGTAATAAATCGGAATCAGGATGGCCGTGACGATGATGATGCACAGAGCCACGCGGGCCTGGTACTGCACGAACATGGTCACCGGATCAAGTTTGGACACGGTCGCCATGAACAGCGAGCTGCCGTCCGTGGGGCCGTAATCCAGGCAGAGCAGCGCCAGGACGGACGCGCCCGTGATGGGACGGATGCCAAGGGCCATCAAGACGGGAAAGACCGTGGCCAGCATGAGGACGGCCAGGCTGGCCTGACTCGTCAGGACCAGTTTCAGCGCCATGCCAATGAGATAAAAGGCGCTGAGGATCAGGTATTTGTTGCGGATCCAGCCGAGATGGGACGTGGCCAGATAGGCCAGTTTATTGGACGCTTTGATATGCTTCATATACGTAGCATAGCCCGTGACGACCATAATCAGGGAGCCGATGCCGGAAATGCTGGACTTGAAGGTCTTCGTAATGAAGCCGAATGTATCGAGCAGTAAATTGCCCAGGGTCGCTTTGCCCAGGATGGGGGTGCCCGTCAGGACGCTGGCTACCATGAGCAGCACAATGCCTGAGGCGAAGAATATGAAGATGGCGTTGTATTTTTTCAGGATCAATTTTGCCACGATGATGGCCGCCAGCACCGTCAACGCAATCAAAAACCAGTCAAACATGCTGTTCTCTCTCCTTCTGTCTTATTCTTATTCTGCTGTTCCAGGGGCCGCGTCCGGCGTTGCGTCCGGATTGGATTCACGCTCGCCGGCTTTGGCCAGTTCGGCCGCCCGCTGCTGCACCAGGGCTTCCACTTCGTCCGTCGTGGGCAGCGACGTCTGGGCGCCGGGCCGCGTGACGGCGATAGCTGCCGCCGCCGACGCGTACGTCATGGCTTCGGCATAGTTGTCCCCGTCCAGTTTGGAAATGAACGCCGCGTTGAAACAATCGCCGGCTGCCGTCGTATCAACGGGCTTCACGGGGAACGCCGGCACGGACAGGCTCCAGCCGGGACCGACCAGCAGCGATCCGTCGCCGCCGCGGGTGACCAGGACCTTGCCGACGCCCCGCTGCAGCAGGACGCGGGCCGCAGCCAGACACTCCTCTTCCGTCGTCGTAGGCAGGCCGGACAGAATCTGCAGTTCCGTTTCATTCGGTTTCAGTACATCCAGCAGAGGCCACAGTTCCGCCGGCAGGTCCGGCCGGGCCGGGGCGGGGTCGAGAAAGACGAGTTTGCCCCGTTCCTTGGCCAGGCGGGACGCTGCCACCATGGTCTCCAGCGGTGTTTCCAGCTGCATGACGACGGCGTCGCACCACTCGAACAGCGGCAGGTGCGTCAGCAAATCTCCTTCGCCCAGATGGACGTTGGCGCCGCCCAGGACGATGATGCTGTTCTGCCCGTCTGCCTCCACTTCGATGAACGCCCGGCCCGTCGCTTCGTTCGGGCTGACCCGCACGGGGGAGATGTCCACGCCGGCAGATTCCAGATTGGCCAGGGACGCCCGGCCGAATTCGTCATCCCCGACGGCGCCGATCAGCTTCGCCTGCACGCCGAGACGCCCCAGGGCATAGGCCTGGTTTGCTCCTTTGCCGCCCGGCACGTGCGAGACATCGTCGCAAAACACGGTCTCTCCCCGTCGCGGGCGCTGTCGCAGCCGGATTACGCAGTCCATATTGACGCTGCCGACTACCAACACTTTCTGCATCTTGCCACTTCCTTTCATGTTTCACGTGAAACAAAAGGGACAAGTCCCTAAAGTCCTTCATTTTATTATAACACTACAAATATGGAAACTACTAGTGGGGAAAGGGATACACCGATGGCATGACAGGGCCCGTCCCGGGGCGGTTTGGGACAGTGTCCGGAAGCCGCTTTTCCACACACAAAAAAGCACCCGGACCGAAGTCCAGGTGCTTCCTGTTTGTGCTGCCGCAGGTTGTCTTATTGCCGCAGCGCCGCCACGTTGACGCTCAGTTCCCGCAGTACTTCCGTCAGGCCGGCAAGCTTGCTCTCCATGCGCACGAGCAGGTACCAGCTGAGGACGATGGGAAAGCCCACGTCAGTCACGCTGCGGAGCAGCTGTTCTGCGTCCAACGGACCGGAACGCGCGGGAAACGGCGGATGGGGGTCTCCGCCACCGTCCCGCTGCCGCCCCTTACGCCAGCGGCGCCAGGTCCGTCGTGCGCATCCGGGCCCCTACGATTCCTGCCAGGTCGCCCTTCGCCGTAGTAAACACGCCGGCGTCGATGACCTTCTGCATGGCCGCTTCTGCCGCGGCCTTCGTCACGTCTTCCTTCGGCTGGTTAATGGCAATGGTCTTTTTCTGCCCGCCTGCCGTTGTAAAAATCAGTTCCAGTTTCTTTTCCCGCGAAGCTTTCATTACTTCTGCCATACAATGCCTCTCTTTCCCTTAGTACATTCTGTTAGTTCTGTTTGCTTTCGGATTTCTCGGTCAGGCCGACGCCGTAGAGCACAGCGTCCATGAGGGATGCCAGTGCCAGGCCTGCCTGCACGAGAGCTTCTTTTTCCGCAGCCGGCTTGACGCCGTTGAAGGAAAAAGTCTTGTAGGTCATTTCGTCGTTGGCATCAGTGCCGTTTTCGACGATAACGCCCAGAGTACGTTTCGTTACGTTGAAGTCCATGTGTTCACCTCCTTTCGCAGGGCTGAAGGGTCAGTTCAGCCGGGAATGGGCGCTGTACCACAGCGCCTTGCCGCGCACCAGGTCCCCGCCCCGGGTGATGGGAAGTTCCGCAATGCAGCGCGCTGCCTCCGCCGGATCCGCCATGGAGACAGACAGCGCCTGCCGTTCCCGCAGCTTGGCTTCTTCCGGCGTACCGGATGTCGCCGCCGAGGGGTCGGCATTGGGCAGGAACCACAGGTCCCACCGGAGCTCGGGATTGTCGGAGCACGGCCCGTAGCCGTCGCGGATGGCGGCCTCACAATGCGTCTGTACCGTCGCTGGCTCAATGGGCAGGTGCAGATGGGTACAGAGGATTGCGACGAGGCGCGCCAGGACTTCCGTCTGCAGCGGAAGCGGCGGCTCCGGGCCATAATCCACGATATGGGGAATGTGCGGCATGGCCTGTTCGGCGCGGCTCAGGGCGGACACGCCCGTCCCGATTTCGTACGTCGGCAGGGTCACGCGGGCCCCGTAGGCCCCGCACAAGGCGATGCCGATGCTGCGGCTGTTGCGGCGCCACGTGTGCTGCTTCTTCTCCAGGAACGAGTCGCACCCGGCATAGATCTTCCCGTCTCCGTCAATGGACAGATGGTAATCGTCGAAGACCTGGCCGTAATGGCCCGCCGTCCAGTGCAGATAGATGGTGTCGATGTGTCCGCGGGCCTCGCTGGCCATGGCGATGATGTCGTTTTCCGTAACGACGCGGGGGTTGGACAGTAACACAGGTACCACTCCTTTGGATGTAGGATGAGGGACGGCCGGAAAACGTACCGGACCGCCGGAAGAAATTCGTCGGAAAACCCGGACGGAAAATCCAGAAAAATCCTGGCAAAAATTCCGGGAAAATCCGGACGAAATTTCCGGAAAACGGGAGGTCCTTTTCGGGACTTCCATTTTCCCCTCTCACCCTTATATACGCTCGAGGGTCGAAAAACCTACACGGAAATTTTAAAAAAAAGCAAAAAAAATTCCGGATTTTGCCAACTGCAAAGTCCGGAAAGCCAGTCCCCGTCATGTTTTGCGGCTGGTCAAAATTTTTTAAAAAATTTTTTTATTTTTTGGGCGCCAAAGGTGGGAAAATGGGATTTTCGGGACAGTATATGTCCCTATCGTAATTATTTATGCTTATTTTTGTCCCACTTGGAAGGGGTAAAAACGGGCAAAATCTGCCCCGAAAAAAAGGTCGCCCGGGGAGAAAATTTTCACGAAAAAATCCGGCGCCGAAAAAGCGGAAAAAGCAATTTCGGCAGACCGGATTTCGGGACATTTTACGGGAAATTTTATTTGGAATGTTTCGATTCGGCGGTGTCTTGTTTCTCCGCCGCTGCCACCCCGCCCTGCTGCTGCCATTGGTGGATCAGGTCCCAATCGGCGGGCAGCCAGTCGACGGACGCCAAGGCGTCCAAAGGCAACCAGCGGGCGTCTTCGTGCTCCAACAGGGTCAGATGGCCCTCCAGGACACGGCAGTGGTAGCACTGCATGGACAGATGGAAGTCGGGATAGTCGTATTCGACGGTCCCCACGAGAGGTCCCACGTCGACGGTGGTCGCCAGTTCTTCCTGGATTTCGCGGCGCAGCGCCTGCTGCGGAGTTTCGCCCGGTTCGATCTTGCCGCCGGGGAATTCCCAGTATCCTTTGAATTCGCCGTAGCCGCGCTGGGTGGCGAAGATCCGGCCGTCGTGTTCCAGCACGGCAGCCACCACATGAATCGTACGCATAAGAAGGCTCCTTTGGGGGAAAAATGTTCTGGACTCTAAAACATAAAATAGCACAACTCGCAACAGGGAGTTGTATTTCAAAACAACTGCAACTGTCCTAGAGTGCGAAGGTTACAGAACATCTAAAATTTACACAAATCTCAAACCGGATTGGACAAGTTAGTGAAGGGATAATGGTTTTAGAGTGCCTAGAATTTACACAGATCTCAAACGGCGGCGTGCTGCCAGCAGCGGTCATTTGAGTTTTAGAGTACTTAGAATTTACACAGATCTCAAACCCAGCTTTTCGACTATAGCATCAAGCTGGAGTTTTAGAGTACCTAGAATTTACACAGATCTCAAACCTGGATGAATACGCACAGATTCGCCCGGAGGTTTTAGAGTACCTAGAATTTACACAGATCTCAAACACCTTGATGATCCCGATTTTGTAGAAAATCGTTTTAGAGTACCTAGAATTTACACAGATCTCAAACTTGTTCGGCTGCCACCCACCAACCGGCCGGGTTTTAGAGTACCTAGAATTTACACAGATCTCAAACCCGCTGACTTACAAGCAGGCCAGGGCCTGGGTTTTAGAGTACCTAGAATTTACACAGATCTCAAACGGGCTGAGGGGAGCGGCAAGCGGCGAAAAGTTTTAGAGTACCTAGAATTTACACAGATCTCAAACCCTTGTCAGGCAAAAAGATGACGGGCAAAAGTTTTAGAGTACCTAGAATTTACACAGATCTCAAACTCCAACATGCGTCTACTATCCAGCCAAGGGTTTTAGAGTACCTAGAATTTACACAGATCTCAAACACAGCCGTGGCATTTACGATAGCAACCTTGGTTTTAGAGTACCTAGAATTTACACAGATCTCAAACTCTTGTCCACACCAACATGGCCGGATTCATGTTTTAGAGTACCTAGAATTTACACAGATCTCAAACCCGTGTTTTGCCAATTTGGAAAAAGTTACAGTTTTAGAGTACCTAGAATTTACACAGATCTCAAACCCGCAGCCATTTGAACAGCCGCATCTGCCCGTTTTAGAGTACCTAGAATTTACACAGATCTCAAACAAATCGCGCCGTATGGTTCCAATTGGCAGGGTTTTAGAGTACCTAGAATTTACACAGATCTCAAACAACGGCAGCTTGTTACTTTCGACACCAACCGTTTTAGAGTACCTAGAATTTACACAGATCTCAAACTGCAGATACTTAAAATATCCATCCTTGATAGTTTTAGAGTACCTAGAATTTACACAGATCTCAAACAGTGATTCGGTTTATTTCCGGTGCCGTTGGGTTTTAGAGTACCTAGAATTTACACAGATCTCAAACGCACATGATGTAAAATAAAATCAACCACTAGTTTTAGAGTACCTAGAATTTACACAGATCTCAAACGACCCGCAATATTCACAGCGCTTTTTTAATGTTTTAGAGTACCTAGAATTTACACAGATCTCAAACATATGCGTTCGTGACCCGCGTACCGGCCGGGTTTTAGAGTACCTAGAATTTACACAGATCTCAAACGCCTTTGCTAACAGCCTGCGCAAGTAAGAAGTTTTAGAGTACCTAGAATTTACACAGATCTCAAACGCGTAAACAGCGATTCCTGGCGAGCTTTCGGTTTTAGAGTACCTAGAATTTACACAGATCTCAAACAGAGCCGGCAGAATGATTGTCGGCCTTTTAGGTTTTAGAGTACCTAGAATTTACACAGATCTCAAACGGGGTGCAAGCGAAATCGAGCATGTGATCGGTTTTAGAGTACCTAGAATTTACACAGATCTCAAACTAAACTCAGCACCCCTGCGCCTTTGCAAAGGTTTTAGAGTACCTAGAATTTACACAGATCTCAAACAGCCGCTCCCTTCTTTAACTTAAATGCTGGGTTTTAGAGTACCTAGAATTTACACAGATCTCAAACAGTATGAGGAGCTAATTCCTCGACGGTGAGGTTTTAGAGTACCTAGAATTTACACAGATCTCAAACTACGGTCTTAATTTTCTCCGTCATGTCGGTCGTTTTAGAGTACCTAGAATTTACACAGATCTCAAACGGAAAAGCTTCGCAGTTTGATTCCAACGAGTTTTAGAGTACCTAGAATTTACACAGATCTCAAACGATGATATGAGGCATGCTGGGTTGTCTTACGTTTTAGAGTACCTAGAATTTACACAGATCTCAAACACCGTTCCTCCTGCCGCTTTATCATGACACGGTTTTAGAGTACCTAGAATTTACACAGATCTCAAACTATCCAGAATCTTGTCACCCGGATATCGAGGTTTTAGAGTACCTAGAATTTACACAGATCTCAAACTAAGTATCGCCGACAATAGCCTGCGGGATGGTTTTAGAGTACCTAGAATTTACACAGATCTCAAACCCATTGTATTGAACAGTCGATATAATCGCGGTTTTAGAGTACCTAGAATTTACACAGATCTCAAACATTCTAGCCATCTTGGTTGCGCTGACGTTGGTTTTAGAGTACCTAGAATTTACACAGATCTCAAACACTCATTGTATTTGATATGCAACGAATTACGTTTTAGAGTACCTAGAATTTACACAGATCTCAAACCTCAGAACCATCGGCAGGAGCTCATGGATTGTTTTAGAGTACCTAGAATTTACACAGATCTCAAACATGACTACGGCGCGGAGCTGGAACACTTTAGTTTTAGAGTACCTAGAATTTACACAGATCTCAAACCGATGTCGGCCTTGTGTTGCGCCCTCAATTGTTTTAGAGTACCTAGAATTTACACAGATCTCAAACCTTTTGGAGTTGTTTCTCTCTTTGACTTTAGTTTTAGAGTACCTAGAATTTACACAGATCTCAAACCTGTACTCCGGGAGCAATAAAGGATAAAAAATGTTTTAGAGTACCTAGAATTTACACAGATCTCAAACACAGGGTACTTCCCGCTGGTGATGTACATGTTTTAGAGTACCTAGAATTTACACAGATCTCAAACATTGGTTATTCTCCTCTCTCAATATCTTCTGTTTTAGAGTACCTAGAATTTACACAGATCTCAAACACCGCTGTATCAATGTGTTACTTTTTGTTAGTTTTAGAGTACCTAGAATTTACACAGATCTCAAACATGCCCTCAGTTTTGGCGAGTGCCAGGGTTGTTTTAGAGTACCTAGAATTTACACAGATCTCAAACCCCTGATTGTGTCCGCAGGTACACGTGACGGTTTTAGAGTACCTAGAATTTACACAGATCTCAAACCATCGTCTGAAAGCGGTAGAGGACCGGCTGGTTTTAGAGTACCTAGAATTTACACAGATCTCAAACACACCTCATCAGCTAATCAATGCAGACCAGTGTTTTAGAGTACCTAGAATTTACACAGATCTCAAACACACATTTTTTTAAGAAAACAAGAAAAAACAGTTTTAGAGTACCTAGAATTTACACAGATCTCAAACTCTAGCTCGGCTGCCGAGGTGGTAGCAACAGTTTTAGAGTACCTAGAATTTACACAGATCTCAAACAGGATACCCAACCATAATTAACCTCCTAACGTTTTAGAGTACCTAGAATTTACACAGATCTCAAACCATGTTGGACAGGTATTCGTTGGAAGTACTGTTTTAGAGTACCTAGAATTTACACAGATCTCAAACTCCCATTAAGTGGGGGAACGGTGACGGGTGAGTTTTAGAGTACCTAGAATTTACACAGATCTCAAACCGGTGCAGAATCTAACACGCAGATAACAGGTTTTAGAGTACCTAGAATTTACACAGATCTCAAACTCTGCCATGCACAGGTTGGGTTGGAAGTTCAGTTTTAGAGTACCTAGAATTTACACAGATCTCAAACCAGGGAGATAATCACCAGCCTTAACGCCGTGTTTTAGAGTACCTAGAATTTACACAGATCTCAAACTTTCAACCACTGTATCTCTAATTTGCTAAAGTTTTAGAGTACCTAGAATTTACACAGATCTCAAACTCCAATTCCGTCTGATACCCACAACTCAAGTTTTAGAGTACCTAGAATTTACACAGATCTCAAACGTGAATTGCCGCAATGTAATGACTTCGAATGTTTTAGAGTACCTAGAATTTACACAGATCTCAAACAACAAGTATGCGCTGGACAGATTTCCGGCGTTTTAGAGTACCTAGAATTTACACAGATCTCAAACAGGAAGGATGCTGGCCCACTTTGGGGATAGTTTTAGAGTACCTAGAATTTACACAGATCTCAAACATGGTTGCCGTCGTTGCGTCCAGTGTTGTCGTTTTAGAGTACCTAGAATTTACACAGATCTCAAACCTGACCGCGGATGCAGCCGCTAAACCGCCAGTTTTAGAGTACCTAGAATTTACACAGATCTCAAACAAAAACCCTGGTTAACTCTCCCCCGTCGTCGTTTTAGAGTACCTAGAATTTACACAGATCTCAAACCTCAAATTCGAGAAATCCGGCCAGTAAACCGGTGTGCAATTCCAGGTATTTTTTCGCTAAAACGTGCATTTAACATACAATCATTCTGCTCTTCATTATATCACACACAAATCTGAATCAATCGTAACTCTGTTTTCCCGCGGCAACAGTGGATAGCTCATGGCATCCACCAGCAAAATCCGCATCCCATGCCGTAGTGCAGTCTCTATAAACAAACTTAGTTCGTCCGTCAGCAAAACGGACCGCAAAGCGTACAGTACAAACAATTTATTCTCTTCACATCGCGAGACAAAATCCATGTACGAAAACAATCGATCACCCAGTGACTCATATCCCATATCAATACGAAGCCCCATTGCCTTCAGCAATGCAGCCATCGACAGGTTGTCCACATCCACCGACAAATCCTGAGAATCTGCCAATTCATATACGTACTGTTCCAATCGGGACAAAATAGCATTCCGTTCCTGCAAGAATGGATCGTCCACGGAAGCCTTCTCTAAGATACCAACCAATTTTGTCGCAATCTTTCGGTTGTTTCCATCCCAACCAATGAAATCTGTCAAAAATTCCACCCGTTTGGAAATGGGAACAGGTGTCTCTTTTTCCGACAAAACAATTTCTCCATCCAAGCCGTGGATTTGTCCCTGCAAGTCACACAAAAATCGATATAAAAGTCCCGGGTTTTCAATTACCAAGCCCTGCACCTTGGTATCATCCCATTCTAAAACCGTGTGAAGCCATGGATACGTCAACTTCATAGTATCACCAGATTTTGATCGCTATCGACAACATCGCTTTCATACTTTCCCGTAATCAATCGCATGCCAGCGAATTGTTTTTCTGTCACTGTCAGCACCTGCACCAGGCCATGGGGAGGGCGGATGCTCCAAATTGTATGCAGCACGGAGGCCTCTGTCGTCCGGTTCAATACCATACGGCAATATACGGATTCCTGCAGCATCAAGAAGCCGTTTTGAATCAGTCCCTTCCGGAACAATCGATAACTCCGTCGATCTTCCGTGGTCACGACAGGTAAATCAAAAAACACCAAGACTCTCATAAAACGATAGCTCATACCCGATAAAATTCGAGGGCCGACACATCCCCCTGATTCAGCGCTTGAAATACGCTCTTCACGTAAATCTTGACTGCATTTGGAAGCACTTGCTTCGTATTCTTGATTTGAACCTCTTGGTTCAAGATGTTCAATAAGTCATGCTTTTCTTCTGTCCCAAACGCGGTATACTCGGCATTCTTCACATACCGGTCCACCAAAATTCGAAAGGGTTCCATCAAATCGCAGGACAAGTTGAAGGGATTGAAAATATTGTCATGAAACAGGCCCAGTTGCAGCAAGTAACCGCATGCGCAGATTTCCCGATTGATCAGTGACAGCAGCAACGCATATCCATAATTCAGGGCACTGTTCGTCGGTATGTCCGCATCCCGTGTAAAATCCAGCCCAAACAGGGCATTGAAATACACCTTCGCGGCATGTCCCTCCCGATTCGTCTCATCTTTAAACCGAATGGCAGTAAGATAACTTTCCAGTAGTTCCGCTTCCCGCTTCTTCTCCAGTTCTTGTAAGAAAAGGCTCTGCTGGCGAATTTTTTCTTTTACTATGGCCGTCCATACCAACCCACGCTGTTCCGTATTCCAGGATAACTGCTGGCGTATTTTGCGGGTACTGTCATGACTACCAGCCAACGGAAGAATCGTTCCCTGTGGATTATGTTGCGAATCACACAAAATGATATTCACTTTTTTGGCCAATAAAGCAGACAATAAGCAGCCGGTAAGGGAAATAGCCGGATTTTCCAGGATAAGGGTGCTGATCTCATCCATCAGCACCCGTTTTTTGTCATCGACTTGCCGAATTTCCAGGTAATTCATCCGCAAGTCCAGCTTGCAACGATGTGTGACCACGACCGTTCGATAACTCATAAGTACTCCAACAAATTCTTAGTCTTCGACTCGAACAGACCTGATGCCGAGACATTAATGATTCGAATTGTCTTATACTTGCCTTTGTAACCAGAGAATTTCGCTGCCATCGGCATCGCAGCCGCATGCGCTGCTCCACCAATACTGCTCAAATCACAGCCCTGTGTCCTACCCGTAGCAAAAAGATTCAACACACTCAGCAAGGATTCTACCTGTTTTTCCGTTGTTAGCGATAAGAAAATTTCACGGCCATCTTTTAGTGTTTCCAGCGCTGTTTTTAGCAGCAGAAAATTGGAATAAGGACGCTGCTGTAGCTTGGTCACGAAGAAATCATACAGGTCTATATTTTTCTCCAGCGTAATCCCATCATACTTTTCGTCGACAGTAATCTCTTGATTGCTATCCATCTTTTTGCGGAATGATTCCAACCGCTTGATATACTGTTCTTGCTCCCTCGTCACACACAATGGCATGAGGGAAGGTGCCAAAAACCTCGAGCCTCCACTATCCTTTCCGGCCATAGCAACACGGAATCCATCCAGCGAGAGAACCGTATTGATTTTCAACTTACGCATCCCCAGCGGAAACGCAATCTTCTGAATGCAATCCGGTTCTTGATTGATAATTTGTGCAATCGTATTGCGAAGGTATTCTTCTGCATACGATTTGTCATTCTCTACGAAAGCTGCTTCATGCAAGGCTACCGGTACCAGCATCGCTTCCCGTTTCGTCGACTTTTTAACTACAATGTCAAATGCAACAAAACAATAGAAAGAAGCCGTCGCCTTGTTGTACCCACCATATTTCTCCGTATCCAACCCTTTCTTGAGTGGAATGAAACCTGGCGCAGCTTTTACCGGCATCTGATCAAAGAACCCGCCTTTTCGCACAAAGGCATAACGCGTGTAGTGAACATTGTTTTGCGCAACCGTATCCTTAATCCGGCCAATGTCCTCCTCCCCGTTCCATACGACGGGTGAGTTCTTCCGTGCCTGCACAGGATGCTTAAATAAAGTTTTGAGCTTGACGGAATACGGCTCATCAACGCGGAACCACTGCTTGTTGAAACGCGTGTCATACACGTTGCCGACGACGATATTCAGATAAGCATCTTTGGCGTGGTGCAAATCGTTGACCAGACGCGACTTGACCAAATCGTATTCATGACGGAAATTCGAAACAAGGCCGGCCTTGACATAGACAATCTTCGCCTGCGGGAACTTACGCTGCAGAACGGTCGCCAATGCTTTGGTAGCCTGGCTGGTTTCCACAAGTTGCCGATTGATAAAACCCCACCGTTCATCCGGCGTAAAGGGCGACGTGCGCATCAAACGATTGTATTTCTTTTCCGAAATCAGGCCCTTCTCTTTCAACATCTTCCAGAACAGGGCCATGCGGTGCTGGATTGCCGGATCCAACGGATACCGGTTCCCTTTTTGGCCGTTGATTTCCGTCGCCGTCAGTACACGATTGTCCAGGCTGTCGTCCTTGACAACACTTTGTGGGTAAATATGGTCGATATCGTACCGTTTGCGATCCTTGATATTCTCCAGATCAATGGGGTCACCGGAATACATATCTTTTCCGAGCTGTACGAAATACAGATACAAGGCGTCGCTCCGCAATTGACGATCCGATTTTCCTTCCAGTTCGGACACCATGCGGTCTACTTCGGCGCAATCCTTTGTCTTTACCTCTTTATACAATTCCTTCAGCATGTCCCGGCGCGATTTTTTCCGTTCCTGTTTTACTTTCGTGCCGCGGGCCATTTCCACGAAAATCTTCTCTGGCGCTTCCTTGCAGGCCTTGCAGACATCGCGGACAATATCCAGCGTCCGATAAATCGGCCGCTTCACGAGGCTGGACACCTGCATATCATCAAGCAGATCCTCCAGATGATCTCCCGACTCCTTGTAGTATTCCGTCTGCCGCCGCTCCACTTCGTCGGCAAAGGTATAGCGATCCGACAAAAGCTGCATCAAATTATCGTTCGTTCCCCACAGGAACCCGATGATGCTGTTCTTCTCCCCCGTTTCCTCGTCAACACCTTGAACACCACTCAAGAACTCCCGTGAGAGACGCCCGAACTCCTCGTATTTCAACTTCGATACGTATTTGACGTCCTGTTCGTCCAACTGCGGAAACTTTTCCTGCAGCCACTGCTGATTGCGTTTCCGGTCTTCCGTATAGGTCAGGTGCTCGACGATTTCTTCCACTTCGTCCTGCGTCAGTACTTTCCGTTCCAATAAAGAGCGAAAATCGTGCAACGATGTCAACGCACTTTTGATTGTTACATCCACGCCCGATACGATATCGCCGCGCTCCATCCAGCCATTACTCAGCAAAAACGCTTCGACGGCCTTACGCGTCACCTTCCGTTTTTGCGTGAACAACTGGTAGATGTCCTGTTTTGCTTCTACGGTAATGGGCATACCGTTGACTTTCAAATTGTTGATCTCATTCAGCACCATAAACCGTTCATACAGCAAGGACTGCATCGGCAGTACCGGTTGATCCGGCAGATAAGTGCACTTGTTGGTCATTTTGCGGATAAACGCTGCTTCGCTGGCATCCAGGTCTACCTTTTCGTCAAAATTCCACGGATAGATTTTTCCCTCAGCCTTTCGTTCGATCCATGCGATATCAGAGTGGCGCTTGCACAAGGGACCGACGAAGTAGGGAATCCGGAAAGTCATGATAGAAAGCAGTTTTTGCTCCGGCGTCAGGCCGTCTGCATCCTCAACGGACAAAAACGGAAGGTACGACTCCGCCTTCTCCAACAATGTTTTCAATTCATGGTAATACAGCTGATACGGAATAATACGATTGTCGCCATTGACCTGTTTGGGGAGGAAAGTATGGTCTTCCCACCGGGCCTTCATGGACTCATAGAGGGCCTTGTCTTCGCCGGAACAGGAAATATTGGCCAGCTCTTTCTTCAGGAAGTCGCAGAACTCAGCCTGCGTCGCCTTCTTCTTGGGCAGCACCTTGCCTTTGACGTTACTCAATTCATAGGAGTAGGCCACATAGTTGGCTAGCGAATCCTTCCCGTCCATCGTACGGAAAATGCGATTGTATTTCTTCGGAGCGTTACGGCGTACAAAGCCCTTCAAGTCAGCCAAATCCCGGCGGTGCTGCTCATACACCTTGACCTTGGCTTCCGAAACGGACAGGCTCCCCTGCAGAGACTGCTTCAGCAGCGCCCAGTCGTACATACGACGCAGCTGAACGACCAGTTCCGCTTCCTTGTCCAGGACCTGCAGCGCCTCTTCTACCTTTTCTTCCGGATCCTGGAAGCTGATTTTCTTGCTTTCTTCCAATTCGAGCTGTGGGAACAGCTTTTCCAAGGAAACTGTGCCACCGGCCAGCAGATTCAGCATCACCTTTTTATCGACCAGGTCATCCTCCTCGGGCCGCAGCTTTTGTCCGGGATAAATGAGTGCCTCCAAATCCTTTTGCTGGTCCTTGATCCGCTTCCGCTGCAACAGAACTTCCTGCAGTTTTTGTGTGTCACATGCCCACGGTTCAAGCCCGTACATCTGCAATGTCGACTGGAAATCCTGGTATACCTCGTCAAACTGCAGGACCGCCGCAATGTTGTCCCTGTCCACCTCACTGAGGAAATGGCCCCGGTGCGCCACCAGCCAGGCTACGGCCAGATATACCAGCCGCACGTCGTGCGGGGCGTCACTCTGCATCAAGTCCAACAGCAAGTGATGAATCGTCGGATACTGGGCATAGTATTCCTTGTCCGTATACATTGCGTCATTGAACAACAGATTCCGGTCCTTTGCATCCACATCTTCGCGATGCAGCCGGCTCTGCTGCAGACGGATAAAGAACCGCGGATCTACCTTGGCAATTTCCCTGGCAAAAATCTCCTGCACCAGCTGTACCCGCTGCTGCCGCCGGTTCAGACGGCGCCGCGCCGTCCGGAATGCGCGGCGATCCGAAGACGGTTTTGCTTCCTCAAACACATGGGAACCCCACATCGGCTCCCCGTGGAATTTGCGCAGATGATACTGTTCATCCGTTACCGCATATCCAACTGAGCTTGTACCTACATCCAGCCCTAAATAATACCCCATCTTGACAAACCCTCCTAAATTGGTTACCATAGTCATGGAACGAGAGTTCCTAGAATTTACACAGTGAGTTCAAATAACGCTTTTGCGAAATCACCGGCTTGTCCGGCAGCACAGTGTGTGCTAAAAACCTGCCACGGCAGGTTTATTTTTTTGCCGTTTTGCCTTAATTCCACGGTTGTGCCTCTCACTGTATTATTCCCAACTTCCCTGAAAGAACCCCGGCTCCATCAGTCTTCCCTTTTTCAGAAGAATGCAACAATGCACAATTCTACAGTTCGACACGATTCTGTGAATTCCTGTTTAGTATGGGAAATACCTAGTTTTTATGTTACCAAACATGGGAGACAACTCCTGACCCCAAAGAATACCGGACAAAATTTCTGCGAGAAATCTGCCAAAAACAATAAAAACATCCCCGGAGCCCGCGTAAAGTGCGGATTCCGGGGATGTTGTGTTTATTTTATTTCTTCAGCTGAATGGGAATATATACCAGGCACCGGACCAGTCTTCCGTTCGCATCCCTGGCAGGAGTAAACTGCCAGTCGATACAATGTTCCACGGCCGCCGCATCTAGGTAACGGTTTCCGGAAGAACCTGCAATAGAAGCATATTCCGGTCGACCGTCATACCCTACGAGTATGACAACCAGGACCGTTCCCGACGCTCCGCCCGCTTCCGCCGGATACGGAACCGGTGTGTACCGGACCAGTTTGGGTTTGACCGCCGGGTTCTTCACGACGGGGATGGTTTTCCGCTTCTGTTCAAACTGTTCCTTTTGGATTTCCACGGACACCCTGTCGGTCTTCCCTTCCAAATCTTTCGCTTCCGCGGCACTGATCAGGACGAATTTGATATTCACAGGCAGATTTTTCACAGACACATGATTCGGCTCTTCCACCGCTGCCGTTTCCTCGGGGATGAAATTGCCAATCTCGTCGTTGATTGCATAGATATCGTCAGACGTCTCCTGCAGCAGTCCCGCCCGGCTGGAAAGATAACTTCCGCCCAGCAGGGCTCCGTGCAGCAGGACGGAAAACGCGAACGCAATCAAAAACCGGTTGTCCTTCGTGATTGTGATCATGGTCACTCACCCGCTTCTGTGGCTATGCCAAACCGATAGACGCCTGCCTTTCGAAGTGTTTCCAAAACCTGGGAGAACGAATCATAGGGGCTCTTCTTATCCGTGCGGAGCACAATGAAGCAATCCGGATTTTTCTGTGCTTCCTGCATGGCGTAGCGGCCCAGGGTCTTCTGGTCGACCTTCGTGTCCCCGATAAAGGTTTCTCCCTTCTCGTTTACCGTGACCGCGAAGGAAACATCCTGGCTCGTCAGGGCGCCGGACAACTCATCCATCTGGACGGGTACCGACTTCACGTTGGTCATATACATCGTACTCAGCATGAAAAAGACAAGCAGGAAGAACATGATATCGATCATAGGAATCACGATAATGGAAGGCATTCCCTCTTGTTTACGCTTGAGTTTCATGAAAATCACCGTCCCGGATTCGCCGCTTCCAGCAGCGCGCAGCAGCTCACGATGTTTTTGGTCAAGTGATTGGATACATATTTCATGATTGCATAGAGGACCAGGGCCAGGATGGCCACGATCAGCCCGAACGCCGTGGCAATCAAGGCTTCCCCGATGCCCGCCGTGATGGCAAAGGGCTGACTGGCCCGCAAATCAAAGACTTTGAACGCGTTGATAATGCCGACAATCGTTCCCAGCAATCCCAGCAGCGGGGAAATCGTGACAATGACGTTCAGGAAGATGAGGTTTTCGTCGTACGCGTCCATCATCATGCCGGCGCGCGTTTCCACTTCGTCCATCTTCTTGCCGGGATCTTTTAAATAGAAGGCTGCAATGTCCGCGCAGTCTCCTTTCGTTTGGGTGGACAGGGACAGTGCCTCTTCATACCTGCCATGGCCCAGCAGATCCTTCAGGCCCTGCAGGAAACCGTCCTGCGTGGAGCACGAGCGGTAGTATAGCAGACGCTCGACGGCAATGGCAATGCTGAAGATGGAGCAAAGCAAGATGGGATACATGACGTATCCGCCCCGTTGAAACAGGTCCAGCAGATTGGTAAGCATAAAATCCCCTCCCGTCACTTGGCGGCTTGCTGCTCCGATACCAGCCGGCAAACCTCCCTGAAAAATTTCTCCGCTTTAATCGGTCTGGGTATGTACGCGTTCATGCCCGCGGCAATGCACTTCTCTTCATTATCTTCCCCCGGTTTGTCCGACGTGGCGATAATCGGAATCTCCCGGGCCTGGGGATGGGAACTTGAGCGAATCATGTGGGCCGCCACATAGCCTCCCACCTTCGGCAGATGCAGGTCCGTCAAAATCAAATCATACGTACCGGGCTCGGAATGCACGAATTTCTGATACGCTTCCTGCCCGTCTTTCACGTAGTCCACTTTGCACCCGCGGCTTTCGAGCAGCTTCCGGACCACCAGGATGCGGAGCGGTTTGTCTTCCGCAATCAACAGCCGCAGCCGGCTCATGGGAAACTCCTTCCATTCCTCCCCGTCGGGTTTCTGCTCCTTGCCGGCATGGCTGGCTTCGGACAGGAAATGGGCATCTCCGATGAACGTCAGCATATTCCCGTCCAGCACCCGTACTTCCAGCGACCCTTTGTATTCCTGGAATACGCGCCGGGCAATGGCAAGTTCCATGCCCGTCAATTCTTTCTGCAGCGTCAGGGGGGCATCATAATAGAACGGTTCAAAAAAGCGACGCATCTGCTTCCCGTCCAATTCGGTATTTTCCGCCTGCAGCAGGAAATGGTAATGCACTTTCCCCATCTCCAGGCTGGGCAGTTCAAACACTTTCATCTTGATTTTCGTTCCGTCCGGTGCCAGATGGGAGGTGACGGTCACCAGATTCATAAACACCTTGAACAGCTGGTTCCGGTCTGCGACGCAGTCCTGGTGGTAAATCTGATGCGCCACCACGAGCTGCTGGTTCTTGGCTGCCAGGATGCCCCGCGTCTGCCGCTTCAGCAGATCCAGGCCCACCGGCAGGTCAAACAATTCTTCCTTCAGAGGTACTTCATTCAACTCCAGCTTGCCGAGATGGCTGATGTCGTTCACCAGCGTCAGCAGCTTGTCGGAAGATTGCTTGATCGCTGCCGCGCTCCGGCGGACCAGCTCCTCGTTCCGCGCATCTTCTTCGACAATGGATGTCATGCCGATGACCGTATTCAACGGCTTTTTCACCTGTTCGCCGAAATCCGCGATGAACTTCGTCCGGGTCTGGATTGCCTGCCTGGCGCCTTCCAGTTCCCGTTCCAGCCTTCTGTTCCGGATATTCTCCTCCGCCAGGACACTGGTCACGTCGTTACACGTCAGCAGTGCCAGGCCGTATTGCTTGTCCATACACACAAACCGGAATTTTTTGTGATGGAGATGGCGGTACTCCATGACCGGCACAATGAACTCGTAGGAATCCTGCCCTTCCAGTGCCTTCCGGACGGTCCGGACATCCGCTTTCTGCAATATTTCCTGCTGCGCCGCCGGTATGACGTGTTTCCGCACGTACCGCTTCACCGTTTCTTCGTACGGGTACTCCCTTTTCAAAAAAGCACGCATATGTTTGTATTTTGCGGCGTAGCTTTTGAATTTCGAATTCAGCAGGTTGACGTGCGCAATCAAATCGTAGTCATAGCGGACAGCGGCAGAGATGGTCTCCTGCATCGTATGCATTTCGTCGATGTCATAGGTGTACAGGAAGGCGGTCAGGTCTCCCGTCTGGGGATCCTTCATCAACTGGATCGTCGACCGGGCCCACATGATATTGTTCTTCCGGCTGTACCGCCGGTAATCGATATGCAGGAACGTATTTCCCTCGTCAAATTCCCGCTGCAGGTTTTCCAGGGACAGCATGGATGCAAATTTCTGCCGCGTCTCAAAATCGATGACCGTGGGCAGCACCCGTTCGACAAAGTCACTGATCGGACGGCCGGGCGAAATTGTCGGAACAGGAAACCCGTGCGGATCGTGGTCGACGACAATGCCTTTGGTCACATTCATCAGCAGGTACGCCATGAAGTCCAGGTCCACGCGGCTGCGCCGCTGCAGTTCCCGCTGGTATTTCTGCTCTGCCAGCAGGTAGCTCTTCTTTTGTTCCGTAATATCATCTGCATACACGATATACGCCGGCCTGCCGAGCCACTCCATCATACGTACTGTTTCTTTCAGTGTTTTGTCAATACAGGGAATGTACACTTCGCCTGTATTCTGAGAGGTATGGGCCAGTGCCAGCCGGCAGAACGAACACGGGCTGTTTTCCTTCATGAAAAAACTGTAGCAGCTCTTTCCGATGTATTTCTTTTCCTGGCATCCCACCAGCCGGCTCGTGGCATGGTTGATGTAGTACAACGTGTAGTTGATGGCGTCGATGACGAAAATCGCCGTATTCGTCCCGTCCAGAATATTGTTCTGCAGCCCGTTCCGGCTGTTGGACGTCGCCAGCAGTTCCCGGTTCATCATGACATTCTTGATTTTCAGCAGGATGAATTCGGGCTCACAAGGCAGAATAATGACGTCGTCCGCTCCCAGCGTCAGCGACGTCACTTCGTCCTTGATGGCTTCGGGCTCGATGATGACGACGGCCAGCTTTTTATACCGCGGATCCGAACGGATGGACTGCAGCAGTTCCAACCCGCGTACGCCGGAGTGCCAGAGAGTGATGACGACAATGGCAAAGTCATTGTCCGTCTCCAGGATATGCATCCCTTGCGTACCATTCCCGACAGCTACCACTTTGAAGTCTTTCTCCAACGTTCCTGTCAACATCTCCCGGGTAATTTCTGAGGTGTCAATCAACAGTAATTTTTTCATGGTAGTTCTCCTGTAACCTGACAAACACATCCCCACATATATATCATACCATGAAATTGCTTGATTTTTCGAAAATCAAGTGCTGCAATTTCCCGGGTCGTCCCTGGTTGTTATTTTTCCAACGCTCCCACGGCCGGGTTCCGGGCACAGGTCAGCTTTGCCACGACGATACCGATTTCATATAGGGCCAGCATAGGCACTGCCATGAGAATCTGGCTCAATACATCCGGCGGCGTCAGGAATGCGGCGACGATGAAGACCGCCAGCACCACATATTTCCGGACAGACGTCAGTTGATCCGGGGTGACCACGCCGAGTCTGCAAAGGACAAAATTGAACACGGGGATTTCAAAGACAATCCCGAAGGAAAGGACAAAGGTGAACAGGAACCCGATATACTGGTTGATGGACAGCATGGGTGTCGCGATCCCTTCCCCTGTCATCACGAAGAACGTGATGGCCGACATGAATACAACGCCGTACCCGAAGGCAACGCCCAGGATGAACAACAGGATGCAGCTCCCCATGAACAAGAGCAGATACCGTTTTTCATTCTCATACAGTGCCGGCTTGATAAAGCTCCAGGCATTGTAGAAGATGACCGGCGTCGCGAAAATCACGGCGGCAATCAGGGACACGCACAGCTCTGCGGTCAGCGCTTCCGCCAGCCCGATGTACACGAACTCAATGCCCCGGCTTTTGACGGGCGCCGTCACCAGCTGGACGAGCGTGTCCGACCAGCCTGCCGCGATGATGAAAAACAGCACGGCAATGGCGATCACGCAGTAAATCATCCGCTTGCGCAATTCCATAAAATGGCTGGCAAGGGGCTTGGATTCCAGCGCTTCTTCCTGCGGCGGTTCCGCCGGTATGTTGCCGGCCGCCAGCTGCCGCTCCATGGCAGCAATCTTCTTGAAATCGTAGGTTTCAACCTTCTCTTCGTCATTTCGTTGCGGCTTTTCCAGCATCTCCGTCACCACCCTCCGCGTGATCAGGGGTTCTGATTTCTTCCTTAAATTCGCGGATGCTCGTGCCGAGCGCCTTGCCTACACCACTCAACCGGCTCGTGCCGAACACGACCAGCGCAATGACCAGAATCAACAAAATTTCCGTCGTTCCCAATCTCATGATGCACCTGCTTTCTGACTAACGTCCTCTTACTTTACGCTTGCTGCCGCTTCGCACTTTCCAGTACTTGCTTCTGCACGCGTTCCAATTCGGAATTGGCGCCCCGCACGCTGTTGGAAACCTCTTGTCCCACAGCATCCAGGCTTTTTTTCTCCGCATCCAGATCCAGCGAGGATTTGATTTCCTGCATGGACTGTTTGCAGGTTTTGACCCAGCGGGCCAGTGTCCGTGCAACTTTGGGCAGATCTTCCGGCCCGACGATGATAAATGCGACCAACAGAATCAGTATAAATTCGCCCAATCCGATACCCAAAATAACACCTCCTTGAAGGCTGCCGGAAACAGCCCCGGGAACGAGCACAGGGAAAAGGCTGAGAGGGGGAGAATAATGAGCGCTTTCCCCTGTGCCGCCCTATGACAATCTAGAACGGAAGAACCGGGAGGGATGCATTACTCCGTCCCGGAAGGCACGGGTGTCTTGCCCAGCCCTCCCCGTTCTGGAGTTGCTGCCTTGCCGAACGGCTCGATGACGCGGCTTCCCTCCGTATCCTCGCCTTTGGTCTCCATGGCCATGACGGGCTGCGGAGCCGGCGTCGTGTATTCCTGCTGTTCTTCCATGATTTCCCCATCGTCGTCCAGCATGATATCGCGCGTACCTACACGCTTCTTGCCGGGCCACAGGTCCATAAACCAGTTATGGAACAGCATGCAGCAGATGTACAAGATGCCCGGTGCCATCGGGAACTGCTGCGGATGGGAATAACCAGCCTGCGTACCAAGCAGGGTGGGAGAGAACTTATAATACAGTGCGTGGAACACGCCCATGCCGACCAGGATGATGAGCAGCCGCAACGCGATGTTGACGGGCTCGCTGAACTTTCTCGGCCAGTTGTCAAAGTAGAAATTCAGGATCATGGCCGGAATCAGCATCATGATGGCCAATTCGCCGCTGTGCAGATACCGCCAGTCCGGAGCGTAAATCCGTTTTGCACCGTCCACTGCGGGACCCCAGGACAAATCCTGCACGAAGTTGAACGAATAGAACAACAGCATGGCGAACGCGAACACGCCGAAGAAGCCGACGATGCCGCGGACGATCTTGTTATGAATCAAGCAGAACGGATAGCGGTCAAACGTAATTTCCAGCATCCAGATGGCGACCGTTCCGCACATGACCCACCCGACGTTGTAGTTGCCGTGCAGCGTGTGTGCAAAACTATACCACCAGGGATACGCTGCCGTATATTCCTGGAACGGCCAGAAGAGTACGTGATAATGCGGATGCATCAGGCAGAAGAAGAACAGCACCGAGGCAAACAGCGTGACCATGAATACCGTAAAGCCGCGGGCCGGCTGTTTCATGTTCTGCCAGGGATGGTTCCCGAAGCAGACCGGCACAATCGGGCTCAGCCAGGAAGCGATGGCCGCGAACATCAGGATCGCCAGGGACGAATATTCTCTCGCGTAGAACGGCGTCATGTTCAGCTTGACCAGCTGGTCGACGCTCAGATACGGAATGGAGAATCTGCCCAGGAAGTTATAGAAGAAGCCCCAGATTACGCTTCCGACCAGTGCGAAGTTGATCAGGATAAACACCGCACCGGATACGACGGGATGCGCTTTCTCCCGGAACTTGCTGAAGGGCCAGAAGTTGAAGATATAGGCCTGCCAGATAACGACGATCAAAATCCAACGAACGTACATGTAGCCGTACTGCGGGGTGTACCAGCGCATGATGCCGCGCACATCCATGAACACCCACCAGATGGCGTAGAAGATGGCAAATGAAATCAGGACCCCCAGGATTCCACGGAGAGGCTGCTTCATATTGTTCTCCAGCACCCGGCTTTCCAGCCACATATGGTCTTTCAAACTGATCATGTGATTTCACCTCCTCCTTTTATCCGAAGACAATCTGGTCGCCATTCCCCAGGTACAATTTCCGGCGGCTCTTGAAACGGGCCGTCCCTTCCACGACAGGCAGCCCGGCCTTGATCATTTTCTCGGCCGTCAGATAGCCCGTGCAGTGGTTGCAGCCCATGACCTCGATGCCGTACTTGGGGATTGCCAGAATCAGGTCGTCATACTGCGGATCCCAGTCTTCGAACGGCGAAATGTGGAGGCCGCCCTGGATGGCGTAAATCTTCTCCCCGCCGAGAATCCGGTGCCGCACTTCCTGCAGGAGCGAGATGATGCCCATATGGCAGCAGCCCGTGATGACCGCCAGGCCTTTATCCTTGATGTTGAAAATCAGGGCGTGTTCGCCTTTGACGCGGTTAATGATGGAAGAGTCAAACGAAATAGATGCAACGCCAGGATACAGCTTGTGTACTTTGCCCGATTCCCGGACCACGAGCTCTCCCGTATGCTTATGATCGTTTTTCAGCTGCGGGACATCAAAATGGGCGCCCTGCAGCAGGTCGAACCCTTCCTGGTAAAATCCCTTGGGTACCGTAATGGGGATATCCGCGCAATTTTCCAGCACGGCTTCGATGCCGAAGAAATGATCAAAATGCTCGTGCGTCTGGAACAGCAGATCGATCTGGTCCTTCTGCAGCATCTTGTCGACGCCTTCGCGCCGGAAGCACTCCCGCATCCAGTTGGTATTCCAGCCCGTATCCAACAGGATTTTCTTTTTGTTGCCGTCCAGGAACTCCACGTCGATGAGGGTGCTGTAGCCCCCGGCGTTGTCCCCGTTGTATCCCTCTTTGACGCCCGAGTGCGTCCAGGGGATGGTATACTGGTTGACCAGCAGGCCGCCGGCCTTCATCATATCTCCGACCGTTACGGAATTGTTGAACCAGCTGGTTTCCGAAACGACCGTGCACTTGACACTCTTGCACTGCCCGATGTCGACATCTCCTACCGGCTCATCCGGAAGAAACATATCCTTCATAACCGTCGAGGTAACACCGGCCACTGCGAGATACCCCGCCGTGCCTCCGAGTGCCAGGCCTTTCAAAAATTCTCTGCGTGACACTGACATATGCTACACTCCTTCCTTCTAAGCTGCCGTCAACGAATACATCAGGGCCTTTACAATTTGGATGGTCAACAGGAACAAGGCCCCGCCAAGTACCAGTCCCACTGCGACGCCAAGCCAGGAGATGCCGTACTTGTTTTTCTTCTCCTGATCAACCGTCGTGTCCGTCATAGTATCGCCTCCTTGTCGTCAATTGGTGTACCGGATAAGGACCCCTTCCTTACCCAAATCGACCGACTCCAGCCTTCCACTGCGTTCCGCCGGCTGCCTCTGCCCGTGCTTGCGGATTCCGCTCAAAAAACGATTGCCGAAGAACTCCATGAATTGCCTGGACAACTCATATCCCGGCACGTTTCGATTGACATCTCCCTGTCGGATCACCTCCACTTCTGTTCCATTCTGATTAATACGTATACTCTCTTTTGCATACTCCAACAACCGGTCCCGTGTCCTGATTTCTGCGGATACGGAGCCATTCGGCTGAATTTTCACGCTCAGATCCCCGATGGAATACAGTTCCTTGTTCATGGTGAACTTTTTCAGGAGCCGGGGAATGCCCTTGGGCCGTACCGTGCCGGCCTCCTGGTGTTCATGCGTCCCGTCGCAATGCTCGTGTTCCTCGTGATGCACGTGGCCTGCTGCGCAGCACGGACACACTTCGTGTTCTTCCGTCGGCCGGTGGATCAGCATGTCGTCAAACACATTCTCGTCGAACCGCAGAATCTGTTCTTCCACCGAATACTCTTCCAGGACCATTTCCTCTTTGCCCGGGTAATACCGGACATAAAACTCGCCGCCTCCCGGCTGCAGATCATCTTTCCGTTCGATTTCATAGACTCCGTCCAGGCCGTGCAGCCAGAAATACCAGCCCAGGGACGAACTTTCCGACTTGCTGACGTATTCCAGTTCGTGCCCCGGACCCTGCTGTAAATACAAGACCATGGCTTCTGTCAGCACATCCTCAACCGTCATGGTAGACCACCCCTCTGTTGCGATAGACCTCACGGGCCAGTTCCAGCTTGCTCTTCCCTGTCGGGTCGATTCCTTCCTGCGCTGCAGCCTGGTACAGCATTTCCATGGTGACCTCGTTCAGGAACGGATAGGCCGATTCATACGAATCGAAGTAATCCTTGGGCTCTTCCTCGCCGAATCCGGCGTCCTTGGCAAAGTCACTTCCCAGTTGAAAGAGAAAACCTGGCAACCCTTTACACAAAAAATCGCGTCGTTCCAATTGAATTCCTCCTTTCCACCGGTTTCCACTTTAAGCGTACCAAAGAAAAAAAACGCTTCAAGCGGTGTAATTTTTTGAATGCCTACCAGTGTGGTGGACAATTAAATTGAATATTCCGACGTTTCGTACACGGAACATTCACTTCCCATTACAAAAGTGCCAAACGGCCTCTGTAAACCGATTGAAAACGCGTCACTTGCCCAAGGAAAAAACATACCTTTATAGTCGGTATGTACTTTCATGATTTAAAGAATTGTTTTAAAATTGCCCTCAATTTCCTTGTTGAAAAATTATGGTCATGTTATAATGTGGTAGGATGATATCCTGAATTTTGCCGGTTTTCCGTCCGTTCTTGTAATTACCTACTAACCGGGTCGATATTCAGGGAGGAGGCTGCCCTATGTTCATCACCACCAAAGGTCGTTACGCATTGCGGGTCCTTGTCTATCTGGCAGACCGGTACGGAATTGAAACGGCAACCCTGAAGAAGATCGCAAAGGACGAAGAAATCTCCGTCAAATACCTGGAGCACATCATGAGCATGCTCGTCCAGCAGAACTTCGTAAAAAGCACCAAAGGGTCCAAAGGAGGCTATTCCCTGACACAGCCGCCCTCCCACTACTCCGTCGGGAAAATCCTGCGCGCCCTGGAAAACGACCTGTACCTCGTTCCCTGCCTGGACGAGAAGCTGAATCCGTGCAAACGGGCCGACAAATGTACGACCATCGAAGTCTGGAAATTGATCCAGGGCACTATTGACGAGCTGATCGACAACCTGACCTTGCTCGACTTGCTGCAGATGCAGCAGGAGAAACTCCATAAGCCAAGCTTGTATCTGACGTACTTGATGCATCAGGAAGAATGAGACATCGTCCTTGCAGTTGAAGTCACGCCGAGAAACAGAGAATCCCCACCGTGCTGATCAGCACAGCGATATATACCCTCTTTACTGGGCAACCAGCCAGGAGGGTATTTTAATGCGCTATTCGTATGAGTTTAAAATAACAGTTTGTCCATGATCCCAGATTGAAAAGTCCCGCAGATCCGAATCGTTGTGGACTAATATTTCACCCTGATCATGGTTGGCAATATCAGCATTCCTGTTTTAGAAATACGCTAAGTAAGTACAGCATAGTCCAATCCATGCTAAGAGAACGGGAAATTGTCGCGACAGCGGCATTATGTGATTATCCCTCGGGAGAATGGGGGTCGAAATGTAGTACGGGAGCAAAAGACTTTAGATTCATCCGCTTCATTCTCTCTTGCTGTTGGAGCATGTATATCATTGCGCCAATGATAGAATGCAGAAATACACAAAATGGATGTCCCCTGTAGGATACAGAGGGCATCCACGCGTTCGACTAGCTTAGTTTTAAATTATGTATTCAGTAGTACGTATCACTCGCAGATTATACAGATTCCAGGGATGTTGTGTTTATCAACAATCATTTTAGCAAATCGAACAAACTTAATTCATTATCCTCGTATTCCTCCCTGTGCAACCGTCTATATTGTTTGCAAACTTTTTTAAAGTTATCTACTGACCCGAATACAGATATAAAGTTATCTCCGTTCTTGATATTTGCGTGCAGCACAGATTTGCAGAAATCAGAGGGATGCAATCTGGGATTTTCCTTTTTTTGTTGTCTCCATTGATTCATTTCATTGAGTGCGAGAATAACGAGAATTTCTATTTCCGGACTTGTGACGACTTTAACAACATCAATCTGACGTCCCGTACATCCCTTTCTAAAATGCCAATTTTCATTATGGGAGTCACAAATATATACCGTGCCTACTTTTCCGCCATAATCTTGCCCAGTAATAACATTCGCAAGTTCTTTCCTGCCTTTGACGGTTCTCGACGATCGGCAATACTCAAGGCTATAATTATCCTTGTCAATAATTAGGGCGTCATTCTCATCCAGCCATTTCAAGACGGCTTCTTCATTTGTTCCCTCACAAACAAAGTAAATAAAGACATAATCGTCCAAGGATGCCAATCTCATTCCCCCTTCCCGACAGCTTGCTCAACCATTTCCTTCGCATGCTTTAAATCGTGGAATCGGGGAACTGTTCCGCCCAAAATATTTTCTAGAATAATCCGGCTTCTGGAGAGCTCATTTCGATCAATATTATCACTAAAGCGGACACATTCACAATATCCTTCACTGTCACGTCTGGTTATGTAAATATTATCAATCCTCGGTACGCAGTCCAGCAATTCTGGATAGTGAGTGGAAAAAATCAGGCAAGCACCATGTGGATTGGTCTTGGTATCTGTGAACAACTCCAAAATCCATTCGATGATTTTCCGGTTGAAGTGATTCTCCAGTTCATCCATAAAAAGGTAGCCGCCCGTTTTAAGCACACGAATAATCGACGGGCCGTATGTCAAACCCTTAATTGTCCCAGACGATAGGAAGTTGAGAAGGCCCAGTGGATCACCGCCATATTGAGCCCAATCATTATGTTTGAATTTAAGTTCCGTAACTCGCTTCCCATTTTCGCCTGGTCTAATATTTAAACGCTCGATATTCGGATCAAAAACATTCAGGATTTCAACCGGGGGCGTCCCTAAAAAATTCGCAATGTTAATGTTAGTCTCCGCTCCCAAAGTCCGCACAGTTTCTGTGGCCTCTTTGAATTTCGAAGCAAGACTTGCATCTTCCTGCAGGTACAGTTCCTGTGAAGCAATTGCACTTCGCACAATAGCCTTCACGCCGTCAAAATCAAAGAGAGTTTTTCTCGTCACCGACGATAGCGGCTTTTCCTGTAGTTGTTCTTCTTTGTAGATAAACCGCATTTCACGATCAGGTTCCGAGTCCATGACCTTAAGTGCAATGCTGGAACAGAGTCTGTACACAGTGTGCTCATTCGAAAAAAAGACTTCCCAATCCAGCGTTTCCTTCATCGGCACCATTTTCACCAGTTTAGGTAGTACGTTTGGCGAATTCAAGCCCGCTTTTTTGAACAAAACATCAGTAACAACAGAGAGAAGTTCCAGTATAGATGTCTTCCCCGTTGCGTTCAACCCGGTAAAGGCTATCAAAACTTGTGTATAAATGCCGGACTTCAATTTGAATGCCTTTAAAAGATGTTCACGTTCCGAGGGAGATTTACGGACAGAATTGGAGTTAGTGAAGTCGATTACAACGTCCTTTTTAAATATTTTACAGTTTCGAAAACATACTTTCAGTAACCTCATCCTTACCTCCCGGCTAAAACAGCGCAATAAAAACACACCATTGCATAATTACGCGGTTAATTTATCCTAAAGGCGAAAATTTTTATAACTTATGCCGTCACATATATACCGCACTCAGATTATATCATCTATTTTAAAATAAAACAATATTTTTGTTTTATTTTTGCTTGCTTCTTTGTACCATAATAGTCCACAGTTGAAACTATACAGAGAAACAGAAATCCCCGCCGTGCCGATAAAGCACAGCGGGGATTTTTTGATTTCAAATAGATAGACCGCTCTGTTTTTGCGTTTTTATCTTTTACCGAATTTCAAAACATTCGCCGCAACGCAGGCAGATATACGAATGGTACCATTCGTCCATTTCCTTCGGCCAGACTCTTTTGTTCCACAGATAATCGCCGTACGCCATAAAGCCGCCGAATGCAAGGCAGATCAGCAGCACCACCAGCCCGATGAAAAACCAGCCTAGGAACACGTCCAGCAGGAAAAACACCAATCCTCCGAACAGCAGGGAACCCACGATGGGTCCCACCACTGCCCGCTGTTCCGGTGGCTCCAACTTAGCCGAAAGTATCGTCTGGCTGCTGCCACCGGAGATGCCGGCGCCCAGCCCCAGGTCGTCACCGAACCCGACACCAACCGTGGTCAGTCCCAGATTGGATAAGCTGCTTTCGTAGGCCAACTCAAACTGCTGGATATTCCCAGAGTGGCAGTTCGGGCATTCAAACTTACCATGTTCCCTATCTTCCATGATTTCCCCGCCTCCTTGTATGCAAATGGATCTTGCAGATTACTATACTTACGTACAGTGTAGCAGAGGAAGGAGACAGGAAATGACTAGAGGTACAATCTGAAATATCGAATCAATGAACAGGTTCCCTGCAAGACACGGAATAAAAACACAATGTAATCATTTGTCTCTCTTCAATGAAATAGCATAACGTGGTCCAGCCGATGAACTCAAACCAACAGAAACAGAGTTCAAAACGATATAAATCATTCTTGTCGCTCGAGTCATAGCAACATACAAATCTTTGGGTGTAAAATTCTTCGGATCTACAACGACTACGCATTCTGCTTCCAGTCCCTTACACAATACTGTCCGCGAAATCAAGAAGGGGCTTTTCTCCTTTGTAAGATAACTACCTTTGCCGTTAATTCGAGCCAATGCTTCATTGCAACTTAAAGAATTATCAGCTGCATAATCAATCACTCGTTTCAGTGTGAAAAACAAGTGCGTCCGATAAATCTTGTAAGTTTTAGCAGCATTAGGATTGTTTTTTTCTCTATAAAAAGCACTCATAAAATCTGATAAAGCACTTAAGTTATCTAGTTCTACTGCTTCAGTAATGAAAGGTTTAATTGCCTCCCACGATCTGATTTTGGAAAAATCAATGTTTCCTTTTTTGAGGTGTGACTCATAACTTTTCAAATTTGAATGCACATAGGTTGCACAATTTGAAAGAAAGTCTATAACATGCATTATGCGCTCATATCCACAAGTTTCATCTATTTTCTGAACAATATCTGCCAATTCTTGAGAAGACAATGGGTCGTCCATTTGGAATATTGGGCCAATCTTTTTTGCTAATTCAATTTGTCCATAGGGATAAGCAGTTATAACCAATACTGACCGATAGTAACTTCGCACTGATGAAAGGACCCGATTAAACTGCAAATTAAATTGACGACCATGAGTATCAACTTCTACTAATCTTATGACATCATCCTTATTCATCAAGTCCAAAGTCTCTGAAGTACCATCCAATATATGCAGCAGCTTGCTTCTAATCGTTTGCAAATATTGTCCTAAAGCCTTATTTGTGTTTTCCCAACGCCAAGGGTACGTGTCAATTTTAAATTCTTCAAAAGGCATGTTCTGCCAGTCCACAAGTTCACCAGCCCAGCCGAAAATTCCCTGTAACGGATCCCCCAATACCCAAACTTTAATATATTTATTCATTTCCACGAATATAGATTGTTGTGCGAGTAAGCAATCCTGGTATTCATCGACAATAACTGCAGAATAGGATTCGGACAGGACTTCACCCGCCCAAGAACACTTGAATATGCTTGTTGTTCCACCATACAGTAAGGGGTATTTTTTTTGAGGCTCACGGTCAAGCGACAAATCGTCTGCATGTGTAAAACCACTCGTACAAGGATATGCACGACACCAATAGCGGCAAAACGACGCTATTGTATAAACCGAGTATTTAGCGGTTCCAACTCCATGTCTCCTAAACCGTTTATTTAGCGCATATACACCAGCATTAGTGTGCGTTAAGACAAGAATTTTTTGGGACGATCGCTTTACGATATCGACAATCATCTCAGTTTTTCCATGTCCTGCCGGGGCAATTATGTATGCATTCTTCATTCCCAGCAAATGATTTATTTCTTCTTCTTTCATTTTAGTTCATCGCCCATGTTTTCAGTTCTTTAAATATTTTCACAAAGTGCGAACCAACCTTCATGTTATCCATGTTGTTAAAAATCAGATCACCTAATTTTTCGCCTTTATCAATTCGTTTAAACCATTTTTTGTCTTTTGACAATGTACTTAGCTTCCCCACCGATTCGGAATCAAGGCGAGTACAATCTAATTCGTCATTACTATCCAAATAATCAGCAAAACCTGATTTTATATCGTGTACAACTTCGCTCTTTTGGTTTATCTCCTGGGCTAAGTTCACTATTTTTGCAATTAAGTCGGGGGAAGCCTCTTCAAAGATTTGATCCTCAGAGGCGTTACCCTTATTCCATCTGAATAATTGGATACCATCTTCAGCAGCTATTTTCTCGTCCTTAGCTTTCTCCTTATCATTATCCATAAGGACGCAAACAGCATAGCCACACTTCTTTAGTCCAACTGCATTCTTAATAACATTATCACCTTCGCCTTCATACGTATCTACTCCATAAAACGATAATCTAAAATTCTCTTTTTGCTCAAGATATGTATCAAAGGCTCTTACCAGTCCGATTTCTGTTTTCCCCTCACACACAATCAATTTTTTCGCAAAAAAGGATTGAGGCCGTCTCCTAATATTGGCCTGTAATCGATCCGCACTTTTACTATCACTAGAATATGGAAGTGGTAAAATGCTCGTTACACCATTGTCGGAATGTACAACATATACCTCGTTGTAGTTAGCTTCTGCCAGAGCAACTGGGGAATGTGTGGTAACTATGATTTGGTGCAGTGCCTGCATTTTTCTAAAGTGGTTAATTACACTTTTTAATCTGTATGGTTCCAAACCGATTTCTAACTCGTCAATGAGAAGCAGGCTGGCATCGTTGGTTTGATCTATATTCAGACCCATAGACAATAATTTCCTAGTCCCTGTGCCGAATAGACTAAGTGGGACGTTATCATCAAAGAGTCCAACTTCCGAAGAGAATTTACCATTACGCATAATCATTTTATTGCTAGGGTGTTGCACGTGAACACCATATTCCCTCGAAATATCCATTACTTTTGGCAATATACTATCTAATCCGCCAAAATTTGCATCGTGTGCTGCTTTTCTAATAGTTTCCAAAAACACGTTCTGCAATTCATCTTGCGACTCAACGTATTTATTTAAAATGGAACTTCTGCCCCACACCATGTCCTTAGAATAATTTTCCCCAATATTCCTAAGCGAAAATTTTCTCCTGTCCTTAGCCGGAATCTGCTTAGGGGGCAAACGATTACATACGACATTCCATACCGGCTCCAGTGAATTATCAACTGTCAGTTGTATGGTGAGGCAGAATTTGCCATCTCTTTCAGGCTCATCCTGTATACCATCGCCTAAATCTGCACCAGGCTTTCTCAAATAGAGCCCATACCTGTTTTCTTTTATCAACTCTTTAGGAAAATCTATAAAAGATCCTCTTATTTCAATGGGTTTATCCGTTATCCCCAGATAGAAATCAATATCACTGATCTCGAGATAGTATGATGGCCACAAGAGCCAGCTTATAGCCGTTAACACCGTACTCTTTGTAGAGTCTCCCGCCCCAATCAAAAATATTACGGGCAAATCAATAGGGAAATCCACATTCAATTCCTTAATACCTCTAAAATTTTTCACCTCAAGGTTGACCAAACGCATAAATTTAACTCCCCCTAATTCAACACTTGTTACCATATAACTTTTCCCATTCTCGTATTAACCGCTTGACTTCATTGCAGTTTAACTTTCCTTGATCATAATAGTCGGAAATCAACTTATCGAACTTGGAGTACTCTCCATAGGTTTGATTGCCGTGTAGCAAGCTCATAATGTAATCATACGCATCTTGATTTTCTGAAGGGCTAGATTTAAACGTGACTGTGACAGAAGGACCGCTTTTAGCCCTCCCTGTTTTTTGGGAATTATAAATGTCAAGGTTTTTTTGTAGGAATTCATGAAACACGTTAACCTCGCGCTTATACTTTTCCGATGAAATGTCAAATTTCATTTTAAAAGTACTTAGTGCTGCTTTTAGAGTTTTACGCACTTCTTCAGGATTCTTCATCAAGTCGTATGATTCTGCACAATTTTCAAAAATGAGCAGATGAGGGTCATCGTAAAGTCCATAAAGAACAACTTTTTGCATTGCGTTTGATAGAAAATTGATGTACTCAGCGTTTCTGCTTAGATTATCAACGATATACTGCTGGTTAAATAGCTTCATTGTTTCTATAAGTGTCTCATATTCATTTAAGTCAATGAAATCGCATATCTTGACGAAATTCTCATCTAAGTCATTGCCACGAGAGAGAATCGGGTAGACGTTGATAAACTTGCGCCAAGTTTGGCCACTTACTCTTCTGTAATAAAGACTCCTTGCAATCGCAAATAAAAAGTCTTCACCTACCATCTGCGTTGATACGTTATCTTTGTACCCACTACCATCCCAATAATCAGCAAAAATCTTATTGAATCTATCTCGAAGTTCTCCCGGTTCCTTGAATGGCATATTCAAAATCTCGTTGACGAAGCGCTTCGTCATAGCTCCATTATCAGTAAGGTGCGATTTTCCCCCCTCCAAAATATTCCATATTACACGATTAATGTGTTCGTTGGTTTCCTTTTCCCGCAAAACTACCCGATAAAGTTGGTCTTCTTCCCATTCTCCTTCCCCTAAGCCAGCCTTATCATCACTTTCCAAGCGGACCAATTCCTCAAAGCGATATTCGCTAAACAAAGAAAAAATGTACCTGGAATCCTTATTTTCTTCTCTGTTAATAATATTGTCATATTTCTTTTTATTCTTCTCGGCCTGGTTGAGATCTTTTTCAGCCCTAGAGTTACGAGCTTTACGCAGTTCCCTCTCAATATCCAATTTTCGTGCAGTAAGTTGGTGCAAATCAACCATTTCTTCATCTGAATCTTTGAATTTAAACAATACATCTAATTTCTCGGGGCCGTAAAATTTATCAAAAAGATCAAAGTTGGTGTTTTTAATGAAAAACATACGAATTGCAACACGTAATTCTAATAAACTAACATCGTGATATTGGTCTAAATAGCTTTTTAACTCCCGCAAAAAATTTTTAATCCAACGAATTGGGTAAATGTTAAACCCTGTACTATACTTATATTGTTCCCCATTCAAAACAAATCTAGAATCATCATAATGAACTGCATTATGTAATTCTGCCCGCAAGTCAATTTTTTTATTATCAAGCTGAACTTGGTCCATATGCAATTGTTTCCAGCATACTTTTATAAGCTTGTCGTATCCTAAACTTGTAAGATGCATATCGGCTTGTACATATTTGTTTCTAAACTCCCTATCAAATCCTTTTTCATCCAGCAGATGCCCTTCAAATTCATATATGATCTTGATGTTTTTGCCAGCCAGCCTTTCTCCAATTGAAAATATTTTACATATTGCTTCCTTTTCAGCCCTGTCAATGTCTTCAAAAACGATGAGAAACTTTTTATCCAGGGAATCCACCTTGTTTTTGACAGCTTCTAAGTTAGATACAGTGTCTGCATCCCATCCAAAAAACGCCTTGTATAGAAACATTGTGATTGTGGAGCCCGTTATCACATTCTTTATTTTCATATAATTATGAGAAAATATGTGATGTTCATTCAATGCTGCATCAATTTCTCCCAGCACTAGCTTGTCATATTCCTCGTAGTTATAAGACAGCGCTTCGATGCGAATTACTTTATAGGATTTTCGTACTGCTTCCGTATTGCAAAAATAATTGACTAAAAAAGTTTTCCCAGCCCCCCACGGTGCATCTATACCCACGGCATCAAAATTTTCAATTAATTTCGTTAGTCTGCGGCAGTCATCCAAGCGTTCCTCAAAAATCTCCTTATCAGAGCAATTTTCATCATCGGTTTTAGGGTTGCTCGCACGGCAGAAGTGCTTCTCGCAAAAAACAACGATTGCTACGAGCAAAACAACGATTAAGAAAGGCGTAGAATTCACTTCAATGGAATGATACTGTTGCGGCAAGATACCCATAAAATCTTGACACCCAAACTTCCATACATATGCCGCTATACTACCTGCAAGACCAGTGAGGATATGCTGTTGGAAACGCGCATTTATCGATTTGTAATACCAGGCAAGTAACCCGCCGCATATGCACACCGCCAGAGTCAGATAGTCATACTCACTCAAATCTTTAAAGATAAAAAAGACATACGAAATAATGAACCACAAGATGAAATTCACTAAACTAGTCATGCTGCCCCCCTACCGAGTTATTCCAGATTTTCAAGGCCAACAGAAACATGCTCATTTATAATTGTACTACCAGATGTTGTGTTATACAATTGTCAAAGCGACATAAATTTGTTATATTTTGTGGAATACCGGAAATGAATATGCACGGTGATGGTATGCAGCTAAGACCACATTCCATAACCTACGTTACTTTCTCCAACCATATTTGTTTTCCATCCGACTGCTTTTAGTGATCCCAAACAGGCTCCGCTTACATATCACTAAAAACTAAACCACCTCCAGGCGTTCTCACGCCTGGAGGTGGTTTAGTTTCCCGGGAAATATAGAAGTCAGTTATTTTCTTCCCTCTCCCTCTTCGTATACTTACTCACTTTCAACACATACCAGGGCCTTGTTTTCGTTTCCGAATAGGCGCGCCCTATGTATTCTCCCATGGTTCCCAGTCCGACCAGCTGGATAGCACCGATAAACAAGATGGAGACAATCAGCGACGTATACCCTGGAACGGATTCCCGTACAATAAGGTGAGAATTTCATCGGCATGGTACAACAGCGACACCGCAGCAACTACCATGCCGATATAGAACCAAATTAGGTTTTTCTCCTCCAAATTTTCCGTCTTTTGATTTGAATACCGTCAAATAATCAAAGATGAAACGCTAATTTCAGTACAATCTCCCATCTTTAGTTATTCATCGAGAATATCTCCCAAAATATTTTCTTCCGCAAATAATGCGGTAATACCTCCGGTATGCCAAAAGAGGACACGGGAACCGCCTGGGATTTTTCCCTTCTTTACGTAATCAATCAGTCCTGCGAATGCCTTCCCAGAATAAACCGGATCCAATAATATACCTTCTTGTCTTGCTAACAATTTGATTGCCTTATTTGCCTGGGAGCTTGGCTTTTCGTATCCTGGGAAACTATATGTTGTGTCAATGTGGAAATCCTCTTCAGTCAGAGATTCTGTGAGTCCCATCGATTGTAACGTAGAATTCCCCATCTGGACTTTTTCTTTCACATAGTCCGCCCCATGTGCCCCGGCATCCATCGAAAGGATGGTGACTGGATCACCCAATAATTTTTTGCCAATTACAAGTCCGGTCATGGTACCGCCAGAACCAGTTGCGTGGACGAGATAATCAAATTGTTTGCCCATAGTTTGGGATTGATTTTCAAATTCAGCAAACCCACTGATGAATCCTAGGGTTCCTATTGAGTTGGCTCCACCCATAGGGATATCATAACAATGAATTCCTTCTTCTTCTAACTCTTTCTGCTGCTTGCGAGCCAGTTCGTACATCCTTTTGATCGTGTCTTGAAAGGACTCATTGGGAAGTGGTTGAATTAAATGAACTTCTGCTCCCATAATTTTATCAACTAGGAGATTTCCCTTTATTTCCTTAGTCCCTACCAGGTCGGCCAAATAAAGCACACATTTTAAGCCGAGTTTACAGCATGACTCCGCGGTCTGCATAGCATGGTTGGACTGAGACGCACCATAGGTGAATATACAGTTGGAATGCTTTTTCAGCGCATCTGCCAGCAAGAATTCCAATTTCCGTATTTTGTTGCCCCCAAACAAACTTTGGCCTGAAAAATCATCCCGTTTAATGTACAATTTTATCCCAAGATATTTGGACATATTACTCAAATAATATAATGGCGTCGGAAAAAAACCCAACTTGCATCTCGGATATTTATCTAAAATCGTATTTAATTCGGCACCTGAGTAAAGCATCATATACCTCTCTTTTAAAATTTACCAAACATAACGCAAGAGTCTGTCTTGTGTTGTAAATCAGGATCTCTTAAGATTTCCTTAAAAACAGTCAGCAAACCTCTTGCTTCAGCACGAGGTTCTTCATGGTATATCATCGAAATAACGCGTTCTGGGGGCATAGGATCAATGCGGCTGACTGTGAAAAGGCCATCCTTTAAAAACCAATGGGCGGAAGATGCCGGAACCAATGCCCATCTATTACTATCCTTCAGAATGCCGCGAAGTTCAAACAAGGTGTCACACAATGTCATTGACTTATGATTGATTCCCCAGGTATCTTCATGCCACCGATTAAATTTAGCACCCCAGTCTATGCGACATTCGTATGTGGGATCCAAGTCCTTTGCACTCACTGTAAGCGGGAATTTATTTGCAGAACAGGATACTACCAGAAATTCTTCCCTGCAGAAAAAATCTCCATGCACATATGTTTTTCTTATATCAAACTGAACAAATCCGATATCAGCACCCTTGGTAGCAATCATTTCGTACAAACTGGTAGAGCTGCCAGTAACAAGTTTGATCTGTAAATTGGGGCATCGTTCCCTCAAAGCCCGCAAAAATGGCAAAAGGATAAAGTCCTTAACACTGTCCAGCCCGCCAATGACAAGACTTTCCGGATAGGAATCATGTTCTTTTATTTTATCCATGTCTGCGCTAAGTTGTTGCCAGCGTATCGCCAAAGGCAGAAAATGCTCTCCGGCATTTGTCAGTGTAATATCTGTGCGGCCACGGGTACGACTAATCAGCGGAGTTCCCATTTCCTCTTCTAAGTCTTTTAAGCGGTGTGAAACTGTGGATTGCGTTAAATTTAAAAGCTCGGCCGCCTTTTGAAAATTCTTTGTCGTAACGATGGCCAAAAAAGCCTCGATTGCCCGATCATTCATGATATTCTCCTGGAACTTGAACGTAACTATCGCTGTATAATTTGACTTGTTCCTTACAACTTAGTTCAACAGCTCCAACAAATTCTTCAAATATTGCCTTTTGCCGGGGCCACATCATTTCAGGATGCCACTGAACCAAGAATAAATACGGATATCCGGGCAAGTCAGCAGCTTCAATAATTCCATCTTCTGATTTCGCTACAAGGCGCAGCCCTTTGCCCAGCGTTTTAACAGCCTGGTGATGCATGCTGTTTACGGAACACACTTCACCGAGTATTTTTTGTCGTGCCCCAAAGATATGGACCTGGTGAACAAACGTAGTTGCCAGATCCGGTCTCGCATGGTTTAGGTAGCTTCCTGATTCCGACCCGATATCTTGTATCAACGTGCCATGCAAGTAAATGTTAATTAGCTGCATTCCTCTGCATATTCCAAGAATAGGTTTTCGTCTCTTGTAGAAAGTATCTACCAATGCAAGCTCAAAGCAATCTCTTTGTGGCACATGCCTATAATTTCCCGTCTCTTTTTCGTGATAGTACTCCGGCGAAACGTCCTCTCCTCCGCAAACGATCAAACCATCTAACTGTTCCGCATATTCCTGAGCATTCCGTTGTCCTAATACAGGAATATTTACGGGTATTCCTCCTACTCCAGCAACACATGTATCATACTGAGGATAGGATATAAACAAAGGAGAGGTTGTAAAATGTTTTTCGCATTCCAACTTCTCTTCGACATAACAAGTAACCCCGATCAATGGTTTTTTCATATTAATCCGCCTCAATTACTTTTGGATATATACTTGATAGACATCTCTCGAAATCGAAGCAAGCATTTCCTCTGAAATCACCCTGTTTCTATTTGCATCGTATTCCTCCGGTGTCGATAAGTTTCCATTGTAAAGCATGGTAATCACATAAGCGCCTTTTTCCGTAAAAACAATTCCCACATCATTAGTGATTCTGTCTACGGAACCTGTTTTATGCGCTGTTATGACAGTGGGTGGGAGGTATTTCGGGATTCTGGCTGTAGATTGGCATAGGCAAAGCATCTTCACAAGAAGCTCCCTTGTATCTGCCTGAAAACAATCACCGGTAACCATCAGTTGTAACATCCTGGAAATGTCACAAGCGCTACTGCTGTTTCCCTTCATGCCATTAATATAGGGCAAACTTTCTTTTGTGACATGAGCGTTGCGAAAATACTCTTCACTGCTTTCGCCCAGATTGACAGGCCGCCGGTATATGCTGGTGATCAATTCCCTGCTTGTTCCGCGAATATGAGTATCTTTCAGGCCTAGTCGGCAGATTAATTCATCTAACTGGTGAGATGTATTTAATCTTCGCCAAAGCATATCGCTCGCAGTATTATCCGAAATCGAAATCATCAATACCGCCAAATCGTGCAAATTTAAAGTAAGGCCGCTAGTCATAGAATACAATACGCCGGTGCCTGGTGATTTGTCCTCGTCTGATAAAGACATCGTTTCACTTAAGTCGAGGTTTCCCAATTCCCTTTCCCGGAATAATTCAACAAGCAGAAAGATTTTATATACACTGGCCGTCGGCAAGATAGTATGTCCGTGCATATAGCACTCTTCGCCACTATCCAAATCAAGAAATCCCAGCCCCAAAGGGCCAGTTACTTTTTCACTATAATACGCAAAAAGTTCTTCGATTTTTTTATGAATCACCGGAATCAAACCCCTTTTTCTTCATCTGAGGAGAAAACTAAACAACAGTATTCTGATCCCGAACAGCGTGAGGCTTTAACTTCTACCTTTAAATCTTCCCGATACGCCTTTAAAAGCTCTTTATACAACAAAGAACAATAAATGCCGCCCAACTTGGCATGGGTGTTTTGAACTTCTGCAAACACACACCTCTTAACCTTAACAATAGCTTTACCCGGTTCATATTCAATATCCGGTTTACAACGTGGGTCTAAGAATAAATCCCCGTCCTCCAACAATGCTCGAATACCGGGATTGCGCTTATTGCGTCTGCAAAGCTCTTTTAACCGCAAGCCTCGTTGATGAGCAAAATCCTTGATCCCTTTCTTTAAGACATCTATTCCCAGATATTCGACAATATTTTTAGCAAGATGATTGTAGAGTAACGCAAACATTGTGAAATTACACTTGATACCATCACTTCCCGTGTCTTCCCAGGATTGCGGAATGTACGGTTCATCATGCTGTGGATGTTGATTTGCCTTACGGCAATAAATGAAGAACCTGCATATGGGATCCCCATGTGTTATTGTTTCACATAGATTCACTTGTACTCCATCGTCAAAGCATCCATAAAGTGTATGGTGGACTTCTTCACAATATATTTGCCCGATATGAGTTTCATCGTCTCCCAATTCCTTCCACATTTCAGCATCGGGGCATCGAGTCACAATATGATGTCTGACTTCTTCCGATAGAGAACTTCGTTCCTTATCATTTTGAAAACGCGTATCCCCAGGAAGATCTCCGTTTGTAAACAGACTCAGCAGATTAGGTTCCAACCCTTTAGACAAGACTATATGGCGCCTTCTCAAAGATCGCTCCTTTCCATATTCCCGCACAGCCTGACGAATTACCCTTTCTCCTTGCGGGAATTGAAGAGCAGCCCGGGTAAGGTAGTAATACAACCCAACCCAAAAAAACGCTTGTCGTTCCACTGGTTCTGTTTCAATAAACTGTTCCGTGATATCTTTCATAACTTAGCCTCCTAAAAATGATTTTAGGCCGAAAGCAACAGCTCATCTTCCTTATGCCAACAAAAATACGCTTGGCTCCCTTCCTGGAATTTGCTGCTATCACTATTGATTGCAACATCAGCGGTGTATTCTTTGCCAGATGCATCCTTGACGATAAATTTGTAGCTTGCACCAAGATAAATTTTCGTTTCTACAACACACGGAACAGACCGTTCCTCCCCGTTACTTTTCAAGAATGCCTTTTCCGGCCGTATCGAAAATGTTGTTACCTTATCTCCGACGGTCCTAGTCAGGATATTGCTGGCTCCAATAAAGCTGGCTACAAACTTGGTTGCAGGTCTGTCGTATAATTCCTCCGGTGTCCCTATCTGCTCAAATCTTCCATCCTTGATTATCGCAATTCTGTCACTCATTGCGAGAGCTTCTTCCTGATCATGTGTAACGAAGATGGTGGTAATTTTTAACTGTTGCTGAATCTTTCTGATTTCCACCCTCATTTCCTTGCGCAGAGCGGCATCTAGATTGCACAGAGGTTCATCCAACAATAAAAGAACTGGATTGAGGACCAATGCCCTGACAAGCGCGACACGCTGTTGCTGGCCGCCGGATAATTCGCGAGGGTATCGATTGCCTAATTGTTCCATATGGATTAATGAAAGGCCTTTTTGTATCATTTCTTTTCTATCGCTTTTCTTAATGTTATGCATCTTAAGCCCAAACTCTATGTTTTCACTGATGGTCATATGTGGGAAAAGAGCATAATTTTGGAAGACCATACCGTTGTTCCGTTTATAAGGAGGCAGCTCCGTAATATCTCTTCCTTCTACAAAAACCCGACCAGAGGTTGCACTCGTCAAACCGGCAATAATCCTCAACAGAGTGGTTTTCCCACAACCAGAAGGACCTAGTAATGATAAAAGCTCGCCTTTCTTCACCTGTAGATTTAAACCATTTAGTACTGTAACGTCCCCATATTTTTTATAGAGATCCTTAATATACAAAATATCCATATAATCTATTCCTCCTAAATCCTATCGATCTGATTTAAATCTGTCACTCTTTCTATTATGATTACGAATATCAGGGTCAGAACCAGGGAACATGTAGAAATGGCTGCAATAATTGGATCTGGTGTATACGTCGCGTATGTGTATAACCGGACTGGCAACGTTGTAGTTCTAGCCGAAGAAAGAAAAATGGCAATCGAAAGGAATCCAAAAGACGAAATAAAAGCAAAACATCCAGAAGCAATAAGAGATGGCTTTAAAATCGGGATAGTGATATAGAAAAATGTTTTTATCTTTGGGCATCCCAAAGTTTGGGCTGCTTCCTCAAGAGACAAGTTAAATCTGTACAAAGCGGCCAAACAGCCGCGGACAACGTATGGCAACGTAATTACAAGTTGACCAATAAATAAAGTTAAAAATCCGATTTCAACATCAAGAATTCTAAACCATTGTAACAATCCCAGTCCAATTACAAGTGCTGGCATCATCAAAGGTGCTTCAAAAAAGGCAGTCAGGCCGTTCCGCAATGGCGAACGGTCGATGGAATAAGCCGTGACCGAACCAAGGAGCAAAGATACGATTGTCGTTAATGCAGACAACTCCAAGCTCGTTTTGAATGCCTCTAAAAAGGCTGTACTATGAAAAAAGGCATTGTACCACCTTAATGAATAGTTTTTGGGAGGAAATGCCAGGTAGCCTTCTTGTCCAAAAGATGCTACAACCAGAACAATGATAGGCAGCATCTCGAACAGAACGATGACTGCTACGACACAGTAAAAGATCATGCGGGAAAGATTAAATTTTCGAGACATTTATCTACGACCTCCTCCCCCAAGCCATTTGGATTCCAAAAGTTGATTGTAAACAAATAAGACAATGCAGGTGACTACCAGAATGATAATGCTGATTGTCGATGCTAATGACCAATTTAAATTCATCTGAGTCTCCCGCAAAATTACACTGGCCAACGTGTCTACTCGTCCACCACCAATTAATGCCGGCGTAACGAACGCACTCATCGCCGTTACAAACACAAGCAGTGTTCCTGCTGCGACACCGGGGAAACTAAGTGGAAGTGTAACATGGAAGAAAGTCTGAAAAGGCTTGGCTCCTAGTGTCGCCGAAGCATCTTCAAAATACCGATCAATGGTGAAAATGACATTTCGAATGGAAACTACCATAAAAGGAAGACTTGCCTGAACGAGTGCAATCAACACGCCTCGTTCCGTATACATGATTTTCAAAGGATTAGATACAATATTGAAAGACAACAAAATGTGGTTAAGAAACCCTTCATCCGAAAGAATTATCATCCAGCCGAAGCTGGTAACTACGGAGCTTGCCAGTAGGGGCAAATAAGACAGTCCTGAAACAAACGAAGCAATTTTAGATTTGCTTCTTGCCAAAAAATAAGCAACAGGATACGCCAAAATTATATCGAAAACACTCACCTCAACGGCAATCTTTAAAGATAAGATAAATATCTTCACAAAGTACTTGTCTTTGAAGAAATTAATATAATTATCTAGGGTCAAAGCCCCCCTAATCTTTAATGAACCAATAACGTCGTAGTATAAACTGTATCGAAAAATCAGGATTAAAGGAACGACAAAGAAGATTCCCAAGAAAATGACCCCGGGTAGTAAAACAATTGGTGAAGGGCTTGTCGCTTCATCTTGTGGCTTTAGATTTAATAACTTCAACAATGGAATCTCCCCCGCTTTCCTACTCGCATCCTCACTCTGTAGTTGATAACTGCAATAAATAATGAATAGCCGTATCCAAGATGCGCCTTGGATACGGCTACCTAATCAGCTTTACTGGATATCCGTTCCAATCAACGGAGCAATGTTTCTATCATAATAACTGGTCAGTTTGGTTCTTAACGGAGCCAATGTCTTCCAATCGCAGAAAATCAATTTCTTTACATCGTCAGGACCATTCAGGACAATCTTGGCAGTATCTGCATCCAGCTTCGTATTCTTGTTAACCGGTCCATATTTGATGATCTTGGCCAGGACACCTTGCGCTTCGGATTCAATGCACATATCAATAAATGCATGTGCAAGATAGGGGTTCTTGGCACCTTTAGGAATGATCAGTTCTGTAATAGTTGCATATGCACCTTCTTTAGGAACTACGAAATCAACAGGCACACCCTCAGCTTTTAATGCATATGCCCTGCCATCCCACCACGGAGCAATCACGACCTGCCCTGTAGTCAACATATCCGTAAGATTTGCTGTTGAAGCCGCAACAGCTTTACAGTGGCTGGCAAGAACGCCAAACTTTTCCCAACTCTTCGTCAAATCTTTATTGTTGCCACCGTTTAATTTCCCGGACATTTCCAGCATCTGAATGGTATTACTAGCGCCAAATTGGTTCATTGTGACGCGGCCTTTATATTTATCATCCCAAAGATCATTCCATGATGTTGGTTTTTCTTTTACTTTATCGGTACGATATACAATGCCATATCTTCCCCACAGCAAGTAAATTCCATACCCACTTTTATCAACAGCACCATCATAAAGTTCTCCTGCGTGCGTCAACAAGGAAGCGTCAATCTTCTGCATACTGTCTTCGACGCCCTGATACAACGTAATATCGTCTTGCATACCTACGTCAACGCTGGGATGTCCAGATTCTGCAATTAATTTCGAAGTGTTATAACCAGGTTCAAAGATAACATCCACTTTATATTTGTCTTTAAATTTTTTAACTACTGCTTCTTTTAATGCGTCATCATATTTACCGCCGTACGTCCCGACAACCAGCGGTCCCTTTTCTGAAGCGCATAACTTTGCCAAGTCCTTGGTGCCGGTATTTGCTGCCTCTTTACCCTTATCATCGCTCTTACCGCAACCACTCATAGTCGTGACAATGAGACTCCCTAACAGTGCGCCAATGCATATAGTTTTTATGGTCCCGAATTTCATTTTTGCCCCCTCCTTTGAAAACAAAAATAACAGTACTAACGGGCCCTATCATCAGAGCCTCTCTGCTCTGGAAACTCGTTAATACTGCTATGAATAGGCTAGCACGAAATTATTTATTAGTCAAATTAATTATTAACATATAAATAATTCATAACTTAAATATTAATGTATTATTGTAAACTTATTTACATTCTTTTTCTTTTAACGCAACCATTTGTGTTTTTTACAAAGGTCGATAACGACGCATATCTTAACTGTCTTGCCTCCTTTTAAATTTTCCCATTCTGAAAATTAACTTCGGTAATTCACCATGACGGCAATCAGCACTCTAAAACAGTCAAAAAAACACAAAATGCTATAATACACTTGCGGATGAAAAACAACCTGCCCGACACACACGGGCAGGTTCAGATAGAAAGCAAACGTCAGATGGAAATGCTCTGGCTGCAGCAGTTCTTACCTCGTGTCCACGGACGCATGCCCGCGGGTCCCGGCAAGCGCGGAACACAGTGCTTGGGTAAAAATCTATTCAAGTGTCATTACAGGACAGAAAGAAAACCACTAACATAAAATTACTCTCAATGTATCTCAGATCCCTCATAACCCCTTAACTATTTCCCCGGAAATATCTCCCTCTCACTCCTCTCTCCCCTTTCTCTCTTCGTATACTTACTTGCTTTCAGCACATACCTGGGTCTTCTTTTCGTTTCCAAATAGATGCGCCCTATATATTCTCCCATGATTCCCAGTCCGACCGGCTGGATGCCGCCGATAAACAAAATAGAAACAATCAGCGACGTATACCCTGGAACAGGGTTCCCGTACAATACCTTGGTAATCAGTTTATCGAGACCATACAACAGCGCCACCGTAGCAATCACCATGCCGATATAGAACCAAATATGGAGCAGCACCGTCGAAAAATTGGTGATTCCTTCCAGTGCCAGGTTCCAAAGCTTCCAGCCGTTGAACCTCGTTTTCCCTACAGACCGCTTGGGACGCTTGTACGGAACGATGGCCACCGTCCCGCCTACCCAGGACAAAGTTCCCTTCATGAACATGTTCCGCTCCGGCAGCTGTTTGATCTGGTCCACGATAAACCGGTCCATCAACCGGAAATCTCCCACGTTTTCTTCGATTTTCAAGTCGCTGATGCGATAGTTGAACCGATAGAACCATTCTGCCGTTTTCCGCTTCAAGAACGAATCCGCCGAACGGTTCGTCCGCTTGGCCAGCACCACATCCGCGCCCTTCTCCCATTCCGCAATGAGTTTGGGAACCACTTCAACGGGATCCTGCAAATCCACATCCATCGGAATGACCGCATCCCCTGTGGCGTAATTCAACCCGGCCATCAGCGCTGCTTCCTTCCCAAAATTCCGCATGAAGGATAACGGAACGACGCGATGATCTTTCTCCGCAGTTCATTAATCAGGGACTCCGTCCGGTCCTGGCTGCCATCGTTGACAAAGACAATTTCCAAGTCATATGCTTTCAGCGGCTCATACGACGAAACGGCTTGATAAAAAAGAGGTATCGCTTCTTCTCCGTTATACGCGGGTAAATCCCTCCCCCATATTATAAACCGTTTTTTATCATGTTCCTTAATTTTGGCTTCAAGCCCAAAATCAAAAAAGGCGGCGGATGTATCCTGTATCACATCCGCCGCCCCTGAACAGCCATCACACCCAATCACGGCGCAAATTTTCAGTTGAGAAGCACCGTTGCTGATAATACCTCCCGACCAAGCAAAAAGGAAAAACCGATTTTCACTTTGATTAAACAAGACAAGTTTATAGATTAAATTCCCTCTAAATTAATACTAGAAACCACGCCATTATTGAAACATCACAATCATCTTTTTCCCACGCAAATAAAGCGAGTAAAATTCATTTTGCCTAGCAGGTTTGATTGTCTTTGTGAAAAGTCTGTCGTCCTTTTCGTTCTTTAAATAAACTGTATTCTTCCTGTAGTGCGATAAATATTGGCCTCCCCAATACCATCCATTATTCATATAGATCGGAATCAAGAAATTAAACAAGGGTCTTTTCCTAGCAGCAAGCAAGAGTTCTCTGCATTTTGGTGATTTCCCAATAAAAGAGACATTAGTTATGTTGAATCCCTTTTCATCTTCAATTTCGTTCATATCGGAAACTAAGTAGGAAGCGACTAAGGAATTCATCTTTTCTTGTCGTGTCAGCAAATTCCCATAGGCAGAGGAAAATGATAACACAAAAATCAAGGTAAAAATAGATAGAAATACAAAGGGCTTTTTCCATTCACTCAGCCGGTAAATTACCATCCCCACAAATAAAGTAAATACAGAAAAAGAAATCATAACACGTGGCGCCACTACTGGAGACTTCAGCAAAATTAAACTAAAAACAGAGGCTGCCACTAAAAGGAAAGGTGCAGCAGCAATGAACAATGAAAGTAGTAATTTTAAAAATGTTGTCTCCAATCTGTTTTTCCAAGCATAAGTAATCAGATAGATAATTCCAATAAACAATGCCAATAGCAATAAAAGGCCAAGAAATTTCATAGAAGTTCCATAGGCCTTGAACATTTGGATAAACGCAAGGCTGTTCCTGTATATTTCCTGAATTCCCCTTAAAGAAAATAACTTAACAAAGGCACCATGCTCTGCAGAATAACCAGTCTTGGGCACAAATATTTGTACCACGGTCGCTTTATAAATGAAGCCCCCGCACAAAATTGCGCAGACTCGTAATGATATTTTTTTGAGAATATCACGCAAACAGGCACCTTCGAGGATCAAATATAACGATTCCACTATCCCTAACGAAATATAGGCTCCTATCGCGGCCTGATAAAGGGATAAAGAAACGACAACTGCTAAAATGGACAAAACAAATTGCTTTTTGAGGTTAAGATCATTAGGAAAAGAATAGAGGACGAGAAAGACACTTAACGACAAAATCATTCCAAATGAATCATATTTATACGACAAATTCTCAAGCATAAATAAATTCAAGTAAGAAAATGCCGCAATACAAAATAATTTAAACGATGATGCATTCGGAGTATATTTTCTTAAAAACAGTATGAGGGCATAGCTTAAGACAATAACTGAAAGAATTTGTATCCAAGGAGATAAATCCAATAACGGCTTACCATTACTTAAAACAACGGCAAAAAGAGATACCAACGGTCTCCCATTGCCTTCCCAGCCTGTGTATCCTGTCAATGATCTTCCTAAATCGTCAATGTAGTGAAAGTTTGCCAACAAGACGGGCAAAATATAGAGTAATGAAAATAATATAAGGTATCTCAAAGCAATATAATATTTCCCGTCCACCCCAAAAAATCTTGAATACACTTTTTTCCCCTCTCAAGTTCCAATCTTACCCTAACCCCTATTCTTAACGTTAGGACCACAAAATAAATACACTAATTTTTCAAGTGGAGATATTTACCTTTAATACGTAACGTGGTCTTCTTTTAGTTCCCAAAGAGATGCTTCCTATACGTTCCCCCACAAAATTCCCGGTCCGATCCGATCATTTGTTGGCTGCCGATAAGTGAGATGGAAATAATCAGCGAGAGATGCCCACAAAAAAGTTCCCGAACAACAATTTGGAGATGATCATATAGGCCCCATAGCATCTTGACAAAATGATGTAGATCATGATATCAATCGCTGTGAACTACAAGGATTGCCAACATAATTTTTTAACATACCAAAAAGATATAGCTATGTCTACTATAACAGAAAAAGATTTTATGTCAAATCTTGGAGCACCCCTCAAATTTACCCTCCATCATTGAACTTTTGCAATTTTTTCCGCTGTATGATTTCTCCACCATAAGCTAAACACCGCCAAGCGTTGTACACGCTTGGCGGTGTCTCAATTATTAGGTAGATGTTCACTTACCTGCGAGATTCTTTTTTGTCTTTAACACATTCTGTCGTTCTGTAATTACCCGTTTCGTATCGACCTTAGCTCCTTCACATACACCGCGAGACGTCACCTTCCATCTGAGTCTCCCGCAAACTGAATCAGCCGCTTTAGTGAACTCGAATACGCATCAGGCAGCCCATAAATAACACCTGGATGTTATTCAAAGTTGCCCCCTTACACAGTTGACATTACGTTCTCCATTTTCTGAATGTATCCGCAAAATTGTCCATCGTTTGGCCAGCTTTCTAGAACTATAAGTCCACAGTCAATTATTTCCGACGTCCTTCTTTTGCTTTGTATACTTACTTGCTTTCAACACATACCTGGGTCTTCTTTTCGTTTCCAAATAGATTCGCCCTATATACTCTCCCATGATCCCCAGCCCAATCAGCTGTATACCGCCTATAAACAAAATGGAGACAATTAACGAAGGATAGCCAGGAACAGGATTCCCAAACAACAATTTGGAGATGATCATATAGACCCCGTACAAGAATGCCACGGACGCTATGACCATGCCAATGTAGAACCATATATGGAGAAGTATCGTCGAAAAATTGGTAATTCCTTCCAGTGCCAAATTCCAAAGTTTCCAGCCGTTGAACTTTGATTTTCCTGCTGAACGTTCGGCACGCTTGTAGGGCACAATAGCCACAGTGCCGCCTGCCCAGGACAAAATTCCCTTCATGAACAGGTTTCGCTCTGGAAGCTGTTTAATGACTTCGACAATAGTGCGATCCAGCAGCCGGAAATCTCCCACGTTTTCTTCGATTTTCAAATCGCTGATACGATTGTTGAACTGATAGAACCATTCTGCAGTTTTCCGCTTCAAAAATGTATCGGATGAACGATCTACTCGTTTAGCAAGCACCACATCCGCACCATTCTGCCATTCGGCGACGAGTTTGGGAACCACTTCAATAGGATCCTGCAAATCTACGTCCATTGGAATAACAGCATCTCCTGTGGCGTAATTCAGCCCTGCCATAAGGGCTGCTTCCTTCCCGAAATTCCGCATAAAGGATAAAGGAACTATGCGAGGATCTTTCCCCGCTAGCTCATAAATAAGCGACTCCGTTCGATCCTTGCTTCCGTCATTAACAAAAACAACCTCCAGCTCATATGCTTTCAGAGGTTCATATGTCGAAACAGCCTGGTAAAAGACAGGTATTGCCTCCTCTTCGTTATACACCGGAACAACGAGTGATAGTTTCATTTTATCTCTGCCCTCCAGTTATTGATTGATGAATCCACATGTCACTTCTAGAACAACCGACGAGACCGATAATACTCAATAAAGTAACTATTAAACCAGCCATAAAACCGGGTAAATGGTATGTTAAGACAATATGATTTTTCCCTTCACTCAACGGGAAGGCCATAAGATAATTCTCAATAAGTATCGGAGAAACCTTTTTCTCGTTGTTCGTCACTTTCCATCCCTTATCATATGGAATGGATGTAAAAAGTAAAGATTCCGGGTTCCCCGTGACGTCTATTTCTACAAAATCATTTTTAAACTGCGAAATACGAGCGGCAGATTGTTTTAGTTCGTCGCAGATGGTGCCCCATTCCTTGATGTCCAAATAATAAAATTGAGCACGTGAAACGACGTCAGCAACCTTACGTTTTGCCTTAAATTCCACCTTTGGGGAATCCTCAGAAGGAATGTAAAAAACGGAGGGTGCAAGCCATCTGGAATACCCCTGTCTAATACGCCCATTGATAAGCAAGTTGCCCTCATAATCTCTGTTCGTCGGGATATTTCCATACAAAATGTTTTGAAAAGGCTTTTGAAGATGGATTGTGAACAAAGCAGTTTTTGCGTCCGCCACTGCAGCCTGAAAATCAAGTTGTTTGTAAACTTTAACAGGATGTCCCGCAAGTCTTGTCCATAACTGATTTTGGTATTCAAAGGGGTTTTCACGATATTGGCCTTTGTAAAAAGGCTTTGCAAAACTATCAGATTTTACGACAAAACCAAGAGGCAACGCATATGGATTATAATAAATTTTTTCATCATTAGAGTCAACAGACCAAGACACAGAGGACAGTCCATTGATTGGAGATGGAGATAAAATGTACTTGACGCCAAACAGTGAATCGGTAGTTAAAACACTGGTTGTCGTAATATTCATATTATCTCCGCGCCTTTTATATCCCACTCGATCTAAAAAAGCAAGGCCATGATTGTCTGGACTCGACGTATAACTGGAGACACCAAAGTATCCATATGCGAGAGGCTCGTTGAAATTAGCCGTGATATTAGTAGGGTCAGTCTTGAATGGATGAAGCTGATGCACGCGATATATGCCTTTATCATGGGCTTTGATGGTATGAACCTGCTCACGTGCACCTCGAACGTAAGAGTAGTATTTAGAGGTCTCAACATTTTGAAACGTCTTCATAACGTTCCAAGCGTTTGAACTGAGTTCAACCAACACCAACAATGAAGCCAGAATACGAAGAACCGTAGAAGACTGTGACTTTATATTATTATATCTGCGGTAAAAATACCATAAAAGTACCACAAATACAAAACCCGATAACAGGACAAACGCCCTGCTTTGGTTTGGTTTGATGAAACTTAACAATATCGCTGCCGCAGGATAGGAAAGCAATATGGCAAAACACTTCCGTTGGTACTGTGTCTCCTTTAGTGGCAAAGAGTAACAATATGCCGCGCAAAAAATCATGGGGATACTCAAGATAAATGAATACCGGTACCAATAGCTGGTAGCCGATTTTAAAAGCGAAAACAGAAAAAATAGTGGAGACCAGTAAAAAACCAGTAACGCAAAAGGAACCCAGGCAAAAATACAAGCCTTCTTTTTCCAGCTAAGAGCAGGGCTAAAGAAACAAAGAAGCGTACCAACCAAAGCATAAGAGCCCAGGAACAAGGTGACTCGATGGTTGCCACTAATAGCCCCGGCTTGAAAGCCTTGGAAAAAATGCCATAAGTTTCCCACATAATTCAAATGCAGGCTGTTCCAATCCACGCCTCCACGTCCGGTTGCCATGACTGCGAATGTCGGAACCAGTATAATCCCAGCGAGGCCAACGCCCAGCAAGATAGCGATGAAGAGATTCCGCTCAAACAAAAGCAGGCGTTTTAGACTAAATCCTTCATCCACTGTTTCGAATATGTACTCCCATGTGAGCCATATTCCTGCAAACAATATGACAACGAAACCCATATACCAGTTAGATATCAAAATAACAGCCGTCCACAACGAAAAACGAACAAAGCTTCGTCCCTGTATAATTTGGTGCCCTTCCCATAACAAGAACGGCAACCAGATAAGAGGATCCAGCCACATGATATTTTTGGACTGTTCCAGATTATACTGCATTAACCCATAACTGACCGCTAGTAGAAGAATGCTGGCTCGCGACAAACTTTCCTTGAATCGCCTGCTTAAGTAATAGGCCATAGAGCCACTGCAAAAGGATAGCTTAAGGCAAACTAAAATATCATAAAAAGAATGAAAGTCTTGTTGTTCAAAAAGGGTAATGAGAAGGTTGAAAGGAGAAAACAAATAATACGTAGCAACGACCCAGGTGCTGCCTCCCAGCCCTTTAGAAAAAGAATAGATAAGAGAATCTTTTCCCGCCAAGACATTTTTGAAAAAAGCAAAAATATCCAGATATTGGATACGTGCATCCGCGACAGCGAGGGAGTGATTTCCAAACGGGGCCATTTGCAGACACAGAAAAAGCAACAATACGATAAATACCGTCATGCCGGTAGCCGTAATAACCATTGAGGCAAGACGATTCCGATTAATAAGTTTAAGTTGTTCTGTAAAATTCATAAAATACACCTGCTCAATGTCGTACCACGCAATCTGAAGACATCTCTCTTACCAATTTCCACTCCAGGTGTTCAAAAAATTCTACTGAGTACCCACTTTATTATTTCATCATCATCTTGATGATATTCATTTGAATTTCAAAGTTTTTGCGGCTGTTTTTGGCATTAGTATCCAGCACCAATCCACAGGACAGGGAAAGCAGAGCCATCACCATCAGAACAGCACTAGCAATGAACGTCGGGAATCTCGGAACCATCGATGTCTTCACATATTCCCAAAATACAGGAAGGAACAGAACAACGGAAACAACGGCAAAGAACGCCGCCAGCCATCCAAAGAAGTGCATGGGTTTGTAATCACGGTAAAGATTAAAAATTGTCAACAGAACCTTGATACCATCGGAGTAAGTATTTAGTTTACTTTCGCTGCCCTCCGGTCGATCCCGATAATTCACAGGAAGACTTTGAATTAGGAGATTTTTGTCCAGCGCATGGATGGTCATTTCCGTTTCAATCTCAAATCCCTTGGATAAGATTGGAAATGACTTTACAAACATCGGACTGAAGGCCCGATATCCTGTCATTACGTCCAGGATAGGTTCTTTAGGATGCCAAAGCAGATTGATGAACTTCCGTACCAAATCATTTCCAAAATTATGAAATGGCCTTTTGTTTTCCTCAAAATACGTCGAGGAGAGCCGATCGCCAATGACCATATCAGCCTTGCCATCCAGAACCAGCTGGCACATTTCCTTTGCATTTTCGGCAGGATACGTGTCATCGCCATCAATCATCAAATAACAATCCGCATCAATATCCCGAAACATGCTACGGATGACATTACCTTTTCCCTGCCTATATTCATGGCGCACGATTGCACCACTCTCTTTGGCCAGTTCGGCAGTTCCATCCGTCGAATTGTTATTATAGACATAGATATCTGCGTCTGGCAATTCCTCCTTGTAATCTGTTACTACTTTTTCAATTGTCAATGCTTCATTGTAGCATGGAATGAGTACAGCTACCTTACAACCTTGAGACATAGACATGTTCTCTCCCTTTACAATTGATCAAAATGACGAACCGGAAGTTCTGTGTCCGGCGACAGGAAATTCAGAACGAACGGTAACGCAAGCGGGTACATGTACGTATATCGAAATGCAAATGTTGACGGTGCAGAGGCCATCAATGTTCCCCAACAAAGTAAAATCGGTAACAGAGCCATGGCCTTAATCGTTCTTTTACTTACCATGCAGGCGTAAAAGACAAAAAAGACAACCCAAAAGCAAATTCCAGCCCCGATATACCGTGTGAACCGGACATTAAACAACGCCAACCTGCGGAGCAGTGGATTATTACTGCCTGTTACAAAACGCCCATTAACATGGCCGTTAGGATCTTTAATCGTTAAGATATCATTGGTTGCAGCACAACTCATGGTTGACTGTGACCTGGGCCAAGGGAAACTCGTAAACGACCAAAATCCATATGTATTAAAGAGCCAAGCTTCCACGGCAGATTTTGGATCTTTATAAACAACGTGCATCCAGTGTCTCATGAACTCACTTTTATTTTCACCCAACTTCCGGCGCTGAAATTCTTTATGGTATTTGATATTGTCAGGGCTGTCAGGACGGTAAATAGACTCCCAATATTTAATCGGCAATAACGTATTGAAATATGCTCTATCCTCTTTGCTCAAGTTTCTGTGATTATTAAAAATGTAGGACACTTGTTGCAAAGGAACACCAATTACCTCCTGAAACGGAGTTTCCACAAAATTTTTTGGAATAGAACACAACAAAAAAGTTGCAATTCCATAAACTAAAAATTTGGCGGCCTTTCTCCTGTATTTCACGCCGATTATAAACAGTGCCCCCAACCAGATATATGGCCCATTACTACGGAACAGCATGACAGGGACGCTCCAGATACACAATACCCCAATTGGGGTTATTTTCCCATGGATTTTTTCTGAACCGTTGGTTTCTAAATAAGCGACAGCATTGTAAAATATGGGAATTCCTATCAAGAGTAGAACAGAAAATATTCTATCCTTAATCAGCGTCGTAGCTATATTAGCAATGATTGGCAGAATCAGAAAGTATATAATTTCGCCCACAAGTAAGTTCTGGGAAATTCGCTTCCTGCTCCAAAGCAGACAATAGGAAATTCCAAAGGCCTGTAAAAGCATTTGAATGAAATTAAATAAGCCTAAACCCCATGTAGGATGATGGAAGGATATGCCAAGATGCCAAAACCATTCTAGTAGTAGGTTATAAATGAGTGGCTGATTAGCAATACCCATCGGGTTTCTCATTGCAAATATTTCATCTTGCATTACTGTTCCGGGGAAAAAAGCGATATAAAACGGAATCCAAAATATACACAATAAAACTGCGCAGCCAATCAAAAACTTCCTCGGGCTTGTACGAATGAAAAAGCTCTGCACCTCGGTCTTGGAATGAAATGATTGAATTGCTCGCGCAAAAAGGGGAACAATAATATTAAGTAGTATCGAAACCAGTAAAAGCTTGCCCCAATGAATTTGCAATCCAGCTGACAGCTTCCCTGGATAATAGCTACTGACATCAAATATCCTGGTTAACTCTGCAGTTAATGCCAGAAGAAAACAAAAAGGATACCAGACAACACTTTTTCGTATATTATCAAAAAAGTTATAACCCATGAAATATGTCCTTTGAAGCCAGTCTACATAAGATTTGAGGACAAAAGAGCCATACGAAAATCATCCGCGCTTTTTACTTAAACGTGAACGTATCTTTCAACCCCGACCACTGCTGATCCTTTTCACTCAAAGTCAATCTTGTACCGTCCGAAAGGGCATACCCTGTTGCACTAGCATTTCCCGGATAGACACCAAGAACTTCTGGCCATTGAATCCCGATTTCCGGATCGTTCCATGCCAGTCCACCCTCGTCATTCGGATGCCAGAAATCGTTCACCTTATAGCAGAACTCCGCAACATCGGAAAGGACTAGGAACCCATGGGCAAATCCCTCAGGAATCAGAAACTGCTTCTTGTTCTCCTCGGTCAGTTCAACACCGTACCATTTACCATACGTTTTGGAATGAGCCCGTAAATCCACGGCTATGTCAAAGACCTTGCCACGGATGGCACGGACAAGCTTGCACTGTGGGAACTGTTTCTGAAAGTGCAACCCGCGAAGTACGCCTTTTGTAGACATGGACTGGTTATCCTGGACAAAGTTGACATGAATCCCTGCTTCTTCCATATCGTGCTGATTGTAGGTCTCCATAAAATAACCCCGTTCATCCCCATGCACAGTCGGAGTGATGATGCAAAGTCCCTCGATACCACCTACATTTTTTTCAACTTTTATCTGTCCCATTTTTATCTTCTCCTATCTTGTAATGTTGTTTGCATCACTGTTGTTTTACTTTATAATAAACAGTCAAAATGGCGAGCCCGGAAAAGAATCCTAAAATTGCTCCTGAAATCGCAAAATTTCGAGGAACATTTTGTAAGGGATCATCATCACTGTCTTCATGGAGTTCATACTGTCTTCCCATTGTTACATTTTTAATCGGAAATACATTGTCACTGTATGAGGCAGTAGAAAATTGGATGTACTCATTGAGAAGGTCTCTGCCATTTTTTTCTATGTATTCTAATGATTTAGCATCGTGTTCTTGTAATTGAAATACAAACTCGTAAACATTATGTCCTAAGTAATTTGCATGAAGGTGTTTGTTGAGCCAATCATATTTCTTTACCTCACTTAATTTCGCCCAATTTTTATCAAACTGAGAATAGTCAAACCCACTTTGCGTATTTTCGATAAAAGACTGAGCATATGCCCAAGTTCCTAAGTATGGGTTAAGTGTTGTTATATCAGATGAATAAGCAGCTTCGTTGGCATTGGAATCTGCAAAGTCAATTTTTACATTTTGAGTTAAAGTAACACGTCCAGTCTTGGGAAACAAAGGGTTGACGTATTTTTTCTCTGCGTATCCACCAATAGAACACAACACCGTGATAATGAGAATAATGTAAAAATGCTTAAAAACAAATGATCCGTAACGATTAATATTTTTCATGAACTCCGCCCTCCAAAACGTAACGATATATAATCCAAGATAAGATTATAAAATAAATGGAAGTTGTTGAGACGACTCCCATGAAGAAACGTTCTTCTCTGCACAATAGGAAGATAGGATAAATAAACGAACCATACAATATCAAAGAATATCCGACTTTCTTCCTCACTCTAATCGCATGATACGATGAAGAGCTGATGAAACCGAGCAGGAACATGATTGCTGTACAACCAAGATATCCATAATCATTAATATATCGCATCAACGCTGTATATACATTGGTGTTAATGTCTCTAAACTGCACAAAATTTGTATTATATGCACTAAAAACAGGAATCGTAGAATAAAAAATTCTCAATTTATTGTAAAACTGAGTTAAAGTCATAGACCCAGGATAAGTTGAGGAGGGATAGCAGTGGTTTATAAAATCGTCAAATGCGTTAATGTTTGTCCCTATATAATGGGCTAAAACACGTGTAATGGACATACTGGAATTAATTTTTCCATTTATACTGCCAATTCCCATAAAAACAAAAAGAAATCCTATAAATGCAATTATTCCGATGGTAATCAGCCTTAGTGCAATTTTTTTGTTGTAGTTGTATCGAATTAGATACATGATAAACAGAGTGACAAGAACATACAAGGTTATATAAATATAAACCTGCCTACCTCCGCTCCAAAGCACGGCAATACCATAGAGTACCGTAGGTATTAACAGACAAAAGTCGTTATGTTTTTTAAAAAAGACCAGATTGTAAATAAATGCGTAAATCGTGACATATGATAGCGACTTAAGGAAGATTGTCCGGTAGGAATTCCATCTTGAAAATGAAATCGTCCCATCTTGTAGACCATGAATTATTGCACGCAGCCGGTCCCCTATTTCAGGGCTTGCCGTGAATTGACCTGCAATTTGCATTGACTCCCTGTAATTAAAAAAAACAAAAAAAACGGAAACGAGTAACAAGAAAGAAAAAATCACAGTATTTATTTTATACGGAGCGCCCTTTACCACAAAGTTCTTTTCTTCAAGGGACTCGCTGAAGTCAAGAAAAGGATTTCCAACCTTTCCCAGATAGGCACCAACGAAAAAAAATAGAATCTCAGCTACAATAACACAAATGGTGTTAACATGCATGGGAAGTTCCCAAACTTCAGTGTATAGGAATGAAAAAAAAGTGCATAATGCAAACGTTGCTACTACGATAACCTCAGGGCACAAAAAATCTCCATCATTGATACACAAAAATAGAATGGCCAATGCAATCAAGGTAAATAAGAGATAAAGAATCACGTGCTCACTTCCTTCTTACTCAAAATACCCCTTTATGCACCCCTTAACCTTGTAGTAATCCTTTGTAAAACATGATTGGCAAATTGATCTTTTAAGATTATAAGGCACGCTACATATATGACAGACCCTACAGTGATTTTATAGATCAACTGCAAGAGGGGACTTCCGCCAAAAACCGGCGTATACGCTGTAATCATCACATACATAATAATCGATGATACCAAGTAGTTCTTCATGGATAAAAAATATTTCACTACGGGAAGTTCATGCCGAACCGTCCACAGCTGACAACTGGACACGACAACTTCAGCTAACACAGAAGAAATGGTGGCCCCGATGGAAGAAAAAGCAGTTATCATGAAAATGTTCAATATAAAGTTGACAGTTGCTCCCACTATAAAAGATCTGGTTAAATCTTTTTCACGGCCTACGGGAATCAGGTACTGGATTCCAATATTGTTACCGACGGAAATCGGAATGATGATCAAGGAAAACAATTGCAGCAGGATGACAACCTTTTCATATCTTGGCCCGAAGAAAAGGGGGACGAAAAGGCTGGCGACGGCTAATATGCCAAAAACCATTGGCCAACCGATCATCCAGGTAAAATTAAAAGTTTGCCCAATATACTCCTCAATTTTTTTACGGTCCTTATTGGCAAATAGAGCCGAAATCCTCGGCAACATGACTGGACCCAGGGAAGTTACTATAGTTATAAGAATAAGGACAACCTTATGCGCCTGGTCATAATAGCCGTTTTCAAGATTTGATTGACTAATGATGCCCAGCATTGTCTTGTCAAGTACGGTGTAGATTTGAGTCGCAATTTGAGGTAAATAAAGGGCAACCGTTCCTTTTATATGGCACGTGATATGTAGATTTTTAAATGGAATTTTTATCACGTAGGAACCCAGAGTCATCCACATACTTAGGAAGCCCAAAAGGTTCGCTCCACTCATGATGAGAGCATACTTGATTATATCAGAGGGACCTTTTACAAAGGTAAAGATAAGGATTAACGCCAGAATTCTTACAAGCAGGTTACGGAGAACTATAATTCTAAAATTTTCAAATCCCCTGTAGAGCCAACTGATATCAAAAATTACGCTAATAATTTCAAGGCTCAGTACCGCGCTTAAAATAAAATTATGACTCAGCCTGCTTACAAGGAAGAAGTAAAGGACAAGAGAGACAGCCCCTGTGATGCACCTAAAAAAACATAGTTCCCAAAAAGTACGGCTGTAAATCTCCTTGCTGTCTGCCTTTTGATATGCAATTTGTCTCTGTCCGTATAAATTGATCCCTAAATTGGTAAATAATGAAAAATAAGTTACGATGGAAAGAGAAAAAGAGTACTCCCCAATCCCTGCCGGTCCCAAGGTCCTGGACAAATAGGGAATTGTAATACAGGGAATGATAACCGATAAAATCTGGCTTAATAAATTAAAAATAAAATTTCCGGCGATGCTATAACTTTTGCTCACAAACAATCACTCCTAGCAGGGTGATATAAACCACTGAGACTCAAGAACTCATTCTTCCCATATTTCCGCGTAAAGCATCTAAAAAACCTTTTACTGCATATTGCAGCTTCTTTATTTTATGCTTTCCTAAAATACAATTACATATGAAATCGTTAAGAAGACCTCTTAAAATTCCCTTTCTAATGGTGGAATATTTGAACATCATATAAATCGAATTTCTCACAACATAATAAAATCGGATATAGCTATGATCAGGAAACCAAAAGTGTACACCAAAAAATTGACCGGTTCTAGTATCTCCCAGTTGATGTTTCATAAGTACTTTATTATAGTTTAAAAGTTTGTATCCTTTTTTTTGACATTGAAAACAAAAATCAAAATCTACGCGATCAATGAATAAATTTTCGTCAAATCCACCTGCTTCCAATGCCCTCCTTACGTTAATGATATTTCCTGACGTTATACAAACTTCATCTTCAAAAACCGCTCCCTCAGGGAATAACGGATTAATAGTTCCGCTGGTTGCAAACGTAACACCGTAAACCGGACTATCAGATTTTGAAACATAATCAAGACATTTAATATAATCCTCCATCTTCCCATCATAAAAACAGCTGTCTTGATCCATAGTCAGAAGCCACTCGTGTGAATCCTTGACCAACCGAAGGACTTCATTAAGAGAATAAGATATACCTAAGTTTTCACCATGTGGAATATATACCACATTGTCCAATGACGAAATTGCAGCAACAACCGCCCCATTGGGCTGTGACGAATTATCGACAACATAAAGTTTATCAAGCATCGGGTAGTAAGATTGTATATTATCTACGACATCCATATCCGGATTATATAAAATTACAACCCCCGCAAGCTTTTTCATTTAAGACGCTCCTCGTCCAGTAATTTCATATATCGATTCAAGGCATCTTTCCAATCCGGCAACAGCTTGAAGCCTTGTTTTCTCAATTTTGTCTTGTTAAGTCGGCTGTTAAAAGGACGCTTAGCCCTGGACAATCCATATTCTTCCGTGGAGACAGGAATCACCGTCGTGGGGTACCCGGCTATTTTAAATATTTCCCGGGCAAAGTCATACCAGCTGATATATCCGCCTTCGTTAGTCGCATGATAATAACCGTATTTTTCAGTTTGGATCATGTCGACTAAAAGTCGCGACAAATCGGCAGTATATGTCGGTGTCCCAACTTGATCGTTGACAACACGCAGTCTATCATGAGTTTTGCCAACCTTCAGCATGGTCTTGACAAAATTATTTCCGTTAAGGCCAAAGACCCAGGCAATGCGGACAACGAAATATTTCTCTAAGAGGGCGGAAACAGCCAGCTCCCCGTCCAGCTTGCTCTGGCCATATACGTTGAGAGGCGCGAAGTTTTTGCAGTCCGGATCCCAGGGTTCTGTTCCTTCCCCATTAAACACATAGTCTGTGCTGATGTAGAGCATCTTGGCTCCGATGGCCTTACATCCCTCTGCCAGATACCGTGTGCCGTCCACATTGACAGCACGAACTTTGGGAATATTTTCCGGTTCTTCGGCAGCATCCACGGCTGTCCATGCCGCACAATGGATGACCGCATCCGGATGACAAGACTCCAAAAGGGACAGCACCCGTGGGCGGTCTGTAATATCAAGCTGCTCGTAAGGCATACTTTCCACCGAAGCGCCTGTCCGTATTCCTTTGTAGGCCGGCGATGTCCCACAGCCTATCGCTTCTATGTTTCGTTGCGCCAGTTCGTTCATAACATCATAACCAAGCTGGCCATTAACGCCGGTTACTAAAAATTTCATTGTTCTCAAATCAAACCTGTCCTTAATTGACTACACTTACATTCTTCCGGACTAACTCTGCTCCATTCAACATTCTCTCTGATTTGTTTGGCCGGATTCCCGACCAAAACAGAGAAAGGCTCGTGTTTAACGGGAAGCAACATACTTCCTCCCCCCAGAACACAATTATCATGCAAAAAGGAGCCTTTTAAAATTAAACACCTGCTACATATCCAACAGTGCTTTCCAATGACGATTGACTGACTCTTGTTAATCAACTGTCCATTCTTCAGGATGGAATGCATATCCGTATCCATAAATTGACATTGCCATGATACCAATGTTCCTTCTTTAAATTCAATATCCTTTGAACATACCACTGCGCTTTCACCAACAAAGGTAACATTTTCCCTGAATGTTAAAGTTCCACCTCTATTAACTGAAAGGCGAGTTCCTTGTCCTAATTCCACTTTCCCATTAAGTCTCAGGGTTCCAGATATTTGAAGAATAGTCCTTGATTTATAGTAGTCAAAAATCCCAACACGGCGAAATCCAATTCTTACGTCTCCAAATTTTGCAGATTTGTCCAGAACTACTTTGCCGCTCAAATCTGCTAATAAAGTATGACGTGATACAATAATCGGTATTCTAATCGCTTGTTCGAAAGGTAGCATCCGGAAGCAAAAGTAAAGCGTTTTCGGCAAACTTAACCCATAGTCCAGTATTTTCCCCAATGTTAAATTCACTCAAAATCCCCCATAACTTTCTGTTATACCCCTAAAGTAACACAAGCATATTATTTACGATGACCATACATCCTTTCATAATAATTCTGGTACTCGCCGCTAATAATGGGCTTCCACCATACTTCGTTCTCCAAGTACCACTGAATCGTTTTTTTGATACCGTCGGCAAATTTCGTCTCCGGCAGCCAGCCGAGTTCACGGTGAATCTTCGCCGGATCGATGGCATACCGGCGGTCGTGCCCTTTGCGGTCCTTTACGAAGTGGATCAGACTTTCCGGTTTGCCGAGAGCCTTGCAAATCAGCTTGACGATGTCAATGTTTTTCATTTCGTTATGACCACCGACGTTGTAAATCTCCCCGACTCTCCCTTTTTGCAGAATCAGGTCAATAGCGCGGCAATGGTCTTCTACATACAGCCAATCCCGTACATTCTGTCCGTCGCCATAAACCGGCAGCGGTTTGTCATGCAAAGCATTGATAATCATCAACGGAATCAATTTTTCTGGGAAATGATACGGCCCGTAGTTGTTGCTGCAACGGCTGATCGTCACAGGCAGCCCATACGTCCGATAATAAGCCAGAACAAGCAGGTCAGCCCCTGCCTTGGAACTGCTGTAGGGACTCGATGTATGAATCGGCGTCGTTTCTGTGAAGAACAAATCCGGCCGGTCGAGCGGCAGATCACCATATACCTCGTCGGTCGAGACCTGGTGGTACCGCTGAATGCCGTATTTCCGGCAGGCATCCATCAAAACCGACGTACCGATAATATTTGTCTCCAGAAAAATCTGGGGGTTCTCGATAGAACGGTCCACATGGGATTCGGCTGCAAAGTTCACCACCATATCGGGATGTTCTTCTTCAAAGAGTTGATAGACCGCTTTGCGATCACAGATATCCGCTTTTACGAAACGGAAATTGGGATCGTGGAGAACTGGTTCCAGCGTGGAAAGATTTCCTGCATAGGTAAGTTTGTCAAGGCAAATAATACGGTCTTCCGGGTGCGCCTTCCGCATATGAAAGATAAAATTGCTTCCGATAAATCCGGCACCGCCCGTCACGATAATATTCATAGGTAAATATCCTTCCTCTCTCAATCGAATAAGACACGGCCTTCCGCCACTTTCTGCAGATACTGCCCATAGGGACTCTTGCCATAAGTTTCTGCGCTCTGCTGCAAAACATCTTTGGTAATCCATCCGCGCTTGAAAGCGATTTCTTCCAAAGCAGCAATCTGGATACCGGCCCGTGTTTCTACTGCTTTTACAAAGTCCGTAGCTTCACTCAGACTGGTAACCGTGCCCGTATCCAGCCAGGCGTAGCCGCGTCCTAACGTAACGACTTTTAAAGAACCTTCTTCGAGATAAATCCGGTTCAGGTCCGTGATTTCCAACTCGCCACGGGCTGAAGGTTTCACCTGTTTAACGTATTCACATACGTTCTGGTCGTAAAAATACAGTCCGGTGACGGCATAATTGGACTTGGGATGCTGCGGTTTTTCTTCGATGGAGATGGCTTTCCCCGTTTCATCGAATTCGATTACACCGAACCGCTCCGGATCGTCTACATAGTATCCAAAAACAGTCGCCCCCTGCTTGGTGGCGGCCGCTTCCCGCAAGTGGTTTGTCAATCCAGCGCCATAAAAGATATTATCCCCCAAAATCATGGCGCAGGAATCCCCGTTAATGAATTCTTCCCCCAAAATAAACGCTTGGGCCAGACCATCGGGAGAAGGCTGCACCTTGTAGGACAGATGAATTCCATACCGAGATCCATCACCCAGAAGACGTTCAAAATTCGGAAGGTCCTGCGGCGTCGAAATAATTAAAATGTCCCGGATACCCGCCAGCATCAGCGTGGACAAAGGATAGTAAATCATCGGTTTGTCATACACCGGCAACAACTGTTTCGAAGTCACCATCGTCAGCGGATATAGACGCGTGCCGCTGCCGCCTGCAAGAACAATGCCTTTCATAACTACTCCTCCAACAAGCTAATTTAATAATTGCTTAACCCATTCTTTAAATTTATATTTATCTACGTATTTATCTTCTACTGGAGAATAAGGGCTCCTTAAGAAGTTTGTGAGATTTTCAAGACGGTCCTCCCCGAGAATAAAAATATTTTCCGGATTATAGAAATCATATTCTTTTATGCTCTTGAAGTTGGTTATTAGTTTTTTTCTGTAAAATAGGGATTCCAAAGCTCTCCATGTTATTCCACCTTGGTTTTCCTTTACTAATTCTAAAATACAATCGTAATTAACTTCTTTATCTATCAATGTTCGATACGGTAACTGTTCTTGATGCAAGTAAGTATTCCAGTCATCGTTAGAGTATTTGGTCTTCACATCAGGTACTACCCAAAAATCATAAGTAATTCCCTTTTTGTCAAATTCTTTTGCTAATCTTTTTAGCTCATTCAATCTTCCCTTATCTCTTCCGCAAAAAAAGACATCTTTTATGGGCTTTTTTGGGGGAACAATATCGTCATAAAATTGAGCCAACTGACCTGTGTAAATTAAATTGTATTTCTCACAGTCTGATTTATCAAAAGAAATTATCTCATAGCCATACTTTTTGCGTCCCTGAACAACTTTCTTCCACTCTTTCTGAGCATCATAAAGCCTCAACCTTTCACTTATTGCAGTATTCCACATCCAGTAGATCAATTTACAATGCTGATTCTTACTCCTAAGGTAGGATAAGATAGTTACTGGATAAATTTTTTCAGTAACCAAAATCATATCGTATTTTGACAAATCCACCTTTGCAAAACTTTCATCAAAACAAAAGATAAATAATCCTGTCAAAAGCGTAATACGGCGAATAACCCTGGAAAAAAAAGATTTTTTGGCGGGAAACAAAAAAACTGTCTTCACGCCATTTGCCTCTAATATTTCTTTAGGTAAATATTCATTCGGCGATATAATCGCCAACATCCTGCTATAATAGTCCATCTAAGTCTAATGCTCCCAATGCCAGTCAGACAGAAGCCCTTTTCAATAATTCTGTTACGTCGGGGATTTCCTCAACTGAGAACAGTTCTATGTTAACCAGATAACGAAGTAAATATTTTTTGAGTTGCTCAAACGTGAAATTTTTATAGAAAGGATCTGCCAAAACGATAACCGGCGTTCCTAAAATCATACTTTCCAAACCAACTGTAGAATTAATCGTAATCACCTTATATGCATCCTCAATCAGATGAAATGTATTGTTTACTGAAATGATACACCCATTTTCTCTTGCCAGCCTTAAAATAGTTTCTTGAGCAGATTTATCGAATTCTGCGGGATGCGGTTTTATAACCAATTTTTTATTTTCTCTCGCTGCCAATTTCACTGCCCGTTTCAATGCTTCGATAAGCCCTATATCACTGTTGACGATAATCTGTGTATCTGAACTTACCTGCAGCGGAAAAAAGATATATTGCCCCTTCATTTCATGCGTATCAATTTGTACTGCCCATTTCAGGACATCTTGATTTTTGTGGAGCTTGTTCAAATTAACAGAGATGGCCCTTTTTAAATTGATATTTGTAGCTGGAATATGGGTTATGAACAAACTTGCTGCCATATCCTCTAATTTTTCTAAAAAGGACCTAGGAAAGGTTATCTTGGCCTGAGGTATGGAGATTTGCTGAAATTTTATTTTTAGGTAATCCTTTTTCCAACTCTCATATTCTGCATCAGTTGGGCAATCAAATTGGTCTAAGATTTTATTTTTACTGAGATACAATTCTGATTTCTTATTACTGCCTTCCCGATCACAAAAAATTTTACCGGGCATATTAGAAAACTCAAAAAACAGCTTCATAATATTGTGATTGGCGGCAAAATCATGAAAAGCAATTTCCTCAGTACGTGCATTTTGGAAAGCTACTACCAAAGAAATTTTCCTTTCCTCGTTGATTTGTTCCAATAGCTCATATACAGACTTATAGTATTTTACAGCCTTTGATAAGGACAACAATCCTAACTTAATATCCATACTATTTTGCAATCTATTGGCCAGTCCATGGTATGCTTCCCTCATGGCAACAGTACCATTCACATGGGATAACTTGGCGGGACACCCATGATTTAAAGCATAACGATAACTCGAATATTGAGAAGCCAGGATCAACAAACTGTATCCCTCTTTCAAGAAAGCCTTTCTCATTCTCAAATAAAAGTTAACATGCATCTTACTATATGCACACGCCACAACAGTTTTCAATTTATATCCCCCTAGATTCAATGAGATATTATTCTATTACCGTTTTATTTCATTACACGCCAATTGTTTCATGCTTTGGTATCCTTAAGCTGGCCGGCCGTTTTATTTACAAATTCTACACCAAGGTGGAATAACAACCCATGACCAGTTGTTCCCAATGTGATGCCACTTATTCTATTGTCTTTTGCTTTGAGCAGCACACGCAAAACAAGCGCAGTCAATCCGACTGCTTCACAGAAGAAACCAAGGGCACCTTCCCAACCATACAAAAAACATCGCTTTAATACAAGTAATTATCCATCTGACCGTTCAGCAACGTCCGTTGCAACATTGGCTCCAATACTTAGGTTAGGCTATGAATTGCAATACCTTTATTACACAAGCAACAACGGCAGCAATCTTCAACTTTCCCAAACTCCTTAAACAAAGCAATCAGAGCAATGTTTTCTGGACTTCGGAATCATTTAATCTTTTCATAACTACCAACCTCCGCCGTCAAATGCCGTCAAATGTATGTAGTCACATTTTTAAATGACTATACAAATTCCATGCAAATCGATATGCGGGGAGTCCAAGCAATAGAAGAATAATGGCTATCTTGTCACGCAAAGGAGCTTGCTGATCCTGTAAGATTTGCCAGCTGTGATTTTTCACAAATTCAATCATTTCATCCCGGATTGGCAAACTAAAATCATCGACGGTAAGTGTTTGATTAATCGTACTGAGGCGAGCATAAACCTGTCTCCTCAACACCGCCTTCTTCAGGTCCTGGTAGAGCTGTACTACATCCTTCGCCATTTGATCCGTCATTTCTAATAAATCCAGCTTAGATAGATTAAATGAACTAGTTGTAATGGAATTTTCCCTAATATGATATGTGTATTTTGGGCTAAATCCACAGGCAATAATTTTACTTTGGATAAACAACTTGTACGTAGTGCCGATATCCTCAAACTTTTTCCCGACGGGGTACTCTATTTTGGAGAACAAATCTCTTTGGTATAATTTCCCCCACGCTGAAGTATCAACTTGGTCATGATAGCACATCTTCCGAATACAAGTTTTGGCATCCAATTTGCATTCTTCATGATTGCCAAGTTCAACGGTTTTATCAGACCGTTCATAATAGATGCGATGTGTACACAAGGACATAGGACAGTGATACCGTTCAATGAGTGAATATAAATAGCTGATGCAGTCACGGTCAATCTCATCATCAGAATCTACCAGTGTGATATACATTCCTCTGGAACTGCGAATCCCTACATTACGAGCATCAGAAAGACCACCATTTTTTTTATGAATAATCTTGATTCTACAATCCTGCTCAGCAAATTTATCGCACAATAAACCACTTTTATCCGTAGAGCCATCATCTACGAGAATAATCTCCAGATTTTGATAATCTTGTAGCACCACCGACTGAACGGATTTTTCTAGAAGACGTTCGACATTATAGACTGGCATGATAACGCTGATCAAGGGATTTGTCACGTCGTTCATTCTTTTTATCTCCCAAACACTTTCCGTTTCAAAAATGCCCCGCCCTTTTTGACCCAGTTCTGCTTCTCCATAAAGGAAACATTCTGCTCGTGGTAGGCCATGCCATTCTTTTCCAGCCAAACGTCGAGCAGGAGTTCACTGACAAACCCATAAATCCGCGATTCGTAGACATCCCAACCGGTGATATCCACTCTTTTTTCCAATTCAAACAAGACACCAAACACCCACTCCATGTACGCATCGAACAAGTCCCGCCGCATGACAAACATGTTGAACATATGGGCCCAGGTCCGGTTCATGACTTTGTCGAAGGCAGGCAGATAGTCCGGATCCTGTTCAGCCAGAATTTCCCGGGCAATAATCATGCCTTCCGGATGGTGAGCATGGTTATAGTGCGAGAGATTACTTTCTATGTAGTATTTTCGTTTATCCGCAACGACGACGGTATAACGGGACAAAAGCCTCTCCCAGTCGGATCCGGTCAGAATCTGGTCCCGTTTGCCATCAATATTATGAACTTCTTTCCGCGTAAAGTACCGGCGGTAGTGGACGAGGCCGATATAGTCTGCCTTGAGGTTTTTCCAGGCCCAGTAAAGGCCTGTCAATTCACAAAAATTGGGGTTTTTGCTCGAGATATTATCGCCCGTGTCATCCCGAACGTAGCCAAGATCCTGTTTTCCTGCGGCTCCGACCTGGAGCGGCACGTAAACGGGATCTGACGGCATCCAGTATGGTTTATGGGCTGCAATCAATATCTTGATATCCACGCGTTATTCCTCCAAACTTCGTTGCGTATTTTGCCGTAGTGTACCCTTTAATTTTGTTTTATCTGTTGCGGCGCAGCAATTTACGCATTTTGCAGTTTTGACACCGTTTCCAGCGCACGGGCAACAACGTCGTCCATGTCATAGTACTTGTACTCTGCCAGTCGGCCGCCGAAGATTACGTTCTTCTCTTTTGCTTCTAATTCCGCGTACTTCGTGTAAAGGGCCTGATTCTTATCGTCGTTGACAGGATAATAGGCTTCCTCGCCGGGCTTCCAGTCTGCCGGGTATTCCTTGGTGACGTACGTGACGGGCTGCGTCCCAAATTCAAAGTGCTTGTGTTCAATGATGCGGGTCCACGGCGTTTCCCGATCCGTGTAGTTCATGACCGCCACGCCCTGGTGGTTCTCTTCTTCCAGTCGCTCCGTTTCAAAGCGGAGGCCGCGGTATTCCAGGGTACCCAGGCAATAACCGAAGTATTCGTCAATGGGACCAGTATAGACGATGGTCTTCGCCACGCCGCAGTATTCGTCCCGGTGCTGCAGGTAATCTACATCGGTCCGCACCTCAATACCGTCCAGGAGCCCGTCGATGAGCTTGTTGTAGCCGCCCATGGGAATGCCCTGGTAGCGGTCGTTAAAGTAGTTGTTATCGAAGGTGTAGCGCACCGGCAGCCGTTTAATAATAAACGCCGGCAGTTCCGTGCAGCTGCGGCCCCACTGTTTTTCCGTGTAGCCCTTGATCAGCTTCGTATAAATATCCGTGCCGATCAGGGAAATGGCCTGCTCTTCCAGGTTCCGCGGATTCGTAATACCCGCTTCCTTCCGCTGCTGGGCAATCTTGGCCGCCGCCTCTGCAGGCGTTACGATGCCCCACATCTTGGCGAAGGTGTTCATGTTGAAGGGCAGGTTGTAGAGTTCGCCCTTGTAGTTGGCCACAGGTGAATTGACATAGTTGTTGAATTCAACAAACTGATTGACGTAATCCCAGACTTTTTTATTCGATGTATGGAAAATATGGGCGCCGTATTTGTGGATGCGGATGCCCTCTTTTTCTTCGCAGTAAACATTGCCACCGCGGTGGACGCGGCGTTCCAGTACGAGTACAGACTTGCCTGCTTTTTTCATTTCGTGGGCTACGACAGCACCGAACAACCCGCTGCCGACAATCAGATAATCGTACATAAACGACCTCCTTGTATGGACCTTTTTACAAATACTTAAACTATTTAATTATATCATATCGAATTGTCTTTATCTATGCAATTCCCCGCATAAAACGGCGTTTTTTGAAGAATGATATAGAAGAAAACAATACCATCACAGACAACTAAAAAACCCCTCTACGTTTTCACGTAAAGGGGCTCATGAACCGGCAACAATCTATCCTCCCAGGGCGCTTCCACCCAAGTACTTTCGACGCGTGAGAGCTTAACTGCTGTGTTCGGGATGGGAACAGGTGGTTCCTCTCAGCCATCGTCACCGGATTTCAGAAGGTTGGACCTTCAAAACAAAACAGAAGAAACTACGCTTAACAAGCCTTGTGAAATCAAGCCCTCGACTTATTAGTACCGGTCCGCTCAATGCATCACTGCACTTACACTCCCGGCCTATCAACCTTGTCTTCTTCAAGGAGTCTTACCAGCTTATGCTGTGAGAGATCTCATCTTAGGGCAGGTTTCACGCTTAGATGCTTTCAGCGTTTATCCTTCCCGAATGTAGCTACCCAACTGTACGCCTGGCGGCATAATTGGTACACCATTGATTCGTCCACTCCGGTCCTCTCGTACTAGGAGCAGCCCCCTTCAAATCTCTTACGCCCGCGATGGATAGGGACCGAACTGTCTCACGACGTTCTGAACCCAGCTCGCGTACCACTTTAATGGGCGAACAGCCCAACCCTTGGGACCGACTTCAGCCCCAGGATGTGATGAGCCGACATCGAGGTGCCAAACCTCCCCGTCGATATGAACTCTTGGGAGAGATCAGCCTGTTATCCCCAGGGTAGCTTTTATCCGTTGAGCGATGGCCCTTCCACTTGGAAGCCACCGGATCACTAAGCCCGACTTTCGTCCCTGCTCGTCTTGTCTGACTCGCAGTCAAGCTCCCTTCTGCCTTTGCACTCTGCGCGCGATTTCTGGCCGCGCTGAGGGAACCTTTGGGCGCCTCCGTTACATTTTGGGAGGCGACCGCCCCAGTCAAACTGCCCGCCTGACACTGTCCCGAACGTCGTTGCCGTTCCGGTTAGAATTCCGATATCGCAAGGGTGGTATCCCAACGGCGGCTCTGCCGTCCCCGAAGGAACGGCTTCCGTGCCTCCCACCTATCCTGTGCATGCAGTATCAGAACCCAATGTCAGGTTACAGTAAAGCTCCATGGGGTCTTTCTGTCCAGTCGCGGGTAACCTGCATCTTCACAGGTATTTCAATTTCACCGGGTCCCTCGTTGAGACAGCGCCCAAATCGTTACACCTTTCGTGCGGGTCGGAACTTACCCGACAAGGAATTTCGCTACCTTAGGACCGTTATAGTTACGGCCGCCGTTCACCGGGGCTTCGGTCGAAGGCTTTGGGTCGAACCCGGACCTCCTTCCTTAACCTTCCGGCACTGGGCAGGTGTCAGCACCTATACGTCAGCTTTCGCTTTGGCAGGCACCTAAGTTTTTGGTAAACAGTCGCTTGGGCCTCTTCTCTGCGGCCATCCGGTGCTCCGGAAGCAAGTTCCTTCACACCAGGCGGCTACCCTTATCCCGAAGTTACGGGTACATTTTGCCGAGTTCCTTAACGAGGGTTCTCCCGCGCACCTTAGGATTCTCTCCCCACACACCTGTGTCGGTTTACGGTACGGGCGGCAGGTCTCTTGCTAGAAGCTTTTCTCGACAGTGTAGGCTCGGCACCTTCGGATCCCTTGCGGTCTCCTCCGCGTCACGCCTGGCGCTTGATGTGGGACGGGTTTGCCTGCCCCACGCGTCGCACGCTTGCACATGAACTTCCAATCTCATGCGCGCCTGCCTTCCTGTGTCACTCCATTGCTCATAACGATTCCTGCCGGTTCCGGAATTTCAACCGGATGTCCATCTCCTACGCTCCATGCCTCGGATTAGGTCCCGACTTACCCTGAGACGACGATCGTTGCTCAGGAATCCTTGTGTTTTCGGTGGAATGGATTCTCACCATTCTTTTCGCTACTCATGCCAACATTCTCACTTCCCACCAGTCCACCGTCCCTTACAGGACGACTTCAGCCCGATGGGAACGCTCCTCTACCACGCATCCCGAAGGATGCATCCATAGCTTCGGTTCCGTACTTTAGCCCCGGGAATCTTCGGCGCAGGGTCTCTCGACCAGTGAGCTATTACGCACTCTTTAAATGGTGGCTGCTTCTGAGCCAACATCCTGGTTGTTTATGAAACCCCACATCCTTTTCCACTTAGTACGGCATTGGGGACCTTAGCTGATGGTCTGGGCTGTTTCCCTTTTGACCACGGATCTTATCACTCGTAGTCTGACTCCCAGGCTCTGCAGCGCTGCCATTCGGAGTTTGACAGGGTTCGGTAGCCGTTACGGCCCCTATCCCGATCAGTGCTCTACCGCCTGCGCTTACTGCCTGAGGCTAGCCCTAAAGCTATTTCGAGGAGAACCAGCTATCTCTGCGTTCGATTGGAATTTCACCCCTACGCACAGCTCATCCGAACATTTTTCAACATGTCCCGGTTCGATCCTCCGCGCAATTTTACCTGCGTTTCAATCTGGCCATGCGTAGATCACTGCAGTTTCGGGTCTACGTATACCAACTATCCGCCCTGTTCAGACTCGGTTTCCCTGCGGCTCCGCATCTTCTGCTTAACCTTGCTGGCACACGTAACTCGTTGGCTCATTCTTCAATAGGCACGCCGTCGCTTTCGCTCCGACTGCTTGTAGACATACGGTTTCAGGTTCTCTTTCACTCCCCTCCCGGGGTTCTTTTCACCTTTCCCTCATGGTACTCTGCACTATCGGTCGCCATGTAGTGTTTAGCCTTGGAGGGTGGTCCCCCCTGCTTCCCACAGAATTCCTCGTGCTCCGTGGTACTCTGGATTCCGGCCGCGTCCTCGTCGCTTTCGTATACGGGGCTTTTACCCTCTCTCGCTTACCTTTCCAGGTAATTCTACTAGCAACTCGTCCGGTTGTGCCGGTCCTCAACCCCGGCGGCCCGAAGGCCGCCGGTTTGGGCTCTGCCCGCTTCGCTCGCCGCTACTGTGGGCATCTCGTTTGATTTCTCTTCCTCCGGCTACTTAGATGTTTCAGTTCACCGGGTTCCCTCCCTTGCGGGTGACAGCCCATTACGGCTGCCGGGTTTCCCCATTCGGAAATCCGCGGATCGATACTTATTTGCAGTTCCCCGCGGCTTATCGCAGCTTATCGCGTCCTTCTTCGGCTCATGGCGCCAAGGCATCCACCATATGCCCTTTGTAGCTTGATTTCTCTACTTGGGAGAACTGGTTTCGCTTCCCGCTCGCTTTGCAGCTTGCGTTCCACTCTTCCGGTTCTTGTCAATATAGCTTTTGCTATGACTCGTTAATTCTCTACTCTCAGCTTTCGCTTCGAATTGAGGTTGCTTGACCCGACTCATCCTCGGATCAAGACTTTCGTTTCTTCTGTTTAGTTTTCAAGGTCCAACGAAGGTTCTTTTGGGAACCTTCAAAACCAAATAACAATCGCCAGATGAATGTGCCTCAGGAACTTCAGCTTTATCAGCTTCGATGATCTCTCACCGGTCCCTGTCGACCGGAGTCTCTGCAGAACCTTCGTTCCGCATGTCTCCCTAGAAAGGAGGTGATCCAGCCGCACCTTCCGATACGGCTACCTTGTTACGACTTCACCCCAATCATCGGCCCCACCTTAGACGGCTGACTCCTTGCGGTTATCCCACCGGCTTTGGGTGTTACCAACTTTCGTGGTGTGACGGGCGGTGTGTACAAGGCCCGGGAACGTATTCACCGCAGTATGCTGACCTGCGATTACTAGCGATTCCGACTTCACGCAGGCGGGTTGCAGCCTGCGATCCGAACTGGGATCGGGTTTTTGAGGTTCGCTCCCCCTCGCGGGTTCGCTGCTCTCTGTTGCCGACCATTGTAGTACGTGTGTAGCCCAAGACATAAGGGGCATGATGACTTGACGTCATCCCCGCCTTCCTCCAGGTTCTCCCTGGCAGTCTCCTATGAGTCCCCAACTTGATGCTGGTAACATAGGATAGGGGTTGCGCTCGTTGCGGGACTTAACCCAACATCTCACGACACGAGCTGACGACAGCCATGCACCACCTGTTTTCGTGCCTCCGAAGAGGGGGGCTTATCTCTAAGCCTTGCACTCAATGTCAAGCCTTGGTAAGGTTCTTCGCGTTGCGTCGAATTAAACCACATACTCCACCGCTTGTGCGGGCCCCCGTCAATTCCTTTGAGTTTAAGCCTTGCGGCCGTACTCCCCAGGCGGGGTACTTATTGCGTTAACTCCGGCACGGAAGGGGTCGATACCTCCCACACCTAGTACCCATCGTTTACGGCCAGGACTACCGGGGTATCTAATCCCGTTCGCTACCCTGGCTTTCGCATCTCAGCGTCAGACACAGTCCAGAAAGGCGCCTTCGCCACCGGTGTTCTTCCCAATATCTACGCATTTCACCGCTACACTGGGAGTTCCCCTTTCCTCTCCTGCACTCAAGTCCCTCAGTTTCGATCGCCATACGGCGTTAAGCACCGCATTTTCACGACCGACTTAAGGAACCGCCTACATGCGCTTTACGCCCAATAATTCCGGACAACGCTTGCCACCTACGTATTACCGCGGCTGCTGGCACGTAGTTAGCCGTGGCTTCCTCGTTCACTACCGTCACTGGGAACCCATTTCCTGATCCCCTCGTTCGTCGTGAACAACAGAGTTTTACGTTCCGAAGAACTTCATCACTCACGCGGCGTTGCTCCGTCAGGCTTTCGCCCATTGCGGAAGATTCCCCACTGCTGCCTCCCGTAGGAGTCTGGGCCGTGTCTCAGTCCCAATGTGGCCGTTCATCCTCTCAGACCGGCTACCGATCGTCGCCTTGGTGAGCCGTTACCCCACCAACAAGCTAATCGGACGCAGGCCCATCCTTCAGCGGTGCTTGAGGGCACCTTTCAAGCTTCCGTCATGCGGCAGAAGCTTCGTATCCGGTATTAGCATCCCTTTCGGAATGTTGTCCCCGTCTGAGGGGCAGGTTGCCTACGCGTTACTCACCCGTTCGCCACTAGGAATCGTGCCGAAGCAAAATTCCCCGTTCGACTTGCATGTGTTAAGCACGCCGCCAGCGTTCGTCCTGAGCCAGGATCAAACTCTCCATAAAAGTTTATGGAAAAGCCGATTTGGCTCTTCTTTGTTGTTTCGAAATTAATGACCTGGTCCATCTTTGTTTCCAAAGATGTGACCCGCACATTCATCTGGTTTCTTGTTATTCAGTTTTCAAGGTTCCCAGCCAGGGTTCCTGACGCTCTTGCTCTCTCCCGAGGAGATTCAAGAGCGCCATCCAACCCGGCGCATTGCCGGGCAATCGCTCGGCGACAAGTAGTATATTAGCACCGGCCTTAAAAAAAGTCAACAACTTTTTAAAGATTTTTGTTAAAAACTTAACAAAAAAGAAGGCACCCGGAAGGGAGGGCTTCCGGATGCCGTGGAGAAAAAAACGCAATGCAGTACAAGTTTGTATGCTGTGAAGAAACGATGCATTACAGCGGAAGGGATCCGCTAGTTAGCTATCGCTAACTGTAGTCAGTATAGCATAGGTTTTTCCGTTTGGCAAGAGGCAGCCCAAAAAGAAAAAGGAATGGTAAATGGAATACGCTATGCAGCGGCCTTTTGGTTGCATTCCCCTTCGTTGTGCTTTATAATGATTTTGTTAAAAGATTTCGCAAAAATCTAACTTTATATAAAGGAAGGGAAGGAAAATGGCGAACATCAAACTGGATACACCGGAAAGCTCGTTCAAAACGATGGAATCCATGCTGACCACCATGGAAGGCCGCCTGGCAGCCAATCCGCGCGGAAGCTGTCCCGTCGACACGACCTTGTCCATGGTCAAGACGTGCCACGCCCAGAGCTGCGGCAAGTGCGTCCCCTGCCGCGTCGGCCTGGGAACGGTGGAAGACCTGCTGGAAAAAATCCTTGACGGCGACGGCACGGAAGAGGACCTGGCCTTGCTGGAACGGACGGCCCGCTCCATCTACCTGACAGCGGACTGTGCCATCGGCTACGAAGCCGGCGAAATGGTCGTCAACAGCCTGGAGGCATTCCGCCGGGACTATGAGGAACACGTGACGCACAAGACCTGCCTGGCCCGGCAGGATCAGCCGGTGCCCTGCCGCATGGCCTGCCCGGCCCACGTGGACATTCCGGGGTACCTGTCCCTCATCGCCGACGGCCGCTATGCCGACGCGGTCCAGCTGGTGCGCAAGGACAATCCGTTCCCGGCGTCGTGCGGGTTCGTGTGTGAACATCCCTGCGAACCGAACTGCCGGCGCAACATGGTGGACGACGCCATCAACATCTGCGGCCTCAAGCGCTTTGCCTGCGAGAATTCCGGGGACATCCCCGCTCCGAAGCGGCTCCCCGAGACGGGCAAGAAGATTGCCATTGTGGGCGGCGGCCCCGGCGGCCTGACGGCGGCGTATTACCTGCAGCTCATGGGGCACCAGGTGACCATCATGGAGCGGCTGGACAAACTGGGCGGCATGCTGCGCTACGGCATTCCGGCGTACCGCCTGCCGCGCAAATACCTGGATGAGGATATCAATCATATTTTGTCTACGGGCGTGCAGACGAAGTTCGGCGTGTCCGTCGGCAAGGATTTCACCCTGGAGGAACTGCGGGAACAGTATGACGCGGTTTATCTGTCCTTCGGCGCCCACACGTCGAAGACCCTCCATATTAAAGGCGAGGAAGCCGAGGGCGTCGTGGCTGCCATTTCCATGCTCCGCGACGTAGGCTATGACAACCCGCCGGACTACACGGGCAAGACCGTCGTCATCGTGGGTGGCGGCAACGTGGCCATGGACGCGTGCCGCACGAGCGTGCGCCTGGGCGCCAGGAAGGTCTATATCGCCTACCGCCGCAGCCGCGCCGACATGCCCGCCCTGGACGAGGAAATCGACGGCGCCATTGCCGAAGGGTGCGAACTGCTGGAGCTGTGCGCGCCCGATCATGTCGTGGCAGGTCCCGATGGCAAGGTGAAGGCCCTGGCCCTGCGGCGCCAGATTCCCGGCCCCATCGTCGGCGGCCGTCCGAAACCGTACGATGCGCCGGACGGCTTGTTCGAGCTGCCCTGCGATTTGATTATTTCCGCCATCGGCCAGGATATCGAATGGCAGCGGTTCAGCCAGCAGGGCGTCCCTGTCAACCACGGTGTCATCCAGGCCGAATCGGATGGCACGGTCACGGGCACCGACGGGATTTTCGCCGGCGGCGACTGCGTCACCGGCCCGGCTACGCTGATTCGCTCCATTGCGGCCGGCAAAGTAGCAGCCATCAACATCGATGCCTACCTGGGCTACGAACATAAACTCGATTTCGGCGTCCACGCGGCGCCGCCGCACTTCATCGACCGCCGCCCCTGCGGACGGTGCAACATCCGCCAGCGCGAGGCGTCCGTGCGGAAACACGATTTTGAAAGCGTCGGTGTCGGCATGAGTCCCGCCGAAGCGAAGCAGGAAGCCCTGCGCTGCCTGCGCTGCGATGTCTACGGTTTGGGCGCTTTGAAACAGGGAGGTCATTTTCCATGGTAAACATTACAATCGATAACCGCCATCTGCAGGTGCCGGACAACTCCACCATCCTGCAGGCGGCGCGCAGCAATGGCATCCCTATTCCGACGCTGTGCTTTTTGGAAAGCGTCAACGAAGTCGGCGCCTGCCGTATCTGCGTCGTCGAAGTGAAAGGCATGCAGCGCCTCGTTTCGTCGTGCAACACGAAGGTCCGCGAAGGCATGGAAATCTCCACGCGGTCCGAGAAGGTGCGCACGGCGCGGCGGCTCAACGTCGAACTCATTCTGTCGCAGCATAACATGAACTGCCCCACGTGCCACCGGAACGGCAACTGCGAGCTGCAGAAGGTCTGCGCCAACCTGGGCGTGGATTACACGTCGTATCCGATTCGCTATCGCCAGCACCCCTGGGACAACTCGTTCCCCCTGATCCGCGACGAAACCAAATGCATCCGCTGCATGCGCTGCATTTCCGTGTGCGACAAGATCCAGGGCATGCACGTGTGGGACCTGATCAACACGGGCAGACGGACGCGCGTCGGCCTGGTGCAGGAAAACTGCACCCTCTGCGGCCAGTGCATCACCCACTGCCCCGTGTCGGCCTTGCGGGCCCGCGACGACAGTGAAAAAGTGTGGAAGGAATTGTCCGACCCCGAAAAGATTGTCATCGTCCAGATTGCGCCGGCCGTGCGCACGGCCTGGGCCGAAGAGACGGGCATGCCCCGCGAAGAAGCGACACCGCTGAAGCTGGCGGCGGCCCTGCGGCACCTCGGCTTCCGGTACGTGTTCGACACGAACTTCGGCGCCGACCTGACGATTATGGAAGAAAGCGCGGAACTGATCCACCGCCTGCAGGACCCGGGCCGGTACAAATGGCCCATGTACACGTCCTGCTGCCCCGGCTGGGTGCGTTACTGCAAACTCGACGCGCCGGACATGCTGCCCAACCTGTCGACGTCCAAGTCGCCCATGTCCATGTTCAGCGCCATCTCCAAGAGCTACTACGCCCAGCTCCTCGGCGTGGACCCGAAAAAAATCGTCAACGTGGCCATTATGCCCTGCGTGGCGAAAAAATACGAATGCGCCGTGCCGGAAGTCAACTCCGAACCGGATCTGTACGACACGGACTATGTCCTCACGACGCGCGCGTTGAACCGCATGCTCCATGTGGCCAACGTAGATGTAGCGTCTCTCCAGCCGGAACCTTTTGATACTCCCATGGGCGAGGGCACGGGCGGCGCCGTCATCTTCGGTACGACGGGCGGCGTCATGGAAGCGGCCGTGCGCAACGCCTACGTCACATTGGAAGGCAAGCACCCCGATCCGGATACGTTCCTCACGTGGAAACCCCGGTCCAACGACGCCGGGTTCTGGCGCGAATGCACCACCACCCTGGCGGGCAAGACCCTGCGCCTGGCCGTGACCAGCGGCCTCGCCAACACGCGGGCCCTGGTGGACGCCATCCGCGACGGCGACGTGCAGTACGACTTTGTGGAAATCATGGCCTGCCCCGGCGGCTGCAGCGGCGGTGGCGGACAGCCCATCCACGCCGGCGAAGAACTGGCCTGGGAACGCGGCGAATACCTGCACGAACTGGACCGGAAATCGGAAAAACGCATTTCCTGCGAGAACCCGTACATCCAGCAGCTCTACCGCGACTTTTTGGGCGCGCCCCTGTCGGAGAAAGCGGAACACTACCTGCACACCGACCAGAGCAAGTGGACGATTTGACGCAGGCACACAATAGAACACACACAGAAACCCCGCAGGGTTTTCCCGGCTCCGCTCCCTTCGGTCGAAGTCGCCGGATAAATCCCTGCGGGGTTCTTTTTGTGCGCTTATTGGAATCTCCGCGAAGACGGATTCCTGCGTCCCTTTCGCCTGCGAAAGAATCTGCAAATCCAAACAGTCTTGCCTCTGTCACCCTCTTCAAGTATAATGAAAGTTAAAGACCGAGTCCCGCAAACGGGCGGTCAAATTCGAACGGAAGCAGGTCCGGAAGGACCGGAGGAGGGGCATCATGGCAAGAGTGGTCAAGGTAGAAGACGGGATCGTTTCAATCGGTATGCCGGACGGCAGTCTCGTAGAGGTTCCGAAGAGTGAAATTCCCTTTTCGGTTAAGGAAGGAATGGCCATCGAAGCGTACCGCGATGAAAATACAGGAAAAGTCGTCGTGACGAAGGGAGCCAAGCGGGTCAGCAAAATCGCCTACATCCTGCTGGCGCTGTTCCTGGGTGCCTTCGGCGTCCATCGTTTCTACGCCGGCCATCCCATTGCCGGCCTCGGCTACCTGATTGCAACCTGCATCGGCGGTGCCCTGTCCCTGTTCGGCCTCGGCCTGTTTTTCGAAGGCCTCGTCGTGATTTTCTGCATTTACGACGCCATCAAAGCCGCCTTCAAGACGAGCGACGCCGAAGGCAAGATCGAAATCTGAGGCAGAATCGCGGCTGCAATTAAATAATATGTCTACATACTAAAAGGCCCCGCAGGAAAACCTGCGGGGCCTTCTTTTCTTTAAACAGGCAGGAATGCTGCCGCCGTTTCTACTGTCTTCCTCCCTCAACATATTGCCGCAGCCGCGCCAGGCGGTCCTGCGTCAACGGATGATCGGACCACAGGCGGGCGAAAAAGCCGGACGGTTCATACGCACCGCCTTGCGTAATATCCAGCAGGGCGTTATGCAGTTCTGCACCATACCCGATTTCATAGGCATAACGGTCTGCCTCGTATTCGTTTTGCCGCGCGTTGTACTGCGTCAGCAAATGAATGGGCAGCCCCATCAGGGCATTGGTCAGGCGGATCAACGTATTGAAGAAGAACACGAAAAGGGAAATGGCGAGGCCCACAAAAGGAATGACCTGGAAAATGCAGAGGATCGCCACCAGAATGCGGTAAATCCAGTTGGAAATAGCCAGGGGCATGTTCATGCCGTAGCTCATGAGAAGCCACCGCGTGTGGTGATGCTGAAGGTGCCCCAGCTCATGGGCCAGGATGCCGCTGATTTTCGGCACCGGCAGGTACGTCAGCAGCGGCCGCGTCACGACGATATGATGGTCCCCGATGGCGTAGGCGTTCAGTTCGTCCCGGTTGTCCACGTACAGTGAAAAGTCCTCCCGCCGCAGGCCCGCCTGCCGCAAGACCGGATTCAGCGCCGCCTCGATGACCTCCAGTTCCTGCCCCCGCGCCTTGTGAACGCCCTGCAGGGAGACCAGGATGGACTGGAAAAACGAAAAGCGGCTGAGCAGCGTGGGAATCAGCAGGGAAAGCGACAGAAAGTACACCTCGAAATACGGAATGCTTTCTGCCGTTTTCAACCACGACGGCGGCAGGATAAACGCCAGAAAGGGCAGGAAAAAGGCCATGTAAATTGCCAGGATAATAAAATCCATGACAAATTGCAGTACCAACAGCAGAAAATTGATCATCCGAAACCCTCCTTCACGCGTCTGCCACCATTATACCACACGCCGGCGACACCCTACACCTCCGTCGCGTACTGCACCATCATCTCCGCCACATTTTCCCGCTGAATGATGGGATTTTTCGGCCGATACGACAGATACATCTCATAGTTTGGCGGGTTTTCCTGCAACGGAAAGGAAACGAACCCCTTCTCCAGCAGGCCGAGCGCCGCGTACGCCGGCGCAATCATCCAGTCCTCCCCGTCGCTAAAATACGGTGCCGCCGCCGTCGCCGTGTCCACCGCAATTTTGCACCGCAGCGGCCGCCACCACTGGGCGTGCCATCCCAGCAGGGACGGCTCCGGCCGGCGCAGAATTTCATGCCGTTCCTCCAGCTGCCTCGGATGCACCGTCGCCCCGACCTGGAACAGTTTCTGCTCCTTCCGCAGCACCACGCGGTACTCCTCACTGAACAGCAGCCGCGACTCCACGCCCACGGCCCGCGACGGCATCGTCGTCACGCACAGATCCGCATCGCCCTGCTCCACCAGCCCCAGCACGTCCTCCGCCGGATGGTTCTCCACGCGGATACTGAAATTGAACAGCGATTCCGACAGCCGCCGCACCACCTGCGGCATCATCCCGTCCTGCGCACCGTACAGGCAGGCAATGGTCAGGCAGGATGTATTGTACCCTCCGTCCCGCAAATGCAGGGCTTCCTGGTACAGCGGCGCCATGCGTTCCGCCAGTCGACTGAACTTCCGGCCCGCCTCCGTGTGATACACCTTGCGGACGCCCAGAGCGCGGGCGAACAACGTGATTCCCAGTTCCTTTTCCAGCTGCGCCATCTTTTTGCTCGCGGCGGACTGGGTCATGCCGTGCCGTTCCGCCGCCCAGCGGAAACTGCCGGACTTCCAGATGTCCAAAAACAAGGAAATCGATTCTGTGTCCATAAAACTCCTTTCTTTATCTGCCGCTCGAGGTATGTGTTTTTGCTAACTCATTCCATTTTGGAAAAAGTGCCGGGCAACTATTCCATTTTGGAATGTCCTATGAAAACACATACCCTCTGTCTCGCCCCCCAATGAATACAAAAACGCCCTGCAGGAACGTACCCTTGCGACTTCCACTATGAGGAGCCGCGCCGGAGAGAACTCTTCCTGCGGGGCGCTGTTTTGTTATACCTGTGCTGCCGGGCCTCCGCCGGGGCACCGGACGGCCTCGTCCGTTACTGTACTACCTTATCCATATCCCGGCTGGCCACGATGTTCACGCCGGTGCCGAGGATATCGGCCACAATGACCTGCCCGGCCTTCACCGGGGCGTCCACTTCCACGTGGCGCAGGAATTCCACCGCTGCCGCCACCTTTCCCTTGGGCATGACGTCCGCCGACACGACGGGCAGCAGGGGCAGCAGGCCGCCGCGGATCCGGACGGTCGTCGTCAGCATCCGTTTCGGGTCCGTCACTTCCTGTTCCGCATATTTGGCGCCGCGGGGGCACGTATTGCCCTTGACACTGACAAATTTACCGTGGTCCATGGTAACGGTCATTTCGCACCCCATGGGGCACATGATGCAGTTCATTACTTTCGTTTCCATAATTTCTCCTTATCCTGCGGCAGAGGGGCAGGGGCGCCGCCCCGGGGCATCCGGAAAATTCCGGCCCCCGCCGGGGCGCCCTCCCATTACTTCTGCTGCAATCCGACCGTAATCTCCCCGTCCATGAGGGCTGTCTTGGCAGCCGGCAGGTCGAGGGTAATCATTTCACTCGGTTTGACCACCGGGAACATACGCTGGACGAGGACTTCGCCGTTGCATTTCACCTGCAGCATCACTTTGCGGGCCGGCGCGCCGACACGCATGAAGAGGCGCGCGTCTTCGCCTCCTTCGGGCAGGTGCAGGACCTGGGGCACGCAGGTGCGGACGCCGTCCACGGGTTTTACGGCCACCGTATGGGCGACCGGCGCCAGTTTACCCTGTGCTTCCAGGGCGGCGAACTTGCCGGCGATGTCCGCTTCGTCGGACACGAAATCCACCAGGTCGTGGACGTGGACCACGTTGCCGGCGGCGTAGATGCCGGGCAGGCTGGTCTGGCGGTGCTGGTCCACTTTCGGGCCGTTCGTGAACGGCGCGATTTCGACGCCGGCCATGCGGGACAGCTCGTTTTCCGGGATAAGGCCGACCGACAGGAGCAGCGTATCGCAGTCGATGTCGAATTCCGTGCCCGGAATAGGCCGCATCTTTTCGTCCACTTTGGCCACTGTGACGCCTTCCACGCGGTCCTTGCCTTTGATCTTGAGGATCGTGTGGGACAGGTACAGGGGAATGTCGAAGTCATACAGGCACTGGACCATGTTGCGGGTCAGGCCGTTGGAGTACGGGCAGATTTCGCACACTGCCTGCACTTTACATCCCTCCAGGGTCATGCGGCGTGCCATGATCAGGCCGATGTCGCCGCTGCCCAGGATGACGATTTTTCTGCCCGGCAGATAGCCTTCCATGTTGACCATGCGCTGGGCTGCGCCGGCCGTGAAGATGCCGGCAGGGCGTTCGCCCGCCGTACGGATGGCACCGCGGGTCCGTTCGCGGCAGCCCATGGTAAGAATGACCGTCCGGCCCTGCACCGTGAAGAGGCCTTTTTCCGGATTGACCGCCGTCACGGTCTTGTCGGGGCGCACTTCCAACACCATGGTGTCCACCATGCACGTGACTTCCGGCTTGTCCTTGATGAGGGCGATGCACCGGTCGGCGTAGCCCGGGCCGGTCAGTTCCTGCTTGAAATGGTGCAGGCCGAAGCCGTTGTGGATGCACTGCTGCAGGATGCCGCCCAGTTCGCGGTCCCGTTCGAGGACGAGGATCCGTTTCGCGCCGTTCTCGTAAGCGGAGTAGGCTGCGGACAGCCCGCCGGGGCCGCCGCCGATAATTACAACATCATACTGTTCCATTATTTCTCCTCCTCCGGCACGCTGGCAGCGAACTTATCAAAATACAGACGGGACGCGGCCCGTTCCTTCACGATGGAGGACACAGGGACCTGCAGTTCCCGGGCCAGGATCTGGACCACACGGGGGCCGCAGAAGCCGCCCTGGCAGCGGCCCATGCCGGCGCGGGTGCGGCGTTTGACGCCGTCCACCGTGCGGGCGCCGATGGGTTCGTGGATGGCGTCCACAATTTCGCCTTCCGTCACGGTTTCACAGCGGCAGATGACGCGGCCGTAGAGGGCGTTCTTCGCAATGGCTTCCTGCTTTTCCGACGGGGCCATCTTATTGAAGGCCTTTTTGCGGGGCAGGCGGCCGTTCCAGTTCAGTTTGGGACGGAGCACCATCTCCTTGCCCAGGGCTTCCACCACCACTTCGGCAATGGCCGGCGCCGACGTGAGACCCGGCGACTGCGTGCCCGCGGCGTTGAAGAAGCCCGGCACGGACGAGGCACCAAGGACGAAGTCCCCCGTGCTGGACACGGCGCGCAGGCCGGCGAATTCCGTAATGGACGCGCCCATGGGCAGGTTCGGAATCAGGCGGCGCGCACCGGCGATGATTTCGTCCATGCCTTCCGGCGTGACGGACGTGTCTTCGCGGTCGTCCTGGTCGTTGGCGTTGGGGCCGATGAAGGTGTTGCCATGGGTCGTCGTGCACACCAGGATGCCTTTCGACGTTTTCGTCGGGCACGGGAAGACGACGCTCCACACCAGGTCCGGCGCGGCGGTCTTGTCGAACAGGATGTATTCGCCTTTGCGCGGCGTAATGGTAAAGGACGTGTCGCCGGCCAGGCTGGCGATCTTGTCGGCGTAGACGCCGGCGGCGTTGATGACGAAGCGCGTGCGGATGGCACCCTTCGTGGTATTGACGATGGTCACGCGGCCGTCTTCCTTGACGAAGCCGGTGACGGCGCAGTTCCGGATCACCTGCGCGTCGTTCTGGACGGCGCACTGGGCGAAGGCGATGGCAGCGCCGAAGGGCCACACGACACCTGCCGTGGGAGCCCACAGGGCGGCCTTCGTCGTCACCAGGTTCGGTTCGTGCTTCCGCACTTCGTCGCCCGTCAGAATCTTCAATCCGGGGACGCCGTTGGCGACGCCGCGGTCGTACAGGACCTGCAGCTGTTCCACCTGTTCGTCCGTGACGGCGCATACGTAGCTGCCGCACCACTTGACGTCCAGGTTCAGGTCGTCCTGCAACTCATGATACAGGGCGTTGCCCCGCACGTTGGTCTTCGCTTTCATGCTGCCCGTAGGCGCGTCGAAGCCGGCATGCAGGACGGCGCTGTTCGCCTTGGTGGTGCCGATGGCCAGATCGGGTTCCTTTTCCACCAGCAGGCAGCGCAAGTCGTACTTGGACAATTCACGCAAAATGGCCGTGCCGACGATGCCGCCGCCGATGACGACGACATCTGTGTCTCTAAAGAATTCCATGTCGTAACCCCTTTGTTTTATTTACCAGCGTTTCCGCTTCGACCTTCCCTGTCCTGTCAGGGTTCCTCCGGTTCCGTTTGCGCGCCCGTTTCCGGACCATCCGGCTCCTGGACGAGTTTCTCTTCCGGTTCCACCGTGGCGATGCCCGTCACTTTGTCGCCTTCGTTCAGGGAAATGGCTTTGACGCCCTGCGTGTTGCGGCCGATCTGGGAAATGTCGCTCACGCCCGTCACCATAATGATGCCCGACGCCGTGATGATGTACAGTTCGTCTTCCGGATGGACGATGGCCATGCCGACCACTTCCCCCGTCTTGTCGGTCAGGTTGTAGTTGATCCGGCCTTTGCCGCCGCGGGTCTGTTTCGTGTATTCTTCCAGCTTCGTGCGCTTGGCCATGCCGTTTTCCGTGATGGTCAGCACTTCGGCCTGCGGATCCGTAATCGTATCCATGGCGACCACTTCGTCCTTCAGGTTGAGGTTGATGCCCCGCACGCCGTGGGCCGGACGGCCCATTTCGCGGACGTCCGTCTCGCCGAAGTGGATGGCCAGGCCGCCGCGCGTCGCCATGAGGATTTCGCTGTTGCCGTCGGTCATGCGCACGCTGATCAGTTCTTCGCCTTCCCTGAGGGCGATGCTCTTCATGCCGCTCTTGCGGACCGAGGCGAATTCCGTGAGGCGCGTCTTCTTGACCGTGCCTTTGTTCGTCGCCATGAACAGGTACTTGCCTTCGGCGAAGTCCGCCGTGTTGATGACGGCCGTAATGCGTTCTCCCTGGCTCAGCTGGAGCAGGTTGACGATGGCCGTGCCTTTCGCCTGGCGGCTTGCTTCGGGAATCTGGTAGCCCCGCAGCGTGTACACCTGTCCCATATTGGTAAAGAACAGGATGTAGTTATGCGTCATGGCCACAAAGAGGTACTTGGCGAAGTCGTCTTCTTTCTTGCCGCTGCCGCCTTGTTTGCCCACGCCGCCGCGTTTCTGCTTGCGGAAGTTGTCCGTCGTCTGGCGTTTGATGTAGCCCTGGTTGCTCAGGGTGACGACGATTTCCGTATTGGCGATGAGATCCATCTCGTTGAGGCTGCCCGGATCCTCCTGGATTTCCGTGCGCCGTTCGTCGCCGAACTTGTCGGCTTTTTCAAGCAGGTCTTTCTTGATGATGTCCAGGACTTTCTGTTCGTCCGCCAGGACGCTTTCCAGATAGTCGATGGTCTGCAGCAGGTCGACGTACTCGTCGTCGATCTTCTGGCGTTCCAGTCCGGTCAGGCGCTGGAGCCGCATATCGAGGATGGCCTGGGACTGGCGGTCCGACAAGCCGAATTTTTCCATGAGGGCACTCTTCGCGATTTCCGCGTTGGCGCTGTTGCGGATCGTATGGATGACTTCGTCCAGGTGATCCAGGGCGATCTTCAAGCCCTCCAAAATGTGGGCCCGTTCCTTCGCCTTGGCCAGGTCGAAGCGCGTACGCCGCGTGACGACTTCCTTCTGGTGTTTCAGGAAGTATTCCAGGATCTGCTTCAGGGTCAGGATCTTGGGTTTGTTGTCCACCAGGGCCAGCATGATGATGCCGAAGGAATCCTGCAGCTGCGTATGGGCGTACAATTTGTTCAGCATGATGTCGGGCACCACGTCGGCACGCAATTCGATGACGATGCGCATGCCGCGGCGGTCCGATTCGTCGCGCAGGTCCGTAATGCCGTCGATGACGCCGTCTTTGACGAGCTGGGCGATGGATTCGAGCAGGCGGGCCTTGTTGACCTGGTACGGGATTTCCGTCACCACGATGCGGTGCTTGCCCTTCTGCATGGGTTCGATTTCACAGCGCGCCCGGACGCGGACGATGCCGCGGCCCGTGTTGTAGGCCTGGCGGATGCCTTCGCGTCCCAGGATGATGGCGCCCGTCGGGAAGTCCGGCCCTTTGATGGCCGTCATCAACTCGTCCGTCGTCACGTCGGGGTTGTCGATAAGCATGATCAGGCCCTGCACCACTTCGCGCAGATTGTGCGGCGGAATGTTGGTGGCCATGCCGACGGCGATACCGGCGGACCCGTTGATCAGCAGGGCCGGCACTTTCGCCGGCAGGACCGACGGTTCTTTCAGGGATTCGTCGTAGTTGGGGACGAAATCGACGGTATCTTTGTCGATGTCTTCCAGCATGGCTTCGGCCATCTTCGTCATACGGACTTCCGTATAACGCATGGCAGCGGGGCTGTCGCCGTCGATGCTGCCGAAGTTGCCGTGGCCGTCTACCAGCAGATAGCGCGTATTGAAATCCTGGGCCAGGCGGACCGTCGCGTCATAGACGGACGAATCGCCGTGGGGATGATACTTACCTAACACTTCACCGACGATACGGGCCGATTTCTTGTACGGCCGGTTCGACGTCATGCCCGCTTCCTGCATGGCGTACAGGATGCGGCGGTGTACGGGTTTCAAGCCGTCCCGCACGTCCGGCAGGGCCCGCTGTACAATGACGCTCATGGCGTAGTTGATGTACGAGTCCTTCATCTTGTTGGTCAGGTCTACGTCTTCGATCTTACCGCCCCGGGCGATATAGCCGTCGTCGTTGACCATTTCCTCGTCCGAAACATCATTCGGATTCTTTGTGTTGTCGTCCACGTTAACACCTCGTTCTCTTCTCGTTTCAGCCACAGATGTATAAGATCGTCATGCCTGTATGGCACGTGAAGTGCACATGAGGCATTTCCTTTTCCTGTTCGGCTTCGCTCATGACATTGCTGATGGAATAGGGAATATCCCGCAGCAGGATCTTTTCGTCCAGGGGCCATTTGACGCCTTCGATGCTGACCATGGATTCCTCCGTAAAGGGCAGCAGGGACACGGCCACGGGCGTCTCGCCTTCCGGCGGATAGAACGACACGCTCATATCGGCCGGCACGAACACGCAGATTTCCCGTTCGTCCGCCAGGACCATGGGCTGCTTCTGGTGCAGCGCCTGTGCCCCGATGGACTGGACCGCGCTGAACAGGTGGTCAAAGCGGCCGCCGAACACGCCCGAAAAGACCCAGAACTTGTCGTCGTCCATGGCTTCGAGCAGCAATTGCAGGTCCGTGTAATCCTTGTCGCGGTCGTATTCCGTCGTCAGGCCGGCCTTCTTGGCCGCCTGCCACGCTTCTGCCGTGGCGCTGTCGCCGTCGCCGACGACGAGGCTCGGCACGGTGCCGGCGTCGGCCAGGTAATCCAGGCCTTTGTCGGCCGCCACGACCGTCGTATTGTGGGGCAGCAGCTCCAGGGTCTGGCGCAGCCACTCCCGGGCCGGTTTGCGTCCGCCGGCCACGGCGAAGACGACGTCGGACGCCGTCTGTTCCCCGCCCTGGAAGGTCAGGGTTCCCTGGGGAAATTTCAATGTATCCATGCTTATATCCTCACTGTGTTTTATTTCCGTTTGGCCGGCGCCGGCGTCAGGGTGATGGTCAGGCCGTTGCGCACGACCTTCCAGTCCACGTTGCCGCCTTTTTCGCGGAGCCATTCCATGCTCACTTCCAGCAGGCACCGGTTCAGCTTTTCCTGCGCTTCCGGCGGGAGCAGCATCTGCTTTTCCGCTTCCTGCTTCAGGGCCCGGGGAGAGCGGCGCACGCGGCGCCGTTCGCTGTCGTCGTGCAGCACGGCTGTTTCAAACGATTCGTCTTCCTGCATGCCGCGCAGCATGTCTTCGTCGGATAAATTCTTCCGGATTTTCATTGACTGACTCCTTTTTTACAGATCCAAGACGGCCTTGCCGGCGTTTTCTTCAATGAACTGGCGCCGCGGTTCGACCTTGTCGCCCATGAGGATGCTGAAGATGCTGTCCGCTTCGGCGGCGTCGCTCAGATTGACTTTCAGGAGCGTCCGGTATTCCGGGTCCATGGTCGTTTCCCACAGCTGGGACGGGTTCATTTCGCCAAGGCCTTTGTAGCGCTGGACCGTAATGTTCTTCTGGTCGCGGCCGATTTCGTCGAGGATCTCTTTCAGTTCCTCGTCCGTATAGGCGTAGCGATGGGCTTTCTGTCCCTTCTTGATCAAGTACAGGGGCGGTTTGGCGATGTACACATGGCCTTCCGTGATCAGCGGTTTCATGTACCGGTAGAAGAACGTCAGCAGCAGCGTGGCGATGTGGGCGCCGTCGACGTCGGCATCGGTCATGATGATGATCTTGCCGTAGCGGCATTTCTCGATGTTGAATTCTTCGCCGATGCCGCAGCCGAAGGCCGTGATCATATTCTTGATTTCCTCGCTGGACAGCATGCGGTCCAGGCGGGCTTTTTCGACGTTCAGGATCTTGCCGCGCAGCGGCAGGATGGCCTGGAATTTCCGGTCCCGGCCCTGCTTGGCCGAGCCGCCGGCGGAGTCGCCTTCGACGAGGTAGATTTCCGTCATGGTCGTGTCTTTGCTCTGGCAGTCCGCCAGCTTGCCCGGCAGGCTCGTGCTCTGGAGCAGGTTGCTCCGCCGCGTCAGATCGCGGGCTTTGCGGGCCGCTGCCCGGGCGCGGGACGCCATGACGGCTTTGTTGACGATTTTTTTGGCTTCTGCCGGATTTTCTTCAAAGAATTCTTCCAGCTGGGCCGATACGATGTTGTCCACGATGCCCCGCACGTCACTGTTGCCGAGCTTCGTCTTGGTCTGGCCTTCGAACTGCGGTTCCGCCACCTTCAGGGAAATGACGGCCGTCAGCCCTTCGCGGCAGTCGTCGCCGCCCAGATTTTCGTCGTTGTCCTTCAGGATGCCTGCTTTACGGGCATAATCGTTGATGGCGCGCGTCAGGGCCTGTTTGAAGCCCGACAGGTGCGTGCCGCCTTCTTCTGTGTTGATGTTGTTGACATACGTGAAGATATTTTCATTGTAGCTGTCCGTGTATTCCATGGCCACTTCCACAATGGTCGTATCTTTGATGCCTTCCACGTAGATCGGTTCGACGTTGATCTTGTCTTTGTTCTGGTCCACGAAGCGGACGAATTCGATAATGCCGCCTTCAAAATGGAACTTCTCTTCCCGGCCGGACCGTTCGTCCTTCAGGGAAATGGTGATGCCCTTGTTCAAAAAGGCCAGTTCCCGCAGGCGCAGGCGCAGCGTGTCGTAATCGTAGACCGTTTCCGTAAAAATGGTATCGTCCGGTTTGAAATGGACTTTCGTGCCCGTTCCTTCCGCCGGTCCGATAACATACAGCGGACGGGTGGTCTTGCCGCGGGAAAATTCAATGCCGTAGGCTTTGCCGTCGCGATGGACTTCTACATCCATCTTTTCCGACAGGGCGTTGACGCAGGAGACGCCGACGCCGTGCAGTCCGCCGGACACTTTATAGACGCCGTTGCCGAACTTGCCGCCGGCGTGGAGCACCGTCAGGACGACTTCAATGGCCGGTTTGCCCGTTTTGTGCATATCCACGGGGATGCCGCGGCCGTTGTCCGTGACGGTAATGCTGTTGTCTTTTTCAATAACCACGGAAATATCCGTGCAGAACCCTGCCAGGGCTTCGTCGATACTGTTGTCCACCACTTCGGACACCAGATGGTGCAGACCCCGGGCAGACACGCTGCCGATGTACATACTCGGCCGCGTACGTACGGCTTCCAGTCCTTCCAGGACCCGGATCTGGCTGGCGCCGTATTCTCCTTTCACGGAAGTGGCTTCGGCGATTTCCTCGTTGATCTCCGCCTGTTTTTCTTCTTCCTGGGCGCGGATCTTCGCAGGATCGCTGATTTCCGTTTCCGAAAGGAGTTCTTTCGGATCTTTTACATTCTCACTCATCATTTCCTCCATCCCACTGGTTCATCAACTGTTTCATATTCTGTGTATATTGTTCGGCCCGTTTCTGCAGCGTCGCTGCGGAAATAGCAGATAAATATATCTTATCGTTTGTCAGGATATAGGTACTGACCACACTCCCGCCGGTACAGTCGACAATGTCATACGGCCGTCCGTTGCGGCGGCGCAAGTCTTCGTAACTGGGCGTGTCGCCCACGGAAAAGATACCGATGATGTCAAGGCTTTTGAGGGAGTGTCCCGTGCCCAGATGTACGTACATAATGTTTCTTCCTCTGCTGTTGTCGCAAATACTCCAGCACGCTGGCCCGTTCCTTGGGAGAAATCAGGTCCAGGGGACGATGGCATTTCAGCTGGATGGCCAGGTCGTCTTCTTCCGGCGTGGACCAGCCGCAGCGTACTTTTTCAAAGACAAAACTTTCCAAATCCCGTTTGACGCGGTCGAACATCCATGGCTCGCAGGCCACATACGGCCGGATATCGGCCGCCCGCCGCACCCAGGGGCGCTGGCGCAGGACGGTCCACAAGGTGCGCATGATATCGTGCTCGTATTCCTGGGAACAGGAAAAGCAGACCGTGCCGCCGTCCTTCAAATAGGCACCGCAGCGGGGACATTTGCGGATTTTTCCCTGCCGGTACAATTTGTCCAGGGCGGCCCGTTTTTCTTCGGCCTTCAAGGCGCCTGCCCGTACCACGTCGGTTTCCAGGGGCGGCAATTTGGCCGCGGCCTGGCGAATTTCTGCTTCCGTCAACGGCGGCAGTTCCACTTTGTCGTGCCGTATAGATACGGGCTCCGGTTTCCACCGGCGCCGGAAAGCTCTTCCCACATGGAACCGCAGGTCTTTGACATCGGCGCTTTCGAGAAACGCCGCAATGTGATCCAGAATCTCCTGCTTGTGCATGGTCAATTCACTGGACCAGACCGCGCCGTCGGCGTCGACGTACAAAATCATCCGTTCCAGCCGTGTGGGGCCGCTGTGGCGGGCGTTGATACTTCCCACAATGTCGCTCCAGTGCGTCTGCAACCGGTGCAGCACATAACGGTTCCGTTCCTTTTTATGGGGCAGCATGCCCTTGATGGCGCCTTCCAGGGCGTCTGCCACGGGAAGGGGCCCGTCCTGATGCGGACCGCGGTACCGGATCAAAGCAGTCATGCGTCCCTCCCGTCCCGGACGGATTCTTCGTCCGGCGGCTGTCCTGCCAGGGGCACGGTGCCGTCTTTCACGGCATGTACATGGCCGTCCGTTACTTCGAAATAGGCGTTGGACGCAAATTCCGGAATGAGGGAGCGGTCATTGACCGTCAAAAAGGTCTGCACCTTGTCCGTAATAAACGACACGAGCTGGCGCCGCCGCTCGCTGTCAAGCTCACTCATGACGTCGTCCAGCAGCAGGACCGGATATTCACCGGCCCGGTCGCGGACATATTCAATCTGGGACATTTTCAAGGCCAGGGCGCAGCACCGCTGCTGTCCCTGCGAAGCGAACGACTTGGCCGCCCGTCCGTTGATGCGGGGATCCAGGTCATCCCGGTGGACACCGATACCGGTCGTTCCCTGCCAGATGTCCTTGAACCGCCGCGCCGCCAAAGAATCGCGGTAGAAAGCCTGCCAGTCCTGTTCATCTCCCGCCGTGGGATGAAGAATTTCCCCGTCGTTGGCTTTTAAATCGTAGACCAGGGTTAAATTCTCTTTCTGTCCCGACAGCGTACTGAAAATCGGATCGGCAATGGCCTGCAGGTGGGATAAGTTGGCCAGGCGTTTTTCCAGGAGTTTCGCCGCCGTTCCTGCCAGTGCTTCGTCCCATGGTTCCAGCTGCGAAGCGGACGCTTTTTCGTCGCGGATGTCCTTCAACAGGCGGTTCCGCTGTTTCAAATTGCGGTTGTATTGGACAAGCAGATCGTAATACAAGGGATCCGTCTGGGCGATTTCCATATCGAGGAAACGGCGCCGCAGGGCCGGTTCTCCTTTGACAATCTGCAGGTCTTCCGGGGAAAACATGACGACGTTCAGGAACCCGTAGTGGTCCCGTGCCGCCGTTCTTTTCTCGTCAATCCGCACTTCTTTGTGCCAGCGTCCGTTTTCCAGGTACCGTTTGCAGCGGATCTTGTGGGGTCCGTCGTCCCGTTCCAGGGAGGTCAGGACCGCCAGTCCATCCTGCCCGAACCGTACCAGGTCTTCTTCCCGGTTCGAACGATGGCTCAGGCCGAAGGCTGCATAAAAGATGGCTTCCAGCAGGTTCGTCTTGCCCTGGCCGTTTTTTCCGTAGAAGACGTTCACCATGTGGGTGAACTGCAGGGACGCCTGGTCGTAGTTGCGGAAATTGACGAGTTGCAACGTATCGATTTTCATGACATTTTAGCCGTGACAATAATGACCCACGGCCCGTCGGCTCCATCGACGGACACGACTTGTCCGGGATGGACCTTTTTCCGTTTTTCCGTGAATACCGTGCCATCCAGACGGACTTTTCCGTCCAGGATCAGCATCCCTGCTTCTCCCCCCGTGGCGGCGGCCCCGGCCAGCTTCAATAAATTCATGGCCGGGATGAATTCCGTTTCAATGGCAATGGTAATGTGTTTCATAATCGTTTCCTTTTCTGTGCGGCGCCGTACTATTTTTTTAGAATACGACGCGGACCGGCGTGACAATGTACGTATACTCTTCATCGTCTGTCGGTTTGATGCAGACCGGGCTCAGGGAATTGTTCAGGGACAATTCCGTATCGTCCGTAGAGATGCGTTTCAAAATATCCGTGACATACGCAGCGTTGAAAGCTACATGGATGCCTTCGCCTTCGGTCTGGCAGGGCAGCACTTCTTCGCCCGTGCCGACTTCAGGACTCGAAGACATGACTTTCATTTCGCTGCCTTCGATGCTGATCTTCACAATGGAGTAATCGCTTTCGGAACCGCTGCACAAACTCATGCGGCTTACGGCGCCTGCCAGGTCTTTTGTATTTACTTTTGTTTTGACAGCGAACGTAGGCGGCACGACGCGGCGGTAATCCGGGAAGCGGCCTTCAATCAGGCGGGAGACGATGGTGACGTTCCCGATGATCACCATGAGCTGGTTGCTGGCCAGGGAGAACTTCACATCCTGCGGCACTTTGCCATTCAGGTTGTTCTCGATTTCGCGCAGCACCTTGGCCGGAATGATGATTTCCATTTTTTCCATCTCTTCCATGGGAAGGGTCTTGATGACCAGGCGGTGCGTGTTGGTGCCGACGAACGTAATGTGGCCGTCCTGGATTTCACACAGCACCCCGTTGAAAAGGGGCCGTGCTTCGTCCTTGGAGCACGCGAATTCCGTTTTATCGATGAGTTCCTTGATTTTTTCCTCTTCCAGCGTAAACGACTTGTCAGCGTTGAAATCGGGGAACTTGGGATAATCGTCCAGGTTGCCCATGAGCAGGATGTTGTAGGAACCGGAACCGGCAACCATATGGATGTTGTTCTGCGTTTCTTCCTTGGTAAAGGAAACGACATCGCTGTTGAGGCTGTTGATCAGTTTGTTGAAGCGCTGTGCTTCAATGAGGATTTCTCCTTCCTCTTCGACTTTGCCCTGGATTTCACAGCTCATGCTGAGGGTGACATCCATGCCTTCCAGACGAAGCGTGCCGTCTTTGCGGGCAATGAGGTGGATGGCTCCGAAGACCGGAGTGGACGGTTTGGCTGCAACAGCAGCAATGACAGTTTTGGTGGCCTTTTTGAGTTCGGCCGTTTCACATTGGAACTTCATTTTTTGCGATCCTTTCGTGCAAACGTTAAAAATCTTTTTATATTAAAATAAATTCATCATCGTCATCATCAGGGCTGTGGAAACGGTGGAAAAGTGGACAACGTCCCTTGAAATTGCCCTTTCTGCTTGTGGATAACCTTGTGGAGAATGTGTGTAACTTTTTCCACAGTTTCCACTGCGGTTCCTGTTATCCACAGGCGTCCACAGGTTATCCCCTGGTTGGGAACAGGTTTCCCACAGGCTTTTCCACCATCTTTCCTTCTATTAAAATAGGGAGTAAGATGGAATGGAACCGGTGGGACCGGAAACTCAGTGCGTGTTCCGGATTTCCTCTTCGTACTGCTTGAGCTTCTGGGCGAAGTATTTGTCCTTGCTGCACAGGTTCTGGATGCGGTCCAGGGCGTGCATGACCGTCGTGTGGTCCCGGCCGCCGAACTGCTCGCCGATGCGAGGCAGCGACGTGTCCGTAATGGTGCGGCACAGATACATGGCGATCTGCCGGGGCAGGGCGATGTTTTTCGTCCTTTTCTTGCCCATCATGTCTTCGCGCTTCACTTCGTACTGCGTGCACACGTAATCGATGATGCGGTCCATGGTCACGCTGGAATGTGCCGCGTTGCCGAATTCTTTCAGGACTTCGTCCAGCATATCCTGGTTGATGGGTTCGTTCAACAGGGAGGCATAAGCCAGCAGCCTCGTCAGGGCGCCTTCCATGTTGCGGATGTTCCCCACAATGTTCTGGGCAATGGCCTGAATAATATTGTTGGGAACTTCGACGTTTTCCAATTCCGCTTTTTTCCGCAGAATGGCAATGCGCGTTTCCAGATCGGGCGGCTGGATGTCGATGGTCAGTCCGTTGGCAAACCGGGAACGGAGCCGTTCTTCCAGCTTGTCCAGGTACTGCGGCGGCCGGTCGCTCGAAATGATGATCTGCTTGTTCGCTTCGCGCAGGGCGTTGAACGTATGGAAGAATTCTTCCTGTGTGCGGATCTTGTTTTCCAGGAACTGGATATCGTCGATGATAAGGCAGTCGATAGTGCGGTACTTCTGCTGGAAATTCATGATCGTGCCGTTCTTGATGGAATCGATCATTTCATTGGTAAAGGACTCGCACGTGACGTATAATACTTTCGAACCGGGATGGCGTGCCACGATTTCGTTGCCCGTGGCATGCATCAGATGGGTCTTCCCCAGGCCGGAATTGCCGAAAATAAAAAGGGGATTATACGTAACCCCCGGTTTTTTGACGACGGCCTGTGCCGCTGCCGTGGCAAAACGGTTCGAATTGCCGACGACGAAGTTGTCGAAGCGTTTTTCCGGATTCAGTCCCGTAACAAAAGGTTCTTCTTTTTTCTTCTTTTTTGCTTCCTGTTCCGCCGTGTCGGGGAAGAGGGATTCCGTCGTGTATGTTTCCGACGGGATGGCAAGGTCTCCCGGATCCGGTTCGGTCACGCGGATTTCCATGGAAAAGTTTTCGTCTTTCGTGATTTCCGTCAGAATGCCGATCATAATCGGAAGGAACTTCTGGTCGATGGAATTCTTCAGGCTCGAGCTGAAGACTTCCGCCACCAGGGTGTTCCCTTCGATTGCCACGGGTTTCATCTGTCGGAAATACATATTCAGATTTTTCTCGCTCGTCGAACGCGTCAATTTATCCATCAACGCAGACCAGACCAAATCAAGGTCATATTGCGACATAAATGACATCCTTTCTCCAGATAAATAACCGACTCTATTTTACCACAAAAGCCCCCGTTTTACTACTGCCTCACCGCCGTATTTGCCTTAAATTTTACGTTTAAGGCGTTATCCACAGAGGGAAGTGGTGGGACACGGAGAAAAGAAAAAACGCCATAAAACAAAAATAAAGCGGTATAAAGACGAAAATGGCTTTATTACGCAGCTTTTGCTTGACACGGTCCTGCGTTTCTTGTATAATTTTCGCAGCTATCAATTGAATTCTACATAGATTGATAAGAATGGGATGAAGGAGGTAATCGACGTGAAACGCACATTCCAGCCTAACAATCTGAGAAGAAAAAGAACGCACGGCTTCCGCCGCAGAATGGCTACTCTGGCAGGGCGCACGGTCCTCAAGAGAAGACGCCAGAAGGGTAGAAAGAAATTGTCTGCATAATGCGAGAAAATCAATAGGCCGCTGAAACGGCCTATTTTTTCCATGTAGACAGGAGATTTCGCCATGAAGGAATTCGGGTTTCCCAAATCCCAGAAGATCAAAGCGAAGAAAGAGTTTCAGAATGTGTATGAAAAAGGACATTCTGTGGTGGACGGCCTGTCTGTTTTCTATGTGTTGCCCGGCGAAAATGAAAAAATCAAAATAGGTTTCGCTGTGGGTAAGAAAGTAGGCAACGCCGTTATTCGCAATCACGTGAAGCGGATGATGCGCGAAGTCTTTCGGCTGCACAAAGGGGAGTTGAAAAACAACTTCCGGGTAATCTGGGTGGCACGGAAACGCCTCGCTGAGGCCGATTTCAAGACCTTCGAGCGCGTATTTCTGCGCTTAGCGAAAAAGGCAGATCTGTTAGAAAAAAAGGTGGCATCATCATGAAGTACCTGAAGCAGGGATTCACTTTTGTGGGAAAGGTGGCCCGCGGGTGCCTCATTGCCGCCGTACGCTTCTATCAATTGTTCATTTCCCCGTTGTTCCCGCCCACGTGCCGGTATTATCCGACGTGTTCGCAGTACGCCATCGACGCGCTCCGCAAGTACGGAGCCCTGAAGGGTGGCTGGATGGCGGTCAAACGGATTTGCCGCTGCCATCCCTGGCACGACGGTGGATATGATCCCGTCAAATAAGGAGACACAAGTTGGATTTTTTAGGTAGTCTCGTAGGCCAGCTCATTGCGCTGATCTACCATTTTCTCGGTGCCTTCGGCCTCGCCAACTACGGCCTCGCCATCGTCCTGATGACCGTGGTCATCAAAATCATCCTCTTCCCGCTGACCAAGAAACAGATTGAGTCGACGAAGTCCATGATGGCGATCCAGCCGAAGATGAAGCAGCTCCAGGACAAATACAAAAACGACAAGGAACGCCTGAACATCGAGCTCGCCAAGTTGTATAAGGACAACCACGTGAACCCCCTGGCAGGATGCCTTCCGTTGTTGATCCAGATGCCGATCCTGTTCGGTATCTACTACGGCGTCCGCGACTTCCATTACGAAGGACCGGCGAACTTCCTGTGGATGCAGAACATTGCCAACCCGGACCCGCTGTACATCCTGGCCATTCTGTCCGCCATCTCCACGTTTATCGTGACGAAGCAGACCATGCCGAAGAAAAAGCCCGGCGAAAAAGAGCAGGGCGGCGTCATGGGCATGATGCAGGGACAGATGATGCTGTACTTTATGCCGCTTTTCATCGGCTACATGAGTATCAGCTTCCCCGCAGGCCTGGTTCTCTACTGGATCGTCATGAACATCATGCAGATCCTGCAGCAGGCCTATATGGACCACATTTCTAAGTAAGTGCCTTGTTGAGGTGTTGTTCTATGAGTATTGAAAAAACGGGCAAGACGGTCGAAGAAGCACTGGCCGCCGCCCTTAGCGAATTAAACCTGACGGAAGCAGAAGTCGACGTGGAGGTCGTGCAGGAAGCCAAGAAAGGCCTCTTTGGCATTGGCAAGCGCGAAGCCGTGATCCGCGTCACACCGAAGACGGAACAGGCGGAAAAACCGGTCGCTGCAGAAGCGGCACCGGAAGAAGCCGCTGCGCCGGCAGACCCCGCCCCGGAAGCCCCGGCGGCGGAAGAGAAAACGGCTCCGGCCGCGGCGGAAACCGTCGACGCACCGACCGTGGACGCCGCCCATGCGGCCTTTGAAGCCCGCCTGAAGGAAAAGGTGGACGCCGAACTGGGCGACACGGCCCCGGCGCCGGCACCGCATCACGAGCATGCGGAAGAAACGCCCTTCGTCGTCGACGAAAAGGTCGTGGACACGGCCAAGGAATTTCTCCAGAAAATCTTCCAGGCCATGGATATGCACGTGGTCATGGAAAAATTCGTCAACAAAAAGGACGGCTGCGTCGTCCTGAAACTTCACGGCTCCGATATGGGCGTTCTCATCGGCAAGCACGGCCAGACGCTGGATGCGCTGCAGTATCTGACGAACCTGGTGGCCAACAAGAATGCGGAAAACCGGATGCACATCGTCATCGATGTGGAAAATTACCGGGAGCGCCGTGCGGAAACCCTGACCCGCCTGGCCAAACGGCTGGCGGAAAAGTGCAAACGTTCCGGCGAACGGGTCGTACTCGAACCCATGAATCCGCATGAACGCAAGATCATCCATACGGCCTTGCAGGGCGACCCCAAGGTCACGACCCTGAGCGAAGGCAGCGAGCCTTTCCGCAAAGTGGTCATCGAATTGAAAAAATAAGACGTCGTGAGACCCGGTGTTGCCAACTGCCCCGGGTCTTTGTCTATTTTTTCCGTTCCCCTTTGCCAGTCAATCATTGCGAGGTATTCCTATGTATCAGGAAGATACGATCAGCGCCGTCACGACGCCCCTCGGCCTGGGCGCCGTCGGCATCGTGCGCTTGAGCGGGCCCGAATCGCTGCCCCTGGCGGAAAAGATGTTCCGCGCTGCCAGCGGCAAACCGCTCCACGCGTATCCCGTGCGCACCATGGTCTACGGCGACGTGGTGGATGAGCAGGGCCATCATGTGGACGAAGTGTTGTGCGTCTACATGAAAGCGCCCCACTCGTACACGGCGGAAGACGTGGTGGAATTCCAGTGCCACGGCGGCACGCAGAGCCTGCGCGAAATTCTGGCCCTCACGTACCGCCACGGGGCCCGTCCGGCGGAACCGGGCGAATACACGCGCCGCGCCTTTTTGAACGGCCGCATCGATCTGGTGCAGGCCGAAGCGGTCATGGACATCATCAACTCCCGCAGCGCCGCTGCCCTGTCCAGCGCCGTGCGGCAGCAGGAAGGCGCCCTGTCGAAGGAACTGAAAGAAATCCGGCGTGCCCTGCGGGACGTCATCGTCCATCTGGAAGCCGTCATCGACTACCCCGAAGAAGACATCGAAGATGTGACCTATCCGGAAGTGGCCAATGCCATCGGCAAGGCCCGGGCGGATATCGACCGCCTGCTCCAGGGCGCCCATACGGGCATGATCCTGAAGGAAGGCCTGCGCACGGCCATTGTGGGCCGTCCCAATGTGGGCAAGTCGAGCCTGCTGAACAAACTGCTGCGGCAGGACCGCGCCCTCGTGTCGGAATACGCCGGCACGACACGGGATGTCATCGAAGAGCAGCTCGTTATCGGCGGTGTCCCCATTCTGCTGGCCGATACGGCAGGCATCCATGAAACAGAAGACTACGTGGAAAAGATGGGCGTCGAACGGAGCCGGCAGCTCCTGTCCCGGGCTGAAGTGGTCCTGGTGGTCCTGGACGCCCACAGCGTCCTGACGGACGAAGACGAACAGATTCTCTCCGCCGCGGCAGGCAAGCCGTGCCTTGTGGTCCTCAACAAAGCCGACCTGGGCATCGTGCCGGGCCTGCAGGAAGCCCTGGCACAGCGCTTCGGCGCCGACCACGTCCTGCCCGTGTCCGCCAAAACCGGCGCCGGCACGGACGCCCTGGGGCAGTGGCTCCGCGAATTCGTCTACGGCTCCGAAGGCTACATGGCCGACGGCCTGTACCTGCAGAACGAGCGGCAGATCGCCCTGCTGCGCCAGGCGCGGGACAACCTGGCCGAAGCGGAACAGGCTGCCAAAGACCGTCTCCCCTACGACTGCCTCACTATCGACGTGGACGCCGCCCTGACGGAGACCGGCGAAATTACGGGCGAAACCGTGCGGGACGAGATCATCAACGAAATCTTCGCCCGCTTCTGCGTCGGCAAGTGAGCCGGCAGGGAAACGAAGGTAAACGAGCCGGCAGGAATCGGCGGCCGGAGGCCGCACGGTATTCCTGTGGTGTAACATAGAAAGCAAAGGATTTTCATCGATTATGATTAGCGGTTCTTATGATGTCATTGTCATCGGCGCAGGCCACGCCGGCATGGAAGCCGGCCTGGCCGCCGCCCGCCTGGGCTGCAGGACCCTGCTGGCCACGCTGTCCCTGGACAACATCGCCTTCATGCCCTGCAACCCCTCCGTGGGCGGCAGCGCCAAAGGGCAGCTGGTGGGCGAAATCGACGCCCTGGGCGGTCAGATGGGCATCAGCGCCGACGCGACGGCTATCCAGATGCGCCTGCTCAACACAGGCAAAGGCTACGCCGTCCATTCCCTGCGCGCCCAGTCGGACAAGCCCTATTACCATGTCTATATGAAAAAAGTCGCCGAAAACCAGGAAAACCTCGACGTGAAGCAGCTCATGATCGACAAGCTCTTGATCGAGAACGACCAGGTCGTCGGCGTGGAAGCCGAAACGGGCGAAGTCTTCGAGGCCAAGACGGTCATCCTCTGCACGGGCACGTACCTGCGCGGCAAGATCGTCTTCGGCGACGTGAACTATTCGTCGGGCCCGAACGGCATGCGCAGCGCGGAACGGCTGTCGTCGTCCCTGCTGGCGGCGGGCATCGAACTGCGCCGCTTCAAGACAGGCACGCCGGCCCGGGTGGACCGCCGCAGCCTGGACTTTTCCAAAATGCAGATCCAGTACGGCGACGACGTGGTGCGCAACTTCTCCTACATCAGCGACATTACGCACCGCGACCAGGTGCCGTGCTGGCTTACCTATACGAACCCCCGCACCCATGCCATCATCCGCGCCAACCTGGAACGGTCGGGCATGTTCAACGGCCTCGTGGAAGGCGTGGGCCCGCGCTACTGCCCGTCCATCGAATCGAAGCTCATCCGCTTCAAGGACAAGGACCGGCACCAGCTCTTCCTGGAACCGGAAGGCCTGGACACGAACGAAATGTACGTGCAGGGCATGTCCTCGGCCTTACCGGCAGATGTACAGCTCGCCTTCATGCAAACCATTCCGGGGCTGGAGCACGTCCGCATGATGCGGCCGGGCTATGCCATCGACTACGACTGCCTGGATCCGCTGCAGCTCAAGTCGTCCCTGGAGCACAAGCACATTTCCGGCCTCTTCTCCGCCGGCCAGTCCAACGGCACGTCGGGCTACGAAGAAGCGGCGGCCCAGGGCCTCATGGCGGGCATCAACGCCGCCCGCAAGGTCCAGGGCAAGGAACCGCTCGTGCTGGGGCGGAACGAAGCCTACATCGGCGTCCTCATCGACGACCTGGTCACGAAAGGCACGAACGAACCGTACCGCATGATGACGAGCCGCGCCGAATACCGGCTCCTGCTGCGCCAGGACAACGGCGACCTGCGCCTGACCGAAAAAGGCCGCGCCGTGGGTCTCGTGACGGACGAACGGTGGGAACGTTTCACGGCGAAGCGGTCCGAGATCGAACGGGCCATGCACTACCTGCAGACCACGTTCGTCAACCCGTCGGAAGAAAACAACGAAAAGATGCGGCAGCTCGGCACAGTGCCCCTGAAGACGGGTGTGACCATGGCGACGCTGCTGAAACGCAACGGCATGACCTATGCCAGACTGAAGGATTTCTTCGACCTGCCCGACGTGTCCCCCGTGGCACAGGAACAGGCGGAAATACAGTGCAAATACGAAGGCTACATCAAGAAACAGGAGCAGGCCGTGGAAAAGGCGTTGCACCTGGAATCCAAGCGCATTCCGGCGGGCTTCGACTATGCCTCCCTGAAGGAACTGTCCGGGGAAGCACGGGAAAAGCTGCAGAAGGTGCGCCCTGACTCCGTGGGCCAGGCGTCGCGCATTTCCGGCGTCTCCCCGGCGGACGTGGGCGTCCTGCTCATCGCTCTGGAAGCACGCCGCCGTGCCGCGGCAGGGCAGGAGGAATCATGACGGAACTTCGCAATACGGAACCCATCGACACGGCCAAATGCCTGGCCATCCTGGCCGAACGGGGCGCCGCCGCGGGCCTTACCCTGACGCAGGAACAGCTGCAGCAGTTCGGCACGTATTACGAACGGCTGGTGGAAACGAACCGCCACCTGAACCTGACGACCCTGACGAGCCCTGAAGACGTGGCGGTGAAACACTTCATCGACAGCCTCCTGGCGTACGATCCCGCCCTCATGAAGGCCGGCACGACCGTCATCGACGTGGGCACGGGCGCCGGCTTTCCCGGCCTGCCCCTGAAGATCTACCGTCCGGAACTCAAGGTGACACTCCTCGACTCCCTCGACAAGCGTCTCCGCTTTCTGCAGGATGTCATTGACGCGACGGGTGTCAAGGGCATCCGCCTGGTCCACGCGCGCGCCGAAGACGGCGGCCGGGACCCGAAACACCGCGGCCAGTACGACATTGCCGTTTCCCGTGCCGTGGCCCGTCTGTCCGTCCTGGCCGAATACTGCCTTCCCTTCGTGAAGCGCGGCGGCTGGGTGCTGGCCCTCAAAGGCAGCAAGTACGGGGAAGAAATCGAAGACGCCCGCAGTGCCCTCGCCCGCCTGGGCGGGAAACTGGTGGAGGCACGGCCGGTACATCTGCCCGGGCTCGACGACGGCCGGGCCATCGTCGTCCTCCGCAAGGTGAAAGACACGCCGGCGGCCTACCCCCGCAAAGCGGGCCTTCCGGCCAAAAAACCGCTCTGAAAGTTTACTGGATTTATGGTAAAATAGGAACGTAGATTCGATTGGGAGGCGACAACGTGCAAGACGGATTTGAAGAGTTGAAGGTAGGGGCCGGTCCGGCCGCTGAAAAAGCAGAAGGAAAAGCAGCCGACGTCCATGTCATCCGCGTGCCCCGCACGGCCGTCGTGCCGAACCCCTATCAGCCGCGTAAAGAATTTGAACCGGAAGCCCTGGAAGAGCTGGCCGCCTCGATCCGGCAGTACGGCGTGCTCCAGCCCCTGCTGGTGGCTCCCGGCGAGAATGGACAATACATCCTCATTGCCGGGGAACGGCGCCTGCGCGCGTCGGGCCTGGCGGGCCTGGAGACGGTACCCGTCATTGTGAGCGATTACACGAAGCAGCAGATTGCGGAAATCGCCATGATCGAGAACCTGCAGCGCCGGGACCTGCATTTCCTGGAAGAGGCCGAAGGCTACGAAAAGCTCATGGACACGTTCCACATGACGCAGGAAACCATGGCCCTGAAAGTCGGGAAAAAGCAGTCCACCATTGCGAACAAACTGCGGCTCCTGCGCCTGGCGCCGGAACTGCGGGCGGAAATCCACGACAGCGACCTGACGGAACGCCACGCCCGCGTCCTGCTCAAGCTGACGTCGGACAAAGACCGCGCCTACGTGGCCCACAAAGCCATCAAGGACGGCCTGACAGTGCGCCAGACCGAAGCCCTGGTGGAAAAGATGTTACAGGCTTCGGGGCAGCAAAAGAAACGCAAACCCCGCATCGTCATCGTCAACGACGTGCGCGTGTATTTGAACAGTATCAAAAAGGTGCTCGCCACGGCGAACGCGTCGGGCATCCATTCCGACATGGAACAGTCCATGGACGGCGACGATTTGATCCTGTCCGTGCGCATCAAGAACGCGCGGAAAAAGAAAGACAAGCCGACGAAAATCCGCCAGTTCAGCTGAGGCGGAGGGCGGCGGCAAGCCATTGCGGCAGGTGTCGCTGCGGATGGCGGCTGCGCCTGCAAGTTGTGCAAAACCTGTGCAGAAGTTGTGCATAACACGGGAAAACCTGTAGACAGCAGTATCCCCTGTTGTGGATAACTCTGTGCATAATGTGGAAAACTACCGGGAAAAACGGCCTGAGAAAGCCCTTTTTCCTGTGGATATCTTTGTGAATGATGTGGATAACGGATTGTGGATAACGGAGGAAACAGCGTGGTAAAGGTAATTGCATTGGCCAATCAGAAAGGCGGCGTCGGCAAGACGACGACGGCCGTAAACCTGGCTGCCTGCCTGGCCGCGGCAGACCGTAAAGTCCTGCTGATCGATTCGGATCCCCAGGGCAACGCGACGAGCGGCCTGGGCATCGACAAACGGGACGTGAAAAAAAGCATCTACGACGTGCTCGTCCGGGACGTGCCGGCCAAAGAGGCGGTCCTGGAGACGGCCTACGCCAACCTGTCCCTGCTGCCGGCCACCATTGCCCTCGCCGGGGCGGAAATCGAGCTCGTCAACATGATGAGCCGCGAAACGCGCCTGAAAAACGCCCTGGAGCGCATCAAATACGACTACGACTATGTCCTCATCGACTGTCCCCCGTCCCTGGGCCTGCTGACCATCAACGCCCTCACGGCGGCGGGCAGCGTCCTCATCCCCATCCAGTGTGAATTCTACGCCCTCGAAGGCGTGACCATGCTCATGAACACCATCCAGCTCGTGCAGCGCAACCTCAATCCGGCGCTCAAGCTGGAAGGCGTCCTCATGACCATGTTTGACGCGCGCACCAATCTGGCGCAGGATGTGGTGGAAGAAGTGAAGAAATATTTCTCCGCCAAGATGTACGAGACCATCATTCCGCGCAACGTGCGTTTGAGCGAAGCGCCGAGCCACGGCGAACCGATTATCGTGTACGATCCCCGTTCCCGCGGGGCCGAAGTGTACACGCAGCTGGCCAGGGAGGTGATCGGCGATGAGTAAGCGCAACGGCCTGGGCCGCGGCCTGGGTTCCCTCTTGTCGTCGAGCGAGACCCAGTACGAGGAAGCATTGCCGGAAAACCGCGGGGCGGACAAAAAGGCCCTGGAAGTGGAAATCGGCAGCGTGCGGCCCAATCCCTGGCAGCCCCGCAAAACCTTCGACAAAGACGAACTGGCCGAACTGGCGGACTCCATCCGGGAGCACGGCATCATCCAGCCCCTGATCGTGCGCCGCAAAGGCCTGAATTATGAACTCGTCGCCGGTGAGCGGCGCCTACGGGCAGCCAAGCTGGCGAAGCTGAAAACCGTGCCGGTCCTCGTGCGGGACTACACGGAGCAGCAGATGCAGGAACTGGCCCTGGTGGAAAATATCCAGCGGCGGGACCTGAATCCCCTGGAAGAGGCGCAGGCCATCCAGGAATTGATGAAGACCATGAATTACACGCAGGCCCAGGTGGCCGCGAAAATCGGCCGCAGCCGCGCCGCCGTGGCGAACCTGCTGCGCATGCTGCAGCTGCCGTCGCCTGTGCGGAAACTCGTGGCCGACGGGACGGTGACGGCCGGGCAGATCCGTCCGGTGCTCGCCCTGGACGGGGCGGAACAGCAGACGCAGCTGGCCGAGGCCATTGTGCAGCACGGCTGGAGCGCCCGCACGGCGGAAGAAGTGGTGAAGGCCGTCAAGGAAGGCCATGCCCTGAAGGTGCTGGAAGAACGGGCGGACCGCGTGTTTGCCGACGAAGACACTGACACCGGTGCGGACGGCAAGGACGGCAAAGCCGGGAAATCCGGAAAGTCCGGCAAGGATAAGAAGGACGGCAAAGCCGGAAAAGGCGGCAAGGCCGGCAAGAAAGGCAAGGGCAAGGCTGCGGCCAAGGCCCGGCCGGACGTGCATTATCAGGAGTTCGAAGAAGAACTCATCGAGTATTTGGGAACCAAGGTCCGCATTGTCCCGAAAAACGACAATGTGGGGACCATTGAAATTGAGTATTATTCGCCGGACGATCTGGATCGCCTGGTGGAATTGCTGCAGCAGCGTGGAGAGTCCGCGCAGCACAAGGACAGTAACAGCATCGGCGCCGAACCGTGGCTGCGGACCAAGTTCCACGTGTAAAAGCGGGGGCTGCGCCCCCCGATTCCCGTTTCCCGCTTTTTGTTCCGGCGGCGCACATATATGGTGTTTTGGTGAGTGATTCCATTTTGGAAAAAGTGCCGGGCAACTATTCCATTTTGGAATGTTTCCCCAAAACACATATATAGTTGTCCGTCGGTAGGAGTGGGACCGATTTCCTTCTCCGCCGGCAACAGGGCGGAACTGCATTTCCGGGCGCGCGATGCGCGCCTTTTTTGTTTTCAGGGCCAGGACCGGCAAAGGGGCCGGTGCCGCCGTCAATACAAGGAGGATGGCAAGAATGCCTGGATTGGGTACGTTGGTGAACGGAGTGGCCATTGTGGTCGGTGCCATGCTGGGCACGGTGCTGCGCCGGGGCATTCCCGCACCGTGGAAAGAGACCATCATGGCGGGAATGGGCCTGTGCGTGGTGGTCATCGGGCTGAAAATGTGCCTGCCCAGCCAGCACGTGGTTCTGGTCGTCGTCAGCATCGCCCTGGGTGCCTTGATTGGCGAGGCGCTGGATCTGGACGGCTGGCTGACAAAGCTGGGCCAGTGGCTGGAGCACCGGCTGCTGGGCGAGAAAAAGTCGGAAGGATCGACCCTGGGCCAGGCCTTCGTGTCGGCGAGCCTGTTGTTCTGCATCGGTGCCATGGCCATCGTCGGGTCCATTGCCGACGGGCTGACGGGAAATCATGACATCCTCTTTGCCAAAGCGACCCTGGACGGCATCATCGGCCTCATCCTGGCGAGTACCCTGGGCATCGGCGTGGCCCTGTCTGCCATTCCGGTGGTACTCTACCAGGGGTCCATCACGCTGCTGGCCTTCTGGATGCAGCAGTTCATGACGGACGCCATCGTTGCGGAACTCAGTGCGACGGGCGGGATTATGATCCTGGCCATCGGGATGAATATGCTCGGCGTGACGAAAATCCGCCTGGCGAATCTGATTCCCGGGCTGGTCGTGGTCCTCGTCCTGGCGCAATTCGTGCCGGGGCTGTGAGCCCGCGGCCTTTTTCCCGGCTGCTGTCTGCGGCGGCCGGGCTGGTTTGGTAATAAAGGAGGTCTCCATTCGTGGGCCGTTCAGATATCGATATGCTGCACGGGTCGCTGGCAAAATCCCTGTTCCAGTTCGCCATTCCCGTTGCGTTCATCGGGATTCTGCAGCAGCTCTTCAACACGACGGATATTTTTGTGCTCGGCCGCTACGTGGGAACGGAAGCCATGGCGGCCATGGGCAACAACGCGCCTGTCATCGGCCTGCTGGTCAACCTGTTTCTGGGCATTTCCCTCGGGTCCAATGTCCTCATTGCCCGCTTTATGGGCGCGCACCAGCTGAAAGAGACCACATCGGCCATCCACACGTCGCTGTTCCTGGGCATTGCCACAGGGCTCTTCATCCTGATTGTGGGCGAAGCGGCTACGGTGCCGGTCCTGCACTGGCTCGGCGTGCCGCCGGAAATCATGAACGAAGCGGAGCTGTACCTGCGGGTCTTTCTGCTGGGCATGCCGGGCATGACGCTCTATGACTTCCTGTCGTCCATCTACCGGGCCCACGGGAACGTGCGGACGCCGCTGCTGGCGTTGCTGACGGCCAGCCTGTTCAATATCGTGGCCGACTTCACCGTCGTCTGGCTCGGCTGGGGCTTGGCGGGCGTCGTGGCCACGACATCCATCGCCAACTATATCAGATCCGGGCTGCTGCTTTACATGCTGCGCCACGCGCACGGCGTGATCCACGTCATTCCCGGGGCCATCCAGCTGCATGCGTCCTACGCGCGGGAAATTCTGCGCATCGGCATTCCCGCCGGCATCCAGGGCATGGTCTTCAACCTGGCCAACCTGGTCATCCAGTCGGCCATCAACAGCGAAGGCGCTTTGGCCATGGCCGCGTCGGCGGCGGCGTTCGTCGTCGAATGCAACACCTACCCGTTTCTGGCGGGCTTCGGCCAGGCCATCACTACGTTCACGAGCCAGAACTACGGCGCGGGCAACTTGCCCCGGTGCCGTCAGATTGCCCGGCGGGGCCTGTTTATTTCCTTCGTGTTCATCAGCGTCCTGACGGGGATTGTCTGCTTCTTCGCCGGGCCGATCCTGTCCGTTTTCGGGCTGGATGCCGAGGCGTTGGAAATCGGCAAAATCCGTGTCTACCTTATCGTGGGCTTCTATTTCGTGTGCAGCGTGTACGAATGCCTGTCGGCGTCGCTCCGCGGGTTCGGCTACTCCCTGCCGCCGGCGCTGGTCATGCTTGTTTCCATCTGCGGCGTGCGCCTCGTGTGGCTGGCGACGGCCTACAAAGCGCATCCTACCTTTACGTACATCATGTACTGCTACCCGGTGAGCTGGAGCATCACGGCGGTCCTGCTCGTGTTCCTCTATGCCCATTACCAGCGGAAAATCATGAAACAGGCGGGACACGGGACGAAGCTGTGACAGCTACTGTTCCCGCCCGGAAAAGGGCATAAAAAAACGGGGCTCCTGTTGGAGTCCCGCTTTTTTTTATGTCTGCCCGGAGGAATCCGGCTGCTGCAGCTTTTTTACGCCGAAAGAGTCTCTTTGAACACTTTGTGCTTGCCCAGTTCGACGGAGAAAATGGAATCCAGCAGATGGCGGGCGTACGCGGTGTGCACGTGGCGCAGATCCTGGATTTCCTCGACAATCCGGCCCTTCTGCATGATGACGATGCGGTCGCAGAACATGTTGGCCAGCGCCAGGTCGTGGCAGATGAACAGGTACGATACACCTGATTCCCGCTGAATCCGCTTCAAAAGCTGGATGATCTTCTGCTGGACTGACACGTCGAGAGCCGACGTCGCTTCGTCGCAGACGACGATTTCCGGATGCAGCACCATGGCACGGGCGATGCCCACACGCTGGCGCTGGCCGCCGGACAAGTTGCTGGGATAGCGGTCGGCCACTTCGTCGGGCAGGTCGACCAGCCGGAGCATTTTCCGGGCTTCGGCGTCTACATCTTTTTCGGCCAGGAGGCCGAAGTTGCGCAAGGGTTCACAGAGAATGTCCCGGACTTTCATTTTCGGGTTGAAGGCCGCCGTCGGGTCCTGAAACACCATCTGGATGGCTTTGCGGTCCTGGCGCAGCGCCTCCCCGCACGGGGCCAGCAGGTCCTGGCCGTGGAACAGGATTTTTCCGGAGTCGGCGTCGCTGATCCGCAGCAGGATGCGGGCCAGGGTTGATTTGCCGCTGCCCGATTCGCCGACGATGCCCAGCGTTTCGCCCTTGTGCAGGGAGAGGCTGACGTGGTCGTTGGCCAGGAAGCGGCCTCCCTTGTACAATGGGAACGATTTGCAGATATTTTCCATGCGCAGGATTTCTTTGTGCGCTTCCGTTTTGTTGTTCATATGGTATCCTCCAGTTTCGGAACGGCGTCCAGCAGCATTTTCGTGTACGCGGCGCGGGGGTGGTGCAGGACCTGCTCCGCGTCCCCGTATTCCTCGACGGCGCCGTTTTTCATGACCAGGATGCGGTCAGCCATGTACGAGGCGACGCCCATGTTGTGCGTGACGATGACAATGGCCATACCCATGCGCTGCCGGACCGCCATGAGTTCCCGGATGATTGCCGCCTGGGTCGTCACGTCGAGGGCCGACGTCGGTTCGTCGCCCAGCAGCAGGGCCGGGTGGAACGTAATCGCCATGGCGATGCCGACACGCTGCCGCATGCCGCCCGACAGTTCATGGATGTAGCTGGCCGCCACCTGGGCAGGATCCAGCCGGACCAGGCGGAGCATTTCGTGCATCCGGGCAGTGGCTTCCCCCCTGTCCGTGATCCCGTGGAGCGCCAGAAATTCCCGGTACTGCCGGCCGATGGTGCGGATGGGGTTGAGCATGGCGCCGGCGTCCTGAAAGATCATGGAAATGTCCCGGCCGCTGAGCGCGCGCTGCTCTTCCTTCGACAGGCTGTTCAAATCCCGGCCCCGGAAGAGAATCTGCCCTCCCGACACGCGGCCGTTGGCGGGCAGGGTCATCTGGATGGCCCGGATGACCGTCGTTTTGCCGCTGCCCGATTCCCCGACAATGGCGAGGACTTCGCCCGTATCCACGGCAAAGGAGACGTGCTGCACCGTCGGGGAGCCGTTCCCGTAGGTAATGCTCAGGTCCTTAACTTGCAATAACATGGTACGTTCCTTCGTTTCTTACTGTTTCGGTGTGATATTCTTCGTAATCCAGTAGTAGTCGCACGGTTTGATGTCCGCGTGGAGTACGCTGCTGTTGGAAATCATGTTCGTCTGCGGATAGCCGAAGACCACGGTCGCCGCGTCGTTCAGCAGGATTTTCTCCATCTCAATGACCAGTTCCCGCCGTTTGGCCGGGTCAAACTCCACGGCCAGCCGGTCCGACAGGGCGTCGAACGCCGGGTTGCTGTAGCCGGAGCCGTTCTGCGGGTTGCTGCCGTTCCGGTTGGTCTTCCAGTACATGTTGATGAAGACTTCCGGATCGCCGGCCTGTTCCGACAGGATGTTGGAAATGAGCAGGTCGTATTCGCCGCGGATGCCGATGCCGTCCAGCACGTTGTAGTCGACGTTCTTCAGGTTGATGGCGATGCCCACTTTCTTGGCGTCGGCCTGGGTGGCTTCGGCGTACAGGGGCAGTTCGGCACGGCCCGAATAGAAGACGAAGTCCAGTTTCAACGGCTTGCCGTCCTTGTCGAGGATGCCGTCGCCGTCCGTGTCTTTCCAGCCTGCCTCGGCCAGGAGTTTCCTGGCGCCTTCCACGTCCGTTTTGTCCGGATCCATCTTGCTCAGTTCTTCGAAGCCGTAGTCGACGGACGGAGGCATGACCGGGCCGCCGGCCGTGAACGTGCCTTTGAGCAGGGATTTGGCGTAATTTTCCCGGTTCAGGGAGCGGATCAGGGCCTGGCGGACGCGTTTATCCGCCAGAATCCGTCCCGGGGCCTGGTTCATGCGGGCCAGGACGTCGCGGATGGAGTCGATGGTCGACGTCGTGAACTTGTCTTTGTCCTTGAACAGGGCCATGTCGCCGGGGGCGACGTTGACAGCCACGTCGACTTCGCCTTTCTGCAGGGCCATGGCGCGGGTCGTCGGGTCGTCGATGGTGTTGACGACGACATTCTTATAGGGAACCTTGTCGTAGTAGTTTTCGTTGGCCACCAGTTCCGTCTTCGCCTTGCTGAACTTGGTGACCTTGTACGGGCCCGTGCAGATGGGGCCGTCTTTGGCGAAGTCCACTTTGCCCTCTGACGCCGTGTCGACGATGATGAACAAGGGATCGCCGAGCATGCCCGGCAGGGTGGCCACGGGGCGCCTGGTGTAAACGGTCACGTTCTGGCCGTCCGCCGTAATGTGATCCAGTTCGAACATAGCCTTGGCACGGGGCGCCTTGGCGAAGGTGCGTTCAATGGATTTCTTGACGGCTTCGCCCGTGACGGGGGTGCCGTTGGAAAATTTGACATTGCGGATCTTGAACGTCCAGGACATCTTATCGGGAGCGACTTTCCAGGACTCTGCAAGCCACGGCTCCGTGCGCATTTTTTCGTCGAAATGGACCAGGCATTCACCGACGCCGTACCGCATGACCTGCCAGCCGAAGTAGTTCTGGGTCGGTTCGAGGCTGTCGGCAAAGTTCGTCACGCCGACCCGCAGCGTGTCTTTCGAGGCCCCTTTGGAACCGCCGCAGCCTGCGCTTGCGAGGGCGCCGGCCAGTGCCAGGGAGGCCGCCAGGGCCATCCACTTTTTGGAAGTGTGAAGCATCATGATAAATCCCCTTTCTCTCTATCTTGGTTTGTCTGTGGACAAAATGTCACCTGTGTCAGGATGTCTGCCGCGGATCCAGCACGTCGCGGAGCAGATCGCCCCACACGTTGAAGAGGACGACCGTCCCGAAAATCGCCAGGCCCGGGAAGAACATGAGCCACGGCGCCGTCTGCATCTGCTGCCGTCCTTCGTTCAGCATGAGGCCCCATTCCGGTGCCGGCGGCTGGCTGCCGAAGCCTAAAAAGGACAGGCCGGCCAGTTCCATGGTCATGGCGCCGATATCCGCCGCGGCCGTAATCACGAGCAGCGGTAAGATGTTGGGTAAAATATGGGCCCAAAGGATATGGAAGTGCGTGCCGCCGTTGACGATAGCGGCCTGCACGAATTCTTTTTCCTTGATTTTGAGGACCAGGGAGCGGGCCAGGCGGGCGTATTTCGTCCATGTGACGATGGTCAGGGCAATCATGGCGTTGACCAGGCTGCCGCCCAGGATCCCGGCGATGGCGATGGCCAGGATGACGCCGGGAAAGGAAATCATCATGTCGGCAATGCGCATGATGACCGTCTCCAGAAGCCCGCCGAAGTAGCCCGAGAGGACGCCCAGGGTCGTGCCGATGACGAAGATGATGAAGACCAGGACGAGGACGCTTGTCAGGGAATAAAGGGCGCCGCAGAGGACGCGGGACAAGACGTCGCGTCCCAGTTTATCCGTGCCGAACCAGTGGGCCGCGCTGGGCGCGCTGTTCGCGTCGGTCATGACGGCGTGGAGCGGGTCATAGGGCGAAATCCAGGGCGCCGCCACGGTCACCACCAGCAGGAGGAAAACACAGAGGGTGGCCAGGCGGAACGCCCGGTTGGTCCGGAATCCTTCCAGGAGAATGCGCATTTATTCCACCGCCTTTCCGACACGCGGGTCCAGCCACCGATAGGACAAGTCGATGACGAAGTTGATGAGCATGTACATGAGGGAAATCCAGAGGACCGCTGCCTGGACGGTCTGGAAATCCCGGTAAATGATGGCCTGCACGATGGTATAGCCCAGGCCGGGCCAGGAAAAGACGATTTCCACGACGGCGGCGCCGCCCAGCAGGGATCCGAACGCCAGGCCCAGCAGCGTAATGAGCGGCAGCAGGGCGTTGGGCAGGACCTCTTTCCAGAGAATGTGCGATTCGGAGAACCCGCGGGCCCGGGCGCCGAGCACGTAGTCCTGGTGCAGTTCTTCCAGAACCGCGCCGCGTACCTGCCGCGTGAATTTCGAGGCCATGACAATCCCCAGGGTGACCGTTGGCAGCACCAGATTTTCTACATCCATGCCGCCGCCGACGATGGGCAGGAGTCCCAGTTTCAGGGCAAAGGCCCAGAGCAGGACGAGCCCCATCCAGAAGTTCGGCACGGAGACGCCGAGGAACGTGAAGAACCGGACGAGGTAATCGACGAAGCGGTTCTGGTGGACCGCCGTGTAGATACCCAGAGGGATGGAAAAGACCAGCATGAAGACCGTCGACGACAAGGCCAGGAGAATCGTGGCGGGGAGCGCCTCCAGGAGGACTTCCGCCACGGGGCGGCGCATCATGGTGGACACGCCGAAATTGCCGTGGAGAACGCGCCCCAGCCAGCTCGTGTACTGGAAAAAGAAGGGCTGATCCAGCCCCAGCTCGTGCCGCAGGGCGTCGATTTCCACCTGGCTGACAATGATGTCTTCGTTCCCGGCAATCATCTGGCGGACTGGGTCGCCCGGGGCCAGCATCATCAGGCAGAACGTGATGAAACTGATGCCCAGCAGGACCAGAATCATGCCGCCGAAGCGTTTCAGCAATTCGTTCCGACTCAAAATACCATCATCTCCTATGACAAATCATTCTGCTCGCGTATCGCCGCACAGACATTCATGTGGCGCACCAGGAAGTACGAGCACGCGGCACGGAAGCCCTGGTCCAGCAGGAGGGCGTACCAGGCGCCGGGAAGGCCCAGGTTCAATACGTAGAGAAAAAAGGCCGTGGCGGTAAGGCGCAGGATCATACTGACGAATGTGTAACGGCCTACGGAAATAACCCGGCCGCTTCCCTGCAGGATACCGGCGAACGCCAGGGCAAAGGCTTCGGGGTAACTGACGACGGCGGCGAGGACCAGCACCGGCAGGGCCAGCAGCAGCGCGTCGCCGTCGCGGGAAAACAGACGGAAGATTTCTTCGCGGAAGCACAGGGTCAGGACGAAAGAAATCGTCGAGAAGATCCACACCCAGCGGACGCCCGCGCTGCGGCAGCGGTGCCACAGGTCCGGGTCACGCCTGCTCAGAGACTGCCCGGCCAGGACCATGCTGGCTTTGCCGAGGCCGGCGGAGAAATCGTAGTATATGTCGCAGAAGGTCATGCAGATGCTGTGCACCGCCAGGGGAAGGGTACCCAGGCCGGAGACCATGCGCGTGAAGAAAACCATGGCGATCCGGTTGCTTCCCTGTTCGGTCAGCACACCGGCAAAACTGCGGGCCAGGCTGCGCAGGAAGCGCGGTTCCGGCAGCCACGGACCGTGGAAGTGCAGCTGCAGCCGCAGGGCGAGAGCTCGCAATTCCACCAGGGCGAGGAACAGGGACAGGGACGTCCCGAGGACGGTTGCCCAGGCAGCGCCGGCAATGCCGAAGGCCGGAATGGGATCCCACCCGAAGATCAGGATATAGTCGGCAATCACATTGGCCACGTTGCCCGCCGCGTTGGCTTTCAGGATACTGTCCGTCCGGCCGCAGCCGAGAGATACGGCCTGGAGGATCAGCGTCATGGATATCAGAAACAGGGCAGCGCAGGAAATGCGGCCGTAGAGGACCGCTTCGGCCAGGTAGTCCGGCTGCGCTCCCATCAGCACCAGGATTTCCGGCAGCTGCCAGAGGAAAAACAGGTGGATAGCCCCCATGAGAACGACGCCCAGAAAGAGCGTCTGCTGCAGGTACGGGCCGATCCGTTCCCTGTTTTGGACAGAGGCCCGGGCCACGTGCAGGGTCAGGGCTGCGGCCAGGGAACGGGAAAAGGTCAGGATGATGAGGCGCGGCTGGAAAAAGATGCCTACGGCAGCTACGGATTCCGTACTCAGCATGCCGACCATGATTAGATCGGCCGAGGCCAGAAGCGTCATAAACACGCCTTCCAGGGAGGCCGGAATGGCGATTTTCAAATACTGTCTGTCCAGCTGCTTTAGCAAAAGCCACCTCCGGAAGGATGTCGTGGGATGTAAAGGATGCCAAACGGAAAACGCCTTTTCCATGAAGGAAAAGGCGTTGCGGTCTGCATTCGAAAAATACACGGGTAGAAATACACCGTAAGACTGGGAGAAGCACCGGTTGTCGCCGTTTCCATCTATCGTGGGAATTGGGTGAGGACAACACAGGCAGTTCTCCTGGCTCCAGTTCATGGCACTCCCACGCCTTCCCAGGCAACTCCAGTGGCATCTTGTGGGAGCGCTCGCTGTTACAGTGGCGGGACCGCTCCGGCTTTTACCGGCTTCTCTATTGAGTCTTGCGACACCTGTGTGTTTGAAATACTATGAATTTCGCCCCCAATTTTATCAAACTTGCACTTAAATGTCAATTAGGTTATTAAACTTATTTAAACAAATTCTTAATAATTGGCCGCCCGGCCTCGGAAAAAGACGGCCCGGGCATATGTGTGTTTTTCCAAGTGATTCCATTTTGGAATAGTTGATGGGCAACGTTTCCATTTTGGAATGACTTATGAAAAACACATGTATCGTTCCCGCCCGAAAATAAGGCATAAAAAAACGGGGCTCCTGTTGGAGTCCCGTTATTTTTTGTGGTGGAGATGAAGAGGATCGAACTCTCGACCTTACGGATGCGAACCGTACGCTCTCCCAGCTGAGCTACATCCCCACGAAGGCGGCGGCCGCAAGTCCGGCTGCCGCTTGTTCTATTGTACGCTTTCACCGGAATTTTTGCAAGAGGAAGTTGCACGGAAGCGGCGGATACGTGTGCCGGACCGACCCCTACGCCAGGAGGAACCACAGCACCAGCAGGCCGTAGAGGACAGGCTGGTGCACCAGATACAGGATCAGGCTGTGCCGCCCGGCCCAGGCGAAGGGCCGCAGCGTCCAGTGGAACCAGTCCGGCAGGCGGGCCGGGAACAGGCGGCAGGCGTAATAGCCCGTCCAGAAGAGGAACAGCCACGGCAGGAGGGAATAGTAATCCGCCATGGGCAGGTTGGCTTCCTGGAACCCGAAGAAAGTTCCCGGCAGGCCGTACCGGTACCATCCGCCCGGTAACGTGGCCAGCTGGAAGCCTTCGAAGCCGAGCCGCTCGAAGTTGAGGTCCCGCAGGACGAAGAACAGCAGGGCCGAGCCCGCGAGTCCCGCCCACGCCGGCACGCGGCGCAGGATGCCTTCCAGGGGCAGCGTGACCAGGGCTGCCGCGCCGAGGAAGGTCAGGATGCCGAAGTAGATGGGCTGCTCCGGCAGGAAGAAAAAGGAAACGACCGTGACGAGCAGGCCGGCACCGAGCAGGAGCAGGGCCCGTTTCAACTGCCGGCTGCGGGGACGGGAGCCGGGGGCCGCGCCGTCTCCGTCCGCCGCGGCAGGCCGTCCCGCCAGGGCCGCGCAAAAGCCGCTCAGGAGAATGAAAGCCCAGCAGATGGACTGCTGCCACACGTAGCCCGGCGTCCCCGTATACCACGGCAGTTGGATATGGAAGAGGAAAGTCAGGTCCCACGTAAAATGATACGCAACCATACTAACCAACGACAAGCCCCGCACCGTGTCCAGCAGGCCGTAACGCCCAGAATGCTGTGCATGTTGCTGCGTCATGACTTTTCTCCTCCTTTCCGCGCGAATTTGTCGGTACACGATGACACCGGCGCACGTTCTTACCGCTTCATCTTACTCCCGGAACGGGCCGTTGGCAAGAGCCGGACAGGGTATTATGGTTTCCCCGCCGGATATGATACAATGGAGGAAAGACAGAAAGGGGTGTTCTTCAATGCAGAATTTCGTATATTACACGCCGACGAAAGTGGTGTTCGGCAAAGATACAGTGGCCCAGCTGCCGGCGCTGCTGCGCGAGTTCGGCGCCCACAAGGTCCTGGTCCACTACGGCAAGGGCAGCGTCATCCGCAGCGGCCTCCTGGCGCGCATCAAGGGCCTGCTCGACGAAGCGGGCATCGCCTACGTGGAACTGGGTGGCGTCGTGCCCAATCCGCGCCTGTCCCTCGTATATAAGGGCATCGACCTGGCGAAGCGCGAAGGCGTGGACTTGATCCTGGCCGTGGGCGGCGGCAGCGTCATCGACTCGTCCAAGGCCATCGGCTACGGTGTCGTGAATGAGGGAGATGTATGGGATTTCTACGCCCACACCCGGCAGGCAACGGGCTGCCTCCCTGTAGGGGTCGTGCTGACCCTGGCCGCGACGGGCAGCGAAATGTCCAACTCGTCGGTCATTACGAAGGAAGAAGGCTGGCTCAAGCGGGGGTATAACACGGATTACTGCCGGCCGAAGTTCGCCGTCATGGACCCGACGTACACGGAAACCCTGCCGCCGTATCAGACGGCGTGCGGCTGCACGGATATTATGATGCACACCATGGAACGGTATTTCGCCAGGGACGGCAGCATGGAGCTGACGGATGCCATCGCGGAAGGACTGCTGCGGACGGTCATGGAAAACGCCCGCATCCTGCTGACGGATCCGAAGAATTATGAGGCCCGGGCGGAGATCATGTGGGCCGGCAGCTTGTCGCACAACGGCCTGACGGGCTGCGGCAGCGACGGCGGCGACTGGGTCTGCCACCGCATGGAACACGAAATGGGCGGCTTGTGGGACATTGCCCACGGTGCCGGCCTGTCGGCCATCTGGGGCAGCTGGGCCCGCTTCACCTATATGGAGAACCTGGACCGCTTCTACCGCTTTGCCACGCACGTCATGGACGTGGAACCCAATCCGTCGGCGCGCGACGTCGTGGCCATGGAAGGCATCGGCGCCGTGGAGAACTTTTTCCGGGAAATCGGGATGCCGACATCCTTCCATGATTTGAAACTGGCCCCGACGGACGAGGAAATCAAAACCCTGGCGAAAAAGTACGTGGACGCCGTGGGCGGCTCGGCCGGGTCGGCCGTCAAGATCGGCGGGGCGGAAGCCGAGACCATTTACCGTATGGCACTGTAAGGGATTCGGACCGCGGAGTGCGGCGCGCACGCGGCACGCGTATATGTTGTTTTTCCGAGTCATTCCATTTTGGAAAAAGTGCCGGGTAACTATTCCATTTTGGAATGAGTTACCAAAACACACCTATGCCGCGCCTCCTGTGTCCCCCTAAAACATTAAAAAACCCTCCCTGCGCAATTCGTACGCAGGGAGGGTTTTTGGTTACAATCTCCGGATGGCTTCCAACGCCAGCGCCGACCGCTCGCATTCGCTGGGCAGCATGGTCACCTGGCAGCACAGGGGGCTGCCTTTCATCTTTTCCGCGGCGTAGCTCAGGCCGTTCGTCCGTTCGTCCAGGAACGGCTTGTCGATCTGGTTGGGGTCGCCCAGCAGAATGACCTTCGTGCCTCTGCCGGCGCGGGTGATGATGCCCTTGGCCTGGTTCGGCGTCATGTTCTGGGCTTCGTCGATGATCAGATAAATCTTCTCCAGCGTGCGCCCGCGGATGAAGTTCAGCGCCTCCATCTGGATGATGTTCCGGTCAAAGACTTCTTCCAGGCGGCTCTGCAGCTCCAGCTCGTTGGAGTACCGGGAATCTTCGTCTCCGTCGAGGAGCTGCTCCAGGTTGTCCAGGATGGGCCTCATGAGCGGCGAAATCTTTTCCTGTTCATCGCCGGGCAGGAAGCCGATATCCTCGTCAAACTGCGCGTTCGGGCGGCAGATGAGGATGCGGCGGTATTCGCCCGTCGGATGGTTGAGAATCTTCTCCAGCCCTACGGCGAGGGCATAAAACGTCTTGGCAGTCCCCGCCTGCCCCTTGACGATGACCAGCGGTGCCTCGGACGCCGGTTTCATGAGGGCCTCCTGCATAAAATACTGGCCCGCGTTGCGGGGCTTGACGCCGTACGGGTTTTCCCGACCGTATTCCAGAGGGACGACGCGGTCGCCCCACACACGGCCCAAATGGGTTTTCCGCAGGGATGTATCGGCTTTCAGGAGGACAAATTCATTCTGGGACAAGCTGAGAGGCTGCTTGTTCCCCTCTTCGTCGCACTGGTACAGGAGCGATACGGGGATGCCTTCCTGGGTAAACCGGTCGAATTCCAGTTCCGGGGCGTAGCACTCCACGCGGCCCATGTACTGTCCCTTGCTGGCCGAAACCTGTTCGGTGCTGAAATCCTGGGCCTCCACGCCGATGAGCTGGGCCTTCAGGCGAAGGACGAGGTCCTTCGTGACCAGGATGGGCTGTTCCGGCGCAAGATGCATGCAAACCTTAAGGATGCGGTTGTCGCTCTTGTCTTCCGGCAGCGATTCCGGCAGCGGCTCGTCCACGCAGTTCGTTTCCACGCGCACGTTGCCGCCGTTCGGCAATGTCACACCGGCGATGAGATCGCCGGACGTTCGCAATCTTTCCAGGGTTCGGATTACTTGCCGGGCATTGTAGCCCCTTTCACCGTCCGCTTTCTTGAGGCCGTCCAGTTCCTCGATGACGACCAGCGGCAGCACCAGATTGTTTTCCTCAAAACATTCCAATGCGTTCGGCGCCTGAATCAGGACGTTCGTATCAATGACATACGTCTTTTTCAATTGTAATCCCCCCATTCGGTGTAGGAACCTTTGTTATCTTTACTATAACACGATTTTGTAATGTTAGAGTAAAATTATGAAAAATATACATCCACAAAATATTGTGGTTTTTGGGGGGAAATAAGGCGAAAAATGCGCATATACGGCTTTCCGGCGCGGTCCCGCGGCAAACGGCACATGTAATTTTTATGTAATATTCCATTTTGGAATCTCCGGCGGGCAGCGTTTCCATTTTGTAATATTTGAACAAAAACAAAAGCCCCTCTCTGCAGACGAACTCCGCAGGGAGGGGTTTCCTTCAGAGGAATTTGGGATTGACAGGCGGGAACGTCCCGCCCGGGACACTGGGCGCCAGGCCGTCCCGCCAGGACACGGGAGCACCAGCTTACCGTGCCATCATGCGGGCAATCTGCTGGGCCAGGGCAGCAGGATCGTCAGGGATCATACCGTCCAGCAGCAGGGCCTGGTCAAACAGCAGGGCGCAGTAGTCTTTGAATTCCTGGCTGTCCTTGCCGGCGCTGTAGGCCTTCTTCAATTTCTCGAAGAGGACGTGTTTCGGGTTCAGTTCCAGAATACGCTGGGCCTTGAACATGGGCGCGTTGGCAGCGGCGAAGGCCTGTTCCATGGCGAAGGACGGGCCCGCTTCGCCGGCGACGAGGCAGACCGGGCTGTCCTTCAGGCGCGTGGACAGCTTCACTTCGTTGACCTTGCCTTTCAGCGCGGCCTGGACATCTTTCAGCATGGCGTCGTTGTCCTTGGTCAGCGTTTCCGTTTCCTTCTTGACCGTATCGGACTCGGCGTCGCCGAAATCCAGGTCACCGCGGCTCAGGGACTGGAATTTTTTGCCGGCGTATTCCTGCAGCGCTTCCAGGCAGAATTCGTCCACCGGATCCAGCAGGAACAGGACTTCGAAGCCCCGGTCCTTGACGGTTTCCATCTGGGGCAGGTGCTCGATGGCGTCCTTGTCGCGGCCCGTGGCGAAGTAGATCGCCTTCTGGTCGGCGGGCATGCGGTCCGTGTATTCCTTCAGCGTGCACAGCTTGCCTTCCTTCGACGTCATGAAGAGCAGCAGGTCGGCCAGCTGGTCTTTCTTCGATTCGGGGTCATAGATGCTGTTGTAGACGCCGGCCTTCATGGAACGACCGTATTCGTTCCAGAACTTTTCATATTTCGGACGGTCTTTTTCCAACATCTCTTTCAACAATTTGAGGATGTTCTTTTCCAGGTTCTTGCCGATGACGCGGATGGTCCGGTTCTGCTGCAATAATTCCCGGGAAATATTCAGGGACAGATCCGGCGAATCGACGAGGCCTTTGACGAAGCGCAGGTAGTCCGGCAGCAGGTCCTTGCACTTGTCCATGATGAAGACAGAGCGGGAGTACAGCTGCAGGCCCGGTTCGTATTCCTGGTAGTACAGGTTGGCCGGCGCCTTGCCCGGAATGTACAGCAGGGCCGTATATTCGATGGTGCCTTCGGCGTGCGTATGATAATGGCACAGCGGTTCGTCCCAGGCATGGAACTGGTGCTTGTAGAATTCCGTGTATTCTTCGGGCTTGATGTCGTTCTTGTTGCGTTTCCACAGCGGCGTCATGGAGTTCAGCGTGCGGTCTTCCACATGCGTCACCGTCGGCGCCTTTTCGTCGATTTCGCCCTTTTCGTTCTTGCCGGGTTCCTCCAGCGTTTCTTCCATCTTGATGGGGTAGCGGATGAAATCGGAGTATTTCTTGACCAGGCCCTCCAGGGTCCAGTAGCTCGTCATATCCTGTTCCGCGCCTTCGCCGGCATAGGATTCGCCCAGATGTAATGTGATCGCCGTTCCGTGATGGGGCACGTCGGCCTTGGCAATGGTGTAGGTTCCGTCTGCGGCGGATTCCCACTTCCAGCCCTGGGTTTCGCCGGCCTTGCGCGTGACGATGGTCACTTTGTCGGCGACCATGAAGGCAGAATAGAAGCCCACGCCGAACTGGCCGATGAGGTCCTTGTCCGTCGTGTCGGCCGCACCTTCCTTGCCGTCTTTGGCTGCTTCCTGGGCAATCTTGTGCGCTTCCTGCAGCTTGCCCAGAAATTCCTTCGTGCCGGACTGGGCGATGGTGCCGATGTTCTTGACCAGGTCTTCCCGCGACATGCCGATGCCGTTATCGGCAATGGTCAGGGTGTGGGCCTTGGCGTCCGGCGTCAGGCGGATGACGAAATCCTTGTCGCCCTCCAGCAGGTCCGCCTGGGTCAACGACGCAAAACGCAGCTTGTCGATCGCGTCGCTTGCGTTGGAAATCAATTCACGCAGAAAAATCTCGTGGTTCGTGTAAATCGAATGGATCATCAAATCAAGGAGCTGTTTCGTTTCCGCCTGGAACTGAAACGTCTCCGCAGCGGCGCCTTCCGGCGCCTTTTTTTCTTCGTCAGCCATACTATTCTTGCTCCTTCCATTGCTGTCGGCCGGGAAGCGGCATCCGTCTCGATTTCATCGGATGCGGCCCGTCGTGCGGCGGCAGCGCGTTGTTTCCGTGTGGTGTTGGCACTCTGAGTCGGTGAGTGCCAATTCCATCTTTCTTATCATACACCATATAGAGGTAAAAGTCAAAAAGTCACAATAAATTTTTTGTGACATTTCCCGCCGGGGCGTAGGAATTTGGGATTGACTTTTCCTGCCGGATGTCCTATGCTTATGTTAACGTAGAAAATAAACAGGTTAACGAACCGGGGAGTTCTCCCCTCGGGCGGTATGCCGCCGGCCCCGGTCCGCGCAGCCTGGACAAGGAGTGCGATTGTTATGCAGCACGGGACGGCCCGTGACATTGTCTTTTGTGGATTGTTCATCGCCCTGATTACGTTGGGGACCTTTATCCGGATTCCAATCGGAAATGATTTCTATACGCTGCAGTTCCTCTTCACCCTGCTGGCAGGGCTCGTACTGGGGCCGCGGCTCGGTGCCCTGGCGGTCGGGACGTACGTGCTGCTGGGCCTGATCGGCGTGCCGGTGTTCGCCTCCGGCGGCGGCCCGGGCTACATCGCCCAGCCGACCTTCGGATACCTGGTGGGCTTCATTTTCCAGGCCTGGTTCTGCGGAGCGGCAGCCCGGCGCTGGAACGCACACAGTGTGAAGCAGATGCTGCTCGTCAACCTGGGCGGCATGGCCATCGTGTATCTCTTCGGGCTGGTCTGGTTCTACATCTCCTCGAACTACGTGATCAACGCGCCTGTGTCCGTCTGGTGGGTCATCCTCTATTGCGGAATCCTCCAGGTGGGACCGGATTTCGTCCTGTGCGTGGTCTCGGCCATGCTGGCGGCCCGGCTGGAATCGGCCGGCATCTGGCTGACCAAGCCCTCTGCTTCGATTGCAAAACCGTAAACGGTATGCCATAGCCAAAAAATAATCCCGGTGGGAAGGAGTTCTCCCCCGGGATTGTTTTTTTATGGCAGTATCTATATCATTTTTCGAAATTTGATATAGATTCTCAGCGCAAGATATAGATTTTTGCCGAATTACGGCCACGCCGGGATGCGTCGGAGCACGAACTGCCGGAATGCCTTCATGGCGGCAGAGAGGGTTCGGCTGTTCTGGACGGCCAGGCCGATGGTGCGGGCGCACGGTACGGTCAGGGGCCGGATTTCGAGGGCATAGGGAATGCGCTGCAGGATCAGCTGCGGCAGCAGGGCGATGCCCTGTCCGATTTCCACCATGGCCATAATGGCGTAGTCGTCCCACGTGGTGAAACGGACGTCCGGATGAAGGCCGTACGCTTCCAGGAATTCCGACACGTCGGTCCGGCCGCCGTGCTCCAGCATCAGGAAGGGCTGTCCGTTCAAGTCGTCCGGCTCGATGCGCTCTCTGGCACACAACGGATGCCCCTTCGGCAGCACCACCTGGTAGGAATCGTGGAGCAGTTCCGTCGTCTCGAAGGGGTGCTGCGTCGGCAGCCGGATCAGGCCGGCCTCGATGCGCCCCTCCTCCAGCCAGGTCTCGATTTCCTCGTAGTCGCCCGTCAGCAGTTCGTACTGGATGCCGGGATGTATCCGTTGAAAGTCGGAAATGATGCGGGGCAGCCAGTGTTCCGCCACGCTGGAGAACACGCCGATGCGGAGGATGCCGCGTTCCAGCCCGTGGATTTCGCCGACCTGCTCTTCCAGCCGGTGGCACGCGTCCAGCAGGCTGCGGATGGCCGGCAGCAGCTGCTGTCCTTCCTGGGTCAGCGTCACGCCGGCCTTGCTGCGGTTCAGCAACGGCAGATTCCACTCCGACTCCAGGTCGGCAATCATCCGGCTGACCGACGACTGGGCAAAAGAAAGTTTCTGCGCCGCCCGGGTGATGTTCTTTTCCTCGGCAGCTGTGACAAACGCTTCGTATTTTTGGATGTTCCGGTCCATAACAGCCTCCTTCCATCGTATTTTTCGATGAATATCATTCTATTAATCCGCTTTTCTTATTATAACAGATATGATAGGCTGACTCAAGAAGAAGAAAACGAGGCAGCGTATGATGAACGATGCAACGAATGCCGGCCGGTCAGATACTGGTCGTGCCAATTCCGGCCGCTCGAACCTCAATCTCCTCGAGGGGCCGGTCACGAAAAATTTAATCCGCTTTGCCGTGCCGATTGCGGCGACGAGTATTCTGCAGCAGCTGTTCAATTCGGCCGATACGGCCGTGGTGGGGCGTTTTTCCAGCACGTCGGCGCTGGCGGCAGTGGGAACGAACGCCGAAATCGTGGCCCTGCTGGTCAGTCTTTCCTCGGGCTTCGCCGTCGGATTGAACGTGCTGCTGGCGTGGAAGATCGGACAGGGAAAGAGGGACGAGATCAACCGCATCCTGCACGGCGGGCTGGGTCTTTCCCTGCTTCTCGGTGTGGCGATGATGGTGCTCGTGCTGCTGTGGTCCGAACCGCTCCTGCGCCTGATCCAGACGCCGGAGGAAGCGTTCCGGCAGGCCGTGCTGTACCTGCGGCTGTACGCGGCAGGGCTGCCGTTCCTGCTCCTCTACGACTTTGCCTGCGCCGTCGAACGGGCGCGCGGAAACAGCCGGCGGCCCATGGTGGTCCTGCTGTTCTCCGGCGTGTTGAATGTGGGCCTGAATCTCTTGTTCGTCCTCGCGTGCGGCATGGATGTGGCCGGCGTGGCCCTGGCGACGGATTTGTCCACGGCGTGCAGCGCGTTCCTTACGCTGCGGTGGCTTGCTGCGGACACCGACGCCGCCTTCCGGTTTTCCCTCCGCCGCGTCTGCCTGGACCGGCGGTCCCTCCCGTCCGTCCTCCGCATCGGGACGCCGGCGGCACTGCAGGGAGCCGTGTTCTGCTTTGCCAACATCTTCGTGCAGGCGGCGGTCAATTCCTTCGGCGCCGCTGCCACGGCCGGAGCGGCTGCTGCCATGAATTTCGAATACATCACCTATTATATGATTACGGCCTTTACGCAGACGGTCACGACGTTTACGAGCCAGAACCAGGCGGCGGGGAACCACGAGCGGTGCCTCCGCATCCTGAAGCAGAGCCTGCTGCTGGCCCTGTTGTCCAGCGCGGCCCTCAGTACGCCCCTGACGGTCTGGGCCTGGCAGGCTTCGTCGTTCTTTTCACACGACCCGGCGGTGCTGCAGGCGGCGTGCGAACGGATCCGCCTGATTCTGGTGTTCACGCCGGTGTGCAGTTTCTATGAAATTCCGGCGGGCTTCCTGCGCGGCTACGGCTTTTCCCTCCTGCCGGCGCTGGAGACGATCGTCGGGACCTGCCTGTTCCGCATCCTGTGGATTTTCACGGGATTCCAGGCAGCGCCGTCCCTGCCGATGCTCTATGTGATTTTCCCTGTCTCCTGGGTGGTGACCATCCTGCTGCTGGGAATCAGCACGGGGAAACTGCTTCGGCGGCTGCCCCGGCCTGTGTGGCAGGCGGAGAAAGTGCGGAACACGCCACCGATTTCCCACCAATAAAAAAGGCGGCGGATTTCTCCGCCGCCGTGCGTAACATTACAACACGCCTTTTCCTTTCAGCCAGTCCGCCACCGCTTCTTTCGTGGGCGGGTTGACCAGCAGTTCACTGCATTTCCCGTTGTGAACCAGCATGAAGCTTGGAATCACTTCAATGTTGTACTTTTTGGCCAGGGGGCCGTCGTTGTCAATGTTGACACCGGCGAAATCGACCTTGTCTTCAATTTCCATGGCCAGCTGTCCCAGCGCGGGTTTCAGCTTCTTGCAATACGGGCACCAGGGGGCGGAAAATCCGACGACCACCGGTTTGGAGTTCTGCATCACGTCCTGATCGAACGTGGCAGCTGTCGTCATTCTAAATGCCATAATGTGATTCCTCCTTTCGGGATGGAAATGAATGGGATTTCCGGGACGACCGGCAGGCCCGCCTGTCAGCAGGCAGGCCCGGCCGCCGCCGGAATCCTTTTTTATTTTTTCTTGGGCACGGGGATGACATCACATCCCATGTACGGACGCAGGGCTTCCGGAACGACGACACTGCCGTCTTCCTGCTGGTAGTTTTCCAGGATGGCTGCAACCGTACGGCCCACAGCCAGGCCGGAGCCGTTCAGGGTATGGACGAATTCCGGTTTCGACTTGGCGTCGCGGCGGAAGCGGATGTTCGCACGCCGTGCCTGGAAGTCGAGGAAGTTGGAGCACGAAGAGATTTCACGGTACCGGTTGGCCTGCGGCAGCCAGACTTCGAGGTCGTACGTCGTGGCGCTGGAGAAGCCGATATCACCGGTGCACAGGCGGACGACATGGTACGGCAGGCCCAGGATCTGCAGGGCTTCTTCCGCATCGTGGGTCAGGCGGTCCAGTTCTTCCCAGGACTGTTCCGGTTTCGTGAATTTGACCAGCTCTACCTTGTTGAACTGATGCTGGCGGATCAGGCCGCGCGTATCTTTGCCGGCGCTTCCCGCTTCGGCGCGGAAGCAGGCCGAGTAGGCGCAGTATTTGAGGGGCAGGTCGTCCCCGTTCAGGATTTCGTCGCGGTGCAGGTTCGTAATCGGGACTTCGGCCGTCGGGATGAGGTACATGTCCTGGCCCTGGACCTTGAACATGTCTTCTTCAAATTTCGGCAGCTGGCCCGTGCCGATCATGCTGGCGCGGTTTACGATGAACGGCGGGAAGAATTCCGTGTAGCCGTGTTTGCTCGTGTGCAGGTCCAGGTAGAAGTTGATGACGCTGCGTTCCAGGCGGGAGCCGAGGCCCTTGTAGACCGTGAAGCGGGCGCCCGAAATCTTGTGGGCCCGTTCAAAGTCGAGGATGTCCAGCATTTCGCCCAGTTCCCAATGGGCACGGGGCTTGAAGTCGAATTTGCGCGGTTCGCCCCAGCGGCGGACTTCCGGGTTGTCGGCGTCGCTCTTGCCAAGCGGTACGTCGTCGGCGGGCATGTTCGGAATGCTCAACAGGATGTCCCGCAGGCGTCCGTCAATGGTCTTCAGTCGTTCGTCGTCGGCAGAGATCTTGTCGCCGATGGCACGGACTTCGGCCATCTTGGCTTCTGCGTCCTGGCCGGCCTTCTTCAGCATGCCGATTTCCTTGGACGCCGTGTTGCGCTCGTTCTTCAGGGCTTCCACCTGCTGGGTCAGTTCCCGGCGTTCCTTGTCCAGGGCCAGGAATTCATCCAGGTTCAGTTCGCCGTTGCGTTTGTGGACCGCTTCGATGACCTTTTCGGGGTTCTCGCGGACAAACTTCATATCTAACATAGTGCATTCCTCCTACATATGTAATCATATAGCTTCTGTATCTTCCTATTGTAGCGCAACGGGACGCCCTGCGTCAACTACGGCGCATTTTGTCCGGACATAGAAAAATTCCCTGCCGCATTTGCGACAGGGAATTCCGATACATCCCGCTTGCTCAGTCTGCAGTGAACGGCAGCAACGCAACGTTGCGGGCGCGTTTGATTGCAGTGGTCAGCTGGCGCTGGTGTTTGGCGCAGCAGCCAGTGATGCGGCGCGGCAGGATCTTGCCGCGTTCCGTGATGTACTTGTGCAGCTTGGCAACATCCTTGTAGTCGATGTTTTCCGCTTTATCTACGCAGAAGCTGCAAACTTTTCTTCTCGGTCTTCTGCCTCTTTGCATTTTCATTACGCTGATTCCTCCTGTTGTCAGAACGGAACGTCTTCGTCAAAGGGGACGCTCGTGCCCAGCCCGCTCATGTCGGACTTGGCAGCACCGCCGGAACGGGGTGCCGTGCCCGCTTCGCCCGGAGGCGCAATGTGGCGGTTGGCACTGTCGGCTTTGCGCTCGACAAATTCCACGTTATTGGCGATGACTTCCGTGACCCAGTGGCGGTTGCCGTCTTTTCCGTCGTAGGAACGGATCTGCAGGCGGCCTTCCACCAGGATACGGTGGCCCTTTGCCAGACTGTTTCCGCATAATTCCGCAGCTTTGCCCCATACGACGACGGGGATAAAGTCTGCATCACGCTGGCCTTCCTGATTCAAAAAAGGTCTGTCGACTGCGACCGTGAACTGGCAAACGACCTTCTGGGTCGGCGTATAACGCACTTCCGGGTCACGGGTCAGACGCCCCATTATAATAACTTTGTTCATAAGTTACCTCCTGGATCAGATGTCCTTTTTAATAATCATGTGGCGCATCACTTCATCGGTAATCTTCATTACACGGTCAAGTTCTTTGACAGCGGCGGGTTCAGCAGAAAATTCAACGAGTACGTAGTAACCTTCTGCCAGATCGTCGATCGGGTACGCGAGTTTGCGTTTGCCCCAGCGATCCGTCTTGTCGATCGTCGCACCATTGTCGGTCAGCAACTTTTCGAATTTGGCGACAACAGCGTCAATCGTTTCGTCTTCAACCGGTCTAATGATGTACATGACTTCGTAAGCTCTCACGAAATCACCTCCTCCTCTGGACTTTCGGCTCCCCTGTCGGGAGAGCAGAAGAAGTAAAATATTGTGCTATATGCAAGCCTAATTATATTATCATTTCGGCCGGGCTTTGTCAATAAGATGGCCTGTCACAACTGCGCAAACACGGCCCCGATGGGTTCGCGGATGATGAGGTCCGCCTGGTTGTCCATGGACGTGGCGGACTTGTTCACCAGGACGAGCCGGTTCCCCTGGTAATAGCGGATCAGGCCGGCTGCCGGGTAGACCACGAGGCTTGTGCCGCCGATGATGAGCATGTCGGCGTTGGAGATGTAGTTCACCGCCGCCTGGAGCACATCGTAATCGAGGTTTTCCTCGTACAGCACCACGTCGGGCTTCACGCGGCCGCCGCAGGCGTCACACACGGGCACGCCCGGCGCGTTCTTCACATACTGTACGTCGAAAGACTTGCCGCAGTTCTCGCAATAATTGCGGAGCACGCTGCCGTGCAGTTCCAGCACGTTCTTGCTGCCCGCCGCCTGGTGCAGGCCGTCGATGTTCTGCGTGATTACGGCGGTGAGCTTGCCCTGCTGCTCCCATTCGGCCAGCTTCCGGTGCGCCGCGTTGGGCTTGGCGTCCAGATAGAGCATGCGCGACTTGTAGAATTCGAAAAATTCCTCCGGCCGCTCTTCGTAAAAGGTGTGGCTCACAATCACTTCCGGCGGATACTTGTACTGTTGGTTGTACAGGCCGTCGGTGCTGCGGAAATCGGGAATGCCGCTTTCCGTCGAAACGCCGGCACCGCCGAAAAAGACGATGCGCTGCGCCTCGTCGACCCATTGTTTCAACTGTGCAATCTTCGCATCCATGACATCGCCTTCTTTTCTCTGACACTCACTCTTATAAGGTACGGATGTATTTGTTGACCAGGGCCGTCAATTTGCTTTCGTACGTGCCGACGTGGGCCTGGACGGAGGCAGCGACGTGCAGCGGGTCCTTGCCCTTTTCGTCGCGGTCGGCCAGGAGCCGGTCGTAGCTCGTGGCGAATACCATGCAGACGGGGTTCCCGGGCTCCAGGTCTTCCCTGGCGGGGACAGGCTGTCCGATGCGTTCCGCCAGGCGGACCAGCAGGGCCTGGTCCGTTTCGGCCACGGTCTGCAGGGCGGCAATCCAGAGCAGCTTCGTCAACTTGAAGTTTACCTTGTGGTGCAGCGCTTTTGCCGCGTCTTCCAGATCATCGAAGACCAGCGTGCAGTTCGTGAAGCTCACGCGGTAGTCGAACGCCTTGGCGATGGCCGCGTGCAGCGTGCCGTTGGCTGCCATTTCCTCACGCATCGTCACTGCGTCAACGCAGAGCGTGTCGAATTTGACGGCGGCGCGCTTCAGTTCGTTGGCGAGGAAATAATGTTCCTGCGGCGTCATGGGCTTGGTGCTGTTGGACAGGTCGACTTCGAAGTCGCGGTCCCACGGCGTGTCGTCCAGATAATCTTTGTACATCTTCTGCAGGAACATGACGGCCTGGCCGTATTCCAGGACCATGCGGTGCAGCTGGATCTCTTCGAACTTGAGCACTTCGTCGCCCAGCTTGAACTCTACATCCAGGTAGGATTTGTCGATGGCTTCCTTGAAGTCGCGGTCCAGGGCGCCGAACTTTTTCTGGACTTCCTCGTCGCTCAGTTTTTCCACGGAGCGGTCGATGCGGTCGCTGCAATCGACGCCGATGCCGCTGTAATCGTAGAGCAGGGCTTTGACGATGTCGCCTTCGTCCTTCAGGGCCGCGGCGACGGCACTCCAGCCGCCCCGATAGCCCGACGACAGGACGCTCCACGTGGCGGCGTCCATGGGCTCCAGGAAATTGCGGTGCAGGGCCGTGCTTTCGGCCGGCGTGAAGTCGACGAGCACCGGTTTGATGTGTTTGTGCCGGAACAGGACAGGCAGCTGGCTGTTGATGATGCCGAGCCAGTCGCTGAACGCGACGCTGACGCCGTCGACGCCGCACGAAGTCGGAGACGTCCAGCCGACCAGGCGGCGGACCAGGGCGGCGTTGTTGGAGTTGAGCGGCAGGATGCCGAGCTTCACGCCCTTGGCACCTTCCACATCCGTGAACTCGCCCCCCTTCCAGGGCATGTCCCTGGCGGCCCGTGCCGCGCTGACGACAGCCAGCTCACGGCCCTTTGGCGTATTCACCAGGGCCAGGTAACCGGCGGGAATGGCGCAAAAGGACGGCGTGATGACTTGACCGAGTGTTGTCATAGTCTGCATTGCGAAATCTTCTTTGATTGCCATGGATAATCCTCCTTTGGGAACAGGCCCGCAGGCCGGATCCCCCCCATATTGATGAAACATATTACTTTGTAGGGATATTATACCATGGATAGCCCTTCTGCGGGGAAAGAAGGCCGGAAAATCCCCCTATAAGTGTGTTTTTTTGTAAAAAGTTCAGCTGTCCACTCTTGACACGACACAAGATAAGCGGTTTACACCCCTGTCTTTTTCCCCTCCGGTTATGCACATTATGCACAGAGTTATCCACAGGCTTTTCGGTTTTCTCGTAATTTATCCACAGAAAAACGGGATAAAATGGACTTTTTTCACCGCCGGCAAAATTTATCCACTTTTTTATCCACAACCTGTGGATAAGTCAAGTGTACAACGGGCCGTTTATGCACAACACTATATCTTGATTTTTGAGGCTTTTTTTCGGGGAAAAATACCACATAAGGTAGAAACGATCCGAAAGTCAAGGGCGAATTTTGTAAAGCCTTGTAAATTTTGTAAAATTTTCGGGTTGACTTTTTCCACAGGGGGAGGGAGGGACGAATTCAAGCCATTTTCATAAATTGAAATTCTCAGAAAATAAAATTCCGGCGCCGAAAAAATAAACCCCCTTCCCGCAGGGGGAAAGGGGGTTATGTTTGAAACAAAAGACACGGACTGTTGTCAAGGCCTGCAGCCCAATTATTTTTCCGTTGGCTGGTGCGGAATCCGGCCGGTCTCTTCCGCCAGGCTGTGAAGCCGCGCGGCCAGGTTCCGGGGCAGGGCGCCGGCCAGGGTCCGGCCGGGCAGTTTCCACTGCCAGTTCCCTGTCGCCGTGCCCGGTGTGTTCATGCGGTCTGCGGACGGAAGGTCCAGCAAATCCTGCAGGGGCGTGACTACCAGGGCGGCCCGGCGGGTGTACAGATAATGGACGAGGCGCTGCGGCAGCGTGTCTTCGGGGAAGGATGCCGCCAGGTCGGTCAGGCGGCGCCGCATGCTGTCGTCAATATCCCCGGCCAGCCAGCCTGCCAGGGTGTTGTTGTCGTGCGTGCCCGTGTAGGCGACGCAGTTGGGCTCCGTGTCGAAGGACGTCTGCCCGTCGGAACGGGTCGTCAGATGGAATTCCAGGACCCGCATGCCCGGCAGGCCGAAGTGCTGCCGCAGGTCGATGACGTCGTCCGTAATGACGCCCAGGTCCTCCGCCACCAGCGCCAGAGACGGCACGGCAGCGCGGACGGCCTCCAGCACTTTCCGACCCGGTGCGGGAACCCACTGTCCCTTGCGGGCGTCGCGGTCTTTTCCGTCGATCCACCACGTGGCCGCCAGGCCGCGGAAGTGATCCAGCCGCACCATGTCGACCAGGCCGGCCAGGGCGCGGAACCGTTCCTTCCACCAGCGCCAGCACTCCCGGGCGTGGGCTTCCCAGCGGTACTGCGGGTTGCCCCAGACCTGCCCGTATTCACTGAAGTAATCGGGCGGAACGCCGGCGATGGCCGTGGGCTGTCCGTCTTTGTCCAGCGTGAAGAGCTCCGGGTGGGCCCAGCAGTCGGCACTGTCCGGGGCGACAAAGAGCGGCAGGTCGCCCAGAATCCGGATGCCCTTCCGATGGGCTGCCGCATGGATCTGGTCCCACTTCTGGCGGAACCGGAACTGCCGTTTCTTCCAGACCGTCACGGCCGGCGCCAGATCCTGCCGCAGCTGTGCCAGGACGACCGGGTCCCGCTGCCGCACCGGTTCCGGCCACGTCTGCCACGGCCGGCCGCCGTACCGTTCCTTCAACGCCCGGAAGAGGGCATAATCGTCAAGCCAGTACGACTGGCGTTCGCAAAAAGTACGGAATGCCGCTGCCGGCACGTCTTCGTCGTCCCCGCCGGCAAACAACGTTTCCGAGCCGGCGAAGGCCGACACGGACAGATAGGGAGAATCGCCCAGGCCCGGCGGGTTCAGCGGCAGAATCTGCCAGACCGACTGGCCGGCGTCGGCGAGAAAGTCTACAAAGTCCAGCGCGGCCTGGAACTGTTCCTGTCCCGTCCGCCCCGGCAGGGACGTGGGATGAAGCAGGATGCCTGCCGCCCGGGCCGGAGCCGGTCCGGTTCCTTCCGGCGTCCCCGCCTCTTGGCACTGGAACACGACGGCGCTCCACGGCGGCAGGGTCACGGTGAACTTGCCGTCCCGCGTCGCCACGGGTGCCACCGGCGTGCCGGCCAGCACGCGGGCACTGTCCCACAGCGGCACCAGGGTGCCCCACACGAGACCCCGCGAGTCGACGGCCTGCGTCCGCGCTTCGTCGCTGCGGTTCAGGGCGATGACATAGACACCATCTGTCGCGGCCTGGCCAAAGACATCTCGTCCGCCTTCCACAAAGCGTGCGTAGATGTATACGTCTCCGGCGGCGGCAAGGGTATCGAAGCGTCCCGTGGAGAGAGCGTCGTGGCGGCGCCGCAGATGGATCAGCTGGCGGACGCAGTCCTGCAGGACCTTGTCTTCGCGTCCCCAGGGGAACGTCTTGCGGTTTTCCGGATCCTTGCGGCCCGTCAGGCCGGCCTCGTCGCCGTAATACACGGCAGGGGCGCCGGGCAGGGTCATCTGCCACGTCCGGAGCAGCACTTCCAGCGGCCGCACGGCCGGGATGGATACCCCGTCGGCCAGCACCGTCCGCAGTCGTTCCACGTCATGGCTGCCGAGCAGGTTCATGGCGGCGTAGAGCGCCTGGGGCGGATAATTTTCCCGCTGCTGTGCGTACGCCCGGTCCGTGGCGGCAGCGTCGGCTTTGCCCAGTACAAAATCGAGCTGAATGTTGCGCAAGACGTAATTCATGACGCTGTCCAGCTTGCCCCCGGACAGATACTGTCTCTGCACGCCGTAGCTTTCTTTGTGCGACGCATCTTCCCAGACCTCGCCGATGACGGCGTTCTCCGGGTCCAGGGCCTTGACGGCCGCGTAAAAAGGTACCAGGAAACCGTCAGGCAGTTCGTCGGCCACGTCGAGACGCCAGCCGCTGATGCCCGCGCGCTGCCAGTGCCGGATGACACTGTCTTCGTCGTAGAGCATGTACCGCAGGTAGGACAGGTTCGTTTCGTCCACTTCGGGCAGGCTCTGGTCGCCCCACCAGCACGCATAGTCGTTGGGGAATTTCCGGAACTGGTACCACGAGGCATAAGGCGACTTCTTTGACTGGTACGCTCCCACGTTGTCGTACGTCCCGAAACGGTTGAAATAGATGCTGTCCGCGCCGGTGTGGCTGAAGACGCCGTCCAGCAGGACCCGCATGCCCTTCTCCTTCGCGGCGGCGCACAACTCCCGCAGTGCCGTCTCCCCGCCCAGGAACGGATCGACTTTCTTGTAGCACGCCGTGTCGTAGCGGTGGTTGCTCCGCGCGGCAAAGACCGGGTTCAGGTAGAGGCACGTCACGCCCAGGTCCGCCAGGTAGCCCAGCTGCTCCCGGATACCTTCCAGCGTGCCGCCGAAAAAGTCGAAGTATTTGATGCTCCCGTCCTCATTCTTGACGTACATGGGGTCATCGTACCAGTTACTGTGCAGCACGGCAGCGTGCTTCCCCGCGAACCGCCCGTCCGGCACGGTGCCGCGGGCAAACCGGTCCGGGAAAATCTGGTAGATGACAGCCTTTTTCAGCCACTCCGGCGTCACGGCATCCCGGTCGTACACGGTGATCTGGAAGGACGGAGGCTCTTTCGCAGTCTGCCGGCCGCTGCCGCCGTCTTCTCCCTCGTTGGTCCCGTAATAGCAGATGTCCTGTCCCTTCCGGGCGACAAAATAGTACCATACGAGGCAGCCCTGTCCGGGCGTGCGGATGCTGGCCTCGTACAGGGCGTCGTGGCGGTCGGGGGCCTCCGGGGACACGCGGGTCATGGGAATCCGGCGCTCCTGATCGTTCTGCCACAGGCGCAGCAGTACCTCGTCGGGGCCGCCGCTTGCGTCGGCAGTCTTCGGAGCCGGAGCCGCAGCTCCCTTCGAGGCCCCTTTTCGGGCGCCTTTCCCGGCGTCTTTCGAGGAGTCTTTCAGGGGCTTTTCCGGGGCGTCCCAGGCCACGTGCAGGCGCAGCGTGACCACCGTGCCGGTCGGCACGGCGCCGAAAGGAATGCGGAAGTCCGGATTCCGCGAATCGTGAAACAAGGTATATGCCATGACTGGTTCTCCTTCAACTATACTGCGCGCAGGCCGGCACCCGCCCGGCCCAAACCTACAGAAAAAGCGCGGGCCAGGCCCGCGCTGAACTGCCGGGACACACGGCCCCGGCAGGACTGATTATGCTTGCGGCGCCGGGTCGGCCGGTGCGGCCGTCCGTTTCCGCCGTGTTGTTTTCGGTTTGTCCGCCGCAGCGGCTTTCTTGCCTGCGGATTTCGCCTTCGTGCCGGCTTTCGCGCCCGTCTTGGCCGCTTTGGTCTTGCTGGCCTTGGCCGCCGCTCTGGCGGTCTTTCTCGGAGCTTTGCCCGCTGGCGCTTTCTTTTCCGCCGGTTCCGCTGGTTCCGCCGGTTCCGTGTCGGCGGCAGCCGCGGCCTTCGCCTTGGCCCGGGCGTCGGCTTCGCGGGTCGTCTGTTCAATGACCTGCTGCACGGCTTCCGTCACCGTGTCCAGGGCGTGGCCCGGCGTGCCCGGGCCCGGATTCGGGCTGGGCTGTTCGTCCGTTCCGGCAGTGGCGGAGGTGCCTGCAGCCTGCGGCTCCTCCGTAGTTTCCGTGGCTTCCGGAGCTCCCGTGGTTTCCGCGGTCTCCGCATCCCCCGCGGCTTCCGTGGCGCTCTTCCCGTCCAGAATCTCCTGTCCGCCGCCGCCACCCGGCTCGCCGGTAATCTCACGGTACAAGACGGCATAGGCAGCCGCCGGGCGATCCCAGCTGTTGTTGGAATGGAAGGCGTTCATGACGAGTTTCTCCCAGACCGGCTCTTCCTCGTAGTAGCTCAGGCCGCGTTTGACCGTAAAGAGCAGCTCGTGGGCGTTGAAATTGACGAACGTCAGGCCGTTGCCGGCTCCGACGTGCTTTTCATAATTGTGGACCGTGTCCTTGAGGCCGCCGACTTCGCGGACTACCGGCACCGTGCCGTACCGCATGGCGATCATCTGGCTCATGCCGCAGGCTTCATAGCGGGACGGCATCAGGAACAGATCGGCGCTGGCGTAGACCTTATGCGCCAGTTCCTCGCTGAAGCGGATGTTGACGGACACCTTGTCCGGATAGCGCCGCGCCAGATCCTGCAGCGCTTCTTCGTACCGGCGCTCGCCCGTGCCGATGACGACGAACTGGATGTCTTCCTGCATCATTTCGTCCATGATGAACGTCACCAGGTCCATGCCCTTGGCTTCGACGAGGCGGGTAATCATGGCGAGCATCGGTACCTGCCGGTTGACGGGCAGGCCCAGTTCCTTCTGCAGGGCCATCTTGTTCAGGGACTTGCGGGAGAACAGGTCCGCTCCCGTGTACGGATAGGCGATATACGGATCCGTGGCCGGATTGAAGACCGTTTCGTCCATGCCGTTCAGGATGCCGACCAGCTTGCCGTCGCACATGCGCACGTAATCTTCCAGGCCTTCGCCGAAGTAGGCGTAGTGGATCTCCTGGGCGTAGGTCGGGCTGACCGTCGTGATGACGTCGGCATAGTGCATGCCGGCCTTCAGGAAATTGACGCACCCGCCGTTCTCAATGTTGCCGTTGTAATACAGCCGCATGGAGAGGCCCAGGACATCTTCCACCAGGTCGCGGCCGTAGATGCCCTGATACTTGAGGTTGTGGATGGTGAAGACGTTCTTGATGCCCGCATAGAACGGATCCTGCTGGAATTCTTCCTTCAGGTACGTACCGACGAGGCCCGTGTGCCAGTCGTTCGTGTGGATGATATCGGGCCGGAAACCGATATGCGGCAAGATGGCCAGGACGGCTTTGCTGAAATAGGCGAAGCGTTCGGCGTCGTCGTAGTAGCCGTACAGGCCCTCACGTTTGAAATAATACTCATTGTCGATGAAGAAGCAAGGCACGCCGTCGACGACAAGCTTGTCGACACCGACGTACTGCTTGCGCCAGGACAGATCTACCGTTCCTTCGTAAACGTGTTCCATCTGCTCCTGGTACTTGTCGGCAATAGAAGCGTACTTTGGCAGGACGAGCGCCGTTTCGACGCCCTGCTTGCGAAGTTCTTTCGGCAGGGCGCCCATGACGTCGGCCAGGCCGCCGGTTTTGATAAAGGGAGCCGCTTCGGAGGCTGCAAATAATACTTTCATTGGAGAAGACCCCTTTCCTTGCTTTTCCGTGCAGATTGATACCTGCTACCCAGATTTGTCACTACTTTATACTTGCATTCCGTTGTGTTTCATTTTGTTGTCCCGCGGGAGGCGTTGACAACGTTTGCCGCCGGTTTGGCCGTCGCTGCCTTGGCGGGCTTCCGGGGGCCTTTCGGCTGTTTTTTCCGGGAAGCCTCCGGCAGGACGTTTTTCGCGGGAGCCTTGTCTTCCGGCACGTTGTCCGCCAGCGCCGTGCGCCGCCGCTGCAGGCACACCGTGGCCAGCGGGGGCAGCGTCAGGGACAGGGACTGGGAGCGGCCGTGCATGGGCACGTCTTCCGACGCCAGGACCGTGCCTGGCTCAATGGCGTGGACACCGCTGCCGCCGTACCGGGTGTCGTCGCTGTCCCAGATTTCCTCATAGTCCCCCGGTTCGTCGACGCCGATGCGGTAATCGTGCCGCACGACCGGTGTGAAGTTGCAGACCACGAGGATCTGTTCCGTCGTGGCGGCCGGGGACATCTTACCCCCGGCACTGTGTTTGCCGCGGGTTTGTTTTTTCGGCTCCTCTTCCTTGCTGGTGCGGTAGAAGGCGATGACGCTGTTGTCCGTGTCGTCGCAGCTGATCCAGTGGAATCCCTTCCAGTCGAAGTCGATCTGCCAGAGGGCCCGGTGGGCCAGGTAGAAGGCGTTCAGCTCGCGCACGTAGGTCTGCATGCCTTTGTGCATGGGATAGTCCAGGAGGAGCCAGTCCAGGCCGGCGTCGTATTTCCACTCGATGAATTGGCCGAATTCGCTGCCCATGAAGAGCAGCTTCTTGCCTGGGTGGGTCATCCAGTAGCCGTAGAAGGCGCGCAGGCCGGCGAATTTTTTCCAGTAATCGCCGGGCATGCGGTTCAGGAGGGAGCCCTTGCCGTGGACCACTTCGTCGTGGGACAAGGGCAGGATGAAGTTTTCCGCAAAGGCGTAGTACAGGGAGAACGTGATCAGGTCCTGGTTTCCTTTCCGGAAGAGAGGGTCCAGGGACATGTAGCGCAACATGTCGTTCATCCAGCCCATGTTCCACTTATAGTTAAAGCCCAGGCCGCCTTCGTCGACGGAGTGTGACACCAGAGGCCACGTCGTCGATTCTTCGGCAACCATGAGGACTTGAGGTTTTGCGGCGAAGATGGCCGTGTTCAGCTGGCGCAGGAAAGCGACGGCTTCCAGGTTTTCCCGTCCGCCGTAGCGGTTGGCCTGCCATTCGCCGTCCCGCCGGCCGTAGTCCAGGTAGAGCATATTCGCCACGGCGTCGATGCGCAGGCCGTCCACGTGGTATTCTTCCAGCCAGAAGAGGGCGCTGGAAATGAGGAAGCTCCGCACTTCGGGACGCCCGTAGTCGAAGTTCAGCGTACCCCAGTCCTTGTTTTCCGCCAGCAGGGGGCTGCCCGATTCGTAGAGCGTGTCCCCGTCGAAGCGGCGCAGGCCGTGGTCGTCTTTGCAGAAATGGCCGGGCACCCAGTCCAGCAGGACGCCGATGCCCGCCTGGTGGCACTTGTCCACCAGGTATTTCAAATCCGTCGGCGAGCCGTAGCGGGTCGTGGCGGCAAAGTAGCCCGTGGCCTGGTAGCCCCAGGATCCGTCGAAGGGATACTCGCACAGCGGCAGGAATTCCACGTGCGTATAGTGCATCTCCTGCAGGTACGGCACCAGTTCATCCGCCAGTTCGCGGTATGTCAGGAAGGAGCCGTCTTCGTGCTGTTTCCACGATCCGGCATGGACCTCGTAGATGTTCATGGGACTTTCATAGGAACAGTACTTGCTGCGGCTGTGCTGCCACTTGGTGTCGTGCCAGCGGTAGGACAGGCCCGTCACGACGGACGCCGTTTTGGGGCGCACTTCCGCCTGGAAGGCATAGGGATCGGCTTTGAACTTCTGCTCTCCGTCAGGCCCCGTGATGGCGTACTTGTACAGGGCCCCTTCGGTCAGGCCCGGTACCCAGACGGACCAGATTTCCGGGTCCGCCGTCTTTGCCATGGGAGTCGCCGCCGGATCCCACTGGTTGAAATCCCCGACGACGCTGACGGCACGGGCATGGGGAGCCCACACGGCAAAGCGAACGCCGGACCGCCGCCCGCGGACGCTCTTGTGGGCGCCGAACAACTGGTGGCTGTTGTAGTTCGTTCCCTGGTGGAACAAATAGGTACTGTAGCTGTCAATGGCATTCAAACGCATGGCATTCCCCTTTCTCCGGCCGCTGCCGCCCGCTTATACGTGGACCGGCCGTACGTGCCAGATGTCGTCGGCATACTGTGTGATGGTCCGGTCGCTGGAAAAATAGCCCGATTCGGCGACATTCACCGTGGACGACCGGAGCCACTGGGTGTGGTTGGCGTAGCGCCGCTCGATTTCGCGGTGCGCCAGGCAATAGCTGTGGAAGTCCTTCAGGACGAAGAATTCGTCGTTCCGCGCCAGCAGGGCTTCGTAGAGCTGTCCGAACATGGGATTTTCATCGAAAACCTGTAAAATCTTGCGGATTTCCGCATCTTCCCGGTACAGGGTCCAGGACGAATAGCCGCCTTCTCTGTAATAGCGCTGCACCTCGTCGGCCCGGAGACCGAAGATGACGCAGTTGTCGTCGCCTACGCGGTCGTGGATTTCCACGTTGGCGCCGTCCAGGGTACCCAGCGTGATGGCGCCGTTCATCATGAACTTCATGTTGCCCGTGCCCGACGCTTCCTTGCTGGCCGTGGAGATCTGCTCGCTCACGTCGGCCGCCGGGAAGAGGCGCTGGCCCAGGGACACGTTGTAGTTTTCCAGGAACAGCACGCGCAGTTTTTTCCGCACCTGCGGGTCGATGTCGATGAGGTGCGCCACCGTATGGATGAGCTTGATGGTGATCTTCGCTTCGCCGTACGAGGCGGCGGCTTTCCCGCCGAAGATATACGTCTGGGGACGCGTGATGTAATCCGGGTCTTCCTGCAGGTGCCGGTACAGATCGTACACCTGGAGGATGTTCAGCAGCTGGCGCTTGTACATGTGGAACCGCTTGACCTGGATGTCGAAGATGGACTGCGGGTCGATGTCGATGCCCTTCGCCGTGTGCAGCCACCGGACCAGGGCGTCTTTGCGGTTCTGCTTGACCTTGCCCATCTCCTCGAGGAACGCCGCGTCGTCGCGGTAGTCGAGCAGATGCCGCAGCGACAGCGGATGGCGGATCCACCGCGGCCCGATGGTGTCCGTAATGAGGCGCGCCAGCGGCGGGTTGGCTTCCAGGAGCCAGCGCCGGTGCGTGACGCCGTTCGTCTTGTTGGAGAATTTTTCCGGGAACACTTCGAAGAACTGGGCCAGGGTGCTGGTTTCCAGGATCTTTGTATGGAGCCGTGCCACGCCGTTGATGCTGTGGGAGCCCACAGCGGCCAGATGGGCCATGTGGACCTGGTTGTCCCAGAGGATGGCCACGGAGCGGGCCTTGTCCTCGCGGCCCGGGAAGCGTTTCCGGTAGGCTTCCAGCCAGCGCCGGTTGATTTCATCGACGATGAGGTAGATGCGCGGCAGCAGTTCCTTGAACATGGGGATGGACCACCGCTCCAGCGCTTCCGGCATGACGGTGTGGTTCGTGTAGGCCACGCTCTTCACCGTAATCTTCCAGGCCTCGTCCCACTCCAGGCCCTCTTCGTCCATGAGGATCCGCATCAGTTCGGGAATCAGCAGGGCCGGGTGCGTGTCGTTGATGTGGAGCGCCACAAAGTCCGCAAAGTGGCGGATGTCCCCGTAATGGGATTTGTAGTGGCGCACGATGCTCTGCAGGCCGGCGGAGACGAAGAAGTATTCCTGCATGAGGCGCAGTTTGCGTCCTTCGTACGTCGTGTCGTCGGGATACAGGAACCGCGAAATCTGCTGCGTCATGTCCTTATAACGCAGGGCGCGGCGGTAATCGCCGTAGCGCAGCTGGTCGTACATGCCTTCGCGGGTGTACTCGGCTTTCCACAGGCGCAGGGTGTTGACCGTGTGGTTGTGGTACCCCGGAATGGGCACGTCGTACGGTACGGCGCGGACGGACTCAAACGCTTCGTAGACGCAGTCCAGGTGCCCGTCCTTGCCGGGCCGCATGTACGCATTGCCGCCGAAGCGGACGTACACGGCCTTGTCGGCACGTTTCATTTCCCAGGGGAACCCGTCGCGGAGCCACGCGTCGGGCAGTTCTACCTGCTGGCCGTCGACAATGCGCTGGTCGAACAGCCCGTACTGGTAGCGGATGCTGCATCCGTGCCCCGGCAGCTGCATGGCCGCCATGGAATCAATGAAGCACGCAGCAAGACGGCCCAGGCCGCCGTTGCCCAGGCCGGGATCCGTCTCCATGGGGAGAATATCGTCAAAGTTATAGCCCAGTTCCGCCAGAGACGACCGGGCCATATCTTCACAATTGCAGTTCAGCAGGTTCGCGTCCAGCAGCCGTCCCAGGAGGAACTCGATGCTGAAATAATACACCTGCTTCGGCCGTTCGGCGTCGTAGCGGTTTTCGGTCTGGATCCAGTCTTCGGAAATCAGATCCTTCACCATGTTGGCCAGGACCTGGTACACTTCTTTCGAAGACAATCCTTTGGCCGGCTTGTCGTACAACATGTCCGCTTTTTGCGTGAACAGCCGGATAAATTCTTTCTTATTCTTCCAGGTCTTCGTTTTCTTTACCCTTCCTATCGTGTGTTATCGTGGTGGCGGGACCGTGCCTGCACGATCCCGCTCGAGGTTCCGCTGCCTTACACGACTTCGTGTTTGACGATGGTCAACGGTTCTTCCGCCGTGCCGATGAGCCGGGCTTCCGGCTGGATGGACCGGTCCTTGTCGCAGATGACGTAATCCAGGTACGCTTCGTCGCCCACCTCGGCATTCTGCATGAGGATGGAATTCCGGACGACGGCGTTGCGGCCGATCCGCACTTTGCGGAACAGGATGGAATTTTCCACCGTTCCTTCAATAATACATCCGTTGGCGACCAGGGAATTGGTCACCTTGGCGTCGGCCATGTACTTGGCCGGGGCTTCGTCCTTGATCTTCGTGTAGATCTTCCGGTCCCGACGGAACACGTCCCGCCAGTTGTCGATGTTCAGCATGTCCATGTTGGCTTCGAAGAAGTCCCGCACGGACAGGATGCGCCGGGCGTACCCCTTGGTTTCGAACCCGAAGATCCGCAGGTGCGGCATGTTGCGCGCCAGCACGTCGTTCAGGTTCTGGTTCGGATTCTGGGCGTAGGCCTGCCGTACCATGGTGACGAACAAGTCGCCGCTCATGAGGATGGCGCCCAGGAACAGCTTGGAGCCGACCTTCGCCCCGTCCTGCATCCTCATGCGGTGGATGCGGCCGGTCTTGCCTGTGTCCAGGACCCAGGACTCGCCGTGGGCGTCTTCGGTCAGCGTTTTATAGACCAGGGTAATGTCGGCGTTATGGTTCCGATGGTAATGGAACATGGCGTCGTAGTCCGTGTTGTGGACCACGTCGCAGCCCGATACGAGCAGGTAATGATCCTGTTCCATTTCGACAAACCGCAGGTTCTTGTAGTACGTGCGGATGTCCCCCGGCTGGGGGTCGGTAACTTCACTTTCCACGTCGACGGGCAGGTAGAAGAGGCCGTGCTGCTTGCGGGCCAGATTCCACTCCTTGCCGGACCGGACGTGGTCCAGGACGGAACGGCTGTGGAACGGGAGCAGCAGGCCCACCGTATCCACGCCGGCATTGACCATGGAGGAGAGGGCGAAATCCATGAGGCGGAACTTGCCGCCGAACGGTTCCGACGCCATGGGGCGGGTCGGACACAATACTGCCATGTAGTTCGGGCCTTGCAGGTTCAGCAGCCCAATGACCGGGTTGTCCATCGGGTTACGCCTCCTTCCGTGCGGCGATGACTGCGTCATTGCCGTATACTTTGATGTTGTTTCCCGTGCCGCGCACAATGGCGCCGGCCTGCACGTGGCACCGTTCTCCCAGGATCGCGTGGTCTACGACGGCGCCGGCTTCGACCACCGTCCCCGGCATGACGACAGAGTCGGTGATGGACGCGCCGGCTTCGACGGTCACGTCATAGAAAATGACGGAATGCTCGACCCGGCCCAGGATGAGCGCGCCTTCGCCGGCAAGGGAACTGACCATGCTGCCGCCGGGGCCCACGTAATGGGGCGGCAGGGACTGGTTCCCAGAGTAGACCCGCCAGTTGGGATCGTTCAGGCTCAGGGGCGGGTTGTCGGACAACAGGTCCATGTTCGCCTGCCACAGGCTCTCGAACGTGCCTACGTCTTTCCAGTATCCTTCGAACGGATAGGCGTACACGCGCACCTGGTCCGCAATCATGCGCGGCAGGATGTTCTTCCCGAAATCGTGGTCCGAATCTTTCCGCGCCGCGTCGTCGATCAGGTACCGGCGCAGCAGTTCTTTGTCGAACAGGTAGATGCCCATGGACGCCAGATCGCTCTTCGGACGGGCCGGCTTCTCTTCGAATTCCTTGATGCGGTATTCTTCGTCCGCGTCCAGGATGCCGAAGCGCGACGCTTCCGACAGCGGCACGCGCAGCGTGCTGACCGTGGCCTGGGCTTTGTGTTTCTTATGGAATGCCAGCATATCGCCGTAATCCATGCTGTAGATATGGTCCCCCGACAGGACGAGCACGTACGGCGCGTCGATCATGTCGAGAAAATTCAGGTTCTGGTAGATGGCATCCGCCGTGCCCTGGTACCAGTTGGACGAATCCATGTCGTTCATGTACGGCGGCAGTACGAACGTTCCGCCATAGTCCGAATCCAGGTCCCAGCTGCCTCCGTTGCCGATGTACCAGTTCAATTCCAGCGGCTGGTACTGCGTCAGGATTCCTACCGTGTCGATGCCGGAATTGCGGCAATTACTGAGCGTAAAATCGATAATTCGGTATTTTGCACCGAAGAGCACGGCTGGCTTGGCTACGTTTTTCGTCAGCACACCCAGCCGGCTTCCCTTTCCTCCGGCCAGGATCATGGCCAGACATTCACTCTGCCTCAAGGTATTCGCCTCCCCTGCTTTTATACCTTCATTATAACATAAACCCCGCGTCCGGGGCTTGCTTCCCACCGGGTTTGCAGAAATTTTGCACAAAGTTCAGACTGCCAGAAGCAAAAGGCATGGCGCGTTGTGCACCATGCCTTGCAGCAATGGTATCCCGATACGGTTCCCCTGCCCGCACCCTTATCCTGCCTCCATCACAGAATGGCCTCTTTGCAAATAAATACTGGTGGCAAATTGAAGAGTTGCTCATAAATTGCATAGCAACTTGTCGGTTTTAAAGTTGTACACTATAATTTTTCCTGTAAGATTGACAATCGGGAGGGAACCGCCATGTATCAACACAAACTGGAAGCAGATATCCGCTGCCCGCTGGAATACGGATTGCAGCTCTTCGGCGGGAAATGGAAGCCGAGGATCGTGTGCGTCCTGGCGGAGCTGGGAACGCTCCGCTACAGCACGCTGCGTGAAGAAATGAGCAACATTACCGATGCCGTGCTGGCATCCACCCTGAAGGAACTCCGGAGGGACGGAATGATAGAGCGCGTCCAATATAATGAAATTCCGCCGCACGTGGAATACAAACTGACGGAGAAAGGAAAATCCGTCGTCCCGATCCTGCGGAGCATCTGCAAATGGGCGGGTTTGTTTTACAATGAAGATAACGAACATACGCTGAAGCAGTGCCAGAAATGCAATTACCGGTAAAAAAACCGCTGGAAATGCCGGCGGGACGGTTGGGAAATCCCCGGCGTCAGGTCGCTGCCGCTCCAAGTACGCCGGCTGATTTCCACCGTCCCGCCGCCCGTCTCCCGGTGGTTTTATGATCCGGACAAGGAAGGAATGAAAAAAGAAGGGCGACCGTTTTGGCCGTCCTTTTCCTTTTCCGGGCAAAAGAAAGCCGCCCCGGAGGGCGGTTCGCTTTACTTACGCACATATTCGGGATGTTCTGAAACTCTTAGAGCTTGCTTTGCATCAGGAAGGTTTTTGTTGAATTGATTGTCTCACTGTAGATCACTCATGCCATACCATAAAGGTATGACACTTACAAGGTAAATGTAGTGAGTTTTCGAATACTGATATTAAATGGGATGACACAGGTCATAAAATCTTGCACCAGGTCCGTGTCGCCCGGGCTGCGCTGAAAAAGTGCGGCTGTCTTTTCCGATAAAGCAATCAGTGCCTTGTAAACAAATCGTCCGGTCAAAAAAGCCCTAAAAACCGGCGGAGCGGGGGGAAATCATCCGGCGGAATTGGAGCGCCAGCGACCTGACGCCGGGGATTTGCCCCCCGCTTACGCCGGTATCTTTATTTCGGCTTTTTGTAGCGGACAAATGTACTTTAACAAGAAACTAACTTTCTTTTATTGAAATTAATGTAACACTTTTCCAAATGAACTCGCCGCGTTTACACAAAATGGTGAAAAAACATTGACATTTCTGTCCACGGGTTCCTATAATGGGGGCATACACAGAGACGTCTTCTGCCTCACGGCGCCGGAGAACCCTTTCCGGACGATCCGGCTGGGCGGAAGATTTGACAAGACTCAGACAGTGTACAGAAAAGGAGAAGAGAGACATGACAAGTTATTGGAAGAAATTATCAGGCGTCACGATGGCCGCCCTTCTCGTAGCCGGCCTGGCAGCGGGCTGCGGTGGCGGCGGAGACAAAAAAGCTGCCAGCAACGACAAGGAAATCGTCGTCGGCGTCAATGCCGAACTGACGGGCAATGTCGCAAACTACGGCAAATCCATGAAGTCGGGCTTTGAACTGGCCGTCGAAGAACTGAACAAGGCCGGCGGCATCAACGGCAAGAAAGTCCGCATCGTCGAAGCAGATAACAAGTCCGAGCCTTCCGAATCCGGCAACGCCGCTACGAAGCTCGTGACACAGGATAAAGTCATTGCCGTCGTCGGGCCGGCTACATCCGGTGCGGTTGCCGCATCCGAGCCGATCCTGACGGGTGCCAAGGTACCCTTGATTGCACCGTGCGCGACGGCACCGGAAATCACCCTCACCAAAGACGGCAAGACGAAACAGTTTGTGTTCCGTGCCTGCTTCATCGACCCGTACCAGGGCGAAATCATGGCGAACTACGCCAGCCAGGACAAGAAGTTCAAGAAAGTCGCGATCCTGCATGATTCTTCCAGTGATTACTCCAAGGGCCTGAGCAAGGTCTTCACGGAAAAATTCACGGCGCAGGGCGGCACCATTACGGCGGACGAAGCGTTCCTGGCCAAGGATATCGACTTCAAAGCCGCGCTGACCAAGATCAAGGCTACCAACCCGGATGCAGTTTACATCCCGGCGTACTATGAAGAAGTTGGCAAGATCATCAAACAGGCTCGTGAAATCGGCCTGAACGTACCGCTGCTGGGCACCGACGGCTGGGATTCCCCGAAACTGGTGGAAATCGCCGGCAAGACCGCGACCAACAATTGCTTCTTCACCAACGCCTACACGGCAGAAGACAAGGACCCGGGCGTCCAGAAGTTCATCTCCGCGTACAAGGCGAAATTCAACAAGGTTCCGGATGTATTTGCCCTGGAAGGCTACAATGCGGGCTTAGTCCTCTTCAATGCACTGAAGACGGCCAACACGACGGACGGCACGAAGCTGGCCGAAGCACTGGCCAAGACGAAGGACCTGCAGGTTGCCAACGGCAAGTTCTCCTATGACGAAAAGCACAACCCGGTCACGACGGCCCTCATCATCGAATTGAAGGACGGCGTACAGACCCTGGCCAAGAAGATTGGCTGATCGCAGTACCCCCGCCGGATGGCGGGACAGCAGGACCCTCCGGTTTGTCCCTTAAGAGACAAAACAAAAACCATGGACAGCCGAAGGCTACAACAGTTCAAGCGTCACGCTTTGAAACAATGGGGTTTTAAGCGGCGGCTCAGGGCAGGCGTGAGTCTGCCCCGGGCGCCGCTTTTAACAATATTTTATTCTTTTATTCTTTACAACATCAAATGAGGGGAGGAATTTCTATGACTCGGAAATTCAAAATGTTGTCTGTCCTGGCGGCCAGCCTGACACTGGCCCTGGCCCTGAGCGGCTGCGGCGGCTCATCCGCCAAGAGTGATACCATCAAGATCGGTGGCAACCTGGAAATGACAGGCGGCAGCGCCAGCTACGGTATCTCTTCGAAGAATGCCATTGAGCTGGCCATCAAGCAGATCAACGACAAGGGCGGCGTCAATGGCAAGAAGCTGAGCCTCGTCGTAGCCGACAACAAGTCGGAAGCGACGGAAGCGACGAACGCCATGCAGAAGCTGGTGACACAGGATAAGGTCGTCGGCGTCATCGGCCCGAACCTGTCCAGCGCGGTCATTGCGGCCACGGCCATCAGCGGCGGCGCCAAGGTTCCGGATATCACCCCCATGGGGACGAACCCGAGGGTTACCGTGGATGACAGCGGCAAGGTAAAACCGTACAACTTCCGTGCCTGCTTCATCGACCCCTTCCAGGGGACGGTTATGGCGCGGTTCGTCCTGGATACGCTGCACCTGAAACGCGCGGCGGTCATGATCGACAACTCGTCCGACTATTCCAAGGGCCTGGCCCAGTTCTTCATCGAACAGTTTGAAAAGGGCGGCGGCACCGTGGTAGCCCAGGAAGGGTACATGCAGAAGGATACGGACTTCAAGGCCACGCTGACGACCATGAAGGCTGCCAATCCGGACTTCTTGTACATCCCCGGGTACTATCAGGAAGTCGGTATGATTGTGAAACAGGCGAAGGAACTTGGCATGAACATCGCCATGGGCGGCGGGGACGGCTGGGATTCCCAGAAACTGACGGAAATCGCTCTGCCCAACAACTTGAACAACTGCTATTTCTCGAGCCTCTACTCCCCTGAAGACGATTCGGCGCTGAACAAAGAGTTCGTCGCAGCGTACCAGAAGGAATACAAGGCAAAACCGGACGTATTCGCAGCACTGGCGTACGATTCCCTCCTGCTCTATGCGAAAGCCATGGAAGCAGCGAAATCCGAAGAGCCGGAAAAGATTGCGAAGGCACTGGAAGGCTTGAAGGGCTTCCAGGGCGTTTCGGGCCCCGTTGAATTTGACGCAAGCCATAATCCTATCAAAGCGGCGGTCATCATCGAATTGAAAGATGGCAACCAGACCTTCCGCACCAAAGTTAATCCGTAAGAGAGACATAGCGTCTTTCTTCCCTCCGGCAGACGCCAGGCGGCGCCTGCCGGCCGGTTCTGCCGGTTATCAGTAAGCAAAGGAGTATTTTTATGGACTCAGGAATCCTGCATCAGTTTGTCCAACAGCTCATCAACGGAGTGTCGCTGGGCAGTATCTATGCACTGATCGCCTTGGGCTATACCATGATTTACGGTATTCTGAAGTTGATCAACTTCGCCCACGGGGATGTCTATATGTTAGGGGCGTACATCGGCTTTTTCTGCACGTCCATGCTGCACATGTCCTTTTTACCGGCCATCTTGATCGCCATGATCGGGACGGCGCTGGCCGGGATGATTATTGAACGCATTGCGTACCGCCCCATGCGGAGCGCGCCGCGTATTGCCATTTTAATTACCGCCATCGGTGTCTCCTTCTTCCTGGAGAACACCATGATTTTGTTTGCGTCGCCGCAGCCGCGGACGTTCCCGGCGATTTTCCAGGCGACGGTGTACCACTTTGGCGCGCTGGTCATCAACAGCCAGCAGATCCTCATTCTCGTGAGCTCCCTGGTCCTGATGGTGGCCCTGACCTATGTCGTCAACTACACCAAGATCGGCAAGGCCATGCGTGCCGTTTCCTTTGACGCCGACGCAGCCCGGCTCATGGGAATCAACATTGACTTCGTCATTTCCATGACCTTCGCCCTTGGCTCGGCCCTGGCCGGTGCCGGCGGCGTCCTGGTCGGTATCTACTATAACTCCATCGACCCGCTCATGGGCATGGTCCCGGGCATCAAAGCCTTCGTCGCCGCCGTACTGGGCGGCATCGGCATTATCCCCGGCGCCATGATGGGCGGCCTGATCCTGGGCATCGTGGAAGCCCTGGTTTCGGGGTTCCTGTCGTCCACCTTCCGTGACGCGGCAGCGTTCGCCATCCTGATCATCATCCTGCTCTACAAGCCGCAGGGCCTGCTGGGCAAGAATGTCCGTGAAAAAGTATAAGGAGAGACAGCTATGAACAGTTTACGCAAAGCAGATTTACAAGCATTGGTTGCTGCCGCGGTTGTCTTCGCCATCCTGTACGGACTGCTGCAGGCAGGAATCATCGGGCCGTTCTGGGAATTGAACCTCGTTCTCATCGGCATCAACATCATCCTGGCCACGAGCCTGAACATGATCAACGGCTATACGGGCCAGTTCTCCATCGGTCACGCCGGCTTCCTGGCCGTCGGGGCCTATATGGGCGCCATTATGACCGTCAAGCTGGGCTTCGGCATCGTCGCTGCCCTGATCGCCGGTACCGTATCGGCCGGTGTGCTGGGCTTCCTCGTCGGCCTGCCGACGCTGCGGCTGAACGGCGACTACCTGGCCATCGCCACGCTGGGCCTGGGCGAAATTATCCGCATCTGTATCCTCAACATCGACTACGTCGGCGGTGCGGCGGGCCTCATGGGGATTCCGCGCCTGACCTCGTTCCCCCTGGTGTTCTGGATCATGGTAGCCATCCTGTTCTTCATCAAGAACTTCAAGAACTCTGCCCACGGCCGGGCCTGCCTGGCCATCCGCGAGAATGAAATCGCCGCGGACACCATGGGCATCGACACGACGAAATACAAAGTCATGGCCTTCACGCTGGGCGCAGCGTTTGCCGGCACGGCAGGGGCCCTCTTCTCCCATTACTTCTTTATCGCCCATCCGGCGTCCTTCACGTTCATGCGGTCGTTCGACATCCTGACCATGGTCGTTCTCGGCGGCCTGGGCTCGATGACGGGGTCCGTCGTGGGCGCCATCGTGCTGACCTTTATTTCCGCCGCGCTGGCGGACTTCCCGCAGTGGCGTATGATCATCTACTCCCTGGCCATGATCATCCTCATGCTGTACCGGCCGCAGGGCCTGCTCGGCAACAAGGAATTCTCTCTGGCCATGTTCCGGAGCCTTAAGATCGGAGGGAAGAAAAAATGACCGACGCGAAACAACACCTTCTTGAAATGAACGACGTATCCATCGTCTTCGGCGGCCTTCGTGCCGTGTCGAACGTGAATCTGTATATTGACGACGGCGAACTGGTCGGCCTCATCGGACCGAACGGCGCCGGCAAGACCACGGCCTTCAACATGATTACGGGCGTGTATGTGCCCACGGAAGGCACGATCCATTTCGACGGGAAACTGGTCAACGGCAAAAAGTCGTACCAGGTGACCCAGATGGGCATGGCCCGTACGTTCCAGAACATCCGCCTCTTTTCGGAGCTGACCGTGCTGGACAACGTCAAGATCGCCATGAACATGCACATCAAGTACAACCTGCCGCAGGCCATCCTGCGCGTGAAAAAGTATTTCCAGCAGGAAGAAGAAGTGACGGAGCGCGCCATGGCCCTGCTGAAACTCTTCCACCTCGAGGGGCACTGCGACGAGATGGCGAAAAACATGCCGTACGGCGCCCAGCGCCGCCTGGAAATCGCCCGCGCCCTGGCGACGGAGCCGAAACTGCTGCTGCTGGACGAACCGGCGGCCGGCATGAACCCGCAGGAAACGAAGGAACTGATGGAAATGATCCGCTGGATCCGTGACCATTTCCATATCGCCGTCCTGCTGATTGAACACGACATGAGCCTCGTCATGGGCGTCTGCGAACGCATCTACGTGCTGGAATACGGCTTCTGCATTGCGTCGGGCACGCCGGACGAAATCAAACACAACAAACGGGTTATCAAGGCCTATCTGGGCGGGGAGGCATCGTAAAATGGCAATGCTGACAGTAGACAACATCGACGTATTTTACGGGGCCATCCATGCCATCAAAGGCATCAGCCTTTCGGTCAAGCAGGGGGACATCACGACCCTGATCGGATCCAACGGCGCCGGCAAATCGACGACGCTGCACACCATTTCCGGGCTGCTGAAACCGAAAAACGGCCGCATCATCTTCGAAGACGAAGACATTACGGGCCGGGCGCCCCACAAGATCGTCGGCATGGGCCTGGTCCAGGTCCCCGAAGGCCGGCACGTGTTCGCCAACATGACCGTGTCGGAAAACCTCGAAATGGGCGCTTACCTGCGGAAAGACAAGGACGGCATCCGCAAGGACCTGTCCGAGGTCTTCGTCCGCTTCCCGCGCCTGCTGGAACGGAAAGACCAGATCGCCGGCACCCTGTCCGGCGGCGAACAGCAGATGCTCGCCATGGGCCGCGCCCTCATGAGCCGGCCGCGCCTGCTCCTGCTGGACGAACCGTCCATGGGCCTGGCGCCCCTGCTGGTTCAGGAAATTTTCAACATCATCAAAGAAATCAACGAGTCGGGCACGACCATCCTGCTGGTCGAACAGAACGCCAAGATGGCCCTGTCCATCGCCGACAAGGCGTACGTACTCGAAACGGGCCGCATCTCCCTGGAGGGGACGGGCAAAGAACTTCTGAACAGCGAAGCCGTACAGAAAGCCTACCTGGGCGGCTGAGAAGGAGGAAACAGCATGGCAACGTTAGTGAAAGATATCATGACGGCCAACGTCGTCACGATCAACCAGAACAACACTCTGTTGGAACTGAAGAACGTCATGGACGAAAAGAACCTGCGCCGCCTGCCCGTCGTCAACGATGCAGGCCAGGTCGTAGGCATCGTCACCAACACGGACGTCAACATGGCCTCGCCGACGGACGCGTCCACCCTGTCCCGCTACGAAGCGAGCTACCTGCTGGGCCGTATCAAGGTCAAGGATGTCATGACCCACGGTGTCAAAACCGTCTATGACACGGCCGGCCTCGAAGACGTGGCGGACATCATGTACCACGACCGCATCAACTCCGTGCCGGTCATGGACAACAACGGCAACCTGTGCGGCATCGTGACGGATACGGATGTATTCCGCGCCCTGGCGGAAATTTTCGGCGTCACGCAGAACGCGACGCGCATTACCATCGACGTGGAAGACAAGGCCGGCGTCCTGGCGGAACTGGCCAAATTGTTCTACGACCACAACCTGAACATCATTTCCCTCGTGACGAGCGGATCGTCCCAGCCGGGCCACAAGGAGATCACCATTACGGTCGACCTGACCCAGACCGGCATGGACATCGTCGAAGACCTGCGCAAGGCGGACTACAACGTCACCAACATCTCCACGAGCAAAGTACGGGGGAAAGACCATGAATGAGGAATACACCGTCGGCATGGTGGTCCGCATGAAAAAAGCCCATCCCTGCGGATCCGACACGTGGAAGATTACCCGCGTCGGCGCCGACTTCGGTCTCCAGTGCTGCGGCTGCGGACACCACGTCATGCTCCCGCGCACCAAGTTCGTCAAGGCCGTCCGCGCCATCCTGTCGAAGGAAGAGGCGGAAGCGGCGGCAGCCAAAACAGCAAAATAACAGCGGATTACCGCTGATTCGCAGGCAGGACCGGCATCGCAGCGATGCGGATCCTGTGGCGGCGGACACAGCACCGCCGGTTCCGGAAGACTCCGGGCCGGCGGTGTTTTTTTCCGTGCGCGGTTGTGTTATAATACTATAGTTAACAAGGAATCAGCGGCCTGCCGGTCCGTTTCCGGGCCCGCCGTCCGCGCACAGATAAAGATAAAGGAGCGATTCTTGTGAGTACAAACCTGGATGTGGGCATCGTCGGCCTGCCGAACGTCGGCAAGAGCACCCTGTTCAACGCCATTACGAAAGCCGGTGCCGAAGCGGCGAACTATCCGTTCTGCACCATCGAGCCGAACGAAGGGGTCGTCGCCGTGCCGGACGAACGCCTGAACGTGCTGGCGAAGATGTTCCACAGCAAAAAGATTACGCCGGCCATCATGCACTTCGTCGATATTGCAGGCCTCGTGAAAGGCGCGTCGAAGGGCGAAGGCCTGGGCAACCAGTTCCTGAGCCATATCCGCAACACCGACGCCATCGCCGAAGTGGTGCGCTGCTTCGAAGATGACAACATTACCCACGTCGAAGGGTCCATCGACCCCGTGCGCGACATCGAAATCATCGACACGGAACTGTGCCTGGCCGACATCGCCACCGTCGAAAGCCGCCAGAACAAAGTGGCCAAGCTCGTCAAGGCCCATGATAAAAAAGCCATTGCCGAAGAAGCCCTCTTAAAGCGGCTGCACGACGAACTGGAAAACATCGTGCCGGCCCGCCGCCTGGAGTTCACGGAAGACGAGCAGGCCATGCTCTACGACCTGCACCTGCTCACCATGAAGCCCATCATCTTCGTGTGCAACGTGGCCGAAAGCGAAGCGGCCGACGCCAACGGCAATCCGTACGTACAGGCCGTCCAGCAGTTCGCCGCCAAAGAGCACGCCGAAGTGGTCCCCATTTCGGCCAAAGTGGAAGCGGACATTGCGGAACTGCCCGACGACGAAGCGAAGGAATTCCTGGAAATGGAAGGCATGAAGGAATCAGGCCTGGACCGTCTCATCAAGGCGGGCTTCAAGCTGCTGGGCCTCCAGACCTACCTGACGGCCGGCGAAATCGAAAGCCGTGCCTGGACCATCAACGTGGGCACCAAGGCGCCGCAGGCAGCCGGCAAGATCCACACGGACTTTGAAAAAGGCTTCATCAAGGCCGAAATCGTCTCCTACGACGACCTGGTCCGCTGCGGCAGCAAGCAGGCGGCCCGCGAAAAAGGCCTGGTCCGCCTGGAAGGCAAAGACTACGTGATGCAGGACGGCGACGTCGTCGAATTCCGCTTCAACGTGTAACGCGGCGGCATCACGGAGAGGCAACAGAACGATAAACAAACAGGACAGCAGACGGTCCGCGGTACAACCGGACCGGCTGCTTCCTTCTTCTTTACAGGGAGGAGCTACCATGTTCGACACACACCTGCATTGTGAATTTTCCACCGACGGCAAGATGTCCTTCCCCGAAGCGCAGGCAGCGGCCCGCCGGCTGGGCATCGGCATCATCCTGACGGAACACTGGGACTATGACTTCCCCGGCCACGCCGACTGGTTCCTCTTCGACCGGGACGAGTATTTCCGGCGCAACAGCCCGTACCGCCGTCCCACACAGGGGACGGACGCCGCCGCGAACGCCGGCACCACCGGGTCCGGCGGCCAGGACGCGGCCACGCCGGTCCTCCTGGGCCTGGAACTGGGCATGCAGCCCCACCTGGCGGAGAAGGAAGAGCAGGTGCCTGTGGGGTACCCCTTCGACTACGTCATCGGCTCCATCCACATGCTGAACCGGCAGGACCTGTACCAGCCCGAAACGTACGACGGCCTGACCCGCGACGAGGCGCTGCGCCAGTACCTGGAACAGTCCATCGCCTCCGTGACGAACCACGACAATTTCGACTCCCTGGGCCACATCGACTATATCTGCCGCTACTGGCCCTATGCGGAAAAGAACTTCCGCCCCGGCGAGGCCGCCCCGTTGTGGGACCGCCTGTTCCGGCTGCTGATTGAAAAAGACAAGGCGCTGGAAATCAACACGCGCCGCCTGGACGACCCCGCCGCCGTCCGGTCCCTGCTCCCGCTCTACCGGCGCTACGCCGCCCTGGGAGGACGGTACTGCACCATCGGGAGCGACGCCCACGAAGCGGCCCACGTCGGACGCCGCCTGACCGCTGCGGCCGACATTGCCGCCGCCGCCGGGCTGGACATCGTGTACTATGAGGCGCGCCAGCGCCACCCGGATACCCTGTAAGAGACTCAGAAATGGAAGGATAGTATGGAAAAAAGAATGACTTCGGGCAATTCCATGAAGCTCCTGATCGGCTTCACGGTGCCCTTGATCATCGGCAATATTTTCCAGCAGATGTATAGCATCTCCGACGTCATCATTGTCGGCCGGACCATCGGCGTCAACGCCCTGGCCTCCGTCGGCACGGCGGCGCCCCTCTTTATGTTGTTCGTCATGATGACCATGGGCCTGAGCAACGGCTTTACGGTCCTGACAGGCCAGTTCTACGGCGCCGGCGACGAGAAAAAGATGCGCCACAGCGTCGCTACCAGCATCATGCTGGCCGTCCTGGCTGTCGTCGTCTTCGACATTATCGTCTACTTTATCATCGACCCGGCCCTGGGGTGGCTCAACGTGCCACCGGAACTGTACAAGGACTGCCGGGCCTACACGGTTATCGTGGCCGAAGGACTCTGGGCCATGATGGCCTATAACTTCCTGTCGGCCCTGCTGCGTGCCCTGGGGGACAGCAGGACGCCGGTCGTGTTCCTGATCCTGGCGACCATCGTCAACGTCCTCCTGGCCCTGCTCTTTATCATCGTGTTCCACTGGGGCGTGCCGGGCTCGGCATACGCCCTGGTCATCGCCCAGGCCTTCTCGTCCCTGCTGTGCTTTCTCTATATCGGCAAACACCTGCCCATCCTGCGGCTGCACCGGGAAGACTGGAAATGGGATACGTCGTTTGCGCTAGACCATCTCCGCATGGGATTTCCCATGGCCGTCCAGTTTTCCGCCATCGGGCTGGGGGTCCTGCTGATCCAGTCCGTTACCAATAATTTCGGTCCGGAAGTCATTGCCGGGTTTACGGCGGCGACCCGTGTGGAACAGCTCGCCATTCAGCCCATGGCCTCCCTCGGCGTCGCCGTGGCCGTCTTTACGGCGCAGAACTTCGGCGCCCGCCAGTTCGACCGCATCCGCGACGCCGTGCGCAAGTGCTCCGGCATCGCCCTGGGTTTTGCGCTGTTCATGGCCATCCTGATTTTCTTCGGCGGCGAACACATTGTGGCGATTTTCGTCGACCGTTCCGAAACGTCCGTCGTCGATGCAGCCCGTGCCTACCTGCATTTGTCCGTGGCGTTCTACTTTTTCCTGAGCCAGATTTTCATCTACCGCAGTGCCGCCCAGGGCCTGGGTGTCGGCTGGGTGCCCCTCGTGTCGTCCGTCCTGGAACTGTGCATGCGGGCCGGTGCCGCCGAAATCCTCGCCGTCGGCTGGGGCTGGGGCTTTCGGGGCGTGTGCTTCGCCAGCCCGATTGCCTGGGTCGCGGCAGCGTCCTTTACCTTTGCGGCGTATCATGCGCTGATCAACATCTTTGAAAGACAGCACCTGCAGGGGCGGTTGTGAGCGGCGTGCCTGCCGCACACATTCCTCTTGCGCATTCCCTTGTAGTGTGCTACAATAAACGCGGTTGACGTCCGGAAGGCATCGCAACATGAGCTTTACCGGAACCACGCCGAACCACATAACATTGTCTAATATCGCTTGGATCCCTACGACCGAGACGTGACGCCATAAGCAGACTTTCCTGCGCATCCGTTGTCGGGTGCGCTTTTTTCATTGCACACCTCCCGGGCCGGTACATCTGAGCCGCGACAAGGGAGGCATTTTTTATGTTGCAGGTTGTCAAGAAGCCGGCGGAATTGCAGAAACTGGTTCGTCAGGTAAAAAAAGAGGGCAAGACCATCGGCCTGGTGCCGACCATGGGCGCATTGCACGAAGGGCATGCGTCGCTCATTGCGGCAGCGCACGCTGAGAATGATTTCGTCATCGTGAGCGATTTCGTCAATCCGACGCAGTTCGCTCCGAATGAAGACCTGGACGCCTATCCGCGCACGTTCGACGCCGACTGCAAGCTGGCCGAGGAAAAGGGCGCCGATGTGCTGTTCTTCCCGACGCCGGCCGATATGTATCCGTCCAAGGATGATACGTGGGTCGAAGTCACGGGTAATATTACCAAGTGCCTGTGCGGCCGGACGCGTCCCATCCATTTCCGGGGCGTGGCGACGGTCGTGACCAAGCTGTTCCATCTGGCACAGCCGGACCGGGCGTATTTCGGACAGAAGGACGCCCAGCAGGCCGAAGTGCTGAAGCGCATGGTGAAGGACCTGTTCTTCCCGCTGGAAATCCGCGAAATGCCGATCGTACGCGAGCCGGACGGACTGGCGAAGAGCTCGCGGAATGTCTATCTGACGCCGGAACAGCGGAAAGCAGCCCTGGTACTGAGCCGCTCTCTGTTTGCAGCACAGGACGCGTTCAACGCCGGCGAGGTCCGGACGGATGCCCTGGTGCGCCAGGTCCGCGAAGCCATCGAAAAGGAACCGATGGCCGACATCGACTACGTGGAAATGCACGCCCTGCCGGAACTGACGGATCCGCATGAAACGGTCGACGTGCCGCATCTGCTGGCCGTGGCCGTGAAATTCGGGACGACGCGCCTTATCGATAACGTCATTCTGGAACCGAAGAAACACTGAAATTCGAGAAGAGACCCGGAAGCAAAAACCGGAGCGCCCGCACCGGTGCGGGGAAGCATGGGAGAAAGGAAGCAAGAACTATGCAGTACGTAATGTTTCATGGAAAAATCCACCGCGCGACGGTGACGGAGGCACGGCTGGACTATATGGGCAGCATTACCATCGACCAGGACTTGATGGATGCTGCAGGCATCCTGCCGGGAGAGCGGGTGCAGGTTGTAAACAACAACAACGGCGAACGGCTGGAGACCTATACCATTGCCGGCAAACGGGGCAGCGGCGTTATCTGCCTGAACGGGGCGGCAGCCCGCAAAGCCCAGGTGGGCGACACGGTCATCATCATCGCCTACGCCCTCATGACGCCGGAAGAAGCGAAAGCAAACGAGCCGAAAGTGGTCATGGTAGACGAACACAACCATGCCCTGGGGGACATCGGCCGTGAAAAGGCAGGCCAGACGGAAACCGAGGCCATGCCGTCCGCAAAATAATCGGTTTAGGAAACACAGAGTACATCATAGAGTACAGCATAAAAAAAGGAACCTCAAGCAAACTTGAGGTTCCTTTTCTTTTTTTGAAACTTTAGAACTTGTACAGGAATCCCATCAGGGCGGTCCGTCCGTAAGCCGGGCAGTCTCCCAATGTCGTCGATCCTACATCCTCGTAGGATTCGTTGAGCAGGTTGCGCAGCTTCACATAGGCGCTCCAGTGGTCGTTGAATTTGTAGTTGGCATTGGCGTCCAGCGTATAGGCGTTGCCGGTATACCAGCCTTTGTCGCGGCCCCATTCTGCCGTGAAGAGAATGTTGTTGGCCCAGCGGCTGTCCTTGTAGGTCAGGGCTGTCTTGAAGGTATGCGGCGACACTTCGTCGGTGTAGGCCGGATCGATGCCGTTGCCGTACGTCGTGTCGGTTTTCGTCCAGGCGTAGGAAGCGGAAAGGCCGTATTTCGGGCTGAACTGGTGATCCACGGTCAGCTGCAGCCCGTCCTTGTTCTGGCTTTCCAGGTTTTTCGGCGTCCATACGCCGCCGTCCCGGTACCAGACAATGGGGTTGTTGATATGGGACACGAAGGCATTGATGCCGAGGGTGGTCCTGGCACTGGCTTTGTACCGGATGCCGCCGTTCCACTTGTAGCCTTCTTCCGGATCCAGATCGGGGTTGCCCTTGATTTTCCAGTCGCCGTCGGAGTCCCGGTTGTAGTTGTTGTAATAGAGTTCATCCAGCGTCGGCACGGAGTAGATGCGCTGGACGGAACCGTAAATGGTCAGTTTATCGTCGGGACGGTATTCGGCCGAATCGGCGAAGACATACTCGTTGTCGAATTTCGTGTTATGGTTCAGCAGGGACGTGCTCTGCAGGGTCAGTTTGCCGTACTGGTCCTTCATGGTGACAAAGGCCGATACGTTGCTGACGCCTTCGTTGTAGTTCTTGGCGAAGTTATGCTCGTCCAGCAGGTTCTGCTCCGTGTCGAGGGACGTGTGGCGCCACGTGGCCCCTGCCGTCACGGTAAAGTGTTTGTTGACCTGCCAGCCGTCGCGCCAGTCGATGCCGTCCGTGCGGGACTTCCAGCGGCTGTAGCTCGGGAGTTCGTCCTGTTCGTCCGTCCCGGCCGGGTAATAGTTGTCCCCCTGATTATAGTAATGATAGAGGGACACGTAGCCGGGCTGGGCCTTGTTTTCCTTGTAGTTGTAGGTCAGGGAGAGGTTGTTGGACAGTTTTTCGGCTTCGTAGTCTTCCGAATGGGTATCCCAGTAGGAACGCCCCAGCCAGAGACCGCGCGTATTGCTGAAGTGGGCATACGTGAAGGTCATGGACGTGCTGTCCGTGAACTGCCGGTCGAAGCGATAGAACATTTCCCGGCGGTTGTGGGCCGAATCGGGCATGGTGTTCTTGTCTCCGGAAGCGTCCTTATAGTGCAGGGCGTCCAGATTGTAACGGCCGCCGGCTCCCAGCCAGCTCCAGCCTTCGGCGCTGCCTTCCAGCAGGGCCTCCCAGCGCCAGGCTTTGTACGGGCCGCGGGCCCCTTCGAATTCAAAGTTGTGGCCGCTGCCCTTCTTCGTCACGATGTTGATGGCACCGCCCGGCGTGTCGTAGTTGAGGAACGATCCGTCTGCCGCGCCATGGACGATTTCAATCCGCTCGATGGCCATGACCGGAATCGTCATGTCCAGGTCGTACGTGCTGCGGCCGTTCGTCAGGCCGCTTTCCAGATTCATGCGGCGTCCGTCGATGAAGACCGCCACCCGTTCGTCCCCGTCAATGCGCACCACACGCTGGGATGTATTGATCGTCCCGCCCGTCACGGTGACACCGGGGGCGTACTTCAGGGCTTCCCCGACGCTTTCGTAGTGGTTATCCGCAATTTCTTCCTTTGTGATGATGGTCACGCCGGCCGCCACGGGCATCAAATCCGTGTTGGCAACGGCACTGTGGGCATCAATCCTGGGATTTTCCTTGCCGGCTGTCTTCCCGATGAGCGCCGGCGCGGGTTCCTGATGGACGACGGCTTTCTGGGCATGAGTCAATGGCTTGCTGCCGGCTGCCTCTTCCGCTTCGGAAAGCCGGGGCACCAGCGGTGACAGTGCGAGCACTGCGAACAGCACCGGCAATACGTCTCGTTTCGATGCAATCATAATGCAAAACTCCTTCCCCTGGGACGAGAGTCCTTTTTTAAAATTATAGCCGTTTACGGGACAAGAGCAAACACATATTGAAAAAAATTTTTCCATTCTGTCCCATTCCCATGAAAAAGAAGAGGAAAGGCAGGCAAAGGAAGGATTATTCCAGGCTCCTTACTTTTTCAGCACGATTCGGATAGTTACCAGACTGATTTCATACAACACGATGATGGGTACCGCCAGGAGTGTCTGGGAGACCATATCCGTCGTAGGCGTAATGAATGCCGCCAAAACAAAAGACAGGACAATGACGTACCGCCGGGCCTGCCGCAGCTTCGCGGAATCGATGAGTCCCATTTGGGCCAGGGGCAGCAGGATAAGCGGCAGATTAAAGAAAAAGCCAAAGGGCACTACCATGAGGATGACAAAATCCAGATAAGATTCCAGTGACCAAAGAGGCTGAACACTATTCGAGGCAAAACTCCTCAAAAAAGCGAGGCCCCGCGGCAGGACCAGCATAAAAGAGAACAGGATGCCCGCCAGAAACAGGAATACGGAAGCAGGGACAAAGAGCCCCAGGACTTTCTTTTCGTGCCGCGTAAACGCAGGCAGCAAAAAAGCCCAGAATTGCCAGGCCAGAACGGGGGATGCCAGAACAACGCCGCTCCACAGTGCCAGTTTCACGTAAATCATGAAGGCCTCGGCCGGTCTCATCACAAAAAGCTGCGGAACGGGCATCGTCAGCAGCGCCACAATCCGGTCAATCTGCCAGAAACAGAGAACCGTGCCGGCCAAAAGCGCAGCCAGACACTTCAGGAGGCGGTTGCGCAGTTCCTCCAGATGTTCGGTGAACGTCATGGTTTTTGTGCGGTATCCAGCGTTTTTTTGCTTTTTTCGGCTTCAGCCATCACCGTCCCCGGGGAATTCTTTTCTTTTTTGTCATCCAGCTCCACGGCATTCATGGCATCTTTAAATTCACGCAGGCTCTTACCCAGGGCACCACCAATGGACGGCAGTTTCCCAGGTCCAAAGACGACGAGGGCAATGATCAAAATGAGCAGCAGTTCAGGCGCACCTAGTCCAAACATAGTGAAACTCCTTTCTTTTGATTCGCAAGCAAAGGAATCAATAAAAGGAGGGCGTGAAAATGCACTTCACAGTCCTCCTTTTTCTTCTTCCCTATTCAATGCAAAAATATATCTCACGCCGCAATGGGTTAAATTTCTACGAGATTATATTCCCGGCTTCCCATGTGGAGCGTTTCCATGTATTCCAGCTGGTGGCGTCCCAGACGGCTGTCGATGCGTTCCACAATGTCCTTATTTTGACTGGAAGGCAGACCGTAAATCAGGTCGATGCCGGCCTGGTCCACGGCCAGGATATCCGTGGAACCGATGACACCAATGTCCGGGCAGGTTGGCAGGGCCGCATTGGCTACGCAGTCACAGTCGACAGAAATATTTTTCAGAACACTGACATAGGTGATATGTTTGCCAAAATGATCCATAGTTCCCTTACCGGACTCTACCATCCGTTCCAGGAACGGTTTACCCATGGGCCAGCCGTCACCATGGATCTGCCGCTTCCCCACTTTGCCGGAGGCACAGCCAATGCCGATGTTCTTCAAGGCACCGCCAAAACCGGCCATCGGATGGCCTTTGAAATGCGTGTAGACCAGCATGGAATCATAATCCAGCATATGCTTGCCGACAGCGATTTCCTCCAGATGGAGACCCGGTGCATAAGGAAACTTGCCGTCCGGATAATTCTCCTGATCCAGGAAATCATGCATCCCTTGAATCGGAATTGTCGTATCCCCATCTTCATCCATGATATCGACTTTGCAGAAATCAAACCCATTGATTTTAATCGTTTCCCTGTGCGTATCCGTATGCATACGCGGGCTGTGGTAGTAGACATTGCATTCCACAATATTGCTGCTGGGGATACTTGCCTGCAGTTCTTTGATGTATTCCCGGGGCAGCAGGTTCGGACCATGAGGTTCCACCGTGGAAAGTTTGATGGCAATCTTCCCTTTCATGTTTTGGTTTACCTTCTGGTAAATCTTCTTGACCCCCTCTGGGCTGAGGTCACGGGTAAAATAGACCGTCGGCTTTGTCGGATCAAACGTTTTCGTTGCGTGAGATCCCGCCCAGGGTTTTAATCTTTCGGAGGAAGCGGAGGCTGCCTCTGCTTTCTTTTTAAGATCAAGGAAAGAAGGAACGGCTACGGCAGCTGCAGCCAGACCCGTCACTTTCAGGAAATCACGCCGAGACATCTCAGTACCGGACATAAGAAATCACTCCTTTACCATCTGCAATGAACCTGTTGATACACCTGTTGGTACATCTTCTGGTACACCTTAAATTTTAGAGAAGGACCAGACTTTTTTCAGTACCAAATCTTAATATTTACAGTGGTAAATCATCACATTTTTGCGTACGCCGCAGAATAGGCAGCCGTCACCTGTCCCGGAAAAAGGAAAACAAAATGGATGCTCCCTGTAACGTACAGGGAAGCATCCATTAGTGGAACTGCTTCATCAATCAGTGTGTCCGGTTTTCCGGGTGCTGTCACTCTTTTACAGCTTTTTTCAGGACTCCTTTTTGTTTCCCAGCCCCTGGTAGCCGTGCATGACGAAGCGGAGCACCTGCAGCTGCAGTTCGTACCACGAATCGTTTTTGCACCAGCCGATGCGCTTGTTGACGGAGATGGAGCCGCTGACGACGTACCAGAAGATGTTTTCGGCGATGAATTCGGAAACACCGTAGGTCTTCATGAGGTAGGGGACGATGCCTCCCTTTTCCTCGTCGAAGATCTTGCGTGTCAGGATGCTGGTCAGGGAGTCGTCCTTCAGGAGCGGGATGTATTTGGGAATGTCGATGAGGCGGTAGCAGGGCGGCAGCCGGTCGTTGTACGCCTTGAACAATTCCAGGTCGTTGGCCCGCGCCACTTCCCAGAGATCGTCGTAGGCTTCGGTGCAGTTGCGGTCCGTAATGGAATCCAGAAAGACCAGGGCATCCTGCAGGGTGTCGTCCAGCAGGTCGTAGATGTCCAGGTAGTAGGCGTAGAAAGTGACCCGCGCCACATGCGCCCGCCGGCAGAGTCCCGTGACCCGCACCTGGGAAAAGGGCATAGTTTGCAGCATTTCGAGGAAAACATCCTTCAAGTGATTTTTCATGCTGCGGCTGCGCTTGGTTGTCCGTTCGTTCTTCAACGTCATCCCCTCCTCCTGCTGTTATTATACCATCCCTTCTCCGGCCCGCGGCGGGCGCCCTTACAGAATCCAAAAATTGTCAGTTGCGTAATTTTGTCTCCTTTTTATATTATATTGCCAGTGAAAAACGCGGCGGCCGGGAGCGGATGCGAGGCGCAGAGACGAAGGCGGCTGCGGGAAGTCAACCATACATGAAGGAGGTTCTCTCATGAACGAACTGTACAAGAATTTTGGCACTAATGCCCCGAAAATCGATCCGTCTGACGCCGTACTGCTGTTGATCGACCACCAGAGCGGCCTGTTCCAGTGCATCCGTGATATGGACTTCAAGCGTGTCCGTGACCATGCCATCGCCCTGGCCGAAGCAGCCACCCTGGCCGGCATTCCTGTCATCACGACGGCTTCCGTTCCGCAGGGCCCCAATGGTCCGCTGATTCCGGAAATCCATCAGGCAGCTCCCCATGCAGTGTATGTCGCCCGCCGCGGCGAAATCAACTCCTGGGATTGCCCGGATTTCGTCAAAGCTGTCAAGGCTACGGGCCGCAAGACCCTGATTATCGCCGGCACCGTCACGAGCGTCTGCCTGGCCTTCCCTGCCATCAGCGCCGTTCAGGAAGGCTACAAAGTCTTCGCCCTGCCCGATGCGTCCGGCACGTACTCCAAGATGGCCGAAGAAGTTTCCCTGGCCCGCATGGTCCAGGCCGGTGTCGTTCCCATGGATACGGCTTCTGCGATTGCCGAACTCCAGAGAACCTGGCACCGCGACGACTGGGAAAAATGGGCCAATGTCTGGGCTCGTATTTTCACCAACTACGGCCTGCTGCTGGAAAGCTATGCCAAGGCGGTGGAAGTTACCAAGACCGGCGAACCGATGGACAGCCTGCGCGAAGACTAATTGTGTAACAGATGTTACATCTTATCCATTTCCCGGTGACAAATGGGGCAAAGCGATTGACACACGGGGGAAATGGAATTAGAATGAATCTAATTTCAAATCCAAATCTTATGACGGGAACGAGTACACCGCTGCAGTAAAGCACAGAGAGCCGGCGTCTGGTGGAAGCCGGAGTTTACGGACGGTCGAAAATCCTCCCCGAAGAGAAACGCCGAACCTATTAAGCGTTTCCGTGTGTCCACGTTATCGGAATAGCGTATGTCAGTACGTGAAAAAGAGCCTGCCCTTTGGGCGGGAACCTGGGTGGTACCGCGGAATACAATCCGTCCCTCGCAATGCGGGGGACGGATTTTTTAGTTTCCGGAGAAAAAACAAAGACATGGTACACCCGGAACAAGATACAGGATGATAAGGGAAAGAGAAGAGAAAAGAAAGACAAGAGAGAAAGGGAGAAGGAGAGCAGCATGACAGACCGCAAGGTGGCAGTACGGATTGCCTGCTACGGCGATTCGCTGATCCAGGGGTTCCCCTTTACGAAGGAGAATTCCTGGGTGGCGACGGCGGAGCGCACCGGCGCCGGCACGTGGGAGAATCACGGAATCTGCGGGGAGTGCTGCGACGACATTACGGACCGGGTTCTCCGGCGGCGGAACTGGAACGACGCCCGCCTGTTACTGTACGAAGGCGGCATGAACGACATCATCCAGGGCGTGCCGCTTCCGTTTTCCCTGGGGCAGATGGAGCGCGCCCGGCGCTGCGCGGCGGAGGCAGGTTTGCCGACACTGTTCGTGCTGCCCTGGTACTGCGCGGCGGCGGAGCTGAATCCGTTCATCCGGCGGCTGCGCGACGGCATGCGGCAGCAGTTCCCCCAGGGTAAGAGGGTGCCCGGCACCGGGGCGGCCAAAGAGGCCGACGGTACGGAGACCACCGGTACGGACGGACCCGGCGTGTGGTTCCTCGATTTCGAGCCCGTGTTCCCGCAGGGCGAAGGGGACGAACTGGCGGCGAAGCGGCGCCCGTACTTTATCTGGGACGGCGTCCATCCGACGGCGGAAACGTACGAGCTGCTGGGGAACTATGCGGCGAAAACCTTTATGGGGTTTGATGCCGTAAAATAACGAAAAAACACAGATAAAAAACACAGATAGAAACAGACAGAGAAAACAAGAAAGGGTTAGGGAAAGACCCGCAAGAGAGGCTCCCAGGGCGACCGGGCACGGGCCCGGCACGCCGGAGGGAGGCACTGCACAGCATTTAACCAAATGGTCAGAGTTTCAGGACGACGGCTGCACCTCCTCCGCAGCGGCCGTTCTTTTTTTGTGTTTCCGGCATCCGTTTCGTAAGGAAGTCACAGAGCGTGCCGGAAAAATTGCGTATAATACAGACAAGAAAAGAAACAGACCCATTGGGAAGAGGAGGTAAGACTATGAAACAATATGATGTCATCATCCTTGGCACAGGAGCTGCCAATATTGTGGCCGACGCCGCCCTGGCGCAGGGCAAACGCGTTGCCATCGTGGAGCGGGGCCGCTTCGGCGGCACCTGCCTCAACCGCGGCTGCATCCCGACGAAGATTCTCGTAGCAGCGGCCAACGCCGTCCGTGAAATCCGGGACGCGGCGCGCATCGGCGTCAAGGCCCGGGACGTGTCCCTGGACTGGGACCTGTTGGGACGTCGCATGCGGAAGAAGATCGACGAATCTCCGAAAATCCAGGCGTACTACGAGCAGTTTCCTAATGTAGATACTTACAACGGCACGGCGTCCTTCGTGGACAACCATACGGTGGAAGTGGCGTTGAATGACGGCGGGCAGGAAACGCTGACGGCGGAAACGGTCGTCATCGGTACGGGCGCCCGGACGAATGTGCCTTCCGTGCCGGGCCTGGAAGAAGCCGGCTACGTGACGTCGGAGACGTTCTTTGCCGACGCGTTCCCGAAGAAACCGTACCGCAGCCTGCTGATCATCGGCGGCGGCCCCATCGGCTGTGAATTCGCCCATATCTTCAGCGCCGCCGGCACCCGGGTGACGCTGGTACAGCACAACGTGCGGCTGCTCCCGAAGGAAGAGGAAGAAATATCGACCTTTCTGCAGGATCAGTTCCGCCACCTGGGCGTGACGTTGCTGCTCAACAAGGAGACCATCCAGGTGCGCCGCGAAGGGGACCGCAAGATCCTGCGTGTCCGCGACCGCGCGACGGGCGAGGAAACGGAAACGGCGGCGGAGGAAATCCTCGTGGCGCCGGGCATCCGGCCCATGACGGAGCTGCTTCATCTGGAGCGGACCGATGTGGCAACCGACGCGAAGGGCTACATCCTGACGAATGAGTTTTTGGAAACGACGGCCCGCGGTGTATACGCCCTGGGCGACGTGAACGGCTTCGCCCCGTTCCGCCACAAGGCGAACCACGAGGCGGAAGTCCTGGCGCACAACCTGTATTCCGGCATGGCGCCGGAAGAGTGGCGCTGGGTTTCGTACGACTGGGTGCCGGCCGTGACCTATACGTATCCCGAAGTGGCCCACGTGGGCCTGACGGAAGCGCAGGCGCGGAAGCAGGGCTATACGGTGGAAGTGGCGCGGAACCATTATTCCACGGCGGCCAAGGGGTACGCCCTGGGCTTTGAACCCGACGCGCCCAACGACGGCTTCGTCAAGCTCGTCCTGGACCAGCAGACGAAGGACATCCTGGGCGTCCATATCGTCGGTCCGGAAGCGGCCCTGCTCCTGCAGCCGTTCCTGAACCAGCACACCTGCGGCGTGCACGTCGTACGCCCCATCCATCCGGACATCGCCTCGCCGACGGTGGCGCGGCTCCGGGCCCTGCCGCTGACGCGGACGCTGGATCCCCGGTCGGTCTACACCGTGAGCGAGACCATGACACCCCATCCGTCCTTGTCCGAGGTGACGCAGTGGACGCGCTACTACTACGAGAAAAAGTGAGGAAAACCGGGCGGCAGGCGGGCCGGGCGCAGATGCCCTGACCCGCGCGGCGCCGCCAATTTCCCCCGGAACAGACCCGGAAAAATGCCGATAAAATTCTTGACAACGGCGGTTCCGTTTGTTATACTAGCGTAGTAACGAATGTGCCACTTTAGCTCAGTTGGTAGAGCATCTCATTCGTAATGAGAGGGTCGTAGGTTCGAGTCCTATAAGTGGCTCCATTTTAAAAGCACAAGGCTGCAGCAAGCGCTGCAGCCTTTTTTGTTGCGTGGAAGGGGGAAATTCTGAGATGATTCATTCGAAAAGTGAGAAAAGCCTTCCGATTTTATGAAATCGGAGGGCTTTTTAAATTTTTCGCCCCGAATCGACGCCCCGTGTCCATCCGATAAGCAAGGTTGTAATTTTGACATAAAAATGATAAAATTGTACCTATACAAATAGTGAATAAGAAATAATAGTTAATTTTGAACAACAATCAGAAATCCAAGGGGAAAAGGAATCCAGTGTATTGGTTCTCGGAGGGGAATCCGTATTATGACAAAGAAAAACCAAACAGAAGAGATGCAGGTCCGGGACCTATGTACCCAGATCTGCAAAGGGTATTTCGGTGCAGCAAACCTGCAGCCCTTGCTGGATCATCTGGCTCCCGACGTCTGGTGGCTCGGTTCCGGCGAAGACATGGACGGGCAGGGACGCGACAGCGTGGCTGCCGCGTTTCGCCGCGCCCAGGAACAGGCTGTGCCGGCGAAGATGAGTCAGGAACGGTGCGACGTGCGCCCGCTGGCCCCGGGGCTGTGGCTGACGCAGTTCACGTGCTTCCTGGAAATGTACACGGCGTACCGCATGACCCTGAACGGCCACGAGCGCTGTATCATCGTGTTCCGCCGTACAGCCGGGGGCACGGGGCCGCAGGACTGGGAGATTGTGTATCTCAATACCTCTCTTGCCTATGAAAGGTTCCGCAAAGGGGAAATGTTCCTCCTTTCGGAATCGACGCGGAATTACCGGAATCTCCACGAAAGCAGCCAGGATGTCCTGACCAACGCGGCCAAGGAAAGACTGTACCGTGTCATCGAGCGGCACGTCCGCTCCCTGACGCCGGACCAGCAGGAAGCGCTGGTGGCGGCTTCTGTGTACCGGTCCTTTACGATTGACCAGATTTATGACTTGTGCCGGGATCTGGTGTCCCGGGAAGAACTGATTCAATACTGTTCCGAAGCTTCGTTCCTGATCTACGATTACAAGAAAGGCGCTTACAGCTTCCATCCGTTGATGCGGCTGTACGTGCGGAACCGGTTCAACGAGCTGCCGCAGGAAAAACGCAATGCCATCTACGAACGGGCGGCCCGCTGGTTCCAGAAACAGGAAGAGTACCGCGAGTGTATTGCCTATGCGTTCCGCGGACAGGCGGACGAGCTGGCGCTGGAAGCCGTCGAGGCGGGCGGCGCCCACTCCCTGGTCGGGTTTTCCGTCGACCGTGTCCTTGCACTGCTGCACCGCCTGGATCATAAGATGCGCGCCAAACATCTGGGAGGCTGCCAGCTGATGATTCTGTACGCTACCCTGAACAGCGCCCAGAGTGCGGCGGCTTCCGAACGGGAATCGCTGACGGCATCCCTGCCGCCGGACTATGAACCGACGCCGTCCGAATGGGCGGGCTTCTGGGTCTTGAAAGGCATTTCGGCTGTGCCGGATTTAAAGGCTATGCTGCCCTATTTCCGGCGGGCCAGAACCTTGTGCCAGGTAGCAGGCGTCCAGCTGCCGCGGGACTTCTTTGACGGAGTCACCCGCGGGGTGGCAGGGCAGCTCTTCCTGTATTACCGCGGTCCGGGTCAGCTGCAGGACAACGTGCGCGACCTGACCGAAATCTACGAGTGCTGCGGTGTCATCATGAAAGGTGTCGACGCCGAAAGCTGGATTGCCGTCCTGCAAGGGGAAGTTTCCTATATGACAGGCCACTTCGAACCGGCCTACGACTTCACCAAACGGCTGTCCCTGGCGGGATACCGCTCGGATGACCAGCGGGAACAGGCGGCTGTCGCCCTTTCCCTCCTGCCGCGCATCCTGCTTTTCGAAGGACAGAAAGAGGAGTTCTCGGCTTGGATCGACTACTACCACGTCCTCGAAAAAGAAATGACAACGCCGGTCTGGAAGGCCGACCTGGAGATTGTGGCCGATTTCATCCGCGCCCTGTTGGAACAGCCGACGGAAGAAATCAAACAGACCCTGGAAAAATACCTGAAATGGTCTCCCTATCCATCGCTGAACCCCATGTGGCAGACCACGCGTCACCGCCTGGTCATGAAGGCCGGACGGTTCCAGACGATTGACATTACGGGCCCGACGCCCATTCCGTCGGGAACCTCCCTGTACAGCCAGACCAACCGCATGTACGACAACATCGCCTACGTGGTGGCCGAGTTGAACCTGGGACACCGGTAAAAAGGGCTGGAACAGCTGCGCACGATCCTCGACGAAGCAGCGTTGGACGGCGCCATCATGCCCATTGCAGAACATATCCCGTTCCTGGAGCCGCTCTTGACGGAATTAGGGAAAGAACCTCTCTACGCGGACTTCGTGGAAAAAGTACGGAAATTCCGTCTGGTCCAGGCAGAGCACGTACAGGAAGTCATGCTCACGCCGCGCGAAAAAGTGATTGTCGCCGCCGTCGCCGCCGGCCGGACCAACCGGGAAATCGCCCTGCAGATTTCGCTGGCGGAAATCACGGTCAAAAAAATCCTGTCGACAATCTACAAGAAATACCGCGTTTCCAAGCGGTCGCAGCTGCTGGCCAAGTTGCGGGCACGGAAAGAGCAGTTGTCCGGGCAAGAGTGACGGACAGCATGTATCATGTATCCCCTGCATATACGAAAAAAACGGGCAAGGAACCCGGAACGAAAGTTCCGAATTTCTTGCCCGTTCTTCTTGTCTCCGGCACCGCCGGGATGTATCCCGCAGCAAAGTGCCCGGAAATAGAGGAATGCCTGGATCACAGGGAAGTAATCCAGGCATGTGAGGCATCCTTTTAGGGGAAAAGGATGGAAGGGAAGTTTCCAAGGGGACTACCATGCCCCTTAGCTAACTTTAGTATACCCATTTTTAACTTTGAATGATACTATCCAAAAGTATAAACTTTTATGCCAAAAAACGCCCTTTGTCCACGATTCGTGGATTAAATTGTGTGAAAAACGTAAAAAGTATATTTTAAAGTATACTCTATTTCGTCCGGGCAGCATGTATAATAAAGGTGATGTTTCTTTTGTGGCAGGAACAGCTCGCTCCTGCAGATGGAGGAACGGCCGCCATGATACGGGGAAGCAGCAAGGGGGATGACTGACAAATGGATCACGGAAACTCATGGAAAGAAGGAGTATACGAATCGGTTCTGCCGGACTCGTTACATAAAAAATTACAGCAGGCCCTGGATGCAAAGCAGATCTTTGCGACGATCGACGAAGTCGACCCGCAGGAGGCCGTGCGGTATCTGTCCGAGTACGTGCGCCATCTGGTGCAGTGCTGTCTGAAGGATATTGCCGACGGGGATACGCAGGCCACGCTGCAGCAGGAGCTGGCCCTGACGAACGACCTGGTGCGGCTCCTGGGCGAAAAACTGGACGTGATGGATGCGGGGCAGCAGGTGACGCAGCCGGATTTTCTGCTGAAGGACCTGGCGTATACCCGGAACCGTCTCGAAAGGCCGAAGTGGATCCGCCCCGTGACGTCCCTGTCGAAATCTTTTTTGTTTACGAACAGCCGCAAGGATATATCCCTGGTGTCGGAACTGACGAAGGAAATCGCCTCGTCGGACCGCGTGGATTTTCTGGTATCCTTCATCAAGTTCTCCGGCCTGCGCATGATTTTGCCGCAGTTGCGGGAGTTTACATCCCGCGGGGGGCGGCTGCGCGTCCTGACCACGACGTATACCGGCGCGACGGATCCCAAGGCGATCCGCGTCCTGGCGGCACTGCCGAACACGGAAGTCCGCGTGTCGTACAACGTGCGGGAGACGCGGCTGCACGCCAAATCGTATATTTTTCACCGGGAATCGGGCTTTTCGACGGCGTATATCGGCTCGTCGAACTTGTCCCACGCCGCAATTGCCGACGGCCTGGAATGGAACATGAAAGTGACGCGCCAGGACCTGCCAGGGATTCTGGACAAAATGGAGACCACCTTTGCGGCGTACTGGGAGTCCCGTGAGTTTGAACCGTATACGGCAGCAGACGCGGACAAGCTGGAGCAGGCCATTGCGTACGAACGGTGCGGCGGGGAGCGCGGCACGGGCAGCGCTCCGGCAGCGTATACGTTCGCCATCCGGCCCTTCTCGTACCAGCAGGTCATTCTGGACGCCCTGCAGGTGGAACGCCAGGAACGCAACCGCTGGCGGAATCTGATCGTGGCGGCCACGGGCACGGGCAAAACGGCGATCAGCGCCTTTGACTACCGCAATTTTAAAGAGTCCCGGCAGGGGCCGACGACGCTGTTGTTCATCGCCCACCGGAAGGAAATTCTGGAACAGGCCCGTTCCTGCTTCCGGCAGGTGCTGCAGGACCCCAACTTTGGCGAACTGTTCGTCGGCGGGGAACACGCGGCTCACGCGGAACACGTCTTTATGTCCATTCAGTCCTTCCAGAGCCAGGCCCTGTGGGAACGACTGGACCCGACGTATTACGACATGATCATTGTCGACGAATTCCACCATGCGGCTGCGGCGTCGTACCAAAAATTGCTCACGTATTTCCAGCCGAAAATTCTCCTCGGCATGACGGCCACGCCGGAACGCATGGACGGGAAAGATGTATTGCAGTATTTCGGTTCGCATATTGCGGCGGAGATCCGCCTGCCCGACGCCATCGAGCGGCGCCTGCTCTGTCCCTTCCATTATTTCGGCGTCGCCGATACGGTCGATCTGTCCGGCCTGCGCTGGACGAACGGCCAGTATAACATCGAGGATCTGAACAACGCCTTCGCCCTGGATGCCATTCTTGCCAACCGGCGCGCCCATGCCATCCTGGACGCCGTGGACCGGTACACGGCAGACTGGCGGGACATCAGGGGCATCGGCTTTTGCGTGTCGAAAGTCCACGCGCATTTTATGGCGCAGTATTGCAACGAACACAACGTACCGGCGCTGGCGCTGGATGACAGCACGCCGGACCGGGACCGTGCGGCAGCGAAGGAAAAACTGGAATCGGGCCAGGTCACGTTCCTCTTTGCCGTCGATTTGTTCAACGAAGGCGTGGATATTCCCTCGGTGAACACGGTGCTCTTTCTGCGGCCCACGAACAGCCTGACCGTGTTCCTGCAGCAGCTGGGACGCGGGCTGCGGCTGGCACCGCACAAAGACTGCCTGACGGTCCTCGACTTTGTGGCCCAGGCCAACCGCAACTATAACTTTGCCGGCCGTATGCGGGCCCTGGTGGGGTCGCAGGATGTGGCCATCCGCCACGAGATTACGGACGGGTTTCCGCATCTCCCGAAGGGCTGCTCCATTCAGCTGGAAGAAATTGCGCAGCAGCGCATTCTGGAGAACATTACGGCGCGGCTGCGCCGGGCCGAATACTACAAGGAACTGGTGCGGGAATTGTACGCCGCCGCCGGCAACACCGTGCCGAGCCTGCAGGAGTTTCTGCGGGCGGCCGACGTGGATGCCGAAACCTTTTACAACGGGAACCGGACCTATGCGCGCCTCTGTGCTGACGCGGGCATTGTGGCTCCCTTTACCGCGACGCCGCTGGAAACGATCCTGCAAAAGGCGTTCCCCCGCCTGTTGTCCGTCGATTCCCCCAAGTGGATCACGTGGCTGCAGCAGCATATTCCGACGCCCCCGGCGGGACCGGTTTCCACCTGGCCGGCCGTGGAGCAGCAGTATCTGCGCATGTGGCAGTATACCATCTGGCAGAAAGACGCGGCCGACGCCGGCTTCGCCGACGCCCGCGAGGCCCTGACGCTGTGGGCGGACCAGGGGCTGCTGGCGGAAGAACTGCGGCAGCTGCTGGACTACCAGTTTGACCGCTTTACCATCCTTCCGAAGGATGCGGCCCTGCCGTATCCCTGCGCCCTCGAAGTATACTGCACCTACTCGCGTGACCAGATCTTCGCCGCCCTGGGCGTGGACAATCCGTCCAGCGTCCGCGAAGGCGTGCGCAAACTGGACGAAAAGAAAACGGATATCTTCCTCGTCACGCTCAACAAAACGGAACAGGAATTCTCCGACACGACGCTGTACGAGGACTATTCCATCAACGAACGCTTATTCCACTGGCAAAGCCAGAGCCGCACGACGCCCGAGTCGCCGACAGGGCAGCGGTATATTCACCAGAACGAACTGGGCTGGCACGTGCTCCTGTTTGTGCGGGAACGCAAAAAAGAGAGCCACGGCGCCACCATGAACTATACGTTCCTGGGACAGGCCCACATCACACAATGGTCGGGGTCGCAGCCCATGTCCATTATTTACAAGCTGGACCATCCGATTCCGGCCAAATACATCACCACGACCGACAGCAGCGGCGTGTTGTGAGGCAGGGACAGTAATAATTCACGGTTTATGTAAAAACGATGTATGATTAATTTTTAACCGGTATCTTCTGTTCAAAGTAATACGTCTTTTTCCCGGGACCTTTGTCGTCACCCGTGGAACCGATATGGAAGATGCCCAACGATTGGACTAAAGGCAAAAACCTCGTCTGTCCATACAGATGGACGTCGAAATCAGGATACCGTCTGGATAAAAGTGCCCGGAGACGGGAGGACAGAATTCGATTGTCCTCGTCGGAATATTCTTTTGCCAGGTCCAGCAGGATCCGCTTTAATTGCGACACAGGCATGCGCCTCTCTTGTCCGTGCGTACTCAAGCGCAGACTTGAGCTTCCTTCGTTTTGACTGCCGGAGAGATCCGGCTTTTTTTTATCATTCAGTACGTCCAGGTACACAAACTGGCTGCAAGCCGATACAAAAGTGCGGGGAGTTTTTGTCTCTCCCATGCCGATGACAATTTTCCCAGCTTCCTGTAACCGAGAAGCCAGACGCGTGAAATCACTGTCAGAAGACACGACACAGAACCCATCCAGAGAATCTTTGTACAATAGATCCATAGCATCAATGATCAAAGAAGAGTCGCTGGAGTTTTTACCAGATACCAGCATAAATTGTTGAACCGGCACCAATGCATGGTAGAGGATAGCTGGTTTCCAGGAACTCATTTCCGAGGTGCTGAAATCTCCATAGATTCTTTTTAAGGCTAAGGTACCCCGAGAATTTGCTTCGGCCATAATGCGGTCGGTGTAGTGGGGAGAAATATTCTCTGCGTCAATCAACAAAGCTAGTTTCAAATTATGAAACAAAACGTCACCACCTTTTTATCGAAATTATCACAAATTTCATTATATTCTTGAAATATATGATTGTCAATTTAAAATCGATTAATCTGGCTGATGAAGCACTTTTTACCCGAAAAACAACGGATAGCAGTCGTTTAACTTCCGCTGTCCCAACAAATGTTTCTGGCATATCGTCGTCGTATTCGCATTCTCTCGGCGATCAGAGACAGTGAAGAAATTCTTCAACATGATCTCCTGTCACATTAAAAGATAGCAGAATTGTGTAGCATCAGAACACAGGCGAATGCCAGCAGCAGCACAACGTAAGAACTTTCGAATGCAATTAATGGCTCAAGATTTTATTCATAAAATAAAAAATGGAGACGCACACAGCGGGAGATGCATTTATTTTTTTCGTAATATATAAAATATATTGCAATTATTTTTGATATATGATAATATAAGCATAGATTGATAATTGCAGAAAGAAGATGATTTGTATGGAAAACGAAAAACGGGAAAAATTCGTCGAATTAGCGGAAGCAAGGACGAACAGGATCTTGAAGAGTCTGGAATTGTTGGGAAATCTGTCGAATACTTCACATTACGAATACACTGCGGAGCAAGTGGACAAAATATTCTCGGCAATTCAGAGCTCTGTTACACGGCAGAAACGTAAATTCCAAGGCAACATGCAAAAAGAGAAAAAATTTAAGCTGTAAAGGAGTTGGCATCTATGGGGGATACACAGGGAAGTTGGCATTTTCCAACGACAAATGGTGGAGAAGAACGCGGTTTGGATACCAGCGATATGGAGATGTTTAAGAAAAATCCGATCATTTCGCTGGCGAGGGAGATTTGTCAGAACTCAATCGACGCGGCTGATTCTCCTGGGGGAAAACCGGTAGTCGTGGAGTTTCAGGCATTTCACGTTTCGAGAGATAGGATTCCCGGAATTGAAGATTTAACCAGGCAAATCCGCGCTTGCTGCGATTATCCGTATAAGTCGCAACAGGAAACGAATGCGCTGCAAAGAATGGTAAAGGCGGTGGAAGCAGAAAACTTTTTCTGCCTTCGGATTAGCGATTTCAACACAATGGGAGCAAAAGGCGTCTGCGACTTTAGAAACGGAATGCCTTTCTATAATTTGACAAAAGGGTCGGGCCTCAGCAATAAGGAGGAGGACAACGGCGGCTCCAAGGGAATTGGGAAATTTGCCACCTTTGTCGTCAGTTCGTTGAATACGGTATTCTACGCGACGAACGCGAAAGGCGAGGGGGAAAAGCCGGGTTATTTTGGTGTAACACGGCTTCGCTCCATCCGTCCGGAAAATGGAGGACCAGATGATTTGACGACAGGGATCGGGTATTTTCGTCCGGAGGGAAATACACGTCCGGTACGCGGTATTTTAAAACTTGATGATGGTTTCCAACGGACCTCCGAAGAGTATGGAACAGATATTTATGTCCTCGGTGTTGACTCTTATCTTGTGGATCGATGGGAAGACTGCATTATCGCTTCGGTGCTGGAAAGCTTCATGATGGCGATTTACAAGAACAGATTGACTGTTCGTGTCGGGGATAAAACCGTAAATCAGAAAACGGTGGCAGCGCTGCTGCGGGAAATACAGGAGCTAAAGGTAGTCGGGTCGAGCATCCGACGGGAAATGATGGCTCAATATGAGATCCTGTACGGCGACGATGCGCAAAGTGAAGAAGTGGACATCGATGGAACGCACCATGTCACTGTTTACTGGAAAGCTTACGCACGGGAAGAACAAGAGAAGGCGACTAATTATTGCGTATTCATACGGTATCCGTACATGAGAATACAAAAATATCGAAAAAATAACGCACCAGCCCCATATTCTGCAATTTGCGTGATTGAATCAGGGGACTTGGCGGCAAAATTACGTAGGATCGAAAATCCTCAGCATACGGATTGGGAAATCAATCGGCTGAACGAATCCTTGCAGGAGAAAAGAGAAACCAACAGCTTGTTTAAAACGATGAGGGATAAGGTGTTCACTTGCATTTTTCAAAAACTGATGCCAAAACACCAGGAAAGTATGGATTTGGAAGGCGCAGCTTCCCTGCTCCCGGCAGAGGGAGGATTGGAAAAACGGGAGGAAGGAGAGAAAAAGGCCGAGGAATTGTACGTAACCAAGTTGACAAGAAACTCGGCAAAATCTCGTCGTCCTGTCAGCCAGCCGGATGATGAATCGGGAAGTGAGCCGGGTGGCTCTCCGACTGGTGGAAACTCCAAAGGAGACGGTTCTTCGAATGGAAAAACACCTTCTGGTGATGGGGAGAAGGGAAACGGGAATCGGAATGCGGGAAAGACCTACCCTTACAGAAGCCTAGTGGTTGATGGGAAGAAGGGGAAATACAGTTGCGTAGTAACTGTCCCGGAAGATTATCAAGATGGCAGGTTTACGGTCTGTCTGCTTGGCTCCCTGGATGAATCCATGCCGGCAGAGATTGTCGATGCAACAATTAATGGGGAGCAGTGTGCCTTGAAGGACGGCAGCATTGTTGGCGTTTCGCTGAAAAAAGACAAGAAATATAAAATTTCTTACACCATTGCACTCATGGGGATGTACGCAAGCGAGGTGATTTTTCATGCGAATCGGTAATCGTCTGTTTCCTTACCCTGTTCTGAATCAAAATACAGCAAGAAGCGACTACCGTAAGGAATCTTCGTTTGCGATGCTTGTAGATAGTGAAACCGTGGAAGATATTGCGGACGGGAAGGCAGTTTTAAAGGGAATCCGGTACACACTAACGGATCCTACGCTGAGTGAACTGGCTGCAGAGGGCAAAGTGAAGTGCTTTGCCGTTTTGGAATGCTCCGATACGGTATATCGCATGCACTTTGAGGTGACCCAGGAAAGACAGGATATCTCAATTCCACTGAACAAATTAAGCGGGAAAGTCGAAGTATCCGGATTTTTACTTGCGGCAGATGATATGGATCATTTCCAAAGCCGCACATTTGGACGGGACTATAAGGACTACACATTCAGTTTGGAAAAATACTGCATCCTTGCCGTCGACGATTCCCTGAGTTTTACCGTTCTTTTAAAGACCAACGCGCAGAATAAGCAGGAATCAATTTTTACGGTGATCAACGGCAACTCCGGTGAATTTGTGGGATGTTCGTACACTAATGAGAAAATCAACATCCTCTTACCAAAGGAAACTTACGATTTGTATGCGTCTTTGAAGAATCACAGGAATCTTGATCCCATCATTAACTCCGTTTTAGCTGTTCCAACTTTGGCGCAGTGCATCAAGGATGTTGAACAGGAAGACGGCCTGGACGGATACTTGTGGTTAAAAACGGTGGAAAAGCAATACAAGAAGAAAACGGCGAAGGAGATGTTTGTGGAAGATTTGGAGAAACCGTCTGGAAAGGGGTTGGCAGTGTCGGCACTCGAGATCGCACAAATTGTTTTGGATTCTCCCTGCTGCAAATCGCTGGAAGTCGTGAAGGAACTGTTGAATGGATTAAACGAAGGGGAAGGGAAGGAAGGATACGACGACGATGATGAAGGTTAACTACATGACAGATCGGGCTTTGGAGACCTTAAGAGGAAATATGGAGGATGTTTCGCGGCAGCTGGCGACATATTCGGGAAATTCATCCTGGCTTCCGGCCTGGTTTAAGGCACATAGCGTTGAGCCGGGCGAAATATACGCGGAACAAGAATTTGAGTTCGATTCCATCGAATTTGTCCCTCCCATGGGACCACAGGATCGGAAAGCAGAGAGTATCAATTCCGTGCGTATCTATGAGGCCCTGCGGAAATTACCGCGGTATGTATTAACAAATGAGAAGTTTTGGATTTGGTTCAATTTCGAGGTCGGATATCGGGTAGCGCTTCGCATGATGCCGATCACTCTGGATGCCATCGGACAAAAAGGTAAGAGAGGTTCGTCAGTCTTTAAAGATCATTGGTTGTTCACAGAGGGAACTCGAAGAGGCATCTTTTTCGGGGTTCTGTCCCGCTGCTTTTTCCGGGTTGATCTCTCTTACGATGAAACCGCAGAGGATCCCTATCACTTGACGAAATTTGTCCTGCAGAATCCCTTACGGCTCCGGAGCATAACTTGGCGTTCTTTTTCAAATGATCCGACGATTGCCAGGAGTATTTTGAAAGCGGAACAACGAATCGCCACTAAGTATCCTGGATATCGCGAAAATGAGCAAGATTTTGCGAAATTGACAAAGGAAATTTCCATGCTTGGCAGTGTGAAGCTGGTGGATTGTATGGACGAAGCGGCCGTGGAAGAGTACGTTTATCAACATTACGAATCAATTGTAAATACAAAATTGAAAAAATAATAAAACAGGGCATGTCTGTTCAAGAAAGACATGCCCTGTTTTTAATTTCCCCATAATTGCCCGGGAAATATTAATATTTTGGACGTGTTTCTGCTGCACGCAGATTCCCGTACGGTTTTGTATTTCCGAAAAGCGTACGGAATGCACCGTGTTCCAAATCGTTGATGTTGTATAAATGTTTCATTGTATTAAACGTTTCTTGCAGATTGTTTTTGGCACTGACCCATCCGCCGCCGTCGGTAATCCAGACAAATTCCACATGTGGGGTACGGGCGGCTTCTTCTGCAATCATTTTGTAGCTGCGGGCGGTCTCGTTTAATTTCGAACCACCGGAGGTGTAGAAATTGGTCTCAATCACATAGATCGTTGTGTTGTTAGGTGCAGGCTGGGGGATGTGAACAACGAAATCCCAGCGCTTTTTAGTCGTTCCCTCTGCGGAAATCGCAGATAAATCCAAGCCCCATTTTTTCTCGATATCCGAGAGGTACATCTCCTTGTAATACTCTGCACCGGTCTCCGAAATGTACTGCTCTACCAAATCTTCCATTTGGTGACCGCCGCGATTCTTACGGCCGTTGCTGTCCAGACCGACTTCGACGCCGAGTACATAGTCATACAGATCCTTAATGATGTGGTTGGCGATCAGATCCAGCAGCCCTGTTTCCCGCATGAAATACAGATATTGCTGGATCGAGTAATTTGCCTTGGAAAAATTATAACAGTAGCTTCCGTTTCCGTCTTGAGCGTAAATTTCTTTAGTACGAACAGCGAGCAGAATCGGAATGCACTTCAGAATTTCCGGGTATCGTTTCCACAAGGCAAGCAGATCTTTTTCAATGTCTTGCGACCCAAGTAAGCTGTTTAGAATATTAAGTTCTACCTTGATTGAGTCCACATTCTCATATACCTTTGGAAAATCTACATAATAATCATATCGATTGATGCTTTGCCGCATGGTTGACAACCATTCAGAAAAGTTTCGCATAAACGGGCTCCTCCTCTAATCGTTTCTTTGACAACTCGATAAATTCCTGGCTACTGTCGATGCCGATATAATTGCGGCCCAGGCGTTTAGCGGCTACACCTGTCGTCGAACTTCCGCAGAAAGGATCCAAAATGGTTTCACCGTCTCTGGTCGATGCCTGGATAATACGTTCGAGCAGGTACAAAGGCTTTTGTGTCGGATGTTTTCCCCATTTTTTCTCTTTTTGCGGAGTGAGGGTACCTTCCCAGACATCTTTCATTTGTTTCCCGCCATTCAGTTCTTTCATCAGGTCATAATTGAAATAATGCTTAGCCTTGCGGGAATCCAGTTGTGCCCATAAAATGGTTTCCGTGCTGTGGGTGAAACAGCGGCAGGCCAGGTTTGGTGGTGGATTGCTTTTGACCCATGTGATATTGTTGAGTATCTTAAATCCCTCTTGTTCCAGGGCGACGCCAACACTGTAAATATTATGCAGGGTTCCGCTGATCCAAATCGTGCCGTTAGGCTTCAGAAGTGGTTTGCACAGCCGAATCCACTTGCGGTTAAAAGCGTGTTTTTCCTCAAAGGTAGGGGCTTTATCCCAGTCTCCCTTGTCAACTGAAACCTGCTTTCCGGCTTGGCAGGTAATACCGCCGTTACTTAAAAAATACGGAGGATCAGCAAAAATCATATCGATTGATGCGGGTTTTATGGCCGGCAACATGGTAAACGTGTCGCCAAGTAAGAGCATTTCATGTTCGGTAACATAATAGGGCTCTATGGGCTGTAGCAACAATTCTTTCATGGAGTATCTTCCTTTGTCTTAATCCAAATAGTTTCTGACGATGACTTCTTGCCCTTTCCGGCCTTCTGCGTTTCGGTTAATGGCACGATGAACATCGAACGTCTCGATTTGAAATCCATGGTATAGCTCATGAACTTTCGGAGTATCATTGTTGCTGAGCATGACCTTGGCTCCTATTTTATCTAATTTACGGAATAAAGCTGCCAGCCTTTCATGATCAGCATCGGTAAAGCGATCTTTGGTGTAGCTTGTGAAATTGGCAGTTTCGCTCATCGGGATATAGGGAGAATCAAAATATACAAAGTCTCCTTGTTGTACATTCGCACAGGCTGTTTCGAAATCTCCAAGTTTAATTTGGACGTTATTTTCTACTAAGTACGTATGCATATTTTGTAAATTTATTGGATCTACAGAGTTTTGTTTTTTAGAGTTGTTAAACGGTACATTGAACAGGCCTTTGGAATTGACCCGGTACAGGCCATTAAAACAGTGCTTATTAATCCAAATCATCAAGGCTGCAGATTCTTCATCCAAGGTGTGTGCTTGTATTTTTTCATTGAACCGGGACCTTGCCTGCAGATAATAGTCTTTGTCACAAGGGACAGAGTCCAACTGTTTAATGCAGGAAAGAACTTGTGCTGGTCCTGTTTTGAGCTGCTGATATATATTGATCAGTTGGGCGTTAATGTCATTTATGAGTGCTTTTTTGGGTTGTACTGCCCATAACAACGCTCCGCCGCCGATAAATGGTTCATAGTACGTTCTGTATGTTTTGGGAATGCGTGCAAGAAGCTGCTTTAAAAGCTGTGTTTTTCCGCCCGCCCATTTAATGCAGGGCTTTATCTCCAAGGTCATCTTATTCTCCTAAAGATACATCTATAATACTAGGCTGACATGACAGGTGATGTCACGCGATCTAGAAGGTTTTACAGAGTAAATTTTTTGTTCTTGCTTTCTTTTACGATAAATTTGGATTTTTGCATATCCAATTCTTGCTGGATCGCAGAGAAAATAGAATGAATCTGCTCCGGGGTGTACTCATAATAGGAAGTATTCGATAGATTCCCCAAAAGGTGAATTAATTCTATAATCTTGTTGGTTCTGGACTCTGCAATGCGTTTGAAATTCTGCTTTTTATCAATAGGCATAGGATCACCTCCGTATCTACGTCAATCCTACACCATTTTATAATATACGTCAAATATTTCTAATATATTTTGCATATTTTATATTGGGATAATTGTCCTCCTATGAAAGAAATACATTTAAGCATTAAAATTTGTTGCACTTCGAAATATGGAATCGCGGCACTTGCTTTCGCCCCTATGGGCTTCTCACCTTCTGTGCTAAAATAAGAAAAAATCTATGAATCAAAATGCAACCCCTTCATTCACTGTATGAGGGAAAATAAATTCAATATATTGGAGTAAAAGTATGGACTTAAAATGCGCTAATGAAAAAGAGTATCCGGCTATCCGTGATTTTTACTATGCGCTGACCGACGAAATGGAGGATGCCGAATTTAAACCAGGCTGGGAAAAGGATATATACCCGACACAGGAATTCCTGAAAGCGTCGATTCGGAACAAAGAGCTGTATTACGTTTCGGACAAGGCGAAAATCCAGGCGTGCATGGTCGTGAATCACCAATACAACGAGGGATACAAGGGCGTCACGTGGTCCATTGAAGCTTCGGACGAGGAGCTGCTCGTGATCCATGCACTGGGTGTCCTGCCGGAGTTTTCGGGCAAAGGAATGGCAAAGCAGCTGGTGCAGCAAGTGATCGACCGGGCGAAACGCCGGCACAGCAAAACCATCCGGCTGGATGTGCTGGAAGGCAATATCCCGGCGGAAAAAGTGTACCTGGACATGGGCTTTCACTACGTTACGACCCTGAAGATGTTTTACGAGGATACGGGCTGGACGAATTTCAAGGTGTTTGAGTATCTTGTTTGATTGGTAAATTTCGGTTCCCGTATTATTAGCTAATGAAATAGAAAATCCTGTCACGGAGTGATCCGGCGGCAGGATTTTTTGTGCAAAAAAGGACCCCGCACGAAAACGTGCAAGGCCCTTTCATGGGTAAACAGGGATCAGTGGTTGTAGACCATCCGGGTGAAGCGTTTCATGGAAAAGTGTCCGAAGATCACATTCCATACGACGATGCCGGCGAGCGTGATGGCGAGGGGAATGCTTTCAATCTGCGGCGTCATGACGAAGCGGATGGCTTCGTTGATCCAGGTCAGGGGATCGATGAGTGTCACGAACTGCATGACGGGGAGCGTCGCCAGCTGGTGCCACGTATAGAAGATGCTGCCGAGGAAGACGACGGGCATCAGGAAACCAGGGAACATGGCGGCAATCTGGGAGGGCATCACGATGGTGCCGACGAGCAGGCCCAGGGTGGCCGACGTGACAGCCGTCAGGATGAGTACCAGGATCAGGAGGGGAATATCCCCGGCGGTCATCTGGATGGAGATGCTGCTGCCCATGAAAATCAGGGAAATGGGCAGTACGATGAGCCCGCCGATGAAGGATTCCAGAATGCCGACGGTCATCTTCGCGAAGGCCACGGTCCGGGTGGAAACCGGCGCGAGGAGGCGGTCCTCGATTTCACGCAGGTTGTGGAAGTCCATGGAAACCGGCACGGCCGTGCCATGGATGCCGGTAATCAGCATGGACATGCCGATCATGCCGCAGAACATATGGGTCGGGAACCCTTTCGGCAGAATGCCGACGGTGGGAAGCATCCAGCCGTAGACCAGAATCAGGATAAAGGGGAGCATGGCTACGCGGAACACGAATTCCCACTTGTCGCGCCACTGCACGAGAAGGTCCCTTCTCACCATTGCCCAGAATGCTTTTCTTGTCAGTGCTTTTTCGTCCATCTTGTTTATTCCTCCACGTTTGCGCTCTGTCTGTCATCCACGCCGTCCCGGTTCGTGAGGACCAGGAACACGTCGTTGAGCGAGTTCGTCTTTGTTCTCTCTTCCAGTTCCTTTACGGTGCCGTAGGCGAGCATTTCGCCCTTCTTCATGATGGCCACGTGCTGGCAGAAGTTTTCGACCTCTTCCATGTAGTGGGTCGTCAGGAAAATCGTCGTGCCTTCGCGGTTCATCTTCAGCATCTGGTCCCACAGGATGTTGCGGTAGTTGGGATCCAGGCCCGTCGTGGGCTCGTCGAGGAAGAGAATTTCGGGGCTGTGCAGCATGGCCCTTGCAATCTTGAGGCGCTGCGCCATGCCGCCGGAGTAGCTCTTCACGAAATCTTTCCGGCGGTCCCAGAGTCCGAACTTTTTCAACAGTTCTTCGGACTTCGCCTTGATTTCATCCTCATCCATGCCGAAGTACAGGCCGTGGAAGTACAGGTTTTCTTCCGCCGTCAGGCTCCGCTCCAGGTTGTTGTGCTGGGCGACGACGCCGATCTTTCTGCGGATGACCGCGGTGTTGCCGGTCAAATCCTGCCCGTCGATGAGGATCTGACCGCCCGACGGCAGCAGCTGCGTCGTAACCATGTTGATGGTGGTCGACTTCCCGGCGCCGTTCGCCCCGAGGAATCCGAACACCTCTCCTTTTTCCACGTGGAAGGAAATGCCCTTTACGGCCTCCACGGTTCCATTCTTGGTACGATATGTTTTCTTCAGATTTTTAACTTCCAGAATCGGCTCACCCATGTTTATCTCCTTTCATACCCCATGGGGGTATATCTTTCTCACAGTGAGCATTATATACCCCAGTGGGGTATATGTAAAGGGGTTTCACAAAAAAATTTTCAAAAACATGTACTTTCGCACAGTGCTGCGGTATCCGGGGAAACGACAGCCAGGTTCCCCGTTGTGGTACAATAGAAGAAAACACCGGTGGTGGCTGCAGTGCCACCGGCGGCAGGGGCTGGCAGGGCCCGGTTTTTGTCTTCCCGTTGTAATCCGATACAGAGGTGATTTCCGTGAGCAATATCCAATGGGATGCAGAGGAGTATGCGGACCATTTTTCGTTTGTGGCGGAATATGGCAGTTCCCTGCTGGATCTGATCGACATCCGGGACGGAATGACCTGTCTGGATCTTGGCTGCGGGAACGGTTCCCTGACGGCAAAGTTGAAGGAAGCAGGCCTGGCCGTGACGGGCATGGATGATTCCCCGGAACAGCTCCGCAAGGCAAAGCAGGAGCATCCGGATCTTCCGTTTATCCGGGGCAATGCCTGCGATTTCACGCTGGGACAGCCTGTGGATGTGGTGTTTTCCAATGCCGTTTTCCACTGGATCGACAGGGACAGGCAGCCTGCCATGCTCCGGTGTGTGTATCGGGCACTGAAACCGGGCGGACAGTTTGTGTTCGAGTGTGGCGGGAAAGGCAACAACGCCCTGATCCACGGAAGTTTGCGCAGGGCCTTCGCGAGACATCACCGGGAGTACCGGTTCCCGTTCTATTTCCCGAGCATCGGGGAATATACATCTCTGCTGGAAGCGGCGGGGTTTGCCGTGCGGACGGCCCTGCTGTTCGACCGCAAGACAAAACTCGCAGGTCCCGATGGCCTTGCTGCCTGGATCCGCATGTTTGTCCAGAACCCGTTTGCGGGCGTTCCCGAAGCGGAGAAAGAGCAGATCATCCGGGAAGTGGTGGAAGAATTGCGGCTGGTGTTGTTTCGACAGGGAAGCTGGTATGCCGACTATGTCCGCCTCCGCTGCAAGGCATGGAAGTGAATGAGGGCATACTCTACACAGCCGGTTCTCCGGCCTTGTGATACAGTAGGGAAAAGCCGGTGGCAGACCAAACAGCCCCGAGAGAGACAGGAAGGGGGAAGGAACATGATGGAAATCATTCCGGCGCAGGAGAACAGGAAGGAATTCCTCGCGCTGGTACAAGAATATACGGACCATATCCGCCAGCAGGACGCAGAGGTGGCGGACACCCTTTCCTCCCAGCACCTGGACGAGGAGCTGGCACATGCAGAAAAGAAATACGGGTACCCCGGCGGAAGGATGTATCTTCTTCTCGTGGACGGAAAAACGGCCGGGTGTGTGGCCCTGACGCGAAATGATGACGACTACTGCGAAATCAAAAGACTCTATGTCCGGCCGGAATACAGAGGGCGCGGATGCAGCACGCTTCTCAGCCGCAAGGTCATGGAGGACGCGCGGAAAATCGGGTACAAGTATATGCGGCTGGATACGTTCCCGTTCATGAAAAGTGCCATCCGGTTGTACGAAAAACTGGGATTCCAGTATGTGGAGAGATATAATGACAATCCGGCGGCAGACGCCATTTTCATGCAGCTGACGTTGTGAGAAAATGCGGCCCCGTAAGGGATAAAAAAAACGGCCAGGAGGCAGTGAGTGCCTGCATAGCCGTTTCTTTTTTTGCTGTTATTCCGTTTTGTGGTTTCCTTTCAGCTTGAAATAGTATGTTTTGGACGTCTTGTTTTTCGGATCGCTCGTCGAATGGATTTCGAACAGGTTCAGGGATTTGATGAACTGGAAGAACTTTTTGTAACCGAAGACGCGGACGTCGAAGTCCGGGAACTGGCGGATGATCAGGCTGCCCAGCAGGCCCGAATGGATCCAGCCGTTGTCGTTGGAGTTTTCTTCCGTCAGCTTGATCAACGCCCGCCGGATGGCACGGACGTTCTTGCCGTTGCCGCGGCCGTTGCCATTGTTGTCGCCATTGCTGTCGCTGTCGTTGCGGGACGCCTTGCCGGCGGCAGCGCCGCAGGGCGTCGTGTCTCCCTGGGAGCCGGTTCCTTCGGTTCCGCTGTTTGCCGAATCCTCTTCCTTGGACTCCGCGTACAATACATCTAAGTATAAGAACTTGTTGCACGCCGAAATGAAGGACCGCGGTGTTTTGCTTTCGCCCATGCCCAGGACATATTTGTCCGATTCGCGCAGCCGCGAAGCCAGGCGCGTAAAGTCGCTGTCCGACGACACGATGCAGAACCCGTCGAGCTGCGTGCGGTACAGCAGGTCCATGGTGTCGATGATCAGGGCGGAATCGCTCGAATTTTTGCCGCTCGTGTTGCTGTACTGCTGGATCGGCTGGATGGCGTTGTCCAGGATGACCGATTTCCAGCTGCCCATCTGCGACGACGTCCAGTTGCCGTAGATGCGCTTGTAGATGACGTTGCCCATGTTGTTCGCTTCCGACAGGATGATGTTGACGTACTGCGGGGAAATGTTTTCCGCGTCGATCAACAGGGCAAATTTCAGTTCCTTTTCCATTGGGTCCGACTCTCCTTACTTGTCATATTCCTATGCCTCTATTTTACACTATATCCGGACTTTCGTCAGAAAAATAAAAAAAGCGGGGGAAGACGCAACTTTTGCGGGCTGATTTTTGCGCCGCGAGCTGCAAAATGGTGTCCGACAGGCGGTTTCGTGCCGTGCACAGGGTGGATTGTCTTTAAATCAGGGACACCCCGAAGAAAAAAGCAGGTGCGATGCGGAAAATGAACTGATTTTGATAAAAAGTATTTATAAATTCCATGGATATTATCATTTTGTAATAATAAATTAAAGCTCTTTACTTATATTTAAAGCTATGGTATAGTGTGGGGCGAGGAAAAGAAAGAACCACTTCGGGGGAAGCTGGCTCGGAAAACCTGAAATGGAAAGAAGCAATGGGGAGCTTCGATCCGTGTCGATTCGGGTGACAAGAATACAGAAAATTCTTTCGATAACCGTGCTTTAAAGCAAGAAAAGGAAGTGGAAGGGAAGGCAACAAAGTCAAAGGAGACCACGAATGAAGAACAAGAAAACAGCATGGGGAAAGTCTGCCCTCGCGGCAGCGGTTTTGGCAATGGTATTGGCAGGATCCGCCGTGACGGTTTATGCTGCCGATGAAGCAATCGGCACGGGCAATGGGGTTGCCCTGGGAAGCGGTTCGACAGCGAACAGCGAAGGATCGGTGGCACTGGGCCGGAGTTCCTTTTCAGACGGGAAATCGTCCATTGCCATCGGGGATGAGGCGAAAGTCTTGACCAACACCTATTCCTTTGCGAGCATTGCCGTGGGAAAGAATGCCAACGCGCTGAACGGAGCGGGGCAGCAGGAATACGAGTTCGGCTTCAACAAGGATAAGTGGAACAAGACTGGATTTCTCAGACCCCGCTATGATCCCAAAGAGGGGACGGATGCCCTGGACCGGCTGGCAGGCGGCATTGCCATCGGCACGAACGCCTATGCCCGCACGGGAACCGTCGAAATCGGCAGTCATACCATGCAGGGCATGACCATGGCCGGCGTGACCGTAGATTCCACTTCTGCCAACATCATCGACATGACGACCATCGGGACGAACTCGTACAACAAGGGCATGATGGCGACCATCGTCGGTGCCTATTCCATCAACACGGGCGATTTTAACGGCAGCGGCGGCTGGAACAGCTTAAATTACGGTTCCCAGAACATGGGCTCCGTGCTCGTAGGGTCTCTGAACCAGAACCGGTCCAAGGGACACGGCGGCGAGAGCGGGATCGCCAATACCATGGTGGGCATTGCCAACACGGCGGAAAATGCCAACGGCGCCCTGATCTACGGAGCCGGCAACAAAATTACCAATTCGTACGGCGACATCAGCTTCGACGGCAACTACGGCGCCGATACGGTGGATGAGCTGCAGGAAAAGCTGGCAGCGGCGGTGAATTCCAGCCAGTCCGGCGGTGCCGTTCTCGTCATAGGCGGCGGCAATACAGCCGATTATGCGAAGCGTTCCCAGATTTTCGGCGTCAATAACACGCTGACGGGGACCGAAAGCGATAACAGTGAATACAACCTGATAGACGGTTTTGGCGTCACAGCGGCGAATGTCAAACATGTGACTGTCATCGGGGCAGGCAATACGATTGAAGATTCGGGCACGGTCCAGCTCTTCGGGGACAACAGGAAGCTGACGAATGTTCAGAACTCTGTCATTCTCGGATCCGCCGCCAGAGAGACGGAACTGACCGTTTCGAACGCCACGCTGCTGGGCTACGACACCAGGGTATCCGCCGAAGGCGGTGTGGCCCTGGGCAGTCTGTCCGTGGCGGAGCGCGGCGCAGACGAGGAGTATGGCTACGGGTACGAAGGACCTGCGGACACCACTGCCGGCGTGAGTACTGCCGCAGCGAATACCAGCTACGTCTGGAAACCGACCCTGGGAGCCGTGTCCGTCGGCGGTACGGACAGCAGCGGGACCATCAACACGCGGCGCATCGTCAACGTCGCCGCCGGCCTTGAAGACACGGACGCCGTCAACGTGGCGCAGCTGAAAGCCGCGACAGCCAACGGCTCGGGCGGCGGAACGGGTTCCGCCAACCTCATTGCCGGCGACGGGATCAAACTCGTCAAAGGGGACGACGGATCCTGGACCATCAGCACGAACTTCCTGAATTCCGGCTCCGACGAAATCACGTACCAGGATGGTATGTCGACCCTGGATGCCAATACGTCGACCGGCAGTGCGGCAGTGATTGAAACGAAGCTGACCGCGGACGACGGCAACACGACGAGTTTAAGCGTATCCGGCCTGACGGGCGTCAAGGGCGACGGCACGAATATCTCGACCAGCGTCAGCGGCAGCGACGTGAAAGTGGCCCTGAACAGGGACATCCAGGTCGACAGCGTCACCATCCACAACGGCCCGGTCATCAACAACAATGGCATCGACATGCACAACAAGAAAATTACCAACGTGGCGGACGGCGACGTCTACGAAGGATCCCGGGACGCCGTGAACGGCGGCCAGCTGTGGAACGTGCAGCAGGGCATGCAGGGAATGAACGGGCGCATCAACCGCCTCGATACGAAAATCAACCGCGTCGGCGCCGGGGCGGCCGCCCTGGCCAACCTCCATCCCCTGGACTTCGATCCCGAAGAAAAGTGGAGCTTTGCCGCCGGCATGGGCAACTACCGCAATGCCAACGCCATGGCCGTCGGTACGTTCTACCGGCCCAACGAAAAAACCATGTTGAATCTGAGCGGTACCTTCGGCAACGGCGAAAACATGATCGGTGCCGGCGTCAGCTTCCAGCTGGACCGCAAAGCGCCGGGCAGCCGGGCAACCATGGCGAAGACCATTACGAACCTGAAGGCCCGGTTGTCGGATCAGCAGGCAGCCATGCAGGCACAGAACGAAAAAATTGCCGCCTTGGAAAAACTGGTGAATCAGTTAGTACAATCCAAATAATTTTCCATAAAAAATGGTAATTTTGCGGTACTCCCGCCGAAAAAAGCGGAATTTCTGCGGATTTTTATGCGAAACCGGTTTACTTATTTTCGTATCCATACTATAATGGTAGGCGAGGAAAAGGGAACCCACTTGTTGGGAAGGGAAGTACTCACATGCAGGCTTTAGGGAAGCCTGGAAAAGAGAGAAGTCTTGGGAGCTTCTCTTTTTTTTTATGGAACAAATGATACAGTTCCATGCCCCGCAGCGGGAAACACGAAGCCGGCCTGCGGGAGAAACCCGGAGACCGGCGTTGAGGGGTACTGAAGTTGTTATGGCGTCTTATTGTAACGCTTTCTTGAAGAAATCTGTCAATTTCTGGAAGGGAATCAATTCTGTCTTGTCATAGAGATCCACATGTCCGGCTCCTTTGACATAGTACAATTCCTTCGGCTCTGCGGCACGGCGGTAGGCGTCCTCGCTGAATTCCTTGGAGTGGGCCTGGTCACCGGTGATAAAGAGCATTGGACGTGGGGAAATGGTTTCGATGTCTTCAAAAGGATAGAAATTCATGAATTTCACATTGCTTGTATAGGTTGGATGGGTTGTGGTATTCATGTCCTGTCCTTTACCAGCAGCCGCGCCCCGGGTGGTACGATAATAATCATAAAACTCCTGCTGGATTTCATCAGCACCGCGGAGTGTATGGGTTGTACCGCCCATGAGCTTGTGCGGTGCGCCTTCGAACTCGGCATAGCGCTGGTTGGCCGCGTCGGCCAGATAGGCTTTTCTCTGGGCAAGCGTCTGGGAATGATTCAGACCATTGCGGTTTACGGCTCCCATGTTGTACATGGATACGGTAGCAATTGCCTTGATACGCGGATCGATTTTCGCGGCACTGACGAGGAATGAGCCGCTGCCGCAAATCCCAATGCCCCCGATCTTGTCACGATCCACAAAATCCCGGGTACCGAGATAATCTACAGCTGCCATCCAGGCTTCGGAATACAGATCCGGCACGACACTGTTGCGCGGCGTACCTTCGCTGGAACCCCAGAATGGAGTATCTATAGCCAGTGTGACAAAGCCGCGTTCTGCCATTTTCTGGGCGTACAGGGTGGCGCTCTGTTCTTTCACGGCTCCCATGGGGTGTCCAACGATGATGGCAGGGAGTTTCTGTCCTTCCTTGTAGGACTTCGGAATATAGAGATTCCCAGCAATTTTCATGTCGAACTGGTTTTTGAATGTAACAGCTTTTTCTGTTACCTGTGTGCTTTTGTAGAAATTATCGGCACCATGGTCGGCATGTTGAGGAGCCGGGGTTTCCGTCGGCAGGGGAGCAAACCATTCTGCTTCGGTCTGCGCGGCCTGCACCGTTCCTCCCACACCGATTGCAGCGAGCATCACAGCGGCACCAAATACTTTTGTCATCTTTTTAAAAAGCTTTGCTTTTTTCATGATATAACTCCTTTTTATGTTGGCAACTTATTATTTACGAAGAGATTTCCAGCACTCTCGCTTCGTTAATAGGTGTTCATTTCCTTATTTCAGAACGCAATTAAACGTCAGCCCCCATATCAAAAGCTTTTTGCAGGGAAGGATGATTTTCAACCTCATTGACACCATTTACTCCGCCTGCAAACACGGTTCCTGCCAACCTCGCGTTTTCAAAGCAATCGATCCAGCCTTGCAAACCAGATTCTGCCCTCTTAGGAACGGACTCCCCATTCTCAGCGGCGCAGCAGAGAAAATAGACATCTCTAAACTTGTAATCAGCTGCATACAGGGGATTTCCCCGGTCAAGCATGGTTTTCATTTGTCCGCTCATCTCATAATAATAAATGGGGGTTGCAAACACTAGTACATCGGCTTTCTCCATCTTCTGTTCAATTATATCTGCATCATCCCGAATCACACATCTTTTTGTGGCCTGGCATGCCAGACATCCTCTGCAGAACTCAATTTTCTTTCCGGAAAGACTGATCTTTTCAACATGATTTCCAGATTTTTCCGCGCCCCTTGCAAAGCTCTCGGCCAAGGCATCGGAGTTGCTTCCTTTTCTAAGGCTTGTAGAAATAATCAACACATTTTTGCTCATACAATCACCTCCTGACTTTATATCTCTGATTCACCTTAGTACCAGTCATGTTTCTCGTTTCTGTCGAGGGCATTGATACGCTCCATTTCTTTGGCAGTAAGCGTAAAATGGTACAATTCGGTATTTTCCCTGATGTGTTTCGGATTGCTGGAACCGGGAATCACCACTACACCTTTCTGCAGATTCCAACGCAGGATTACTTGCGCTGGAGATACGCCATGTGCACCGGCAATCTCAGAGATCACTTTATCACCCAATAGTTCCGCCGTATGGCCCCTGCCTCCCAGCGGGTACCAGCCCTGAACCACGATGCCAAGATTCTGGATATAAGGGATTACATCATTCTCCTGGTAATAGGGGTGGATTTCATTCTGAACTAAAGCCGGGGTGATACTGACCTGCGGCAATAATTCCTTCAATTCTTCAACATACCAATTGGAGAGCCCGATGGAGTGAATCTTTCCGTCCTCCACAAATTTTTCCATTGCTCGATATGCCTTTACATCATTTTTATCAGGATGATGGAGAAGCATCATGTCCAAATAACCGATGTTCAACCGATCCAGACAAGCCTGAATAGCTTCCTCCGGTTTTTCCATCTCCTTGCCAGGATAGATTTTCGTAATGACGAAAACATCCTCCCTTTTGGTTATGCCTTCTTTGATTGCTTCCCGAATCGCCTGCCCGACTTCTTTCTCATTCCCGTAGGCAGAAGCTGTATCAATAAGCCGGACACCGGCTGACAATGCGGTTTTCACGGAATTGATACATTCCTCACCGTGAAGGCTGTATGTCCCTAATCCGTTGATTGGCATTTCGTAACCGCTGTTCAGTGTGACAGTTTTCGTGTCAAAATTAAATGTGCGGATTGTTTCCGTGCTTTCCCTGGATTTCCTGGTTTTCGTTGCCTCAGGCGTATTTGATTCCATCGACATAATCGTGTTTCCCTCCTGTGCCTGCTCTTTGGTATCTGCCTGTGTCTGTCCACAGGCTGTAAGTCCGAGCAGAAGAGTAAACATCATAAAGAATGCTGCCAATCGCTCCATTATTTTCATGCGATTCACCTTTATTGCTTTTCCAATTCATAGAGCAAGTAATCCAGACATTCCAGATGCCGGTTTTCCTGGTGAAGTTTCTCAAGAATCCTTGTGCGTTTTACGGCCAGGTCACGCTGCTGGGATTCAATGTCATCGCTGTTTACATAGGTCATAAACCGTGCTGCATGGGATTTGGTATATCCGGCATCAAGCAGGTTCTGATAGATTTCCTCCGGAGTTCTGCTCATTTAGGGATTCCTTTCAGAGGCTTTCCCGGAAGATAGAAGCGATTTCTTTTTCATCCAGTACCTTATACCCGGTTTTCAGGATAATCGTTCCTTTTACAAGGTCAGGAATCATGCTTTCCCTTGCACCGAGGGCGGTGATGTTCATGACAAGGCCAAGTTCTTTCATCCATTGTTCCATACGGGAAAGGCCTTCCTCCGCAATTTCTTTTTCTGCCTTTCCTTCTGGATTTACATCCCATACGTTTTCTGCAAACCGCGCGAATTTGTTCAGGCCGTAGGGCATGATGTATTTGTAGTAAGGCATGGATACGGCTGCCAGCGTCATGCCGTGTGTTGCATTTGTCAGAGCACCGACGGCCTGGCCGAGCATATGAACCATCCAGTCCGTTGATTTGCCTTTTGCAATCAGCGTATTGAGTGCCCAGGTTGCTGTCCACATCAGGTTGGAGCGGGCTTCATAGTTCTGCGGATTCTTATTGGCGATTCGGCTTGAATGAATGACAGAGCGCATCAGGCCTTCGGCAATGTAGTCGCTTGTATTGTCGTCTTCACCGGAAAAATACTGTTCGCAGATATGATTAAAAATGTCATAGATGCCGGAAACCATCTGGTAATGGGGAAGGGTCATCGTATAGCGCGGATTCATGATGGAAAAGCGGGGCATGATTTTTTCATCAGCAAAAACATGACCGATTTTGAGTTTCTGGTCCGGATTCGTGATGACAGCGCCGGCATTCATTTCTGAACCAGTGCCGACCATAGTGAGGACGGCACCAACCGGAAGAGTTTCGCAGTCCGGCTCCTCAAATTTCAGGTAATACTTTTCCCATGGATCGCCTTCGTAATTTACGGATACGGAAAGAGCTTTGGAATAGTCAATCACCGATCCGCCGCCGACTGCGAGAATGAAATCTGCCTTGGCATCTCTTGCAATCTGGACGCCTTCCTTCAGTTTGGCTGCGGTAGGATTAGGCATGACGCCGGAAATCTCAGTAATGTTCTTTCCAGTTTCTTTGAGAACTTTCATGACGTCATCATAGATGCCATTCTTTTTTATGGATCCGCCGCCATAGACTAAAAGAACATTATCTCCGTATTTTTTCAGCTCTTCTGGCAGATGTTCCAGGGCATGTTCACCGAAATAAAGTTTTGTGGGGTTGCAATAAGAAAAATCTCCAAGCATAGTTAAATCTTAATCCTCCATCCGCATTGAAAATCATGAATATGCACTATTACAGGGGTATTAGAAATTATAAGAAAGCACCGTTACAAACCTGGATGACCTGGCCTTTTACGTGATAGCCCATCTTACTCGCAAGATAAAGGCAGGCATAGGCCTGATCGATGGGATCGCATTCAGGGCCGGGGAAATAAACATAATGGCCGCTGTACTGCAGCATCTTGGCGCCGCCAGGCTGCTTTCCCGCCTTATTTGCAAGATGCGCCGGTGTGATCGTAGAACCCGGAGCGACGGCATTGCACCGGATGTTTGTATCGATCAGACGCATCGCAACGTTTTTGGTCAGCGTGTTGAGTGCGCCTTTCGTAGATGTATAGGTCGCACCGCAGAAGGGCCTTGTTGCATTGACGGAAGAAATGTTGATGATGCAGCCGTCATTTTTAGGAAGGAAAATTTTCAGAGCCTCGCGTATATAACGCATGGGCCCACCCAGGTTCGTATTCATGACCATCATCATCCAGTCATCATCTGTTTCATCAATCATTTTCTGTTCACCGATGCCGGCATTGTTGATCAGGATGTCAACATCGCCGAATTCTTTCAATGCCCTCTCAAAAACCCTCCTGGTGTCTTCTGTTGAGCATACATCCGCCACGACACCGATGGCACGCTGCCCTTTGCTGCGGATTTTATTTACGGCTTCTTTCAGTTGTCCTTCATGTCTTGCCGTCAAAACAACGGATGCGCCTTCCTCCGCAAAGAGTTCTGCCATGGTCTGTCCCATTCCATAGCTCGCCCCGGTAATGATTGCTACCTTATTTTTCAACATTTGCTGTTCCATAACTTCGCGGCTCCTTTCTTTTGTGTGCATCATTCACAGGCATCGTTATCTTCTAATTTAGCGCTGAAGGTCTTGCCATGAATCTGAATCTCTATGATTTGGTCTTTTACCATATTTTTCTCCCTTGGCCTGATTTGATTATATAAGCTTGGAATTCAAATTGGAAATACTTTGCCCTAATTGATATACATAGGAAAAAATTATGGTATGATAGGAGAAGAGGAGGTATGGATATGGAACTGCGTGTACTGGAATACTTTCTTGCTGTAGCAAGAGAACAGACCATCACCGCAGCTGCAGAATCACTGCATCTGACCCAGCCTACCCTTTCCGTTCAGATCCGGGAACTTGAAGCGGAACTGGGAAAGCAGTTGCTGGTGCGTGGCACCAAAGGATCCCGAAAAGTAACACCGACAGAAGACGGGAAACTACTTCGCACCCGTGCAGAGGAGATTCTGAGTCTGGTGGAAAAAACTGAAAATGAAATCTCTCAGTCAGGTGATGTAGTGGCAGGAGATGTCCGGATTGGGACTGGTGAGACGGATACAATCCGTGTCTTTGCTCGTGCTGCCAAAAAATTGCAGAAGAGCTGCCCGGATATTCATTACCATTTCATGAGCGGCAATGCATCCTACGTAATGGAACAATTGGAAAAGGGACTGATAGATTTTGGCCTCCTGTTCAGTAAAGCAGATTCAAAAAAATACGATATCATGCACATACCGATAAAAGAACGCTGGGGTGTCCTGATGCGTCGGGATGATTCTCTGGCACGAAAGAAAAACATTACACCGGAGGATTTGAAGGGACTGCCATTGATTACGTCTAGTCAGGAGAATGCGAGGAAACAGCTTGCCGACTGGATGCACATACCGGTATCTCGTTTGAACATTGTGGCAACCTATAACCTGATATTGAATGCGGCCATTCTAACTGATGAGGGTTTCGGTTATACCATAGGTTTTGACAGGCTGCTGGATACTGTACTGGATCAGGGGAATTCCTCGTTGTGTTTCCGGCCGCTTTCACCGGTTATGGAAGATGAAGCTTTTATCATCTGGAAAAAGTATCAGATTTTTTCCAAGGCGGCGGATCGCTTCTTGCAGCAGATCAGAAAAGAGCTGTATCCTTCAGAAGAGTCAGTGCTATAATGGACGGAAAGGGAGGAGAGTTTTACAGATGAAACAATACGTAGTAGATGCATTTACGAAAGAAGTATTCCAGGGGAACCCGGCGGCCATCTGCGTGCTGGACCACTGGCTCCCGGAGGATCTTATGTGCAAGATTACGGCGGAAAACCGGTACTCGGAAACGGCCTTTGCCGTACGCGAAGGCGGCGGCGACGCGTATCATCTGCGCTGGTTCACGCCGGGCGGGGAAATCGACCTGTGCGGCCACGCCACCCTTTGCATGGCCTACGTGCTGTCCCGGTTTTACGAAAAGGACAGCAAGGTCTTCCATTTTACGACCAAGAGCGGCCCGCTGACGGTCCGCGTGGAAGGAGACAAGCTCTCCATGGACTTTCCGGCCTATGACCTGAAACAGGTTCCCGTGACCGATGCCATGGCAGAGGCCATCGGCGTCCGTCCGGTGGAAGCCTGGATGGGCCGCGACCTCGTCTGCGTCCTGCCGACTGAGGAAGACGTGCGCCACGCTACCGTCGACCAGGAGAAACTCAAAAAGCTGGACGGACTCCTGCAGCACATTACGGCCCGCGGCAAAGACTACGATATGGTCAGCCGCAGCTTTGCGCCCAAACTCTGCGTCGCCGAAGACCCCGTGTGCGGATCGGGCCATTGCCACCTGGTGCCGCTGTGGGCGAAGAAACTCGGGAAAAACAAACTGACGGCGTTCCAGGCCTCGGAACGGACCGGCGTCCTGTACTGCACCCTGCAGGGAGATCGCGTGGAAATGGCCGGCTATGCGGCCCTGTACTCCATCGGCGACCTCGTATTTCCCATCAAATAAAAGGAGGAACCTATGAAACTGACCCGTCTGGACCATTTCGTACTGACAACCGGCAACGTGGCAGAGTGCCTGCATTTTTACCGGGATGTCCTGGGCATGGACGTCCGTGAACAGAACGGCCGCCTGGCGCTGTTCTTCGGCTCGGCGGAGTTGCCGCAGAAAATCAACATCCACCGCGTGCCGGCGGAATTCCCACCGGCTGCGGCCCATCCCGCCAGCGGCAGCCTGGACCTCTGTCTCCTTGCGGAAGGCCCCATGCAGGACATCCAGCGGGAAATCGCCGCTGCCGGCTGGCCCGTGGAAATGGGACCGGTCGAGCGGAGCGGCGCCGTGGGCGTCATGGACAGCCTGTACCTGCGCGACCCCGACGGCAACCTCATAGAAATCAGCGTCCCGCGGAAAAAATAGTAATCCACAGCGGTGGATACTGGTCACAACAAAAAATCCCAACAAAAAAGGAACCTCAAGCACGCTTGAGGTTCCTTTCCTTTTTCGTGATATTGGGTAATGGTTCCCGCCGGCTGGGATCCTTGGAGCTCCGCGACCGGTAACCAGCCGGCGGGAACTGTTACCTTTTTCAATAAAATTGGTCCTGGTGCCGCCGGATCAGTTCCCGGACAAAATCCAGCAGCTCCGGCCGGCGGTCCTCCTTATGGGTACACAGGACGCACGGAATGGTCTCTTTGCAGGCGAAGGGCGTCCAGCAGAACTCGCCCGTGCCGTCGTTCAAAAAGCCAGGGGCGAGGACGATGCCGCGCCGGCTGGCCACGTAGGTCAGGGACATGTCGTGGCTTTCGCTGTTGAAATACTGGCAGTGCGTGTGGGCCACGACCCGCTTCTGCACATTCCGCAGGGGCTCCGGGCTGGGACCGCCCACCATGAGCGTGCGGCCGGCCAGGTCGGATTCCTGGATCCGGGTGCGGGCGGACAGCTCGTCATCGTGCCGCGTAATGAGATAGATTTTGCTGTCGAACAGGGGATGCATCTCCAGCTCCGGAATGTGGTGCACGTCTTCATACAAGGCGAAAAGCACGTCGTATTCCCCCTTCAGGAACCGGGTCAGGCCGTTCTGCCAGTCGAACCCGGGCGTAATGGAAATGCCCGGGTGGGACGCCTCGAATGCCTCGATGGCCTGCGGCAGCTGTCCCAGGGCACTGCGGATCGGCTCCACGATGCGGATGTCCTGCGTATATTTTCTGGCAAAGTTCTGCCCCTGTTCCACGGCTGTCCGGAGATCGACCATGATGTTCCGGATGGTCGTGACCAGCTGCTCCCCTGCCGGCGTCAGCGTCGTTCCCCGGAGCGACCGGTTGAAAAGCTGGAAGCCGATTTCCCGCTCCACCAGCTTGATCTGGTACGTCAGGGTCGGCTGGGAAATGAAAAGCTTTTCCGCGGCACGGTTGAAATTCCCCGTTTCCACAATGGCGAGGATGTATTCCATCTGCCTGGTATTCATGGATTCCTCCGTTTCAGGGGCCGCTGCACAGCGATTGCCCCCTTATTGATTAAAATATTAAATCAATTCAAGCATATTTCAATTTGAAAAATAAAATTCCTGCTTTTATAATAGCATTGTCAAAAGGAAATGACAACCGTGGAAACAATACACAAACGTACTAATAGGAAAGGAAACGGAACATGAACGTATTTGAAGAAATGCGGGCCGGTAAGGCATACGATGTCCGGGATCCCAAATACCTCGCCGCAGCGCACGTGGAATTCGACCGGTGCGCCCGCCTTTGCCAGGAAATCCGCAACACGGATCCGGCGGATGTAGAAAAAATCAGGGCGCTGGAAAAGGATCTGACGCAGGGAACCATGCCTGACGACTCCTATCTGATTCCACCCTTCGATATCGACTGCGGCTGCCGCGTCTTTGTGGGACACAACGTCCTGGCCAATCATCACCTGACCGTCATGTCCGTCGGCACCGTGACGATTGAAGACGGTGTCATGATGGGTCCCGGCGTGGGATTGTTCACTGTTAACCATGAACCCAGGAACATCCGCACCATCATGACGAAGGAAATCCGCATCAAGAAGAACGCCTGGATCGGGGCGCGTGTCAGCATCCTCCCGGGCGTCACCATCGGGGAAGGCGCCATCATCGGAACCGGCTCCGTCGTGACGAAAGACATTCCCGATTATTGCGTGGCCGTCGGCAACCCGGCCCGCGTCATCAAACAGATTTAGGAGGGACAGACCATGGCAAAAACATTGATTCTCTACTATTCCCGCCGCGGCGAAAACTATGTGCGCGGTTCCATCAAAAAGCTCTCCGTCGGCAACACGGAAGTGGTGGTGCAGGCGATAGCGAAAGCATTGGGCGCCGACGTCTTCCAGGTGGAGACGGTGAAGCCCTACGCCGAAAATTACACGCAGTGCACGGAAGAAGCCAAACAGGAGCTGCGGGAACAGGCCCGTCCGGCGCTGAAACAGATGCTGACGGACGTGGCAGGCTATGACCGCATCATCGTCGCCGGCCCGTGCTGGTGGGGCACCTATCCCATGGCCCTGTTCACCCAGCTGGACGCCCTGGACCTGACAGGGAAGACCCTGTTCCCCGTCATGACGCACGAAGGCTCCGGCCTGGGACACGCGGAAAAAGATCTCCATACGTACTATCCGCAGGCAAAGCTGGGAAAAGGCCTCGCCATTCGCGGCGCAGATGTCCATGCATCGCAGGCCGCTATTGAAAACTGGCTGTCCCGGAATTTTTAAGACCATCGAACCCCAGCTACAGCCCTGACCCAGCAAAAACCGCAAAAAACAAATCAAAAAGAAACAATAAAAAAGGAACCTCAAGCACACTTGAGGTTCCTTTCCTTTTTCGTGATATTGAACAGCAGTTTCCCGCCGGCAGGAATTCTTACACGCGTACGTGCAACAGAATCCCGCCGCCTGGGATCATTGGAGCTCCGCGACCGGTAACCAGCCGGCGGGAGCTGTTGCCAGTGCGACCGGTAACCTGCCGGTGCGCCCTACTGTCTCACTTATCGTGGTTAGCAAAATATTCTTTGGTCTTTGCCGCCACTTTCGGGTACAGGACCGCCAGGGCGATCATGTTCGGGATGACGACGAGGCCCATGGCCACGTCCTGCAGGCTCCAGACGACAGCAATCTTCGTGGTCGAGCCGATGATGCAGAGGAACGGGAAAATATAGCGGACGACGCGCGTCACGCCTTCCCCGAACGCATAGGTGAAGCTCTTGGCCGCGTTCCACCACTGGCCCATCAGGGTTGTGAAGCAGAAAATCAGCAGGGCGAACGTGCCGGCGTGTTTCAGCGGCGCCCAGACGGTGCCGAAGGATTCCAGCGCCATGACCGTTGCCGGCCGGCCGGACGTATACATCCCCGTGGTGCCGACGACAAAGGCGGTGATGGAGCAGATGATGAGGGTATCGATGAAGACTTCGGCTACGCCCGTGATGCCTTCGTCGACAGGGTGCGGCACGATGGAGCAGCCGTGTGCGAACGGCGCCGTGCCTTCGCCGGCTTCGTTGGAGTACATGCCGCGGGCAATGCCGTACTGCATGGCGCGCGCGATGACGTAGCCGCCCGTGCCGCCTGCGACGGATTCAAAGGACCAGGCCTGCGTGAAGATGGTGTAGATGACGTGCGGCAGTTCCTGGATGTTCAGGATGATGACGAGGAGGCCGATGACGATGTAGAAAATGGACATGGCCGGCACCAGGTTCATGGCGATGTTGGCCAGGCGTTTCAGGCCGCCCAGGGTGATGGACATGAGCAGGACGATCAGGATGGCACCGGTCAGGTAGGTCGGAATGCCGTAGTTTGCGTTCATGATGCTGGCGATGGTGTTGGACTGTACCAGGTTGGCGCCCATCATCTTGATGCACATGAGGATGGCGATGACTACGCCCAGCCAGGGCAGCTTCAGGCCGTCGCGGATGTAGTACATGGGGCCGGAAAGCAGGTTGCCTTCCTTGTCGCGGCCGCGGTACATCTGGGACAGGACGATTTCGCCGTATTTCAGGGCTTCGCCGAAGAAAGCGGCGACCCACATCCAGAAGACGGCGCCCATGCCGCCGGAGACGATGGCCGTGGCGACACCGACGACGTTGCCGCCGCCTACGTTGCCGGCCAGGGTGACCATCATGGCCTTGAAGGTGGAAATGGAGCCGTTGCCACGGTCCACTTTACGGGTCTTGAACGAGTCGATCAGGGTTCTCTTCATAATGTATTTGAAGTGGCGCACCTGGACGAAGCCGTTCGTCACCGTGTAGAGAATGCCCAGGGCCAGCAGGACGAAGACGAGCCAGCGGCCCCAGAGCCAGGAGTTGATAAATGCCAGTAATTGTTCCAATGAGTTCAGCATAATTGTGTTCCTTTCGCTTTCCGGAGAGGACAACGCAGCGGTTGTCCTGCCTTATTCTGCCAAAACTTTTGCCACCATGTCGGGGAAGTTCCCGATGACGCAGTCCACGCCTTTGGCGAGCAGGGAACGGACCGCCGCTTCGTCATTCACCGTGAACGTGTTGATCTTCAGGTGGTGGGCCTTCAGGTCGGCCACGATGTCGTCCGTCAGGCTGCCCCAGAAGGGATGGTAGCACTGGACGCCCAGTTCCGCCGCGTAGGCGCCGGGATGGTAGACCCAGGATTCTTCCAGCAACCCGTATTCCAGGTCCGGTGCCAGTTCCTTCATGTGCATGACGCTGAAATGGTTGAAGCTGGAAATGATGACCTTCTGTTCCAGATGGTATTTCCGCAGCAGGGCCAGCGTCTTTTCCTCCAGTTTCGGATAGGGATAGACGCCGTTCTTGAGCTCGATGTTGGTGATACAGCCCGTGGCAGCGGCCCATTCGCAATACTCTTCGAAGGTCGGGATCGGATGGCGGACGCCCGGTTCCTTGTACAGGTACGACGCATCCAGTTTGCGCAGTTCCGCCAGCGTAAAGTCCCGTACGTTGCCGTGTCCGTCCGTCGTACGGTCTACCTTTTCATCGTGGATGACGACGATTTCGCCGTCCTTCGTGAGCTGTACGTCCAGCTCGACGCCGTCCGCGCCGGCCTCGATGGCCTTGCGGTACGCAGTCATCGTATTTTCCGGATATTTCCCGCTGAAACCTCTGTGCCCTAAGTTCAGCACGTTCTCACACCCTTTCTGTTCCCGTCTGTACGGTGCTCCCTGCACCGTTCGTGTCGGCTTTGTAATATTATTGTAACAAAAGTGTGAATTTAAGTACATCTGAGAAAATTCGTTTTTTAATAAAATTTGTAATGACAAATGCGAAAAAATAGCGTAAAAAAAGACACAGGTCCGCCGGTGCAGGAATGGGGCGGACCCGCTTGTTTTTGTTGTCTTACCACGGATATTTTCCGCGTTCGGCGTAAGGGAGAAGCTTCCCGTCCCACGTGATGATGACGCGGTGGTTGCCGGCGTCGTCCGTGATGACATTGCAGTCGATGCCGAAGTCGATGGCGCTCATGATGGCGTTGCCGCCCTGTTCATGGATGATGGCCTTGATGGCCGGGCCGTACGTGTCGATGACTTCGTGCAGGCGGTACAGGATCGGGTCCGTGCATCCCTTATACGGATGTTCTGTCAAAAAGAGCGTTTTCTCCACAGGTACGCCCAGGAGTTCCGCCAGTTTCTTGCAGTACTCTTCGGGCACGTACTGCTGGCCGTCGAAGACCGACGCCAGCCAGACTTTGGAAACGCCCAGCTTGGCGGCCATATCCGTGTAGGTCAGGCCCGCCTTTTTGCGTGCGTCCTTCAAAAAGTCCAGTTCGTCCGCATATTTCAGTCGTGTCAAATACTCCGCATTGCTCATCGGTTGCATAGTAAAACCCTCCTTTACGACAATCAGTAAATACAATGGATCTGCAGTTCCGGGCAGATGTCCTGTCCGGCCTGCGGGAAATAAAAAAAGGCACCGAAGTTTTTGGAAGACTTCGGTGTCTTTACATTTATCTTAGTAACACAGGAGGCGATTGTCAATGGCCGGGACCGACTTGTTCCCGACTGCGGCTTGTCCGGTGCCGTTGTGCCGGTGTCCCTTCCTTACATGTCTTTGACGGGGACGAGGCCGCGGGACAGGGAAATCTGGCCGGTGCGGGCGATTTCCAGCACTTCGTAGTCCTGCAGCATGGCCAGGGTCGCTTCGACATGGTCTTCGCGGCCCGTAATACGGAAGACGAGGGACTGGGGCTGGACGTCGACGATCTTGGCGTTGAACAGCGTGGCCAGGTTCGTCAGTTCACTCCGCACCTGCGCCGACGGGCAGCGCACCTTGACCATGGCCAGTTCGTAGCTAACGAAGGGAGCTTCGTCCAGGTTGACGACTTTGATGACGTCGATCAGTTTGGCCAGCTGGTTGACCGCCTGGTCCAGTTCCCATTTGTTGTCCACGGTGACGACGATGTTGATGCGCGTCACGTCGGGTTCTTCCGTGTAGCCGGCGTTGATGCACTCGATGTTGATGGCACGCCGGCTGATGAGGCCCGCCACGTGGGTCAGGACGCCCGGCTTGTTGTCGCACAGGATGGCTAGATGCTGTCTCATGGCTGCGCACCTCCTTCTTCTCCGAGGATCATCTGGTCCAGGCGCCGTCCGCCCGGTACCATGGGGTACACTTTGGCTTCCGGCGGAATCAGGACATCCAGCAGGGCCGGCCCGTCCGTATGGAACAGCCACTCCAGGCCCTCCGGCAGGTCGCTCAGGTCTTTGGCCTGCCGCCCCGGTACGCCCATGGAGGGCGCCACGCGGGACATCTGCGGGAAGTTCGGGATGACCGATTCGGCCTGGCGGCCCTGGTAGAACAGGACCTGCCACTGGTTGACCATGCCCAGCACGTTGTTGTGGAGAACCAGGACTTTGACTTCCACGCCGTAGCGCGCCAGCGTGGAGAATTCCTGGCAGTTCATGAGGATGCTGCCGTCGCCGGTGATGAGCACGACCTGGTTGGCCTTGTTGCCGATTTTGGCGCCCAGGGAGGCCGGAAGGCCGTACCCCATGGTGCCGAGGCCGCCCGATGTGAGGAAGTGCCGCGGTTTTTCACAGGGGTAGAACTGGGCTGCCCACATCTGGTGCTGGCCCACGTCCGTCACGAGGATCGTGTCGCCGTCCGTATACTTACGCAGGGCTTCGAAGAGCGCCTGCGGCGTGACGGAGTTCCCCATGGCCGGCGTCTGGAAAGGATGAGCGGCTTTGCGTTCGGCCACCGTGGCCTGCCACGGGGCGAAGCGGCCCGCCCAGTCTTCGTCCAGGGCGAGTACTTTGTCCGCGAAGAGCGGCATGGACCAGCGCAGGTCGCCGTTGACGCTGATGTCGGCGTGGACGATTTTGTTGATTTCTACTTTGTCGATGTCGAAGTGGACGACGCGCGCCCTGGGCGCGAAGTTTTCCACGTCGCCCGTCACGCGGTCGTCGAAGCGGGCACCCACGGCCAGGAGCAGGTCACAGTCCGTGATGGACATGTTGGCGGCGTAGGAGCCGTGCATGCCCGCCATGCCCAGGTGGTACGGCCACGTATCGGGCACGGAGCCTTTGCCCAGGAGCGTCGTGGAGACGGGAATGCCCGTCTTGCGGACCACGTCGCAGACCAGCTTCGCCGTGTCGCTCGACACGACGCCGCCGCCCGTCAGGAGCAGGGGCCGTTTGGCCGCGCGAAGGGCTTCCACCGCCGCGTCCACGTCTTCTTCTTTTCCCCTCACATGGCCCTGGTAGCCCCGCAGATGTACCGTGTCGGGGTACTCGAAATCCAGTTCCTGTTCGAAGACGTCTTTGGCAATGTCCACGAGCACCGGGCCGGGACGGCCCGTCGACGCGATGTAGAAGGCTTCCTTCAGAACCCGCGGCAGGTCGTGGACGTTCTTGACGAGATAGTTGTGTTTCGTAATGGGCGTCGTAATGCCGGAAATATCCGCTTCCTGGAAGGAATCGCGGCCGATCAGGGACGTAGCGACCTGGCCGCTGAGGACGACAAGGGGAACGGAATCCATGTAGGCCGTGGCAATGCCCGTAACCATGTTGCACACGCCGGGACCCGACGTGGCGATGCAGACGCCGGTCCGCCCCGTGGAGCGCGCGTACCCGTCGGCTGCGTGGACGGCGCCCTGTTCGTGTCCCGTCAGGATGTGGGGCAGGCCTGCCTTGTACAATTCATCATATAAAGTCAGCACGGAACCGCCGGGATAGCCGAATACGACTTCCACGTGTTCCCGTTTCAGGCACTCGATGAGTGCCTTTGCACCAATCATGCGCATACTGTCCTCCTTTGGCAATCCGGCATCCGGTGCCGGGCCGGCCGCTCAGTCCTTCTGGTCGTTGTCATGCAGCCAGGGCATCATATCGCGCAGTTTGGCGCCGACCGTTTCCAGCGGATGTTCCGCGTATTTCCGGCGCAGGGCCAGGAAGTGGGCGCGGCCGCCGCCTTTGTTTTCCAACAGCCATTCCTTGGCGAAGGAGCCGTCCTGGATTTCGTCCAGCACTTGTTTCATGCGGGCTTTCGTTTCCGTCGGAGGCACGACCCGTTTGCCGCGGGTGTAATCGCCGTATTCGGCCGTGTCGGAAATGGACTTGCGCATTTTCGCCATGCCGCCTTCGTACATCAAGTCTACGATCAGTTTCATTTCATGGAACGTTTCGAAGTACGCGATTTCCGGCTGGTAGCCTGCTTCACACAGGGTTTCGAAGCCGTCCTGGATGAGCTGGCACACGCCGCCGCACAGAACCGCCTGTTCGCCGAAGAGGTCCGTTTCCGTTTCTTCGCGGAAGGTCGTCTGGATGACGCCGGCACGGGTGCCGCCGATGCCGCGGGCGTAGGCCAGGGCCAGGTCAAAGCAATGGCCCGTGGCGTCCTGTTCCACGGCGAAGACGTCGGGCACGCCGCCGCCTTCGACGAACGTACGGCGGACCAGATGGCCCGGGCCCTTCGGGGCGACCATGAAGACGTCGACGTTTTCCGGCGGCACGACCTGCTGGAAGTGGACGTTGAAGCCGTGGGCAAAGGCCAGGGCGCTGCCCGGTTTCAGGTTCGGCCCGATTTCCGTGCGGTATACGTCGGCCTGCTTTTCATCCGGAATGAGGACCATGGTCACGTCAGCCTGGCGGACTGCTTCCGCCACGGGCAGGACCTTCAGCCCGGCTGCTTCCGCCACGGCGGCGGATTTACTGCCCTTGTACAGGCCGACGACGACGTGGACGCCGCTGTCCCGCAGGTTCAGCGCGTGGGCGTGGCCTTGGGAGCCGTAGCCGATGACGGCGACCGTCTTGTCTTTCAATACATCCCAATTGACATCCTGATCGTAAAATACTTTTGCCATGACTCTTTCCCTCTTTCTTTTTTGTACAGGTGGCGTTGCATACGTTGCTCCGGCTGCTGTGCCGATTTTTGCCCATAAAAAAATCCGTCCCTGTGTAGGGACGGATTGAATTTCCGCGTTACCACCCTGATTTCCGCGGCATTGCTGCCTGCGGACGCTCTGCAACGTACCAACATACGCGTTTCTGATAACGGGGATCGGCCGTCTGCGCTTACTGACCTGCTTCAGCGCGTCTCCTCCGGGAGGATTTTCACCAGACTGTTCTGCCCCGGCTTGCACCAACCGCCGGCTCTCTGCCCACAACAGGGAGGTTACTCGTTCCCATCGCCAGATTTGTCCTTTTCACTTGAAAAGCTTAGTCGTATTGTATCCAACGGGATGTATCATGTCAACGAAATTCAGGAAAATCTATTAAAATTTGTTACAAAATTGGCTGTACTGTAAAGAATGATACATCTGCTATGGCGTTTTTCGAGGACAGCGGGGGTGTCTCAACGCTGCGGATCCGGGTTTTGATCCGCGTGCCGCGCCAGATACCACGTGACGAACTGGTGGGCAATGCGGCCGTTGCGGCCGGAATGGGCCATTTCCCAGCGGGTTCCTTCGACGCGCAGGGTCTCCGGATCGAGGGTGACGCCGGCCTTCTGCAGGCCCCGGGCAATCATGGCCAGGTAGTCCGCCTGCGTCGGCAGGGAGTAGTGGAGCACGAGGCCGAAGCGGTCCGTCAGGGATACCGATTCGTTCGTGTTGTCGTCGCGGTAGACCTCGTCCAGCCCTTCGCTGCGGTCACGCCACGTTTCTTTCAGGAGATGGCGCCGGTTCGACGTGGCGTAAATGAGCACGTTGTCCGGCTGGGGCGTGACGCTGCCGTCCATGGCGGATTTGAGGTATTTGTAGCCCTGTTCGCCTTCGTCGAAGGACAGGTCGTCCAGGAAGAGGATGAACTTTTTGCTCCGCACCTGGGACAGTTCCTCCAGGACGCTGGGCAGCCACTTGAGCTGTTCCCGTTCGAGCTGGATGAGGCGCAGGCCTTCGCGGTGGAAGCGGCTGGCCAAGGCTTTGACGGCCGTCGATTTACCCGTACCCCGGGCGCCGGCCAGCAGGACGTTGTTGGCGCCGCGGTTGTCCAGAAAGTCTTCCGTGTTCGTCAGCAGAGCCGCTTTCTGCGCCTGGTAGCCGATGAGGTCGTCCCAGTCGTAGACCGGGAAGTGTTCGATGCCCACGAGGCGCGCCATCTCGTCCAGGCGGAAGGCCTGGAAGCGGGCGAAGAGGCCCCGGCCGTAGCGGACGTAGTGTTCCAGCAGGGCGCGGGCGGCCTGTTCCGGCGTTTCCGACGCCGCCAGGGCGTCGTCCAGTTCCCGCGTGGCCTGGCAGCAGTCCGGTTCGGCCGGCTCGTAGTGGTCGAACAGGTCCGTCCCCAGGAGCGTCGACGGCGGTTCCGTCATATAAGGCCAGAGCAGGGTCATGTCCGCTGCCATGATTTTTTCCATGGAGGCGCCGATGGTGCCGGTCTGCTCCACGGCCTCGGCGACGGCAAAGTCCCCGTCCGCCAGCAGTTCCAGCAGGTACTCGCGCACTACGTTGCCCCGCAGGCCCAGTTTTTCCGCCTGCGCCGTCAGCAGGGCCGCGCAGGAGGCCACGGTCTCCACGTCGGCGCGGGACAGGGGATCGTCTTCGCCGGTACCGTCGTCCGTCGGACCGAAGCCCGCAGGCCGTCCCGTGAAGCCCGTCACGGCAGCCCGTGCTTCCGTGCGCTGCAGTGCCAGGAGCGCATGGACGACGGGGTCTTTTAAAAAGGTGCGGCACGCCATGAGGCCGCTTAAATCCGTATACGTCATGGAAACCATCCTTTCCGTTGCTGTTTTATTATAGCACGGGGCGGCGCGGTGCCGTCAACCGGGCCGCACGGCACCGTCTTTTTTGCTATTAAATGTAGACATTTACGAATGACGCCTGTTATGTTACAATAACAAGATAGACTGGAAAAGTGTTTACTTCTGAAGGAGGGACACCGTGGGAAACGAGAAGAAAACCGGGCTGTACCAGCCCCTGGTGGAAGCCATGGAAGCATACCGGCAGGAGCATGTCTATCCGCTCCACACGCCGGGCCACAAGGGTGGGCGCGGCATGGCGGAACCCCTGCGGTCCCTGCTGGGGCCGGAAGCCCTGCAGCTGGACGTGTCCCTCATGGCGGAACTGGACGATATCCACAACCCGACGGGATGCATCGCCGCGGCCCAGGCGGCAGCGGCGGAACTCTACGGCAGCGACGCGGCCTTTCTGGCCGTCAACGGCACGACGGGCGCCATCCACGCCATGCTGATGATGGCCCTGCATCCGGGAGACAAAGTCCTGGTGCCGCGCAATTCCCACCGCAGCGTGACCGGCGGTTTGATCCTGTCGGCCGCGGTGCCTGTCTTTCTCACGCCGCCCGTTCTGGACGGCCTGGACCTGCAGGGACAGCCGACGCCGGACCAGGTGGAACAAGCCTTCCGGGAATACCCGGATTTGCAGGCCGTCGTCCTGACGAGTCCGAACTACTACGGCATGACCGCCGATGTCAAAGCCATCGCGGACATCGCCCACCGCCACGGCGCTGTCCTGCTGGTGGACGAAGCCCACGGCCCGCACCTGGGATTTCATGCGGACCTGCCGCCGTCGGCCCTGCAGTGCGGTGCCGACGTGGCAGCCCAGAGTACGCACAAGATTCTCGGCGCCATGACCCAGTGCTCCCTCCTGCATATCCAGGGACCCCGCATCGACCGGCAGCACGCCGCCGACGTGGTGAGCCTGCTGACGACGACGAGTCCCAATTACCTGCTCATGGGGTCCATCGACGCGGCCCGGGCCCAGCTGGCCGCCGACGGCCACGGCATGATGGACCGCGCCCTCGGGGCGGCACGCCGGTTACGGCGCGCCCTGACGGGCCTGCCGGGACTGCGGGTCCTCGGCGCCGGAGACGTGGTCGGCCGGGCCGGCATTACGGCCCTGGACGAGACCAAAGTGACGCTGCAGCTGGACCGGTCCGACGTGACGGGCATCGCCCTGGGCGAATTGCTGCGCCGCGCCGGCCTGGCCGTGGAACTGGTGGACCCGCGCCACGTATTGTTTTTAGTGACCTACGCCGACGCCACGGACGAGTGGCCCGGCGTGTGCCGCCGCATCCGCGCCGTGCTGGAAAGCCTGCCGCCGTGGCAGGGCGTTCCGCACGCGGCACCGGCCGGCCCGGAGGATGCCGCCCCGGTTTCGTATTTGTCGGAATCGGCCGTCCCCCTGCGGGATGTCTTTTACGGACAGCTGGAAACGGTGCCCCTGGCCGACGCGGCCGGGCGGATCTGCGGCGAAACAGTCAGTTTCTACCCGCCGGGCATTCCCGTCCTCCTGCCGGGAGAACGGATTACGCCGGCTGTCCTGGCCGTGTGCCGGACGCAGAAAGCGCTGGGCCTGCCCGTGAGCGGGCCGGCCGACGCGACGTTGAAGACCCTGCGGGTCCTGCGGGAACAGCGGGACTGATTCCGGCGCCGGCCGGACAGGAACAGGCCGGACACGAAATTCGAATCTAGACAGACAGGAGCGTTGCTCATGCAAGGATATTTCATTACCCTCGAAGGCGTCGACGGCGGTGGCAAGACCACCCAGATCGAGCGCCTGGCCGCCGCCCTGCGGAAGCAGGGACGGACCGTGGTCACGACGCGGGAACCGGGCGGGACCGCCGCGGCGGAACAAATCCGCCGTGTCGTCCTGGACAAGGACCTCGTCATCGGGGCCCGGACGGAACTGCTGCTGTATCTGGCGGCCCGGGCGGACCACGTGGAACACATCATCCGTCCCGCCCTGGCGGCAGGCCACGTGGTGCTGTGTGACCGCTTCGCCGATTCGACCCTGGTCTACCAGGGCTTTGTCCGGGGACTTCCGCTGGACGAGGTGGAGCGGCTGTGCCGCTTTGCCGCCGGCGACCTGGAACCGGACCGGACGATCCTGCTGGACGCGGATCCGCGGGACCTGCTGGCACGGCGGGAAGACCGGCATGTCGAAGACCGGCTGGAACTGGAGGGCCTGGCTTTCCAGGAAAAGGTCCGGGAAGGCTTCCTGGAACTGTGGCGCCAGCACGGCGACCGCATCCGCCGCATTGACGCGCTGCAGCCGGCCGACGTCATTACGGAGGAAATATTGGCAACCTTGAAATAAGGGGACATCTTCCCCTGAAAGGATGACACCATGTTTGAAACCATTACGGGACACGAGGAAAACAAGGAATTCCTGCGCCGCCTGCTCCAGCGGGACCGGCGCCCCCATTCTTTGCTCTTCCACGGTCCGGAGGGCATGGGGAAGCGGCTGCTGGCGCTGGAATTCGCCAAAGCGCTGCTGTGCCTGACGCCGGCGCCCGACGGGTCGCCGTGCGGGACGTGCGCTTCGTGCCGCCTGCTGCATTCCATCGGGACGGATACGCCCCTGGTGACGCACGGCGGGGATACGGAGGGACCGTCCCATCCGGATTTCCTGTATATGGAGCACGACCACAATCCCGAAAAGAAGCGGCGGCTGATTACAATCAACCAGATCCACGAGCTGATCAGCCTGGCGCAGCTGGCACCGACGGTCAGCCGGCGCCGCGTGTGCCTGGTGGACGAGGCCGACCTGATGACGACGGAAGCGGCCAACGCCTTCCTGAAGCTGCTGGAAGAGCCGCCGCCGCACTTTTATTTCCTGTTGATTGCCGCCAAGGCCGACGCCATGCTGCCGACCATCCTGTCCCGCGTCATCCGCCTGCGTTTCGCCGCCTTGTCCCCGGACGAGGTGTGTCAGATCCTGCGGCAGAAGACGGGTCTGGGCGAGGAGGAAGCCCAGGTGGTGGCCCGCCTGGCCGACGGATCGCTGGGCCGGGCGCTGGCGTACTGTGACAGCGGCATCCTGGAACTGCGGGCCGCCGCCCTGGAATACATCGGGGCGTTTCCCACGGCCACGCCGCTCCATTACATCATGGGACGGGATTATTTCAGCGACTTCATTCCCGACGGGTCACCGGCGTCTTTCGAGACGCTGCGGACCTTTCTCGACCTGGTCCGTACCCTGCTCCGGGATCTGTTGTTCCTGCAGGCGGGTCTGACGGACCGGCTGCTCAACAAGGATTGCAGCGACACCCTGGTCCCGCTCTCCCGCAAATGGGAGCGGACAGCGCTCTTACGGGCGTCGGCAGCCGTGGACCGGGCATCGTGGGCGGCGTCGAAACACGCCAACCGCAAGGCCGTCCTGGACGACCTGACTTATACACTCAATGCCGCCGCGCAAGGCGCGATGGTTTAATCAATACAGCATTGATAAAGGAGAACAAACCATGACGACGATCGTAGGTGTCCGCTTCAAACGGACCTGCAAGATATATTATTTCGACCCCGCCAGCACGGGCGTGGTCAAGGGCGACGACGTGATTGTCGAAACGACGTGGGGCAAGGAATTCGGCACCATCGCCGTCGGCCCGAAAGAAGTGGAAGACAAGCACGTGCCCCAGCCGTTGAAAGCCGTGGTCCGCAAGGCCACGGACAACGACCGCAAGAAAGTGGCCGAAAACGGCGTCCGCGAAAAGGAAGCCTTCAACATCTGCCAGCGGTGCATCAAGCGGCACAACCTGGAAATGAACCTGGTGGACGTGGAATTCACGTTCGACGTGTCCCGCATTATTTTCTACTTTACGGCAGACGGACGCATCGACTTCCGCGAACTGGTCAAGGATCTGGCATCGGTCTTCCGTACGCGCATCGAACTGCGCCAGATCGGCGTGCGCGATGAAGCCCGCATGGTAGGCGGCATCGGCTGCTGCGGCCGGCCCCTGTGCTGCGCGTCCTGGATGGGCGATTTCGAGCCCGTGTCCATCCGCATGGCCAAGAGCCAGAACCTGTCCCTGAACCCGACGAAGATTTCCGGCTGCTGCGGCCGCCTCATGTGCTGCCTCAAATTCGAGGATTACCTGTACGAAAAACCCACCAAGGGGAAGAACAAGAAACAGCGCCGCGAAAAGGCCGAAATGCCGCAGGTCGGCACGATGGTCGCCACGAGCCTGGGCAACGGCAAAGTGACCACGGTCAACAAAGCGAAACATACGGCGACGGTCCAGCTGACGCCGGACAACGTGGTCACCCTCGAGTGGAGCGAAATCATGCACATCGACAAGGAACAGGCAGAGATGGACTGACCGGACGGGAGGAACTTTCGTATGATCCGAACCGATTACCTGCCGTCCTGCGGCTATGCCGTCTGCCAGGACCCGGAGGAGTTTCCCTTTACGACGGATTCCGTGTTCCTGGGCAATTTTCCCCACGTCGTCACCAAGGCCCGCGCCCTGGAACTGGGCTGCGGCACCGGCGCCGTGAGCCTCTATCTGACGGCCCGCGGGGCCACGGACGTGACGGGCGTGGATATCAATCCCCGCATGGTGGAGCTGCTGAACCGCAGCGCCGCCGTGAACGGCTTGTCCGACAAGCTCCACGCAGAGGTATTGGACATCCGGGACATCAAAGACTGGTGCGCCACGGAAAGCTTCGACCTCGTGGCTGCCAACCCGCCGTACCGCAACAGCGGCAGCGGGCGGGAGCGGAAGATCGGCACCATTGCGTGCCATGAGAAAACGGCTGTGCTGGAAGATTTTTTCCGCGCCGCCGCCTACGCCCTGCGCAGCCGCGGGCGCTTCGCCCTGGTCCAGCTGCCGGACCGCTTCATGGAATCGATGGAGCTGGCCTTGCGGTACCGGCTCCAGCCGAAGCGGCTCCAGTGGGTCCACAGCACGTTGGACAAGCCGGCCTGGGTGTTTCTGGCAGAGTTTGTGAAGAACGGCAGCTACGGCCTGACGGTCCTGCCGCCGTTGATCATGTACGGCCCCGACGGGTCCCTGACGGACCAGGCCCGGCGGGCCATGGGCGAGACGCCGGAAGAGGAGAAAGATCATGCATGAGGACAACCGGGAAGACCGCGGCCGCCAGGCGGCCGGCGGGGAGCCGGGCACGCTCTACCTGACGGCAACGCCCATCGGCAACCTGGACGACATGACGCCCCGGGCCCTGCAGGTCCTGGGCAGCGCCGACCTCATCGCCGCCGAAGACACGCGCCGCACGCTGCAGCTGCTGAACCACTTCGGTCTCAAAGGCACCCTGGTCCGCTATGACGAAAACAATAAGGAAAAGGAAGGACCCGTCCTGCTGGAGAAACTCCGGGCCGGACAGACCATCGCCCTCGTGACGGACGCCGGGTTTCCCGGCATTTCCGATCCCGGCGAGGCCATGGCGAAACTGGCCATCGACGCCGGCGTGCCTGTCGTGCCGGTGCCCGGTGCCAATGCGTGCCTGACGGCTCTCGTCGCGTCGGGCCTTCCGTCGACGCCGTTCTTTTTCGGGGGCTTCCTGCCGAAGACGAAAAAGAACCGCGCCGCCCAGCTGGAGGCCTGGAAATACCTGCCGGCCACGGTGGTCCTGTACGAGGCGCCGCATCGCATTACGCAGGTGCTGGAAGAAATCCTCGACGCCTGGGGCGACCGGCCCCTGGCCCTGGGCCGCGAGCTGACGAAGGTCCACGAAGAATTCTGGCGCGGCACCGTGTCCGGTGCCTTGGCGCACCTGGCAGAACACCCGCCGCGGGGGGAATTCGTCCTCGTCATCGGGCAGGGAACGGAAGCACCGCCTGCAGCCGACGGGCCGGCGGAAGACCCGCTGGAGACGGTGCGCCGCCTGATCGAACAGGGCGTGCCGAAGAAAGACGCGCTGCGCCAGGTGGCAAAAGAGCGCAAGGTTTCCAAAAGAGACCTGTACAATCGTCTGTTAAAAGATTAAAATAATATATATTTATTTCCGAAAGAGGAAGCGTTTCATTAGCGCAACCGAACAGAAAGGGAATGAGAACCATGGCAAAATTCTACATTACAACTCCGATTTATTACCCCAGCGCCAAGCTGCACATCGGCCACGCCTACTGCACGACCATCGCAGATTCCCTGGCCCGCTACCACCGCGCCAAGGGAGACGACGTGTTCTTCCTGACCGGCAGTGACGAACACGGCCAGAAGATCCAGCGCCAGGCCGCCAAGGAAGGCGTGACGCCGCAGGAGTACGTCGACAAGATCGTCGCCACCTTCCAGGCATTGTGGAAGCGGCTGAACATCTCCAACGACGACTTCATCCGCACGACCCAGGAACGCCACGTGAAAGTGGTCCAGCAGGTCATGCAGCAGATCTACGACCAGGGCGACATCTACAAGAAGAATTACGAAGGCTGGTACTGCGTCCCCTGCGAAAGCTACTGGACGGAGCATCAGCTCGTGGACGGCAAATGCCCGGACTGCGGCCGGCCCGTCGAAAAGATGCAGGAAGAAAGCTACTTCTTCAAGATGAGCAAGTACGCCGACCGGATGCTGCAGTACATCGACGAGCATCCCGACTTCATCCAGCCTGTATCGCGGCGCAACGAGATGATCAACTTCATCAAGCAGGGCCTGGAAGACCTGTGCGTCACCCGCACGTCCTTCGACTGGGGCATTCCCGTGCCCTTCGACCCGAAACACGTCGTCTACGTATGGTTTGACGCCCTGCTGAACTATATGACGGCCGTCGGGTACAAATCCGACGAGGAGATGTTCCAGAGATACTGGCCGGCAGATCTCCACCTGGTGGGCAAGGAAATCGTACGGTTCCACTCCATCATCTGGCCGATCATGCTCATGGCTATGGGCGAAGCGATCCCGAAGAAAGTCTACGGCCACGGCTGGCTCGTCGTGGACGGCAGCAAGATGAGCAAATCCGTCGGCAACGTCATCGACCCGAACGGGTTGATCGACGAATTCGGCGCCGACGCCATCCGTTATTTCCTGCTCCGCGAAATCAACCTGGGCAGCGATGGCAACTTCTCCCGTGACGCCCTCATTACGCGCATCAACTCCGACCTGGCCAACGACCTGGGCAACCTGCTGTACCGCACGGTCTCCATGGTCGAAAAATACCGCGGCGGCAACCTGTGGAACTGCGCGTCCGTGGCGGAACCCGTGGACATCGCCCTGCGCAAGCTGGCGGAAAGCACGCTGCAGTCCTACAAGGACCACATGGACAAGATGGAAATCAACGACGCCATCAAGGACGTGTGGAACCTCATTGCGGCTGCCAACAAATACATCGACGACACGGCACCGTGGAAACTGGCCAAGGAAGAAGATCAGGCGGACCGCCTGAATCTGGTCCTGTACGACCTGGCCGAAGTCCTGCGCTTCGTTGCCGTCATGATCGCCCCGTACATCCCGGGGACGACGCCGAAGATCATGGAACAGCTGGGCCTGCCGGTAAAGGACCTGTACTATTACTCCGAACTGACCTGGGGCGGCATTCCCGACGGCACGAAAGTCGTCAAGGGCGAACCCCTGTATCCGCGCATCGACGTCCTGCCCGACGGCCGTACCCTCATCGGTGCCACGAAGAAATTCCCCGGCAAGGTCTACAATCCCGAAACGGGTAAGCACGAAGACTATGTGCCGCCGGAACCGAAACAGGCCGCCAAACCGAAGAAACAGGCCGGCAAGGCTGCCAAAGACGCCGCATCGGAAGAGGCCATGGCCAAGGTAGCCGCGGCCCGCGACTTGGCCGCCAAGAAAGCCGGCACGGCAGCCGACGCCGCCAGTGATGCCGCTGCAGCCGCAGGCGACGCAGCCAAAGCCGTCGGCGGAGCTGTCCTCGCTTACGCCGCCGCCGCCAAGCTGCGCGTCAGCCAGGCTGTGGAAGACGCCGGCCGCAGAGCAGCGGAAGTGAAAGCCGCTGCCGCCGAAACCCTGGACAAGGCCAGAGCGACGGCAGGATCCTCGCCGGCACCGAAAGACAGCGTGCCCGGCGGTCCGCTGCCGGAAGTCACGCTGGACGATTTCCAGAAACTGGACCTGCGTGTCGCGAAGATCGTAGCGGCAGAAAAGGTTCCCAAGAGCCGCAAGCTGATGAAACTCTCCGTCGACATCGCCGGCGAACAGCGTACCATTGTTTCGGGCATTGCCGAACACTATACGCCGGAACAGCTGGTGGGCCGCAACGTCATCGTCATCAAGAACCTGAAACCGGCCAAACTCTTCGGCATTACGTCGTACGGCATGCTGCTTGCCGCCAGTGACGGCGAAGGACACCTCGTCCTGGCCGACGCTCCGGACATTGCCAGCGGCAGCCGGGTGAAGTAAGGCTGCTCCTCTCGCCGAACGTTGCCGAACGCCGGCGCGGAAGGTGAAATTGCCGATTGATATGTATCAGTAAAAAGGTCCCTGCACGTATCGGTGCAGGGACCTTTTTTAACTCACTTTGTTTTAATTCAATAGTTGAGTTAAAATGAATTAACTTAACTCAATAGTTGAGTTAAAACGAATTAAATTAGAGTTAACTTAATAGAGAAAGCAGATTGCGCACGGTTCTTTTAAACCACAAATCGCGTTCTGATTTCTCCATGCTGTTTCAGAAGAAGTAGAGAAAAATGGAAAACATTGTCTTACTGTCCTTTGCCGCCGTCCTGCTGCTGTTCCTGGTGAACGGCTGGCCTTTGCTGGTGGCACTGCTGATCGGCCTCCTGCTGTTCAGCGCCTATTCCCTCAAACGGGGCTTTACGGTCCGGGAAACGCTGGGCATGTGGTGGGACGGCATCCGGACGGCGAAGAATATCCTGCTGACTTTCTGCCTGATCGGCTTCCTGACCGGTCTCTGGCGGGCCGGCGGGACCATTCCGGCCATTGTCTATGACGCATCCGGCCTGATCCGCCCGTCCCTGATTATTTTCCTGACCTTCCTGCTGAACTGCCTCCTGTCCTTTTTGATGGGCACCTCGTTCGGCACGGCGGCCACCATGGGCCTGATCTGCATGACCATTGCGAAGACCATGGGCGTCAGCCCGGCCATTGCCGGCGGGGCCGTGCTGTCGGGCATCTACTTCGGGGATCGCTGTTCCCCCGTCTCGACGAGCGCGCTCCTGACGGCGGAACTGACGGGAACCAACCTCTACGACAACATCAAACGGATGATGAAGAGCGCCCTGGTGCCCGTCCTGCTCTGCTGCGTCCTTTATTTTTCCATCGCCTCGGGGAGCAGCGACGCCGTTTCGTCCCTGTCCGTCCGGCAGTTGTTTGCCAGCCATTTTGACGTGTCCTGGCCCATGCTGATCCCGGCGGCGGGCATCCTGATCCTTGCGGCCTTCCGCGTGCCTGTCAAGAAAACACTGTCCGTCAGCATCGTCCTGAGTATTGTCTGTGCGGCAGTCTTCCAGCACATGGGAGCCGGGGACATCGTCCGGACCATGATCCTGGGATTCCACACGACCGATCCGGCCCTGCAGGGCATGCTCGGAGGCGGCGGACTCGTATCCATGCTATGGACCGGCGCCATCGTCATGACGGGCGCCTGCTATTCGGGCATCTTTGAAAAAACAGACCTGCTGCGCAACCTGCAGGGAGTCTTTGAAAACCTGGGGCGGAAAGTCACGCCCGCCGCCGGCATCTGCGGTGCCGGTATCCTCAGTTCCCTCATTGCCTGCAACCAGACCCTGGCCATCATGATGACCAAAAGTCTTTGCGAGCACATGCCGATCCGCAAGGAAGACCTGGCCCTGACGCTCGAAGATACGGTGGTCATGACGGCCGGGCTGGTACCCTGGTCCATCGCCTGCGCCGCGCCGCTGACCTTTATCGGGGGACCGGACAGCAGCATTTTGTACGCGTCGTATCTTTACCTGCTCCCGCTCTGGTGCGTCGGCGCTTCCCTGTGGCGGAAGCACACGGGACGGTCATAGAGAATGGGTTGCTCCCTTTTCCGTCGTTTGTGGTACAATACGCTTAGATAGAAGGTGAGCATCATGACGTTACAGACACAGAGAAAGCGGCGCCTGCTCCGCCATTTCCTTCCTTCGCAGCGTGCCTGGCTGCTGGCCCTGGCATTGACGCTGAGTGTATCCGGAACCGGGACGGCGTGGGCCGCCTCCGCAGCAGCAGGAACCGGAACCAATCCGCCCGCCGTGACGGCAACGGCAGCAGCGGCACAGACTGCTTCGCCGGAACCGGCAGCGGACGCAAAGGCCCCGGCGGCGCCGGACACGGCAGCTGCTCCGGCAGACCAGCATGTGATCCGGGATCCCTTCGCCGGTGTGGACGACAAGTGGGTTCGCAAATACTGCCTGACCAAAGGACGGACGTACGACAAAGTCACCAAACGGCTGCAGGAAATGGACCCGCAGCGGACGGGACTGCCAGTTGATAAGGATACGTATTATTTCCGCGTGGACAAGAAATTGACGGACAAATATTTCCGTCACATCCGCGCGTACCGGAAATCCAACCAGGAACAAATCGGGGATTACTACGTCTCCAAGGACGACAAATCCGTCTGGCGTCTGGACGGGCCGGATGCCGGTATGCTGGAGGGATCGGCCAAAAAGGTCCTCGACAAGACGGTCATCCTTTTGCCGGCTTACCTGCTGAAGGACGAGGAGCAGACCGTACGGCTGCGCACGCCGGGAAACGTACCCTATACGGTGCGCGTCAAGAGCCTGGATGAAAACGTAGTCCGCGCCGAAGACGACCGCGTGATTCCCGTACGGCTGGGCAAGGCCGATGTATACGTGGAAGCGACGTCCGGCGACGCCGTGGAAGGCGCCGTGGTCTCGGTGCGCGTCGTCACGCGGGCCGAGCGGCAGCGCCTGTACCAGCTGGCCTACGAACGGGCGGTCTACCGGCAGCGGCTGCTGGAATCCTATATGTACTGGGATGGATGGGGTCCCTGGGGCTACGGTCCCTGGGGCTATGGTCCCTACTACCACGGTCCCAGACCCAGACCGCCAAGAGGGCACCGGCCGCCGCCGCCACCGCATAAACGCTGACGGAGTGTCGCAAAAACTGTAAAAACAAAAGGACTGTGGACAAGGAGAATTCCTTGCTTCACAGTCCTTTTTTGATGTTATGGAACAGCTCACGCACCGCTCCGTTTGGAGGCGATGTAGAGCGGAATGGCCGCGAGCTGGGTCACGACGGACAGCGCGACCATGAGGTACAGGTTCCCTTCGTAGAGGATGCCGAAGAGCCAGCTTCCCAGGAACCAGAAAAAGCCGAAGGAACATTCGAAGACGCCGTAGCCCGTGGCCCGGCTGGCCTTGGGGACGATCTTGCTGACGGCAGCCTTCAGGATGGATTCCTGGGCGCCCATGCCGATGCCCCACAGGGCGAGACCTGCGTACAGCGACGGGAGGGAATGGCCGAGGAAAATCAAAATCGCAAAAGGCGCGGACAGCAGCGTCGACCAGACGAGCGCCGGCGTTCCCTTGCGGTCGAAGAGGAACCCGAAAAACAGGGCGGCAACGGCGTCGACCAGCATGGCACCGGCGTAGAGCAGGGGCAGCGTGTCCTCCGTCAGGAGGGCCGGACCGGCTCCCAGGGCCGTGTAGGTCCGCGTAACGTGCATCAGGATGAGGGCGTAATCGACGAATCCGAACGCAAAGAGGCTGATGCCGGCCATGTAGAAGATAAACTGCTTCTTCATGGCGAAGGGGACGTATTCCTTCGGCGACGGCTCAAATTCCTCCGGGTTCGGGAACTTCCGCCGGGTCAGGTACAGGGTCAGCAGGGTCAGGAAACCCGGGATGCCCAGGATGGCAAAGCAGAACGCGTACGTTTCGTACGGCGTGCCGCCTGTCTTGTACTGCATGGCTGCGAACAGCAGCACCGGGCCGAGAAAGGCACCGATCTGGTCGAGCAGTTCCTGGATGCCGAAGCTTTTGCCTTCTCCCAGCTGGGTCGCCGCGAAGGACATGATCGTGTCCTTGGACGGTTTTTTGATCGCCTTGCCCGTCCGCTGGATGACGAGCAGGATACAGGCCGCTACCCAGCCGTGTTCCCCTACGAGGGCCAGGGCCGGTACGGCCAGGACGTCGAGCACATACCCGGCGATGCACAGGGGCCAGTATTGCCGGGTCTTGTCCGCGAGACGGCCGAAGACATACCGCAGGGAATAGCCCACGAGTTCGCCCAGGCCGGAAATAAATCCGATGGTGGAGGCGGACGCGCCCAGCAGCGTCAGGTACGCGCCGCGGATACTGGAAGCCCCTTCGTGGGTCATATCCGAGAACATGCTGACGATGCCGAACAGCACGATGAACACCAGGGCCTTGGGCCATTGTTTCGACGACAACGAGATCACCCGCTTTACCGTAAGAACGTGACGCTTTCGGCGAAATCCTTGCGCGGACGCGCTTTCGGTACTTCTGCAGCGTGGCCCAGACACAGGCCGGCGACGAGCATGCCGTGGCCGCCGTCATGGTCGTCCACCCAGGCATTCAGTTCCGGGTAGGCAAAAAAGATGTCCCCGAGCCACAAGGTTCCCAATCCACGGGACTGGGCTTCCAGGCACATGTTCTCCACGGCGGCGCCGATGGACTGCGCGTTGCACAATTCCGCAATGCGGTCATCCGTGTCGAGGGTCTGGTGGAAGTCCGGGTCGTCGCCCCGTTCGTTGGTGACGAGGATCAGGACAGGCGCTTCCCGCAGGATGCGGAGCGACGTAAAGGCACCGTTCAGGAACGTCCGGCTCTTGGGCAGGAACGGATGGGCCGCCTTGGTTTCCAGATTCAGGCCCCGTTCCATCGTATCGGCAAAGTCTGCCTTGGCGATACCCTGCAGAACCGTGAAATGCCAGGGCTGGCGGTTCTTGGACGAAGGGGCCAGCAGGCCTGCCACGAGAATTTCGTGTAAATCACCGTGGGAAATCTCCTCGTTCGTGAATTTGCGGATGCTGCGCCGTTCTGCTATGGCGCCGGTCTGTACGGATACTGCTTCCATGTATATTCCTTCTTCCATTATTACTTATTGTTATTATTTTTTTGCTGCATGCGCCCGCTGCGGGTCATGCGGTCAAAGACGGTCAGGGCGTTCTTCGTGCTCTGTTCCGCAATGTGCTCCCACGTGGTGCCGCGCACCAGGGCGGCGTTCTTTGCCACGAATTCCGTATAGGACGGATCGTTGCGCCGTCCCCGGTACGGTTCCGGTGTCAGATAGGGGCAGTCCGTTTCCAGCAGGAACAGGTCTTCCGGGCAGGCTGCCAGGATTTCCCGCACCTTTTTGTTGCTTTTGTACGTGGACGTACCGCCGAAGCCGGTGTAGATGCCGCGCTTCCATAACTCTTTCGCCATCTCCAGGGAACCGGAGAAGCAGTGGAACACCATGCGCAGGTTCTTCGGTTTTTCCTGCTGCACGAAGGCCAGGCTGTCTCCGTGGGCGTCGCGGTCGTGGATGACAACGGGCAGGTCCAGGGACAGGGCCAGTTCGCACTGCTGCCGCAGGCGCAGGAGCTGCACCTCCCGCGGCAGGTTTTCCTTCCAGTAATAATCCAGCCCGATCTCGCCGATGGCGACCACCTTTTCGTGCTCCCGGGCCAGCCGTTCGATGTCGGCCAGATACGCTTCGCTGCGGATGCCGGCCAGATCTTCCGGGTGCCATCCCACGGCAGCGTAGATAAAATCGTGGGCTTCGGCCAGCTCCACGGAGCGGACCGAGGTTTCGTACGTCGTGCCCTGCGTAATGACGGCTTCCATGTCTTCGGACAAGCGCGCCAGGACCTGATCCCGGTCCGCGTCGAAGCGGTCGTCGTCCAGATGGGCATGCGTATCAATAATTCCTAAACGGGACATAACTCTCTTCCTTTCATTATCTGCTTTTAATGGTATCGCACCATAGCGGGTCCGTCAATTCCGGAATGTTAAAAAAATCGTAAGTAATTTGTGAAAAATAATCGACATACATACTAATTTTGCCCGGAACGTTTGCCCGGCGGGCTCATTTATGATAAAATGAACCCGTTGTGGGAGGTTTTACCATGATTTTACAAACGAACAGAAGCGCAGCCCTGCTTCGCCTGTTCCTGCATCCCCGTCATTCCTGGCTGCTGGCACTGGCCTTGTTCCTGGCCACTGTCTGCGGCGGACCTGCGGCTTCGGCGGCAGCAGCGGCGGCGGATCAGCTGGCCGACTCGTCCCAGCCCCGCAGCATCCGCGTGGCGCGCATGGGTATCGTACGGGAATACAGCACGGCCGAGAACACGGTGGACAAAGCCCTCCAGAAACTCAACATCAATCTGGAAGGACACCAGGTCTACCCGAATCTGGACACCAAGGTGGAGAACGGCATGCTCATCCATGTCCTGGGCCGCCATTCCTTTATGTCGACGGAAGAAGAAGACATCCCCTATACGCAGAAATTCATCGACGACGCGTCGCTCAACTACGGCGTGCAGAAAATCGAACAGCCCGGCAAGGCCGGCAAAGATGTCGTGACCTATGAGAACGTAACCCGCACGGGGTTCGAGCAGAAAATCGAACTGGACCGCGTCCATGTGTCCGAGCCGGTGCAGGAAATCGTCCGCCGCGGCATCAAACAGGCCGTCTGGACGCCCGAAGGCTATAAGCCGTACCGCTACAAGATGACCGTGGAGGCTTCGGCCTACACGTGGGGCGGCGGCGCATCGGGCCTGACATCCCTGGGCCTGACGCCGCGCAAAGGCATCGTCGCCGTCGACCCCCGTGTCATTCCCTACTATACGAAAATGTACATCCCCGGATATGGCATGGCCATGGCCGGTGACACGGGCGGCGCCATCGGCGGCCACCGCATCGACTTGTTCATGAACAGCCTGTGGGAGTGCTACCAGTGGGGCCGGCGGGATGTCGAAATCTATATATTGTGAGGCATAAAATTTGCTGAAAGAAGTCTTGATTGTCGAGGGCAAAATGGACACCGTGGCGGTGCAGCGCGCCCTGGACTGTGAAACCATTGAAACGGGGGGCTTCGCCCTGCGCCCCGAAACGCTGCGGCAGATCGAAGCGGCGTACAAAAAACGGGGCATCATCATCCTGACCGACCCCGACGGATCGGGCGAACGCATCCGCAAATTTTTGACGGAGCGGTTTCCCCAGGCGGGGCAGGCCTTTGTCCCCAAAAAGGACGCCATGGTCCCGGGAGATGTAGGGATCGAACAGGCCAAACCGGATGCCATTCTGGCGGCCCTCGCCAAGGTGCGGCACGAGCAGTTTTCCCCGCAGCAGACGTTTACGGCGGCGGATCTGCAGGCCCACGGGCTGTCCGGCGCCCCGGACGCGTCGGAACGGCGGGCCCGCCTGGGCGAGATGCTGGGCATCGGCTACGGGACAGCGAAAAAGTTCCTGCGCCGCCTCAATACGTACGGCGTGACGCGGGCCGAATTTGACGACGCCGTCGCCCGGCTGGACCAATCCATACAAGGAGACGCAGGAAATCCATGAGCGAAGCAGAGAACGAAATACAAACCGCGGCAGACGTACAGCCTACCATTGCCCGCCGCGAAGTGACGAACCGCATTTTGAAGGCGTTCCACTTGCGGGCGGACAAGAACCTGGGACAGAATTTCCTCGTCGAGGAATCGGTGGTGGCACGCATTGCCGCCGCGGCGGAGCTGACGCCGGACGACCGCGTGCTGGAAATCGGGCCGGGCATCGGCACGCTGACCCAGGCACTGGCCCGGACGGGCGCGCAGGTGACGTCGGTCGAGCTGGACCAGCGCCTGCTGCCGGTGCTGAAGGAAACGGTGGGATGCTACGCGAACGTACGAATTGTCCACGGCGACATCCTGAAGACCGATATTCCCGCCCTGATGGGCGAGGGACCGTTCAAAGTGGCGGCCAACCTGCCGTATTACATTACGACGCCGATCATCATGAACCTGCTCGAGCAGAAGCTTCCCCTGGAGCGGCTCGTGGTCATGGTGCAGAAGGAAGTGGCCGAGCGCATGACCGCATCCCCGGGCAGCCGGGCCTACGGCGCCATTTCCGTGGCCATGCAGTATTATACGGACCCGCGCCTGGCCTTTATAGTCAAGGCCGGTTCCTTTTTGCCAGCGCCGAAGGTGGACAGCGCCGTCCTGGTTTGCAAACGGCGTACCGTACCGCCGGTCGACGTACCGGACGAGAAGATCTTCTTCCGCGTCGTCGCCGCCGCTTTTTCGGTCCGCCGCAAAATGCTGACCAATTCCCTCCGCCACATGGGCGGACTCAGCGGGGACCAGGTCAAGGCGTGGCTGGCCGCAGCCGGTGTCGACGGGACACGGCGGGCCGAGACCCTGTCCCTGGCAGAATTTGCCGCCCTGGCGAGAGCCTATGCGGACTTGTAAACCGCCATTCTTGCAGGAGGCGACAATCCTGCAGGTGGTTTGATAAATTTTATCAATAGATGAAATGGGAGCGATGTAACATGAACAAAAAAGATTCCTTGGGCTACCGTATCTGCACGACGGCACGGAAAATCCATCATTGCCTGACGGCGCGGTTCGAAAAGTACGACATCACGCCGGAGCAGTGGGTAATCCTGCGGACCGTGTTCGAGAACGAAGGCCTGTCCCAGAAGCAGCTGGCACAGCTCGTCGACAAGGACGCGAACAATGTCAAAGTCCTGGTGGACAAGCTCGTCAAAAAAGCCCTTCTGGTACGCCAGACGAACCCGGAAGACAAGCGGGCCTTTTCCCTGTTTGTCATGCCCAACGGCCGCGTGCTGAACTACAAGATCCAGATGGAAGAGGAACACATGCTGGACTTTCTGGCCGGGGGATTGTCGGGCCGCGAACTGAACCGCTTCCTCCAGACCCTGGACAAGATCGAGGAAACCCTGAAGGCGGAAGAAGCAAAATTGGAGCAGGCCGCCAAAGAATCCAAGTAACGGCGGAGACCGGGTTTCCCCGTTACGACGGGGACGTTCGGACAGCCATAAACAGCAACGAAAAAAAGGACTTCGAGTGTCACTTCACACTCGAGGTCCTTTTTTAATGGTATCTGCCGGAGATACCATTGGGTTACAACGGCTCCACTTCAACACCGGCGGCTTCCAACACGGCTTTCACCTTTTCATAATTGCCGCTCACAATGGTTGCTTTTTTCAGATTGGGAAATTGCTTCACTTTATCCGCCAGATCCGCCGGTATGGGGAGATCTGCGAAATAGTCGAGCGCCGGTTTGATGATTGTTTCACTTTCCGTGTCGATTTCCTCGCCGCTGGACTGCTCCGCAAAGTCGTAGATATCAAAGCGGGGCTTTAAAACTTCCAGGTCATACATTAAGACTTGAATCACGGCAAGCTTGAAATTGAGATTGTCAAATGCAACGTATTTCCGGGGGAACTGGATGTGTTCAACATAACCAATCATCCTTTCAGCGTTTTTCCTCCCGCGTTCGTTACTCCAATCCGAACTGGGTATTCAGCAGCTTTATCCCGCTGCGGGACCGGAACACTTTGTCCCTGAACGTACGGATTGCGTCGACGGGCAGGTTGTCTTCGTAGGCGTTGACGAGAAAATCCGCTTCCAACAGCAGCTGCCAGTCCCGGCCGTCCACGCCGGTATACGTATGGTGGTGGCCGATGAGAAAGCAGACCCGGTCGACGAAAGAGGCGTCGAATCCGCCGGCTTCTTCCAGAAGACGGCGGGCTGGCGCCGGCCCCTCCTGTTCCTGCAGCTTGCCGTTCTGTTTGCCGTACCTGGCTTCGGCCGGGTGGATGCCGATGTCGTGCAAAATGGCCGTGATCTCCAGAATTTCCTGCTCCCGGGCCGGCAATCCTTCCATCCGCCCCAACTGGGACGCGAAGGCGTAGACCTTGAGAAAATGCTGGATGCGGCGGGCATCCCCGCGGTCAAACTCGATCATTTTCGAGAGGACCGTGGTCAGCCGCGCCGCGGCGGCGGTCGGAGTAAACACAGGTGCCACGTTCATGATGCCCTCCTGATTGCATTACTTACGAAAAGACCTTCCCGTACCGGTAGTGGCAGTCTTTCCGTACCGGTAGGTCGGGTGCAGCAGCGACGAGCTCGTGTGCAGGTTTTCCACGGCGTAGAGAACCTGGGGAAGATACGTGTACTCGTAGGATTCCGGGAAGATCTGGAACAGACGGTACGTTTTCTCGCCGGATTTCATGGCGCTCACGACGGCGAGGCATTTCATGCCCGACACATAATAGCGATAGTACGCAACCTCCGTGTCCAGTCCTTCGACGGACTGACGCGTTTCCGTGAAAATCGGCGAGGCGTTGGACAGGGTCGGGAAGGTGCCCTTGTTTTTGTAGTGGTACGTATCGGAAGGATCGTCGACGGTGGCCGCCATAAAGGAGTAGTTCGACGCCTCCCGCAGCATCATGGGGCCGGACTGGGGCAGGCCCTTCATGGGGTCGGCGCTGTACATCCGGAGAACAGGCACGTTATACCCGCCATCCGGATTGGTGATATACCGGAAGCTGGCTGTCGTAAAGGCACGGAACGGCGACGGAGCCGGCACGTTGATCCAGCCCGTAATGGCCTTGAAATGTTCTGTCACAGCAGGCTTTTTGGCCGGCGCCGTCTTCTTTGCAGCGGCAGCGCCGCCCTGCCGGGTGGCAGCGGCCTGCTGCTGCCAGGCTGCCTGGGCGTCTTCATACGCTTTCTGCTGGGCGGCGTATTCCGGCCGGAGCCCGTACGTTCCATCCGGATTGATGCGATAGCTGGCCGACACAGGTTTCGCCACGACCGGCGGGAAAAACAGGGCGGGAATCTTGACGTCCGTGCTGCCCGGCCGGTAATTCTGGTCCGCCGACGCACCGGAAACGGTACGGAACTTCGGCAGGGGCTGCTGGTACTGTTTGTTCAGCTGGGCCTTGATTTCGGCTTCCGTATAGCCGATGGGACCCTGCGGAGCTGCCAGTGTCGGCGTGTTCGCCGTCGGCCGCCATGTCGTGGAATCCGGGGCAGTAGATTTCTGGGAGGCAGCATCCTCGGCGCCGGATTTCGGCGTCGCAGCCGCAGTATCCTCCTTGGCAGCGGAATCCGGGGCGGTGGACCGCCGCAGGGTGTACCGCCGGTAGGTCCGTGTCGTCCCGTCCGTCGTGTCCGTGGCCGTTTTCGCCGTCGTTCCCGTCGTCGTTCTCCGCGTGGCAGCCTCCGCCGGGCTTGCGGGGCCGTAAGGAACCAGCCCCGCCAGGCCGGCGGTCACGCACAGGGCCGCCGCCAGGACTTTGCCCGAAATAGTATGTTTCATGGTTTGCTTCCCTGCCTTTCGTTAGGTTTCCCGTCTTCCGTACCGCGGGCGCCGCCGGCCTCGTCCGTGCCGACCGTGTCAATGGTGCCGCCGCCGACCACGACCTTGCCCTGGTAAAAGACAACGGCCTGGCCCGGCGTCAGGGCGCGCTGCGGTTCGTCGAAGGTGACGGCGATGCGGCCGCCGCCCAGGGAACGGATCGTCGCCGGCACGTCCTGCGCGTGGTACCGGGGTTTGGCTGTCACGGCCAGCGGTTCCGGCAGGGACGCGACGGAAATGAGGTTGCAGTCCCTGGCGACGAGGGTGCGGTGGAACAGGGCCTCCCGCTGCCCCACATAGACGATGTTCCGTTCCAGGTCCTTGCGGATGACGAAGAGCGGGTAATCGTAGGCGATGCCGAGCCCTTTGCGCTGGCCGATCGTATAGTGGAGCTGCCCGCGGTGGGTGCCCAGTACATCTCCCGTTTCCACGTGGACGAAGGGACCGGGCTTGGGATCCTGTCCCGTAATCGTATGGATGACGCGGGCGTAGTCGCCGTCCGGCACAAAGCAGATGTCCTGGCTGTCCGGCTTTTTCGCCGTGCGCAGTCCGGCCTCCTCCGCTTTTTCCCGGATGGCGTCCTTGTGCAGGTGTCCCAGCGGGAACAACGTGTGGGCGAGCTGGTCCTGCGTCAGGGTGTAGAGCATGTAGCTCTGGTCCTTCTTTTCGTCGTCGCCCCGCTCCAGGAGCCAGCGGCCCGACGCTTCGTCAAATCGTACGTTGGCGTAGTGTCCCGTGGCGATGTAGTCGCAGCCCATGAGGGCGGCCTTCGGATAGAGACGGCCCAGCTTGACGTCGCGGTTGCAGTCGATGCACGGGTTCGGCGTGCGTCCCCGGTTGTATTCGTCGATGAACCGGTCGATGACGCAGTGCCGGAAGGCGTCGGTGAAATTGAACACGTAGAACGGAATGCCCAGGCGGTGCGCCACCATGCGCGCGTCTTCCGTGTCCGACAGGCTGCAGCAGCGGCTGTCGCCGGCAATGCCCAGATCTTCGTTGTTGAACATCTTCAGCGTGACGCCCGTCACGTCATAGCCCGCCTCCTGCAGGAGCAGGGCCGCCGTGCTGCTGTCCACGCCGCCGCTCATGGCCATCAAAACTTTTTTCTTCATAAACGTATTCCTGTGGATGTATCCCTTCGGGGGACCGGAAAGGTCCTCAGTGCTCGAACGCGGCGCAGGCTTCGTTGATGCGCTCCTCGTCCGGTTTCATGGCTTCCAGGGTCTTGGTCATGAGGTCATCCAGCGACCAGCCGAGCATTTCGGCGCCCTGCCGGATGACGTCGCGGGAGCAGCCGGCGGCAAAGCGTTTGTCCTTGAATTTCTTTTTCAGGGATTTCACTTCCATGTCCTGGATGCTCTTGGACGGCCGTACCAGGGCACAGGCGCCGATGAGTCCCGTCAGTTCGTCGCAGGCGAACAGGACTTTTTCCATGGTATGTTCCGGCTTGATGTCCACGCAGAGACCGTAGCCGTGGCTGGCGACGGCATGGATGAGCCGTTCGTCCAGGTGGCGTTCCCGCATGATCTCCTGGCACTTGACGCAGTGCTGTTCCGGATAACGTTCAAAGTCCAGGTCGTGGAGCAGGCCGACGATGCCCCAGAACTCTTCTTCGTCGCCGTAGCCCAGGGAGACGGCAAAACGGCGCATGGCCGCTTCGACGGTCAGGGCGTGGCGCAGATGGAACGGATCCTGGTTGAATTCTGTCAGCAATTTCCAAGCTTCTTCCCGCGTAATCATGGTAAAACCTTCCTTCCCCAATGGTATTGTATGGTATTTCCTGTTTCTCATGCAAAGGGCGCAGGGCCCGAACGGGTCCCTGCGTCCTTCTATTGTACTACATTTGGCTGCCTGCGGGCAGATTATTTTTCAAGAATGGGTCGATTTCGTCTTATTTGACGAAGCCCGGCGTGGACAGGTAACGTTCGCCCGTATCGGGGAGCAGGGCCACGATGGTCTTGCCGGCGTTTTCCTTGCGCGCGGCCAGGACGACGGCGGCATGGAGGGCGGCACCGGAGGAAATGCCGGTCAGGACGCCTTCCGTATGGGCCAGTTCCTGCGTCGTCCGGAACGCATCGTCCGATTTGATCGTCATAATTTCGTCGACGACTTCGCGGCGGAAGTTGACCGGTACGAAGTTGGCGCCGATGCCCTGGATCTTGTGCGGGCCGGCATGACCCTGGGAGAGCATGGGCGAATCGTACGGTTCCACGGCGACGATCTTCACGTCCGGTTTCTGTTTCTTCAGGTAAGCACCGACACCGGACACGGTACCACCGGAACCGACGCCGGCGATGAAGATGTCGACCTTGCCGTCCGTATCCCGCCAGATTTCGGGACCCGTCGTTTCTTCATGAATTTTCGGGTTGGACGGGTTGTCGAACTGGCTCGGAATCCAGGAGCCCGGAATGGACTTCTGCAGTTCCGCTGCCTTGTCCAGGGCGCCCTTCATGCCGAGGGAGCCCGGCGTCAGGACGAGTTCGGCGCCGTAGGCTTTGGCCAGGTTGCGGCGTTCCAGCGACATGGTTTCCGGCATGGTCAGGATCAGCTTCAGGCCCCAGGCGGCGGCGACGGCAGCGAGGCCGATGCCCGTGTTGCCGCTGGTCGGCTCGATGAGCGTGGCACCCGGTTTGATAATCCCCTTGTCCAGGGCATCTTTCACCATGGCCTTGGCAATGCGGTCCTTGGCACTGCCGGCGGGGTTGAAGTATTCCAGCTTGACGAGGATCTTCGCCCCGTTGGCGAATTTTTTGTTGAAGTTTTTCGTTTCCAGTAACGGCGTGTTGCCGATTAAATCCGTAATGCTCGATGCAATCTTAGACATAGTAACTCAAATCCTTTCTGCGGCGCTGCCGTCCTGCGGGCAATTCCCGGGAACGGTTCAGATGACGAAATTCCCGCCGCTCTTCTCATTGTACTTCTTGACCAGGTCGGCCAGGGTGATGTTATCGACGACATTGTTGACAGCTTCTTCGATTTTGGCCCAGATTTCTACGGTGACGCAGGCTTTGGCCATGCTGCACTCCGTGTTGCCGTCCAGACACGCTACGGGAGCCAGGCTGCCTTCGGTCGTCCGCAGGATGTCACCGACGGTGTACTCTTCCGGCGGTTTGGCCAGGTGATAGCCGCCCTGGGCGCCGCGGGCGCTGACAACGTAGCCAGCACGGCTCAATTGGGTAATGATTTGTTCCAGGTATTTATCGGAAATATTTTGGCGTTGCGAAATTTGTTTGAGCGGCGTAAAGCCGCAGTCGTAATGAAGAGCCAGGTCGAGCATCAGACGCGTCGCGTAACGGCCCTTTGTCGAAATCCGCATAAGAGAAACCTCCTTTGCACGGAAGGACCCCGCTTGGCCACGGGGCCGGGGTCCCTTTGACAACCCCTCCGCTGATATACTATTATATTACTATGAATATAGTGGATTGACAAGATGCTTTTGACAGGAAAAATGAATCCTGCTATATTTTTCACGAACTCTTCGCAAACTGTAAGGATTGCAACGAAAGGAAATCTCCATTATGGAAGTCTATCTCGATAATGCAGCGACGACACGCGTCCTGCCGGAAATTGCCACGGCCATGGCAGATGTCATGGTCCACCAGTACGGAAATCCGTCGGGGATCTACAAGAAAAGCCGGGAAGCGGCCGGCCTGGTCCTCGAGGCCCGCGAACGGGTGGCCCGGCTGCTGCACACTTCGTTCAAAGACATCTATTTTACGAGCGGCGGCAGTGAAGGGGACACTATGCTGCTGCGCGGCGCGGCCCATGCGTTGCGCCATAAGGGAAAACATATCGTGACGACGCAGATCGAGCACCATGCGGTGCTGCGTACGTGCGCGGCCCTGGAACGGGAAGGATTCGAAGTGACCTGTGTGCCCGTCGGCCCGGACGGCCGCGTGGACCCCGCAGCGGTGCGGAAGGCCCTGCGGCGGGACACGATTCTTTTGTCCGTCATGTATGCCAACAATGAGATCGGCACGCTGCAGCCCGTTGCGGAACTGGGCGCCCTCGCCCGGGACCGGGGCATCCTGTTCCATACGGACGCCGTCCAGGCGGCAGGGCACGTTCCCATCGACGTGGAAGCGGCGCACATCGACCTGCTGACCCTGACGGCCCATAAATTTCACGGCCCGAAAGGCTGCGGCGCCGTCTACGTGCGGCACGGCATAGAAATCGAGCCCCTGATTTACGGCGGGCCCCAGGAACGGGGCTGGCGGGCCGGCACGGAGAACGTACCAGGCATCTGCGGCCTCGGCATGGCGGCAGACCACGCCGTCCGCCACATGGAAGAGGCGGGCCCGCGCATAGCAGCGCTGCGGGACCATCTGATCGACCGCATCCTCGCCGAAATTCCCGGGACGACCCTGAACGGTTCGCGGGAATTCCGCCTGCCGAACAACGCCAACTTCTGCATCGACGGCGTGAGCGGGGAAGAGCTGCTGCTCCTCCTGGATTTTGCCGACATCGCCGCGTCCAGCGGCAGTGCCTGTGCCAGCGGCAGCCTCGAGCCGTCCCACGTGCTCCTCGCCCTGGGCCTGACGCCGGAACAGGCCAGGACCAGCCTGCGCCTGACCTTGTCGGAATTCACGACAAAAGAGGAAATCGATTACACCGTGGAAAAGCTGAAAGAATCGGTGGAACGCCTGCGGAACGCCAGCCTGTCCCGTTCGTAACGCAGGTGTTGGCACGGACGCCGGGATTGTGATACAATGTAGCAAGTATGAAACGGGAGGAATACGCCGATGGTGGATGGGAAAAAACTGGACCGGGAATTCAAACGGTATATGGACATGTATAAAAGCGACAAGGAACTGGGGCAGCTCATGATGAAGCTGTCGTACCAGGAACTGTTCAACGACAAGTTCCTGCACGAAAACAGCCAGTTCAAGAACCTGGACGATATGCTGTTCCGCGGCGGCTTCGGCCTGACGAACGCCATGGAAATCGAACAGGTCAACCAGGACAAGTGGAACGAGTACATTGCGGCCCATACGGATTGCCGCACGTGGCACCAGTTCGGCAAACTTGCCATGGTGGACTGGATGAAGACGGTCATCCGCCTGGTGGGGCAGGTCAAGAAGAAGCAGGCCGAGGAGAAGAAGCACAAAGGGGAGACCGGAGAACAGGCTGGCACGAACCCGGCAGCACCGGAAAAGTAAACAAAACAGACAGAAAAAAAGCCGTGAAGGAATGAATGATTGTCCGTTCCTTCACGGCTTTTCAACTGTGTTTTTCCCAGAATCTGGCGGCCCGCTGCACCCATCCTTCCGCCACCGTTCCGACGCCTGTCCCGAAGCCGTGGGAGAGGCCCGGAAAGACTTCGATTTCCGCGTCGATTCCGGCGTTGCGGAGCTGTTGCGTCCGGTACTGCATGCCCCGGGAGCTCGCAATGCCGTCGCTGGTCCCGACGACACTGTACGTGGGAGGCTCTTTGCCCGTCACTTCCGAAAGTCCCGTATAGGCCATCACGATGGCAGCCGGGCGGGGCACTGCCTGTTCTCCGAAGGCGGCCGTCCCGTAGGTTCCGACCCAGTCCGTCATGCGGGCGCCGGCCGAACCGCCCCACAGGGAATAGTGGTTCATGTCGATGCCCAGCTCTTTCTGGTGGGCAAACAGGAACACGAGGGCCCGGGACAGATCCTCACAAGCCTTCTGCGCGTCGGGCCGGTAGATCGGGCAGAACGCATTATATCCCAGCTCGCTAAGCGCCAGGGCATGGGGGAAGCTGTCGTGGATCGCCCCGACGTACATAAAGCCGCCGCCGGCGCTCACGACCGCCGTTTTTGCCCCCTTCCGGCCCCGGAAAAAGACAAGGCCCGTATTGCGTTTTTCCGGATCCTTTTGCATTTCTGCCTCGTCATACAGAGGATAAATGACCTGCTTTCCCGCGGCGGCATCCTGCCGGAGCCGGTTCAGCACCGCCGTCGTGACATCCGTGCGGATATTGGAATACCAGGGCAGGTACTCCCGCATGTCCGAGAGTTCCGCATCGGAAGCAATCGTCTTGTACAGCGGAAACAGCAGGCGTCCCTTTCCCTGAAAGACGGGATCGGACGCCACCTCCCGGATTCTGGTCTGTGCAGTATAAGGATTCGTCGCCGTATTCATCGTCATCTTCGTGTTTCCCTCCTGCGGACTGTCAACCCCTGCAGGCTGCTGCGCGCAGGCACTGAGGCTGAGCGTCAGCACGCCCAGCAGCAGGAGCCGGACTGCCGCCTTAAAAACCGGTCTTTGAAGAAGCTTTTCCATAAAATTCGCTCCTTTCCCTTCAGATGTAGTGTAACATCCGGTAGTAACTACCTGTCAATTCGGTGTTGGGGAAGGAGGTCTCCGGGAGGCTGTGCCCGGCATTTTCCGTAGAAAAGAAAACCAGCTGTGGATATCCACAGCTGGTTTTTTTATAGTACGCAGTCAGAACTTCCAGTTCACGCCGGCCCTGATGTCATAGGTCCGCGAGAAATCATTTCCGAAATACCGTTCTGCGTCGAGGTAGAAATACTGTTTATCCCCGATCTTGCTGCTGTAACCCAGGCCGGCGACGCCCCACGTGCCGCTCTGATCGCCTTCGTGTACGTAGCGGTCGCTGTCGTAGCGGACGGTCACGTCGTTCCCGTCCAGAAATTCATGGAGCAGGGAAGCCTTGAGATACAGTTTGCTGTCTGTCTTTTCGTCCATGTTCCGGACGACGTCGAAGCCCAGCCGGCCAACAAGACTCCAGTCATGGTCGCCATCCACACGGATGCCCTGGGAATCGGTGTAATCGTAACTGCCGAGGTAGGACAGCTGCAGCTGTGCCTGGGGCACCCAGAACCAGTCTTCATTCATCATGAGTTTGTGGCCGTATTCGGTGGAGAGATTCCATACGTTCTGGCTGTAGTCGCCGGAATACTCCGTTCCTACAACGTGATCGTGCGCGTCATACTCCGTTTTCACATGATGATATTTCAGGTAGTTATCCCAGTAGGCGTGTGAGTCTTTTTTCCATGCCGGTTTCTGCGCCAGTTTTTTGACAGACGGATAATACTCATGCGTATCGTAGAGGTTGACGGAGAGGTCCCGGATGGTCACATCGCCGCCGTAGCCTTCGAAATGCCCTTTCGGCTTGCCGTAAGCGACGGACGCACTGAAGCGGTGTTTCCGTTCGTCGTTCTGCCGGGAAATGGTCGTCCAGCCCAGTTCGTACGTATTGCCATCCAGTTCGCCCACGTCGTCGACGCCCAGGTTGCGGTAGCCGAAACGGACCCAGCCGCCGCGTTTGCCTTCGTCCGTGAAGTACTGGGACTGGCCGTCGCGCTTGGTGAAGGTATCCAGGTCCGTCACATAGCGCCACACCATGTCGCGGTTGCGTTCCGGCGTGATGGCGCCGTCGTTGAGAGCTTCCTGTTTGACCAGGTAAATGTTTGTCGCATCTTCCAGACCATAGGCCGCATCCAGGGCGGCATTGTAGGTATCCGTACGGTTCGGGTCGGATGCCACCGTGCGGTATTCCGTTGTCAGTGTGTCGTTGTACAGGCCATTGGCAAGGACGTAATCGTTGCCCAGGAAGCCGCCGCCGGCAGCCGACTGCACTGTTGCGTAACGGACAGCATCGCCGGCATCCATTTCGCTGTTGAGCTGCTGCAGATTCTTGACATTCAGCGTCTGATGGTCGCTCGTACCCGTCCGGGCATAGATCATGTCGCTGTTCGTTTTGTCTGCATAGGAAAGATCCATGTCATACGTATGGCTCCCCGAAACGGATCCCGTGATCTGCAGGCTGTCCCCGCCATTGACGAAATGGACCGTGCCGCCGTCGCCGGAAAGATTTGTCACAGCGCTGGAAGTCGTCATCCTCCAGACAGCCGTTCCGGCCATCGCAAGGTTAATGACGCCGATTCCGTTCGTACTGCCGATGACGCCTGTATCTGCCATGCCGGTCATCACACTGCCGCTCGTGAGCGACATATCGATGGTACCGCCATGGTAATTGTTCCTGTAATAGGCATAGTCCCCCGAAACATCGTAGGATAAGAGGTTGCCATTCACGGTCACCGTGCCTGCATCCGCCTGCGGCGCAATTTCGACGCTGCCGCCGCCATGAGCCAGGATGTTGCCCGTAATTTTGCTCGTACCGGCGTAGTTGACAGCGACAGTAGTTGCCACAGGATCATCGACGGAAGAACTTTCGATGACGGCATCCCCGGAAGAAGACAAATCGGACTGCCCGTCGATTGTTACGGAAGTATCCGTGTCAGCCGTAGTATCAAAATCATAATAAAGTTTTGACAAAGCCAGAATGGCTCTTTCTCCGCCGGAAATCTGATTGCTGCCGGAGTCGGTACCGACTTCAACCGTTCCCTGCCGGGCATAAATGCCGTTTGACCCGCCGGAAATCTGGTTTATTCCGCTATCGGACGTCACGGTAACGCCCGTTCCATCCGCGTTTTCGCTGCTGTCAATGATAGAACGAATGCCGTCCAGGGATCCGTAGATGGTGTTTTGATTCGTGGCATGGACCGTGACCATCCCGTTGTCCAGAGCCCAGATTCCGGTGCCTCCATTCAGAGTTCCGTCCGCCTTGATATTGTTATTCAGGCCATCCAGTGTAACGTGCGCCACATCCCCATCAGTACTGCCGCTATAGATACCGGCGTAGCCATTTTTTGCATACACTGTGTTTGTACCGTTTGGAGCCCACAACTGCACATCAGCCCCGAAGGAGGCGCTGACGCCATAAGTAGCTGTCTCATATCCGCTTTCTGCTTCTATACGGTTATTTCCCTTGTAAGCTGTCAGTATGACAGTACTTTCTTGTCTGCCTTGGTCTCCTACTAAAATGCCGTACGCAGCGGAGCTTGTCCCGCCGGTAGATGTGCTCACCTGAATCACATTATCTTTGGACGCAGCGTAAAGAGAGATGCTGCTATTACGGCCCGTTTTGATTCCGGTAACGGAGCCCTTAGAACCATCACCGGTATAATTTGCAGTTACCCGGTTCTCCAATCCTGACAGTGTAATGTCGCCAGAAATTATTGACGAATAGGATTCATAGGTGCTGAGCCCGATTAGTTTCGTCTTGGCTGTACCTGTTCCGGTACCCGAAAGGGTCACAAAGTTGCCGCCGCTGTCCGCCTCCAGCGATACGGAGCTATCTGTCCCGGTTGCCTTGACGCCGTAATTTGCAGGATTTTGTTTGATATTTTCGGCAATCTTGGAAATGGTGACTTCGTTATTACCGGCTGTGGCCGAAACCGTAATTTGGCCGCCCGATTCTGCGCTATATCCCAACGCCTGTGTAAAAGTCACTGAACGATTCAGCGGTTCCGCCATGATTTCGGCTATCGTATTTTGCCCATTGATCGAGATCTGTGCTCCGTCTACGGCATTTGCGATTATGACAGTGCCCCTGTTATATTTAGAAGTACTGCCAGTACCTGCATCCTGAATAGCCAGTGTCACGTCACCTGAAGGGGAGGAAAGATCAATCTTGCTGCTGGCATTTTCGGCGGATAACAGAACCACTCTATTATTATCGGAGCTAGTAGAACTTCCAAACCCAGGATCTCCCTGCATTGTAATCGAAACGCCGTTCGTTCCTGCAGAAGCAATCGTCTGGCCATTGGTTTGAATCCCGTAATATTTCTGGCCTATGAGTGCTCCACTACTGGGCCTGGTTGTCGTCACTTTAAGGCTAACCGAATCATAAGGACTGCCGCTAAATTCACCGGACGAACTGACCGCTGCCTGCGAAAGTGCACTGCCGTCCAGGTTTTTGGTTTCCTCATAGGAAGCCGCACTGGCCGGCCGGACGCTATTTCCCATCCAGGAAAACGTAAGGATGGGAGTGCAAAGTGCCAACAGAACCAATCGTGCGAGCCGTTTTTGTCCCGGATACCCCAGTTTCTTCATCAGAAATTCCCCCTTTGTCATCGCCTTTCTCCCCAGAAAGGCACCCCCTGTTTTTCGACCATCTCTAGTGGTCGGAAAATCGTATGGTTTAGAACTTCCAGTTCACGCCGGCCTTGATGTCATAGGTCCGCGAGAAATCGTTGCCGAAATACCGTTCCGCGTCGAGGTAGAAGTACTGTTTGTCCCCGATCTTGCTGCTGTAACCCAGGCCGACGACGCCCCATGTGCCGCTCTGGTCGCCTTCGTGCACGTAACGGTCGCTGCCGTAGCGGACGGTCACGTCGTTGCCGTCCAGGAATTCGTGGAGCAGGGAAGCCTTGAGATACAGTTTGCTGTCTGTCTTTTCATCCAGGTTCCGGACGACGTCGAAGCCCAGTCTGCCAAGGAGGCTCCAGTCGTGGTCGCCGTCGATGTGGAGACCCTGGGAGTCTACATAATCGTAACCGCCGAAGTAGGACAGCTGCAGCTGTGCCTGGGGCACCCAGAACCAGTCTTCATTCATCATGAGTTTGTGGCCGTATTCGGTGGACAGGTTCCACACGTTCTGACTGTAGTCGCCGGAATACTCTGTTCCCACGACATGGTCATAGGCATCATACTCAGTTTTCACATGATGATATTTCAAATAGTTATCCCAGTAAGCGTGGGAGTCTTTCTTCCACGCCGGCTTCTGCGCCAGCTTTTTGGCAGACGGATAATATTCATGCGTATCGTAGAGATTGACGGAGAAGTCGCGGACGGTTAAGTCGCCGCCGTAGCCTTCGAAATGGCCTTTTGGCTTGCCGTAGGCGACAGATGCGCTGAAGCGGTGTTTCCGTTCATCGTTCTGCCGCGAAATGGTCGTCCAGCCCAGTTCGTACGTATTGCCGTCCAGTTCGCCCACGTCGTCGACGCCCAGGTTGCGGTAGCCGAAACGGACCCAGCCGCCGCGCTTGCCTTCGTCCGTAAAGTACTGGGCCTGGCCGTCCCGCTTGGTGAAGGTATCCAGGTCCGTCACGTACCGCCAGACGAGGTCGCGGTTACGTTCCGGCGTGACGGCGCCGTCGTCCACGTCGACGACGGATTTAACGAGATACACATTCTGCGGGTCGTCATACCCATCGAGGTAATAGGTGGTTACGTCGGCCGTTGTCGGTTTGCGGATCCCGTCCGTGGTATCGCCATTATAGGCTTCGTTGTAGGCATCCGTATTGAGCGGATCCGTCGCTACGTCGCGGTACTCGACTGTAAAAGCGTCGCGGTAGATTCCGTACGTCGAGTAGCCGATAGTCTTGCCGTCGCGGAATTCGTTTTGGGAATTGCTGATCGTGGCAAAGCGGACGGCTTCGCCGTCATCCATCTGGCTGTCCAGAGTTGCAAGGTTCTTGACGACGAGAGTCTGTTCGTCCGACGTGCCTTCGTTGATATAAAGCATGTCGCTGTTCGAGCCATCGTCTGCGTCCAAATCCATAGCAAAGGTATGGCTGCCGGACAGCGTCCCGATTTCGAGGGAGTCGCCGCCGTTTTCGTAGTACACCGTACCGCCGCTGCCGCCGAGCGTTGTGACGGAAGACGGACCGGTCATATCCCACAGCGCGCCGTCATTCAGCATAATATTGACCTCGCCGGCCGCATCCGCTGCGTCGTCTTCAAATTGTTCAAACATACGGTCTTTGTTAAAATAAGTATTTCTGTAATTTTGCGAATACTGAGTCTCCCAATTTTCCATGTATTGAGCCTTTTCTTCGTCCGTCATGGGCGGCTGTCCGTATGTTTCACGCATTGATTCCTGATAGGCAAGCCTGTCATCACCAAACTTCTGCAGCGCTTCCTCCATCTTTTCATCAAAAGTTGCTTTCCGCTTTTCCAACAGGGTCTTGGCATAACGGCGTCCCGTATCAGCCCTTCCAACCAGGCGGCTGCCGGCAGATAATTCTACGTTGGCCGTGCCGCCGTCGATCAGCTTGGCCCAGGCTTTGCTGGTCGCCAAAGTGTAGACATTCCCTGCTGCGTCAAATTCAAAGCCAGGCGTTGCATCAAATTCATCAAGGGACACAGATTCGTCGGCACCAAAGATATTACCCGTAATGGTCATTGCGCCCCTACTCTGCGGCGTAATGTTGACAGTGCCGCCATTCATGCCATACACGTCGCCCGTAATGGAGCTGCTGCCAGCGTAATTCACCTGAATGGTGCCGCCGGTGGAAGTCTCTCCTGACCAGGTCTTTTGATCCTTTTCTAATTTAAGGGCCGCTTCTTTTCCTTCAATGACAGTCTGGCCTGAAATCGTAATCTGCGCCGTATCGCCGGATCGGATATCGACGGCCGTTCCGTCGGAACTGATGTAGTTGGTTCCCTGAGGCGAATCAATTGTAATCTGTGCGTTACGCAGGGCCGCCGCGCCATAGTTTTTGCCGCTTACTATATTGTCCCCGGCATCGGCCACGATATTCACTTCGCTGCCTCTCGAGATTTCAATAGCTGTGCCCTCACTCGTTACACTGTTATTTCCTTCTGCCGTGTGCAGCCGGATGGAATTGTCATCAGCGCCATTGTCTCCATAAATACCATACTCTTCTCCATACATAATGTTATCGCCGTGGACTGCTTCCAGGTTAACCTGGCAATTATCCGCATAAGCAAGGGAGATACCATACCCGTAAGCACCGGCCCGCACAATATTATCCTGCTGTGCTGTCAGATTGATCTGGGAACCGGAGTAGCCGGGCATACTGATGCCCCGCGCTTGATAACTATACTTTCGCGAGCCAAACTGAACAGGGAAGATCTCTATAATGTTCCGTTGGGCTTCCAGTGAAATTCGACCATGAGAATAATACGCTTCAACGCCATCAAAACTTGCCATTTCCGGCGAACTTAGCCCGTACTTAGCAAGCGTCTGCCGGGCCGCATCCGAATCGATTTTGGCCACGATCCGGTTTTCCCCCTGGGGCGCTGAAAGAATGACAGAAGCTCCGGTACCACCCGTATAGACACCAGTAAAATACCTATCCGGAGAAGACGGATCCAGATACACTGTATTATTGCCGGTCTTGGCAGTCACGGTGAGTTCTGAATTTGTTCCAGATCCACCAGAGCCGCATATCAACCCGCTGCTGTGTCCCAAAGCAGAATCCTTCATGAGGAAGGAATTATCCTTTTCCGCCGTGATGGTTGTGTTCCCGTTTACATCTACAACATGGCGGACCGGCGTATTGCCGGCAGAAGTATATGCCGTGCCTTCGACCCGCAGGATATTATTGATGCCTGCAATCTCAATAGTAGAAGCTTGACGCCCTTCGACCACTATACCCGTGCTCATATTCTGAGCAGGATCCGGTTTGATCGTAAAAATGTTGTCCCCATTCAGCGCCTGTGCACGGAAACTGCTTTTCTGATCTACTGATACGCCGGCGGCGGCCCAGGAAGGAGCATTTTCCAGGTAAATGACGTTATTTCCATCCGAAGCAGTCATTTCTGCGGCAGACCCACTGCCCTTCACGTGGATTCCACAGTGATTGTCAAACTGAACCGCGGAATCGTAGTAACGGGTACCATCGTCCTGCAGTTTCCCCAGCGTGGAAACAGTGACATTCCATATTACCATTAAATTTTGCTGTTCCACAATGTTTCACAATGTGCCTAAACGCGCATGACAGGCCGCTATAGAACATTTTGAAATGTTTCGACTTGTTTCATGCTGTTTCGGCATTCTGCCCCTTTTTGCCCCTTTTTTGCCCCTTTTGTTTAGCCATTTACTGCCAGGCTGTCAATCATCTGTTCGGTTTCCTTTGTCAGTCTGTCTGTAACGTGGGTATAAACGGCAAGTGTCGTATTCGGGTTGTTATGACCTACCTGTTTCATGATCGCTTTCAACGGGGCGCCCTGTTCCGCCATAAAGCTAATAAAGGTATGCCGGAAAATATGGGGCGTAATATGTTTCCCTGGAACGTTTACTTTTGCTAAATAATCGTATAGGTTCCTACATATCGGCGTCCCCCGTTTGCTGGTAAAGATGTAACCTAAATCCCTATAAGTGGGATCCCAGGCAGCAGCCTTCTTATTTGCCAATAGGAACCAGTGAACAATTTCCATGGCGCGGGGACTGAGATGCACTGACCTGTAGGAATAAACGTTTTTCGGCGTTGAACGCGCTTTAGGATCCCTAAGTTTGCAGCATTGCATGATTGAACCGCTTACCGTGATACACCTTTCGGCCTGGTGGTAATCCTGCGGACGGAAGGCCGCCAGTTCCCCATTGCGTACCCCCGTCAATGCGATAAATTCAACCGCCAGGGCAACACGCTGGTTCATCTTTTGCAATTGTTCTAGACAACTCGACAGTTCTTCATGGCTGAGAAACTTGTTTTGTTTCTTGTCCAGTTCTTCCCGCGTTGTTGGACGCGGGGCAAGCGATAAATCCATGTATTCTGAAATATCGTTGATGTAATGGGCTTTTTTAGCATATTTGAAAGCCCTCTTAATGGTGCTCAATACTGCGCTGCAATGGCTTTTTGAATGTTTGCGGGTATAATACAGTTCGTTGACAACCTTTTCCACCAACGCGGGCGTGAAATCCATTAACAGCATATCCCGCCCGATTATCCGTTTAATGGTGGCGATCATGTGAACGTGCTGCAGGTGTGTGCTGTATTTAACCTGGGGACGAACACTTTCGTTCCATTCGTCAAGAACGGCATAAAGCATTTTAGATTCCGGCATTTCTGCCTGTTTCTCTTTCTGCAGCAGCTTTTCCCGCAACATATCCGCAGCCATACGCTGGGCGTGGCGGCTGTCGCTGTTCAACGTCACACTGATTTTCCGGGCCTTCCCGGTTTTAGGATCAGTAAATCGTTCGCTGTACTTGTACCTTTTTCCTTTTGAGTTTAAAATAGTTTCAATCCACATACGAATACCTCTTTTCCTTTTTGTGCCATTGGCTACCCCTGCAAAGGTTCAACGGTTCAATGAAAAGCGGTATTGCTGCCCTGTCGATTATTCGGCAGGGCCTTTTTTTATGCCAGGTACACGAACGCCAGGTTCAAACATATTGTGTCGTCACCTTTTCCCGCTGCCGCGCGTAGCTTGTTTAATAAGTCTGCCCCCGTGATTGGTTCACTGGCTATGACCGTGGGGGCCAGTATATCGCAAATGGCAAGCGCGCTAAAGCTACCAACGGCATTCCTGGGGATTTTCTGCAATAGGACGTTCAAAAAACGATCCTCTTCCTGCTGTAATCTGCTTTCGTCGAAAGTGATTTTGTCGACCTGGCGCAAGGTGGTAACAATGCCGTAAAAGGCAATTCCCCCCGCAAAACGGTCAGAATTTAGCTTTTCAAACCGTTTTGCCAAAAATCGGTAGGTTAACATTGATTCATCAAGAGAGTTTAAAAGCCTTTCAACCTGGGCAAGAGTTACCACAAAAGTATACGGCTGTTGACGGGGAACGGTTTCCTCTACCAATTCGCCGTCAAATTCATCAATGTGTGTTTCGCTGCCCAGGTTTTCGGGATCCTCTGTACAAAGGAATAAAATGTTGTCTTTGTCTGCCAGTGCTATTTGTTCCTGGACTGTAGGAGTTCCCTTAATTTCAAAACGTTCACCATGCCTTTTTACCTCTACGGTGAACCCGCATTGTTCCAATCGGTGTTTTGCACGCCTTATCAAGCTTTCCGGCAATTCTGCCCCTAAAAGTTCGTTAGGGGTAACACCCAGGTAATCGGCAATTTTAAGCAGGACATCATAGCGCGGCTCACGGCCCCTGTTTTCGTAAGCGACATACGTTGTATAAGGTATGCCGATCAGTTTAGCCAATTCCTGCCCCGTAATGTTGTTTGCCCGTCGGATACGCTGCAGGTTCCTTTCAAACACAGTTTTTTTGGCGTCATTCGCCCGTCTGCCTTTCATATTCAAACGCCCCCTTCTACGGCAGGAAACCTAATTTTTATCATTATAACGCCTAAAAAGCGTATATGTCAACATAAACACATGAAGTGGCTATGTTTTTGTATTAGTTTTGGTGTTATGATAGGGACATGGAGGGAAATAAAAAAGCTAATAAAGCTAGAAAGGAGAATTAATATGCGTAATGCAGTAAAAGTAGATGTTGAAAATTTTAACCGTCTGCGCGAAAAAAAGGCGTTTTCTCAAAATGTATTAGCGGCGCGGGCCAATTTAAGCCCTACCACAATCAACCGTTTAAACCATGGTTGCCCGGTTTCCTTCTCTACTATCCGGCGTATCGCTGCCGTGCTGGACGTTGAACCCGCTGAAATCATGTTATCTGAAAACTAATAATGCCAATGGCTGCCCCTGCAAGGGTTCAGAAAAGGTTCAATGCAGAAAAGAAAGAAGGCGAAAACAATGCGTGGTGAAAACAAGTGCCAGGGCGTAGAGTATTACCGCCCATGTGACATTTACAAGCGGTTCCCGCTGTCGCGTACTACGGTATGGCGGCTGTTGAATGAGTTTAGGACGCTGCCGGAATATGAAGGGGCTTATATCACTGTAAGCCCGCGAATTAAGTTGATTCGCGCGGCAGCGTTTGAACAATTCCTGTCGAACCGTGAGCGAATGAGATTAAAAAAATAACCGCTGGGGTGGTTGATACCCCAACGGTTAACGGCTTTCCGGCTACAAATGCCCATGTATGACGGTTTAAGCCTTAACTAATTCTACCACATGAGGTAGATAAAAAACAGCTTATCATTACGAACGAAGGTGCATATATGAGCAGATTCGATTTAAAGGCCCTGTTGCAGTGTATCCCGCCGCAAGAATGCAGCTACACTGAGTGGGTTACTGTAGGAATGGCCTTAAAGTACGAAGGGTATAACCTGTCTGACTGGGAAAACTGGTCGTCCCAGGACAGCAAACGTTACCACCCTGGCGAATGCGCAAAGAAGTGGAAAACATTTGACGGCAGCAATTCCGGGAAACCCATTACCGGGGCTACCATTACCAGCATGGCGAAAGAACACGGGTGGAAACCGTCCAGCAGCAGGGAACAGCGCGCGTTAGACTGGGACGATGTAATAACCGTTGAAAGTGACAGGCCCGCAATCGACACGGATAAAGTGGACGGCCAGGAAGTAAAGGAACCTACGGAATGGAACCCTGTTAATGACGCGCTGCGCTATCTGAAAACGCTGTTTGAACCGGGCGATCATGTGGGTTATGTTGTTACTGCACGGCAGCAGGAAAACGGTAAATGGTTCCCTGGTGACAAGGGCAATTATAAAATGACAGCGGAAAAGCTGGAACAAGAACTTGTAAAACACCCCGACGATATTACCTACGCCATCGGCGACTATGAACACCAGGCGGGCGTTTGGATCCACATTAACCCGCTGGACGGGGAAGATGTTAAGGACGAAAATGTTACCGCATTCCGCTATGCCCTGGTGGAAAGCGATACGCTGCCGCTGGACAAACAGAACGCTATCCTGCGGAAATTGAAATTGCCAATTGCCGCCCTGGTGTGTTCGGGCGGGAAAAGCCTTCATGCTATCGTTCGTGTGGACGCGGGGAACATTAGCGAATATAGGGAGCGCGTCGCCTTCCTGTATGAGTTTTGCAAAAAGAACAAGCTGGAAATCGACGAACAAAACAAGAACCCTGCACGGCTGTCGCGCCTTCCTGGTGTTGAGAGAAACGGCAAAAAACAATTCCTGGTTGACACTAACATTGGCAAGAAAGATTGGAAGGAATGGCAGGAATGGGCCGAAACGTTCAACGATAACCTGCCGCCCATTGAAAACGCTGCTGACCTTTTAAAAAATATGCCGCCTTTGTCCCCACCTTTAATAGACGGGGTGTTAAGGCAGGGGCATAAAATGTTGTTGGCAGGGCCGTCTAAGGCCGGAAAGTCATTCGCGCTGATTGAACTTGCTGCCGCAATTGCCGAAGGCAAAAAGTGGCTGGAAAGGTTTCAATGCGCCCAGGGACGTGTGCTGTACGTCAACCTGGAATTAGACCGCGCGTCCTGCGCACATCGTTTTGACGACGTTTATAACGGGCTGGGCTGGGAAAAAAGGAATATCAATAGTATCAATATATGGAACCTGCGGGGAGAGGCCGTCCCAATGGATAAGCTTGTTCCACAGCTTATTGCCAGGTGCAAGAACGATCACTATATGGCCATCATCATTGATCCCATATACAAGGTGTTGACGGGCGACGAAAACAGCGCGTCAGACATGGCTAATTTCTGTAACCAGTTTGATAAAATCTGCAAGAAACTGAAATGTTCAACCATCTATTGCCACCACCATTCTAAAGGGCTGCAGGGGTTCAAATCCGCAATGGACAGGGCCAGCGGCAGCGGCGTTTTTGCCAGGGATCCCGATGCCTTCCTTGATATGTCACCGCTTGATTTGCCGTCTGCACCCCAGCAGGAACTTGACTTTAATTCGGTGGTAGACTGCAGCGACGATAGAAAAGCTTACAGAATTACCAGCCGCCTGCGGGAGTTTACGGAATTTAGGCCGGTCAACGTTTTTTTCGATTGGCCGGTTCACCATCTTGATCGCGCTGGTGTACTGGAAACAGCGGAAGTAACAGGCAGCTTAAATTCTGTCCGAAACAAGGGGCGGAAAAGAGGCGCCCAGGCGAATAAAGAAAATGCCAACGACCGCGCCCAGAAAATGCTGGTTGAATACAGCAAACTTGTCAAAGACGGCCCTGTCAGAATGGCCGCGCTGCAGGAAGTTTTGAAATGCAGCGTTACATCAATAAAACGATATGCAAAAAACTTAAATTTGGACTGGACATACAAAGACGGTTTTATCCACCAACCGGGGGAAACACCCGTTGAAACGGCCCCTGCAAAAGAACAAGAGAAAGCAACAAACACCTCAGTATAAAGGGGTGTTTGTTTGTTTATCCCCGGCAGCGAACAACACCTCTGTTATATATAACAAACTGTTTGTTTGTTTCTCTGAATGGTTTTGGGGTAACATATGGCGGGGCCAGGGGACGCCCCGCCTATATATGTTCCCAATTCCAAAACCATTAAAAAGGGGTGGCGGGATTTTAGGGGATTTTAGGGGTGTTTGGCTGTTGCTGGCAGCAGGGGGGTATGGTTCAAAAAAGCGCTGCCGCTGTTTCCCTATCGACGGGGAGTTTTTATTTTTTCCCATCTGCAGCAATTTATCCGGCGTGGCAATTCCCAGGACGGCAGGAAACGACCTGTACGGGGGTTTTGACAGGACGCTGGATAGATTTATCACGCTGGCGGCTAAAATCGTTCCTAGTAAGGCGAAACAAAGGCGGCGCATGAACGGGGGCAATGCCTGGAACTGCGGCAGCGGGATATTGTGCCAGGTGGTTTTACCGTCTTGATCAGTGCCAGCCTTCCCAGTTTTCCGCCTGGTGGAAATAATCTGTTGCGGCGGTTCAATCCCCTGCAGGTTTTCACATAGCTTTTTACTGCATAAATTGTATAAAACACTCAATTTATGTATAACGATTCATGCATATATGCAAACAGGGCCGGGGATTTAACATAACCTGCAAAAGCCAAAAAGTCAGTAAAAATAAAAACCGCTGGAAACCGCATTGCAAGGCCGTTTTCAACGATTCATAAAACGAAAATATTATTTTACGTCCGATAATGTACATTATGTAAATTAAGTTTATTCCACCACTTGAAACATTTACTTAATTAAAGTATAATAGAAGTGTAGGAAAATGTCAACCAGGAAGGGGGTAGAAACCATGGCAGACGACAAGAAGGCCATTCGGGTTAATTTCATGTTCGACCGTAACGCCTATGAAGATTTTAAGCTGCTGGCAGGGCTGCAGGGCAGCAGCGTTTCCGGGCTGCTTACCAGCATGATCAATGAATACCTGGATAAAAACCGTGACATACTGGCCCAGCAAAAGCAGCTTGCCGAAAAGCTGCAGCATATCTGACCGAAACACCCCCCTGGGTACGGGCAAAAACAACAAGGCGAAAGACCGAGCGCCCCTCTTTCGTGTGAAATTTTAACTTTTATGGCCCGGTGGTTAATGGCCACACCCCCCAGGGTGACCCCCCGTTTGACCTGGCCTGCACCGGGGGACAGGGATTCTTGTTACACAAAGGCTGCCCGCGTATAGGGTGTAGTCAACACACATGAAGTAACAAACTGATTCGGTCAAAATAAGTAATGTACGGCTGTCCCGCTTTTGGGACGGCTGTATTTTTTTTGCCCTGCGCTGGCCCCGTCCTGGCATTTTCCGGCCACATTTAGCAGGATAACGAACGCCAGGCGCGGTAATGAAGGGGCAAGAGGCAGCGGACGGCAGGAAACAGCCACACAGAAGATTAAAACGGCAAAGCATAAACTTCTATGGGCCACACCTGGAAAGCGCGTTAAAAACGATTTTATGCGGTCGCTATTTGAGTAGAAACCGCAAAACTTGACAAAACTTGACATTCCTTCCCGCTGCCGCCATTTTTCTGCCGCTGCCCTTGCAATTACATTTACATTGCGGAAAACCATATCTCAGAAACGGCCATACATAGCGGGTTCGTGAAAATGGTAGTCGTAAAAAAAGTTTTGTTTTTTGCCAGGGGTTGAAACTTTTGCTGCCCGGATCAGCTGGTGATCGTGGAAAAAGAAAAACCGCATTCCGTTCAGAATGCGGCGGTCGATACGTTTAAACCCTTGCAGGGATAGCCAATGACAATTACGGACGGTTACGCCTGGATTTGTTTTCGCCGTTCTATAAGCAGGTTGTATGCAAAATCCCTGGTTTCTTCATCGGCCTTTAGATAAAGGCGCAGGAACCGGCGTGCCTCCGGGCTTAATGCCCTGTACTTTTGTTTCAACACCTGGTTCAATGCTTTCTTGACTTGTTTCTCCCTGGTTCCTTTCATTGTTCTTACCTTCCTTTCTTTTTTTGACGTTCTGCCTCTTTTCTGCCCCTTTTTCCGCTGCCGTTTCCATAAACCGCTTTAGAATGCGGGGAAGGGAGGCAAGCTCAAAAATAATAGACATTCTTTCCTTTCAAAGAAACAGTGCTCCCGGATTCAACCAGTACGACATTCAGCTGGGATTGGTGCCCATTCGTGAAAGGAATCAGCAGATTGTAGGACCCGTTGCGGTCATCCGGCGTCAGTTCATCCGCCAGATTCAGCGTGATATCACCGCCCGTCGAAGAAACAGAAACGCTGCTCTTGTTCCTCGCAAGGATTACGTTGGTTCTCTTATACTGCGTATCCTCTCCCGCATGCATTTGGGTGTCGTCCGTAATCACAGGATTCCCGATAGACGTAATCGTCACACCCTGCGTGCCGGAAATAGTAAACTGGGCACCCGTGCCGTCGGTTGTGACCGCGCTGTAGCCGAATGCTTCACCAGCATCCGCGCTGCCGGATGTGCTGATAACCGGTGCCGTCATCGACAGGACTACCTCGTCATCGTGGGCAATCGACTGCATTCCTGCACCGGTCTGGCTTTTCCACGTTAAAAGAGGCCCGCCGGCATCTACCTGGTCTTTGGTAAATGCATAAGATTCTTCATAGGCATGCGCCGTCCCCATCCATGAAAACGTAAGAATGGGCGTGCAAAGTGCCAACAGAACCAACCGTGCGAGCCGTTTTTGCTCCAAATACCCCATTTTCTTCATCGGAAATCCCCCTTGTGGGGGTCTTTCTCCCGGGAAAGCCCCCTGTTTTTCGACCGGCCCAATGTCGGAAGCCGGCTGGTCGGAAAATGTGATGATTGCGATACAAATTTTCATCACACGAATGACATACTTTAGACATATTCATTATAACATATCATTGCGAAAAGAATAGAATGTAGCGATAAAAGGGAAAAACTAAAAAAGAACTGTGGCGAAACGAATGCATATTTCGTCACAGTTCTTTCATTTTTTTATAATTGTTGTTATTTAAGCTTTTTTATATTCGATTGAAATGCAGGGAAAAGCAGATGACTTTGTCCTTGTAGGAAACGGTAATTTGTCCGTCGAGCAGGTCCGCCATTTCCCGGGCAATAGACAGGCCGATGCCGTAGCCGGGAATGGTACTGTCGTGGGATTTGTCGCCCCGGTAGAAGCGTTCGAAGTAGTGGGTATAGTCTTCTCCTTCGCCGCGGGCGTAGTGGTTGGAAACGGAAAGGGAGAAACCTTTCTTTCCTTCCGGTACGAGGGTAGCCTTGATTACCCCCTGGGGATCGCAGTATTTGATGGCGTTGTCCATCAGAATGTTCAGCAGTTCCGTCAGGATCGTCTTGTCCGTGGACGCCACCAGCGTTTCCGGGGCCTCCAGGGAGAGAGTCTTTTCCCCGTCCTTCACGAGGGGGCGGAACTGTTCCACGGTTTCTTTAAACCACGGGACGAGATCCATTTCCGTCTTCTGGATGTCTTCTTTTTTTGCTTCTCCCAGTTTCGCCATGGTAATGAGGTCGTTGATCAGCCGTGTCACCCGTCGTACCTGCGCCAGGATATTGGCCGTCCACTCATTCTTTCCCTGGGTCATCTCCAGCACTTCCGTATTGGCGGAGATGATGGCAATGGGGGTCTTCAGTTCATGACCGGCGTTGGTGATGAACCGCTTCTGGTTTTCGAGGTTATGGACGAAGGGCTGGATGATCAGGTTGCAGAGGGCGTACAGGATCAGCACGTAGACCAGGATGCAGCCGATGCCGAAGCGCAGGGAATAGCGCGCAAAGGACTCGACGGCCGCCACATCCTTCGTGGAATCCATGATAACGATACGGTACTGGTCCTCGTTGACCGGAGTTACCATGAAGCTGTAGCTGGCACGGTCCTTCCTGAAGATGCCCTTGTCCTTGTTGGATTCGATGACAGCCTTTACGGCCTGCACCGCTTCTCTCTGGCTGAAGGAGGCAATTTTCGACAGGTTGATGGCTTCTACATCCCCCTGGCGGCTCATGAGTATGCTGAAATACCGGATCTGGTAGATGGATTCCGGCGAATCGTTATACCAGTCGGGATCCTCGATCCAGGAAGGAGGGCCCTTGATCTGCCGGCTCGGCAGCTGTCCTCCGTTTTCGGAAATCATGGTGAGCAGCGAGAAGACCGAATTCTGCATCCGCACGTAAGTAATGGTGTTGATGACCCCCAGGGCGCCGACGACGATGATGATGACGGCCAGGGTCCCGGCAAGGATGAATTTCCGCCGGATGCGATGGATTTCTCCCATAATGTCCCCTCCTAGGAGAGGATGGGCTTCAAGGTGAAGGGACCCTCTTCCTCCCCGATGATTTCACGGTCACTGCCGATAGCTTTGAGTTTTTCCCGCAGGTAGGAAATGTAGATCCAGACAATCTGCGGGTCCTTGTCCGGTTCCTCCTGCCAGACGCGCTGGAAAAGGTGCTCCCTGGAAATCGCTTTTCCTTCGTTCAGCATGAGCAGTTCCATGAGGGACGTTTCCTTGGCGGACAGGCGGATGCTGTTCCTGCTGGAAAGTTCCCCGTCCCCTGTCTTGAGGACCAGGGAACCGCATACAATGTCTTCCTTTTCTTTTTGATTGCGCCGGGTCATGGAGCGGATGCGGGCGAGCAGTTCGCCCATGGCGAACGGTTTCGTCAGGTAGTCGTCCGCCCCGGCGTCCAGTCCCGTAATGCGGTCGTCCACCTCGGATTTGGCCGTCAGGAAGATGACCGGGGTTTCGTTCCCGCTCTGCCGGATTTCCGTCAGGGCTGTCACGCCGTCTTTGACGGGCATCATGATGTCGAAAATCATACAATCGAAGGCTTTTTCCCGGCCAGCTCCACCGCAGCTTCTCCGTCATGGACTGTGTCCACGGAGTATCCCGAATGGGACAGGACGGCGGCGATGGCCATGGACATAGCGCGTTCATCTTCCGCTAACAAAATATTCATCGCTCAAGACTCCTTTTTATGACTGCTTCGAATCAAGTGGCGGATGGTCTGCATCGACAGGTCGCAAGCGGCCAGTTCGTCGGCGCAGCGTTTGAGTTCTTCTGTGATCAGGGCGGGATCTTCAATGTCTCTCTTGTATTTGACCTCGTGTTCCAGGCTCGCCCAGGAATCCATGGCAATCGTACGTAATTGAATTTCTGCAAAGAAACGGCCCGGATTGTTCCCGTCGATGTCCTCATAAGGGGCTGTGATTTCGACGATCACATGATAACTCCGGTATCCGTTGGGTTTCACATTGGTAATGTAGTCCTTTTCCTGCAGGATCCGGCAAAAGGGAAGCTGCCGGATGGCTTCCAGGTTCGTATAGATATCGTCGATGAAACGGCAGACGATGCGGATGCCGATGGCATCCTTCAGTTCCCGCAAAGCGGACTGCGCCGACAAGGGCAGTCCCTTCCGCGCAATTTTCTCCTTCATGCTGTCCTCGTCCTTGATCCGGTAGATCAGGTGCTCGTAGGCAGGTTCTCCCGTCCTTTTCCTGCATGCCTCGCTGTACTTTTTGATTTCTGCCGCGAGGTACAGCATCACCTGCTGCAGGGTGGGACACCAGTCGGCATAGGATGAATGGGTTTCTGTCATTGCAGGACAAGCCTCCTCTGTTCGCTGTTCTCCTACTATTCTATCATAGCTTCCCGCCTTAAAAATGAAATCTTCCGAAACTATCTCCCGGCGTCCGGGCCGCGGCGAGGGAATAAGAAAAAGGGAAGAAGGCGGCCGTTCCTTCTTCCCTTCGGCAGATACGATGTCTGTTACTGGAAAAAATGCAAAATCAAACTCAGTACGACACTGAGCACGATGCAGGTCACGATGGGAAAATAAAAACTCCCGTGCTTTCCGACGATGTGGATGTCTCCCGGCAGATGGCCCAGCGGAAAGGAGGAAGGCCCCAGTTCCAGAATCAGGCCCAATACGACCAGGATGATTCCTGTAATGATCAAAAAGCGTCCCATGATATCCTCCACCTCCTTCTGCAGGAATTGACACCTTTCTTCCTAATTATAACAGAATCCCGTGGAACAGGAGACGGGTTTTGCTGTTTCGAACAATAGCGAACGCGACTTTAAAAAAGCGAACAAAGTTTCAAAAAATAGATTGACAAGCGAACAAAGTTGATTTAAAATACAGTTACAGAAGAAATAACGAACATACGTTCCTAAAGGAGTGACAAAGATGAAAAAGAGTTTGCTTGCTTTCCTGCTGGGCGCCATCCTGAGTGCCGGCTTTACATATGTTCATGTCTCCGCTTCCCCTGTGGTGTATGACAACCAGGCGATTACGGTCCATACGGGGGATACCCTGTGGACCATTGCGTCGCACTGGAGCCGTCCTGACGAGGACGTGCGGGAGGTCATCGACCGGATCCGTACGGCGAACCAGCTGTCCGACACGCGTATCAGTGCCGGCCAGCAGCTGGTCGTTCCCGTCCGCCGCGATGCCCGTCCTGCAAAGGCCGTGACGGTGGCGGCGCGGTAGCAGGAAGTCCTGATCGAACCTTATTTGTTTGTACTGTGTTGCAACCCTTTCCAGTAATCCCCCGGTACGACGATGTCGTGCGCGGGGATTTTTTTTGCGTCGAAGAAGGGCAGGACATCCTGCGCCCGCAGCGGTTCCGGCCGGTCCAGCTGGCCCAGGAGCCAGGCCATGTAGCCGATCAGGGGTTCCGGGCTGTCGCAGAGGGAACGGAGGAAACCTGTGTCACAGGCTTTTTCCCGCTTGGCCAGGCGGGCGCCGTCGGGCGAGACCAGCAGGGGCAGGTGCAGGTAGGAGGGTTCGGCAAAGCCGAACCGGCGGAACAGGTAGAGCTGCGGTGCGGCGGAACTGAGCAGATCTCCGCCGCGGACGACCTGCGTCACGCCCTGGAGGCCGTCGTCGATGGTGACGGCCAGCTGGTAGGCAAAGACGCCGTCACTGCGCCGGATGATGATGTCGCCCCAGTCTTTCGCCAGGTTGTACTGCTGTGGGCCGTAGTGGCCGTCGGTAAAGGAAATGACTTCGTCCGGCAGGCGCAGGCGGTAGGCGGGATGGCGGTGCCGGGACTTTTCCGCCACTTCGGCCGGTGTCAGGTTCCGGCACGTGCCGGCGTAGACGAAGCGGCCGTCGCTGGCGTGGGGGGGGCGTCGGCCACATGGAGCTGGGCGCGGCTACAGAAGCACGGATACAGCTGTCCCTCCTGCTGCAGACGGTCGAAGTACCATGTATAGATGGCTCCCCGTTCGCTCTGGTACGGGACCGTTGCGTTGTCCCAGGACAGGCCGAGCCATTCCAGGTCGGACAGGATCAGGTCGGCGAAGGAACGGGGACAGCGCATGGGGTCTAAGTCTTCCATGCGCAAGAGAAAGGTACCGCCCCGGCTTTTGGCACAGAGCCAGGCGGCCAGCGCGGTATACAGGTTGCCCAGGTGCATCCGTCCGCTCGGAGAGGGGGCGAAGCGGCCGCATGGGGCCCGGTGGTGTTCGGCAGTGTAGGGGACGGCTTCCGTTTTCGTCAACTTCCTTCCTATAAGTATAGATATAGTTTAAAGATAGTTATAGTTCATAATTTTTTCGTTATTATTATAGCATAAGGATAGTATAATAAAAGCGACGGCACCCAAAGTGCCAATCCGTTGGATCAAGCGGAGAGAAGGAGTGTACGATGGAAGAGAAAAAGTTGCACGAAGAGCAGGATATGCGGGAAGCAGGACAGGCGGAAGGCGCCGCAGCCGGGGCAGACGCAGCTCCCGCGGCAGATACGGAAGCAGACGCTGCCGCCAAAGATGCCGCTGCAGCTGATACTGCGGCAGCAGACACTGCAGCAGAGACCACTGCGGAAGCAGCTGCCGACACCGACGCGGAAAAAGCGGACGCTGCCGGAAAAGACACCGCCGAAGGCGATGCCGCTGAAACTGACGCCAATGCGGGCGCGGAAGCCGGCGCGGAAGAGACCGGCGCCGCCGAAACGGGAACCGAAGAAGCCGCAGCCGGTGCTTCTGACGACGCCGATGCGGAGAAAGACAAACCGGAACCGCTGAAAGATATCGATACAGAGTGGGAAGCCGAAAAGATCTGCCGCTGGGGCGCCGCCCGGGCGAGCGTCATCGTCGTGGCTCCCCTGCTGGGCAGTATGGCCCTCATTGCCAACGAAGTCTACATGATTACCCGCCTTGCGGATTTGCGGGGCATCGCCCTGTCCGAAGGTGCTGCCATGGGCCTGCTGGGCTCCCTGGGGGCGACCTTTGTGGGGCAGTCCGTGGCGACGATCATTCCCATGCCGGCCCTGCAGATTCCGCTGGCCATTTCCATTACGTACGGCGTCGGCAAGGCTGCCAATGCCTGGCTGAAAGCCGGCCGTCCGGAAGATGTGGCCGCGTTCCGCGAAGTCTATGAAAAGGCCCGCAAGGAAGGGGCGGACAACGCCGACACCTTCAGCAAGATGGACTGCCGCAACCGTCCGCTGGGCGACGAAACGAAGAAGTTCGACATCAGCGCCTTGAAGGAACAGGTGAAACATCTCCGTTCGGAGGAAATCTTCAATAATGTAAAGACCCAGGCCGACAAGGCGGAAACAAGCATTTCCGCCCGCCTGCGCGACATCAACGACCGGATTGTCAATCCGTTGAAGAACAAGAGCGACCGCTGGCTGTCGGCGCAGAACTGGAAGCAGCTGTCCCGGGGCGAACTGGTCATTCCCTATGCGGAAATCCGCTGGTATATGACGCAGGCGCTGGCCGGCAGTGATTTCGCGCTGCTGGATCTGGGCTACCAGGCGCCGGATTACATGACTATGCAGCTGCAGCACAATTCGTACGGCACTCTGTCCCTGAAGCTGTCCATCCTGGACTTTTTCGTGGACCAGACCGAAGCGACGGCCCACATCAAGGTCGAAGGCTTCGATATTTTCAACAACGACTTTGCTTCCCTGATCGTCAATACTATCGGCGACAAGCTGATCCTGGGTATCCTGGATCTGGCCTTTGACAAGGTGACCATCGAAAACCGGGACGTCGTGACGACGTACGAAGACGGGGTCATCGGCCTGGATTTCACCAAAACCCTGCAGGAGAGCAAGATTGGCAAGACGCGCTTCCTGGAGAAGGCCGTGCTCGACGTGGTCCACTTTACGGACCTGAGCGTCATTGCCGAAGGCCTCAAACTGAAAGCCACGGTCAAGCTGTAAGAGAACTGGAAAAAGAACGGTCAGAGATTTCCTGCCGCGATGCCGGCAGTGGTTCGCGGGATGCCCCGCGATATATCCCGCCTGCGGGCGGGTCTCCGATGGGCCGCCCCTGGTGTTCCGGGGGCGGTTTTTTGCCTTTTTGCCAAATCACCGCATCTGTAGTACAATATAATAGTTGATTTGTGCCCGGGACCCAAACCGGGCATTGCTATCTACACGGAGGTAATTGTGGCTTTAACCTATGGAAGAAACAGGCGCAGTACGTCGGCCATGGTCGAAGGCGCGATTTTCGCAGCCATAGCCATCGTCTTCAACCTGCTCTTTTACTACGTCCCCTTCGTGGGCGTCTTCATCAACCTCATCATGCCGCTGCCCATCGTCATCTGCGGCATCCGCAACGGGATGCGCTACAGCATCTTGTCGACGGTTGTGGCGTCGGCTATCGTCGCCATGCTTATCAGTCCGGTCCACTCGCTTTTCTTCCTGGCCGTCTTCGGCATCATGGGCGTCGCCCTGGGCGAATGCGTGCACCGGCAGCTTCCCATGAAAAAACTGTTCGTCATCTCGACGGCGGCAGGTCTCGTCAGCATCGGCCTGAACCTGATCCTGGCGCTGTACGTGCTGGGCATCGACCCCGTGGAGATGATGTTCAACCAGCTCGACGCGGCCGTGCCCCAGATGACCCAGTCCCTGTCCGGGACGATGGGGGCGCAGCAGGCGGCGGAGTTCAGTTCCCAAATGTCCGAGACCCTGCGTCTCATGAAAATCATCCTGCCCGGCGCCATGATTCTCGTGGCACCGTGCCTGATCCTGCTGAACTACTGGCTGGCCCGCAAGGTCATGGCCCGGGCCGGTGTCCAGCTGCCGGGCTTTCCCCCGGCGGAACGGTTCGGCTTTCCCCGCGTCGTGGCGCTGCTGTATATCCTGGGCCTCATCGGGCTCCAGTATCTGAACAGTGCCGGCATCCGCAACTGGGTGTATACGCTGTCGGCCAACGTCTGGACTATCTGCAGCATGCTGCTGGTCGTCCAGGGCCTCATCGGCGTCTACTGGTGGATGAAACAGCGGGGCAAGAACCTCTTCTGGTTCCGCATCCTCGTCCTGGTGTCCATGTTTCTGCCCATTGTCACCCTCGCCATGACATACGTGGGCGGGTATGACATCCTCTTCGATCCCCGCGGCGTACATAAGAAAAACAAACCAGGACAGTAAAACAGGCCGCCGTCTCCCGGCAAGGGAAATGGCAGCCGAAGGAGTTGTATCATGTTCAATAAAAGTCTATTTTCCAGTTGGAAAGATGTCACGCTGTATGTGACCATCATTTTCCTGCTGCTGGCCGCCCTCAGTGTGCAGCAGCCGATGTTCCTGCCGGCAGCTGTCCTCATTGCCATCGCGGTCTTCTGGTTCGCACGGCGCACCCTGGTCCGCAAGCGGCTGTCCATGTCCGGCTATCTGGACGACATCATCCGCAACATCGACCGGGCCAACCACTTCGCCGTGCGCAATCTCGACGTCGGCATCGCTGTCTTCTCGTCGGACGGCAAACTGCAGTGGAAGAACGAAAAATTCCAGAACATCGTGGGCAAGTCCCAGCTTGACGGCAAGCGCCCCGAAGAGGTGCTGCCACTGGCGGACAACGCCTTCGAGACCATGTGCGTCAAAGACGACGAAAAAATCCTGCGCATCAAGGACCGCTGGTACAACATGCGCTATTTCAGCGTCCAGACCAAGCCCGGCGACCGGGTCCGCGACAGCGCCGTCCACAGCAGCCTCATGGTGTACCTGATGGATGTCACGGAGTTGGAAAACCTGAAAATCAAATACCACGACGACAGCCTCAACATCGCCTTCGTCCGTTTCGATAACTACGAAGACGTGGCCAAGGGCATGAGCGAAGCCGCCCGGGCAAACCTGACGGGCGAAGTGAGCGAGCGCGTATCCCAGTGGGCGGAAACGCTGAACGGCTTCGTCTGGCGGTCCGGCAAGGAAAACTGCATGGTCGGATTCACGAACGTGGGCCTGAAAAAAGCCCTGGAAGACAAGTTCAGCATTCTGGACCGTGTGCGGGAAATCAAATTAGAAAACAAGCTGGCACCGACGTTGTCCATTGGCATTTCCGGCGAAGGGGCGACCCTGGCGGAAATCAGCATGAACGCCTCCAAGGCACTGGACCTGGCCCTGGGACGCGGCGGCGACCAGGTCGTCGTCCAGTCGGGCAAGGAAATGCAGTACTTCGGCGGCACGAGCACGGTCAACGCCAAGAGCACCCGTGTGCGTGTCCGTATTGTGGCCCATACGATCCGTGAGCAGATGATGGCGGCGGACCGCGTCTTTGTCATGGGACACGAAAACGAAGACTACGACGCCATCGGCAGTGCCGTCGGCGTGGCCAAGATGGCCTTGTCCCTCAAAAAACCGACCTACATCGTCTACAGCGGCAATTCCATGTCTTTTGACAAGGTCAAGGAATACATGTTCGACGAAAAGGATAAGATCAAATCCGGTGACATCAATTACCTGGACCATCTCGTCAAGGAAGAGGAAGCCCTGAAGGAAATCACGCCGAGGAGCCTTCTCATGCTCGTCGACCACCACCGGGCTGTGCTCTGTGCGAGCCGCAAGGTCCTGGATGCCATCCCGAAGAACCGCATTATCATCGACCATCACCGCCGGGCGGAAGACGTCATTCCCAATACGATCCTCCAGTACATGGAGCCGTCGTCGTCTTCCACGAGCGAACTCGTGACGGAACTGGTCGGTTATTTCGACGAAAAACTGGAATTCGACCCGGAAGAGGCTACCCTGCTGTACTGCGGCCTCGTCGTGGATACGAAAAACTTCAACGTCCAGACCGGGGAACGGACCTTCGAGGCGGCCGCCCTTCTGCGGCGCAACGGCGCGAACCCGCTCCTCGTGCGGCAGCTCTTCAAGGACGACCTGGCGTCGTACCAGGAACGGTACCGCATCATCGCCCAGGCAGAAATGCCGATTCCGCACCTGGCCATCTCCGTCAACAACTGTTCGGAGGCACGGTCCAGTGAATCCAATATTGTCGCAGCCCAGGCGGCGGACAACCTGATCAACATCACGGATATCTCCGTCGGCGTCGTCATTACGGATTACGGCAATGGCGATTTGTCGGTCAGCGCCCGCAGCGACGGCAGCATCAACGTCCAAGTCATCATGGAAGAACTCGGCGGCGGCGGACACCAGACCGTGGCCGGCGTGCAGCTCCACGGTGCCAACGTGGACGATGTCAAGCGCCAGATCATCGAACTGACGCAGCAGCAGATGGACGAAGCAAAGGAGAAAAGCAAAGATGAAAGTAATCTTACTGACTGATGTCAAGAAATTAGGGAAAAAAGGTGACATCGTGGAAACGGCCGAAGGCTACGGCCGCAACTACCTGATTCCTCACAACCTGGCGAAAGAAGCGACGACGGTCAACCTGAACCAGGCCCTGCAGGACCAGAAGGTCGCTGCCCACCGTGCGGCCCAGCGCCACGACGAAGCCGTCGTCCTGGCCTCCCAGATTGAAAAACTGACGGTCCACATGCAGTTGAAAGTGGGTGCCAACGGCAAACTCTTCGGCGCCATCACGTCGAAGGACGTGGCCGAAGCCCTCATCAAACAGACGGGCCTCAACATCGACCGCCGCAAGATTGAATTGAAACACAAAGTGACCGCCCCGGGCCTCTATCCGGCTGTGGCAAAACTCCATCCGGAAATTTCGGCCCAGTTCAACGTCGAAGTGACGGTGGCGGAGGAATAACCGCAGGGATGTATCATCCCGGCGATTGCAACAGGAACCGGAAGGAAACAGGAAATGATGATGCAGCAGGAACGGCAGCAGAATAACCCCGACCGCGTGCCGCCGCAGGATATCAAAGCGGAGCAGTCGGTCCTGGGGGCGATGCTGATCAGCAAAGAGGCCGTCAGCGAAGTGGCGGAAATGCTTATCCCCGAAGATTTTTACCGGCAGACGCACCGGATCATCTTCGCGGCCATGCTGGCGTTGTACGGCCGCAACGAGGCCATCGACCTCGTGACCATGACCAACGAGCTGCAGAAGGAAGGCAAACTGGACGACGTGGGCGGCGTCAGCTATCTGACGCTGCTGGACAATGTCGTACCCACGGCGGCCAACGTCAAGTACCACGCCCAGATCGTGGAGGAAAAGTCCATTCTGCGGCAGCTCGTCGAAGGGGGCACCCGCATTGCCACCCTCGGCTATGAAGGGGCGGACGACGTCAAGGATATCATGGACGAGGCGGAGAAGACCATCCTCCGCATCTCCAACCGCAAAGGCGGCAAAGACTTCACGCCCATCAGCGAAGTAGTGGGGACGACCCTCGACGAGATTTCCAATCTCATTGAAACCAAAGGCGGCATTACGGGGCTTCGGACGGGCTTCGTCGATTTCGACCGCCTGACGGCGGGGCTTCACCCGTCGGACTTTATCATCCTGGCCGCCCGGCCTTCCATGGGCAAGACGGCCCTGGCCCTGAACATCGCCCAGAACATCGCCATCCGCGGCGCCGGCCCCGGCGAGGAGCCGAAAAAAATCGCGTTCTTCAGCCTGGAAATGAGCCGCGAACAGCTCGTGCAGCGCATGCTCTGTTCCGAAGCCAACATCGACGCCCAGCAGCTCCGCACGGGGCAGGTGCCCGAGTCGGAATGGACCAACCTGTGGCAGGCGGCGGACAAACTGGCGAAAGCGAAAATCTTCATTGACGACACGCCAGGCCTGCGGATCATGGAGATGCGCAGCAAGGCGCGGCGCCTGCAGGCCCAGGAAGGCCTGGACATGGTGATTGTCGACTACCTGCAGTTGATGCAGGGCAGCAACAGCCGTGCCAATCAGGACAACCGCCAGCAGGAAGTGTCGGAGATTTCCCGCGGCCTGAAAGCCCTGGCCCGCGAACTGCAGGTGCCCGTCCTGGCCCTGTCCCAGCTGAGCCGTGGCGTCGAAAGCCGCCAGATCAAGAAACCCATGCTGTCGGACTTGCGCGAATCGGGCTCCCTCGAACAGGACGCAGACCTTGTCTGCTTCCTGTACCGCGACGACTACTACAAGTCGGAAGACGAGGAGCCGACGCACATTACGGAACTCATTCTGGCCAAGCACCGCAACGGCCCTGTGGGCCGCGTGAACCTGTACTTCCAGAACCAGTTCACGAAATTCGTCAGCCTGGCCAAGGACATGGGCCAGTAAAAAGAATTGTACGCAGTACAAGACAGACATTACGTTGTTGGTGTATAATGATGGCGTAAGGAAAGGCCGGCACCGAGACCGGTGAGTCAGGAAAGGAGACCTGTACATGATTCCAAGATATACCCGTCCGGAAATGGGAAAAATCTGGGACGAACGCAATGAATGGCAGACCATGCTGGATGTAGAAATCGCAGCCTGCGAAGCCAATGCCGAACTGGGGCGGATTCCGAAGGAGTCGGTCCAAGTGATCAAGGAGAAGGCCAATTTCGACGTGGACCGCATCCACGAAATCGACCGGGAAATCAACCACGACATCATCGCGTTCCTCACCAACGTCGGGGAATATGTCGGCGACGACGCCAAATACATCCACATGGGATTGACTTCGACGGACGTCAAAGACACGGGCCTCAATGTGCAGATCAAACAGGCTTCGGCCATCCTGCTCGACGACCTGCAGAAGCTGGCGGATGTCCTGAAACGCCGCGCCGTCGAATTCAAGCACACGCCGACCATTGGCCGTACGCACGGCGTCCACGCCGAACCGACGACCTTCGGCCTGAAACTGCTGCTCTGGTACAACGCCACGCTGCGCAACATCGAGCGCATGAAACAGGCCGCCGACAACATGTGCGTCGGCAAGCTGTCCGGCGCTGTCGGCACGTACGCAGACATCGATCCCTACGTGGAAGAATATGTCTGCAAAAAGATGGGCCTGAAGCGGGAAGACGTAGCCACGCAGGTCGTCAACCGCGACCATCACGCCCAGTACATCACGACCCTCGGCGTCATTGCCGGAACCCTCGCCGAGATCGCCCTGGAAGTCCGTCACCTGCAGCGTACGGAAGTCCGGGAAGCGGAAGAATATTTCAGCCCCAAGCAGAAGGGGTCTTCGGCCATGCCCCACAAACGCAACCCTGTCCGCAGCGAACGCATCTGCGGCATGGCCCGCGTCATCCAGGGCTATTCCCTGCCGGCCTACGAGGACATTCCCCTGTGGCATGAACGGGACATCTCCCATTCGTCCGTCGAACGGATTATTTTCCCGGACGCGACCATCGCCCTGGACTATATCCTCCACGAAACGACGAACCTCATCGACAAACTGCTTGTCTATCCGGAAAAAATGCTCGCCGACCTGAACCTGACCGGCGGCCTCATCTACAGCCCGCGCGTCCTCCTGGCGCTGGTCGCCAAGGGCGCCTACCGCGACACGGCGTACCGCTGGGTACAGCGCAACGCCATGAAACGCTGGCTCCAGGGCGAGGACTTCTACGAAAACCTTTGCAAGGACGAAGATGTCCGCAAGTATTTGACACCGGACGAAATCAAGGCTTGCTTCGACTACAAGCCCATGCTCGTCCATGTCGACGAAATTTTTGCCCGCTTCGGCCTGTAAGGGCCCGGCGGCAGCATTGCGGCCGGACCGGCCGATCCATCTTGCAGAACCAGCTTTTTAAGGAAACAAGGAGAGGCGCATTATGTCATCTATTGTTGTAATTGGTGCCCAGTGGGGCGACGAAGGAAAAGGGAAAGTTGTAGACTATCTGGCCCAGAAGGCCGACGCTGTCGTCCGGTATTCCGGCGGCTCCAACGCAGGCCACACGGTCGTGGTGAACGACGTGCCGTACAAGCTGCGCCTGCTGCCGTCCGGTATCCTGTACCACGGCAAGATCTGCATCCTCGGCAACGGCGTTGTCATCAACCCCGGTGTCGTGCTGCAGGAAATCAGGGAAATGCATGAGAAAGGCGTCGACATCAGCCGCATCGCCATCAGCGACCGCGCTCACGTCGTCCTGCCGTACCATCAGCGCCTGGACGAACTGCAGGAAGAAGCCCTGGGCAAAGCCAAAATCGGCACGACCAAGGGCGGCATCGGCCCCTGCTACATGGACAAAGTGGCCCGTGTCGGCATCCGCATCTGCGACCTCATGGACAAGGAAGTCTTCGCGGAAAAACTGGCTATCAACGTCAAGGCCAAGAATGACATCATTACGAAAATCTACGGCGGCGAACCGTTTGATTACGACGCCATGCTGAAAGAATATCTGGCGTACGCCGACGAACTGCGCCCCTATGTGACCGATACGGGCGTCGTCCTGGATGAAATCTTCAAGGAAGGCAAGAAAGTCCTGTTCGAAGGCGCGCAGGCCACGTTCCTCGACATCGACCACGGCACCTATCCGTATGTCACGAGCTCCAACCCGACGGCAGGCAACGCCTGCACGGGCAGCGGCATCGGCCCGCGCTTCATCGACCACGTCATCGGCGTCGTCAAAGCCTACACGACCCGCGTGGGTGCCGGCCCCTTCGTGACGGAACTGCATGACACGGACGGCCCGGGCCACCAGATCCGCGAAACGGGCCATGAATACGGCACGGTTACCGGGCGGCCCCGCCGCTGCGGCTGGCTGGACGCGTTCATGCTGAAATACTCCGCCCGCCTGAACAGCCTCGACGCGCTGGCTGTGACGCGCCTGGATGTATTGGACCAGATGCCCAAAATCAAAATGTGCGTCGGCTATAAGATCGACGGTGTGGAAATCAAGCAGATTCCGGCCAGCCTGAAGACCCTGTCCCGGGTAGAGCCGGTCTACGAAGAATTCAACGGCTGGATGACCGATACCACGGGCTGCCGTTCCTTTGACGAACTGCCGGCCGGCGCCCAGAAGTACCTGAAACGCATCAGCGAAGTCGCCGGCGTCGAACTGGCCATCGTGTCCGTCGGCCCGAACCGCGACCAGACCATCGTCCTGAAAGAAATGTTCTAAAGGATTGCCTATGAAAAAAATGATCCTGGCCTATAATTTCCGGCCTGAACGGCTGCAAAGCCTGCGCCGTGTCTGCATGATGCTCAAGGTCAACTGCCGGGAAGTCGCGCTGGAAGAACAGAACGACGCCATCGGCTTCCTCGCCGGCGTGAAAGATGCCGCCCGTGAGGCGGTCAACCCGCCGGAAAACTCGGAAGAGAACCTGACGCAAGCCCTTGAAGCGGCAGCGGCCAAAGCCGGGGAAGACCCGGAAGCCGTCAAAAAAGCGGCCCTGCAGCTGCTGATGGATTCGGCCCAGAAGGAAATGACCGTCCTCTGCGGGTTCGACATGCACCTGCTGAACCGTTTCCTGGCCGCCGTCAGGAAAAGCGACCTGAAGGAGATCGAGCTCAAAGCCATGCTGACGCCCACCAACAGCCGGTGGAGCGGCCGGCACCTGCTGCAGGAACTGGCAGCGGAGCACGTCTTCATGCACCAGAAGAAAAACGGTGTCCTGAAAGGCCTGCACAGCAAAAACTGAAATACAAAAAGAAAGCCCTGTCCGTTGTGGACAGGGCCTTTTTTCATGTTTCAACCGCGGTACAATCCTTCGTCCCGCCGTTTCTGCGCCTTTTTGGAAATATGCGTTCCTTTGACAATATTGGTAAATCCGTGGCGCTGGAGAATCGTCTCCATAATATTCTGGAACGGGCACGGCGCATGGTGATGGTTGTCCGTGCAGACGCAGGAGCCGAAGTGCACGACTATGTCTCCCTTGTCCCGTCCGTCCACCTCCAGCCGGTGGGACAGATTTTCCACCTTCGCCGCCAGTCCCCGGCCGCAGCAGCCGCCGCAGGAAAACGTCATGTACTGCGTATCTTCCGGGTAGCCCTGGAAGGCGCCCAGACGCTCATAAAAATCTTTGGTGCACCAGAACCCGCAGCACCGTTTCAACGCATGTTCACACTGGATGATCACGACCAGTTTCGCCATGGGAATCCCTCCTTCGCCGGACAGCCGGTCTGTGGCGGCCCGTCCATTTCCTGGGAAAATTGTACCATACCGGGGGCAGTTCGTAAATTCCGTACCCTCTTCCCAAAAAATGGCAAAACGAAAGCCCGCAACAAACGTTCTGCTGCGGGCTTCCTACTGACTTACTGCTAGACTCTGCATTGGACTCTACCCCACTTCTTTAATATTCTCTCAAGAACATCACTTTCATGAGGATCACAACCTTCTCTTCGTAGATCTACTACTTCCTTTTCGCCCACTCTCCGTCGTCACTTCGAATGGACTTGGCCTAAAGGATTTCACATGCCTAACTGCTTAAAAGCTCCTTTGAATCTTTCGGCGGAATCACTCCCTTTCGTAGTTTCCCGAGAAATATCGTCCCTTCCTTCACCAGGCTTTTCTGGTCGATGGCTTTCGCCTGTCTCCAGAACTTTCTATTGGCGACTTCTCTTTTCACTTATATAGTACTACACATTTACAAGAATTGCAACAAAATTATTTGTAAAGTTTTTAACATGTAAAATCGTATAAACAAATCGTGTACTATATGTAGCTATCTATGTTCACCTGAGAGGACACTAGGGGTAGTGGGTGCTCTTGTTAACGATATTTTTTCACAGGTTGACAGATGGCGTTGTCAGTTTTATAATGTAGATTGCAAGTTAACAAGTAAGCGGATCACGTTAACGGAAAAGAGCCGGCTCTGCCGCGTGATTCCGGACGCGCCATCCGCCCGATAGAAAGTGAGGATGTTTTTCATGGAACAAACGACACGTGCACCGAGACGGGAGGGGAGCCTCGCCAAGACCCGTACCTTGACGAAAATGGCCTTGTGTGTGGCCTTGCTGGGGATTTCTGCCTATATTTCCTTCCCGCTGCCTTTTACGCCGGCTATGGTAACGGCCCTGACCATCGTAGTCAACCTGATTGCCTTTATCCTGAAGCCGCATGAGGCGTTCCTGGCACTTCTGGCCTGGATGATCCTCGGCGCCGTCGGTGTGCCCGTATTTGTCGGCGGTACGGCCGGCCTGGGCAAACTCATCGGCCCCACGGGCGGATTCATCGTTTCGTTCCTCGTCGCCGGCTGGCTCATGAGCAAGCTCCGCGGCAACGCCACGTCCTTCAAGACCCTGTCGCTCCTGGGCATCTTCGTCGGCATGCCGGTCATCTACGTCGGCGGCTGCATTTCCATGTACGTCGTCGCCCACCTCAGCGTATGGGCCACGCTGGTGGCAGCGGTCTTCCCCTTCATCTTCGGCGACGTGGTGAAGGTCCTCATTGCGGCGTTCCTGGCGTCGCGAATCCACAAAATGATGCACGATTGACCACCGAGTTCTTGTCCCGGCGACTTTACAGAAGTTGCCGGGATTTTTTATAATAGAACCATCGGAACGAAAGGTGGGACAATCTGTGGAACGAGTCTATATGCTTGGCGGTCTGCGCAGCCACATCGGCGTGCGCAACGGAATTTTCCGCAACGTGCCGGCGGAGCAGCTGGCTGCCGGAGTGCTGCAGGCGTTGCGCGACCGGTATCCTGCGGTGCGGGATGTAGAGGCTTTTTACGCGGGCAATGCCGTCGGTACCGGCGGCAACATCGCGCGGCTGGCGGCTCTGCTCGGCGGTATGGCAGACACGGTGCCGGCCCTGACCATCGACATGCAGTGCGCCTCCGCGGCGGCCGCCGTGGAATTCGGCATGCTGAAGATTCAGTGCGGCCTGGCGGACGTCATCGTCGCCGGCGGCTTCGAATCGAGCTCCATGCAGCCGTTGAAACACTACGCGCGCCACGATCCCCGCTATACGCCGGAAGGGTTCAAAGTGTCCCAGTTCTCCCCGAATACGACCAGTGCCAAGGCGATGCTGGAAGGGGCGGAACGGACGGCCCACCGGTACGGCGTGAGCCGGGCGGAACTGGATGCCGTGGCAATCGCCAGCCATGCCAAGGCCAAGGCGGCCCGGGACGCGGGGCGCCTGCGCGAAGTCATTGTCCCCCTGTTCGGAAGTACGAAAGACGAGTGCATCCGGGATCGCATGAACGAAAAACTGGCGGCCCGCATGCCCACAATCTTTACGCCGGAAGAGACGGCCGCCCTGCTGCGGGACGCGGGAATGCCGGTCCCGGAGACCGTGGTGCCGGTCCTGACAGCGGCCAATGCCTGCCTGACCAATGACGGCGCCTCGTTTGTCGTCCTCGCGTCGGAACGGTACTGCCGCGCCCACAACGTGCGGCCGGCCCTGGAACTGTGCGGTGCCTGCGAGGTCGGCGTCACACCGCTCATGTGTCCCACGGGAACCCTGGCGGCGGGAGAAAAAATCCTGCGGCAGACGGGACATTCCTTTGAAGACATCGACTTTTTCGAATACAACGAAGCCTTTGCGGTCATTACGGCCCTGTTCCAGCGCGAGCACGGGGCGCTGCAGGACCGGTACTGCCCCTGGGGCGGTGCTCTGGCTTACGGGCACCCCTTCGGCACGTCTGGCGCGACGCTGCTGCTTCATTTGTGGCAGGAACTGAAGCAGCTCGGCGGGCACCTGGGCGTCGTGAGCATTGCCGGCGCCGGCGGGACCGGGGCGGCACTGCTGGTGGCACGGACGGAAGCCTGCGAGTAGGGGATGCCTGCTGGCAGCGGATGCCTGTGCGGGACTCCCGGTACCGGAACGGTTCCGGGTGCCCCGCAGGGCGGAACAATGGGAAAAGAAGGGAAAAGCATGGATTATTCCGATTTGTTGGAGCAGCATGCCGCGACGCACGGCAGCGATCTGTACGCTGTTTTCGGCGGGACGCAGTATACGTATGCCCGCGCGTGGCAGGATGTGTGCTCCTTTGTGCGGCCGGAGTGGCAGGCAGCGTTTCCCCGGTCGTACAAGGCCACGGTGCTGATTGTCACGGCAGACCTGTACGGCCAGCTGCTGGCGTTTGTGGCCTTGATGCGGGCCGGACAGGTGCCGGTTCTCGGCCATTATGACCTGCCGGCTGCGGCAGAAGCACAGCTGGTGGAGAAGAACAAGGTTGCCTTCGTTCTGACGGAACGGGACGGGCAGTGGGAACTGCGCCGCGGCTGGCGGGATGCGGGGGACATCGTGCCGCCGGCACCGTACCAGGACGTGTGCATGGGCGTGCTGAGCTCCGGCTCGACGGATGTGCCGAAGGTCATGTACCGCACCTACGAGAGCTGGGCGGGCTTTTTCCCCGTGCAGAACGAACGCTTCCGCATCGACGGAAACGCCGTGGTCCTGACGGAAGGCAGCTTCGCCTTTACGGGCAATTTGAGCGTCTGGGCGTCGGTCATCTACGCCGGTGCGTGTCTCGTCGGCAGTAACGTCCTGAATTGCCGCCAGTGGCTCCGCCTCATCGACGAATACCAGGTGACCGTGCTGTACCTGGTACCGACGAAGTTGAAACTGTTGACCCAGTATATGGACCGGACATATCCGTCCATGCAGGTGATCCTGGCGGGGTCGCAGCTGTTGGGCGCCAAGACGGCGGAGCGGCTGCGGAACGGATTCCCCGGGGCGGAGATTATCCTGTACTACGGGGCCAGCGAAGTGGATTACATCACGTGGCTGACGTACGACGAGGTCCTGCAGTATCCGGACAGCGTGGGGAAGCCCGTACCGGGTGTCCGCGTCTGGTGCCAGGACGGCCTGGTTTACATCGATACGCCGTATCACGTGGCCGGTCTGGCCCAGCCCTGCACGCTCCACGATGCAGGGCATTTCAATGATGAAGGGTACCTGATCTTCGAGGGCCGCGTGACAAATATCATCAACAAGGGCGGCTTCAAGATCAACTGCACCAAAGTACAGAACGCGCTGGAAGACCTGGACGGCGTGGTGGAAGCCGTCGTTCTGCCGTACGAAGACGGCGGGCGCGGCCAGGAAGCAGCCGCCTTTATTGTTGTGGAGCCGTCGGCGCAGGAGCGGTTGACCAAAGCCACTGTGCGCAAGGCTCTGGGCAGTACCCTGATGCGGCAGGAACTGCCGAAGAAAATCCGTTTTGTGCCGTCCCTTCCGCTGAACAGCCGCGGCAAAGTCGATAAAGGGGCGCTGCTGCGCCTGCTGGAAGTCTGACGTGATTATCCCGGCCCGGCACTTGACAAACAGGGTCGGGAACGATAGAATTTATCTGTTACAAATCTAACAGAGAGCTGTGACAAATCTCCTTTTGGTCCATTAGCTCAGTTGGCAGAGCACCTGACTTTTAATCAGGGTGTCCCGCGTTCGAGTCGCGGATGGATCACCACGAAAGAACAAGGCAGCAAGCCGCTTTTCGCTTGTTGCCTTTTTTGTTTATGCAAGGGAGTCACTGTCAGGGTATGACAGGATGAACACAAAAACGCATATACGGGAATAATTTTAAACAGACATAAGTTAGACATACTTTAGTGGTAGAGTGAAAAACTAGTTTAATATAGTAACTTTAGTAACTTTGTTGTGAGGCATCCGTACGGGGGAAGTCTATCTCGGAAGGGAACGAAATCGTTCCAGGAGGTAGAGGTATATGAAGAGCAACAAGTTACAACAACGGATCGTGGCAGGGCTGTTACTCGGCATGGGGGTGCTGATGGCAGGAACGGCCAGCGCAGATCCGCTCGAAATTACTAGTTCGGAAGAAAACACCGTCACGGGGTCGGTGACGTACAGTCAGACTGATACCGGATCCACGTTGGCAAGCAGCGGCATCTACTTTGCCTCCGGCACGGACTCGACGGTGGATTACAACTTAACAGTGGACGGCACCGTAACGGCGCGGGGAAACCGGGCCGGCATTTCTGTTGCCTCTGTAGACAGTGGCTCTTACCCTTATACCCCTATTACCCGTAATCTGTCCATTACGGCCGATGCCGTGACAGCGGAGTCTACGACAACGGAAACAATGGGAGATTTTGACGAGTGGCCTTATACGAGATACCCCGCTGCCGGGATTTACGTCGAGGGCAACCCGCCCGCGTCTTCAAGCGCGGATACGTTGTCTATCGCGACGACGGACGGCGTCACCGCCAACGGGTATGATTATGGAATTTATGTCGATGGGCAATATGCAGATTACGGATATTCGGCAAGTGTGACTATTCAGTCCGACGGAGATAACGCGGTGTCCCAGACGGGGGATTCTTCGGTCGCTTCGCCTGCAGGTATCGGTCTCTACAATAACGTGGAATTTACCATGGTGTCGGAAAAAGGCAGCAATACCGTGACAAGTGCGAATGGAACCGGTTTATTTGCCAATCCCGACAACGGCACCTCGTTCGGAACGGTGACGCTGCAGGCCGCACAGGACAACGTCATTACCGGAAATGGGGGAGCCGGCATCGCGGCCTATGGTACGTCCAGCACAAATGTTACGTACAATGAAGAGGAAGGCACAATTTCCCAGGAGACGAGCTATCTGGGATCGGACATCTTGCTGGAGGCGGAGAACAATAACAGTGTAACCGGATCCACATACGGGATTTTACTCAACGGCGGGTCATCGTTGACGCTGCAGGCAGGCGGAACCAATACGGTGACTGGGGGAAATACGGGTGCTGTGAATCAGACTTATGGCACGCTGACGCTCTATGGCAACAGCACGGCCCAGGGCGATCTGTACGGACTTTGGACCGATGCCAGGTCGGATACAGTTCTCGACGCCCAGGGAGGGACGATCGAAGTCGACGCGCTGCAGCCGTACGTGGAAAGCGTGGTGACTTATTACGATGAAGACTGGAATCCGATAGAAACCACGGTCCAGTCTCCGTCGGCAGCTATCGTTTCCATGACCGGCGGGGCGACGACGCTGCAGGGCAGTACGCTTATCATCTCGGGTACACAAGCTCTGGTGGCAGCCCACACGTATGCTGAGCTGTCCAATGCCTATGCCGATGACCCTTACGCAAGTTCCCCCATTAACGAAGAGGATGACCGGCCGTCCTCCATTACGCTGAGCTACGGGGAGGGCAGTACCGTTACGGGCGATATCTATGCCTACGACAACGGTATCATTACCATTGCACCGGAAGACGGCGGCACCATTTCCATTACCGGCGACGTGAACGCGTGGGGATGGGATTACCAGGTCGGTGGCTATGAAATGGAGAATCGTGCTGCTGAATTGGGGAGTGGCTATATTGAAGGAATGAGTGACTCCTTGCAGGGCGGCACGGTCTCGATTACGCTGGGCGACGGGTCCACGTTGACGGGCCGGACGGATACAGGCCTTCTGACGCGGACGCTGTACCTGATGGATTCGACGAGTGATGCAACCTACGCTCCGGAAATTGGCACATTGGACCTGTACCTGAACAACGGCAGCACGTGGGTGATGACGGGCCATTCCACCGTGACGACCCTGGGTGGCGACGGCGGTACCGTCTATTATGAAAACGGCGGCGACGCCCTGGAAATCGAGACGTTGACCGGATCCCATACGTTTGCCCTGGATCTGGACGCCGAGGACGGTTCCAACAGCGACATGATTTACATCGTCAACGGCACCAGCGACGCGCAGACGCTGGTGGTCAAGAACCTGACGACGCTGGACAGCCAGATGGAAGACGGCGACGCGGTCCGTTTCGCCACGGTCCAGAATTCCCAGAACGAATTTGTCGACGGCAGCCAGGTCGCTGTGGTTGCGTCGGGCCTCTACAACGACAAGTTCAATGTCGAATACCGTACGGTATCGTCGGACCCGCTGAACACGGAGTCCTACAACGACGCCTACAACGGCGACGGTACGCGGAAACCGACGACGGAGTACGTCGAGACCAACTATGGCGGAGACAACGCCCAGAACGTCTACCTGGTGAAGAGCCAGGATCTCAACAAAGGGGCGCTTTCCCCGGCTTTGACACAGGACCTGACATGGCGGTCCCTGACGGATCTGGATACTTTTACGAACCGCAGCGGCGAAAGCCAGTACTTTACGCCTGGTGCGGACCAGGGCGCCTGGGTGCGGCTCCGGTACCATAACCTCGGCGTGGACGACGGCTACGAATTAAACGGCAATACGTACGAACTGGGCTGGACTGTGGTGCCTAAAAACACGGAAACGGAAAAACACCGCTTCAGTGTTTCCGGCGCCTACACGAAGAACCACGGCCAGTGGGAAGGCTACGACGGCCGCCTGGCGTTGCGCGACACGTCCCTGAACCTGTATGACACGCACGAATACAGACCTTCGGCCGAGGAGATGGCGAAGAAGCCGGCCTGGAAAGCAGGCACGCGCAGTTACTGGGATTCGTACTTCAAGTACCACCATGCCAAGGTGGACTACCGGGCGGAGGATCCGGTCACGGGTGTGTCCTACGACAGTGATTACGACCGGGATGTGTTCAACCTGTCGACGGAATACGGCCGGGAAAACAAACTCAGCGAAAAGTGGAGCATTGTCCCGCAGGCACAGGTGCAGCTGTCCTATCTGGGCAGCTTCGACGGCGTCGATTCGCAGGGACTGTCCTATGACGGCGACCACGCCTGGAGCCTGGTAGGCCGTCTGGGCTTCGACCTGGTGAAAAAGATGGATCCGAAACTGGACAACAAACTCTACTTCAAGGCCAGTGTCCTCCACGAATTCCTGGACGGCGGCGACACGACGGTCTCGGCACTGGGCGAATCGTACCGCACCGAAGGGGACCAGAGCGGTACGTGGGGCGTTCTGGGCCTTGGCTACTCCGCGAACATCGGCAGCCGCCAGTACTTCTACCTTGATGCAGAGCGCTATGTGGGACATGATTTCCGCCGTACGTACAATGTCCGTGCCGGCATCAACTGGAAATTCTGATGGAATTCTGTCCAGCAGGATAGGACAAATGATAGGAAAGAGTTAGAAAAAAACCATATTTTGCGTTATAATAGAACATGATAAAATCTTTTTAACGGCAGGACCGGGCCGTACTGCCAAGGATTTCACAAACGCTTCACAAAATGTTTAAGGTATTTACAAGATTTTATCATAATTAAGTTCTAGTTTAAGAACAGTGACTGAAGAGTCCACTATTCTTAGATTTGTTTAAAAAAAGGAAAGAAGGAATTTGTATGAACAAAAAGGTAGTTGTTGCTACGCTGATGGCACTGGCCGCCAGTGCTTCGATCGCAAGCGCAGCACCGCAGACGACGTGGAATCAGGGCGAATGGCAGCTCGATCTGGGTGCCTGGGCTCCGAAAGCGAAGACGTACGGGCTCGACAGTGACACCAAGTGGAACTTCAACGGCGGCCTCGGCTACGCGATTTCCAACAAATGGGCTCTGCGCTATGATTACCATGGCCTGAAGACCGAAGCTGGCGATTTCGAAACCGACGGCGACGAACACGAAGTCAACCTGCTGTACAGCCTGGGCAAGAACGTTGCTCTGTTCGCCGGCTGGAACCGCATTGACAATGACTTCGATCAGTATGGCAGTGTAACCAACAACGTGGCACAGTTCGGTGTTGCTACGAAGTTTGACCTGGCCAAGAACCTGTCCCTGTATGCGGACGGCGCTCTGGGCACCAAGTCGACCTCCCTGTGGGAAGCCGGCCTGTCCTACACCATCAACAAGGATTGGGACATCAACGCTGGGTACCGTTATGTTGATACCGAAGTAAACGATGACCATAACATCAAGTATCGTGGCTTCCTGGTGGGCCTGTCCTATCGTTTCGGCGGCCATAAGGCAGAAGCTGCTCCGGTTGTGGAAGAACCCGCACCGGTAGAAGAACCGGTTGTAGAAGAACATGTCTACAACGATTACTATCTGGACAGCATCCACTTCGCATCCGACGCGGATCAGCCGCTTGACTCCGAAAAGGGCAAGATGGATCGCCTCGTAGAAGTTGCCAAGGATCATCCGGACTCCACCTTCAAACTGGTCGGCAACACGGACTCCGACGCTTCCGATGAATACAACGACGACCTGTCCAAACGCCGTGTTGACAACGTTGCCAAGTATGTCACCGACAATGGTGTCTCCAGCGATCGCCTGAAACTGAACTACAAGGGCGAAAAAGATCCGGCTGCTTCCAACGCAACGGAACAGGGCAAAGCGGACAACCGCCGTGTCGATGTTTGGGAACACAAATAATTCATCTTCCCGTAACTACAAAGGAGCTGTGGGGAATGGCTGCTCATTCCCCGCAGCTTCCTTTTTTATGCATCCTATCGAAAAAATCGATGTATTTTATCAATCTTATCGTTTCTATCGAATTGTGTACACTATTTGACACTTTTTCTGGCTAAAATCGTCGCGTTTTTTGTGATTTCCCAAATTCGCCGGGAAATGATTTACTGTCTGACTGTCGTTCGATAAAATAGTTGTATATGACAGACTGCGAAAGCAGGCAATTTGCTATGACAAGGGGAAAGGCAGGTCAAAATTATGAAGATGCATGCAAAGAACAAGTGGAAGACCGTCGTGGCAGCCGCCATGGCAGTACTGGCCCTGGGGCTGGCAGGCTGCGGCGGCAGCAGCAGCTCGAAATCGGAGCAGGGGACCAAGCAATACAAGGTAGGAATTGTACAGCTCGTCGAGCATTCGGCCCTGGACGCGGCGAACAAAGGCTTCGTCGACGGCCTGGCCAAGAAGGGCTTCCAGGAAGGCAAGAATATCACCTATGACCGGCAGAACGCCCAGGCGGACCAGTCGAACCTGCAGAACATCGCCCAGCGTTTCGTCAACAACAAAGTGGACCTGATCTGCGCCATCGCGACGCCGGCAGCCCAGACCGTAGCCAACGCGACCAAGGACATTCCCATCGTGGGCACTGCCATTACGGACTACAAGCTGGCCAAGCTGGTGCGCGACCCGGCGAAACCGGGGACGAACGTGACGGGCACGACGGACATGAACCCCATCAAGGAACAGGTGGCCATGCTCCACGAAGTGTTCCCGCAGGCGAAACGTGTCGGCGTTATCTACAGTTCCAGCGAAGTCAATTCCCAGACCCAGGTGGACATCCTGAAGAAAGAAGCCGCAGCGGTAGGCCTGACGGTTGTCGAAGCAACCGTATCCAATGTCAATGATATCCAGCAGGCTGCGCGCAGCCTCATTGGCAAAGTGGATGTATTCTACATCCCGACGGACAATGTCATGGCCAGTGCCATGCCGACGTTGACCAAAGTCACCAACGAAGCGAAGCTCGCCGTCGTGTGCGCTGAACCGGGCGAAGTCAAGGCCGGCGGCCTCCTGACCCTGGGCATCGACTACTACCAGCTGGGCATCCAGACCGGTGAAATGGCGGCGGACATCCTGAACGGCAAGTCCAAACCGCAGGATATGGCCATCCAGTCGCAGAAGAAATTCAAAGTCGTCATCAACCAGAAGGAAGCAGACCTGCTGGGCGTGCAGATTCCTGACAAGTTCCGGAAAGACGCAGAAATCCTCAAGTAAGTTCTGCGCTGCCCGGAACGGCAGCGAATCTCATGTGAAAGGAAAGATCCCGTATGTTCAATCTCGCTGTGTCCACTGTGGCCCAGGGCTTGCTTTGGGCCATTCTGGCACTGGGCGTCTACGTGACGTTCCGCGTTCTCGATCTGGCCGACCTGACCTGTGAAGGCAGCTTCCCCCTGGGGGCGGCGACCGCGGCGGCCTTTCTCGCGTCGGGACACTCCCTGGCGTCCGCTATCGTGGCAGCGGCCATAGCCGGTATGCTGGCCGGCGCCGTCACGGGCTTTTTGACGACGAAAATGAAAATTCCGGCCCTGCTGGCCGGCATCCTGACCATGATCGCCCTGTATTCCGTCAATTTGCGCATCATGGGCAAAGCCAACCTGTCCCTCCTGGGCGTCGATACTATTTTCTCGGCCGTGCAGGAAGCGACAGGCCTGACCAATACGTACACGACCCTGGTAACAGGGCTGGTGGTGGCTCTTGTCGTAGGCCTCGCCATGTACTGGTTTTTCGGGACGGAAATCGGCGCGGCCATCCGCGCGACCGGCTTCAACCAGCAGATGATCCGGGCTCAGGGCGTCAATACGGACATGACCATCATGCTGGGCCTCATTATCAGCAATTGCCTTATCGCCCTGTCGGGCGCCATGATCGCCCAGAGCAACGGCTTTGCCGATGTGGGCATGGGCGTCGGGACCATCGTCATCGGGCTGGCGTCGGTTATTATCGGCGAAGTCCTGTTCGGCACGCGGTCCTTCCAGAACTGCATGATTTCCGTCGTCCTGGGATCTGTCGTCTACCGGATCGTCATCGCCGTGGTGCTGCAGCTCGGCATGCCGCCCAATGACTTGAAACTCTTCACGGCCATCCTCGTGGCAGTGGCCTTGTCCGCTCCCATGATCAAGGCCCGCATCAAGGGAAGGAAGGTGACGCCGTAATGCTGAAACTGGAACATGTCAGCAAGACCTTTTTCCCTGGGACCATTAATGAAAAACAGGCTCTGATCGATCTGAACCTGGAACTGAAAGACGGCGATTTCGTCACCGTCATCGGCGGCAACGGCGCCGGCAAGTCAACTATGCTGAACGCCATTGCCGGCGTCTGGCCCATCGACCGCGGCCGCATCCTCATCGACGGCGTAGATGTCACGCGCATGCCGGAACACAAACGGGCCCGCTACATCGGCCGTGTCTTTCAGGATCCCATGCTGGGAACCGCCGGCGGCATGATGATCGAGGAAAACCTGGACATCGCGTCGCGCCGCGGCGAATTTCCGGGCCTGCGCTGGAGCATGAACGAAGAAAAGCACGAGCGGTACCACCAGATGCTGAAGGAACTGAACCTGGGCCTGGAAGACCGCATGACGTCGAAGGTAGGCGTCCTGTCCGGCGGACAGCGGCAGGCCCTGACCCTGCTCATGGCTACCCTGAAAAAACCGAAACTGCTGCTGCTGGACGAACACACGGCGGCGCTGGACCCGAAAACAGCGGAAAAAGTGCTGGGCCTGACGCAGAAAATCGTCACGCGGGACCATCTGACGACGCTGATGATTACGCATAACATGCGCGATGCCCTGCGCGTCGGCAACCGCCTGATCATGATGAACGAAGGCCGTGTCCTCGTCGACTTGCGCGGCGAGGAAAAGGAAAAGCGCACCATTGCGGACCTGCTGGAACTCTTCGAGAAGGCCGGCGGCGAGGACGTGAGCGACAAACTCCTGCTGGGGTGATGAAACAACATTATGCCTTTAAAGCATTTCATATCAGGCAAAATAACTATTAGACATATTATAGTTTCTTTTTTATAATGGAGATGTCAGAAAGGACATCTCCTTTTTTTATGGAAAACATCATCAGATTGAAAAAGCAAAAGCAACAGAAAGGGGTACAACATGAAACATTGGAAAGCAGCTCTCCTCGGCATCACTTTGTTAGTGCAGGCAGCGGTACCGGCATGGGCCGGCGCACAGACCGCAACGGCTATCCCGGCGCAGCCTCCCACGGCAGCCCAGGTGGAAGCCATGTTGAAGGGCGTCCCGGGAACGGTTTTCCCCATCGGGACATTCAACGAAGGCTATAAGGACTACTTTACGGGCCACACTTATTTAAAGGGCCTGTCGAACAACGACAAGATCAGCCTGGCCAACGTAACGTTTATCCAGGGCGCCCACACGTTCTGGCACAAACACCATGGTTCCTGCCAGATCCTGGTCAGCGAATCCGGTTCGGGTTATTACCAGATCTGGGGACAGAAGCCGGTAAAAGTACATCCCGGCGAAACGGTTACGATTCCTGAAAACGTGAAACATTGGCACGGCGCTGCACCGGGCAGCATGTACCAGCATCTCTCGATTATGGCAAAAGACTCGTCCACGGAGTGGCTGGAACCGGTCGACCAGGCGACGTTCGCCGCCCTGGAAAAGTAACCTGACTGCCGGCCCAGCGTCATCCATCAGAAAGAAAAGAGGAAACAGAATTGGCAAAGAAAGCATTGGTCGTTTATTTTTCCTGGTCCAACGGGAATACAAAACGCATCGCAGAACAGCTTCAGAAGGCGCTGGGAGCGGATATCGAACGGCTGGAAACGGTTGTTCCCTACGACGGCAGTTACAATGAGGTCGTGTCCCAGGCGCAGGACGAAGTGCGCCGCGGCTATAAGCCGGAACTCCGTCCGCTGACCCATCGTCCGGAAGACTACGAGGTCATCGCCGTCGGTACGCCGACGTGGTGGTACACCATGGCGCCGGCCGTCAAATCCTTCCTGGAAGGCCACGACTTTGCGGGCAAGACGGTCATTCCGTTTATGACGAATGCCGGCTGGCCCGGTAAGGTGCTGAAGGATATGGCGAAAGCGGCCCGCGGTGCCGACGTCATCGACGGGAAAGAAATCCGCTTCGATTCGTCCGGCGGGGATCGGATGGTGTCGCCGGAAAAGGATGTGGAAAACTGGATCCACAGCGTGGTACAACGCCTGGCCTGAAACAGCAAAAGACCTGTGACTGTATGCAACGGTCACAGGTCTTTTTTTATTTCTGTTATTTCCATGCCTTGCGCAGCAGGGCGACGGCAGGGTCGATGTCTTCTTCCGCAATGCCCGCAAAGGACAACAGCAGTTCCGGCCCCGGTGCGTCCGGGGAGGCAGGAATCGGCCGGACGCGCACACCGGCCGCTTCGGCTTTGGCCGCCAGAGCCGGGGCATCGCAGGGACTGGCGACAGCAATGCGCATATGCAGTCCCGATTCATACCCCCGGATTTCTACATCGTGCCCGAAATGGGTTGCCAGGGCCTGCTGCAGCAGTTCGCCCTTGCGGCGGTACAGGCGGCGCAGTTTCTTCACATGGCGCCGCAGGTGGCCTTCGCGCAGGAACGAGGCCAGGGCCAGCTGTTCCACCGTGCTCGACGTCTGGTTGTAGAGGCGGGCCAGGCGCTGGTAGTCCGGCAAAAGGCCCGGCGGCAGGACCATGTAGCTGATGCGCAGGCTCGGGAACAGGAGCCGCGAAAACGATCCCAGGTACACGATGTGCTCGCCGTCGCCCATGCCCTGCAGGGACGAGACAGGCGTCGCAAAGTAGCGGAATTCGCCGTTATAGTCGTCTTCCAATATATAGCCGTCGCGCTCGCGGGTCCACCGCAGCAGGGAACGCCGCTGTTCCGGTGTCAGGGAGCGGCCTTTGTACGGGTTGGAAGGGCTCACGTACAGCAGGCGGGCCGTCGTGCCCGCCAGGTTTTCCACATCAAAATGGGAGATGTCCCAGCCCTGCCGCCGGAAAATTTCTTCGCCCTGGGCGAAGCCCGGCCGTTCCCAGGCAATGGCTTTCCGGCTGCGGAAGAGGCGGTCGGCCAGCAGGGCTGCCAGCAGGACGAACAGGCTCTGGACGCCGGCGCTGATGACAATCTGCTCCGGCTGCGCGATGACACCGCGGGCCTCGTGACTGTATTCGGCCAAAGCCTGGCGCAGTGCCGGTTCTCCCTGTGGCTCGCCGTACCCTGTCAGGGTCGCTTTCTCGTGCAGGGCCCGGCCCAGGCAGCGCCGCCAGATGACGGCGGGAAACGTCGTGCCGTCGACGTAGTTGTTGGCAAAATCATAGCGCACCGGCGTTTCGGTCCGGGCTGTTGCCACGCTCTGCGTTGTCCGGGGCCGTACGGCGAGATCCGCTACAAAATAGCCGCTCTGGGGCTTGCTGACGAGATAGCCTTCGGCGGTCAGTTTGTTGTAACACGTTTCGGTCGTCGTCCGGCTCAATCCCAGGCCTGCAGCCAATTCGCGGACCGACGGCAGGCGCGTTCCCGGCAGCACGCGGGACTGCCGGATTTCTTCCATGATGAAGTGCGCCAATTGCAGGTACAACGGTTCCCTGCGGGTCCGGTCCGGCATAAAATTACTCCATAACATCGGCGTCCCTCCTTGCTTCTGGTTCTCGTCCGCCTGCCGGGCAGACATCCGGCCCCGTAGGAGTCCGGACGATATGTTATCCTGCGCGGCAGCGACTGTCCCTTGCTTTTTTAGTAAAACTGTCCTCTTCCATTGTACCACATCCTGGCCGTGCCGTCCCTGTTTTGTGCGGATAGTTGGCAAACGGGGACACTCTGTGGTATGATAATCAAGTCCCAACTGGGATAAAGTTCTATTAACGGATGTCACGAACCCGGATTCCCCTTCCCCGGCGTCCCGGTTCTGCCCTGCGGGTTGTTCCGCAGCGGAGGATTGCGAGAGGAGAGCCGTTTCATGAAAATTTTGATCATCTATTCTTCGGTGACGGGCAATACCAGGGCCGTAGCCGAAGCCATTGCCAAATCCCTGCCGGATGGCGCCGATCTGGTGCCCGCCAATGCAGTAACGGAAAACCCTGCCGGCTACGACCTGGTTTTTGCAGGTTTCTGGGCGTTCCGCCGGGGTGCGGACCTGATGGCACAGCGGGCCATGAGCTTCCTGCACGGCCAGAAGGTGGCTGTCTTCGGGACGTGCGGCGCCTATCCCGATTCGGACGCCGCCCGCGTATACCAGCAGAATGCCGCTGCCGTCGCTGCGGCGGACAACGTATGCCTGGGCACGTTCCTCTGCCAGGGCCGCGTACACTCGTACCACATCAAATCCCAGCATAAGATGGAATCCACGGTTCAGCCCATGACGCCGGAACGCAAGGCCCGCCTGGAAGAGGCGGAAAAACACCCCGACGCACAGGATTTCGCCAACGCCGCCGCCTGGGCCGCCGCCATGGTGGAAAAAGTGCGGGCGTGAAAACAAGCAAATCGCAAAAAAAGAAGGTATCCCCACTGGAACTTTCCAGGGGGATACCTTTTTTACGTAGTCAGATTAGCGCACAAAGATAGGGACGCCGTTTTCGAACCGTTCGATCTTGGTCAGGGACACGACATCGTACCCTTCTTTTTCAATTTTCGCGCGGCCCGGGCGGAACGTCTTTTCAATGGCTACGCCGATGCCAGCTACCACTGCGCCGGCCTGCCGGCACATGTTGATGAGGCCCAGGATAGCTTCGCCGTTCGACAGGATGTCGTCCAGGATAAGGACCCGCTCGCCTTGCGGCAGCAGATGCTTCAGCAGGTACATGTGGTAGTTGACGGCCTGGCTGCACGAGTAGGCCGTAATGTTCAGGCTGCTTCCCTCCATAATGGGGATGGCCTGCTTGCGGGCAAAGACAAAGGGAACGTGCAGATAGGATGCCGTGGTCATGGCAATGGGAATGCCCGCCGATTCCACGGTCAGGATACGGTCGATGTTCCGATTGCCGAAGCGGGATTCGAATTCTTTGCCGATTTCGACCAAAAGGCCCGTGTCGACCTGCTGGCTGAAAATGCGATCCACGTTCAGGACTTCGTTGTTGATGACGCAGCCTTCTTCCAGGATTCGTTTTTCAAGTAAGCGCATGCGTAAGACTCCTTGCAATAGTACTCTTTTTAAAGATACTATTCCGGTTTGTAGTAAAGAAAAAGCCTCCAGTCCGACCTGGAGGCTTCATTGGCTCTGGAGCGGATGATGGGAATCGAACCCACGTGACTTGCTTGGGAAGCAAGGGCTTTACCATTAAGCTACACCCGCGAATCACGGTAGAATCATACCATATTTGATGGCTTTTTGCAACCCTTCGGCGGGGACATCCCGCGGGAAGGGGCGTTTCCTCAAAACACGCCGAGATACTGGAACAGGACGATCCAGAAGAAGAGGGTGACGCACGACAGGGCCGACGATACGACGACGGCGTTGCCGGCCAGTTCGGCGTTGCTGCCCAGCTGCTGCGCCATGGCGAAGGACGCGACGGCGCAGGGTGTGGCGAAGATACTGATGAGGGTGACGAACTCGATGCCCCGGAAGCCCAGGAACATGGCCGTGCCCAGGACGAGTCCCGGCACGACGAGCAGACGGCAGGCGACGGTGATGACCAGGTCGCGTACGTCGTTCCGCAGGGTGCCGATCTTAAAGGACGCACCGAGGATGAGGAGGGCGACGGGCGATGTGCACTGCGACAGCTGCGCAATGGGTTTCTCAATGACGTCCGGCACCCGGATGCCCGTGAACAGGAAGAAGAAGCCGAAAATCGCGCCGACGATCATAGGATTCTTCAGCACGTTCAGCAAGGTCTTACCCAGGGAAAAATGGCCTTCGCCGCGGAAACTTTCGAGGATGAAGACGCCCATAATATTGAAGATGGGGACGACGATGGCAATCATCATGGTCGGAACGGCCAGGGCTTCGTGTCCGAAAATATTCTCCACCATGGGGATCCCCAGGAGGACGAAATTACTGCGGTAAATAGCCTGGATCATGGCTCCACGGGTCTTGCTGTCCTGGACAATCTGCCGTACGAACAGCGTGGCGACGCCGATGACGGCGAACACCGCCACGACGGAAAACAGGATCAGTCTTGGCCGCACGGCCTGGTCCAGTGACGTGATGTACAGGTTGTGGAACATCATGCAGAAGAAGAAGACTTCGAAGACCATGCCGTTCACGTGGCGGATTTCTTCGTCCGTGAGCAGTTTGCGCCAGCGGATGTACGTACCGGTCAGAATCAGAAGGAACAAAGGGACGATGGCTTTGACGGCCACGATAAAATATTGCTCCATAGTTTCTCACCCCGGAAAGACAAAATCAAGATACTCGATACTTCATGATTACGGTATGTATTTATTGTACGTGTTTTTTCCGGGATTGTCACCTGCCAGTTTGCCGGCCTGCGCCGGACGCAGTGCGGCATGCGGTTGTTCCGGACCGGCAGTGTTCCGTTACAACGTAATTTCCACGTCGACGGCAGCGCCGACGGGCAGATCTTCCGGTTTCTGGTCGCTGTAGATGACCAGCTGTTTGTCCGTATTTTCACGGATGATGCCGATAAACGGCTTTTGCAGACCCGGCGCGCTCAACGTGACCGTGCGGCCCGTTTCCAGACGGCTGTCCCGTACGCTCTGCGGAATGCGGAGATAACATTCGGCCGTACTGGTCAGGGTCAGCACAGGCTGTCCCTGGCGGACCGTGGCGCCGTTCTTGACGTTCAGTTCACTGACGAGGCCCGTAAAGGGAGCCTTCACTTCGTTGGCGGACTGTTCCGCTTCCCGTTCGTAGGCTTCCTTCAAAGTCTTGACTTTGGCCTGGAGGGCAGCCGGATCGGCAGGGGGCGTACGCTGGGCCTGGTTCAGTTCGGCCTGGGCCGCCGCCAGACGGTTCTGGGCTGCGGTCAGGTTCTGGGCGGACTGCTCCAGTTGCCGACGGGAGACGCCGCCAATGGCATAGAGCCGGTTCATTTTCTGGTATGTTGCGGATGCCGTCTGCAGGTCGGCGACGGCACTCTGGACGGCGGCAGCGGCTGACGCCCGGTCTACGGCGGACCCTCCGGCCTGGGCGCGGCGCAGTTCCGCCTGGGCTTTGGCCAGTTCCTGGGCGGCCTTGCCCGGAACGGATTTCCCCGTGCCGTCGGCGATGCCGAAGAGGGGTTCACCCTTGCGGATGCGGTCCCCTTTTTCTACGATCAGTCCCTGGACTTTGCCTGCCACCGGTGCCGGCAGGGTCGTCGTGACCGCTTCGACCTTGCCCTGCAGGTGCACGGTCTGGTGCGTCTGCCGGGAGCATCCCGCCAGAAGGAAGAGGACAGCACCCAGCACCAGGGAAACGGTCAGCATGAGGATACGTTTGTATTTGTAGCCGGGAATTTTTTCAGAATGCATCTTACACAATCCTTTCTCTGCAGGTTTTATCTTAGCATAGCAGCGATGGATTTTTTGTGAATTTTAAAGGCTTTTCCAGAAAAAATGGTTGCAGATGTTACAATTACGTTCGAAATGTATTATAATGTTACTGCAAAACTGTTTTATATGTTGCTCTACAACATTTTACCATTTGAAAAGTGTAAAGTTAACACTAGGAGGGGTATTTGTGCGCTTAGGAGCCGGAACAGGATTGCCGGATCGGGACAACAGTCCCGGACGTCTCAGGTTTACATGACTTTCCAGACGGAGGAAAAAGATGTTTTTTGACGACTATGACACTCCTGTATTCCGCCCGCCCAGTGAAGCCAACAGTTTCATACTGAGAGTGACACGCGGGTGTGCCCACAACAAGTGCACCTACTGCAATATGTACCGTGGAGTGCCGTTCCAGGTCCTGACGAATGAAGAAATTGCCCGTCAGATCGGCCTGGCCTACACCTATAACCGGGAAGGCGTCCGGCGCGTTTTCCTGGCCGACGGCGATGCCCTGTGCCTGGCGACGCCGCGTCTCTTAGGCATCCTGGAAGCGCTTCACAGAGCATTCCCGAACCTGCAGCGCGTGTCGTCCTATGCGGCACCGAAAGATATCCTGCGCAAGTCGCCGGAAGAAATGAAGCAGCTCTTTGACGCAGGCTTGAAGCTGCTGTATTACGGCATGGAAAGCGGCGATACGGAAACGCTGCAGGCCATCCGCAAGGGCGTGGACGGGCCGCAGTCCATTGAAGCGGGCCGGCGCGTCATCGAGTCGGGCATGAAATTGTCCATCATGATCATCCTCGGCATTGCCGGCAGGGAAGGATCGAAGCGGCATGCTCTGGCGACAGCCAAGGCCATCAGCGAAATCCAGCCGACCATGCTGAGCGCGTTGTGCCTCATGCTGTACCGCGGCAGCGAGCTGAAGGAACAGTTCGAGCGCGGGGAGTTCCATCCCCTGTCTCCGGGCGGCCTGATGCACGAACTGCATTTGATGCTGGAGCATATCCACTTGCCGGAAGGATGTCATACATTGTTCCGCAGCAACCATGTTTCCAATTACGTCAATTTCGCCGGCACCCTGCCGAAGGACCAGCCCCGGCTGCTCCGGGAAGTCGCCATGGCGGCGGAGGAATTGGACAAGCTGAAAACATGGGATGTCTATAATTACGGTTGAGAAAAATATGGTTGAAAAATAGGTTGAAAGATTCTTCGGAATCCTGTTCTGGGCTGGCCCGGAAGGGCCGGCGAACGGAGTTGATGTCTTATGATGAAGAAGAAGATCCTGCCCCTGGCCCTGATAGCCGCCGTGGCAGGATGGGGACTGTTCCCGCCTTCCGGGCAGGCAGCTCCTGTGGTGGGCAACCGGCCGCACCGGGCGGACGGGACGTTGATCACCGCCCCGCCGGCGACGCCGAAACGGCAGCCGCGGCCGCTTCCATCGGTAGAGGCTGTGCAGACGACCGGCAGAAGGCCGTCGAACGTACAGCCCATCACTTCGGCAGGCAAAACGCCGGCGACACCGTCGAAGCCATCGATTGTGCAGCCGACGCAGCCGTCTGGCAAGACGCCGTCCAGCCCGCCAGCGTTGAAAAAGGCTCCACCGAAATTCCCGCCTCCGCAAAAAACGCCGGGAAGAGCGTCCAAGCCTTCCGTTGTGCAGCCGACGCAGCAGGCCAACAAGACAGTGACGTCTTCGGGCGGAACACCGTTGACTACCGAGCCGGCAGCGACGGCGGCCCAACCTGCCGCTGCCGCTGCGAAACCGGCGGCTGCGACGACTAAGGCTGCTGCGAAACCGGCGGCTGCGGCTACGACGCCGAAGCCAACCACGACCAAACCGGCAGCTGCAACGGCAGCGCCTAAACCGGCTTCGAAACCGGTAACGACGGCACCCAAACCGGCAGCCAAGCCTGCGACGACAGCTTCCAAACCGGTAACGGTCAAACCGGCGGCTGCGGCCACGACGCCGAAGCCGGCCGCGTCCAAACCAACGGCGGCAACGGCAGCGGCCAAGCCTGCGACGACAGCACCCAAACCGGTAACGTCTAAACCGGCACCAGCCAAGCCGACGGTCCCGACGACGACGCCCAATCCGGCGCCGGCGAAGACGACCGCCGCGCCGAAGCATCCGGTGCAATGGGAAAAGAAACGGACTGCGTCTAAGGACAACCGGTCTGCTGCCACGGCGAAAGCCAAGCCGGCGGCGAAACTGAAGGACGTATACAAGCAGGGCGACCACGCCTGGATGGTCCTCAAGGCCCAGTCGTATCTGGAAGAGCTGGGATATCATCCGGGTGCACAGAACGGGGATTTCACCAAAGGTACCCGCAAAGCCCTGAAAAAGTTCCAGAAGAAAGAACGGGACGAAGGCATCCGCCGGGACGGCAAGCTGGATATGGAAACGTTCCAGCTGCTGAAGCGCCGCGCCGCGGAAAAGAAATACGGGACGGAGTATATGTCAGCTGACAGCAAGTCAATCCTCCGGACCGCAGCCCGCTACAAGGGGACACGTTACGTCTTTGGCGGCACGTCACCTAAAGGGTTTGACTGCTCGGGCTATGTACAGTACGTCTTCGCCCAGCACGGCATCCGCCTGTCCCGGACGGCGGACACGCAGGCCAAGGAAGGCGTTTTCGTATCCCGTTCCAAGCTGCGTCCCGGCGATCTGGTCTTCTTCACGACCTACGCGCCCGGCGCCTCCCACAACGGCATCTACGCCGGAAACGGGAAATTCTGGAACGCTACCAGCCACGGCGTCATGCTCAGTGACATGAACGATTCCTACTGGTCGTCCCGGTACTATACGGGCCGGCGGATTTTGTCCGGCAAAGGGAAAAAATAAAAACAAGAGCAAAAAAAATATAGCGAAAGAGGGATTTGTATATGATTCGCGAGAAGCGGAATAAGGAAAAACTGGCCGCGTACTACAACAAGTTTATGGAAGACGGCATTGTCGATCCGAACGTGCATCCTTGGGTGGCCGAGTCGTGGCAGCGTTGCCGCGCCATGCATCTGCCTCATGAGACGATGCCGAAAATTCACAAGCTGACCCGTGAACAGATCGAACAGCATCAGAAGACGCACGAGTTCATCGTGCGGTACGTAGATGGCCTGTACGAACAAAGCAAACAGAACTTCAACGTCCACAACCTGTCCATGCTTCTCATCGATGACCAGGGCTATGTCATCAAGAACTACGCTATGCCCTTTTTCCAGCGTGTCATCGAAGACATCGTCGGGATGCGCGTCCTGGAAGAAGACGTGGGCACGAGCAGCATTTCCATCGCCCGGGAACACAATGTTCCGTTCCTCATGTTCGGGCCGGAAATGTGGATCCGCGAGAGCCACAACGGCGACGCCTGCAGTGCGCCCATCTGCGTCAACGGGAAGCTGCGCTACATCCTGTCGTTCTGTTCCGTCGACCAGGACGATCTGCCGTACGACCTGCTCCTGTCCCTGCTGCTGACCATGAAGTATTCCATCGAAAAACATTTGGAAACGCTGGAGTACTGGAACATCTACAAGATGATGACGGAAGAACTGCCGGTCAGTGTCTACTGGCTGGATCGGAACGAATCCCTGAAATATGCCAACAGCCGCGGCTTGAAGCGCCTTGAAGGCAAGGACAAACTGGCCGACGAATTCCTGAACTATGAACATATTCCCATCCGCCGCGCGCTGAGCGGCGTGCCGACCCACCGGCGGGAGATTACGTGGATTACGCAGGACCGGACGTACGAAGACATTACGACGGTGCTGCCGGTCAAGGTGGCCGACGAGGTGGAAAGCGCCCTGGTGCTCACCATGTCCATCGAAGATTTGAAGACCACCATTGCCCACGCCACGGGTTACAGCTCCCGCTACAGCCTGTACAGCATGGTCGGCGAGACGACGGAATTCCTGGCGTTGCAGCACAAGGCATCCCGCGTGGCCCGCAGTGACCATAATATTCTGCTGCAGGGCGAACCGGGCACGGGCAAGCAGCGCCTGGCCCATGGCATCCATCAGGCTTCGCCCCGTGCGGCGGCGCCGCTGATCGTAGTCAAGTGCACCAACGGCCCTGTGTCGGAACTGAACGAAGAATTCTTCGGCAGCATCGACGGGGACAACCAGCCCACGGCAGGCAAACTGGAGCTGGCCATGGGCGGCACGCTCTTCCTGGACGAAGTGGAAAAGCTGCCTGTCGATTTCGGCGACAAGCTGGCCGATGTCCTGCAGAACGGTCTGCCCGTACCGGGAACCAAGGGCGAGCGCAAGAAACTGAATATCCGCATTATCGCGGCGTGCGATTCCAACCTGAAGCGGCTGGCCGACAAAGGCCTGTTCAGCCGCCGGCTGTATGAGTACGTCATTGATACGGTTATGCGCATTCCGCCCCTGCGGGAACGCGTCAAGGACATCGAAGTCCTGGCCAACCATATCCTGGCGGAAATGTCGGCGCAGCACAACATGGCGCCGAAACGGCTGACGCCGGAAGCCCTGCACATGCTGACGGAATGCAGCTGGCCCGGCAACATCAAGCAGCTCCAGGGAGTCATCGAGCAGGCTTTCTTCCACACGGCGGGAAGCACCATCGAAGCCGAGAATATCAAGCTGCCCGGCAACAAGACCCTGGAGAAATCGTGGAAATACGATAAAGAAGCCTTTATCGCGGCGTGGAAAGCGGCCGGCGGCAATATTTCCAAACTGGCCGGTATGCTCGACGTGAGCCGCGTGACGTTGTACCGGTATCTGAAAAAGTACGACCTCGGCCCGTCGAAAACGGCCAAGTCCCGGCAGCGGGACAGCAAGTAAAGAACCGAAAGGATGATTCTTTATGCGCTTACGCAGGAAACCCTGGATTGACGACGCCTTGCCGGAGGTGCGTGACCAGTACATCTACCTCGACGGCATGGACCGTTTCAAGGGCCATTGGCGGGAACAGTTCCAGGGCCGGGAGGTATGCCTGGAAATCGGTTCCGGCAAGGGGGCCTTTATCACGGGCATGGCCGCTCTCCATCCGGAAAAGGCGTTTATCGGCGTGGAGTCGCAGCTCGGTGTGGCCTACTATCCGGCGAAAAAAGCCAAGGACGAAGGCCTGACGAACCTGAAGATGATCTGCGGCGACGCGGCGTGCCTCGACGATTGGTTCGAAACGGGAGAGATCCGTACGCTGTACCTGAATTTCAGCGATCCCTGGCCGAAGGCGCGCCACGCCAAGCGGCGCCTGACGCACGTCAATTTTCTGGCTTTGTATTTTAAACTTCTGGGCCCCGGCGGCACGTTGTATTTCAAGACGGACAACCGTGGCCTGTTCGATTTTTCCGTGGAACAGTTCCGCCTGTTCGGCATGGAAATCCGCGAGTTGTCTTACGACCTCCATCACAGCGGCTATGTGAACGAAGTCCAGACAGAGTATGAACGCAAATTCAGTGGACGGGGCACGCCCATCAACTACTGTGCCGCCGTCTTTACGGCCGCTTCGGGGCGGGATGTAGCAACCCGTCCGCCCCGCAATCTCCGGCCGTCGGTCCGTACGGAGGAAGGACGGGCATGAGAGAAAAATTCCTGTTATGGTCCAATCCGCGGCAGGCAATCATGGCATTGGTCCTGGTGCTGGTGGCCATCGGCATCGGCAATGACTTCAGCGCCAGCTATGTCCGGGCCGAGGTCATGACGGGCAGCCAGTATTATTTCTTCAAACGGTATTTGATTTTCACGTGCCTCGGCTTCGGCATCCTGTGGTTTTTCGGCTATCATTTCGACTACCACCGGCTCTTGTCGCCGCGGTTTATGAAAATCGTGGCGGCCCTGACCCTGCTGTCCCTGGTGGCGGTCCGCGTGGCCGGCCACGTGGTCAACGGGTCCCGGCGCTGGATCAGTATCGGTGGTATTTCCTTGCAGCCGTCGGAGCTGGCCAAGGTGAGTATCATCCTGATTGCCACGGCCTTTCTGGGGGAGTACCTGCGGCGGCAGCGGCCCGTTTCGCTGCTGCAGTGGCCCCAGGCCGGGCCCCTGGTCTTTACGGTCATTGCGTCATTTTTCGTCCTGAAGCAGCCTGACATGGGCACAGCGGCCATTATGCTGGGCATCGGGATTTATATGTACATTCTGGCAGGCATTCCGCGGTGGCAGATTTTCTCCATCATCGGCCTGGGTGCGGTCGGCGCGGCGGCGATTGCCGTGCTGGAGCCGTACCGGCTGAACCGGATCCGGATTTGGAAAGATCCCTGGCTCGACCCGCTCGGTGCAGGCTATCAGATGGTGCAGTCCCAGATGGCCATCGGGTCCGGCGGCCTGTTGGGTGTCCATTGGGGGCAGGGGAGCAGCAAGTTTTTCTATCTGCCCGAAGCCCACACGGACTTCGCCTTTGCCGTCTACTGCCAGGAATGGGGCTTTCTGGGCGCTCTGCTGCTCCTGCTGCTCTTCGCCCTGCTGGCACTGGCGTTCTACCGCATTGCCATTGCGACGAAGGATAAGAAAGGGTTCCTTCTGGTCTGCGGCTGCTCGTGCCTGCTCATCGGCCAGTCGGTGGCGAACATCGCCATGGTGACGGGTATCCTGCCGGTTATTGGTGTGCCGCTCATGTTCATCAGTTACGGCGGTACGTCCCTGATGGTCAACTTCCTCTGCCTCGGCCTGATCCTGTCTGTGTACCGGATGGAAGCCGCACGGGAAATCCGTGAGCTGCGGGAGCAGGCAGGCCTGCCTCCGGAAGAAATCGACGGCCTTCGCGTCGTATCAAGGAGGCCCCGCCCATGAGTAAGAAGCCTTATCGTTTAGGGGACGCCCGCAAACGGTATCATCTTTTTTTCCTCGCGACACTGGCGGTCTTTGTCCTGCTGGCGGGGAGACTGTTTTACATGCAGATCATCCATGGCGCAGAGATGGCCCGGCGCTCGGCGGCGCAGACGACGGACAGCATCCGGCGGAATACGCCGCGCGGCAGGATTGTGGACCGCAACGGCGAAGAGCTGGCGGTCAGCATCATGGTCCACTCCCTGTACGTCAACCAGAAGGAATTGAACGACAACCCCGATCCGTCCAATCCGGCGCCGGCACGCAATACGGCGCGGGTCGCGGCGGACAAGCTCGCCCCGGTGCTCCACATGGACGCGGCCGAACTGTACAAGGATTTCACCATGAAAGGACAGTTCCTGTGGGTGAAACGCATGCTGGAGCCGCAGGAATATGAGGCGGTCCTGAAAGTCATCAAAGACGAAAAACTGCCGGGCCTGCATTTCCTTACGGAAAGCAAGCGGTATTATACGAAAAAATCCATGGCGGCCCAGGTGCTGGGCTTCGTCGGCACGGACGACAGCGGCCTGTCCGGCTTGGAACTGGCGCTGGACAGTGTCCTGAAAGGCGCGGAAACGCGGCATACGAAGCGGATTGACGCGTTGGGCCGTATCCTGGCCAGCAGCGACACGGACCTGGACAATTCGAAGGAAACACCCATGGTGGCGACGGTGTATCTGACGCTGGACAGCAAGATGCAGTTCGTCATCGAAGACGCCCTGGACGACGCTATGAAGCGGACCAAGGCCCAGGGCGCGGCCATCCTTATAATGGATCCCCATACGGGGGCCATTCTGGCCATGGGCAGCCGGCCTACGTTCGACCCGAACAAGTTCGGTTCGTATCCGCCGCAAACCTGGCTGAACCGGGCCATTTCCATGATTTACGAACCGGGCTCCGTCTTCAAGCCCATTGTGGGCTGCATGGGCCTGTCCGAGGGTATCATCACCCCGACGACGCCCATCTACGACGGCGGCCGTATCCGCATTGCGGACCGTGTCATCCAGAACTGGGACGGCACGGGCATGGGGACGGTACCGTTTGAAGACGTCATCAAGTATTCCATCAACACCGGCATGGTCCAGGTGGGCATGAAGCTCGGCGCCAAGCGCGAAATCGAATGGGCCAAGAAGTTCGGCTTCGGCAAGGCGACGGGGATTGAACTGCCCGGCGAAGAGGACGGTATCCTGTACGATCCGAAGAATATGTACGATCCGGATATTGCGACCTTTGCCATCGGCCAGGGCGTTGCCGTCACGCCGCTCCAGGAACTGCGCGCCATCTGCGCTATCGCCAACGGCGGCGAACTGTTGAAACCGTACATTATCGACCGCATTGTCGCCCCGAACGGCGAAGTCATCCGCAAAGGCAGCAAGCAGGTCGTGCGCAACGTCATCACGCCCGAAGTGGCGGCGCAGATGCGCACCATGATGGAAAAAGTGGTCAGCGAAGGCGGCGGCAAGACCGCCCGCATCAAAGGCTACCGCATTGCCGGCAAGACCGGCACGGCCCAGAAGATTTCCCCATACGGCGGCTACGCACCGGGTGAATACATCGCTTCGTTCGTCGGCTTTGTGCCGGCAGACAAACCGCAGCACGCCATGCTCGTCGTCCTGGACAATCCGCGGGGCGCCTTCTACGGGTCCCAGGTATCGGCACCTATCTTCCGCGATACGCTGCAGCAGATTCTCGTGGCCAAAGGCATCCAGCCTTCGGACAGCACGGCCCTGCCTTCCTTTGAGGGCAAGGATACGGGAGACCGGTCGGTACCGTCGTTGACTCCGAGCGGCAGCAACTGGATCCTGCCGAGTTTCCAGGGACTGGACAGCCGTACCATTGCCAAGATCCTGCAGACGGGCAGACTGGTGCTGGAACCCTACGGCAGCGGGACGGCGTACCAGCAGGCCCCGGCGCCGGGCTCGGAGGTGGCGCCTGGTTCCAAGGTGGAGGTCTGGTTCCACTAGACCCCGGTTCCTGGTTTTACAACAGTTGGTTTTCCGGAATCCCTGTTTTGGGGTTCCCTGCAGCATTGTCATACAGCAAGTTCCGGGAGGACTGCCGGCGCGCGCCGGCAGCTCCCACACTTACGTCAAAAGGATGGAGGACAATATGCTTACGGATATTGAAATCGCACAGCAGTGCAAGATGCTTCCCATTACGGAAATTGCCGCACAGCTTGGCATCGGCGAGGAAGACCTCGAATTGTACGGCCGCTACAAGGCGAAATTGTCGTACGGCCTGCTGGACAAGATTGCGAAGAACAAACCGGGCAAACTGGTCCTGGTGACGGCGATTACGCCGACGCCGGCAGGCGAAGGCAAGTCCACGACGACGGTCGGCCTGGCCCAGGGTCTTGCCAAAATCGGGAAAAAGGCCATCGTTGCCCTGCGGGAACCCTCTCTGGGACCTTGCTTCGGTGTCAAAGGCGGCGCCGCCGGCGGCGGGTACTCCCAGGTCGTGCCCATGGAAGACATCAACCTGCACTTCACGGGAGATTTCCATGCGATTACGTCGGCTCACATGCTCCTGTCCGCCATGGTCGACAACTCCATCCATCAGGGAAATCCGCTGCACATCGATCCGCGCCGTGTCGTCTGGAAACGCGTCGTCGACATGAATGACCGCGAGCTGCGCCACATCGTGGCCGGGCTCGGCGGCAAGGCGTCCGGCGTGCCCCGTGAAGACGGGTTCGACATTACGGTCGCGTCGGAAGTCATGGCTATCCTGTGCCTGAGCACGAGCCTGCATGACCTCAAGGAACGGCTGAAACGCATTGTTGTCGCCTACACCTACGACGGCAAGCCGGTAACGGCGAATGACGTCCATGCGGCGGGCGCCATGGCGGCCCTGTTGAAGGACGCCATCAAGCCGAACCTGGTCCAGACCCTGGAACACGTTCCGGCCCTGGTTCACGGCGGCCCCTTCGCCAACATCGCCCACGGCTGCAACAGCGTCATGGCGACGCAGACGGCGCTGCGCCTGGCAGAATACACCATCACGGAGGCAGGCTTCGGTGCTGACCTGGGCGCGGAAAAATTCTTTGACATCAAGAGCCGCTTTGCCGGCCTTCATCCGGACGCCTGCGTCATCGTCGCCACGGTCCGTGCCCTCAAGATGCACGGCGGCGTGCCGAAAGACAAGCTGAAGGAACCGAACGTGGACGCGGTCCGCGCCGGTTTGGAAAACCTGGGCAAGCACATCGAGAACGTCTTCAAGTTCGGCGTTCCCAGCGTGGTAGCCATCAACATCTTCGCCCAGGATACGAAAGAAGAATTACAGGCAGTGTATGATTACTGCCAGGGCATGGGCGTCGAAGTGGCGCTGAGCGATGTCTTCGCCAAGGGCGGCGAAGGCGGCATAGAACTGGCGAAAGAAGTGGTCAAGCTGGCCGAAGGCGGCACGGCCCATTTCGCCCCGATCTATCCGCTCGACATGCCGCTGAAACAGAAAATCGAAACCATTGCCAAGGAAATCTATGGCGCCGGCAAAGTGCAGTTCGAGCCCAAAGCTTCCCAGGTCCTGGACCAGTACCAGGCGGAAGGCTACGGCACCATGCCGGTCTGCATGGCCAAGACGCAGAACTCTCTGTCGGACAATCCGAACCTGAAAGGGGCGCCGACGGACTTCACGCTCCACGTGACCGATGCGAAAGTCAGTGCCGGGGCCGGGTTTGTGGTCGTCTATACCGGCAGCATCCTGACCATGCCGGGCCTGCCCAAACATCCGGCGGCGGAGAACATCGACGTCACGGACGACGGCAAGATTACAGGCCTGTTCTGAGCCTGCCTGGAGGAGAAACGTTATGGAATGCATCCGGATGGCGGGCAAGCCCGTCGCCGAAGAATACCGCGCCGCCGTTACGGCGCGGGTGACGGCCGCCAAAGCCCGGGGACAGAAGGTCACCCTGGCCATCGTCACGGTGGGGAAGGACCCGGCGTCCTTCGTCTACCGGGGCCGTCTGCTGAAAATGACCGAGAGCATCGGCGCGTCCAGCGTCTGCGTCGAATTGCCGGAAACGGCTGCGACGGCAGATGTCCTGGCCGCCCTAGCCAAACTGAATGAAGACCCGGCCGTCACGGGCATCCTGCCCATGATGCCCATGCCGAAACAGATCGACAGCCGGGCAGTGGGCGCCGCCCTGGCGCCGGAAAAAGACGTGGACTGCCTCCATCCGGCCAACATGGGCGCCCTCTTTCTGGGAGAAGGCCGCTGGGCGGCCTGCACGCCCCGTGCCTGCCTGGCGACGCTGCATCATTACGGCATCGCCCTCGACGGGAAACGGGCCGTCGTTCTGGGCCGCAGCAACGTGGTCGGGAAACCGGTGGCCCTGCTGCTCCTGCAGGAAAACTGCACGGTGACGGTGTGCCACTCCCACACGCAGAACCTGCCGGCTCTGCTGCGGGAAGCGGATATCATTGTTGCAGCGATTGGCAAAGCGGACTTCGTGAAACCGGACATGGTGAAAGAAGGAGCCGTTCTCGTCGATGTGGGCATCAATGTCACGGACCAGGGCCTGCGCGGAGATATCGATCCTGCCGCGGCGGCGAAAGCATCGGCTTACACGCCGGTGCCCGGCGGCATCGGCGCTGTCAGCAACATGATGATGATGGATGCCCTGACCCGGAACTTGTGAGGAGAGCGGTCCATGCGCAAAGTAGTGTGGCTCCTGGCCTTCGGGCTGTGGACGGCCTTGATTTTCTACAATTCCAGCCTTCCGGGCACGCAGTCCCACCAGGCCAGCTGGTGGCTGGCAGACGTGGCGGAACAGCTGGGCAGCATCTTTGCCGGCTTCCCGCCGGCAGAGGTCCTGGAACGGGCCCTGCGGAAACTGGCCCATTTCTTCGAATATTTTTGTCAGGGACTTCTGGCGTGCCGCCTTTTCGGTGTCTACGGATGGGCCCGCCGGGCGTCCCACGGGTATATTCTGCTGGCAGGACTGCTGACGGCGGTCTGTGACGAATACCTGCAGGCAGTCGTTCCCGGGCGCAACGGTGCCATTGCCGACATCCTGCTCGATTTCGTCGGCACCATGACGGCGTGGGGAACCTGGCAGATTACCCATTGGAAGCGTTGACACAGGAGGTGTCTACTATGACGCAGATGCAAAAACAATGCCGTGCGGAACGGCGAAACCGCGGATTCCAGGCCCGTTGGACGGGCCGGCTGGCGGCCCTGCTCGTGGCAGGAGTCTGCCTGACCGGGGCCCTCGCGCCCGCGCCGTCTGTCTTTGCAGCGGAAGCGGACGGTTCCAGTGTCAAGACGGTGCAGGAGGCACAGAAAGCCCGGCAGCAGGCCAAGCAGGAAGCTCTGTCTTCGTATTTTGTGACAAAAGGCAAAAAGCTGGATGCTGCTGTAGCGCGCCTGACCGCCGTGGACAGTGCCAAAACCGGCCTGACTGCCGGCGGTGCCTACGATTATCGTATGGACAAGGAACTGACAGGTGGATATTTCCGTCACGTACGGGCCTATGCGAAGGGAACGGATACGATGGTCGGCGATTATCTGATTGCCAAAGACGATTCCTGCGTGTATCGCCGCTACCCCGGTGATACGGCCCGGACGGAACTGCTGGACGGAACGACGGAACGCCTCGTCGGTGCCGTCGATATCTATGCCGTCTACTCGAAAGTTCCAATCCAGGGCGTCGGCAAGGTGTTTGTGCGCGTGCCCGGCAACATACCGTACAAGCTGACCCTGACCAGCTTGGATGAGAACATCGCCCGCACGGATGCGGCCCAGGGGAGAGTTCTGGGCGTGGCCCGGGGCAAAGTGGTCATTCTGGCGGAAGCGGAAATCGGCGGATATGTCAAAACGGAGAAGCTGAAGTTCCGCGTCATTGACGAGAAGGACGCAGCCCGGGAAGACCGGTCCTACGGCGGCCCGCCGATCAGCATCGGCATCGGCTGGGGCTGGGGCTGGGGCCGGGATTGGGATGACTACGGCGGCGGCGTCGTCATCGGCATCTGACCCCGGAAGGCAGTTTCTTACAAAAAACAGCGCAGCAGAACAGAAAAAGGCCTCCGGCTCGTGTCGCGCCTGCCTGGTACAGGCAGGGAACACGGACCGGAGGCCCTTGTGTTTGTCTGGTGCCGGAATGAATCGGTCACTCCTGCGGAGCGGCCGGGGTCCCGGCGGGAGGTTCCAGCTCGAAACGGTAGCCGACACCCCAGATGGTCTTGATGTTCCACTGCGGATGAGGGTACTCTTCCAGCTTTGCCCGGAGCCGCTTGATATGGGAATCGACAGTGCGGCTGTCGCCATAATAATCGTAACCCCAGAGACTGTCCAGCAGATTGTCCCGGGAGAACACTTTCGTCGGATTGGAGGCCAGAAGCCAGAGCAGCTCTTTTTCACGCTTCGTCAGATGGACTTCCTGCCCGTCGATGGTGACCAGGTAATTGTCGATGTCGATGAACAGGTTGGCGGTCCGGATGGTGCGCACTTGTTTCTCCTCTTTGGGAATCCGGCGCAGAATAGCCCGGATGCGGGCCATGACTTCGGCCGGGCTGAACGGCTTGACCATGTAGTCGTCGGCTCCTGTGTCGAGGCCGAGAATTTTATCGCTGTCTTCACCACGGGCCGTGATCATGATGATGGGCACCGTCGATTTTTTACGGATGGAGCGGCAGACCTCGTACCCGTCCAGTTTCGGCATCATGACATCGAGCAGGACGATATCGATATCCCGCTCATAGCGGGCGAACAGCGCCAGGGCCTCTTCGCCGTCATGTGCGACATAGCAGGGATGGCCTTCCCGTTTTGCATATTCGACAAGGATGTTGGTGATTTGTACGTTGTCATCCGCAATCAAGATTCTACCCATAAGAAACTCCTGTTATTTCGTGAATTATTTTTGGGAATTTACCCACGGTCCTGCGCGGTACGCAGATTTAATGCATATTTATATGTTTCTTTCCCTTATATTACCACACTTATTATATCTCAGAAACAAAAAATTGACAAAAAATAACCACAAAAAGGCGTGGTTACGCAATTATTTTTTAAAAAATTGTGGAAAGCCGCTTGTAAAGCGAAATCTAGTGCTGTATAATGAGCGTAAGCAAGGCCCATTCACAATTCGGGGCCTCAAATTAAGGAGGATTGCACTATGAACAAAAAAGAATTGATTGATGTTGCTGCAAAAGAAGCTGAGCTGTCCAAAAAAGACGTTGAGAAAGCTTTGAAAGCTCTCACGACGGCCATTGTCGACGAAGTTGCCAAGAAAGGCAAAGTACAGCTGATCGGTTTTGGTACCTTCGAAGCTCGCCAGCGCGCTTCCCGCAAGGGCAAGAATCCTCGTACCAAGAAAGAAATCATCATTCCGGCAGCTACTGTTCCGGCTTTCAAAGCGGGCAAAGCTTTCAAAGATGCTGTCAACGCCAAGAAGGGTGCCAAGAAAGCTAAGAAAGCAAAGAAATAATTCTACTGTCGTATTGTCATAATTACCGCCCGGATTCTCCGAATCCGGGCTTTTTTGCAAAGAAGGATCGATTGCGGGAGTCTTGAAATGAAACAGATACAGCGGAAACAGGAACGGATGCAGGCCGGACGGCGCTGGGCGGGCTGTCTGGTACGCTGTCTGGCCGTTCTGGTGCTGGCTGGGGGAACGGCTGGAATCATACCGGGGACGGTGCGGCCGGTGCAGGCCGGGGAGATTGCCTACCGCACGTATCTGGATCTCCGCCTGCCTAAAAAACAGGACGAGGCGTCGGCAACGGATTCTTCACAGGCGGCTGCCACGAAAGAGAACAAGACAGCCAAAAAAGACGGGAAGAAGGCTCCGAATGCAGCCAGCGATTTCACGCTGGAACAGCGGGAAAAACTAGGCAAGGAACGGACCGACATCCTGAGGCAGTGGGATACCATGACGCCGGAGCAGATGCGGGAAGCCATGGACCGGTTCCAGGACCACGTGGACGAGGAGCGGCTGAAGAACCTGACCGGTTCGGAACGGAAAGAATTCCAAAAGCAGCTGGAAGAACGGAAGAAGACGCGGGAGCGCCTGTCGAAGATGACAGAGGAACAGCGCCGGGAGTATTTCCAGAAACGGCGCGCCGCCATGGTGAAGAAGCAGTTGAAGTCCCTGTCGAAGGAAGAACGCAAGATTTTTCTGGAACGGGAAAAGCGGCGCCAGCAGCGGGCTGAAGAGTTCCGTGCCCGTTGGAAAGAAATGACACCGGAAGAAAAACGGGAATGGGCGAAGAACCGGCCCATGCCGGGCGGTTTCTGAGCGAGCGGAAATACGATCCGGGATTGCCGGGTGACGGCGGGGAGATACAGCCTTTCAGCCGACAGAGGGAAGGAGTGTGACAGGCGATGCAGGGAGGACGAGGAGCCGCATGGTTACGGTCGCTGCGGAGTCTTTTCGGGCGGCAGCGCATTGCCGTGCGGCTGATCAAGTACTTCGGACTGACACTCCTGGTTTCTGCCGGGGTCATGACGCTGTTGTTTTCCCACTTTTTTGAGGAGAACTATGTCGGGCGCACGCAGCTGCAGATGTATCGTCGGGCACTGCAGATTGCGGATTTTGTCAAACTGGATAATCTGCGGCCTGTCAAGGAGGCAGATTCGTGGCAGCAGCTCGATGCCCGCCAGCAGTTCATGCGGAAAGTGGCGGCACTGACGGATGAGGACATCTGGATTGTGACGGCCGACGGCCGTGTGGAAATGTACGGCCATATTCCGCCACCGGTCGAGGAACGGGACAAGGTGCGGGAAGCGGCCGGCAGAATGGGACAGGGCCTGCAGGAAGAGATGGATTTTGTCCAGTCGGAATGGACCCGGCGCGCCCGGCGGAAACAGTTTGGGTTCGCACCGACGGAGTTTCGGAATACGACGATCGACCGCCTGCCGGAAAATGTTCGTGATATTGCGCAAGCGGGACTTCGTGGCGAAACAATCATGACGGAACGCGAAAATGACCGCAGCTGGGACGTCGTCAGTTACGTGACGGCCCCGGTCGCTTCGTCTGACGGCAAAACGGCAGGCGTCGTTATTCTGCGGCAGCCTGTCTTCGGGTATCGGCGTGCCCTGCACGATATGGAACTGATTTATGCCTTCTGCCTCCTTGTGGCCATTATCCTTTCCTTTGCGGTTTCCGTGGCGCTGGCTCTCAAATTTTCGAGGCCCCTGCAGCGGATGAGGAATGTGACGGCACAGATGACGACGGGAGATTTTCATGTCCGCAGCGGCATCAAGCGTGATGATGAAATCGGCGAATTGGCGCAGTCGCTGGACCATATGGCGGAAATGCTCGAAAAGGTGCAGCAGGAACGGGAGCACATGGAACAGTCCCGCAAAGTCTTCATTTCAAATATCTCGCACGAGCTGCGGACGCCGGTCACGGTGGTCCGCGGCAGCCTGGAAGCCCTTCGGGACAAGATTGTGACAGACCCGGAAGAAGTGGCGCGGTATTACGAGAGCATGTATAACGAAGTTCTGTTCCAGCAGCGCCTGATCAACGACCTGCTGGAGTTGTCGCGGCTGCAGAATCCGGAGTTTTCCATCGACAAAAAGCCGTTGAATTTTGTGACGGTCCTGCAGGAAGCGGTCCGCAATGCCCGGCACCTGGGGCGGTCGAAACAAATTCGGGTTACGTCGGAATTCGACCGGGAGCTGTACCGGATGTCCGGTGACTACGGCCGGCTGGTACAGATGCTGCTTGTGTTCCTGGACAACTCTGTCAAATTCTCTCCGGAAGGAGGATCCATCGAAGTGGCCCTGCAGGGACGCAATGTGACCATTACGGACCATGGGAGCGGCATTTCGAAGGAAGACATGAAGCATATTTTCGAGCGGTTCTACCACTCTTTGGACGCTGCGAACAAGAACGGAACCGGCCTGGGGCTGACCATCGCCCACAGTATCTGCGATCGCCACGGCATCCAGTGCAGTGTCACCAGCGAGGAAGGCAAGGGAACCACGGTGACCCTTACCCTGCCGGAACCGGAAGCCGATGAGAGCGGAGAGACCCAGGCATAACGGCAGGAAGGGAGAGCAGACGAGAAAGGGGAAGTGCGATGGAGTACGGATGTAAAGACCGGGTGGTCGTCATTTCCGGCGGTACGAGCGGTATCGGCCTGGCCGCCGCCCGCCTGTTCTGCCGCGACGGGGCGCGCGTGTTCCTGCTGGGGCGGTCCCGCGAACGGGGCATGGCAGCCTTGAACGAACTGACTCCCCTGGTACCGGCCCGGAAGCCGGAAGAGGCACCGCGTCTTGTCTACGTCCATTGTGACGTGGCACGCCGCGGGGACTGCCAGTTTGCTGCAGCCGTGGTGCACGCGTATGGCGGCCGTGCAGACATCCTCGTCCACAGTGCCGGCGTATACTGCGAACAGAATTTGCAGGATGCGACAGAGAAAATGTACCGGACCGTGATGGACATCAACGCAGGCGGCACGTTTTTCCTGACGCAGGCCCTGGTCCCGTTGATGGCAGAGGGCGGCTCCATTGTGACGGTGGCCAGTGACGCCGGTCTGGCGGGCAATCGGGGCTGCGCCTTGTACAGTGCGTCGAAAGGGGCTGTCGTGGCCATGACCCGGTCTCTGGCACTGGATCTGGCTCCCCGGATCCGTGTAAATTGTGTATGTCCCGGTGACGTGGATACGCCGCTTCTGGAACGACAGCTGGCTGGTGCGGATTACACAAAGGAGGACATGGCTTTTTCCTATCCCCTGGAGCGTATTGCCACGGCGGACGAAGTGGCCCATGTCATTGCGGCAGTGGCGTCGCCGGCGAACAGTTTTATGACTGGCGCCGTTGTGCCGGTGGACGGTGGCATCACAGCGCAGGGATAAGAGGCCGCGGCAGCGGGACAGCAAAAGACCCGATAACGCGCGCCGATCGCCGAAAAAGGGAGAATTTTCTTCAAGAAAATAAAAAATTTTTATTCCTTTTCCTGCACTTAGCAGGAATGTGAACAGATTGTGTCGAATACTTCCCAGCGAAAGAGGGGTGAAATTGCCTTTTTTCGGGGGAAGTATTTTCTTTTGTGCAAACACGCCCCTTTCCCTCGGCCGAAGGGGAAGGTAGGATGTCTTATGATAAACAAATTTACATATGTTAAATCGGTGCGTTTTTTTATTTTTTCAATTTAATCTTTCTAATCAATCATTCCAATAAAGAAAGGTGGTTCAAGTGACAAACTCAAGCGTATTGCGAGACAAAAGCATAGTGGGATCGCCACTGGTGCACCTTGTCTTCATGGCTGTGCTGCTCTTCGCGTTCTGGATGCTGTTGTCCGGCAACACGGAGGTCAAGTTTGTGACGTATGGGATCTTGACCTCCCTGATTGCGACGTGGGTCTGCTATCCGCTGCTGCTGGTCAAAAACGCGGACGGGTCGCGGAAGTACTTCATCTTCGGCATCAATCCGTTCAAGCTGATCGCCTATTTTTTCTGGCTCATGTGGCAGTTGATCCTGGCGAACGTGGATGTCCTGAAGGCAACGGTGACACCGGAGCTGAAAATCAACCCCTGCGTGGTCCGGTTCCGCTATACGGCAGACAACCCTATGGCCAAGGTCATCCTGGCCAATTCGATTACCCTGACGCCGGGCACGGTGACCATGAACGTGACGGACGACGGCATGTTTGAAGTCCATGCCTTGACCGATGGCGCCGCCGCAGGGCTGGAAGACCCGTCGGGCATGCCGGGGAAGATCGCCTGGCTCCTGGGTCAGGACTTCACCTTTGAAAAGATGGGGAGGGATTATTGATGCATATCTTCTTACTCGTCTTGACGGGTATCCTGCTGGCGACAATCTTCCTCATGCTGCAGCGGTTGTTCCGCGGTCCGACTATTTTTGACCGCATGAATGGTCTGGGTGTCATTACGGCAGATACGATTCTGTTGATTGTTATCTACGGCTTCCTGGACGGCCAGCCCGGTATGTATGTGGACCTGGCTCTGGCGTACGCCATGATGGGCTGTCTCGGGTCGGTTATCCTGGCGAAGTATCTGGGAGGGAAGTACTTATGATCTACGGCGTCCCGTTGCGGGAAATCATCGCCTTTGTGCTGATGGGCCTGGGACTGGTCTTCCTGATCGGTTCAGCCATCGGCATGCTCCGGCTGCCTGACTTTTACAGCCGGGTCCATGCTTCAGGCAATACGGAAACCCTGGGGACGGCCCTGGTGTTTCTGGGCCTGGCAGTGTACAACGGATTCAACGATGCATCGTTGAAAATCATCGTCATCTTCCTGTTTGTGTTCCTTGGCAACCCCATTGGATCGCACATCCTGTCCAAGACGGCATATAAGACGGGCCATCCGGTGTGGACGAAAAAGAACGCAAAAAAGGTGGAGCAGTTTGCGAAACGGGCAGAGGAGGAGGAGAACTGAATGCAGATATATACGATTGAAGCGCTGCTGCTGGTTTTCCTGATCTTCATCACGGCCAGCATCATCTATTGCCGGGATATCCTGAGTGCAGTCTACATCTACAGTGCGTTCAGCTTTTGCGCCGTCCTGCTGTACCTGATGATGGGGTCTCCCGACGTAGCGTTTACCGAAGTGGTGGTAGGTACCGTATCTACCATCTTTTACGTGATTTCGTTGAAGAAAATTGATAGGTGGTGTAAGTAATGCGAGGCTTTGTAATTACTGTGTTGGCACTGCTGACGGGCCTGTTTTGCAGCAGTGTAACCTACCTGCCGACCATCGGACATCCATATTCCGTACCGAACCAGCATATTACACCGGTCTACATCGCCCAGAGTGAAATCGATACGGGGTCTCCCAACATCGTAACGGGCACCCTGGCCGACTACAGAGGCTTTGATACGATGTGGGAAACGACGGTCATGTTCCTGTCCGGCCTGACGGCGACACTCATCCTGAGTAAGTCCACAGTCGGACGTCGTCCGGAAAAGGAGGATGATTACGAATGATGAAAGATCCTTTTGGGGGCATCATCCTGAACATCGCCTTCCGGATGCTGGTCCCCTTCAGCGTCGTCTACGCCGTATACGTTCTGCTGCTTGGCGAATCGAGCCCGGGCGGCGGCTTCCAGGCCGGCGTTGTCATGGGCTTCGGCATTGTCCTGGCCCGGTTGATTCTGGGAGAAGATTCAGTCCAGTTCAACATTCAGGCTAAGAACAGCCTGGCCCTGGCCGGATTCGGAACCTTTATCTATGCACTGGCCGGCTGGCTGACCTTGTTCGGCGGCGGCAAATTCCTGGACTACAGTTTCCTGCCCTTTACGGCGGAACACACGAACCAGCTGCACGCCCTGGGTATCCTCATGATTGAGACCGGCGTTACGATCTGCGTTATGATGACCATCCTGAACATCATGGATGCATTGATAAGGAGGAGTGAAGACGATGGAAGCGTTCAATGAGTTCCTGGCCCGCCGCGGCATCTACACCCTCGTCATGATCCTGTTCTTCCTGGGTGTCTACGGTATGGTCCTGAGTAAGAATTATTACAAGAAGCTGATGGCCATGAACGTCATGCAGGTCGCCGTCATTTTCTTCTATCTTTGCTTTGCACAGAAAGAAGGCGGCATGATTCCTATCCTCGTCCCGGGGAATGTGGATCCTGCCTCCTATATCAACCCCTTGCCCCACGCGTTGATGCTGACCGCTATCGTCGTCAGCATGGGCACCAGCGGGGTGGCTATCGCCCTGTTGATGCGGATTAAGGAAAGTTACGGGTCCGTGGAAGAGCCGGAGGTATTGAGGAGGGCCAGTAAATGAGCATTAGTTCACACGCACCAGTGTTCATCGTGCTGCTGCCTCTCACGGCTTCCCTGCTGTGCCTGTGCTTCAGCCGGCTGAACCGCAAGCTGGGTGCCTGGATTGTTCAGGCGGCCATCGCCGGCTCATTTGCAGCAGCCCTTACAACACTGTTCGACGTTCTGCAGAACGGCGGCAGGATGCTCCATTACTGGATGGGGAACTGGGAACCGCCGATTGGCATTGAGTTTGCCGTGGACCCCCTGAATTCTTCGGTCCTCGTCATGATCACCTTCCTGTCGCTGGTCATCAGCTTCTACGGGAAACCGTTCCTGGTCAATGAAGACTGGCTGCATTACGGTGGGTACTACACGCTGTACGGCCTGCTCACCGTCGGCCTTTGCGGCATGGTGGTCACGGGCGACGTATTCAACATGTACGTCTACCTGGAAATCATGTCTCTGTCCGGGTACGGTTTGATTGCACTGGGCGGGAAAAAATCCATGATCGCCGCGTTCCGCTACCTGCTGGTCGGGACCATCGCGGCGTCGCTGTATCTGCTCGGCGTCGGTTACGTCTACAGCATGACCGGTTCGCTGAATATGGCAGATATCAGCACGCGCATCCAGCCCTTCATCCATACGCCGCTGTTTGCCTTTGCCGTGGCATGCTTCCTGATTGCCTTCGGCATCAAGATGGCGTTGTTCCCGCTGCACGGCTGGCAGCCGGACGCTTATACGTACGCACATCCCGGCGCGGCCGGACTGATTTCCGGCTGCATGTCGAAGGTTCCTGCCTACGCGATGCTGCGGTTCTTCTTCTACATCTTCGGTGTCAACAGCCCGGTCATGGAGGCGCTGCTGAATGTCCTGGGCATCATGGGCATCGGCGGTATCCTGATTGGCTCGGTCATGGCGCTGGCACAGTATGACTTCCGCCGTATGCTGGCCTATTCTTCTGTGGCACAGCTCGGCTACATCGCCGTCGGCATGGCCATCGGCAACATGTATGGCTTCATCGGCGCGGTCCTGCACCTGATTAACCATGCCTTTATGAAGAGCTGCCTCTTCCTTGTGGTCGGGGGTATTTCCTACCGCTTCGGGGAGGTCAACCTCTACCGGCTGGGAGGATTGAACAAGAAGATGACCGTGTCCTCCGTGGCCTTGTGCTTTGCAGTCCTGTCCATGGTCGGCATTCCGCCGACGGCAGGCTTCTTCTCCAAGTGGTACCTGATGCTGGGTGCCTACGAGGGACAACAGTACATCTACATCGCTGTGCTCGTCATCAGCTCCCTGCTGAATGCCATCTACTACTTCCGCATCATTGAGCAGATGTTCGTACAGCGGGAAGCCTCCCTGACAGAACTCCACAAGCCGGCGACGAAGTTCGGCCTGCCCATGAGCATGGTCCTGCCGATCGGCATCACGGGCCTGGGAATTCTGGTCCTTGGCATCTACAGTTACGACATAGTGGTAGGGGTGCTTAAACTAGGGTTACCGGAGGTGTTTCTGAGATGATAGTAACAGATCCGAGACCTTTCATTGCAGTGGGCGTCGCCTTCCTGGCGGCATTGCTCGTATCCTGCAGCCGCAAGCACCCGAATGTCCGTGAAACGTGGAGTACTGCTGCTTCGTTCATCATGTTCGGTACGATCATCAGCATGGTGGGCGGCGTTCTCCGCGGGGACGTGTACGAATGGACATTGTTCCAGCTGACCGACACGGTCGGCCTGACACTCCGCACCGATACGGCAGGGATGATCTTCGCCTGCCTGTCGTCACTGCTCTGGGTGCCTATCAACATCTATTCCATCGGGTACATGCGGAACAACCACGAATCGGAACAGACCGGGTATTTCGCTTCCTTTGCCGTGTGCCTGGGAGCGACGGTCGGCGTTTCGCTGGCGAGCAACCTGCTGACCTTCTTCGTATTCTACGAAATCCTGACAATTTTCTCCTACCCGCTCGTTCTGCACGAACGGAATGAAGAAGCGCTGGATGCGAGCCGCAAGTATCTGGCCTACACCCTGGTTTCCGGCCAGCTGTTCCTGGCGGGTACCGTCGGTGTGTACTGCATCAGCGGTACGATGGATTTCAAGGCTGGCGGTTTTCTGGACGCCAGCATGGCACCGATCTGGGTGCTGCAGTCTTTGTTCATCCTGATGATTCTGGCAGGCAGCGTCAAGGCGGCTGTCATGCCGTTGCACGGCTGGCTGCCGGCCGCCATGGTCGCACCGACTCCGGTCAGCGCCCTGCTGCACGCCGTCGCCGTCGTCAAGACCGGCGCCTTCGCGGTGCTCCGTGTCATCTGCTTTGTGTTCGGTCCCAAGCTGCTGAGCGAGCTGGGAACGACGGACCTGCTGGCGTGGGCTGCGGCCATTACGATTCTGGCCAGCTCCTTCATCGCCCTCAAGCAGGATAACCTGAAACGACGCCTGGCTTTCTCGACCATCGGTCAGTTGAGCTATATCGTCCTGGGTGCGTCGCTCCTGACGCCGCTGGCAATCAAGGGTGCCTATCTGCACCTGGTGGCCCACGCCGTCATGAAGATTACCCTCTTTATGTGCGCCGGCGTCATTATCGTCCGCACGCATTTGCATGAAATCAGTGAAATGGACGGCATCGGAAGGCGCATGCCTGTGACGATGGGCTGTTTCGCCATCGCGTCCCTGGGCATTGCCGGTACGCCGTTCCTCGTCGGCTTCATCAGTAAGTGGAACCTGGCCCTGGGTGCCATCCAGGCAGGCAAGCCACTGTTTGTCCTGATCTGGGTCGCTTCGGCGCTGCTGGCTATCGGGTACCTGATGCCGGTGGTGCGCATGGCGTTCTTCAAGCCGGAGCCGAAGGAAGATCCGCGGCACTACGGGCAAATCTCGTATTCCATGTTGATTCCGATTTGCTTCACTGCCGTCCTGGCCCTGCTTCTGGGCTGCGATCCGGAAGTGTTCCCGCCGGACTTCTATAAGCTGGCGGAAGTGACGGCCAACGCCGTCTGCACTGGATGGGGAGGTGGCTGGTAATGTTCGATCTCATCCAAGATGTGCATAAACGCCGGAAAGTCATTTTAGGAGCCCTGGTGGCTGCCCTGGTCTGCTTCGGAATTGCCTATGCAACCGGAGCGTATGCAGGCCCGGCCGAGGAATGGCTCGAAAAGCCGTTCATGATGCTCGTCTTCGGCTTTATCGGCTGCTGGGTCCTCATCATCCTGGCAAAACTCATTATGACTCCGCTCCTGCAGCGGGACGAAGACTACTACCGGAAAGGAGATGACGACCAAGATGTTTGAGAACTTCCATCCCGGTTTTATCTTCTTTCTCGTCGGTCTCTTCGCCTGTGTCGGTTCGTACAAACTTCGGAAAATGATCCTGGCCTGCGGCCCCTTCCTGGCGCTCATCGCCATCTTCAACCTGCCGCTGGGCCTGGAACAGAATTTCACGTTCCTGGAGGACTGGACCAGTCATTACATGTACGTGGACAAACTGAGCTGGGTTTTCGGCCTGGTGTTCTGTATCATGGGCTGCATCGGCGGCGTCTTCAGCTGCCACAATAAAAGCCCGTTGGAAGCTATCTGCAGCATGGGCTATGTAGGAGCATCCATCTGCTGTACCTTCGCCCATGACTGGATCACGTTCCTGTTCTTCTGGGAACTGATGGCGGCTACGAGCCTGTTCCTCGTCTGGAACGACCCGCGTCCGTCGAGCCGCGGTGCCGGTACACGCTACATCCTGGTGCATACGCTGAGCGGCAACTGCATTCTCTTCGGCGTTGTCCTGAAACTGAGCCAGGGCCAGTACCTGGTGCAGAACCTGGTGAACGGGCCTCATGACGCAGCCTTCTGGCTGATTTTAGCCGGCGTGGCAATCAACGTCGCCATGGTACCGCTCCACGCCTGGATTGCAGATGCTTACCCGGCGGCTACCTTTACGGGCAGCGTCTTTATGAGTTCTTACACGACGAAAGTCGCCGTCTACGCCATGCTGCGTATCTTCGGCGGCACGGACCTGCTCATCGGGGCCGGCGTGCTCATGGCTTTGTACGGTGCCTTGTACGCCGTCATGGAAAACGACATGCTGCGCCTGTTGAGTTACCATATTGTCAGCCAGGTCGGTTACATGGTAGCCGGCGCCGGCATCGGGACCGTCATGAGCATGAACGGGGCCACGGCGCATGCGTTCTGTGATATCCTGTTCAAATCGCTGCTCTTCATGTGCTGCAACGCTATCGCTTATGCGACGGGCGTCCGGCGGATCAATGAGCTGGGCGGTATGGCCAAACGGTATCCCACGGTGTTCATCTGCTTTATCGTTGGGGCTTTCTCCATCTCGGGTATTCCGCTGTTCAACGGCTTCGTTTCGAAGACCATGACCATCGCGGCTGCCGGCCAGGCACACTACGTTTGGACGGCAACGCTCCTTGAACTTGCTAGCGTCGGTACTTTGTTGTCCATCTGCTTCAAGATGATGTACTTCATCTTCCTCGCACCGGACAAGGGCATGGCGCCGGAAGTCCGCGAAATTCCGACCAATATGAAGGCCGGGATGATTATGGGCGCTGTCTGCTGCACGGTCATTGGTGTGTTCCCGAGTTTGTTGTACCAGTACCTGCCGTTCGGCCCGGTGGAATATGTTCCCTATACGGTGCCGCATGTTATGCAGATGCTGCAGATGGCCTTTATCGCCCTCATTCCTTTCTTGATGTTCCTGCCGCGCATGGAGCCGCATACAGCCCTGTCCCTCGACACGGACTGGGTGTACCGCCGCCCCTTGAAGTGGTTGTTCTCCGGACTGAGCAATCTGTGCATCAGCCTGTGCCACAGCCTGGGACACGCCTGGGGAGTCGGGACGGTGCAGTTCATGGAACTTTGCTCCAACCCGATGAAATTGCTGGATGCCCGTCCGTTCCGGCATAAACGCCATTACAGCCCGGACAACTACCGCACCAGCATTGCAGATACTATCATGATCATCCTGACGGTGTTGTTCATCTGCATCTACACATTCCGTACAATTGGATAAAATGAGTCGGGAAGTCGTCTACAAGACCGGGCCCCTCGCGGGGTTCCGGCCTTGTTGTTTTCCAGGGGCCGTGATACAATGTGTAAGAAGTACAGATTTATCTGTCAATTTTGGGGCGGCTGCGTCTGCCGCGACAAAGGGGAGATCAGAGCATGCGATGGAATCAGGGATGCCTCATAGCATTGACGCTGGCCATGTGTACCCAGCGGATGTCAATTGCTGTCGGGAATATCCTGTACGGGGTATCCATCCTTTTCTTTTTGGTGGATTTGTACCGGCGGCACAAGGCCGGCGAAAAGCTGGGGCTGCCGAAGCAGTACAAGCAATACTTTCTGGCGTACGGGTTGTTCGCCCTGCTGGTCCTTCCGTCTGTTTTTACGAGCGTCCGTCCCGGGGCATCAGCAGTAAAATATTTGGATTATTTTGCAGCCCGCATCTGGGTCCTGCCGATTCTTCTTTTCCTGGACATCGACCGGGAATCCATTAAAAAGGCCTTGCTGGCGTACGTGTTTTTTTTGGGGTTCGACGGACTATGGACATTTGGGGAGCGAATCTACACTCATGCAGCCCGTTCGAACGGGCTGGGGGACGGCTGGCTTCGGCAGGCCAGCATTGTTTCCACCGTCTTTCCGGCTTCTGTACTGTTGTGGCTGTCCACAGAGCGGCTTCCGCATAAGGCCTGGCTGGCGCTGAGTGCCCTCCTGATTGTGCTGGGAGCAGTCGGGAGCGGCACCCGTGCTTCCTGGGTGGGTATTTTGACGACGCTTCCCTTTATCTTGTATGGCGCCCGGCATATGGCATGGAAAAAAGTGGTGGCAATTCTTCTCGCTTGTGCCTGTCTGGCGGTGGCTTTTGTCCAGACTCCGGTTCTCCGGAACCGCTTTATCTCCATTGCGAACGTGACGACCAACCGTTCCAATGCGGACCGAGTGGAGGCCTGGAAGGGAGGCGTGCGGATGCTGCACGACCGCCCGGTTACTGGATTCGGTCCCCTGCAGGGTGGCAAGGTATACCTGAAGCAATACCGTACTAAGGCGGACAAGCAGGGACTGGGACATTTCCACAACAACTATGTTCAGGCGGCCGTAGACAGCGGTATCCTGGGATTGGCAGGGCTGCTGTTCTTTACGGGGTATAACCTGTGGATTTTCCGCCGCTGGGATAACGTATATTCCCTCATAGGCTTTTGCGCCTGGATCGGCTTCAGCGTCGTGGCCATGTTTGATTTTACCTGGGGCATGTCGGCGGCAGTGAAAGCCTTGTGGTTTATGACAGGTTGTTCCTTGAGGTTGCGAGAGTAGTTATTATGAATTCTTTGGCAGGCACGCTGCTGCTGGTGTTTTCCACAGCGGTCTGGGGTATTTCCGGCGTGTGCGGGCAGTATTTGTTTGAAACCTGGCATCCGGACCCGACCTGGCTGATTATGGTGCGCCAGCTGGTGGCGGGCCTGATTTTTCTCTGCCTGATTGCCGTGCGGCGCAAAGAACCATTCTTCGGAGTCTGGCGCTCCGGTACCGTCGTCGTCCGGGAAATGGTGCTGTTTACCCTCGGGCTGCTGGGCGCACAGTACGGATTTTACATGGGCATCAGCCTGTCCAATGCCCCGACGGCTACCGTCTTGATTTACACGGAACCTGTCTTCATTTTGCTGTATCAGCTCCTGTTCCAGCATATCCGTCCGGACGGGAAGGAACTCCTGGGAATCGCGCTGGCCATCGGCGGCGTCTTCCTGATTTGTACCCATGGCAATCCGGGCAATCTGGTCCTTTCCCTGCAGGCCCTGGCATGGACCCTGGTCTCCGCCGTGTCCATGGCAGTCTATTCCATCTGTCCGACTCATTTGATGAAACAGTTTTCCAGCGGCTACATCATCGGCTGGGGACAATTCCTGGCCGGCGCCATCCTGCTTCCGTTCTGCAATCTCTTCGAATCGGGCGCTTCCGCCTGGCCCCTGCCGGCTGTAGGAGCCATGGCCTACATTATCGTCTTGGGAACCGTCATTCCCTTTGTGACCTATCTGATGGGCCTGAAAATCGTGGGACCCGTCCACGCGGCGCTGATCAGCTGCTGCGAACCCCTGTGTTCCATCTTGTTTTCCGTCTGCTTTCTGGGCACGGTGCTGCAGCTGCCGGATTATGTGGGCATGGCCTGTGTCATTGCGACAGTGCTGTTGTTGGCAATCCCGCGGAAGTGATGATATAATGAATCGAATTCATTCATACTATCCGACTAGCGTAGATGTAGTGTCCTGAGAGAGGAGGCACCCTATGAAGCAATATACTTTTCATTATGGTCATGGAACCAAGACGTTCACCCTGGACGAAACCCGGGTTCTGGGAGAAATTGAAATGCCGGAAACGCCCGTCATGGAGAACGTGGAACAGGGCGTGCTGGACGCAGTGGAGCATCCCATCGGATGCGAGCCGCTGTCGCAGCGGATCCATGCCGGCGATACCGTGACGTTTGTCTGCAACGACCCGACGCGGGTGGCCAACAGCTTCGCTTTCATGCCGGTTCTCGTCAAGAAGCTCAATGAGCTGGGCGTACCGGATGAAAACATGCAGATTGTGTTTTCTCTGGGGACGCACCGTCTCATGACCCGCGAGGAAATGGCAGAGGGTGTCGGTGCCGATGTTGCGAAGCGCATCCGCATGTACAACAGCGATTGCAATATACCAGAGGATTTCGAGTATTTCGGGACAACAAGCCGTTTTACGCCGGTCCTGATCAACAAACGGATCTGCCACAGTGACCATATCATTCTGACAGGAACCATTGTCCACCATTACTTCAGCGGGTACGGCGGGGGACGGAAAGCGGTCCTGCCGGGGTGTGCCGCCATGGAAACGGTCCGGCACAACCACAGCTTTATGCTGGATCCGCACTCCGGACTGGGAAAGACGACGGGGAATCCGGTCTATGAGGACCAGATGGAAGGTGTCAAGCTCTGGGCGGATGCCATGAAGAAACGCGGTACCGATGTGTTCCTGTTCAACGCCATCCTTGACGCGGAGCACCGCTTCCTGCGTATGTTTGCCGGGGATTATATCCAGGCCCACCAGGAAGCCTGCCGCTTCGTCGATGCCGTCTACGGTGTCAAAATCAAGGAACGGGCCGATGTCGTCATCGTATCGTGCGGCGGCTATCCCAAGGATATCAACGTGTATCAGATGCAAAAGACCATGGATAATTCTGTCCTGGCGTGCCGCCCGGGCGGGGTGGTGATTCTGCTGGCCGAGTGCGAAGAAGGCAGTGGCAGCAAGGTACTGGAGGAAACGTGCCGCCGCCTGAAGACGGCTGACGCCATTGAGGCGGAGCTGAAGGAGCACTTCGTCATCGGTGCCAACAAGGCCTATGCCGTGACGAGGCTCACCCGCAAGGCCCACTTTATCCTCGTGACGGGACTGGACAAACAGCTGGCCAAAGACATGCTCTTTACGGATGCCGTCGACTCGGTGGAGAAAGCGCTCCAGGAAGCGGAAAAAATTGTCGGGAAAGACTATAAGATCCTTCTCATGCCGACGGGCAGCCTGACGGTTCCTCTGTGCGACGGAGAAGAATGAGGGAAGGGATCAGGCAGTAAGGATGCTGTCTGCCCTGTTTTGCAATTGAAAAGAAGAAAGGCCTGTGAAAAAATGACTCCATTTTTTCACAGGCCTTTTCTTTTTTATTGGGGCTGCCATTCCTCTATCACCTCCTTCCGACTGCGTGGAAGGAAAATGTTCCTGAAAGAAAAGACTTGAATATTTAACGTAATGGATTTAGAATAAATTCAGATAATATTTATAAAAAATTTACTTTTTGTTTAAACTTGTAGATATTCCAAGGGTCGGAATTGCCAACATAAAAGAGGGTAGGGAAGTAATCATGAAAGAAGTTCGGAATGCAATTCCTTATGTGACTCTTTCCGAGGCAGACATCTATGGGAAGGGAAGCCACAAAAAATGCTACCGCATGCCTGACCGGGGTGAGCTTTGTATCAAGCTTCCTTACAATGACGGTGGCGTCAAAGACCTGAGCAGGGAAATCCGCTATATCCATGTGATGCGGCGCCAGCACAGGGAGTCACCGCTGCTGCCTGAGTACTATGGTGTTGTCCAAACGAATTACGGAGAAGGCCATGTGTACGAAAGGATTACCAACGCTGATGGAAGCGAATGCCGCACACTGGCCGAAACCCTGATGGACTTGAAACTGCTTGAGGAAGACTTTGATGGTATTGTGGCGCTGCTGCGCAGGATGCATGATGAACTGCTGCGAAAGGGAATAATCACGATGGGATTGTACCCGGAAAATATTCTCTTCCAGAAAACGAAAGACGGTCGCTGCCGCGTCCGTCTGGTGAACGACATGGGCAGCAAGACGTTGATTCCTCTCGAATATTTTTCGGAGCATTTTGCTCACCGGCGCGTGGTGAAACGCTGGAAGGAATTCTTGCATACTATCGTGAGCAAGTATCCTTCCGATATGGCGGAAAAACTGGTCAAAGAGATTGCATAATCGAGTACATGGCATATTATGATAGATGCTTCTTTGCGTTGAGCGGGGAGCATCTATTTTGTATCAAGACACCATAAAAATAATGAGTGCATCTTCATTGCTGAAGCAATTTTGTTTCTATGGCCACTTGCGAACAGGGACTGTGAAAAAAAGCAATCTACTTTTTCACAGTCCCTGTTTTAGCGGAATTACTGGTTTTCAGTGGAGCCGCCCGTGCTAAAAGTCCAGACTCTGGATGGCATCCCACACCTGGTCGACGGTCACGAAGTCGAAGCAGTCTGTTTTGGGACATTCCCGGGGATGGTTGCAGATGTGCTTGCCTGAACAAGGAAGACCGGCACTGACGGTCCGGCAGTTTTCAGAAGATCCGCCGTAAATCGTGGGAGAATTGTACGAGAAGATGGTGACAACCGGACAGCCGGCAGCGGCGGCAATGTGGGTGTTGCCCGTATCCAGTGTGACGTACAGGTCTACCTTCCGGCACAAGGCGACGATTTGCGGGAAAGTGGTCTTGCCAATCAAGTCAACGGCATATTCCGGGTGCTTCATGTGGTCCAGGACCTGCCGGGCCCGGGCAGCATGGGCGGAGATGCCCGTCAGGACGATGGCCGCCTGGTAATGCTCGACCAGGCGGTCTGCCAGCGCCGCGAATCGTTCCGGCCGCCAGTCCTTGCGTTCGTTCGTCGTCTGGACGCAAAAGGCAATCCGTTTCGCCGGGGCGATGGCTTGATCGTGGAACGCCTGCTGCAGCATGTTTTCCACGGCCTGCAGATCTGTTTCTGCCGACGGCTTGAGAACCGGCGGCAGATAGGTGCCGTCCGTATCGTGGAAAAAGCGGCGGAAAATTTCGTAGAAGCTCTCCGCCATCCGGTGTTCCTGATAATTCCAGCCGTCCAGACGCAGGTCGTCCGTATAGAACAGGCGCTCCCATTTCAACTCCCAGCCCAGGGCACGTTCGGCGCTGATACGGCGGGGAATGCCGGCCAGCCACTTGATGAGCGTGACACGTTCCCGGGGATCCAGGGAGATGCCCATGTCGAATTGCTCTTTTCGGAGCTGTGAAGCAATCTGCAATGCCTGTGTCACGCCGCCTTTGCTGACAAAGTTGTACGGAATGAAACGATCTACGTCCGGCAGGAGAGATACAACATCTTTCATATTGCTCGTCGAAAAATACGTAATCTCCGACTGAGGAAGCATTTTTTTAATTTCGCGGATAGCAGACGATGTTATGATAATGTCGCCCAAGTGCATCAGTCCGTCGATAAAAATTTTTTCTTTTGCCATACTCTGCCTCTTCCGTTTCGGTAGTTTCACTGACTGGTTTTGTAGATAACCCGCAGGACGGAGTACCAGAACATTCCCTGGAGAAATGCCGCATAATGCCCCTGCTGTTTCTCATACATACCCCATTCCTTGAAGTCGTGGTAATTTTCCGGTTTCCGGATGGGTGCCGTGTTGGTCAGGCTGTCCCAGGGGGACAAGTCCAGATAATGGCGCCACAAGGCGTCATAGCGGGTGAGGACCATCTGCCAGGGTTTGCGCCGGCCTGTCCAGTGGATGAATACGGCATTGTCCTCGGCTGCCTTTCCGCCGCCGTATTCGTTACATCCCTTGGGCAGGAAATAATTGGAGCCGTCGAAGACCAGGTTGAGGACGTCCTGGCTCTGGCCCAGGAAACGACTCTTCGGCTCCCGCTGGTACGCGAAGGCGCGTTCCGTAATCTGCTGTGCCTGCCAGGCTGGAATGTCGATGACCATAATTCCATCGTTGAAGTATTTTCCGCTTTTCAGCTTCAGGTAGCCCGCGCGGTGCGGCACCTCGTGGGGAACTTCGGAGCAGGCCCCCATGGCAGCTCCCTGCAGGTCCAGCTGCAGGAGCGGCTGCACGGAGGAGACGTTCATGGCGTCGGCGTCCACGTAGATAAAGCGGCTGGTGTAAGGCTGCAGCAGCAGCGGCATCACGAGACGGCCGTAGGTGATGCGGGAAAACCGTTCTACTTTGATGTGAAAATCCTGGAAGGGCTCCATATTGAGCAGGTAGACCCGGCAGCGGCAGTGGAGCCGCCGAGCCAGTTCTTCCACTTTCTCCAGGTTGTCCTGCGTCAATTCGTCTGTCAGGATGTGGGCTGTCACGGCCAGCGTGGGATTGCTCTGTACGACAGAGACGACGGAAACTCCCATGGTGCGAAAAAAGGGAGGATTCACGTTGTACGCGATATGGCATGGCTCCCTGTCATCCTTGTCCGGCAGGAAGTTGTAGTCCCTCGTCTCCAGGAGAAAAGTGTCAGATTGGAAATAATCTGGTGCAAAGGTCTTCATAATCAAACTCCCTTAATGATGTCATGTATTCTTTCTATGATTATAGCACGCTATTTCACACTGGTGTCATCTGTGCTATAATTAGTCGTACGAATTCTTTCGATTTTTCGAAACGAATGATCGATCGATGGCTCCATCGAGGTTAGGAGGAGAGTTCTGGCATGAACATTACCGTGGCCGGCGCCGGGTACGTTGGATTGTCCAACAGTATGCTGCTGGCGCAGCACAACGATGTAACTGTGTTTGATATTGTCCGGGAAAAGGTGGACTTGATCAACCGCCGTGTTTCCCCTATCAGGGACCGGGAAATCGAAGCGTTCCTGGCCCGTCCGGATATCCACGTCCGGGCCACGCTGGACCCGGAGGAAGCGTTTCCGGGGGCAGACTATGTGATCATTGCGACCAGTGTCAATTATGACGTCGAACGCCGTTCTTTCGACACGTCGGCCGTAGAGTCCGTCATCGGGCAGGTACTGGCCCGGAACGAAAGGGCGGTCATCGTCATCAAGTCGACCGTCCCCGTGGGGTATACGGCGTCTGTCAAAGAAAAGTTCCACACGGACCGCATCGTGTTCGTTCCTGAATTCCTGCGTGAAGGCAAGGCCCTGTACGACAATCTGCATCCGGCCCGTATTATTGTGGGAGAAAAGACGGAGCGGGCCAAGAAGATTGCGGACTTGATGGCAGAAGGCGCTGCGGTGCCGAACATTCCCCGCGTCTACTGCGGTTCCACGGAAGCAGAGGCCATCAAGCTGTTCTCCAACACGTATCTGGCCATGCGGGTCGCCTACTTTAATGAAATCGACAACTATGCCGTGCGGCACGGCCTGAATACGGCGGATATCATCCGCGGCATGTGCCTGGATCCCCGCATCGGTGATTTCTACAACAATCCGTCGTTCGGGTACGGCGGCTATTGCCTGCCGAAAGATTCCAAGCAGCTGCTGGCCAATTTTGAGGGAGTACCGGAAAAGCTGATCCGGGCCATCGTGGAATCGAACCATGTACGCAAGGACTTCATCGCCGAAGAAATTTTGGCGAAGAAACCGTCTCTGGTGGGCGTGTACCGTCTGACCATGAAGACCGGCTCGGATAATTTCCGTTCCAGTGCCATCCTGGGCATCATGAAACGCCTCCAGGCCCACGATGTGCCTCTTCTGGTGTATGAACCGACGGTGCAGGACGAGCTGTTCCAGGACGCCAGGGTAACGCACGACCTGGCGGCCTTCAAGAAACAATGCGATGTCATCCTGGCCAACCGCATGACGGCAGACTTGGAAGATGTCCGGGAGAAAGTATATACGCGCGATTTGTTCAGCCGCGATTGAAAGAAGCCTGCCGTCCTCCGGCAGGCTTTCTGTGTGATAGAAAGGGTGAAGATGTTGCAGCAGTTTGACGCATCCAAACGGATTTTGGTGACGGGGGCGGCCGGGTTCATCGGATTCCATCTGACACGGTGGTTGTTGGAGCACGGAACCGTGGTGGCCGGTATCGACAACGTGAACGACTATTACGATCCGGCGCTGAAGGAGAGCCGGCTGGCGATCTTGCGCCAGTACTCTGATTTTTCCTTCGTGCGGGGGACGCTGGCAGACGAAACGGTAGTGGAGCAGCTGTTTGCCACGTTCCACCCGGATATCGTAGTCAACCTGGCAGCACAGGCGGGCGTGCGCTACAGCATCGACCATCCCCGTTCCTACATAGATTCGAATATCATCGGCTTTTTCAACGTGCTGGAAGCCTGCCGGCACCATCCGGTGGAGCACCTGCTCTTCGCGTCCAGTTCTTCCGTCTACGGCAACCAGGAAAAGACGCCCTTTGCCACGACGGATCCCGTGGACCATCCCATCAGCCTGTACGCCGCCACGAAGAAATCAGACGAACTGATGGCCTTTACCTACAGCCACCTGTACGGGATTCCCGCCACGGGCCTGCGGTTTTTCACGGTGTACGGCCCGTATGGCCGGCCGGACATGGCTTATTTCAAGTTTGCAGACCTTATCCGCAAGGGACAGCCCATCAAGGTCTACAACCACGGGGATATGCTGCGGGACTTTACGTACGTCGACGATATCGTGCAGGGCGTCGTGAACATGCTGTGCAACCCGCCGAAGGCTGTGAGTGACCGGGAGCCGGCACGCTACAAAATCTACAACATCGGCAACAACAAACCGGTTCGGCTGATGGATTTCATCCAGACTCTGGAAAACGCGCTGGGGCAGACGGCGGAAAAGGAATTCCTGCCCATGCAGCCCGGTGACGTCTACCAGACCTATGCGGACGTCAGTGAGCTGGAGCGTGACTTCGGTTTCCGCCCTTCGACGGATATCGCCACGGGCCTGGCCCGCTTTGCCAAGTGGTACCGGGAATACTACCACTGCTGACAGTAATAAAACCGAAAAACCGGCGGTTCCCCTTGTTTCTCTCTGACAGGGGAATCGCCGGTCTGTTTTTTTTCTTACCCGATTGTGTCCTCTTTGATCCACGTGCGGCCCTGGTTGGTTTTCAGCATATCGCGGGTAAACTTGAACCGCGGTGAGGCCAGGCAGTTTTCTTCCTTGAACCGGTTGGACCGGATGGCGAAGATGCCGCAAAGCAGTTCATATGCCAGATCCGTCGTGAAATAACGGTCTTTCTGTTTCTGCAGTGTCTCGCAGACTTCGGGGTGGCGCTGCCGGTATTCGTCGGAGAACCAGGCGAACATGGGCACCCGCACCGTGGCAAACCCGTCGAAGTTGGCAGAACGCCGCTTGTCCGGAATGGTGCCGTGGTCGGAAAAATAGAGCATACCCTGCAGGTTCAGGTGTTCCACGGCATAGTCGTGAATGGATTGCAGGATGTAGTCCGTGTAGGCGACCGTGTTTTCGTAGTTTGGAATCAGATCATATTTGCCAGGAGTCCCGAACTTGGTGAAAGACTGCGGGTAGCGGTTTTCAAAGTTGAAGTGGCTGCCCTTCAGGTGGATGACCACAAAGTTATTCTGTCCGGCCGGGACTTCTTTCAAATAGGTCAGCAGGGTTTCGTCGTACTGGACCTGGTTCAGATTCTGTTTCGTCCATTTGGCGACGTCGCTCGTGTTGGCGACGAGCGTGACTGGTGTTTCGGCGGCACCCAGGTGTCCCTGGTTGCTGTACCAGTATACGCGGTAGCCGGCCTTGTGGGCAATGTCGACGATGGAGGCCGACGTGTAAAAACGAGTGTCCCCGTCATACTGGTTGAATTCCGTCAGGGCACGTTCCAGGCTGGTGACCGTCTGGTCGGCACTGGCATAGGCGTGGGGGAACAGGATGTAGTGGTCGTCCTGCCGGCAGCGGGTCAGCCATGGGGTCGTATCGACGGGGTAGGCGTCGTTGAATGCCTTCATGTAGTCCCGGGATTCCGACTCGCCGATAACAAGCACGAAGGTCGACGGTTTGGAGAAACCGGGCGTAGCCGGCGTTACCTGCAGATCCCGGAGCAGCTCGGCGCGGGATTCGGCGTAGAGCTTCGTCGTGCGGAAGTAGTCTCGCACGTTCAGATACAGTTCTACGATGCCGACGCGGGGGAAGAGCGGCTTCTTGCTGAAGAAGAAATACACGGTCAAAAAGAGGAACGTGATGCCGCAGAGGACGAGGGAGACGGGTGTGACTGTCAGGGGCCGCGAAACTGTCCCGTTGGCATGGCAGAAAGTGACCAGCAGGATTACCGTCAGCAGGCTCGTCACCAGGAGCGTCCGTTTAGGCAGGGATTTCAGGAATTCCAGGATTTCGTTATAGTTTGTTTCCTGAAGCAGCATCATGGCACCCTCGTTGACACAGGTTCCGTAGATGGCGTAGTAGGCAAATTGCAGGATCGGCACCAGCAGCAGGAGACACTCCACGGCACCTGTCAAAACCAGCAGGACCGTGACCACCGTTTCCGGCAGGAACCGTGCGGACAGGATCAGGACCTCGAACGACGTGAACCAGCCGATCAGGTACAGGCCGAACACAATGTCCAGGTGGAACCCGAAGTCACTGGACACTGCCCGGTTCGTCAGATAGTAGAGCAGCGGATAGGCCAGGATCCAGCCGAGTCCGGTCAAAAAGGCAGGCATAAAAAGAGGGCCCGTCAGGGCCAGGCCGGCCAGGGCCGAAGGAAGAACCGCCAGGATGGCGCAGGGAATAAAACGCCGCAGCTGCAGGTATTCTGCTTTGTGTCCCAGACCGTGGGAAACACGCACGTAAAAAAAGTAAGACAGCAGATAAAACGCCGCCATGGCCGCCACATAGGACGGCGCAATCGAAACTTGCATCATCGAAGATGTCCTTTCCATTGTGAGTATTGCTGGGGAATCAGCCTGTCTTTCACTTGATTGACAGAGCTATTTTAACATAAAACGATGAACTTTCCCAGTGGATGCATACAGGATGGATTTCCTCTTTCGGCATGGCGTCAGGTCTTGCTGTCTTGCCCATACCTTAAAAGCATAACAAGATGGAAACAGAGGGGTCCTGTTGTCTTTTATTGTCTGAAAATGATATAATGGTAAAACGAATTGGAGCGGACGCCTTTCCCTCGTACGGCGGGCCGGTTCCCAGTATACAGTGCAGGAGGGATTTATGACGGAAGATACCAAAATATCCCTTGTCCTGGCGTCGGACGACAAGTATGCGCAGCATGCTGCCGTGGCAATGGCGTCGGTCCTGGCGAACGCGGGCAGCCCGGAACGGATTCAGTTTTTCCTGATCGACGACGGGATTTCGGCGGAGGGAAAGCGGCGGATGCAGGAGACGACAGCCCGCTGGCACAGCACGGTCTCGTTTCTGACCATCCGAAACAAAGAACTGGAACAAGGCTTCGTCAGCGGGAATCTGTCCCGCACGGCCTATTTCCGCCTGGATATTCCGGATATCGTTCCGCCGGATGTAACCCGGGTGATTTATCTGGACTGCGACCTGCTGGTCCTGCAGGATGTGCGGGAGCTGTGGGAATGGGATCTGGAGGGAAAGCCCGTTGGAGCGACAGAGGACTTCGGCATTCTGACCTCGGCGGGGAAACGGCGCGGGAAGACAGAGTCCTTCGGCTGGCAGCCGTCCCTGTCCTATTTTAATTCCGGTGTGCTGCTGCTGGATGTGGCCCAATGGCGTACGCAGGATTACGGCGCCCGGCTGCGGGCGCTGCTGGCGAAACAGCAATACCGCCACCACGACCAGGATGCGCTGAACGAACTGTTTATGGGGAATTGGACCGTCCTGCCCCTGCGATGGAATGTCATCCCCCCGGTGTATCATCTGGGCTGGGGCGTCCTGCGGCACAAGGAGTACCGCAGACAGGCGCTGGAAGCGCTGCGCCATCCGGCCATCGTGCACTATGCCGGCGGGTACAAGCCGTGGCAGTATCCGCGGACAGAGGGGTTCAACAGTGCCTATTACCGGTATCTCGCCTTGTCTGGTTTCCGGGACGTGAAGATGCCACAGCCCGGCGGCAAGGCTCATTCGTGGCGCCATGAAGCGCTGCGCCTCGCCTGGGCGTCCTGGATCCGGAAATTGTTGTCTTGAGGTGCGTATGAGCAGCCTGTGTGTGGTCATTCTGACGAAGAACGAAGAAAAAAATATCGGCGCGACCATCGACAATGCCCGCCTGGTGACGGAGGAGGTGCTGCTGGTAGACAGCGGCAGCACGGACCGCACGCTGGCGATTGCCAGAGAAAAAGGCGCCCGCGTTGCCTTTCGCGCCTGGGATGACGACTTCGCGGCACAGCGCAATTTCGCGTTGACACAGACGACGGCAGACTGGGTACTCTACCTGGATGCCGATGAACACTTGAATCCGGAACTGGCAGAGGCGGTCCGGCGGGTACTGCAGGGGACAGTGCCCGGGGGGAACGACCGCCAGTATGTGTTCCGGCGCAAGACGGTGGCGTTTGGAAGAACCTATAACCATGGAGCCATGGCGCCGGACGACGTGCCGCGCCTGTTTCCGCGGCAGCGCGTGCACTGGGTTCACAAGGTGCACGAACGGCCGGTCTGTGACCTGCCGTCGGTGGCGCTTCCGGGGTATGTGGAACATTATACGTACGACAGCTGGCACAGCTGGGCGGAAAAGGCGAACCGGTACACCAGTATCTGGGCGGAAGATCAGTTCGCCAACGGAAAACGCGTCGGTGGGGGGGCCGCCGTGTCTCACGCTCTGGCAGGCTTTTTCAAGGTGCTGGTACTGCGGGCCGGATTCCTGGACGGATGGCCCGGCATCTACCTGTGCTGCTGTCACGGATTTTATACGCTGCTGAAGTACATGAAACTGTACGAATGTCAGCAAAATGATGAGGAAAACAGGCGCATGCGCCGATGAATGAGGGAAGTCGTCATGGAAGAAAATCATCTGAAACCAGCGAAAAATTTGTTCGGGTACTCCTATAATGCCCTGACTGTGGCGCTGATTTTTCTTATTTCGGACTACGCGGCCGTCGTCCTGGCAGGAGAGACGGCGTTTTCTCTGCGCAACTGGATTATGTCCAGCACTCGTCCCATGCATTTGTCCTGGTTGAATCTGCATGTCATCTGCCCCTTGATCTACATATTGTTCCTGCAGCTGCATGATCTGTATACCAAAGACCGTCAGTTCTGGCGAGTCATCCAGCAGATTTTCCACAGCAGCATCTATGCTATCACGTCCATCATCATCCTGATGTACATTGCCAGGCTGTCGGGCTCGACATCCCGGCTGTATGTCGGGTTGCTGTGGATTTTTTCCTTTGCGTTCCTGGTTCTGTTCCGCTACATCGTCAAGCGGGTCCTGCTGCATTTCCGGCTGCTGGGTGAGCCGGTTCTGCTCATGGGGGCAGGGAAAACGGCAGAGATCCTGCTGCGCCACTTGCGCAACGAACACATGGGGTTCTGGTTCATCGGGTATTTGGAGGATAACCGTCCGAACGAGTACGTCGCGTCCCGCCTGCGCCATTTGGGCCGCTTCCGCGACGCCCAGCGCGTCATCCGCATTACGGGCGTGCAGCGCGTGCTTGTCATTGCGCCGGGCCTGTCCAAGGAAAGCATCCAGGACATCGTCTACGACCTGCAGCCCCTGGTCCGGAAAATAGCCTTCATTCCCGACATGGGGAATATGCCGCTGGCGACCATGGATTTGGAAAGTTTGATTGACGGACACATCGTCATGTTCCGCATGCGCAACAATTTGAAAAACCGGTGGAACCGGATCGCCAAGTTCCTCTTCGACTGGATCCTGACATTTTTCGGAACCATTGCCATTTCACCCATCCTGCTGGCGATTGCCCTCTGGGTCTACCATGACTCCCCGGGTCCGGTCATCTTCAAGCACCGCCGTGTGGGCCGCAACGGCAAGGAATTCGATTGCTACAAGTTCCGCAGCATGTGCGTCGACGCCGACGTCAAGCTCAAGGAACTGCTGGAGCGGGATCCAGCGGCCCGCGAAGAATGGAACCGCGATTTCAAGCTGAAAGACGACCCGCGCATTACGAAGAGCGGCCATTTCCTGCGCCGCACCAGTCTGGACGAACTGCCGCAGATTTTCAATGTCCTGAAAGGCGAAATGAGCCTCGTCGGCCCCCGTCCCATCATCCAGGAAGAAGTGCCGCGGTACGGCCGCTTCATCCAGGACTACTACATGGTCCGGCCCGGCATTACGGGCATGTGGCAGACGAGCGGCCGCAGCGATGTGGATTATCCGGAGCGCGTCGCCATGGATTCGTGGTATGTGCGCAACTGGAATGTCTGGTTCGACATCGTGTTGTTGTGGCGGACTTTTTCCGTCGTGTTCAGCAAAAAAGGCGCGTATTAAGTAACGTAACACTAAAAACAGTCTTTCTGAATCCGGAAGGACTGTTTTTTTTAGCATGTTTTCAAGAAATTTCCAATTATTTTTAAAACAGCGTAGTATTTGTCGCACCACCCATCTATAATAGGTATATGAACAGAAAACGAGGTGATCCAGTGCATGAACGGAATATTTAAGCCGGAAGCGGTGTCATCCTCGGCAATCATTGCCCATCTTGATGAACAGCAGCGAATACAGACTGTAGCAGAACATTGCCATAACGTAGCGGACATGGCAAAAAGTTTTGCTCCACCATTTTTAGCTGAGGCAGCTTATCAGTGTGGATTGTACCATGACACGGGAAAATGTTCTCAAGAATTTCAGCAATACATACGCGGAATTCGTCGTTTGAGAGTAGATCATTCCACGGCAGGTGCCCAACTTTTAATTCGGCAGAGGACAACGTCAAGTTTGTATGAAGCGTTTTGCATAGCTGGACATCATGCGGGGTTGCCGGATGGGGGGACTCAGGCAGATAACCCACAGGATGGAACTTTTTGTGCACGAATGAAGAAAAAAATCCCTGATTACGCGCGTTATCATGATGAAATCGGAGAACCTGTACTGGTACGAGATAACCAGACTCTGAAAGATATTCAGGGGGATAAGGATGCAATAACAGAGTCTCTGGTGGTGCGTATGCTCTTTTCCAGTTTGGTTGACGCGGACTTTTTGGATACGGAAAGATTTGTTGAAGGAAAAGAGATTCGCACGAAGTATTACGATTCGATGGATCAGCTATACGACAAGTTTTTTGATATGTTGACTCAAAAGGGGTTCTTTGATCCGCACAGTTCAATTAACGTGAAACGTACTGCCATCCTGAGAGAAAGCATTGAGGGCGCTGGATATAAACCGGGACTTTTCACAATGACTGTTCCTACAGGAGGAGGAAAGACGATTTCTGCTTTTGCCTTTGCTATGGAACATGCAAAACGGTATCACAAAAAGAGAATCATTTACGTAATCCCTTATACTTCTATCATAGAGCAAACGGTAGAAGTTCTGCAGTCCTTATTGGGAAAAGAGAATGTCCTGGCCCATCATAGCCAGGTTGACTATGATGATGTCTCGGAAACAATGGTGCAACAACGGCTGGCGACAGAAAATTGGGACGCCCCCGTTATTGTTACGACCAATGTACAATTCCTGGAATCTCTTTTTAGCAATAAATCTTCCCGCTGTAGAAAACTGCACAATATTGCGGACAGTGTCATCTTGATGGATGAAGCGCAGATGTTGCCGATTCCGTATCTGTCTCCGATACTTGCGTGTATCAAGAGCCTTGTAAAATGGTTTTCATGTTCTGTCTTACTATGCAGCGCAACACAGCCGCACTTGGAGCGATATATATCTGGTGTACCCTTCCGAGAACTTATTTCGAATATTCCGGAACTATATGATTTTTTCGAGCGTACGACTTTCACTGACGAGGGCAGACTGGAATATGATGAGGTTGCCGCTGCGGTCGAACAACGCGAACAGGTGCTATGTATCTGTCTTACAAAAAAGGAAGCATGGGAAATCTACAATCGTGTGCACGGACCTTGTATCTACCTTTCTACAGAGTTATGTCCGAAGCACCGGTCGCAAGTGATTGGAAAAGTAAAGAAACTGCTCCGCGAAAAGAAGCCATGCAAAGTTATTTCTACCAGCATTATTTCAGTTGGGGTAGACATAGATTTCCCCGAAGTGTTTCTAGAACAAACCGGATTGGACTCATTGATTCAAGGAGCAGGCCGATGCAACAGGGAGGGAAGAAACACCTGCGAGGAGAGTCAGGTACATATTTTTCGGACGGAAGCATCCGAAATAAGTCGTTTCCTGAGGAAGGAACGGCAATGTACCGATTTGACGATTCGTTACCACCGTAATCTTGCAAGTCCGGAAGCAATTCAATATTATTTCCAAACACTTTATCAGAATAACGAACAAGGAATGGATAAGCAGAATATCCTGAAACTCTCAGGGACATTTCAATTTAAAACGATTGAAGATAGGTTCCAAATTATAGAGGATCGGACAAAAGCGTTATTTATTCCGTTGGATGAAGAAGCAAAGCAGATTGAGCAGCAGCTTCGCCTAGGTGTTAGAAATCGGGAGTTGATGCGAAAAGCTGGGAAATACATAATTTCTGTGTGGTCAACCGTGTCTCTGGAGCAACCTGGTCTTTATGAGCAATTGCTGAATGAAGGTTTTGCAGAGAAGTTGGATCCGGAGCTGGCAGTACTAAGAGATTTATCTCTTTACCATCCGGTTACTGGATTTCATTATAAAAAAGAAGAAGGGAGGGGCCTGTTCGTTTAATTTATCAGAAGGAATAGTTTATACAAGAGGTGATTTTATGAGTTTTGGCATCCGCATGGAATGTTGGGGAGCCTATGCCTGTTTCACCAGGCCGGAAATGAAGGTGGAACGTGTTTCCTACGACGTTATGACTCCATCTGCTGCACGTGGCCTGATTGAAGCAATTTACTGGCATCCCGGCTTACGCTACGTTATTGACGAAATAGCGGTATTGTCACCAATCAAGATGACGAACATACGGCGTAATGAGGTGAATTCCAAGATATCGGCAACCGGAGCGATTACTGCGGTAAAAAATTCTCAACGTCTGTGCCTGGCGACACAGCGTGATCGTACGCAACGAGCTGCGACCGTTTTGAAAGATGTACACTATTGCATATCTTTTCATTTCGAGATGACGAATCAAGCAACACCCTCGGACAATCCGGGAAAATTCAAGGACATTTTGACCAGACGTCTTCGCAGGGGTCAATGTTATCACCAACCGTATTTTGGTACGAGGGAATTCCCAGCGAGTTTTCGTTTGGTAGAAGATGAAGAGCAAATGAATCCATACCCCGTTACCAAGGATCTTGGTTACATGTTGTACGACATGGATTATAAAAATCCTCAGGATGTTCATCCAATGTTTTTTCATGCAATGTTGAACAAGGGAGTCATGGATGTTAGAAATTGCGAGGTGCACCAATGATTTTAGAGGCATTGATGCAGTATTACGACATACTAGCTCGCCAGGGAAAAGTTCCTTTGCGTAATTGGAGCCGCGCCGGCGTTTCCGATCGATTGATGCTAGATGATTCGGGCTGCCTGGTTGGAATTGTATCTGCCAAAGTTATGGCCCAGCGGGGGAAAAAAGAGGTTGAAGTAGACTCGCAATTACTCGTGCCGGAGCGTATGAAAAAAACGAGCGGAATTCGCCCGCAATTTTTATGTGATTCAGCCTATGTTCTCCTCGGGGTGGATTTTTCTGCTGAAACCGGCAGTTCAAGCGGCAAGAGCACAAGGCAAAGGAATCCGCAACGGGCAATAAAATCCTTTGAAGCTTCCAGAGAGTTTCATCAAAAAATCTTGCGAGGATGTACATCAAAAGAAGCAAAAGCACTTCTGAAATTCTTTGATAGCTGGAATCCTGAGACAGCATTGTCTCACCCTGTTGTTGTAAAAAATCATGAAGAGCTGTCGACGTCTACAAATCTGATATTCAATGTGGACGGACAGGATGTGCAAGAAGTTCCAGATGTGAAGGAGGCTTGGAATACTTACCAGGAAGAAAAACAGAAAGAGGCAATCCGGGGACAATGTCTGGTGACGGGGGAAGAGGATGTTCCTATTGCTGTCCTTCATCCGAACATTAAGGGAGTTCAGGGAGCACAGGCATCAGGAGCCTCGTTTGTAACTTTCAACAAACGTGCTTTTGAGTCATATGGACATACGGATGGGCAGGGATTGAATGCACCCGTCAGCAAGGAGGCGGCTTTCGCCTATACTACGGCTTTGAATTATCTTCTTCAGTCAGATAATAAAGTGTACCTGGGAGATACGACCATCGTTTTTTGGGCACAGAACGGAGAAGAGGCCTATCAGACTTTTTCTTCCAATTTCTTCTCGGATAAACCGACCGCAGACGCTGATGATGCTACGATTAGAACAGTTCTTCGCAAAATGGCGTCTGGTCAGCCGGCTGATTTCAATGGGCATTCTCTGAATCCTGAAACGACATTCTATATCCTTGGCATTGCGCCGAATGCATCCAGACTTTCTATCCGTTTTATTTGGCGAGATTCATTTGGCTCCTTCCTGCAGCATATGTGCGAGCATCAGAAACGAATGGAGTTGATTGGGCCAACGTGGGAGACGAAGAAAATCCTGTCGCTAAAGCGTATAACACGTGCGACCGTGAATCCGCATTCAAAGGATGATGCTTCGTCGCCGTTGCTGACAGGAAGTTTGATTCGGAGTATCCTCACCGGAATGCCATATCCAGAGGCCTTATATCGAAATATAATTTTACGAATCTACGCGGACCATGATGATTCTGAAAAGGAGATAACCAAAGTTTCTTATGTACGCGCTGCAATAATCAAGGCATACCTGCTTCGAAATTGCAAGAAAGGATGGGTGAAAAATATTACCATGGCTGTCAACGAAAATTGCAATGAAATCGCTTATGTATTGGGGAGGCTGTTTTCTGTCCTAGAAAACTTGCAGATAACGGCTAATCCAGATGTCAATACGACAATTAAGGATAGATATTTTAATGCGGCTTGTGCAACACCGTCCGTGGCATTTGCGCCGTTGTTGAAGCTGGCAAATGCGCATTTGGGGAAACTGGACGAGAGAAAGGGTACCTTTTTCCGAAAGAAAATTGGCCAACTCCTGGATAAAATTGCTGTGACTGACAGCGGGACTGCTATCCCTGCAAGGTTGTCCATGGATGAGCAAGGCTTGTTTATTTTAGGCTATTATCAAGAAACACAAGTACGTTTTTCGAAAAAGGAGGATAAATGACCATGAGTGAACCGATTAAAAACCGCTATGATTTCGTTGTACTTTTTGATGTCACAAATGGAAATCCGAACGGAGATCCTGACGCAGGGAATCTGCCGCGCGTCGATCCCGAAACCGGGTTGGGGTTGGTGACTGATGTTTGTTTAAAACGTAAAATCCGTAATTATGTGGAAGCAGCAAAAGAGAATGAACCTGGTTTTCGGATTTATGTTAAAGAGAATGTCCCATTGGAAAGTAATGATCGGGAGGCATATGCTTACCTCGGTGTGAAGGACGTCGAATCCGCCAAGAAAAAGGACCCGGATTTTGATGAAAAAGTTCGGGATTTTATGTGTAAAAATTTCTATGACATTCGTACGTTTGGCGCAGTGATGACAACCTATGTGAAGGACAAACTTGCCTTTGGACAAGTGAGAGGGCCGGTACAGTTTGGATTTGCAAGATCTGTGGAACCGATTACCCCGCAGGAGGTTACCATTACGCGCTGTGCAATTACAACAAACAAAGATGCTGAGAAGAAGAAGACAGAAATGGGACGGAAGTATATTGTCCCTTATGCCTTGTATAAGGCAGAGGGATATGTTTCTGCCAACTTGGCACGGAAGACAACGGGATTTAGCGAGGAGGACCTTCGCCTCTTGTGGGAAGCTATCATCAACATGTTTGAACTGGATCATTCGGCTGCCAGAGGGAACATGGCAGTAAGAGAGCTGATTGTTTTTAAGCATGACTCGGAATTAGGAAATGCGCCATCGTATAAACTTTTTGACAGAGTTCACGTAGTTCCGAAAAAAGAAGGCAAGGTAGCGAGGGAGTACCAGGATTATGTTGTGACCGTTGACACAGAGGATCTTCCTAGTGGTGTAACTTGCAAAAGAATGATTTAAGAGAGGTAGCCATGGGTTATGAAGAAGATGAGTTCCGTATGATTTCCGAGCTCCAGCATTTTTCCTTTTGCCGGCGGCAGTGGGGACTTATTCATTTGGAGCAGGAATGGTCGGACAATTATTTAACTGCTGATGGCAATATTCTTCATAAAAGAGCCCACGAAAAATGGCTGAAAGAAAAAAGATCTGGAGTTCTTGTTGCGCGTGGACTGCGTGTGTTTTCCAGAGAGATGGGCGTGACAGGTGTCTGTGACGTAGTTGAGTTTTCACAATCTGATGACCCTACAGATGGGGCAATATTATTCAACCGTCCAGGCACTTGGAACGTTTATCCCATCGAATATAAACGTGGAAAGCCAAAAAGCGAAGAGTGCGACAGACTACAATTGTGCTGCGAGGCGATGTGCCTGGAGGAGATGCTGAATTGCGTAATTCCAGAGGGGGCGTTGTATTATTTCGAGATTCGCCATCGTATCCCTGTCCCTTTGGATTCCTCATTGAGACAGCGTGTGAAAGAACTGTTAAAAGAAATCCATGAATATGCCGATCGTAAATTTATTCCTGTCGCTAAGGTAAAAAAGCAGTGCAAGAGCTGTTCTTTGAAAGACATCTGCCTGCCAAAACTCCAAGCTCCAAGTGTAAAAGAATATTATGCGGAAAGGCTGAAAGACTAACTTGAAACAACTTCTGAATACCCTGTTCGTGACATCGCAAAATAGTTTCCTCTCTCTGGAAAATGACAACGTATTGGTGCACCTGGAGGAAGAGAAAGTAGCAAAAATACCTCTAATAAATCTGGAAAATATTCTTTACTTTGGCTTTAAAGGTGCTACTCCAGCATTATTGGGTTATTGCGCTGATCGGAATATTTCATTTTGCAGCTTGACACCCGGAGGGAAGTTCTTATTTCGTGTTGTCGGAAAAAGCCGGGGTAATGTATTGCTTCGCCGCGAGCAGTACAGGCTGGCGGATGACCCGGCGCGGTGTTGTGAAATCGCGAAATACATGATTACTGGGAAAATAGGAAACTCTCGTTCCACATTGATGCGGGCAGTAAGAGATCACGCTTTATCTTTAGATATCGATTCCTTTACCGATGGAATATTAGCGCTTAAAGTAGCCATTCAATCCTTAAAGAAAGCAGAATCGCTGGCAATGATTCGGGGAATTGAAGGCAAGGCAGCTGCCGTTTATTTTTCATTGTTCAATCAAATGGTTTTGGCAAACAAAGATTATTTCACCATGAATGGAAGAAATAAGCGCCCGCCTCTAGATCCCGTCAATGCAATCTTATCATTCTGCTACACGTTATTAGCACATGATTGCGCTTCGGCACTAGAGAGTGTTGGATTAGATTCCTATGTTGGATTTATACACAGCGATCGTCCAGGCAGAGAATCATTGGCATTGGATTTGATGGAGGAATTGAGGAGCGTTTATGCCGATCGTTTTGTGTTGACATTGATTAACAACCGCCGCCTGACTCCAAAACATTTTGCTATTACGGAGACGGGTGCCGTGTTACTGAAGGACGTAGGAAGGAAGATTGTTTTGCAGGACTGGCAAAAGCGGAAACAGGAGAAGATTGAGCATCCGTTTATTAAAGAGAAAATGGCTTGGGGCTTAGTTCCCTATGTGCAAGCTTTGTTGTTGGCAAAATATATTCGGAGGGATTTGGAAGGATATCCAGCCTTCCTTTGGGGCTGAAATCATGTTTGTTGTAATCACCTATGATGTTAACACGACCACTCCAGCCGGGCGTAAGCGACTTCGAAATGTTTCAAGGTGCTGCGTTTCGCATGGGCAAAGGGTTCAGAATTCTGTTTTTGAATGTTTCCTTGATAGTGCTTCCCTAGAGCTGTTAAAAAATCAATTGTATGAAATTATTGATTCTGAACACGATAGTATACGGATTTATAATTTAGGTTCTAAGTATAACCGTAAGGTGATACATTTAGGCACTAAAGATAGTTTTACACCAGATGAAGTCTTGATCCTCTGATGAAAGTTGTCTATGCGGCTATACGCGAACTGGAAGAGAACATAGTATTTTAGAACGGTTCCCTGCGAAATATTTAGAGTAGTAAAACTGGGTTCGCGGAAACACTTCAGGAGAACAGCAGGGAACGGAGTTTGTCTTGTTACTGTCGCTCCCCTTGTGGGAGCGTGGATTGAAATGCCCCGGTCCACGTAGTACATCCCGTCCTCGACGTCGCTCCCCTTGTGGGAGCGTGGATTGAAATTTCGTACAGGTTCATGGCTAAGTAGGCGATTTGGTCGCTCCCCTTGTGGGAGCGTGGATTGAAATCATGATCGGAAAGATTGAATCGTATGACCCAAGGTCGCTCCCCTTGTGGGAGCGTGGATTGAAATCTGATTGGTGCAGGGAGCCATTTCCCAGTGGAGCGTCGCTCCCCTTGTGGGAGCGTGGATTGAAATTCTTATGAAATTGCTGACCTTTGGGAACAGGCGGTCGCTCCCCTTGTGGGAGCGTGGATTGAAATAATGTTGGCAGGTTTAGGGATACACCTGCTGTTCCGGTCGCTCCCCTTGTGGGAGCGTGGATTGAAATCGAAATCAACGAGAAACAGGCTCATATCATCAATGTCGCTCCCCTTGTGGGAGCGTGGATTGAAATCTCAATGCGGTTACTTCTTTCCTCAATGCTGTCGTCGCTCCCCTTGTGGGAGCGTGGATTGAAATCCTACTAAATCTATGCAGTTTTTGGCCAATAAGCGTCGCTCCCCTTGTGGGAGCGTGGATTGAAATATGAAAACAGTGACGACAGTTATACGATCATCGGTCGCTCCCCTTGTGGGAGCGTGGATTGAAATAGACTTGTCAATTCCGCTTGCAAGGCCGTCTGCGTCGCTCCCCTTGTGGGAGCGTGGATTGAAATCATTACATTCGGCAAAGCGGCAACGGTGTCCTGGTCGCTCCCCTTGTGGGAGCGTGGATTGAAATCGGGCTGCTGAAACCATTACAATGAATGCTCACGTCGCTCCCCTTGTGGGAGCGTGGATTGAAATGATGTACCTTAGCCTGGGCTGCTTACGGAAAACGTCGCTCCCCTTGTGGGAGCGTGGATTGAAATTGAATAACTTGGAAGCCTTGCATGACGCACTGACGTCGCTCCCCTTGTGGGAGCGTGGATTGAAATTTATCATCGGTATTGGTTTGGCACCCAGCCACAGGTCGCTCCCCTTGTGGGAGCGTGGATTGAAATTTAGGAAGCTTGACCGTCGCTTCCTGTTTCGGCTGTCGCTCCCCTTGTGGGAGCGTGGATTGAAATATAGATGGCCTTGATTTCGGGTTTGACCCTGGCCGGTCGCTCCCCTTGTGGGAGCGTGGATTGAAATATCTAACAAGCAACGATATTACAATCACTATGCAGTCGCTCCCCTTGTGGGAGCGTGGATTGAAATGTCGATGTCCAGAAGGTTGCGGACGCTGTACTCGGTCGCTCCCCTTGTGGGAGCGTGGATTGAAATATGGCTCCGGCCATTTGCTGGACGCCAGCTCTGGTCGCTCCCCTTGTGGGAGCGTGGATTGAAATATTAGATAGCCATAACCGATTAAATTATACAAGACGTCGCTCCCCTTGTGGGAGCGTGGATTGAAATATCAAAGCAGATTGTTGCGTTCTGGCCTTTGCAGGTCGCTCCCCTTGTGGGAGCGTGGATTGAAATATTTTTGAACTTCGACATTCCCATCAAGTAATGGTCGCTCCCCTTGTGGGAGCGTGGATTGAAATCAGGCCATCCAGGGTGATCCTGTTCCGGCCGAAACGTCGCTCCCCTTGTGGGAGCGTGGATTGAAATCCGTCGCCAGTAGAATAAAGATGGAATTCTCCAACGTCGCTCCCCTTGTGGGAGCGTGGATTGAAATTCGGTGTATGTGCCAACACCAATGGGGACGCGGCCGTCGCTCCCCTTGTGGGAGCGTGGATTGAAATATCAAGATCATAATTAGAAATATGCCCCAATTCGGTCGCTCCCCTTGTGGGAGCGTGGATTGAAATCAGGCGGCATACGGAGAAATCTCCCTGGTCAATCAGTCGCTCCCCTTGTGGGAGCGTGGATTGAAATTACTCCGGCATTCACTGCCGGCCAATTCTAAGGAGTCGCTCCCCTTGTGGGAGCGTGGATTGAAATGCGGAAATCGTGTCCCAATTTGCGTAGAGTGCCGTCGCTCCCCTTGTGGGAGCGTGGATTGAAATCATGTTTTGCGCAGCCTTCTGCTTCATGTCGCGGGTCGCTCCCCTTGTGGGAGCGTGGATTGAAATTACATCGACACCGACGCTGCCGACAAGGCACTTGGTCGCTCCCCTTGTGGGAGCGTGGATTGAAATACAACATGCTGCGCGCCTACAAAGGCGATGTCACGTCGCTCCCCTTGTGGGAGCGTGGATTGAAATCATACGGTCCGGAGATGGCAAAGAACACATGAAAGTCGCTCCCCTTGTGGGAGCGTGGATTGAAATGACAAAATACTATGGTGAAATCAGCGACCTTGAGTCGCTCCCCTTGTGGGAGCGTGGATTGAAATGGCCGGGGCGTCTGAGACAATGCCGCTTCTACGGGTCGCTCCCCTTGTGGGAGCGTGGATTGAAATTTGCGGCAGGCCTATGATACCCGATCCAATGACTGTCGCTCCCCTTGTGGGAGCGTGGATTGAAATTCTTAAATGAGTGATGTGAATCTCAAGCTCTATCGTCGCTCCCCTTGTGGGAGCGTGGATTGAAATTTGCAGACTTGCGAAATCATCTTTGATGCTTGCCGTCGCTCCCCTTGTGGGAGCGTGGATTGAAATATTGGTACTACAACCATTTCGGTGGCACGTTGAAAAGTCGCTCCCCTTGTAGAAGCGTGGATTGAAATAAAAAATGCCGTGAGTACCAGCAGTACAGCGAAGTCGCTCCCCTTGTGGGAGCGTGGATTGAAATCGGAACAATAAAATCGTAGTTGATGATGAATTCAGTCGCTCCCCTTGTGGGAGCGTGGATTGAAATCAGTATTGGACGTTAAATCCGAAAACGACGTATGTCGCTCCCCTTGTGGGAGCGTGGATTGAAATATAGAACGGTTTGTGTAGTTTAAATTACATCATCCGTCGCTCCCCTTGTGGGAGCGTGGATTGAAATTGCATTGTTGCCGCAGTATTGGGCGCTTCGCCTGGTCGCTCCCCTTGTGGGAGCGTGGATTGAAATAGCATGAATACGTTTGTGGATGCCAGTTTTCGTATCCGTCGCTCCCCTTGTGGGAGCGTGGATTGAAATACGGTCGCGTCCGAAGTTGTCCGGATTGCACAGAAGTCGCTCCCCTTGTGGGAGCGTGGATTGAAATATCCTCGTCGTCGTCGTCCTGAGCATCCTGCCGAGTCGCTCCCCTTGTGGGAGCGTGGATTGAAATAAGCGGGTTGAGTATCAACCTTGCGGACGGCACGGTCGCTCCCCTTGTGGGAGCGTGGATTGAAATCTCGTGACAGATTCGGCATTGTCGATACTATCCCAGTCGCTCCCCTTGTGGGAGCGTGGATTGAAATATGACGCTGGAAATCCAGTCCACGAAGGACAATAGTCGCTCCCCTTGTGGGAGCGTGGATTGAAATCGTCATGCCTTCGGTTGCCACGCCTTCGAGTACCGTCGCTCCCCTTGTGGGAGCGTGGATTGAAATTCACAGCGGCGTATTCGTCAAACACCTTTCTCCAGTCGCTCCCCTTGTGGGAGCGTGGATTGAAATACTAGGGTCAATCTTGGTATAGGAAACAGTCAGCGGTCGCTCCCCTTGTGGGAGCGTGGATTGAAATATATAAACATCATGCTATTATATAAATAAAGAAAGGTCGCTCCCCTTGTGGGAGCGTGGATTGAAATGTTCCTTTGATCGTCCTGTACCGATAGATAGGCGGTCGCTCCCCTTGTGGGAGCGTGGATTGAAATTCGGCCTTCTCGGCCATGTACTGGCCTTCTACGGTCGCTCCCCTTGTGGGAGCGTGGATTGAAATGTGACTAATGCAGACGATGCCGGCAAGCTGAGAGTCGCTCCCCTTGTGGGAGCGTGGATTGAAATTGAACAGTAAATGACATAAAAAAATAGCCCTGCCGTCGCTCCCCTTGTGGGAGCGTGGATTGAAATCTCGATTGCTCTGTCAATGCTGTCAACCGATCCTGTCGCTCCCCTTGTGGGAGCGTGGATTGAAATCCCACTCCTCCCCAGCCAGCCAGGACAGTACCCTGTCGCTCCCCTTGTGGGAGCGTGGATTGAAATTCTGCTTTCCCTGGGCAGGAACAAGCCTGTTCATGTCGCTCCCCTTGTGGGAGCGTGGATTGAAATGTTCGAACGACCAAAGGACTACCCCTTCCCTCCAGGTCGCTCCCCTTGTGGGAGCGTGGATTGAAATTCTGGTGCTGATGGTGAGGTCGCGCGCAGTGTTGTCGCTCCCCTTGTGGGAGCGTGGATTGAAATGAGATACGAAAACCGCGGCCTCGTCGTCCGTATCGTCGCTCCCCTTGTGGGAGCGTGGATTGAAATCCGATGTCCCCAGGCGTCACACACTCAACAGGAGTCGCTCCCCTTGTGGGAGCGTGGATTGAAATAACGCAGCGAAGTTGGTAACGCCACCTGAGGGAGTCGCTCCCCTTGTGGGAGCGTGGATTGAAATACGGTGTCCACCTCACTTTAGTGCCAGCCCGATGGTCGCTCCCCTTGTGGGAGCGTGGATTGAAATTAACTTGTCCAGCTCCTGAGCCTTGACCCAGAACGTCGCTCCCCTTGTGGGAGCGTGGATTGAAATGGGAAAACCGTCGGCATGATTATGCAGCTTATCAGTCGCTCCCCTTGTGGGAGCGTGGATTGAAATAGAAACGTGTCCATGACTGCATTCGTGACCTGAGGTCGCTCCCCTTGTGGGAGCGTGGATTGAAATGAGTGACCGGAAGTGCCTGTCATGGGATTGCCAGTCGCTCCCCTTGTGGGAGCGTGGATTGAAATTATCATGGAAAACGCCGTCAAGGCCTGCCTGTCGTCGCTCCCCTTGTGGGAGCGTGGATTGAAATTTGGCAAAGATAATCTTGTCAAGCAGGGCGCGCTGTCGCTCCCCTTGTGGGAGCGTGGATTGAAATGTCGACCAGATGGCCAGCGGCTCCGCAGTCACCTGTCGCTCCCCTTGTGGGAGCGTGGATTGAAATTGCTGGTGCGAATGATGTTTGTACGAAGATGATGTCGCTCCCCTTGTGGGAGCGTGGATTGAAATCGCTTACTCCGCATGCAATGAATGCGACTATGGAGTCGCTCCCCTTGTGGGAGCGTGGATTGAAATGTATAGGGAGTGAGTGATCATGGCTACTATTGAAGTCGCTCCCCTTGTGGGAGCGTGGATCGAAATAGTAGTCATTTGCCGTGATATATCCGTCATTCAAGTCGCTCCCCTTGTGGGAGCGTGGATTGAAATAAACAGTTGGCCGTCAGTGCAATCAAGCGCTCTGAGTCGCTCCCCTTGTGGGAGCGTGGATTGAAATTCAAATCCATGCGCAAGGAAATCGTCTTTCATGGCGTCGCTCCCCTTGTGGGAGCGTGGATTGAAATAAGGAAAGCGGCGCCGTAGGGTATAGCTCTCCCCTTAGGGAACGCGGCTCGACATCAGTAACGGCGCCGTGTCATTTTGTCACAGCCTTCTTCAGAACGTGACATTTTTTGCCTCGTATGTCATAATAATCCGGTAAGAGTTTCTCATACTCACGTAGTCATTGCCCTGATTTGGGTAATAATTCGCTTTTAAATTTTGCTGACCCCCGTTCTTCGTCGCGGTGGTGGAGGAGTTTTAATGTCACGTTCCCTGTCAAGTACACGCTTTTGGGAAATCTTCCGTTTCGCCCTCGTAGGCGGCGGCTGCTTCCTGCTGGAGTACTGCCTGCTCTATATCCTGACGGAATATGCCGGCCTGCATTACCTGTGGTCCTCGGCCATTGCGTTCGTCGTTTCCCTGCTGGTCAACTACTGGCTGTGCGTCGCCATCGTCTTTCGTGGCGCCAAACGGCAGAGCGGAGGGCGGAAAGCCCTGTTTATCGGTTCCAGCATTGCCGGCCTCGGCATCAACCAGGCCTGCATGTGGGCCCTGGTAGACAAGCTGGGCATGTACTATATGATCGCCAAGTTGTTTACGTCGGCCATTGTCATGGTGTGGAACTACATCCTGAAGCGCAAGGCCGTGGCGGGGCAGCTGTAAAAAGAATACAATTGCGGTGCGGCTGTCCGGCCGTCCGGGTATCGAAAAAGCCGTCTTCGACTGGATTGTCGAAGGCGGCTTCGTTGTGTTTCAGGATTTTTTCTCACGCCGTGATTTCCTGGTCTTCCGGGATGTAGGGGATTTCGCGGCGCAAATCGTTCTGGGTCATGCTGGCCACGCACGAATCGGACCAGACATTTTCTGCCGTTTCAATCATATCGATAATGGTGTAGATCGGCAGGATAATACCCATGAGGCCGATCGGGGCGCCGATACCGCTCATGAGGGACAAGGTTAGGAAGTAGCAGCCCATGGGGACACCGGCGTTGCCGATGGCCGACAGGACGGCGACGAAGAGCCAGGCAATCATGCCGGCCGGCGTCAGTTCCATGCCGGCGTTCTGCATGACGAAGAGGCTCGTGACGAGAATGAAGGCGGCGCAGCCGTTCATGTTGATGGTGCAGCAGATCGGCAGCAGGAAGCGGGAAATGGACGGATTGATGCGCATGTTCTGTTCTGCAGACGCGATGGTGACCGGCAGGGTTGCCGCCGAAGATTTCGTGAAGAGGGCGACGGCCAGGGCCGGGCTCATGCGGCGGAACACTTTGACAGGGTTCAGGCCGCGGGCCACCAGGAACAGCGGCAGGACGATAAAGAACTGGATCAGGTTCCCGCCGATGACGACGGCCGTATATTTGCCGAGGGCCCCGACGATGACGCCGGCAGCCACCTGGGCGGAAAGCTGGGCCGCGAAGGCCAGGATGCCCAGCGGCAGCACCCACAGCAGGGCGCGGATTAAGGTAAACAGGACTTCCTGTGCTCCCAGGATGCCTTTCAGGAGCGTATCCCGGTTTTCCGTCTTCGGCATGAAGGCCAGGGCCAGGCCGACGGCGGCGGCAATGAACAGGATCGACAAGACATTGCCCGACAGGAAGGGCTGCAGGATGTTGTTCGGAATGACACTCAGAAAGTGGTCATAGTAGCTCATATGCTGGACCAGGTTCTGCGGCACCTTGGACGCACCGGCACCGATGACATCGGCCGGCAGGTTGCCCGGCGCAATCCACAGGAACAGGGACAGGCCGACAGCGGCGGCACTGATAGTGGTCAGCAGGGTGTAGACCAGGGCGTGCCCGAAAATCTGCCTCGTTTCTTTTTTCGCACCCAGGGCGGACAAAGTGGTCATGACCGCCAGGGCGATGGTCGGTACGGCGACAAACTGGAAGAGCCGTGTAAAGACACTGGCGATAAAGTTGAACAAAGCGTTCAGGGTCGGAATGTTCATCCAGCCCAGAATACCGCCCAATACCAGTGCCACAATCCACAAGACGAATTGCCGGCCCTGGCGGAGCGGGTTGTTTTGACGTAGGACTTCCTGCGCCGTTGCGTCGACATTCTTTTTTTCCGTAGTCATTGTAATTCCCTCTCTCCAGACCGTTGCATACACACGGGAGTCCCGGTTCACTGCAGGAGGCAGGCGGGCAAATCCCGTTCGCGTGATATCCGTATCGTATCACAGGTAACAGGGAAAATCAATTAAAACATATAATGACACTATGAAATCGGGGGATTCTCTCACAAGTTCGCCGGAAGGGGAGAAGAAAGTGTAATATCTAATACATTTCTTTTTCACCCTATACAAAAAATCCCCCGGAAGGGGGAACGGAATCCGGCTGCTGCCGGTCCCGCCGCCTTCCGGGGCTGTCTGGTTCACCTGTCATACAAGGGCGCCAGCGTCTGTCTCAATTTCTGCAGTGCCGTGCGATGGACTTTGTACACCGTGTTGATGTGACATCCGAGCTGGTCTGCGATTTCCTGGAAGGACAAACTGCTGTTGTAATGCAGCAGGAGAATCTGCCGCTCCCGTTCTTCCAGCGCTGTCAGCTGCCGATAGAGCTGTTCGTAGATCTCCCTCCGAACGCAGGCGGCTTCCGGACTTTCATCCAGGTAGTTTCCCCGCCGTTCCAGCTGATGCTGCACCCGCCGGCTGTTGAAATTCATCAACGTCTCGTGGCGCTGGCGGCGAAGTTCCCTTCGCAGCATCGTCATCAGGTAGCGGGACAAGCAGGTCTTGACGAGCGCCACGGAGGTCTTCTCCGCGACCGGCTCCTGCTGATGGTACGTAAAATGCAGCAGGCCGGCCCGGGCATTTTCGTAGCTCTGTTCCGGCCCCCAGACGCGGTAGAACAACTCACGTTTCGACACGGAGCGGACAATTCCCTCCGTGCGGTCCAGCAGTTCCTCCATCGCTTCCCGGCTGCCGTGCCGGGCTTTTCGCAGCAAGTCTTCCAGTTCTGTTTCCTTCCATTCCCCAGTTGTTGGATCCATGCACTCTCCTTTGAAAAGTAACGGTTCCCCCTCCGCCCGGCGGCCCTGCCGCAACCGGTCTGCGTCCCCCAAAGACAGGCCTGGTGCCTGTTCCGCAGCCGGACAGGTCGGAGTGAAAACTCTTGTTCCACCATACCAGAGGAAAGCGAAAATGTCAACAGAAAAATCTGAATATTCCGTTCTATTCTATTTTTGGAGCAGTTTTTTACTCAGTTTGCCGAACGGCCCGGCCCATAAGATGTCCCCGGTCTCGTCGGGCGCAATCCAGCGCCACGTGCTGTCCGGCAGGGGCTGGACGGCGCCGGAGACGCGGGCCGCAAAGACCTGGATGTCCCAGATGCGGCTGGAAAAGACGTGGCGGAGCCCGGCGCAGGGCGTATCCTCAACAACTGGCGGGGCCCCCAGGAGCCGCGCCGCCTTGCGCCGCACGTTCACGCTGCTTTCCCGGGCGGCATCCGCCATCGTCCGGCCGGCGGCCGGATCTGCCACGACGCCGCAGGACAAGAGCTCCGTCATACCGGCCAGGAGGCCTTTGTCGGGACGGCGGTGGACGAGGAGACGGCCTGTTGCGTCCTGCAGCCACAGGGCGGCGACAGCTTCGACGGGCACGTCTTTACGGACAATCCGCAGGGGCAGTTCCTGCTCTTTACCGGCGCGACGGGCTTGGCAGCGGTCCGCCAGAGGGCAGTCCTGGCAATGAGGCGTACCGGGGATGCAGATCGTGGCGCCCAGGTCCATGAGGGCTTCGTTGAAGTCGCCCGGACGGTCATCCGGCAGCTGGGCCAGGACGAGATCCGTCACTTGTTTCCGGACCGGCGCGGACAAAATGTTTTCTTCTATTTGGTAGAGACGTGCAAACACACGGAGGACATTGCCGTCCACGGCAGGTTCGCGCAGGCCGTAGGCCATGCTCAGGATGGCACCGGCCGTGTAGTCCCCGATGCCTTTGAGGGTGCGGATTTCCGCCCGTGTCGCAGGCATGACGCCGTCGAACCGGTCACAGATGTCCCGGGCCGCTGCCTGCAGGTTCCGGGCCCGGGAGTAATAGCCCAGGCCCTGCCAGTACCGCAGGACATCGTCCGGGTCTGCCTCGGCCAGGGACGCAATGTCCGGAAAACGTTTCATCCAGCGGAGATAGTACTGGCGCGCTGCTTCCACTTTGGTCTGCTGGAGCATGATTTCCGACACCCAGACCTGGTAGGGATCCCGCGGGGACGGCGTGCGCCACGGCAGGTCGCGGCGATGGGCGTCGTACCAGGCCAGCAGGACCGGCGCCCAGGGTTCCCGGGCACGGGGGACTGCGTCTTCCGCCGCCGGTACGGGGCGGTGCGGGGATTTTTTTGTCATGGGATTCACCTTTTCTCTGGAATATCCATCTATTGTGTAATAATTCATGCAAAATTCAGGAAGGCAGGTTACATTTTACCAATTTTTTCAGACATTTTCAACGGAAGGGGTTGCAATTCCCGGCAATCCATGTATAATGAAATTATTCAACAACTGAACATTTGTGGATGATACATATGGGAGAACGATGTATATCTGCCGAAGGAGTCAAACTCTCAGGCGCTTTCCGTAAGAAAGCAGAACCATATGCGGACACAACTCTGGAGAGTCCCGCAAGGGCGCCGAAGGTGCACGATGGCCGCTGGCCGTCTTATCTCTCAGGCAAAAGGACAGAGTCAGACATAGAAATACCGGGCTGGCATTACTGCGGCCCTGTTCCGTGTTCTTGCCTTAAACTTATCTCCGGAGGTTCGGCGATAAGTTTTTTTTATGGTGTAAACGCGGAAAGGAAGGGTCTGGAAATGGATTACATGGAATTGTTGAACAGTTTGGACAGCTTCGTCTGGGGGCCGCCGCTGCTGGTACTGCTTGTCGGGACCGGTATTCTGCTGACCATCCGGCTGGGGCTGCTGCAGGTGCGGCACCTGCCCCGGGCGCTGGCGTTGATTTTCAAGGCCAAGAGCAACGGCTCCGGGGATACGTCCTCCTTCAAGGCGCTGTGCACGGCGCTTGCTGCTACCATCGGCACCGGGAACATCGTCGGCGTGGCAACGGCTGTCAAAGCCGGCGGCCCGGGTGCCCTGTTCTGGATGTGGGTGGCCGCCTTCTTCGGCATGGCGACCAAGTACGCCGAAGGCTTGCTGGCCGTCAAATACCGCAGTTTTGATGAAAAGGGCGAAGTGGTCGGCGGCCCTATGTTCTACATTGAAAACGGCATGGGCAAACAGTGGCGTCCTCTGGCGATTTTCTTCTCCGTTGCCGGCGTCCTCGTGGCGTACTTCGGCATCGGGACCTTTGCCCAGGTCAACTCCATCGTGGATATTACGAAGTTGTCCATCGGCCTGGATCCGCTGTATACGGCCATCATCCTGACCGTCGTGGTCGCAGCGGTTACACTGGGCGGCCTGAAGAGTATTGCAGCCGTTGCCGGCAAAGTCGTTCCGGCCATGGCAGTCATCTACTTTATTTCTACGGTTGGTTTCCTGGCTATTTTTGCCGACAAGGTTCCGGCAGCCATTATGCTGGTCTTGCACGATGCCTTCACGCCGACGGCGGCCGTCGGCGGGTTCGCCGGTGCCAGCGTCATGCTTGCCATGCGGTCTGGTGTCGCCCGCGGCGTCTTCTCCAATGAATCGGGCCTCGGCTCTGCACCAATCGTGGCGGCAGCTGCCAAGACGAAATGGCCTGCGGAACAGGGCCTCGTTTCCATGACCGGTACCTTCATCGACACGATCATCATCTGCACCCTGACGGGCCTGACTCTGGTGGTCAGCGGCCTCTGGACGGGCGACCTGAACGGCGCTGCACTGACGCAGGCTGCGTTCCTCCAGGCCTATCCGGACATGGGCAAGTACGTCCTGATGGTCGGCCTCGTCCTGTTCGCATTCACAACCATCCTCGGCTGGAACTACTACGGCGAACGCTGCATCGTGTACCTGGCCGGTGTCAAGGCAGTCATGCCGTACCGGATCTTCTTTATCGTGCTCATCGCCTGCGGTGCCTTCCTGAAACTGGAAGCCATCTGGGTACTGGCTGATATCGTCAACGGCCTCATGGCTGTCCCGAACCTGATTGCCCTGCTCGCATTAAGCGGTGTCGTCGTCCGGGAGACGAGACGCTATTTCCGGCACGCTGCGCTGGGCGATTTGAACGAAGTGGACGGCCTGCAGCCGGAGACCGCAGAAGAATACGCACAGCCCCAGGCGGCTGTCGAGAAAGCCTGACCTTTCCATCAACATAACAAAAACCGTTCGGATGTAGAAATCAGCTACATCCGGACGGTTTTTTCATGTCGCAGGGGTCCGTTTCACGGCGGCAGGATATTACTGCAGGAGGGATGACATTCCGGCGGGACTGGGTTCGTCCGGCTGGTCGTCCCCTGGTTCGGAAATTTCGCCGGAGAGAAACTTGTGATGCCACAATTTCGTGTCCTGGTATCCGCGCAGGACCGCGTGGATTTCGTCCTGCATTTTTTGCGATCCAGGCAGCAGCAGGGAGTTCGTCAAGGCGGTCTGCAGGCGTGCTGTCAGCGCTTCGTGGGGCCACTGGAGCAGGACGACGACGGCCATCCAGCGTACGTGGGGGGACAGGTTCCGCAAGGCAGCCACCAGGAAGGGGACTCCTTCTCCCGGCTGCTCGGACAAGCAGCTGCACAGGGCCCTTAGGAGTTTACTGTTCCGAAAAACGGCGGGCGAGGCCTTTTTCAGCCTGCCGAACAGGAGATGGCAGCGGCGGTGCCGCGTTTCCGCCGAAGCGGGACTGACCGGGCCGGCCATATAGGCCAGGTACCGCAGAATATCCAGACGCCGCGGATGACGGTCGTAATAGGCATAGAAGTCGTCCCATACGTCGAGTTCCAGGACCTGGGCCAGGAATACCAACTCCTGGCGGACAGGGCGGGGCCCTGCCAGGGCCTTCCGTATTTCCTCGCAATGGTCGGTCCGGTAGAGCAGGGCGTCGCAGTGCCCCAGCAGCAGCTGAAACTCATTGGGATCTATCTGGCTGTACAGGTCCGGTCCGGCCAGGTAGGACAGATTTTCCCGGAGAATGCGGAGGTCTGCCAGGAACGTCGGATCCGACGTGTAGGCTTCGCCGGCCTGCAGCAGTGCCTTCAGCAGCGGCTGCAGGGGTGGATGTCCCTCCGGAGGGGGAACAACGGCAGAAAAAAGGTAAGGCAAGTCCGTGTCTTCGTGCGGCAGGCTTGTTGCCGTATACGCCATGATCAGCTGTGTCGCCTTCACAAACGGCAGGCGCCGCAGGCGGCCGCTTTCCAACTGGGCCTGGATGTTCCCCTGCTCCAGGAGATAACCGCCCACTTCAGGCCAGAGGCCGTTCGCCGCGACGGACCGCTGCAGGATCCACTCTTTTTTCTCCGGTGTATCGTAATCCAGGAGGGCCGAGAGGAGCACGTTGCCCCAGCTCCGCGTGACCCGGGCGGTAGCCCACAATTCCCGCTGGGGCCGTTCGTTGGCGACCGTGCAGGCCAGGCACAAGGCCGGTGTGAATTCTTCGCACCGTGCCAGGGTGAACAGGTCCTGGTACAGGCTGGCCGAGTAGGACGAACGAATCTGTTCGAGACCGAACAGGGAACAAAGCAAATAAGAGAAATACAATACCTGGCGATGGGCTGCCGTATAGAGCCACTGCTGTGCCAGATCGAGCAGGGCAAAGGGCAGGGCCGCCTGCTGCTTCGTAATCAGGGAGGCCAGGGGACGGAAGTAGAGCGCCATGGGGGAATGGGCTACGAGCCGGTAGAGCCTGCGCTCTGTCTTGGCGTCGTCCTTCTGGATCCATTTCTTCAGGAGCAGAAAGATGTTCGTGATTTGTTCCACGTCGCCTGCTTCCAGCCCGGGGGAAAACAGCTGAATTTCCTGCATGCCCGCCGTGTATTCCCTGTCTTCGTCCGGCAAGGGGGACTGATCGTAATAGCCCCGCCTGTTCAAATGGTCGACGACATAGAGAAACAGGCTGTGCTGCAGGATCTGCTGTTTCTGCTCGGCCCGCCGCCGCTGTATTTCCGCTTCCGTAGGTGGTTGTGTTGTCATAGGTCTTCCTTAGTTTTTGCTGTCGATGGTCAGGAGGCAGTCCCCGTTTTCGATGCGGCTGCCGGGCTGGACCAGAATCTGGCTGATGATGCCGGACAGAGGCGCAGCGATGGTGGTTTCCATCTTCATGGCTTCCGTTACGATCAACGGAGTGCCCTTGGTGACGGACTGCCCCTTTTCGACCAGAATCTTGACGACCGAGCCGGCCAGGGTGGCACCGATTTCGCCGGGGTTCGACTTGTCGGCTTTCTTACGCGTTACATTGGTCCGTTTGGCGTTGCGGTCGAACACCGTGATTTCACGGGGCATGCCGTTGAATTCGAAGCTGACGACGCGGTTGCCGTTGTCGTCGGCATCGCTGATATGGATCAATTTGATAATGACGACTTTGCCCTTTTCAATTTCCACGTCGATTTCCTCGCCGCGGGTCATGCCGAAGAAGAAGGTCGGCGTATCGAGGACCGATACATCGCCGAATTCCTCGTGGCGCTGGACCCACTTGCGGAACACGTCGGGATAGAGGCAATAGGAGGAAACGGCTTCGTCCGTCGTGGGAGCGCCCATTTCCTGCAATTCGCGCCGTTTCGCTTCAAAGTCCACCGGGGGCAGCACCGCACCGGGCCGCTCCGTAATGGGCTTGCGGCCCCGCAGGATAATCTGCTGCAGCCGTTTGGGGAAGCCGCCGTACGGCGTGCCGATCCCGCCCTGGAAGAAGTTGATGACCGATGCAGGGAAGTCCATGGTTTCGCCCTTGGCGTAGACGTCTTCCTCCGTCAGTTCGTTCTGGACCATGAAGAGGGTCATGTCGCCGACGACTTTGGACGACGGCGTGACTTTGATGACATCGCCGAACATCATGGAGACGCGGTGGTACATGTCTTTAATTTCTTCCCAGCGGTCCAGCAGGCCCAGGGCTGCCGCCTGCTGTTTCAGGTTGGTGTACTGGCCGCCGGGCATTTCGTGGATGTAGACTTCGGGGTTCGGGAAGGTTTCCGTTTTGTCCGCCGCTTTGTAGTACGGGCGGACCGTTTCCCAATACCGGGACAATTCGTTCAACGCGTTGACGTCGAGCTTGGGCTGGCGTGGATGTCCTTCCAGCGCGTAGTAGAGGCCCGCCGTGGAGGGCTGCGACGTGCCGCAGCTCATGGCGCTCATGGCCGTATCGACGATGTCGACACCGGCGTCGATGGCGCGGGCGTACGTATAGATGCTGTTGCCGCTGCCGTCGTGCGAATGCAGGTGGATGGGCACGTCGACGGCGTCCTTCAGGGCACTGATCAGCTGGTACGCTGCTTCCGGTTTCAGGAGACCGGCCATGTCCTTGATGGCGATGATGTTGGCACCGGCCCGTTCCAGTTCCCTGGCCATGTCGACGTAGTACTGCAGGTTGTATTTTTCCCGGGTCGCGTCGAGGATGTCCCCCGTATAGCATAAGGCGGGTTCTGCCACTTTATTGCACTCGCGGACTGTCTCAATGGACAAACGCATGTTGTCCAGACCGTTCAGGGAGTCGAAGATACGGAACACGTCGACGCCGTTCTTGGCAGACAGGCGGATGAATTCCTTGACGACATTGTCGGGATAGCTCGTGTAACCGACGGCATTGGCGCCGCGGAGCAGCATCTGGTTCAGAACGTTGGGAGCGGCCTCGCGGAACTGCTGCAGGCGGGCCCAGGGGCTTTCGTCCAGGAAGCGGTAGGCCACGTCGAAGGTGGCGCCGCCCCAGTCTTCGAACGAGAAGAGACCCGGCAGGCGTCCCGCCGTTTCGCGAATGACACGGAGCATGTCCGCCGTGCGAAGCCGCGTGGCGAACAGGGACTGGTGGGCGTCACGGAAGGTCGTATCCGTGATGAGGACCTCTTTCTGGTCCTGTACCCATTTGGCCAGGCCCTCCGGTCCGCGGGCATCGAGAATCTGCCGCGTGCCGTTCGGCAGGTCGCCCGTGAAAGGTTTCGGCATGTTCAACGGGGCGAATTCCGGTTTCGGCACGACGCCTACATTGGCGTACCCGTTGACCGTGACATCTGCAATGTAATGGAGCAGCTTGGTGCCGCGGTCCTTGCTCTCGGGGAACTGGAACAGTTCCGGCGTGGTGTCGATGAAGTTCGTTGTATAGGATCCGTCCAGGAATTTCGGGTTCTGCAGGACGTTTTCCAGGAAAGCGATGTTGGTCTTGACGCCGCGGATACGGAATTCGCGGAGGCAGCGCAGCATCTTCGTCACTGTAATCTGGTGCGTCAGGCCCCACGTTGTCGCTTTGACAAGCAGGGAATCATAATACGGCGTGATGACGGAGCCCGTGAAGGCATTGCCCGCGTCGAGGCGGATGCCCATGCCGCCGCCGGAACGGTAGGCGATGAGTTTGCCTGTGTCCGGCATGAAGTTGTTCAGCGGATCTTCTGTCGTGATGCGGCACTGGATGGCCTCACCACGGTAGTGGATGTCCTTCTGCCGGGGGACGCCGACTTCAGGAGCGTGCATGTCCCAGCCCTCGGCGATGCGGATCTGGGCCTGGACGATGTCGATGCCCGTAATGGCCTCCGTTACGGTGTGTTCTACCTGGATACGGGGGTTGACTTCGATGAAATAGAAATTGCCGTCGGGCGTGACGAGAAATTCGCATGTGCCGGCGCTCACGTAGTGGACGTTGCGCATGAGTCGCAGGGCGGCGTCACAGATTTTCTGGCGCAGGGCAACAGGGACGAAAGTGGCCGGCGCCATTTCAATGACTTTCTGGTGGCGGCGCTGGACCGAGCAGTCGCGTTCGAAGAGATGGACCAGGTTGCCGTGTTCGTCTCCCAGGACCTGTACTTCGATGTGCTTGGGGTCTTTCAAATATTTTTCTACGTAGATTTCGTCGCTGCCGAAGGCTTTCAGGGCTTCGGACTTGGCCAGGTCGTAGGCGGTCTTCAGCTCTTCTTCGGAGTTGACCGTGCGCATGCCGCGGCCACCGCCGCCGTTGACGGCTTTGATAATAATCGGGTAGCCGTGCTCGCGGCCGAACGCCTGGACTTCTTCCAGGGAGTGAACGGCCCCGTCGCTGCCGGGAATCATGGGAATGCCGGCCCGTTTGGCCTGCTCCCGTGCATTGACCTTGTCGCCGAACATGATCAGGTGGTCCACATGGGGCCCGATGAAGGTAATTCCTTCTTCCCGGCACCGTTTAGCCAGGTCGGCATTTTCCGACAAAAAGCCGTAGCCGGGATGAATGGCATCGACGTCGTGTTCCTTGGCGATGCGCATGATGTCTTCAATATCCAGGTACGCTTCCACAGGACCCTTGCCGCGGCCGACCAGGTAGGCTTCGTCGGCTTTGTTCCGGTGCAGGGACAACGTATCTTCCTTGGAGAAGATAGCAATGGTGTGGATTCCCAGTTCCGCGCAGGCACGGAACACACGAATGGCGATTTCCCCGCGGTTGGCGACGAGGACGGTTTTGATTTTCTTCATATAAGAGCCTCCTTTGGCAGTCATAAGCTGGTTAGCATAAGTCCATTGTATTATAGGGCCGGAGGGAATTCAACCTTCGGCGATTAAGTATACAGAATTCATAAAGTGTATACAGAATAATCCGCGCGTACACCGGAAAAATCATTCCGGCCGGATGGAGGGGACATTTTTTAGTACAATTCTTCATTTTTTCACAGTTGAAACTTGCGGCCTTCCATTGTAGGCGTTAGAATAAGGGAAAGTATTCCGGCAAAAGGAGGAAGCTATGAATAACCAGAACAACAAAAACAGCGGCAGCGGCAACGGACGCCGCCCGTTGTATTTCTATTATGTCCTGGCCTTTGTGGTCATCATGCTGCTGAACCAGTATGTGTTCCCGACCATGTGGAAACCGCAGGTCGAAAACATCCCGTACAGCACGTTCCTGCAGATGGTGGACGAAGGCAAATTCTCCAAGGTGGAGATCAGTGACAAACGCCTGGCGGCGACAGCCAGCGATACGAACGACAAGAAAATCTACATCACGGGGCGTGCCGTAGACCCGCAGCTGCTGACGCGGCTGGAAAAGAGCAAGGTTACGTTCTCCCAGGTCGTTCCGCGGGAAAACACGCCGCTGGAAAGCTTTATCTACAACTGGATCCTGCCGATCTTGTTCTTCTTCATCATCGGCCAGCTGATCATGCGATTTATGAGCCGAAAGGGCGGCTTCGGCGGCTTTGGCGGCATGGGTAATTTCGGCAAGAGCAACGCCAAGGTCTATATGCAGGCCAACACGGGTGTTACCTTCGCAGATGTAGCAGGCCAGGACGAGGCAAAGGAAGCCCTCGTCGAACTGGTGGATTTCCTGCATCACCCTGGCAAATACCAGAAGATTGGTGCCACCATGCCGAAAGGCGCGCTGCTCGTCGGGCCTCCGGGCACCGGCAAGACACTGCTGGCCAAGGCTATCGCCGGCGAGGCGAAGGTGCCGTTCTTCAGCATTTCCGGTTCGGAATTCATTGAAATGTTCGTCGGCATGGGCGCTGCCCGTGTGCGTGACCTCTTTGACCAGGCACAGAAAAAAGCACCGTGTATCGTGTTCATCGATGAAATTGATGCCATCGGTAAAAAGCGTGACACCGGGGCCTTCGGCAGCAACGACGAACGGGAGCAGACCCTGAACCAGCTGCTGGCCGAAATGGACGGTTTCGACGGCAGCAAGGGCGTCATCATCCTGGCGGCGACGAACCGCCCCGAGTCTCTGGACAAGGCGCTCCTCCGCCCGGGCCGGTTTGACCGCCGGATTCCGGTGGAACTGCCGGATCTGAAGGGCCGTGAGGCCATCCTGAAGGTTCATTCCAAAGACGTACGCATGGAAGATGCTATCGACCTGAACGCCATTGCCCGCGCCACGGCCGGCGCTTCCGGCGCCGAACTGGCGAATATCGTCAACGAGGCCGCTCTGCGGGCTGTCCGCATGGGCCGCGACAAAGTCAACCAGCAGGACTTGGAAGAATCGGTCGAAGTCATCATTGCCGGCTACCAGCGCAAAGGCGCGGTGATTTCGCCGGAAGAAAAGAAAGTCATTGCATACCATGAAATCGGGCATGCCCTGGTGGCAGCCATGCAGTCCAATTCTGCCCCGGTCCACAAGATTACGATTGTGCCGCGTACGAGCGGCGCGTTGGGCTACACCATGCAGGTGGACAAGCAGGAAAAAGTCCTGCAGAGCAAGGAAGAACTGTTCAACCGCATCGTCACGATGACCGGCGGCCGTTCTGCCGAAGAGGTGGTCTTCAACCTGGTGACCGGCGGCGCTGCCAATGACATTGAGCAGGCGACGCGCCTGGCCCGTGCCATGGTCGCCCGCCTGGGCATGACGGAAGAATTTGACATGATGGGCATGGAAACCATCCAGAATGCTTATCTGGGCGGGGATACGTCCCTGACCTGCAGTGAAGCCACGGCGGCCCGGATTGACCAGAAAGTAGCGGAACTCATCAAGGAAGCCCACAAGAAAGCCATTTCCATCCTGAAGGACCATCGCGAGGATATGGATCGCCTGGCATCTTACCTGTTGGAAAAAGAAACAATTACCGGCGAGGAATTCATGGCCATCCTCCATCACGAGGATCCGGAGGAAGCCTTGCGCCGTGCGTCGGAAATCGCTTCGGAAAAGAATCTGCGGGAACGGGAAGCCGATGCCGAAAAGGCTGCGGAAGATGCAGCCCGCGACGCAGCCCGCTCTGCAGCCTGGGCGGCGGCGGCCAAGAAGGAAGCGGCAGCCCGCGGCGAGAATGTCGACGGGACGCCCCTGACCCCGGAACAGCAGGCCCAGCCTTCGCAGGACCCGCAGACGGCATGGCAGGCACCGCAATCCCAGCAGCCTTCCGAGCCCACGCAGGTTCCGCCGTCTTCGCAGACTCCGCAAAATCCGCAAAATCCGCAGAATCCGCAGGGACCGTCGGACGGAACCTTGTAACGTCCGGCAGCAGCCTGGTACGACGAGGCCGGGTACGGTACAACAAGTTACGAAAGACAGAAAAACAGCGGCACGGTGTGCCGCTGTTTTTTTGTGTGTTCAGGATTTTCAGTTGTCCTGTGCTCCCTGCCGGGTTGTCCGCTGCCGCGGGACGGCAAGTGTTCTGCCGCCTCCAGTTCTTCCCAGTTCATGCGCAGTTCCGGCGGCCGCCGGACCGTGTGGTTTGTCTTTTGCGTAAACCCGCGGCCGAAGACGTCGTTCGCGTCCTGGATGATCATAAAAGCATACGGATCGTATTCCTTGACGAGGAGTTTCACCTTGGCGACCTGCGTCAGCTTGACGACGCAGAAGAGCAGCTTGCGGTGCTGGTGCGTAAAGGCGCCTTCGCCCTGGATGTACGTGACGCCGCGGCCGACAATCTTGATGATCGCCTCGGCAATTTCTTCGTTTTTGTCGCTGATGATGATGACGTTCTTTTTGTAGTCGAAGCCGTCCGTAAAGGCGTTGCTGACCTTGGCGACGGCAAAGTAGGCCACCAGGGTGTAGAGGGCCGGCTCGATGCCGAAAAAGGCCGCGCCTGTGCAGAGCAGGACGACGTTGATGGCAAAGCCCGTCGTACCGATGCTGACGGAGTAGAATTTCTGCACGATGGCGCCGATGATGTCGGAACCGCCCGTACTGCCGCCGACGTGATAGAGCGTGCCCAGGCCGATGCCGTGGAGAACGCCGCCGGCTATGCAGCTCAGCATGGCGTCATGGACGAGATTCATCTGGCTGAGCGGGGAGAATACGTGGAGCCAGAAGGACAAGGCCACCGTGCCGAAGATGCCGCTGAGAAAATAGTTGCGGCTCATGAGACGGTAGGCCAGGAAAAACAAGGGGATGTTGAAGACAATGTTGGTGATGCTGACCTGCCAGCCGAACAGGTAATACAGGATCATGCCCAGCCCCGTGATACCGCCGCTCAGCAGTTCGTGCGGCAGGAAGAAGGCATTCAGGGCAATGCCGGAAATGCACGTGCCCAGGGTAATGGTCAGGTAACGTTTCAACTGGTGTTTCGCTTGGATTTGCAAAGGAACCTCCACCGGTCCGCCGGAACAGACCGCATCTGAATTTGTCGGAACATTTCATTTACTTAGCATAACACGGGCAGGGAAAAAAGCAAGGCACAGTTCGTGATTTCCGCGGTTTTCTGTGTCAAGGACCTCTTTTTATGGTAAAATAGAATTGTATTGGTGTGTGCAGTATACAAAAATACAAAATAAAGAAAACGTACACCAACGGATACGGGAGGGACGGAAACGATGAAAATCGTTGAAAAAGGACCGGCCAAAATCAATCTCGGCCTCGATGTTCTCGGCATGCGGCCGGACCGGTATCACGACGTGGCCATGGTGATGCAGAGCCTGGCCCTGGCGGATACGGTCACGCTGACGGACGCGCCGGAACTGACCGTGACGACGGACCGGGACGATTTGGAAGGCGGACCGTCCAATCTGGCCTACAAGGCGGCGGAGCTGATGGGCCGGTTTGCCCGGAGGACGCCGCGGGTCCATATCCATATTGAAAAGAAAGTGTTCCTGGCGGCGGGACTGGCCGGCGGCAGCACAGACGCGGCAGCCGTACTGCGGGGACTGAACCGCTATTGGGACATGGGCCTGCCGGCGGACCGCCTGGAACGGCTGGGCGCCCAGATCGGCTCCGACGTTCCCTTCTGCGTGCGCGGCGGCACGAGCCTGGCGACCGGCCGGGGCGAGCTGCTGACTCCGTTGCCGGACCTGCCGGTCCAGTACATCGTACTGGCCAAACCGCCGGTCTCTGTGTCGACTCCCTGGGCGTACCGGGAGTATGACAAGCAGAAGAACATTGTGCACCCGGACATTCCGGCCCTGGCGGCTGCGGTAAAGCAGGGACAGGTGGACGAAGTGCTGCGCCTGTTGGGAAACGTATTGGAACCGGTGACGGCAGCGGCCCATCCGGAAATTACAGAAATTGAACAGATCATGCGGAAGCACGGCGCCCTGGCCGCTTTGATGAGCGGCAGCGGCCCGACGGTCTTCGGCATCACGCGCACGCAGGAAGAGGCGGCGGAAATCGCGGCCCGGCTGGTGGCGCGGAACCTGGAAATTGCAGTGACGAAAACGACGGGGAGGATGAAACTATGAGCGGACATTTGGAACAGATCCGGCTGGACAGTTATAAACCCTTGCGGGAACTAGTGTGCGAACACATCCGGCAGGCTATCATCAACGGCACCTTTGCGCCGGGGGAACGGTTGATGGAAATCCAGCTCGCCGACGAAATGGGAGTCAGCCGGACTCCGGTCCGTGAAGCCATCCGCAAGCTGGAACTGGAAGGCTTTGTGGTCATGATTCCGCGGCGCGGCACGTACGTAGCCAACATGTCCATCAAGGACATCAACGACGTCTATGAGATCCGCACGAGCCTGGAAACGCTGGCAGCGGGCCTGGCGGCGGAACGGATTTCGGATGAACAGCTGGAGGAAATGCAGTTCCTGCTGCTCCAGATCCAGCATGGCATCGACGAAAACAATATGGACAAGATCGTCGAAAACGACGTGGCATTTCACGATGTCCTGTACCGTGCATCCGGCAATGAACGGCTCCGCAATATTATCAACAACCTGCGGGAGCAGCTGACGGGCATCCGCCGGACGTCCATGTTATACCCGGGACGCCTGAAAGACACACAGGAAGAGCACCGCGCACTGGTGGACGCCATTGCGCGCCACGACGTCAGCCGGTCCCAGGAGGCAGCCCGCGTCCATCTGGAAAACGCGGAACGCACGTTGATGGCATCCATGGCCGATGCGAAAAAATCCGGAAAAGACTGACAAGGTGCAGTATGAAACAGATACAGTATGATTTGGTGATTCTGGCCGGTGGCACGGGATGTATTTCCCTGCCCGGCCGGCAGCCGGAACCGAGGGCGCTGGCGCCGCTGAAAGGCCGGCGCCTTTTGTATTACATGGCCCGGGCTGCGGCGGCGAGCCGGAGAATCCGGCGGGTCATCGTCGTGACCCATCCGGATAAAGTGGCTGCGTTCCGCGCTGCTTTTCCGACCATCCGCTATTATCGGCGGGACACGGCAGCCGACGGGACGCCGCAGGCCATCGCCAGCGCGACGCAGACGGAGACTGCGGGACGGGAATTTACGCCCGAACCGGCGGGGACAGGCCCCGTTCCTCCGTTGCCGGTCTGTCTGACCGAATGCGCCGGCACGATGGGCGAAGTCGGGTGGGCCGGCCTGCGCCTGGCCCGGATCCTGCGGCAGGAAGAGGACGGGACGCCGTTGACGGAGCCGATCCAGGTTGCGGTCACCATGGAAGACGTGCCGTTCCTGACCGGTGAAGCCATCGCGGACTTTGTCGGACGGGCCGAAGCGCTGGGGGCAGACGGCGTGTATCCCCTCGTGACGAAGGAATCGTGCCGGCGGGAGTTTCCAACCATGCGGCGGACCTACTTCCATCTGGCCGAAGGGGATTTTACGGGCGGCAACCTGGTCTTTGTCCGGGACAGTGTCTTTCCGTCCTGTCTGGTCCGCATTGCCGAGGTCTACAAGCTGCGGAAGAACGTTCCCAAACTCGCAGGCTGGCTGGGATTTTCCATGATTGTCAAGTTCCTCCTCCGGCGCCTGTCCGCGGCCGATGTGGAACAGAAAGTGTCCCGCACGTTCGGTTTGAAAGGGCGCTGTATCCAGACGGACTATGCCTGCATCGGGACGGACCTGGACCGGGCGGAAGACTGGCCGGCGGCGGAAGCGTACATAAAGGATTTTGCGGAAAAAAATTGTCCTGACGGAGAATCTGTACTATAATAGACGCGACTTACCGGTCTGTCCGGCCTGCGGGGTCGGCAACGGACGGTGTAAAGAGGGGGAGACCTATGGAAAAGTTGACAGCTGTGATTTTGGCGGCCGGCAAAGGCACGCGCATGAAATCGAAGTTACCGAAGGTATTGCATAAAGTCGGCGGAAAGGCCATGGTGGAACATGTCCTGGACGCGGCGGAAGCCGCCGGATGCCGGGATAACGTCGTCGTCATCGGCCACGGGGCCGATCTGGTTCGTTCCGTTATCGGCAGTCGTGCCCGCATTGCCCTGCAGGCGGAACAGCTAGGGACAGGCCACGCAGTGCTGCAGGCGGCAGATGCCCTGCAGGGGTTCCACGGCACGGTGCTCATCCTTTGCGGAGACACGCCGCTCCTGGAGGGGGAAGAACTGCACCGGTTTGTGGAAGCGCACGTCCAGTCCGGCGCGGCGGCTACGGTCATGACGACCTTTTTGGACGATCCCACGGGGTACGGACGCATCCTGCGCGATGCCAACGGAGACGTGGAAGCCATTGTGGAGCAGAAGGACGCCACGGAAGCACAGCGTGCCATCCGGGAAGTCAACACGGGCAACTATTGCATGGAAGCACCGCTGCTGTTCGACGTACTCCGTACACTCGGCAACGACAACGCCCAGGGTGAATATTACCTGACGGATGTCCTGGCTAAATTGCGCGCCATGGGCAAGAAGGTTGGTGCCGTTACGACGGAAGACAGCGAAATGACCATGGGCGTCAATTCCCGGGTCCACCTGGCCCAGGCGGAGGCAGCCATGCGGCGCCGCACGCTGCAGCGTTACATGGAAGCCGGCGTAACCATCATGGATCCGGCCAGCACCTTTATTGAAAAGACCGTCCGCATCGCGCCGGACACGATCATCTACCCGAACACGTGGCTGCAGGGAAATACAGTCATTGGTGAAGATTGCGAAATCGGCCCTGACGTGCGGCTGGAAAATGTGAAAGTCGGCGACCGTTGCCATCTCCAGTTCCTTTATGGCCATGAGTGCCAGGTCCTGGACGACGTGACAGCCGGACCGTACGTACACCTGCGTCCGGACACGGTCATCGGAAACCACGTCAAGATCGGTAACTTTGTCGAAGTGAAGAACTCCAACATCGGTACGGGGACGAAACTGCCCCATCTGCAGTACATCGGCGACAGCGACATCGGCCGCAACGTCAACATGGGGTGTGGCTGCATCACTGTCAACTACGACAGCAAATTCAAGCACCGTACCGTCATCGGTGACAATGCGTTCATCGGCTGCAACAGCAACCTGGTCGCACCTGTCACAGTCGGCCCGGACACGTATGTCGCCGCCGGGTCTACCATTACGAAAGAAGTTCCGGCGGAAGCCCTGGGCGTAGCCCGGGCACGTCAGATCAATATCGCGGGCTGGGCCAAGTCCTATAAGGCGAAATTGGAACGGCTGGCCGCGCAAAAGCAAAACAGCGAAAAGAGTGAAAAGTAAGACTTTTTGTGTCCCCGGCGCGGGAGCGTCCCGACCGCAAAAAAATACTTGTTTCGCCATGGACAGGTGGTATATACTTAGGGTGATTCTTGGGGGACGGATGTCCATGCCGTCCGGGAAATGTAGTTGCAGAATAAAATAATGTGGAGGGTGTCTCAATGCTGTCTGATGAAGAAAGATTTCGTATTTTTACTGGTAACGCAAACCCCGACCTGGCCCGTGAAATTGCGGCTTACCTCGGCACGACCGTTGGCGACGCTGTCATCAACCGCTTCAACAACGGCGAAGTGCAGGTCATGATTAACGAAAGTGTCCGCGGCAAAGATGTATTCATCGTACAGCCCACGTGCGGCCCCACGGTCAACGACAACGTTATGGAGCTCCTGATTATGGCGGATGCTTTCAAGCGTGCATCAGCTCATCAGATCGTGGCCGTCATCCCCTTCTACGGCTACGCCCGCCAGGACCGCAAGGCCCGCGGCCGTGAACCGATTACGGCGAAACTGATGGCGGACCTGCTGCAGTGCGCCGGCATCACCCGCGTTATCACCATCGACCTGCATGCTGCCCAGATTCAGGGCTTCTTCAACATCCCGCTGGACCATATGCCGGCAGCACCGGTTTTGGCCGATTACATCAAACAGAAAAATTTGAAAGACATCATCGTCGTATCGCCGGACCTCGGCGGTGTCGGCCGCGCCCGTGTCTTTGCGGAACGGCTGAACTGCGGCATGGCCATCATCGACAAGCGCCGTCCGGAACCGGGTGTGGCGGAAGTCATGAACCTGATCGGCGATGTCAATGGGAAGACGGCCATCCTCGTCGACGACATGGTCGATACGGCCGGCAGCCTGACGGAAGCGGCCAAAGCTGTCAAGAAATTCGGCGCCAAGGAAGTCTATGCGTGCTGCACGCATCCCATCCTGACGGATCCGGCCCTGTCCCGCATTGCCAGCTCGGAAATCACGGAACTGGTCGTGACGAACACCATTCCGCTGGCCCCGAACAAGAAACATCCGAAGATCAAAGTGTTGTCCATTGCCCCGATTCTGGCAGAGACGATGCTGCGCGTCTACAACGACTGGTCTGTCAGCCAGCTCTTCGAAGACGCCAAAAAATAAGAGCGAATCCGGGCCTGCCCAACGCGGACAGGCCTTTTCTTTTTGCAATACCGGTACGGCGTCCGTGCAGAGGATGCACGATGGCGGAAGCCACGGGAAGGAGGAAGGACGGTGCGCGTTTTATATCTGCTCGGTGCCAGTGCCGCCGCCGCCCTGGCGTGTCTCTGGCTGGGCCGGACGGGACGCTGGTCCCGGCAGCGGGCGCTGGCGTCGGCGCTGGGCCTGACCCTGCTGGGAGTCTTGTCCCTGGCGGGAGCCGTGCTGCCTTTTGGAAACTGGTATGGTCCGACTGTGACGAATCTGCGGGACCTGCCCGGTGCTGCACCGTTTGCATCTGAAATGTACCGGGAAGAGGCCGCGGTGCCGGGACAGGATGTGCCCATTGCGCTGACGTTTGACGATGGACCGTATGCCCCTTTTACGCGGGAATTGCTGGCCGTGCTGCGGCAGCACCGGACCCATGCGACTTTCTTTCTTGTCGCGTCCCAGGCAGAACGCCACCCGGAACTGGTGCGGCAGATTGTCGCAGAGGGGCATACCGTGGGCATCCACGCCTATCGCCATCAGGATTACCTGAAGCTGAACCAGGAGAAAAAACGGGCGGATCTGACGCATGCCAAAGCGGTGCTGGAACGCCTGACAGGGCGGCGGATCACGTACTGGCGGCCGCCCCATGGATTCCGGGATCCCGCTGTCATGGCCCTGGCCCGGGAACTGGGCTTGACGGTCGTCACGTGGGACGTCGTACCCCGGGACTGGACGGGTATTCCGGCACAGGACATCGTACAGCGGGTGCTGGACCGGGCGCAGCCGGGCGCCATTGTCCTGCTGCATGACGGGGACAGCCCCTTTTACCGGGCTTCACGGCAGCCGACGGTAGATGCCGTGGGCCCCTTGTTGAAAGCATTGCGCCGGGCGGGATATCGTCCGGTCAGTTTGGAAGAAGCAAAGCGAGGAACACCATGAAAATCATTGCAGGATTGGGAAATATCGGCCGGGAATACGCCGGGACGCGTCACAACGCGGGCTTTATGGTAGCAGATGAGCTGGCGCGCCGCTGGGGCCTGTCGGACGCCTGGCGGACTAACCGGGACGCCGAGTACGTCGAATACCGCGTGGGCGCGGAGAAGATTATTCTCCTGAAACCTACGACTTATATGAATCTGAGCGGCAACGCCGTCGGGGCATGGGCGCATTTCTACAACGTCGCGCCGAAGGATGTCGCCGTCATCCACGATGACATGGATCTGCCCGTTGGGTCCCTGCGCATCCGCAAGAAAGGATCCAGCGGCGGGCACAACGGCATCAAATCCATCCTGAACCAACTGGGCACGGATGCGTTTGCGCGGTTCCGCCTGGGAATCGGCCACCCGGCCCACGAGCAGCAGGCTGTGATCCAGCACGTGCTGCAGCGCTTCCAGGGGGCAGACAAGCAGGCCATGGACGATGCGGTGGTAAAGGCGGCGGACGCTGTGGAATACTGGCTCGAACGGGACGGCGACACGGACGCGGTCATGCAGAAATTCAATACGAAACCCAAGACTGCGAGAAAACGGGCTGAAAAGGCCGCCGCTGCCGGCCAGGCGGACGGAGCGGATACGGCGGGGCCTGCCGGAACCCCGGCAGCCGCTCCGGAAGAAAAGGCGTGAAGGGGTTGCACTCTTTCCGCTCGTGTGGTATGATATTCAAGCGTTAATGTCTGGATACATTAGGGTAATTGAAAGAAGAGGTGCTTTTAAAATGAAAGAAAAGATCCATCCGAAATTTTATACTGACTGCAAAGTAACGTGTGGCTGCGGCAACACCTTCACGACGGGTTCCACCAAACCGGAACTGCGCGTGGATATCTGCAGCAAATGCCATCCTTTCTTCACGGGCCAGCAGCGTAACCTGGCAGCCCGCGGCCGTATTGAAAAATTCAACAAACGGTACGGCATGGACAAGGAAAAATAATCATAAACTGAATGCAGCAACACATACAGCAGAGCTTAGGCTCTGCTGTAATTGTATACGGACAATCTTTGAAGAAAGTGTAACATGGCAAAGTTCAACATTGGCGGACAGGCTGTCATCGAGGGTGTCATGATGCGGGGTCCCAAAGATGTGGCCGTGGCCGTACGTAAGGCCGACGGTTCCATCGACGTGGACGTCCATCCCGTGCACAGCATCCAGGACCGCCATCCCATTCTGAAAAAACCGTTTCTGCGGGGCATCGTCGTCCTGGTGGAATCGCTGATCATGGGCATGAAGGCGCTGAGCCACTCAGCTCAGGTGTCTGGCGAAGAGGACGAGCAGATGGACGATAAGGACATGGTCCTGACCATCCTCGTGTCGGTCCTTCTGGCCGTGGGCCTTTTTATCGCCATCCCGACGTGGTCCGTGCGCTTTCTGCAGCACTGGACGAACAGCAGCATTGTTCTGAATCTGGCGGAAGGCCTGCTCCGTATGGCCATTTTCCTGGCCTACATCGGGGCCATCTCGTCTATGAAGGATATCCAGCGTGTATTCAAGTACCACGGAGCCGAACATAAGACAATCTTTACCTACGAGGCAGGGCTGCCCCTGACCGTGGAGAACGTGCGCAAATTTCCGCGCCTGCATCCGCGCTGCGGTACGAATTTCCTCATGATTGTCATGAGCATCAGTATTTTCATCTTCGCCTTCCTGGGGTGGCCGAACCTGCTGGAGCGCATTTTGTCGCGCGTGCTCCTGATGCCCGTTGTCGCGGGAATCAGCTATGAAATTATCCGGTTTGCCGGCCGCAACGACAACCGTCCCTGGGTGCACAAGTTGATTCTGCCGGGCCTGCTCCTGCAGAAATTGACGACGCGCGAGCCCGATGACGAAATGATTGAAGTGGCCATTGCCTCGGTCAAGGCCGTGGTTCCCGTGGACGAAACCCAAAAAGTGTCCCTGCCGGTGGAACTGCAGGCTCCGGCCCGGCTCCGCGAGGAAGAGGCCGTTGCCTCCCGCACGGCCCCGGAAGCGGCGCAGTCTGAAGTTCGGGACTGAGGCGGGATCAGCAGCGAGGTGGGACTATGTTGGAACAATTGCAGGGCCTGGAGGAAAAATATCTCGACCTGGAAGCCAGGCTTTCCGACCCCGAGGTTATCTCCAATCCGGCCCTTTACCAGAAATATGCCCGGCAGCACGCGAAACTGACGGATATTGTCACGGCGTACCGGGAGTACCAGGCCAACAAAAAAGTGTATGACGATGACGTGGAAACTGCCAAAGACAGTTCCGATCCGGAGCTGGCTGGCATGGCACGGGCCGAGGCGGCGGAACTGGAACCGGTCCTGGCGGAACAGGAACGGCAGCTGACGCTGCTCCTTCTCCCTGCCGACCCGAACGACGACAAAGACATTATCCTGGAAATCCGGGCCGGCGCAGGTGGGGACGAGGCAGCCCTCTTTGCAGGGACTTTGTTCCGCATGTACACGCGCTACGCCGAACGGCAGGGCTGGCAGGTCGAAGTGATGGACGCCAGTGAGACGGGACTGGGCGGGTTCAAGGAAGTGGTCGCCCAGATTTCCGGCGCCGGAGCCTACGCCCGCCTGAAGTACGAAAGCGGCGTGCACCGGGTGCAGCGCGTTCCGGAGACGGAGTCGCAGGGCCGCATCCATACGTCCACCTGTACGGTGGCCGTCCTGCCCGTGGCGGAGGAAGTGGACATCGAGCTCCGTCCGGAAGATATCAAGGTGGATACGTTCCGGGCCGGCGGCGCAGGCGGACAGTACGTCAACAAGACCGAATCGGCCGTACGCATGACGCATCTTCCGACGGGCATTGTCGCACAGTGTCAGGACGAGAAATCGCAGTTGAAGAACCGGGAAAAGTGCCTGCGCGTCCTGCGCTCCCGCGTACTCGAAGTGTACCAGCGGCAGCAGCAGCAGGCGGAGGCAGCGGAACGGAAGAGCCAGGTCGGCACGGGGGACCGGAGCGAACGCATCCGGACATACAACTACCCCCAGGGCCGCGTGACCGATCACCGCATCGGCCTGACGCTGCACAAGCTGGACGCCATCATCGACGGAGACCTGGAGGAGCTGGTGGAAGCCCTGGTCACGGATGCACAGCGCAAGAAACTCGAAGCAATGAAATAAGAGGGGATCCCTATGGCAGAAGCAACCGTTTGGACCGTCCAGAAAATATTGAATTGGACACAGCAGTATTTCGGCAGCAAAGGAGTGGACAATCCACGCCTCGATGCGGAAATACTGCTGTGTGACATTCTTGGCTGCCGGCGGCTGGACTTGTTCCTCCGTCTGCAGGAGGTGCTGGACAAACCTGTTCTCGACCGGTATCATACCGCCGTCGTGCGCCGGGCGCGGCGGGAGCCCGTGGCGTATATCCTGGGACGCAAGGCCTTTTTGAAGTGGGACTTCAAGGTCACAAAAGACGTCCTGATTCCCCGGCCGGAAACAGAACTGTTAGTGGAAAATATCGTCCGCTGCGTGACGGGCAAAAGCCTGACACAGCTGGAGAAGGAGGCGTTCTGGCGCAAAAAGGCCGCGGAAACGCGGGCTCTGGCAGACAAGACCACGGCCGCGGTCCGGGAACGCCTGAAGGAAGAAACAGACCCGGACAAGGCACGCTTCCTCGTACAGGAAGTGACGGACCAGCAGGCCGCCGCGGAGGAAGCAGCTGCCCGTGGGACAGGCCGCGACGGAGAACTGGCGGGCCACGCTCTGCGCGTTCTTGATGTCGGTACAGGAAGCGGTGCCATCCTCCTGTCCTTGCTGGCGCTCCTGCCCGACGCCCAGGGGACCGGCGTGGATGTGTCGCCGGCGGCGCTTGCCGTGGCTCGGGAAAACGGGGAGACGCTGGGCGTCCCGGACCGCGTGGAATGGCTTTGTTCGGATTTGTGTGCCGCCATCCCGGCAGGCCGGCAGTACGATGTCATCGTGTCCAACCCGCCCTATATCCCGGCCCGGGATATGGAGACTCTTCAGCCGGAAGTGCGGCAGGAGCCGGTCCTTGCCCTGGCGGGCGGAGAAGACGGACTCGACGTGTATCGCCGTCTGCTGCGGCAGCTGCCTGCGTTTCTGGCGCAGGACGGCCTGGCGGCCTTTGAAGTAGGCATCGGGGAGGGCCGGGCCGTGGCGTCTTTCTGCCGCCGCGTCGGCCTGACGGAGACGGCGGTCTGCCTGGATTTCGCCGGTATTGACCGCATGGTGTTCGCGGCCCGGCCGGAATCGCGTTACGCTTCGGCTGTGGCCAATCTGCGGAAGGAGCAGGGACCGGAAGACCGTACAGGAAGAGTAGAAGAAAGCAAGCAGTCAAGCAAGTGAGGAGAGGCAAGTGGAAACAAAGTATTGGGATTTGAAGAAAAATCCGCAGCAGGCGATGAAAGAAGCGGCGGCCCTGGTGCGCGCCGGTGAGGTCGTCGCCTTCCCGACGGAAACGGTGTATGGCCTCGGGGCAGACGGATTGAACGGTACCGCCGTGGCCCGGATCTTTGCGGCCAAAGGGCGGCCGGCGGACAATCCCCTGATTTTGCACGTCGCCCGCAAGGAGCAGATCCAGGATTTGACAACGGGCCTCAGTGCCAACGCCAAGGCTCTTATCGACACATTCTGGCCCGGCCCGCTGACTGTGGTCGTGCCCAAGGCGCCCTGCGTGCCCGACGAAACAAGTGCCGGCCTGGATACGGTGGCCGTGCGTATGCCCTCCCACCCGGTGGCCAACGCTTTTATCGCGGCCTGCGGCTGCCCCATTGCGGCGCCGAGTGCGAACTTGTCCGGCAAGCCGAGCCCGACCAATGCTCAGGATGTGGCAGAGGACATGGACGGAAAAATTGCGGGCATCCTCGACGGTGGCAGCTGCGGTATCGGGGTGGAATCGACCGTCGTGGATACGACGTCTCCTATTCCGACCATCCTGCGTCCCGGCGGAATCACGCGGGAAATGCTGGAAGAACTGCTGGGCGCCGTCGAAATCGACCCGGCCCTGAACGGCAATCCGGCCCTGCGTCCGAAGGCGCCGGGTATGAAATACCGCCACTACGCGCCGGAGGCGCCGCTCTACCTCTACGAGGGGAAAGAAGCGCCCCTGCGGCTGGCCCGGGCCGTGGAACGGGCCGTTGCGGAACAGACGCGTCTCGGCGTCCTGTGTGACGAAGAAACGGCGCGGTTTCTGCGGGAACGGCTGGGAAAGAATCCCTCTGTCCTGCTGCTATCCTGGGGAGACGGAAAGTCGGATCTGGCGGAGAATCTCTACACGCTGCTGCGGGATTTTGACCGGTTCAAGCCACGGCTGATCCTGGGCATGGGTGTGGATGAAAGCGGCATGGGACTGGCGGTTATGAACCGGCTGCGGAAGGCGGCAGGTTTCAACATCCTGCTGGCGCAGGACGGCGTAGTGACCGTGAAAAGCGGCAAAGGATTTCCAGACTATCTGCTGGATTCCTGACCCGGGGAAAACCCGCCGCGGTTGTTTGTAACTGCGGCCTGTTTATGGTAGAATATAGCGATTGAAGAATAGTGTGTCCGCGGAACGCGGACCGGAAACATTGCGGAGGCAGAGAGAATGAAAATTGCAATTGGCAGCGATCACGGCGGCATCCATCTGAAGAAGGTCCTCATGGACCATCTGGCAGCGCGAAGCGTGGAGTTTACGGACATGGGGACCTATACGGAAGAGTCCTGCGACTACCCTGATTTCGCGGTCAAGGTATGCGACGAAGTGGTTGCCGGCCGGGCGGACCGGGGCATCCTGGTCTGCGGTACGGGAATCGGCATGTCCATGGCGGCTAACAAGGTCCATGGCATCCGCGCCGCCCTGTGCAGCGATGTCTTTTCTGCCAAGATGAGCCGCGAGCATAACAATGCCAACGTCCTGTGCCTGGGTGAACGCGTCACGGGCCCGGGCCTGGCGGAGATGATGCTGGATGTATGGCTCGACACGGAATTTGCCGGCGGACGCCATGAACGCCGTGTCCGTAAAATCATGGCCATTGAAAAATAATCAACCGGAAGGGGACCTACGAATGAAACTGCACATTGTGGAACATCCGCTGGTCGCGCATAAATTGTCGATGATGCGTGACAAGACCTGCAACAGCAAGAACTTTCGCGAGCTCTGCGGCGAAATCGCGTCGCTCATGACATACGAAGTCACCCGCGACTGGCCGACCGAGCCGGTGACGGTGGAAACGCCCCTGGAAACGATGACGGGCGCCCGCCTGAAAGACGAAGTGACGATTATCCCAATCCTGCGCGCCGGCCTGGGTCTGCTGAACGGCGTTCTTGCCATGATCCCCTGGGCCCACGTAGGCCATATCGGCCTGTACCGGGATCCGGTCACGCATGAGCCGCACGAGTACTACTGCGGCCTGCCGAAGCAGATGGATGCCAAATGCATCGTCGTCGACCCCATGCTGGCGACGGGCGGTTCTGCGGCGGCAGCAATTACAATGCTTAAAAAACATGGACTGAAAAATATCACCCTCATGGTGCTCGTGGCAGCACCGCAAGGAGTGGAAGCCGTCAACAAGGCCCATCCGGATGTAGAAATCTATACAGCCGCACTGGACCGCGAATTGAACGAGAATGCCTACATCCTGCCCGGACTGGGCGATGCCGGCGACCGCGTCTTCGGTACCCTGTAAGCCGTCCGCGGCTGGCCTGCGCGCTGTCCGGAGGACAGCAGGCGGAAGGAAGGACAATTATGGCAGTCAAGGAAACCAGACCCGATTGGGATCATTATTTCATGGAAATCGCCGAAGTGGTCAGCAAACGCTCCACGTGCCTGCGCCGCAACGTCGGTGCCGTCATCGTGAAGGACAGGCAGATTTTGGCGACGGGATACAATGGCACGCCCAAGGGCATGCCCCACTGCGCGGAAGTCGGATGCCTGCGGCAGCAGCTCCATGTGCCGTCGGGCCAGAACCATGAACTGTGCCGCGGGATTCACGCGGAACAGAACGCCGTCGTGCAGGCGGCCGTGCACGGCGTATCCGTCGAAGGCGGGACGCTGTACTGTACGAATCAGCCCTGCGTGGTCTGCACCAAGATTCTCATCAACGCAGGCATCGAACGGATTGTCTACAAGGATCCTTATCCGGACAAACTGGCCGAGGAAATGCTGGCCGGTTCGACAATCCGCGTGGAAGTCCTCGACGATCCTGCCCGCAAGGCGGACCGGAAGGACTGAGACGTTTCCATCTTCAAAGATCCAGAGGTTAAGCGAGCGTGTACATTTTAGCTCTCATTATTGCATTACTGGCCAGTTTTCTGCTCACGCCTTATGTGAAGAAGCTGGCGTTCCGCATCGGGGCGGTGGATCGTCCTGACAAGCGTAAAGTCCATACACATATCATGCCGCGGCTTGGCGGGCTGGCTATTTACCTGGCTACCGTTCTTGCCGTGGTCTTGTGTGTTCCTTTGACAAAAGATATCCTCGGCATCCTGCTGGGCGGTACGTGGATTGTCTTCGTGGGAATTTTGGACGACAAGTATTCCCTGCCTGCGAAAGTCAAACTCCTGGGCCAGATTTTCAGTGCCTGTATCCTGTGCTTCTTCGATATCCGCATCGAATGGCTGAACAATCCTTTCGGCGGCTATTTCTATCTGGAATACCTGTCCATTCCTTTTACCATCTTCTGGGTCATCAGTTTCATCAACGTCGTCAACTTGATTGATGGCCTGGACGGACTGGCAGCGGGTGTGACAGGCATTGCTTCTATCGCAGTCATCATCGTAGCCGTACACCAGGGATATTTTCCTGTAGCGACGGTGACAGCGGCCCTGGCCGGTGCGATCATCGGTTTTATCCACTATAACTTCAACCCGGCGACCATCTTCATGGGAGATACGGGCAGCATGTTCATCGGGTATATGCTGGCGGCAATTTCCGTATTCGGCGCTGTCAAAAGCGCGGCTACGATTGCCCTGATCGTACCTGCGGTGGCGCTGGGCCTGCCTATCATGGATACGGCGTTCGCCATCTTGCGGCGCTACAGTAACGGCCGACCTATTTTCCAGCCTGACAAGGGACATCTGCATCACCGGCTCCTTGCCATGGGGCTGAGCCAGCGGCAGGCCGTCCTGCTCATGTACGGTATCAGCCTGGTCCTGAGCCTGGCGGCAGCCGTCCTGTCCATTGCCAGCTGGTATGTAGCGGCGGCGGTCATCGCGGTCGTTGTTGTGGCCGTAGCCATCGGGGCCAAGAAGATCGGTATATTGGATGACCGCATGAATTAGTTTAGTGTCTGTTGGAGAAGGAGTGCTTTCCATGAAGAAATTGAAAGTAATGACGGTGTTCGGAACCCGCCCGGAGGCCATCAAGATGTGCCCTCTCGTGCTGGAGCTCCGCAAGCATCCGGATACGATAGAACCCATCGTGGCCGTAACGGCCCAGCACCGGGAAATGCTTGACCAGGTACTGGAACTGTTCGGCATCGTGCCGGACTACGACCTGAATATCATGAAAGGCGGCCAGACTCTGTACGACGTGACGACCCGTGCCCTCCAGGGCCTGAAAGAAGTCATGGAGGAGGCCCGACCCGACCTGGTCCTGGTCCACGGGGATACGACGACGACTTTTGCCGGCGCACTTGCCGCTTATTATATGCAGATTCCTGTCGGACATGTGGAAGCCGGCCTTCGTACCGGCAACAAGTACTCTCCCTTCCCGGAAGAAATGAACCGGAAGTTGACCGGCGCCATTGCGGATCTGCATTTCGCGCCGACGGCGACGAGCCGGGACAATCTGCTCCGTGAAAACGTGAGTCCGGACAATATTTTTGTAACGGGCAATACGGTTATCGATGCGCTGGATACGACCGTGCGGGCAGACTATCGGTTTTCCGACCCTGTCGTGGAAGAGGCGTTGTCCCGTCATCCCCGCCTGCTTGTCATGACAACCCACCGCCGCGAGAACCTGGGCGAACCGATGCGTCATGTGTACCGTGCCGTCAAGGCTGCGCTGGCGCAGTGCCCCGACGTGGCGGCCATTTTCCCGGTCCATAAAAATCCGAAAGTCCGCGAAGTGGTCCAGGCGGAACTGGCCGGCCAGGACCGGGTTTATTTGACGGAACCGATGGACTACCAGCCGTTTGCGAATCTCATGAGCCGTGCCACCATCATCCTGACGGACAGCGGCGGAATTCAGGAGGAAGCACCGGCTCTGGGAAAACCGGTCCTGGTCCTGCGCGACACAACAGAGCGGCCCGAAGCGGTAACAGCCGGTACGGTGCGCCTCGTGGGGACGGACTATGACACTGTCAGGGACGAAACGATTCGCCTGCTGACCGACGACACATACTATAAAAGTATGGCAGAAGCAGTCAATCCTTATGGCGATGGCAAGGCCTGCCAACGCATTGTTGGATTTATCCTGAAACGATTTGGCTACACGGACGAAACACCGGTTGAATTTAATGTACAATAACGGATTAAATTCAGAAAACGGAATACTTTTTGTATATTCTGTCGCCTCACAGTCCTGCGAAAGAAAAAAGTGTTGCCGATGCGGCCGGAATATATTACAATAATGTAGCGTACATATCACAGATTTTTCACAATTAGGGAGTCCAAAACCTATGCTGGATTTCAGAGAAAGCAGCCCGACCGACATTCTGGCGGCCTTGAAGCGACTTTGGATACGGCAGTCCTGGTTGACGGTCCTTGTCGGAGTCATCGGCTGTATCCTGCTCTCCGGCGGGGCGCTGCGCTCCTGGGTGTGCGCCCTGGCATGGTCCGTGCTGGACGTGGCGGTCGTCCTCGTCTGGGCGTGGTATTCCACGCTGCACCCGGAACGGGCCCGGAGCCTGTTGAACGGGATGCGGATCACCCGCGTAAGCCTTGCGGTTATCTTCGTTTGTAGTATGTTAAGATTAAGACTGACGGCAGCGCCGCTGCTGATTGGTTTTATTCTGTTACATATTATATTTATTTTTAATTTATTAAATTTCACGCGCCGAAAGAACCACACAGATATTCGCCGGCCGTGAGGAAAGGAGAAAAACGAGATGGGAACTGCTGAACAAGCAAGCAACGAGATCATCCAGTACCTGCCCATGCAGCTGGACTTCCTCGGCATGACTGTCCGCATGCAGACGCTCTACATGAGCTGGCTCGCATGCATCATCACGATTGTCGTTGTCTGGCTCATTACGTCTGGTTCCAAGATGGTTCCGGGCCGTGCGCAGGTTGCGTTGGAGATGTTCTTCGATGTGCTGGGCGGACTGATTGAAAGCAACATGGGGAAAGAAGGCCGCGAAAAGCTGCAGGCATTCTTTTTCACGTTGTTCCTCTACTTGTTCGTTTCCAACGAAGTGGGCGTGTTCCTGCCGAGTATCGGCATACACTTTACTTCGCCTACGAACGACGTGAACACCGTCTTTGCTTTGTCCATTCTGGTTATGGTCGTCGCGTATGTCTATGGCATCGCCCGCAACGGCTTCCACTATTTCGCGCATTTTGTGAAGCCGTACGCTCCGTTCTTACCGCTGAACCTCATCGAAGAAATCGCGAAACCCGTAACCCTGGCACTTCGTCTGTTTGGTAATATCCTTGCCGGCGAAATCCTTCTGATTGTCTTGTACAAGTTGTGCCCCTGGATCATCCCTGACATCTGGGTACTGTTCAGTCTCTTCGTCGGCGTATTGCAGGCCTTCGTTTTCACGATGCTGTCTATCATCAATATCGCGCCGTCGTTTGTCAAGCGCTGAGCAGGAGATGGCTCCGGCAGGAAGGCCGGAACCGCGCAACTGGTGGAACAAACTGGGTAATTATTTTAAGAAAAGAAAATTGAAAGGATGAATATCTAACATGGAAAACGCAATTATCGTAGCTGCCTCCGTATTGGCCGCAAGTATCGTTGGTGCTGCCGCAGCTCTGGGTGCTGCAAAAGGTGACGGCATGGTTACCTCCAAAACTCTCGAATGCATGGCTCGTCAGCCGGAACAGTCCTCCTCCTTCCTGGTCAACATGTTCATTTCTGTCGGCCTGATCGAATCTATTCCCATCATCGGCATCGTTATCGCTATCGTTCTGGTCTTCGCGAACCCGTTCGTACAGTAATCGGATCCCGTTCGGGAATGCTTCATAGAAATGAAAAGGAGTGCTGAAATTGATTCAATTTGATGCAACGTTTTTTGCGCAGATTTTAAATTTCCTCATCCTCCTCTTCATCCTGGGAAAATTCGCTTACAAACCGTTGATGAAAGTGTTGGACGAACGCCGTGCCCGCGTTGCCAACGATCTGGAAACCGCTGAAAAGACCCGCGTCGAAGCAGAAGCTCTGAAGGAACAGTACAGCAAACAGCTGGCTGAAGCCCGCACGGAAGCAACTGCTATCATCGACAAGGCCAACAAGGCCGGCCAGAAGGTTCATGACGATTTTGTAGCACAGGCTCAGGCTGAAAAGGATCAGATGATGGCCACGGCCAAACAGAATATCGCCGATGAAAAAGATCAGGCTATGACGGAAGTCCGCACCCAGGTAATCGCCCTGGCTACGGAAATCGCCGCCAAAGTCGTCGACCAGAAGCTGAATTCTGCTGCTGACCAGGAATTGGTTGCCAAGACCGCTGATTCCGTCCTGAACAAATAATCGAACCGCAACCCACTAAGAAATGACACAGGCTTATGGGCCTGTTACTAAATACCTGTAATACACAGGAGACATGGAGGTGAAAGATACAGTATGGCTAGCGACGAAAAACTGAGCTTGATCCTCAAGAGCCTGGACAAACTCCAGCTCGAGGGCGACAAGCTGAAGTCTGTTGCCAGCAACGGCATTATCCCCGTTGTCCTGACGACGGCTAAAGAACTCACTGTATCTGAAAAAGACACCGTAGCCAAATTTATCGGTGATAAATTAGGCTATCTGGTATACTTGGAAACCACTGTTGATCCTTCCATTATCGGCGGTTCTGTTTTAAAAGCCGGCGATCAGATTTACGACGCCAGCGTGAAACGTCAGATGGAAAAGGTCAGCGACGCCATGGCCAAAACGAACGCGAAGGGAGCCCTCACGGATTTCTCCGCCGTTACGGAAAGCCTGGTTAAAACCGTCGAAGAGGCGGATATCAAACCCGACATGGAAGAAGTCGGCAACATTTTGAAGGTCGGCGACGGCATTGCGACCGTTTCGGGCCTGCGCCACGCTATGTCCGGCGAATTGGTATCCCTCAAGGGCGGTGTCTACGGCATGGTACAGAACCTCATGCCGGATAGCGTCGGTATCGTGCTGATGGGCGGCGAAACCACCGTCAAGCAGGGCGACATCGTCCGCCGCACGGGCAAACTGATGCAGGTTCCCGTCGGCGAAGGCCTGCTGGGCCGTGTCGTCAATCCCCTGGGCGAACCAATTGACGGCCTGGGTGAAATCAAATACAGCGCGACCCGTCCTGTTGAATCCCCGTCGCCGGGCATTGCCGACCGTAAACCGGTCGATGTGCCTCTGCAGACTGGTATCAAGGCGATTGACGCCATGGTTCCTATCGGCCGTGGTCAGCGTGAATTGATCATCGGCGACCGTGGCACCGGTAAATCCGCCATCGCACTCGATACGATTATCAACCAGAAAGGCAACGGCGTTATCTGCGTCTATGTTGCCATCGGTCAGAAAGCATCTACGGTTGCCCGTTTGTCCCGTACGTTGGAAAAATACGGCGCCAAAGATTATACCATCATCGTAGCCGCTACGGCTGCCCAGTCCGCACCGTTGCAGTATCTGGCTCCGTACGCCGGCGTTTCCATGGCAGAATACTTCATGAATCAGGGCAAGGACGTGCTCTGCATTTACGACGACCTTTCCAAGCACGCTGTGGCCTATCGTGCCATGTCCTTGCTGCTCCGCCGTCCGCCCGGACGCGAAGCGTACCCCGGTGATGTATTCTACTTGCATTCCCGTCTGCTGGAACGTGCAGCCCGCCGGAATGAACAGGCTGGCGGCGGTTCCATTACGGCCCTGCCGATCATCGAAACCCTGGCAGGCGACGTAGGCGGCTACATCCCGACCAACGTTATTTCCATCACGGACGGTCAGATTTACCTGGAAACCGACCTGTTCTACGCCGGTATCCGCCCGGCTATCAACGTCGGCCTGTCCGTCTCCCGTGTCGGCGGCTCTGCGCAGATCAAAGCGATGAAGAGCGTCGCCGGTACCCTTCGTCTGGACCTCGCCCAGTATCGTGAACTGGCGGCATTCGCCCAGTTCGGTTCCGATTTGGACAAGACCACGAAAGCACAGCTGGATCGCGGTGTCCGTATGACGGAACTGCTGAAACAGCCCCAGTACTCCCCGATGCCTGTCGAAAAGCAGGTTATGTCTCTCTATGCAGGCACCAACGGCTATCTGGACGACATTGAAACGTCCGATGTCACCCGGTTTGAATCGGAATTGCTGAAGTACCTCGATACGACGGCTCCGGAAATTGGGGAAGACATCGCCAAGAACAAGAAAATCACTGAAGCGAATGAAGCAGCTCTGAAGAAGGCTATAGAAGACTTCAAGCAGACTTTTGCCCCCTCTGACGGAAAGAGGTGAGTGACTGATGCCGAATCCACGCGAAATTCACCGGCACATGCGCAGCATAAGCAACATCCAGCAGATTACGAAAGCAATGAAGATGGTTGCCGCTGCACGGTTGCGCCGGGCGCAGGAAAAAGCCGCATCCAGCCGCCCTTTTGCTGAGAAAATCGAATCCATGCTGATTACCGCCATGAGCGACAGTACGCTGCAGGGTAAACTGGATTTGCGGGAGAGTCCGCTTATGGCATCCCGCAGCATCCACAAGACCGGATTTATCGTGATTGCCGCCGATAAAGGCCTGGCAGGTCCGTACAATTCCAACGTTTTGAAGCATGCCCTGGCAGAAATCGCCGAATGCGAAAACTACAGCATTGTTACCGTAGGCCGGAAGGCAAAGGAATTTTTCCAGCACCGCGGATTTGATGTGGCCAAGGATTTCTTCGGCCTGTCGGATAAACCGAACTTCGATTACGCAAATCAGATTGCCGAAACGGCTGCCGAAATGTTTATTTCCGGCGAAGTCGACGAGGTGAAGCTGATTTCCACCCGTTTCAAGTCGGCCTTGTCCTTCACTCCCGAGACGATCCAACTGCTGCCGCTGCAAGTGCCGGGAAACAAAGCTGTCACGATTTCCGGCGGTTTCGAGCCCCAGGAAGGCGAAGAAGAGGAGATCGGCGATGTACTTTACGAGCCGGATCCTTCGACGCTCCTGAAGCAGTTGCTTCCGGATTATGTCAAGACTTTGATTTATGCCGCCCTCATGCAGTCCGCGGCTTCTGAACTCGGTGCCCGTATGACTGCCATGTCTTCGGCAACCGACAATGCGAGTGATTTACTTAGATCTTTAGAGTTGTCATACAATAAAGCTCGTCAAGCAGGCATTACTCGTGAAATCAACGAAATTGTTGGCGGTGCGGAAGCACTGAACCAGCAAAACTAAGGGAGGAAAATTATAGATGACTGGTAAGATAGTACAAGTCGTCGGCCCTGTTGTCGACATTAAATTTCCGCCAAATGGCCTGCCTGCTATCTATAACGCGATCCATATCGATGGTGTCGTCGGCGACAACATCAAAATCCATCTGACCACGGAAGTCATGCAGCACATCGGCAATGACGTCGTTCGTACAGTTGCCATGAGTTCCACCGATGGCCTGGTTCGCGGTATGGAAGCAGTAGACACCGGCGCGCCTATCAAGGTTCCTGTCGGCCCTGGTACCCTGGGCCGCATCTTCAACGTTCTCGGCGAGACCGTGGACCACGATCCCACGCCTGTTGAAGCAGCCGATTATTGGCCAATCCATCGTCCTGCTCCTTCGTTTGCGGAACAGTCCACGACGGCGGAAATGCTCGAAACCGGTATCAAGGTCATCGACCTGATCGAACCGTATGCCCTGGGCGGCAAGGTTGGTCTGTTCGGCGGCGCCGGCGTAGGCAAGACCGTTATCATCATGGAACTCATTCATAACATCGCTACGGCGCACGGCGGTTATTCCGTTTTTGCAGGCGTCGGCGAACGTACCCGTGAAGGCAATGACCTCTGGGGCGAAATGAAAGAGTCCGGCGTTATCAACAAAACCTGTCTGGTATACGGCCAGATGAACGAGCCTCCCGGAGCGCGTATGCGCGTCGGCCTGACGGGCCTGACCATGGCGGAATACTTCCGCGATGTTTCCGGTCAGGACGTGCTGCTGTTCATCGATAACATCTTCCGTTTTATTCAGGCTGGTTCCGAAGTTTCCGCACTGCTCGGCCGTATGCCGTCTGCCGTAGGCTATCAGCCCACGCTGGCAAACGACATCGGTGCTCTGCAGGAACGTATCGCATCGACGACGAAAGGTTCCATCACGTCCGTCCAGGCCGTCTATGTACCGGCCGACGACTTGACCGACCCTGCTCCGGCAGGCACTTTCGCCCACTTGGATGCAACGACCAACCTGTCCCGTTCGATTGCGGAACTGGGCCTTTACCCGGCCGTCGATCCTCTGGACTCCACGAGCCGTATCCTGGATCCGCTGATTGTCGGGGAAGAACACTACAAAGTCGCCCGCGGCGTGCAGGCCATTCTGCAGCGCTACAAAGAACTGCAGGATATCATCGCCATCCTGGGCATGGAAGAATTGTCCGAAGACGATAAAGTCACCGTCGCCCGCGCCCGTAAGATCCAGCGTTTCCTGTCCCAGCCGTTCTTCGTCGGCGAACAGTTCACCGGTACACCCGGCCAGTACGTTCCGCTGAAAGAAACCATCCGCGGCTTCAAGGAAATCCTGGAAGGTAAACATGACGATCTGCCTGAAAACGCTTTCTACATGGTCGGCACCATCGACATGGCTGTAGAAAAAGCGAAGAAGATTGAGGCAGAAGCGAACGCGGAGTGAGCTTATGGCTAATTTAATGCAGTTGAATGTCCTGTCCCCGGATGCGTACGTGTTCAAGGCAGATAACATCTCCTACGTCGACGCCCATACGGAAGGCGGCCCCATTGGCATCCTGCCCCGGCACGCCACCATGGTTGCGGCCCTCGATGCTGCGCCGCTGAAATATCGCGACGAAAATGGAGCGGCACATTATCTGTTTGTGGATACTGGTTTCCTCGAAGTCAAGGACAACGTGGTTACGGTGTTGAGCGTAGCTGCGGAACAGGCTGAATTCATCAATGTGAAAAGGGCACAGGCAGCCCTGGATCGCGCCAAGGCCAAGCTCGAGAACCCGAGCAAGGAAATCAACGTGGCGGAGGTTCAGGCCGCCTTGAAACGGGCCGAAGGCCGCCTCAAGGCAGTAAAACTGTCAAAATCCAAGGAATAAAGCGAAAGGGCCGTAACCTGTGTTACGGCCCTTTTTTGCCGTACGGCACGAATTCGTACGGTACGGACTGCGAAGGAGGACGAAGATGCAGGATTTTATTGAGCCCGTGGCCGGCAACAAGATGGTTGAATTGCGATCGGAAATCAACGATTTGCGCAAGCTTCTTGCCAAGGAGGACGATCCTGACAAGATACAGCGCTTGAGGAAGACCATCGCGGAAAAAGAAACCTATTACAACATCCTGGCGGACAAAGTCCGTCTGGCCAAATAGAATGAAGGCTGCCTATGGATCAGAATCTCTACACCTGGATTTCCCTCATCGTCCGGACGGTCCTGATGATCTACGTCGTCCGTGATTCGGCAAAACGGAAGACGCCGTACCGACCCGGATGGATAGTATTTACCTTTCTTTTGTGGCCCGTTTTCTTCGTCTATCTCTACTATTCCCGTAAAATGGCACAGAAGACCCTGCCGCCAATCTATCAGCGGGAAGCGGAAATGCGCCGCCGTATGGAAGAGAACCGCAAGCGGGTTCAGGCGGAACGGAAAGCATGGGAACAATTGCGGCGCGAAGAAGCAGCCAAAAATCACCAGACTTCGGACGACCTGGACAAAGCTCAGCAGCAGCGGGCAGAAGCCAAGGCCAAACGCATGAAGGAACTGGAAGAAGAACGGCGTCAGCAGGAGGAAGCAGCAGCCCGCATCTTAAAACTGAAAAAATGAGTTCCGCCAGGAAAAGGGCATTCCCTTTCCGTAGTGGGACAGAAGGGACGGAGTCATCCGTCCCTTCTTTTTTGGGGAAATGCCCGGGCGTTTGTTTCTGCGGTGGCAGCAGGCCTCCCGGCGCGACAGGCCGGGGTATCGGAAGGGGAGGAAGGGGCTTGCAGACAAACCGGAAAAAGTGCTATTATAGTAGGGACTATCAGATAGTCAACATATAACATGGCACCATGCGTCCATGTGTCCCAAATAAACGGGGAATAAATTCGTGCCTTCGGGGCACGCAGGAGGATTCTGAGTGGATAAGTTGATTGTCAGAGGTGGCAACAGGCTGGTCGGAACGGTCAAGACCAGCGGCGCGAAAAACGCCGTGCTGCCTATTATTGCCGGTTCAATCCTGGGGGAAACGCCGAGCCATATCGATGAGATTCCCCAGTTGGAAGACGTCCGCACCATCTGCGGCGTCCTGGAGTGCCTGGGAGTGAAGATCGACGACAGCGAAGATCACGCACTGACTCTGGATACGCGGAATATTACGGCGGACGAGGCACCCTATGAACTGGTACACAGCATGCGGGCGTCCTTCGTCGTCATGGGACCGCTCCTGGCCCGTGTGGGCCACGCGCGGATTTCCCAGCCCGGTGGCTGTGCCATCGGCAGCCGCCCCATCGATCTGCATCTGAAGGGGTTTGAACTACTGGGAGCCAAAATTACGCAGGACCACGGCTTTATCGAAGCCTCGGCACCTAACGGCTTAAAAGGGGCGGATATCTACCTCGATTTTCCCAGTGTTGGTGCCACGGAAAATATTATGATGGCGGCCTGCCTGGCCGAAGGGACGACGACTCTGGAAAATCCGGCGGAGGAACCGGAAATCGTCGATCTGGCCAGCTACCTGAACCAGATGGGAGCCCACGTGCGCGGGGCCGGGACGGATGTTATCCGCATCGAAGGCGTCAAACATATGCACGGCAGCACCCACACGGTGATTCCGGACCGCATTGAAGCGGGAACGTATATGATTGGCGCGGCGATGACCCATGGGGACGTTATCATCGAGAATGTCCTGGTGGAACACCAGAAGCCGCTGCTGGCGAAACTTCGTGAGGCCGGCGTTCTCATTGAAGAGGACATCGACCGCATCCACGTAACCTGCCCGGGCGAATTGAAAGCCATCAACATCAAGACCATGCCCTACCCGGGCTTTCCGACTGATATGCAGGCCCAGATGATGGCCATGATGACCATTTGCAACGGCCGCAGCACGGTCATGGAAACGGTATTCGAAAACCGTTTCATGCATGTGGTAGAATTGAACCGCATGGGCGCATGCATTGAAACGACGGGCGCCCGCGGTGCCCTGATTGAAGGCCCGGCGAAACTGACGGGCTGCGAAGTCAACGCGACGGATTTGCGGGCTGGCGCTGCCATGGTCCTTGCGGGCCTCGTGGCGGAAGGAACGACGACTATCGGCCACCTGCACCACATCGACCGCGGTTACGAAAACCTCGTAGGCAAATTCCAGGCCCTCGGCGGAGACATCCGCCGCGTTACGGTGGACGAGTGAGACTGAAGGAGAAGGAGACAAATTATGTTTGGCGGATCGACAGACATTGGCATTGATTTGGGAACTGCCAATATCCTTGTATACGTGAAGGGGAAGGGAACCGTACTGAACGAGCCTTCCGTTGTGGCAGTGGAAAAAAAGACGAATAAGATCCTCGCCGTCGGTGCCGAAGCCCGGGAAATGCTGGGCCGTACGCCCCACGGAATCGTAGCGGTGCGGCCGCTTCGCGACGGGGTCATTGCAAACTATACGATTACGCAGAAAATGCTGGAATACTTGATCCACAAGGTGGCTGGGAAGAGCTTCTTTTTCCGTCCCCGTGTCATGACCTGTATTCCTGTGAACATTACGTCCGTGGAAAAACGGGCGGTCCTGGAAGCGACGATCCAGGCCGGTGTGTCCAAGACGTATCTGATTGAAGAACCGCTGGCAGCGGCGCTGGGCGCGGGGCTGGACATTATGGTCCCCTCGGGCAAGATGGTCGTCGACATCGGCGGCGGCACGACGGACATTGCTATCCTGAGCCTGGGCGGCGTCGTGGATTCCGATTCCGTCCGCATCGGGGGAGATAAGTTCGACGAAGCCATTGTGCGTTACGTAAAGAAGGAATACAACTGCCTGATTGGCGAGACACTGGCCGAGAAGGTTAAAATTAAGATTGGCAACGTGGACCCTGACGAAGAAGTCAAGTCCATGGACATGACGGCCCAGAATACGGTCAACGGCATGCCCGTCAGCCTGACGCTGACGTCGAAGGATGTGCGTGAAGCCCTGGAAGAACCCCTGGAAACCCTGTTCGGACGGATCCGTTCGGTGCTGGAAAAGTGCCCGCCGGAACTGTCGGCGGACATCGTGGAAAACGGGATCTGCCTGACCGGCGGTGGCGCCCTTTTGGGCGGTCTGGCGCATATGCTGAGCCAGAATACGGGCATCAAGGTCATCGTGGCAGACAACCCCTTGGACTGCGTAGCGGTCGGCACGGGCAAAGCACTGGAAAATCTCGACAAACTGCGTCCGGGGACGGTATTCAGCAACGCCATGTTTTAACGCAGGTCTGTGCAGACGGACTGCGTGACAGCGGAAGTTCAGTAAGACGGCCTGGATGGTGGCAATTGCCTCCACCTGGCCGTTTTCCCGTTTTGAAAAGAGGAATAAAAAGGCATGATGAGACACAGAATAGGGCGCCTGGCCGGCCTGCTGGGCGCGGCCCTGCTGCTGGTGCAGACAACGGCCCAGGCCGCGGTGAAGAACATGCGGGTCAGCACGAGCCCGACGAAGGTACGTGTCGTCCTGGACCTGGACGCACCGGTCAAGTATGAGGAAGAGACAGACGGGACGAAGCTGCGTCTGGAACTGGAAACGAAGACGCTGAAAAAATTCAGCCAGAAACCCAGGGACAAGGCCGTCCGGTCGATTGTGTTAACACCGGACGGGAAGGACGAGAGCCGCCTGGAAGTCGATCTGGCCAAGGCCGGGCAGCACCGGATTCTCCTGTTGAAAAATCCGGACCGGCTGGTTCTCGACTTGTACCGGATCCAGATTATCCGTGAGACGAAAGACCTGGGCAAGGGGCTGCAGTACACGTACTGGCAGGATGACATGAATGGGAAGGTCGTCCGCTTGTACGTCCTGACGCTGGCACCGGACAGCGGCTACTACGTCAGGCCTTTTTCCGCTGCGTTGGATCGGAACGGCCGCGGACGCCTGACCAAGGCGGTGCAGGATTCCGGAGCACGGGCTGCTGTCAATGCGTGCTATTTTGACAAGGATGGCTGGGTCATCGGGAACTGCAAATGGGAAGGCGAATTTTTCGGCGGCGACAAGACGCCGCGCAGCGCCCTTGTCATGGACGCCACCGGGCGCTACCGTGTCCTGCAGGATCTTTCCTATAACGGGACGGTGCGGCTGGAGAACGGGTCTGTCCTTTCGATTACGGGCGTCAACCGGCAGCGCCTCGCCCAGGATTTGATTGTCTACAACCGTAAGTACGGTCCGTCGACGCGGACCAATGGGTTCGGCCGGGAAGTCAAAGTGAAGAACGGCCGGGTAACCGCCGTATCAACACAAGGCAACATGGCGCTGGACAACGGGTCCCTGGTGTTGTCGGCCCACGGTGCCATGGCGGACGCTCTGTCGTCCCTGCGACCCGGGGATCCGGTTACCATTACTCAGACTTTGGGCAGCAACGCTGCCGACCAGATGCGTATGGTCGTTGGCGGCGGCCCCTCCCTCGTAGAGAACCGGACCATCGAGGTACGGTCGGCCCAGGAGCAGATGGCCTCGGACATCGCGAACGGCCGTGCGCCCCGCACGGGGGCCGGTATCAAGGCGGACGGATCGCTGCTCCTGATGGTGGTCGACGGCCGGAGTCAGTATTCGGCCGGTATGACGCTGAAAGAGTTTGCCTGGTACATGCGCCGCTTTGGAGCGGTGGACGCCGTGAATTTCGACGGCGGCGGTTCGTCGGAACTCGTTCTGAACGGCGTTGTCCGCAACCGTCCGTCCGACGGAAAAGAACGCCCCGTGAGCATTGCCCTGGGCGTTTTCCGGAAGTAAGGAAACGGGTCCTGCAGGACGTCGTCCCGCAGGGAAATCGATGGGAACATCCGGCCTTGCGGACCGGAAAGTCTGCATTTTGCCAATCAGACTAATTCGGTGTATAATAGACGAATAAGCATAATATTTGTCCCTTTTCCCGCCGGCCTTTCTGTAAGAACGGCCGGGTTTCCGTAAGGAAGGAGGTATCCTTATGCGTAAATTGACAACGTGGAAGTATGTCGCCGTCGCCGCAGTGGCTGCCGCCGCAGTCGGCCTCTATTCCCTCGCTTTTGCAGCCGGTGTGGTCCAGAAGAGTACACTGAGCGGCGTAGTTCAGGCCGAGGGGCTGGTCCGGGTCGGGCAGACGGTCCGGCAGGGTGACGTACTCGTCAAGGTGAAGACTATTATGGGTGCCATGCCGGCATCCCGTGCGACTGTGTCCGGCACCGTAAAGTCTGTTTCCGTCCGTCCGGGGCAGAACATCTCCGGCGGTCAGGCGGTGGCAGAAATTGAGCCGTAAGCAGTTAAAGAATGACGTAGGAGAATCACGTTGAGACACATCCTTAGGAATATCCTGTGCGCCGTGTGCGCTTTCTGCACTTTCTGGCTGGGAGCCACGGCTTTTGCCCGCACGCCCATCCTGCCGGTGGAAGAAATCCGGCCGGGCATGACGGGGTACGCCAAGACGGTCCTCCAGGGGGATACGATTGAAACATTTCCCGTGGAAGTGCTTGGCGTGACGGGCAATGATACACAAGGGTACCAGATTTTAATCAAAGCCGGCGGCGATGTCATGGACCGCAGCGGCGGTATTTCCCAGGGCATGAGCGGCAGCCCCGTCTATTTGAACGGCCGTCTTGCCGGGGCCATTGCGTTCGGCAAGGCCTTCAATGACCCGCGTTACTGCTTCCTCCAGCCCATCGAATCCATGCTGGCACTGCTCAATCCGTCGGTACCGCGGCGTGGGTTGCCGTCTGTGGATGCGAAGGCCGGCAGCCTCCCGGCAGGGACTCCGCTTCTGGCCGGCGGCTTCACGGACCAGGCGCTCGCCGTCTTGAAACGGGATCTGGCGGGACAGGGGCTGGAAGTGCTGGACTCCGCTGTGTCCGGTACGACTGCTTCCATTGCGGATCTGCAGCCGGGCAGCGCGGTCGGCGTAGCCCTCATGACGGGGGACCTGACGATGGGTGCCATCGGCACCGTCACCTGGACCGACGAACAGGGCCGGGTACTCGCTTTCGGCCATCCGTTTGTGCAGCGCGGGGACGCGGATTTCTTCCTGACCAAGGCTTGGATTCTGACCTCGTTGCCGAACTTGCAGACTTCATATAAAGTCGGGGCCCTCGGGGATACTGTGGGAACCGTATTCCAGGACCGGAGCGCCGGCGTGGCCGGCAAGATCGGCGGCCGTCCTGCCGCCATTCCGGTTTATATTGCCGCCACGGACATGGATCGTTCGACCAGTGGTACGGCGCGCGTCCAGGTGGTTCATGACCCCCTGCTGGCGGCGGACTTGATTTCTTCTGCCGCCCTTTCCATGGCCTCCAAGGTCTCGGATACGGCCGCAGGGGGTTCCAGCCGGGTATTCTTCGACATCTCTGCGACAGACAGTGAGGGCAAGCCCTTGCATCTGGCACGGCAGAATATGTTTTACAGCCCTGACAAGCTGGTGGAATCCGTGACGGAGGAGTTGAAAGACTCCCTGAATGTGCTTCTGCGCAACAAGCTGGAAGCCGTGCGGCTCCAGCAGGTGGACGTGAAGGTCGACCTGAGCACGGACAGCCTGGTGGCTGAAATCCAGTCCGCCAAGGTACGGGAAGAACACCCGCAGGCCGGCGATACGATCCATCTTGATGTGACGATGAAACCGTACCGTGCCGCGACGATGGTCCGCACGGTGACGTACAAACTGCCGGACGATGCATCGGGCAGCGTCCGCCTTCGTGTGAAGGGTGGCGCTTCCATGAACTGGATTCAGGAACTGCTGCGCAACCAGAAGGAATCCGGTGTTCCGACCGGAGACAGCTCGGAGAAACAGCCTTCCGTTGATACGGAAAAGAAAAGGGCCAAGGCGAAGGAAGCGGAAAAGAAACGCAAGATCCGCCTGCGCGACTATGTGCGCGAGGTCAACACGGCGATCCGTAACAACGATTTGATTGTGGAATATGCCGCCAAGAGAAATGCGGAAACAGGCAGAACGGGCACGGACGGCGAAGCTGTCCTGACCCTGACAGCCATGATGGCCGGTGGCCCCCACCGGCAGGTAACACCCATGGACTACATCATCGACGGGGAAACGACCGTCACGGTCCAGGTGCGGAAGGCCGGTTGAGAGGAACCGGCAGGAGGACGAAATGAAGGAACGAGGAACTGCCATGCTGCAGAGTCTCAGTGCTGCCGTAGGGCGTAAAATGATACAGTTTTCCCGTGCGGCGGGGGGCATGACACTCCTTTTTGCCGAGGTATTGAAACGCCTTCGTGCGGTCGACGGCAAGGAGACGTTACGGCAGATGGCCCTTCTCGGGGCCGATTCCCTGCCGATTGTACTCCTGACAATGCTCTGCGTGGGGATGGTCTTTTCCGTTCAGACGGCAAAAGAGTTTGTCATTCTCGGAGCTTCGAATACGGTCGGCGGCATTGTAGCCATTGCCATGGGACGGGAACTGGTTCCGGTCCTGGCAGGCGTTGTAGTGGCCGGACGGATCGGCGCGGCCATTGCAGCGGAACTGGGTACCATGAAGGTCACGGAGCAGATCGACGCCTTGCGGGTCATGGCGACGAGCCCTGTCCGGTATCTGGTGTGTCCCCGTTTCCTGGCGATTTCCCTCATGATGCCGGTCCTTATTGTTTTCGGAAACTTTATCGGCAATGTCGGCGGATACATGGTGGCCCATTTTTACGCCGGCATCAGCTCCTTTACGTACATCAACTCCATCAAGACCCTGTGTGATTCCTTCGACCTGGTCGGCGGCATGATCAAGGGCGTCGTGTTCGGTGCCATCATCGCCATCGTGGGCTGCTACAAAGGACTTCACGCAAGGCAGGGTGCGGAAGGCGTCGGCCTGGCGACAACGGCTTCCGTGGTGTTGTCCATCATCTTGATTTTCATTACGGACTATTTTATGACAGTCCTGCTCTACGTGAGCGATTGAGTGAGGCATTATGGCGATTTCCGAAATATCTCTGCAGCATCTGCAGGTTTCCTTTGGGGAGAATCGGGTCCTGACCGGTGTCGACCTGGATGTCGTGACCGGCGAGACCATGGCCGTGATCGGCCCGTCCGGCTCTGGCAAGAGTACCATCCTGAAAGTTCTGACGGGACTGTTGGAACCAACGGGTGGGCGGGTGTTCGTGACCGGCCGGGACGTAACGCACCTGACAGAAGACGGTTGGAATGAAATCCGCCGTCATATCGGCATGGTGTTCCAGTATTCGGCCCTCTTCGATTTCCTGGATGTCGGGGAGAACGTAGCCTTCGGGCTGCGGCAGCATTTCCGGCTGTCGGAGAAGGAAATCCGCGAACGTGTCGATACCCTCCTGCAGGATGTCGGCATGCTCGACGCCAAGTCTATGTTCCCGGCAGAGCTGTCCGGCGGCATGAAGAAGCGTGTCAGCCTGGCCCGTGCCCTGGCGTTCCGGCCGCGCATCGTCTTGTACGATGAGCCGACGGCCGGCCTGGATCCGTTGCGGACCATGAGTATCAGCAAACTGATCCGGGAAACGCAGCACAAATACAACGTGACATCCATCCTGGTAACACACGACATGGAATCCGTTTATGTGGCAGCAGACCGTGTAGCTCTGCTGGACAAAGGAAAGATGGCTGCCGTGGGGACGCCGGAAGAATTCAGGAATTCGTCCAATCCTCTGATCCGGGGATTCATTACGGGCGAGGATCCGGAAGGAGCATTTGTACGATGAAATCAGTGAGCGAAGTGAAAGTAGGGGCCCTGACCCTGGGAGGCGCTGTCCTTCTGGCAGGGATGATCAGTTTTCTCGGTGCCTTCAACCTCTTTGACCGCGGCTATGACCTGCGGGTTACCTATCCTTCTGTCAACGGACTTTTGACGGGCGGCCAGGTGCGGTATGCCGGTGTGCCTGTCGGAACCGTCAAAGAGATGCAGGTCGACGGCAGTCATGTCATTGTAACCGTGCATGTGAAAAAAGATATACAGATTCCTATGGATTCCTCGTTTTCCATCGGGTCGGACGGCGTCATGGGTGAAAAGTTCGTCCAAATCCTGCCTCCGGAACGGGCGAGCGGCGTCTTCATCAAACCCGGTTCCAACCTGACGGGGACGCCCGGCGGCGGACTGGATGAGTTCATGAACTCATCCGACAAGGTCATGGAAAAAGTAGAGGGTGTGGCCGACGCATTCAACAATATCTTCGGCGACAAGGCGGTCCAGCAGTCTATGCGGGAAGGCTTTATTGCCATGGCTGATATCAGCAAAAACCTGAACCGCTTCACGAAGGTAATGGCGGATCAGGCCGAAGCCAATCAGGCAGACATTAAGAATATGGTCGCCCAGCTGAGCCAGATGTCGGTCCGTCTGAACCAGACGACAGCCCATGTGGAAAGCCTGATGAATGGCGTGGACAACAACGGTGCCACAGGCCGGGAAGTGGCTGCCATGGCACGCAGCCTGGCGGCGACGAGCCAGCACGTGGAAGAAGTCACCAACATGCTGGCGGAAGTGGCCAAGGATCCGCAGACGAAGAAAGACATCCAGGAGACTCTGCACAACACGCGCAGTGTCACCGCCCGCGCCAACAAGGCACTGTCTTTCGTGGACAAGGTCGAACTGCATGGCAAGGCGGACCTGATGCACAGCCTGGATGAGGATCAGTGGCGCGGCAGCGCAGGCCTCCGTTTTGAAAAAGCCGGAAAGGGTACCTATCTCTACGCCGGTGCGTCCGGGTTGGGCGACGACGCGAAACTGGATTTGTACGGTGGCAAAAAGTTCCACCGTTTCGATGTCAGCGCCGGGTCTATGCTGGGGCACGAAGGATTCGGCCTCGGCTTCGATGTGAACCGTGATTTCCACATCTACTCCCAGTTCTATGATTGGGATGACCTGAAAATCCGGTTGGGCGGCGAATACCAGCTGCAGCCGGACGTTTACCTGACATTGGAGAGCACGGATGTCCGCAGCGGCAATTCCGGCGATGTGTACATGGGGATGCGGACCTATTTCTGACAAAATCGTGACACATCACTCTGACACAGTAAGTTTACTTGACATTCGCAAAAAATTGTTTGTATAATTAGTTGCTGACTTGTCAGTCAGAAAATCAACGGAGGTATGATGAAGATGCGGACAAATCATGGAAAAGGGACGGCGCTGCTTGGCACGCTGTTAACTTTCTTGCTTGTTCCGTCCGCTTTTGCGGCGGAAACCATGCCGATAGATCTGCAGACGGCGTTGAGCCGCGCCTATGCTACGCACGCCGACATCCGCAAAGCGGAATATGAACTGGATTCTGCCCGGGCCACGTACAACGCTGCACGGGAAAACTTCGGCCCCAAGGTGGCGTTGACCCACAGCACGAGCCGTGGAGGCTACTGGGATGAACAGATTACTTCGACTGGCTTACGGACGAAAGGTATCGGTAACACCTACAACAACACGGTGGGCCTGACCGTACCGATCTATACCGGCGGGGAATTGGAAGGCGCCCGTGATGAAGCCAAGGCGAATTACCGGAGCAGTGTCCTGGGAGAGGAACTGGCGTACATCACCTTGAAAAAGAACGTGACCGACGCGTATTATACTCTCTTGTCCGCCATCGACAGTGTATGGGTTTGTCAGCAGTCCGTAAAGGATCTGCAGGACCACTTGAAGAACGTACAGGCCCAGTACGACGTGGGCGTTGTCGCCAAAGTGGACCTGCTGCGCAGCCAGGTCGAACTGACCAATGCCAAGCAGACACTGATTCAGGCGCAGAACACATACGACAATGCAGAAGCTGCGTTGAACAACTATATGGGACTGCCCCACGACACGAAGCTGAAGCCGACGGAAGTCCTGGAGTACCGTCCCTACGACGGGAGCATGGAAGGCTGCATCGACTACGGCTTGAAGAACCGCCTCGACCTCCAGCAGAGCAAATTGCAGGTAGACTATGCCAAGGCTGCCCTGAACGCTGCCAAGTCCGGCTGGAGACCGTATATCAGCGTCACGGCTGCAAACAATTGGTCCAACGGACACTGGCCCGGCGATGACAACGAAAATTGGGCTGTCGGCTTCAACCTGAGCATGACTATCTTCGACAGCGGCGTGACGGGATCCAAAGTCGACGCTGCCAAGGCAGATTTGATGGAAGCAGAAGAATCGTACCGCCAGGATGCGGACACGGTCCGTCTGGATGTGCGGAACTGCTACAACAACCTGCGCGAAGCGGAGAAACGGATTAACACGACGAAACTGGCTGTTGCGGAAGCGGAAGAGGATTACCGCATTGCCCAGGTTCGCTATGCCAACGGCGTCGGCACCAACACGGATGTCATGGACGCAGAAGTCGCCCTGACGACGGCCCGGAACAACTACAACACGGCCATGTACGATTACAATACATCCTACAATGCCTTGATGACCAGCATGGGTGTGGAAGCACGTCCGGACGGATACGACACGGGCAACAAGTATCTCCGCATCCGTACGACGAAAGGCCGCTATGCGAAGACCTACGAGGAAGCGCAGGCCGAGTCGATTTCCGACCGTGTCAAGGCCTATGAAAAGTCGCGCGACGCCCGCCGGAAGGCGGAAAAGACCGCACAGAAGAGCGCCGTAGAGACGAAGTCTGCAGGGGAAACGACGGCTAAAGCGGAGACGACAAGCACTGCTGCTTCCACGACAGATACCGCCGCAACAACGGATACTACCACTACGACAAATACGGCGGCGGAAAACTAAATATAACAGAATCATAAAATTTGGGGATTGTCACGACGAATTTTTTGTCGCGACAATCCCTTTTCTGTTATAATGGTGCTGTAAATCAGGGGTGGAGTGCATTCTGCTTCCCGAAAACATCCGGCGCCAAATTAAGGACACGGAACTCCTGTCTTCAGGTTTTGTCAAAGGAAAGCGAACATTCTATGAGAAATATAAAATGGATTCTGGGTGTGGTGGCGGTATTGGGAGCTGTCTGTCTGGCAGCCCTCCACTTTGTCATGCCCAGAATTCTGGAGCAGGCTCGTCCGTACGCGGAACAACAGGCTGCCAACTATCTCAACGGAAGTGTCCGCATTGGTGCTATCGAATGGTCCGGCGGGTTCTCGCTCCTCGTCCGGGATGTGTCAGTCCGCGACCGGTCCGGGCAGGCAGTAGCAGAGCTGCCGGAAACGACGGTCTCTGTGAATCCGTTTCTGGCCCTGCAGAATATGGACAAGGCTGTTTCGTCCATTTCCCTGCGGAATCCCGTGCTTTATGTCGTCCAGGATTCTTCCCAACAGTGGAATTTCCAGAATCTCTTGAAACCGTCCCAGTCAAGCACGACGCCCTTTTACGGTGTCCTGGCGGTGAAAGAAGGGACTGTCCGGGTCTCCCTGCCGCAGGGAAAGTGGGAGTTCGGTGTCGATGGAAAGGTGGACGGTGCCCATAATCCGGTGTTTGATATGGATTTTTCCGTTACGAATCCAGCTATGGATCCTGTCCACGTAACGGGGGGAGTGACCACGAAAGGGGTCGGGAAAATCCACTTTACGACGAATCGTGTCGATTTGGCACCCTTCGCAGCCCTGGCTTCCTACTACGGCGGCGTCCGCGATGCCGGCGGGTCGGTGACGGCGCTGAGCGGCTGGTGGCATAACGACGGTACGGACACGCTGTTGGAAGGACTCTTGACGCTGCAGGATGTCCACGGCGTCTATCCCTATGGTGGGAAAGACTGGCCGTTCCATGTCAGCGGCAGGATAACCGGAACGGATTACGCCGTTTCGACGAAGGACCTGACGGTCGTCCTCGATGGGCAGACAATCCATCTGGACGGTGATTTGGATTATCGCGATTTGAACCATCTCCGGGGATCCGTGCGGGCCGATGCCCCTGTCTTGACGTACGGTGGACAGACCGTGCGCAATGTTTCCGTCGAGGGGGCATTGGTCGACCAGACTGTGTTCCTGCGGGAAGCTGCGGCCGAGTACGGCGGCGGTACGTTCCATCTCGACGGTGAATATCATTTGCAGACCGGTGCTGTGACGGCGCAGGCGATTGTGAGCCACGTGCAGGTTCCGCTGCCCGGTGACGGCAACGGGGAAGTCGGGGTCAACGCAGAACTGGCTCTGGCAGGCAGCTTTGACCGGAAGACGGGCAAGCTGGATGTGTCTGTGGCAGCCCGCACGGCAGATTTGGCATGGCGTGAGTGGAAGGCCCATGTCCTTGATTTCGATACGGAACTGACGGAGCAGGGCGCCCAGATCCACGCGTTCTCCGCACGTGTCGGAGAAGGTGCCATGACGGCAGCCGGCAGTGTCGGCTTCGATGGAACCTACGCACTGCACGGGAGGCTGGCGTCGCTGGAAGTGGCTCCACTCTCGTCTTTCGCGGGAGAACCGGTCTCCGGATCCCTTTCCGGCCAGTATGAAGTACAAGGACATGGCAGCGTCTTTTCTGCCAAGACCCGCACCCGCATCGAGGGACTTCGTGTCCGCGGCACGGAAGTGGCGGAGGCGTCCGGCGTCATTCTGGTGGACGGCCGCCGCCTGACGCTGCAGGATTACGTGATCCAGATGCCGCAGGGACAGCACCGCATCAACGGTACGGTCGACGCGAATCGCGAGGATCCCGTGCTCGCCCTGACCGTGACGACGGACAACGTGCGGCTCGAGCCCCTGCTGAAGCTCAGCGGCCTGGATCAGAAAGTGCAGGCTACGGGCAATTTGACGAACCATATGGAAATCGGCGGTACCGTATCTCATCCCCGCGTGTCCGGGGCAGTCCATTTGAGCGATGGCAGTGCCATGGGATATCTGGTGGCCGGCGTATCAGGACGCTATGCCTACGATGACGGGGCGTTTACCCTGACGGACGGCGTGGTCCATTCCATGTCTACGACGGTGACGTTGAGCGGGTCGATGGACAAAAACCAGAACCTGGACTTTGCCGCAGATGCAAAGGACGTGGATTTGTCCAAGCTGCCTGTCCAGGACGAAACGGCAAAATTGGCGGGGTACGTCTCTTTGAAAGGCCATCTGGGCGGTACGCTGGCTTCTCCGTTGTTCGACGGCACCGTGTCCAGTGACTCCTTCTCCGTGAACGGAGTCTCGATAGAAGAGCTGCAAGGAACGCTTCGCAGCAATGGCAAGGACATTAACGAGTTGAAAGCGAGCTGCCGGCAGACCGGCTCAGAAGGGCAGCCGACGGAATACAGCGCAGACCTGACCCTGGACATCCCCCACAGGGATTTGCGGGGCCGTGTCGGGCTGGCATCGGCAGATGTCGCGAAACTGTTGCAGATGGCGCAGGTCGACCTGCCGATCCAGGGTACGGCAACAGGCATGATTGTACTCAACGGGCCGGAGGTGCCGGCATTGCTGGACGGGCTGGTCAGCGATATCTACATCAACCAGCAGCATTATGACCAGATGACGCTGAAAGCCGATTTCCTGAAGGGCGTCTTGAACATCCATACGCTGAAACTGCAGGAAGACGGTATGTTCCCTGACGACGGAATCCTTGCGGCACAGGGGACCATCGATTTTCCGCACCGCACCCTGCAGCTCGAGGCCGGCGCTGTCGACGCCAATCCGGCTATCATCACGGCCCTGATGGGGCAGCCTGTGTCCTTCACGGGGCTGATGAATGTCGCCGTGCAGCTGAAAGGAACTTTTGACAATCCGTCAGGGAACGGATCCCTGGAAATTACAGACGGGACGGTGGCAGGGGCTAACTTCGACCGTGCCACGGCCATGCTGACCATGGATCAGGGCAATATCCACCTGGATCAGCTCCTGGTGGAGCGCGATATTTATAAATTGACGGCGTCCGGCGATATGCCGCTGGATTTGTTCCGGGCCAAGGCAGAACGGAAAGATCCCAACGCGCAGATGAATCTGACGGTCGACTTCAACGAGGCCAGCCTGTCGACGCTGAGTGCATTCGCCTTTGTCGACTGGGGAACCGGCGATACGAAGGGTACGTTGAATATCCGGGGCACCCTGGATGCGCCGGAGATGTACGGGGAAGTCCAGGTCGACAACGGCTCCCTGAAACTCCGTGACCTGAATAATGTTATCGACAACATTAACCTCGACGTGGCGTTCAACGGGAGCATTGTCAATATCCGCAACTTGTCGGCCCGCATGGGCAACGGCTTTGTCGCAGCCAGCGGCACGTACGACGTGCAGGCATCGGCGGACCAGAGTTATCATTTTCAGCTGGCGCTGCAGAATGCCCAGATCGATTCGGCTTATGTACAGGCCCGGTTGAACGGCAACCTGCTGTTGGAACCGGAGCGCTATTTCCTGCGCGGAAGGGATACGAAGGGATTCCCGCGGAGAGGATACCGTCCTAAAGTCAAGCTGGACTTGCGGCTGGACGACGTCCTGGTCAGCCTGCCTTCGATTCCTGCGCTGGGCGATACACCCAGCAACATCGGCCTCGATGTCACTGTCACCCTGGGTCCCAAAATCCATCTGTACAACAAATATTTGTATGATATGTGGCTTGCAGGCCAGGTGGATGTGCAGAACAGCACGCTCTTCCCCTCTGTCAGCGGCCGTATTGAGACAACGAAGGGTGACATCACGTACCTCCGGACGGACTTCAAGATTGACGAAGGCCGCCTGACCTGGCTGGAACCGGGCACATTCCTGCCGAACGTCACGTTGAATGCCCATACCAGCTTCGGGCGTTATCGCGTCTTCTGTGATATTTCCGGTCCGCTCTCGCAGGATCAGCTGAACTTCAAGCTCCATTCCGATCCGAGCCTGTCGCAGCAGACGTTGATGCGGATGCTCATGTTGCAGCGTTTCTCCGTCGGCGGCAACTCCGTTACGAATGAGGACATGCAGAATCTGCTGATTGCCGGGCTCGAAACGACGATGCTGGGCGACGTGGAACAGATGATCAAGCGGACACTCCATATCGACGAGTTCCGGATTTACCTGGGCCGCGTGGAAAACGGCGTCGATTTTACGACGAGCAACGAAAAAGATTTGACGACAGAGGAGCAAAAGCAGTACAATTGGCTCGTATCAAAGAATGTTACAGAGCGTTGGAATATCGGTTATACGAGCAGTTTCAACGGCGACACGGATAACGTGTATACGCAGTACGCGTTGACGGACCGCGTGACGCTGACCTTGTCCCGCGATCAAGATTCAAATCAACGTTTCAGCGTGCAGTACCACGTCGGTTTCTAAGCCTGCGTGGATGCCAGGAAAGGGGAGAGAAAGATGCTCGCAGCCTATTTGGCCGAATTGAAAAAAATTAAATTGCTGTCCCCTGAAGAGGAACGTTCCCTGTGGGAAGCCGAAGCGGCCGGCGACGAGCAGGCACACGGCCGTCTCATGACGGCGTACCAGCCCCTGGTCTTTAAGGTTGCTGCATCCTTCCATCTCCGGGAGGAGGTTACCATGGAGCTGATCCAGGAAGGCATGGTAGGCCTGCTGGAAGCTGCTGAAAGCTACGACTATACACGCGGCGTTGCCTTCAGCCTGTTTGCCATGCACCGCATCCGCGGCAGCATGTGCGACTTTCTGAGCCGTGAACATGCCAATGAATGGATGTCCCTGGACCGCGAGAACGAGACAGGCGGAACTCTGGCAGACCTGCTGGCCAGCCCGTTGCCTGTACCGGAAGAGATTGCCGAGCGGAAAGTGGTTTCGGATCGCGTGTGTGGAGCCGTGGAACGCCTTCCCGCCAAGGAAAAGACGGTATTGCAGGGACTTTTCCTGGACAATCGGAGCCCGGCGGACCTGGCCGACTCGATCCATGTCAGCACGAATCATATCTACCGGCTGGAAAAGAAAGGTGTCCAGCGTGTACGGGGCATGCTGTCGCGCTTCATGAGCGATTTCCGCAAAGGATAACGGCAGAGAGAACATGGCATGTGTATTGTTCGATGGATGCCATGGTATGGGAGCTTTGCCCGATTTTCCCGCTGTTCCCCTTGTCATTTCCCGCGGATCGGTACTGCTCCTGTCGCCTGGGAGCAGGCCGGTCCGCGGTTTTTTCTGTCCACGGTTCCTGCAGGGAGCAGGAAGTGGAAAAGAACGATGGCAATATAAGAGATAAGAGAAAAACAGGGAGCTTGCCATAATAATAAAAGAAATCAGAAGATAAATCGAATTTTCTTCTGGAAAATCCTAAAATTCAGCAAGTAAAATTCAGCCAGGACCTTCCGACTATAAGGTGTGAATAGAAATGGGCAGGAAGGCCCGGAACCGGGAGAAAGAAGGTGAAGAGTGTGTCGGAACGCAATGCGGTCTATCATCGGATACGGAACGCCAAGGCAAGCTTGGATAACGCGGAAAAGAGTTTCCAGAGCAACAAGGATGTCCGTGGCGAACTGGATTTGATGCTGGCCGAAGCAGAACTGCAGAATTTGCGGCGCAAGCGCCCTGTCTGGCTGACCTGGACACGGCGTACTTTTGTCGTTCTGAGCGCTCTGGTCATTGCCACTGCCGGCGGCATCGGATGGTGGTGGTCCTCGTACCGCGGCCACGCTGTTCCCGCGGCCCGGCCTGCAACGATTGTGAGTACGCCCTCTGCTCCGGTGGCGGCGCAGGAGGCCTCCATTTCAAAGGGTACCGGCACAGTCACCTCTGGTGCGCCGCCTGCCAGGGAAACCACGGCAGGCCATCAGGATACCGGTTTGGCAGCAGGTGGAAAACAGCCCGCTGCCGGAGCCGGACAGGACAATCCGGTGGTAAGGACGGCACCCGTTTCCTCCGGTGTGCGGCTTTCCTCGAGGGAGATGCGGCGGCTGATCCGCTCCGGCCGTCAGGAATTGGGCAGCACTCCTTGAGAGCTTTGGTAGTCAAGCCATGACAATTGTGGTATAATATATATCATTTGTTTCTTGAAGTATTAAACGATGCGCTGCCTGCAGGCATAGCACGAGGTTTGGAGGATTTTTGCCATTATGAACCATGCGTTGAAAACGCGTCTGGCCGTAGCGCTGGCGGTGTGGATGTGTTCCATGTCGCCGGTTTTTGCGGAAACGACGGCCAGTACCTCTCAATCGGTCGATCTCAAGACGAAACAGACGGTGGATACGAACATTGGCGTAGGCGCCAATTCAAGGCCTCAGTCTGTGACGGCAGAACAGGAAGAAGCCGCAAAACGGGCTGCGGAAGCGATGGCACAGGGACCCCGTGGCACGGCGGAACAGCCTGCACAGCCGGCGGAGACTCAGGAGGCATCCCAGGCCGCGGCGGCCGAGGAGCATGAAGTGGCTCCGGAATTGAAACCCTACCTGGATAAGCAGATTACCAAGATTATCATTGCGGACAATAAAGAAATTAAAACGGAGGACATAGCTGCTGCTGTCATCAGCAAACCCGGGGTCAAGCTGACGGAAGAAGTGCTGGCACGGGATTTGCAGTCTATCTACTCCATGGGCTGGTTCTATGATCTGCGCCCGACGTTCCAGACCGTACCGGAAGGGGTCGAGGTGACGTATCACGTCCTGGAAAACCCCAAGTTCACCGGGTACCGCATCGACGGAAATACCAAGATTTCGACGCAGGACATCGAAAAGATGATGGCGCTGCAGCCGGATCAGATGATCAACATCCGTGAAGTGACGGAAAAGATCCAGCAGGTTGAAGCAGAATACAAAAAACAGGGGTACATTCTGGCCCGCGTGACGGACTTGCGCGTTCTGCCGGACGGCACCCTGTATATCCAGATTAACGAAGGCAAGGTCGAAGATTTCAAAGTCAAGGGCAACGTCAAGACGAAGGATTACGTTATCCTGCGTGAGATCCGCCTCAAGAAGGGCGAACCCTTCAACACGAATCTGGCCCGCCGCTCCATGCAGCGCATCTACAACCTGGGCTTCTTTGAAGACGTCAACGTACGGCTCAACCCGGGCAGCGACCCGAACTCCGTGGAAATGGAAATTACCGTCGTTGAGGCGAACACCGGTACCTTTGGTATCGGCGCCGGCTACAGCGATGCGGACGGCTTCGTCGGCATGGTCAGCCTGGGCGACAAAAACTTCCGTGGTACCGGCGACAGCATCATGCTGCGTTGGGAATTCGGCGGTGAAGACAACGCCAACTACGACATCACCTATACGAAACCGTGGATAGACAAAAAAGAAACGACAGCTACCCTGTCCTTCTATAACTTCACGAACGAATATGCCGACTACGACCGCGATGCCGATGAAATCGCCCGGTACGACAAAAAGCGCATTGGGCAGGAACTGTCCTTTGCCCGCCGGCAGGGCGAATATGTCAGCAATGTGCTGACCTTCAAAAACCGGTCCGATAAGTACGAAGGACCGGAAAGCGGCTATGATACGCAGTATTATGAAAGCTCGTATGACTCTACTGCGGCCAGCCTGGGATATCCTGCTACGGCGGCAAAACGCCGAGATGAAAACTTCGGCGATACGCGCAGCATCGCGTATTCGCGGATTTATGATTCCCGTGACAACGTATTCGATCCTCATTCCGGCAAGCGCAATTCCTATACGTTCGAATGGGCCGGCCTGGGCGGCGACTTCAATTTCGAGAAGGTTACCGTCGACTACCGGTACTATCTGAAGGCCGGCGGTCAGAACGTCCTGGCCTTTGACTTTGGCGCCGGGTACGCCTGGGGCGACATGCCCTTGTCGCAGCGCTTCTCCATGGGCGGTGCGGATACCCTGCGTGGCTACGAAGACGACCAGTTCCGCGGTAACAGTATGCTCCGTGCCACGATGGAATACCGTATGCCTATCGTCAAGAAAGTACAAGGAGTCCTCTTCATCGATTCGGGCTATGCCTGGGACAAACGGGATGAGACTATGTTCGATATGGGTCTGATAAAGGTCGGCTACGGCCTCGGCATCCGGATCAATTCGCCACTGGGTCCGATCAAGCTGGACTACGGCATCGGCGAAGACCAAAACAAATTCCACTTCAGCTTCGGCGGCCAGTTCTAAAACCGGCGGGGCAAGATTTTACACCGGAAGGCGGCTTTGTCTCCTTCCGGTTTCTTTCGAGTTATGAGCTTATGAGCAGACGACTAATTGGAGGCCTTCTGGGCCTGGCCCTGGCGGTGCCGGTATTTGCTGCGGCAGCGCCAGTCACACAAGTACAGGTGCATATTACGGACACGCATGGTACGACCAGCCGCCCGCTGCTGGACAAGATGTCCGGGAGCATGCGCGTCGTGGCGGAACAGCTCTTCAACGGGCGCGACTCGGCGGCCATTGCTGCCGATGCGAGTGACTACGAGCATCTTCTCAGCGAGATCTCGGACCGCGTTATTACGGGCTACCAGACAAACCGTGTTTCCCTGCGGGTTGTCGATACGGCCCGGGGAACGACGGCCGTGGCCGATTTCTCTGTGTCTCCGTGGGCAGAAACTGTGCGTACGACGAAAGTCGACCTGCAGTTTTCCGGCATTGATGCGGAAACAGCGGCCCTTCTGGAGAACAAGCTTCCCGGTTTGAGGCAGCAGCTGCAGCATACCCTGGAAGGTGCCTCCCTGGATGCGGCAGACTGGGCCGGTTCTATTGTCCGGGCCCAGGTGCAGAAGCAGGTCGAAACGGCGCTGCCCGATTTCAAGGCGGCCGTCGATTTGACAACCCGCGGCGGTGATGCCTTCGTGCAGGTAATCATCTATCCTGTCGGGCCCGTTGTGCGGGATGTACGGTACAGCATGGCTTCCAAATCCATTCCGAATATCCTGCTGATGGGCATCAAGTACCGGTATGCTGACAAGGCGAAAGCGCTGCGCGGCCTGCCGCTGGGGTATCTCCGTACGCACCGGGACGAACTGGAGGCCCGTTTCCTGGCAGAGCTGCAGGCGGAACCGGAAGTGCGTCGCTACCATTTGACTCCGGGCCTGATGATTGATACAGCAGGCGGCGGCGATGCCGTGGTGGATATTACGCTGGAGTCGCAGGAGTACAAGATTTGGTTTGAAGGGTACGGTGACATCGGCCGTGACGACCACAACCTGTCGGGCAAGGCGCATTTGGGTAAATACGTTTCACCACAGGCGGAACTATTCGGCGAAGTCAGCGTCGACCTGGACGACGTGGACTGGACCTTCGATCCTGGCTTTGCGTACCACCGGGGCAAGGCGACGGTGGCTCTGATGCGGCGCCTTCCGGATGACAAGAATATCTACCGGGCGACGTACGATTTTACGCCAAAATGGCGGCTGCGGCTGGAGCACTTCGGGGACACGGGAGACAACGAGTATGCTGTCCGTTATCGCATCCATGAATTCCTGAGCGGCGAATATGTCATTTCGTCGGATAAATCCTATTTCCGTATCGTCGGAAATCTGTAAGAAATATCCTTGGATTCGGGGAAGAATCTGTGAAAAAGGACGCTGTCACGGCGTGAAATATTGAAAGAAAACCATATCGTTGGTATAATATTATGGCGAATCTGTGGGCAAGCGGGAACAAAAACTCCTTGCGGCACCGCAGCTTCTCTGAGTGCCACCGGACGGTGGAAAAGGAAAGGGCAGGTAATTGCTATCATGATGGAAAAATTGCGTAATCCGAAAAATGTCAAGACCATCTCCCTGATTGTTGCGGCAATCTTTGTCATCGGTTGTTTCACCATTGCCTTGACGGCTGGCGGGTTCAGCAACCTTGGCGGCGTGGCAGCAGCAGCGGGCAGTGATTCCGCGATTGGAGTGGTGAACTATCAGGTCCTGGTCTCCCAGTCCCCGAAACTGGATGAAGTCCGGACAGCCATGCGGAAAGAGGTGGAAGCGACCCGGAAAGAGTTCGAGACCAAGAGCAAGAACATGAATACGCAGGAAAAGGACCGCTACTACCAGCAGCTGCAGCAGCGGCTGGGCAACAAACAGAATGAACTGATGGATCCGCTCCTGAAACAGATCAATGACGCCATCGGCAAAGTAGCCCAGAAGAAGGGCCTCAAGGTCGTCGTCGACAAGAGTTCCGTCATCTACGGTGGTGCCGATATTACGGACGAAGTGGCCAAGGCGCTGCAGAGCGCAAAGAAATAATGCATCTACGATGAGGCTTCCCGCGAAGCCTCGTTTTCCATTCTCCTCAGGCAGAAGTAATGTTCCGGGGCTGTCTCCGGCGGGTCTCTCCGTCCCCGTGTAAAACGGGGTAAACGATGTAGGCGGCAGAAGCCGCAGGGGGTACTTTATGCGCTGGCTGACGGCATTATTGCTGCTTCTGGCCGTGCTTGCTTCTTCTTGTTCTTTCTCCACGCAGGGCAAAGACAAAATTGCCGTCATTGACTGGCAGAAAGTCATGGAAGCCCATCCGGACCAGGTGCGCCTGAAACGGATGAAGGACGAATACAACCTGCTGCTTAAGCAGCGGCAGGAACAGGAAGCACAAGGCAAACTGCGGTTGAGCGACTTACAGAAGTTAACAAGGCTTCGGGAAGCGAGCCATAGAGGTTTTCTGTCTGCCGATGCGTTGGCGCAGTTGTCGGATCGGCAGGCTGCAGAGGAGAAAATTCTGGCAGGGAAAGTGGCTGCGGCCGCCGCGGCTGTCGACCGGGAGCTGGCATCCCGGCAGCAGGCCGTGGAAGATAAATACGCCCTGCCTATCCTAAACCTGCGGCTCAAATTGGAAGGAGTGCGGTTAAAACCGAAGGAACAGGAGGCTGTCCGGGCCGAATTGACCCAGGTCCTGCTGGCACGGGACCGGGAACGGCAGGCTGTGGATGCGGAGAAACAGCGTCTGGTGGTCGAACGGACAAAAGGGGACCGGCAAGCCATGCAGCAACGCTTGATGGCCTATGCAAGGGAACTGCGGAGCAATATGGACGGCTCCCTGGACAAGCTGGCCCGGGAAGACAAGACACGGTTCCAACAGGGTCCTGTGTCCCTGCAGAAGCTGCTGGGGTCGATGGACCGGGAATTGGATAAACGACAGCAGGCCATTGAGACATTGGAATCTTCTATGAAGGCCGATGTATCGGGGATTGTTACGAAACTGGCCAAGGAAAAAGGATATACCATCGTCTTTTACAAATACAGAGCCAACATTTCCGCCGAAGACATTACACAGCCGGTGCTGCAGGACCTGCAGAAGCTGTCGTCCAAGCGTAAGTTAGCCGACGGTCTCCGCCAGAGGGCAGATACGCCGGCTTCTAAAAAATGAAATTCAGGAAGGAAGAAATTCAGATGAAAAAAGTATTAGCGCTTCTTATGATTACCTGTTCGCTGCTGGCTTTCGGCTGCAGCAGCCGCAACGCCGCGTTCGGTGTTGTCGACATGCGGAAAGTGGAACAGAATGCACCGGCAGTGCAGACGGTAAAGAAGGATTTGCAGGCGACGTCCAAGAAGCTGCAGGAAGAACTGCAGAAGGAAACGGCCGGCAAGAGCAAGGAAGAGCAGGAAAAGATCGCTCGTGACAAATCGGCTCAGATGCAGGTCGCTTCGTCGGAAGCGCAGAATAAACTGAAGACCAGCCTCGACAAGGCGATGCAGGAGGTTTCCAAGGAAAAGAATCTGAGCGCAATCCTTCTGAAGGATGCCGTTCCGTCCGGTGGTGTTGACGTGACGGATGACATTATCAAAAAGATGAAATAAGCGAGAAGCAGCAAGCATTCCGGAAAGGAAGCGGAAACGGCCTGCCCGGCAGGGGTCCGGCTATGAGCCGGCTGCCGCCGCAGAGGGCGGCGGGGGCAAGAGAGGACAATAGACATGGAAAAAACGTTACAAGAACTGGCCGCATTTCTACATGGAACCCTGGAACATGGATCGGATTTGAAGATTACCGGTGTGAATGGCCTCGTGGAAGCGGGGCCGACGGAAATTTCTTTTGCGGTTCATCCCTATGTGGAGGTCTGTGGAAAGAGCCATGCCGGCGCCATGATTCTGGCGCACGGCGAAGGAGACTTGCAAGACCGCCCGGTCATCCGTGTGGAGAATCCGCGGGAAGCCTTTGCGGAACTGCTGGAACTGTTCCGCCCGCAGGAAGAGGTGGAGCGGGTCATCAGCCCCCTGGCGTATATCGCCGAAGATGCGAAGGTTGGCAAGAATGTGGCCGTTATGCCGTTTGCCGTCATCGACAGCGGAGCGGAAGTGGGGGATAACACGGTTGTGTATCCCTATACGTACGTGGGCCGTCATGTCAAGGTCGGCACGGACTGTATCCTCTATCCGCATGTAACCATCCGGGAAAATTGCGTGGTGGGGAACCGGGACATTTTACAGTCTGGCTGCGTCATCGGCGGTGACGGATTCGGTTTTGTAACGACGAACGGCAAACACAACAAAGTGCTCCAGACGGGCAATGTCATCCTGGGAGATGACGTGGAAGTCGGCTGCAACAGCTGCATCGACCGCGCCACGGTGGACAGTACCATCGTGGGGAACGGGACGAAGCTGGACAATCTGGTTCATCTGGGCCACAACGATGTCGTCGGGGAAAACAATCTCTTTGTCGCACTCGTAGGCATCCCCGGCAGCGTCCATATCGGCAACAACAATACGTTTGGCGGGCAGGCCGCCACGGTAGGACATATTACGATCGGCAGCAATAATACGTTTGCCGGCCGCTGCGGTGTCATCGGCAACGTCGGGGACGGCCAGGTCCTGGCCGGCTTTCCCTCCATGCCGCACATGGAATGGCTGCGGCAGCAGTCCAGATTGCGAAAGATTACCGAGATCAGCAAGACCGTGCGCGAATTGAAGAAGCAGGTCGCCGCGCTGCAGGAGCAGCTGGATGCGGCCCGCAGTGGAGAGGGGCAGTAAGCCTATGTTCTCCTATTATCTGATGAAAGCCCTGAGCTGGCTTTTCTGCATCCTGCCGGAAAGCTGGGGACGGGCGTTCGGGAATTGGCTGGGACGTTTCAGCCTGCGGTTTGTACCGGAGTGGCGCATGAAAATGGCTGCCGCCAACATCCAGGAATGCCTGGGTGTACCACCGGAAGAGGCGGAGCGGATCGCCCGGGCCAGTGTCGTCAAATTCGGCCGTATGATTGTCGAAGTCCTGCGATTTCCACGCCTGGTGAAGGATGGGATCGAGTCCGTCGTCCATACGGACGGGCTGGAATATCTGGAAGAAGCCTACGCTAAAGGCAAGGGCGTCATCATGTGCACGGGTCATTTCGGCAACTGGGAACTCCTGGGGGCGACGGTAGGCATGCACGGCTACCCTATCTTGTCCATTGCGCGCAAACAGAATAACAGCGCCATGGACCGCTTTATCAATGAATACCGGGAGATGGTAGGCCAGAAGATAGCCTACAACCGTGGCAAACAAGGTGTCCTGGCCATGGGGCGTTATCTCAAGGAGAAGCACCTGCTCGGCATTCTGTTCGACCAGGATACGAACGACACGGGGATTGTACTGAACCTGTTCGGCAAGCCTGCCGTGACCCCGGCAGGGCCCGCTGTGTTTTCCCGCACCTTCGGATGCCCGATTCTGCCGATCTTCATGCACTATGACGCCGATGGATCGTGCCGTGCTAAAATCTATCCGCCGCTTTACGCGGCCAGGACGAAGGACAAGGATCAGGATCTGCGTGACGTGACGGAGCAGCTCATCCACATTCTGGAAGCGGAGATCCGCAGCAATCCGCCCATGTGGTTCTGGGTGCACGACCGTTGGAAGGACGGCCGGCAGCGGTTCGAACACAAAGACTGACAGTATCGGCTGCCGGAACCCTTTGGGAACCGGCAGCCGAAAGAAATAAAAAGCAAGGAATCGCAAGAAATACAAAGGGGAATGTACATGCAGAAACAGACTACACTGGCGGCAGCCGTTTCGTACTCCGGAAACGGGTTGCATTCGGGCAAACCTGTGACCATGACCTTGCGTCCTGCCGCACCGGGTACGGGCGTTGTCTTTGTCCGAAAGGATTTGCCGGGCGAACCGGAAATCCACGCCAAAGCGGAGCTGGTGACGTCGACCCTGCGGGCGACCACCATCAGCGAGAACGGAGCACAGGTGTTTACCGTTGAGCACTTATTGGGAGCGTTGTCTGCCATGCACGTGGACAACTGCCGGGTAGAGATGACCTCACCGGAGCCGCCGGTGGCGGACGGCAGCGGACTCGTTTTCGCTCAGCTGATCCAACAGGCCGGCCGTGCGGAACAGGAGGCGGAACGAAAGGTCTATCATGTGGACCGCGCGTTCAGCGTCTACGATGGAGACAAGTACGTTGTCATCCTGCCTTATGAGGGAATGCGGGTGTCCTTTACGTCCATCAATGCTCATCCTATGTTGGGGACACAGTACAAGGATGTGAAATTGACGGAAGCCACCTTTTTGAAAGAAATTGCACCGGCCCGCACCATCGGGTTCATGAACGAAGTGGAACAGATGAAAAAGCTGGGTCTGGGCTTGGGCGGCACGCTGGAAAATTGTGTTGTCTACGACGAAACAAAGTGCCTGTCCAAACCCCGGTTCCCGGATGAATTGGTGCGCCACAAGATTCTGGACGTGCTGGGGGATTTATCACTTCTCGGTCCCTGGGAAGGCCATGTCATTGCCGTCAAATCGGGACATGCCTACAATTCGCAGCTTGCAAAAAAAATCATCGCTTACAGGGAGGGTAAATAAATGGCTATTCAGTTGGATGTCAACGAAATCAGAAAAATTCTGCCCCATCGGTTCCCTATGCTTCTCGTAGACCGCATCCTGGATTTGGAACCCATGAAGTGGGCTGTCGGGTTGAAGAACATTACCGTCAACGAAATGCAGTTTCTTGGGCATTTTCCGGATGAACCGATTATGCCAGGCGTCCTCCTGATTGAAGCCATGGCCCAGGTTGGCGGTGTCGCTATGCTTTATCCGCCGGAAAACCGCGGCAAGATTGCCGTATTCGGCAAGATCGATAAGGTACGCTTCCGTAAACCGATTGTCCCGGGGGATCAATTGATTACACGGGCCGAAGTCGTCAAGATTCACGGCACCATGGGAGTGATCCATTGCGAAGGCAAGGTGGACGGAGAAGTGGCCTGCGAATGTGACTGCTTCTTTGCCATCCAGGAAAATAAAAAATAAAAAAACGAGGATTCTGCAAAGAAACAGACATGTAGGGGCGTGATTCTTCAATGAATCGAAAAATAAACCTGTAATCCTGTAATTTGCGGAAATTCGGATTGCCGAAAAGAATGGCTGGAAGGGAATATAGTTGTAAGAGTAGTTAAACTATGTTTAAACTCCAGACTATGTTTAAATTCCAGAATTGGTAGTATAAATCGGCAGGGAGTGTGAAACAATGGCATCGGTAGTTACGCCGCTGTGCAAAATCCATCAGACAGCCATCATTGAAGAAGGCGCCGTCATCGGAAAAAATGTTACCATTGGTCCTTATGCCGTGATCAGTCACGACACGGAACTCGGCGACGGGTGCATCGTGGGACCCCACGTGGTCATCCATCCGTATACGTATATCGGCAAAGATTGTCGCTTTTTCCCTGGTGCTTCCATCGGTGGGGAACCGCAGGACCTGAAGTTCGCAGGAGAACACAGCTCTACGGTCATCGGGGACCGCTGCACTTTCCGGGAATGCTGCACCGTCAGCCGTGCCACCGGTGAGGGCAATGAAACGCGCCTGGGCAATGACATTCTGATGATGGCATATACCCATGTGGCTCACAACTGTGTCGTCGGTAACAATGTTATCATGTCGAACGTGGCAACCCTGGCTGGGCACGTTGTCGTGGAAGACCGTGCCATTATCGGCGGTCTGGCGGCGGTTCACCAGTTCTGCCGTATCGGCCGCAATGCCATGGTCGGCGGCATGAGCCGTATTTCCCAGGACGTTCCGCCGTTCATGCTCGTTTCGGGCGACCCTGCCTTTGTCGCCGGTTTGAACAGCGTGGGCCTGGCCCGTGCCGGGATGCCGCTGGAGATCCGTTCCCAGCTGAAGAAGGCGTTCCGTATCCTGTACCGCAGCGGCCTGCCGCTGGAACAGGCCGTGGAAACCATGGAACAGGAACTGGACAGCAGCGAGCCCGTGGAACACCTGATGCGCTTCCTGCGCAATGTGGAACGCGGCATCATCCACACCCGTAAATAAGTAGAAACGGAGGGGCAGCGAACCTTTTCTCGCTGCCCTTTTTGTGTTGTAGGAAGGGGAATTTCGTGATGGAAACCATCGGAATTCTGGCCGGCATCGGCCATTTGCCAGTGGACGTGGCCAGAGCGGCCAAGTCCCTGGGGTACCGCGTCGTGATTATCTGTGTCGTGGGCACTCCGGACGAAGAATTGGCCGGCAGTGCTGACGTGTATTATGAAATCAACCCCGGCAAGGCTGGCAAGATCATCAGTACACTGAAAAAGAACGGCGTGCGCGAAGTGACCATGATCGGCAAGGTGACGAAAGAGGTGCTCTACCGCAAGGGCGTCGTCCTGCCGGACCTGACGGCCATCAGAGTGCTGGCTTCTTTGCCCGACCGCAAGGATGATACCATCATGCAAGCCATCGTCAAGCTGATTGAAGATGCCGGCATGCAGGTGATGGACCAGACGAAACTGATCCAACCCCTCCTGCCGCCGCCCGGCGTACTGACAAAACGGAAGCCCACGGAAGCGGAACGGGCGGATATGGAATTCGGCTTCCGCATGGCGAAGGAACTGGGCCGCCTCGACATCGGCCAGACTGTCGTCGTGAAGAATCAGGCCGTCATGGCCCTGGAGGCGATTGAAGGAACGGATGCCTGCATCCTGCGGGGCGGGTACCTGGGCAAGGGCGGCGTTATTGTCGCCAAGACGGCGAAGCCACAGCAGGACAGCCGTTTTGATGTGCCTGGGTTCGGACCGACGACGATGCAGTCCATGATCCACGCCGGAGCGACTGGCATTGTCATAGAAGCAGGCCGTACCCTGATCATCGACAGGGAACGGACAGTGGCCATGGCGGAGGAGCACGGAATTACCATCTGGGTGAAAGAGTAAGAACGGAAAGCAGGGGCGGGACGTCTTGTTCCTGCATCAGCACTGGCCTGTGGACTCCACTCTGCAAGCCAGTGTTTTTCTTCTTTCTTCTGCTTTCTTTCTATTTCCGTACCGGGCCTCTTATGGTATAATGTTTTAGTATTTATAGTAGAAAATGATAATAGGTGGATTATGACTAGAATTCTGATTTCTGCCGGTGAGGCTTCGGGCGATCTGCACGCCGGAGCCATTTGCCAGGCCCTTCTGCAGCAGGAACCCGGTGCCGAAGTGTACGGCATGGGCGGAGACCACCTGCGCGCTGCCGGCGGTAAGGTACTGTTCGATATCAAGGACCACAGTGTCATGGGCTTTGTGGAAGTCCTGTGCAAGCTGCCGGATATCCTGCGGCTTCGGAAGGAATTCATTCGCCTGATGGACGAATATCGCCCGGACGTGCTCCTGACCATCGATTATCCGGGCTTCAACATGCGGCTGGCCAGGCTGGCCAAAGAACGCGGAATTCCCGTCGTATCCTTCATTCCCCCGTCGGCGTGGGCATGGCGGCCCAGCCGCGCGGCCGGTGTGGTGAAGGTCGTGGATAAGATCGCGTCCATCTTCCCTTTCGAGTACGATTTGTACAAGCGGTACGGCGCGGACATTGAGTTCGTCGGACATCCTCTGGTGGACACAGTGCATCCCTCTCTGCCCCGGCAGGAGGCGGAAGCCCTGGCTGGAAAGCGGCAGGGGCATCCTCTGATCCTGCTGCTGCCAGGCAGCCGGCCCATGGAAATCCAGCGGCTGCTGCCGGTGATGCTGGAGGCGGCGCGGATGTTGAAGGAGCACCATCCTGATTTCGATTTTGTCATGCCCCGTGCGTCGACCATCCCGCAGGAAGAACTGCAGCAGGCTGTGGATCGCTGCGGCCTGAAGGTGACAATCACGAACGGCGGCACGTATGATATTATGTCCGTGGCAGATTTTGCGATTGCCACGAGCGGCACCGTGACGCTGGAAGCCGCCCTGTGTGATCTGCCCTGTGTCATTCTGTACAAGTCATCGCCGTTGAGCTTCTGGATTGCGAAGCATGTGGTGGAGATTCCGAATATCGGTCTGCCGAACATTGTCGCCGGCCGTCTGATTGAGCCGGAACTGCTCCAGGAGCAATGCACGCCGGAGCAAGTGGCAAAGACGACGGAAGAACTGTTGGAGCCGGCCCGGTACGCCCAGTTGAAAAAAGACTTGGCAGAAACACGGGCCCGCCTGGGAAAACCGGGAGCCGTACAGCGCGTGGCCGAGCTGGTCCTGCGCGTGGCTGCCCAAGGAAAAGCAAGGAGACTCCATGAATCTGTATAAACGAATCTTAGCGTACGTGAGGCCGTATTTGAAGGTGCTTATTCTGGCACTGGTCTGCACGGTCCTCGCGGCTGCGGGAAACTTGTACCTGCCCTGGATCATCCGGGACATGGTCGATAAGGTCCTGGCTGACAAGGATGCTTTCATGCTGAACATGATTGCGTTAAGCATCGTGGTCATCTTCATCCTGCGGGGTATCTTTTTCTTCGGCCAGAATTATCTCATGAGCTGGGTGGGGCAGCGCGTCATCATCGATATCCGCGGTGAGGTGTTCCGCAAGCTGCAGCGCCTGTCCATGTCGTTTTACGACAAGAACAAGACAGGGACCATCATGAGTTATGTGACGAATGACGTCAACGCCCTGCAGGGCGCTATGATCGAGAATACTATCGAGCTGGTGACGGAAAGTTTCATCCTCGTCGGATCCATCTGCGCCATGGTCTACCTGGACTGGCGCCTAACCATCTTTACGTTCTGCACGTTCCCGGTCGTTCTCTGGTTCATGAACTTCTTCGGCCGGAAAATCCGCCGCTCCGGCGGTCAAATCCAGGAAGCGACGGCGGACATTACGTCGGTCCTGCAGGAGTCGGTTGCGTCGGCTCGGGTGGTCAAGTCCTTCGTCCGTGAAGCCTATGAGATTTTGCGCTTCGACAGGGAGAACAAGGCCAACTTCGACGCCAATATGCGCAATTCCCGCTATATGGCGACATTGACGCCTACCATCGAGCTGGTGGCAGCCCTGGGAGTCACGCTGATCCTCTGGTACGGCGGGCACAACGTCATCGACGGCACGACGACGCCAGGTTCCCTGATAGCGTTCCTGGTGTACGCCGTCAATATTTCCAACCCGATTAAACGCATTACCCGCGTCATCGGTCACATGCAGCGTGCCCTTGCGGCGGCCCAGCGTGTCTTCAATGTGCTGGACATGCCGGAAGAAGTGAAGAATATGCCCGGGGCCAAGCCGTTGCCGCCGGTCCGCGGTTCCGTATCCTTTGAGCATGTGTGCTTCTCTTACAACCCCGGTGAAGAAGTAATCCATGACCTGACCCTGACGGTACAGCCCGGCCAGAGCATTGGCATCGTCGGTCCTTCCGGAGCCGGCAAATCCACCTTCGCGAGCCTGCTGCCCCGTTTCTACAACGTCGATTCCGGCACCATCCGCATCGACGGAACGGATATCAGCACAGTGACGCTGGATTCCTTACGCGAACAGGTCGGCATCGTGCCGCAGGAGACGCTTCTCTTCAACGGTACGGTGTATGATAATATCAAATACGGGCGCCTTGATGCGACGAAAGAAGAAATCGAAGCCGCTGCCAAGGCAGCCAACGCCCATGATTTCATCCTGGATCTGCCGCAAGGCTATCAGACCATGCTGGGCGATCGCGGTGTCAACATTTCCGGTGGACAGCGGCAGCGCATTTCTATTGCCAGGGCTATCTTGAAAGACCCGCGCATCCTGATTCTGGATGAAGCCACGTCGGCCTTGGATACGCAAAGCGAACGCGTGGTCCAGGACGCGCTGAACCGACTGATGATTGGCCGCACGGCCTTCGTCATCGCCCACCGCCTGTCGACCATCAAAAATGCGGACCGTATCCTGGTCCTGAACCACGGCCGTCTGGTAGAAGACGGAACACACGAAGAGCTGATGCAGATGGGCGGGCTGTACGCTCACCTGTACCAGATCCAATACAGCCGGAAGAAAGAGGAATGAGGGAACAGCGCTATGTACATACTTTATAAAATACTGGGCTTCTTGGTGTTCCTGTTCTTCATCCTGCCGTACTACGGCTATCGGCTGTGCCGGGAGAAAGGATTCGGGACCCGGTTCCGCCAGAGTATGGGACTGCTGCGCCGGCAGGAATTTGAGAATGTCATCAACCAGCGGTGTATCTGGATCCACGGCGCATCTGTCGGTGAAATTGTGGCAACCAGTCCGTTGGTCAAAGAAATCAAGAAAATCATGCCCGAACGGAAGGTCCTTGTCTCGGCCTTCACGGTCGGTGGCTACAATATGGCACGGCAAATTATTCCCGAGGCGGACGCGATCATTTACTTCCCCCTGGACCTGCCCTGGGTGGCAGAGTCCGTGGTGCGTCGCGTGCACCCGGGCATCTTTATGCCTGTCGAGACGGAACTGTGGCCGAATTTCCTGCGGGCCATCCGGAACCGGAACATCCCTGTTATGATGGTCAACGGCCGTATTTCCGAGAAATCCGTCAAGAATTACCGGTATTTGTTCAGCATCTGGCGCGATATGCTGCGCACGGTGAGCCGTTTCTGCATGCAGTCCAGCATCGATGCGAACTACATTACCCACTTGGGCGCCGACCCGGCCAAGATTTTCGTCACGGGCAATACGAAATTCGACCAGACATATGCCGAAGTGACGCCGGAAGATCTGGCGGCCTATCGGGAAGAGCTGGGCATCCGGGACGGGGATTTCCCCATTATCGTGGCCGGTTCCACGCATCCGTCCGAAGAAGAGGCGGTCCTCCAGGCGTTTACGGAGCTGCGTAAGTCGTATCCGCGGGCGAAATTGATCATTGCACCGCGTAAGCCGTCCCGTGCCGATGAGATTCGGCGTCTGGACACCAAGTACGGTTATGAGACAGGGTTCCGTTCTGTCATGAAGAACCAGAGCGAACGGCCGTCCTATCCCGTCCTCCTCATCGATACCATCGGGGAACTGGGCCGTATCTACGCGGTCGGCGATATCGTCTTCATCGGCGGCAGCCTCATGCACCACGGCGGCCACAACGTGCTGGAACCGGCGGCACATGCCAAGCCGATTATCGTCGGGCCGAGCATGGAGAACTTCAAGGATTCCTATTCCCTGTTGAGCAAAGTCGGCGCATGCCGGATGGTTCCCAATACCAAGGGACTGACCAAAGCTTTTCTGGAAATCGCCGGGAATGACGAATTGCGCCGGAAAATGGGTGCAGCTTCTATCCAGGTCATCCACGAGAACCGCGGCGCGGCCATTAAGACTATGCATTACCTGACGGAACTTCTGGAGGAAGCCTCCATTCCGCAGGCCTTCTATACGAGTTATCCCATCAACACACGGAACTTCAACGATGCCGGCGGTGGCGGCCTGAAACATGGCGGTGCCCTGATCCAGTACATCTTCCACCTGGCACATTCTCCGGAACGGCCCTGGTACGCATTCCTGCTCCTGGGCTTTTTGCGCGCCCTGTCCTACCTGTACGGGTTCGGCGCCCGGACGAGCCTGTGGCTGTATCAGCACCACATCCTGCAGACCAAGCGTCTGGACTGCTGCGTCATTTCCATCGGCAACATTACGGTCGGCGGCACCGGCAAGACGCCGACGACACAGCGCGTCGCCCAGATGATCCAGCAAATGGGCTACCGCGTCGTCATCCTGAACCGCGGCTACCGCTCCCACTGGGACAAGCCGCTGGGCGTCGTGTCTGACGGCCGGAAAATCTACATGACGGCCTATGAGGCCGGCGACGAAGCGTACCTGATGGCCAAGACCATGCCCGGTATTCCTGTCGTCATCGGCAAGAGCCGGTATGTGACGGGCAGCTATGCCGTGAAAACGTTGAAGGCGGAAGTTATCCTCATGGACGACGGCTACCAGCACTGGCAGCTTGCCCGCGACCTGGACATTGTCCTCGTGGATACGCTGAATCTCTTCGGCAACGGCTGCCTTCTGCCGCGTGGCATCCTGCGCGAACCACTGAGCCATCTGGACCGGGCGGACATGTTCCTCTTCACCAAATGTGACCAGAGCTCGCAGCTGACCCGCAAATCCCTGGTGGAAACGGTGCGGCTCTTCAATAAACGAGCTCCCATTGTAGAAAGTATCCACCATGCCATGAACTTCGTGGAAATCGCCGACTGGTACAAAGGCGTCTTCGTGAACGCCATCGAACTGGAGGAGCTGCGTGGCAAGAAGGTGATGATTTTCTCCGCCATCGGCAACCCGTCCTCCTTCGAGCAGAATATTTCCGGCACGGGCCTGGAGATCCTGGAAGCCGTGCGCTACCCGGACCATCATGATTACGGCATGCTGGAAATGCAGTATATCGGCGAACGGGCAGAGGAGCTCTGCGCCGACGCCATCATCACGACTGGTAAAGACGCCGTCAAGATTCCGACGGAGTTTATCTATTTCAACCGCGACATTCCGTTGTACGTCCTGAACATGGACATTAAAGTCACCAAAGGCGCAGATGTCTTTGAAAACGCCATCAGCCATGTCGTCAAGGAAACGGCGCGAAAACGCCGTAAGAAATGACGGACAGGAAGGAGCCATATCCATGAAAGTCCTTTGCGTAATTCCGGCCCGCTATGCTTCGACCCGCCTGCCGGGCAAGCCGTTGAAACTTATTGCGGGTAAACCGATGATCCAGCACGTCTACGAACAGGCGAAAAAAGCGGCCAAACCGGCGGAAGTCCTGGTGGCCGTGGACGACCAGCGCGTCTATGACGCCGTGGTCGCGTTTGGCGGCAAAGCCATTATGACTCGGGAAGATCACCCCAATGGCACAAGCCGGCTGGCCGAAGTGGCGGAGAAGTTTCCCGATGTGGATGTCATCATCAACGTCCAGGGTGACGAACCGATGATTCCGCCGGAAATCATCGACCGCCTGGCAGAAGCCTTCGAACAGGAGCCGGATTTGAAAATGGCCACCATGAAGGTGCGCATGGACGAAAGCGAGTACGACGATCCGTCGGCCGTAAAGGTCGTGACGGACAAAGACGGCTACGCGTTGTATTTTTCCCGCAGCCTTGTGCCGTACCCGCGTCACAAAAACGAATGGTTCAAAGTCTATAAACACGTGGGCATCTACGCCTATACGAGGAACTTCGTTCTGGAATACGCCGCTATGGCACCGACGCCGCTGGAACAGGTAGAAAGCCTGGAGCAGCTCCGCGTGCTGGAGAACGGCTACCGGATCAAAGTCCTGGAAAGCGATTTCAAGGGCGTCGGCGTGGACACGCAGGCGGATTTGGACGCTGTCAACAAATTATTGGGAGGGAACTGATGCATACCGTAAAAGTAGGATCGTATGAAATCGGCCAGGGCCATCCCCTGGCGCTGCTGGCTGGTCCTTGTGTGCTGGAAGGGTATGAGCACAGCCTGGCCATCGGCAGGGAAGTCAAACGGATTTGCAACAAGCTGGGGATGCCCTACATCTTCAAGGCATCCTTTGACAAGGCCAACCGCTCCAGCTACGACAGTTTCCGTGGCCCTGGCCTGGAAGAGGGCCTGCGGCAGCTGGCTGCCATTAAGAAGGAATTGGGTGTGCCTGTCGTGAGTGACGTTCACGAAACGTACCAGGTGGAAAAGGCTGCGGAGGTGCTGGACATTCTCCAGATTCCGGCTTTCCTGTGCCGCCAGACGGACCTGGTCTACGCTGCGGCAAAGACGGGGCGCTGTGTCAACGTCAAAAAGGGCCAGTTTCTCGCGCCGTGGGACATGAAAAACGTCATTGGCAAGATTGAAGCAGCTGGCAATGAAAATATTCTTCTGACGGAGCGCGGTTCCAGCTTCGGCTACAATACCCTGGTCACGGATATGCGCGGCCTGGCAATCATGCGCGGTCTGGGTTACCCTGTCGTCATGGACGCCACGCACAGCGTGCAGATTCCCGGCGGGCAAGGGAAGACAAGCGGCGGCCAGAGCCAGTACGTCCCCCATATGGCGCGGGCGGCAGCGGCGGTTGGCGTTGATGCCCTCTTCCTGGAGGTACATGACGAACCATCCAAAGCGCTGTCCGATGGTCCCAATATGGTACGCCTGGACCAGCTGGAATCCCTGCTGACCCAGGTTCTGGCAATCGACAAGATCGTCCGTGGTACGGCGCAATAAGAGGAGGCAGATGGCATGAACGAATTAGAGACAGACGCGCAGAAAGTTCTCCGCATGGAGGCTGATGCCATCTTGAACCTGATTCCCCGCGTCGACAAACACTTCGACGCAGCAGTACAGCTGATCCTCGACTGCCCGGGCCGCGTTGTTATGACCGGCATGGGCAAGTCGGGCATTATTGCTCATAAGATTTCCGCGACCCTGGCGAGTACGGGGACGCCGTCCTTTTACCTGCATCCGGCAGAAGGCATCCACGGCGACCTGGGCATGGTGACGGCCGAGGACGTGGTCATTGCCTTGTCCAACAGCGGCGAAACGGGGGAAGTGCTGAACATCCTCCCGTCCTTGCGCCGCATCGGGGCAAAGCTGATTGCCATGGTCGGCAATCCTGATTCGACGCTGGCGAAGAACAGCGACGTCATCCTGAACGTCGGCGTGGAAAAGGAGGCCTGCCCACTGGGGCTGGCTCCGACGTCCAGCACGACGGCTGCCCTGGCCTTCGGAGATGCCCTGGCTATGGCGTTGATGGGTAAACACCACTTTACGTCGAAACAATTCGCCGTATTCCATCCGGGCGGCAGCCTGGGTCGGCGTTTGCTCCTGACAGTGGGGGACATCATGCACGCCGGCGACGAGAATCCTCTGGTATTGGGAACCGCCAAGGTGCAGGAAGCTCTGTTCGTCATTACGGACAAAGGGCTGGGCGCTGTCTCCGTTGTGGATGAAACGGGCCGCATGATTGGCCTGCTGACAGATGGTGATATCCGCCGCGGCTTGTCTAAAGGCATCGGCTTCCTGGAACGTCCGGTAACAGAGCTGATGACGCGGGAACCGAAATATATCACCAAAGGCAAATTGGCTGCCGAGGCATTGCATGTGATGGAAAGTCACAAGCCGAAGCCGATTACGGTCCTGCCGGTCGTGGACGAGGAAAAACATGTCATCGGTCTCCTGCATATGACCGACTTGGTCCGTCAAGGTGTGGTATAATAGAGGATAATCCTATAAAGATATGGAGTGAATGCATATGACGCAGGGTACGGGGGCTGTGAAAGACCTCGCAGCAGCCGCTGCAGCGGTCCGGCTGGTCGCCATGGATGTGGACGGCACGCTGACGGACGGCGGCATCAACATCGGCAATGAAGGAGAATGCTATAAACGCTTTCACTGCCGCGATGGCCTGGCTATCAGTGCCTCCGTGCGTCACGGCCTGCCTGTCGCCCTCATTACGGGGCGGGACAGCCGTATTGTCCGGCTGCGGGCGTCCGAGCTGCACCTGCCGGCAGAGGATGTCCTGACCGGTGTGTCCGACAAAGGAACGGCACTGCGGGAGCTGTTGACCCGATATGGCATCACGGCGAAGCAGGTGGCTTACCTGGGCGACGACCTGAACGATCTGCCGGTCCTGACTCAGGTCGGACTGGCGGCGTGCCCCGCTGATGCCGTGGCAGACGTCCGGTCGCGCTGCCATGTCGTGCTGCCTCATGCAGGCGGCCAGGGAGCTGCGCGAGACCTGTTGGAATTCATTCTGAAAGCGAAGGGACAATGGGAAGCCCTTGTCCAGGAATATATCAACATGGGACAGGGAGACAGGCAATGATGCTATATACAGTCCTTAAGACGATGAGCTGGATCTGTTCCCATACCCCCTACAAGTTGCTGGTTTGTGCCGGGCGGGGGCTGGGACACCTCTACTGGCACATCGCAAAGAAACAACGTATCCGCGCGGAAGAGACCATCCGCGAACGGCTGGGTTACAGCGACGAACAGGCCCGGCAGACCATCAAGAAATTATTCATCAATCTGGGAATCACAGGCTTGGAAATGTTGTATATGCCGGCGTTGAACCGGGACAACATCCGGGGCCTGGTGACATTTGACCACCCGGAAATCCTCTGGGATGCCCTGCAGGAGAAAAAAGGAGTGGTCATGCTCGCCTGCCATATGGATAACTGGGAATGGCTCGGCGCGGCGCTGGCGTTGAACGGATTTCCGTTGAGCGCCGTGGAGAAGCCGCAGCCGAACCGTGTGTATTCCGATTTTATGAATGAATTACGCCGTGGCGTCGGGCAGGAAATCTTCGCCCGTGGCACGAGCGAGATTTTCGGCTGCGTCCGGGCCATGCGCAAGGGCCGTATGCTGGGCCTGATTGCGGACCAGGACGGCGGTTACGACGGTATCTTTGTGCCCTTTTTCGGCAAGATGGCGTCGACCCCGACAGGACCGGCGTACTTTGCCAAAAAATTCAAGGCGCCGTGCATCTCGATTTTTATTGTCCGCAAGCCGGACGGATACGGACACCAGGTCTTTGTCCGCAAGCCGTTTTATTATGAAGATACGGGACATCCCGAGGAGGATGCAGTCCGCCTGACCCGGAAAATGACCGAAGCGGTCGAGGAAATCATCCGGGAGTACCCCGACAACTGGATCTGGTTCCAGCACCGCTGGAACACGCCGTATGAAGAAGCCATGGAGCGCCGGCGGAAGAAGCAGGCGGAGAAGGCGGCCACGGAGGACAGGAAAGCATGAATTTCAAGGAACACAAGACCCTGATCATTGCCATTGTGGCGGCCCTGGCGGTGTTAGCCGCTCTTTTTGCCTGGCTGTTTCTGGGCGCTTCGGTGCCGCAGCCGACGGACAAGACCAAGTCTTCCGGCGGTGTCCGGGCCACGGTCCACAATACCGTCCTGGAACGCAAGGAAAACGGAAAGCTGCTCTGGCGTATCAAAGTCGGAGAGGCGACCCAGGTCGATGACAACCGGATCCTGGCCAAAAACCTGGATGGGACGATCTACCTGGAGGACGGCGATGAATTGCACGTCCAGGCACCGGCCGGGAGTATCCAGATGAAGAATAACGATTTTTCTCTGGACGACGGTGTCCGGGCCCGCTTGAAGAACGGGGGCTTCCTGAAGGCCAAAAAGGTGTCCTGGAAGCAGAAAGGCGATGTGTTGACGGCGGAAGGGGATATCCGCATTGTCAAGGATGATATGCTCGCAACAGGCGGCAAGCTGGAGACGACGAGCAAGCTGGAGCATTTCAAATTGTCAGTCAAAGCCCATGTGGAACGAGGAGGTCACTATGCAGAAGAATAAATTCGGGAAACCTGCCCTGGCACTGATCCTGGCGGCGGCAGCCCTCGTCTTTCCCCTGCAGGGGCATCACGCAGGGTATGCAGCATCCGGCACGTACAGTGTAGACGCTGATATGGTGGAATACGATATGAAGAGCGGCGACGGCAAAACGACGGGTGTGACTACGCTTCGTGATGGCACGGGCACGGCAGTCGCCCAGGGAGGCGCTACGTTCAACAGCAAAGCGAAAAGCGGTCATCTCTATGGCGGCGTCGTGGCGGACTGGAATGACCAGCACCTGCGGAGCGCCGAACTGATTATCTATAACGACAAATACATCTCTGCCGTGGGCGACGCCCACCTGACCAACGCCGATAAAACGTTGACGGCGCCGCGGGTGGATTACCACGACGATACGAAGTTCGCGGAAACCATCGGCGGCTCGGCCCGTCTGGATGCGACGGACGGCAGCTGGCTGACGGCCGGCAAGATTACGTACAACACGCAGAGCAAGGTGGCCAATGCCACGGGCGGCGTGGAGTTTTCCAATGTGCCGCAGAACATGACGGGCAGCAGCGATACGGCCGTGTATAACACGGCTGGCAGCGGGTATGTGGAACTCATCGGCAACGCCCGGACGACGCAGAACGGGAACACGGTGACAGGGAGACGCCTGCGCATTACGGATACGAATTCCCCGAACAGCCGCACAACGGCCGAGGGAAATGTCCGGATTGTCTACTATCCTCAGGAAAACGAACCCGTTCAAAACGTAGCATTTTCTAGTGGCGCGACGGCCATCGCTCATGATGTCCATGGCGGAAATCCGTCGCCGAACATCAAGACGCAGCTGGAACAGGCGGAGGAGACAAAAGCGTGATTATTGAAACGAAGAACCTCGTCAAGGTCTACGGGGACCGCCGCGTCGTCGACGACGTGAGCATTACCGTGGAGCAGGGGCATATTGTCGGCCTGCTGGGGCCGAACGGCGCTGGGAAGACGACGACCTTCTATATGGTCGTTGGCATTACCAAACCCGACGACGGACAGGTTCTGCTGGATGGCGAGGATATCAGTCAGTACACCATGGCGGAACGGGCCCGCAAGGGCATCGGGTATCTGCCGCAGGAAGCCTCCATTTTCCGCAAAATGACTGTTGAGGAAAATCTCATGGCCATCCTGGAAACGACGAGCCTCACTCACGAGGAACAGGTCGCCAAGATGAACAGCCTCATTGAGGAATTCCGCATTGATCATGTCCGGCACAGCAAGGGGACGGCTCTTTCCGGCGGCGAACGGCGCCGCGTGGAGATTGCCCGAGCCCTGGCCACGGATCCGGCATTTATCCTGCTGGACGAGCCGTTTGCCGGCATCGATCCGCTGGCGGTCGGAGATATCCAGAGTATGGTGGCACACTTGTCACACCGCGGCATCGGGGTTCTTATTACGGACCACAACGTACGCGAAACCTTGAGCATTGTCGACCGGGCGTACATCCTGGCCGAAGGCAGGATCCTGCTCCACGGGAGCAGCGATGCTATTGCCAACGATCCTGTCGCGAAGAAATACTATCTTGGCGAAAACTTCAAGATGTAGGAGGAAAGAGATGCACATTCGCTTATTGGATAAATATGTGCTGAAGGAACTGCTCTATCCCTTCCTCTTCGGCATCGCCTCCTTCTCCACCATATTCATTGCCAGCAGTATGTTGTTCAAGATCGTCCAGTATATCACGACATACAACGCGCCCCTGTTGACGGTGGCGCGCCTTTTCGCGTACAGCCTGCCGCAGGTCATCAATTATACTTTCCCCATGTCCATGCTGTTGGCGACGCTCATGGCGTTCGGCAAACTCTCGGCCAGCAGTGAAATCGTGGCCATGAAATCGGGCGGCATCAGCTACTATCGCATTGTGGCACCTGTCCTGATTGTGGCCTTCGTCGTCAGTATGTTCTCTGTCATCTGGGCGGAAAAAGTGGTGCCGCCCTGCAACGCGGAACAACACCGGATTCTGACGCAGGAAATCCGGGGCAACACCAAGCCCCGCACGCAGGAGCACATTGTCATCAAGACGCTGAAAGGTTCTACACAGCGCATTACGTACGCTCGGTCCTTTAATGAAAGTACAGGCGTCATGGACAAAGTGACCATCGAAGAGTTTCAGAATAACAAACTGGTCCGCGTCCAGACGGCGGATAAGGCGGTCTGGGACGGGGACAAGTGGGTCATGGACAAAGGCCTTGTCTACAGTTTTGATGACAAGGAAGGCGTGACCAGCAAAGCGTCCTTTACGAAACAGGTCATTCCGTTGAATACGAAACCCAGAGAAGTGAGCTGGGAACAGAAGGATGCCGATGAAATGACACTGGGCGAACTGAAAGGATACATTGGGATCCTGGAACGCCAGCACCAGCCTACGTCGTATTACTGGACAGAAATCTATATGCGCTTTGCCATCCCCCTGGCCAGCTTTGTATTTGCCCTGCTGGGCGCCCCGTTGGGTACACAGCGGCAGCGGAGCGGGTCGTCGATCGGTCTGGGCATGAGTGTTATCGTCATTTTCGTCTACTACGGCATCATGGCCTTTACGACAGGCCTTGGCAAAGGCGGTGTTATCCCGCCTCCGTTGGCGGCCATGTCGTCTGATATCGTTTGCCTGATTGCCGGTATTTACCTGTTGAAACGTTCGAATTATTGACAGTTACCAGTAACCCCAATGCGGCTGACGCAGGGCAGACGGTCGGATCCACCGGCCAGCCGGGCCTGCGTGCGCCGGCTGTGCCGGTCCGCAAGACTAATCCAGAGAAAGGAGGCACCTCCCATGTTGTTTGGTATCCGCTTGATGATTCTGCTTGCGTTGATGGGTGGTGCCATCGCCTATATCGCCGATAAGCTGGGCAGCAAAATCGGCAAAAAACGCCTGACCGTATTCGGCCTCCGCCCTCATGATACGTCGGTCCTGCTGACCGTCCTTTCAGGAGTGGTGATTTCCCTGTGTTCTGTCCTGATCCTGGCAGCATCCTCCAACAGCGCGCGTACTGCCCTGTTCGGCATGGAACGGCTGCAGAACCAGCTGCGCACACTCAATGCGGAAAGCAAGGCCGCCCAGGAAGAGTATGCTTCTCTTCAGGAGACCTTAAAAAACAAAAATGAGGAAATTGCTTCCCTGGACCGCAAGATCCGACAGGCCGACGCGGCCCGGCTCCAGGCGGAAGAAAGCCGTCAGTCTGCTGAGAACAGCCTGAAGGCCGCCAAGCTCCAGTATGAAGCGACACAGGGACAGCTCGTGGCCGCCCGGGAAGAAGTAAAGGGCCTCCAGGCCGCCAGGGACTCCCTGAACCACGAAATCAGCAAACTGCAGGAGCGCACCAAACTCCTGAATGAAGGCCTCATCAATATGCGGGAAGGCCAGCTCGTCTACCGCAGCGGCGAGGTCGTTTTCAACGGCGTCCTGGAAGGCGGCCGTTCGGAAGAAGAAAATGTCAACCAGATGCGGTGGCTGCTGGAGTCCGCCAACAGTGCGGCGTTGAGCCACATCGGCGTCGACCCGAAGGAAAAGGTCGAACTCATCTGGGTTCCCAAGACGGAGTACGAATCTGTTCAAAAACAGCTGGCAAGCCAGAAAGGACAGATTCTGGTCCGCGTTCGTTCTCTGGCAAATACGGTCATGGGACAACCCGTGGTATGCCAGTTTGAAGTGATTCCTAACAAGCTGGTCTATGCCAAGAACCAGATTATCTACCAGAAAGTGCTGAATATGGCTGCGCCGAACACGACGCCGGAAGAAATCCTCATGAACTACCTGCAGGATATCAACCACGTGTCTGTCGAGGCCGGTGTACTCCCGGATCCCATGACGGGAAAGGTCGGGAACATCAGTGCCATTACGGTGGTGGAAACGCAGGACAAGATGCGCCGCCTGGGTGGGCAGGTCATGTTGACGGCCTATGCCGACGGCAACATCATGACGTCCGGTCCGGTCCAGCTCCGCCTGGAAGTGGAGAAGGTGGCTTCCGCCGACGACTCCGTCCGGAATTGGTGACCGGGAGGTACCCATGAAGAAGGATACAGCCAAGGAACTCTTGTACCTGGGCATCGACCCGGGCCGCAGCAAGACCGGCGCCGCACTCGTCTGGGGCGACGGTTCTCTGCTGAGCCAGTGCGTCCTGCGCACGGCTGGCCTGCGGAGAGACCTCCCAGCCTGGCTGAAACAGGAGCTGGGTGTCCATAATATCTGGGGCCTGCGTACAGTCCTGGAGTGCGGTGTCATCGGCAACGGGACCAACAGCGGCCCTGTACGGGAGCAGCTGCAGGAGCTGTTGCCGGGCCTGGTCTGGCAGCAGGTCGGTGAAGCCCATTCTACAGAAGAGGCCCGCCGCCTGTATTGGAAACTCCATCCACCGAGCGGCTGGCGCCGTCTGATTCCCCTGGGCCTCCAGGCGCCGCCGGAACCCCTGGACGGCTATGCTGCCGTCATCCAGGTACAGCGCTACCTGGAGACGCTTTCCCATGGGCCGGAGTCCCGTACGCCGGAACCCTGAAAAAATCCTGCAATCGGAAGAAGGAGATGCATCTATGAAAAAGCTGCTGTTTTTGCTGCTGGCCCTGCTCGTCATATCTTCGACGGCGCTGGCCCGCAACGTCATGCCCATCAAGCCGCTGGCCGAAATCGACCTGTACGGCATCAATGATTTCCATGGTCATATTACCGGATCGACGACCGAACCGGGGGCATTGCGCCTGGCCGGGACCCGGGAAGGCCTGCTGAAACAGAATCCCTATGGCACTGCCTTCTTCGGCGGCGGCAACAACATGGCCGGTTTTGATGACAACGACAAGCGCATGGGCGATCCGACCATCATGATGCTGAATGCGCTGGGAATCTCTGCAACCGTTCCCGGTGCCTCCGACTTCCAGTATCAGGCTTACCAGATTGCCAACCAGGCAGCTTCTTCGTATTACGCCTATCTGGCGGCCAACATCGTTGACGCCAATGGGAATACGGCTTCGCCTTTTAAACCGTATCTGCTTTTCAACCGTGCCGGCGCTGGCATCGGTGTTATCGGGCTGGTCGGGCAGGATGTCGCGGCTCCGGCCGCCGCCAGGGGCTACAAGGTTGTCCCTGCCGCCCAGGTGACCCAGCAGTGTGTCAATGAACTGCGCAACAACGGCGCGCAGATCGTCGTCCTTCTGACCAGCTTGAAAGGGGAAGGCATTGGCGACAAAAAGATTACAGGCGAAATCACGGCCCTGTTAGACAAAGTGACCGGTGTAGATGCTGTCTTCCTGGCCGGTACGGGCAAGGAAGTGCGCGGTACCTACAAAAACATTCCCGTTGTGGCAGCGGCTCCCTTTGGCACGCAGCTTGCCCAAATCCATTTCCTGTACAACCGCATCGACAAGAAAGTCCTCGTTGGCGTGGCGAAGACCGTTGATGTCATGGCCCTGCCGAGCGAAGTAGATAAAAAACTGGAAAAGACCTATACCCGCCTCATGAGCGGTACGGGTGCCCGTTTGGGAACCATGACTCCGTCCTATGTCCCGACGGGGAAACAGAACAAGAAAGAAAAACAGAGCATTTACCAGAACGTGAACGGCTCTGTCAACGAAGCGCCGCAGCCGGCGACGAAAGGTGCCAAACTGGCGGACAACCTGACAACGTTGACGAACTATCCCGGCGGTCAGTCCACCCTGGGTGAATTCTTCACGGATATGGTGCGCCAGGCGTACAACTGCGACGTTGTCCTCTATCCGGGCAGCTCCTTCAAATACAGCATTCCTGCGGGCAGCATCTATGAAGGCACGATTACGTCCGTCATGCCGTACAAGGACAGCATTGTCGTCGGCCAGATGACGGGCTCCCAGATCCGGACCATTCTGGAACACGGTTTGAACCCCGGTGTGGGTCTCATCCGCTTCTCGGGTCTGCGTATTGCGGCCCATATCAACAACCCCGAAGGATCCCGCCTGGGATCGGTGGAAATGCTGAATGGCCAGAATCTGCGGAATGACGCCGTCTATACGGTAGCTGTCAGCTCCCGCATGCTCGAAGGCGCCGACGGTTACAACCTGAGCTATCTCACCAATGCCGGCAATAAAGGCCCGGCCCAGGATTTCTTCAAATTCTTCCTGCGCTATGCCAAGACCCTGGACTACAAGGGAGATGGCCGGCTGAAATTCTGAGAAGGAGAATCCTACAATGACCGAACCTTATTCTGAACAGGTGTTCCGCCGCTTTGTGTCGGACCTCAACTCGACCAAGCCGGCTCCCGGAGGCGGCAGCGCTGCCGCCTTTGCCGGGGCCATGGCCGGAGCTCTGGCTGGCATGACAGCCCACATGACGGTCGGCAAGAAAAAGTATGCCACCGTGGAGCAGGACATGCGCGATGTCATTACGCAGTCCGAGGAGCTCCAGCAGGAAATGCTTCTCATGTCCCAGGAAGACGCCGATATTTTCGGCCTCGTCCTGGATGCCTATAAGATGCCCCGCGGAACACAGGCGGAAAAGGACGCCCGGGAAGCGGAGCTTCAGCGGACGGGCAAGATGTCCGTTCTGGCGTCCCTCCAGTTGTCGGAGGCATGCATTGATATCCTGCGCCTGGCAGAAACCGTCGTCAGCAAGGGCAACCGCATGCTCGTGACGGACGGGGCCGCGTCAGCCATCCTGGCCCGGGCCTGCCTGCGCATTGCCGCGTATAACGTGCAGGCCAACCTGCACACTGTGAGGGATTCCGATTTCGTCTTCCAGGCGGAAACGCGCCTTCGCGCCTGCCGGGACCTGGGAGATGCCCTGGAAAAGGATATCCTGGCAGAAGTAGAACGGAAGCTGGCCAAATAAAGCCGGCAGGGGCGCTGCTCCTGAATTGACAAGACCGTCAATCTTCCCTATAATTGAAAAAGACCGGTCCGACAGGGACCGGTCCATCTGTGGAGAGGTGGCCGAGCGGTTTAAGGCTCTAGTCTTGAAAACTAGCGAGGTGCAAGCTTCCGTGGGTTCGAATCCCACCCTCTCCGCCATCACATTCGAATAAAATTGGTATATCTTTTACCGCCGGGTACGCCCGTCCACTCTGTAGGCCTTTGAAGGAGTGGACAGGGCGTATTTTTTTTAGGAAGGAGCGATTATGGCATGAATTACTTTACGTTTAAACCACCGTATCGGGAAAAAGGACGCACCATTCTGGAAGTCAATGTCCTGCCGGATAAATACTGCCCGTTCAATTGCATTTATTGTCCCGTCGATCGTAAAAAATTCCAGCATATCCGTACGGAAGAGGTGCATTTTTTCCCGGGACTGGAAGAATCCCTGCAGGCACTGGAAGAGGCATTGCAGCGGACCCGCCCGGATCTGGTGTTTCTCAATGCCAGGGGAGAAGCAGTCCTGAATCAGGATCTGCCCCGTATTTTGGAATTCCTCCGGGCCCGTTCTATGCCGGTTCGATTGTTGTCCAACGGGTATTTGCTGGCCCGGACGCCGTACCGGGAGCTGGCAGACCGCTGTGAGGAAGTGGTGGGAGAGCTCAAAAACTGGCGGGAAGAGGACTTTCAGCGGACCCAGCGGCCGCTGCCGGGATATACGCTGGCACAGTACACGGAAAACTTATTGACTTTCCGGCGGCAGTATACGGGCCGTTTTCTCTTTGAAGCCACGGTAGTCAAGGGGTATAACGACAGTCCGGAAGCGGTTGCCTGGCTGCGTTCCTTTGTAAAGGAATTGCAGCCCGACGAATTGATTTTGGAAACGGTGTCGGAAGAGCCGTTTTCCCGCAAGCTGCAGGTGGACTCGGAAAGAATGGCACAGATTGCCGCGGATGTGCGTTCTGCGTGGATGGCAGCAGTAAAAAGGGGGTAAGCGTATATGTCTTGGTTTTATCTGTTTATCGCCGGTCTTTTTGAAGTTTTCTGGGCTGTCTTCCTCAAGCTATCCCACGGATTTACCCAGCTCTTTTATTCTGTACTCACGGTGGCAGGCATGGTTGCCAGTTTCGGCTTTTTGTCACTGGCTTTGCGGAGTCTGCCGCTGGGAACATCCTATGCCATCTGGACTGGGATCGGCGTCATCGGGACGTCTGTCACCGGTGTGCTTTTGTTCGGGGAAAGCCTCAGCCTGCCGCATTTGGCCTGCATTGGGTTGATTGCTGCCGGCATCGTGGGACTGCGTTTTCTGGGAAGTTGAGGAGAAGCGGATTCGCCCTGTGCTTCTCCTGTCCCGGTGTGCTACAATGGTGGCAGAAAATACCGGCAGCAGGAATGGCACCGGCAGAACGGCAGGAGGGGAAAGCATGAAAACGCGGGAACAGGCAGGCGTGGAACATCGTTATCCGTCACGACGGAGTGTCGTATACAGTGACCGGGGGATGGTGTGTACTTCGCAGACCCTGGCGGCTCAGGCGGGCCTGGAGATGTTGAAAAAAGGCGGCAATGCCGTAGATGCGGCCCTTGCCACAGCCATTGCCCTGACCGTGCTGGAACCGGTGAGCAACGGCTTGGGCAGCGATGCCTTTGCCATCGTCTGGAGCGCAGAGGAACAGAAACTGTTCGGCTTGAACGGCAGCGGCTGGGCACCGCGGCTGCTGACCCTGGACGCCATGCGCCGGGCCGGCTGCCGGAGCATGCCGGATCGCGGCTGGGCTTCCGTTACTGTACCGGGAGCCCCCTCTGCCTGGGCAGAATTACACCGCCGGTTCGGACGGCTGCCGTTTCCACACCTGTTTGAGCCGGCTATTGGCTATGCCGAGGATGGCTTCCCTGTCCAGCCGGTCACGTCCTTTCTTTGGAGCGGGGAAGCGTCCGCTTTTGCATCGTACCGGGACCAGCCGGCCTTTGCACCCCTCTTCGAGACGTTCCTCGAAGGTGGTGCTCCCCGTCCGGGCGAGCGGCGCCGCTTTCCCCTGCAGGCAAAGACGCTGCGCAAACTGGCGGAAACGGGCTGTGAAAGCTTTTACCGCGGAACCATAGCCACCGCCATCGATGCATTTTCCCGGAGAACGGGAGGGTACCTCCGCCGGGGAGATCTGGAACCGTACCGCGCCGAATGGGTTGAACCGGTACATGCGTCGTACCGCGGCTGGGACGTGTGTGAAATTCCTCCGAACGGACATGGCATGGTGGCCCTGATGACGTTGAATATCCTGCAGCAGCTGGGCGCGCCCGCCGGGCGGGAGGACGTGGAAACCGTACACCGCCAGCTGGAGGCCATGAAATTGGGCTTCACGGACGGCATGCAATACATTACGGACCCGCGCTGCATGCGCATGGATGTATCGTACCTGCTCAGCAGCCAATATGCGGCGCAGCGGGCGGCGGAAATCGGGGAAACAGCCCTGCTGCCCAAACCGGTGGATCCCGACTGCGGCGGTACGGTGTACTTATGCACGGCAGACCAGGAAGGGAACATGGTGTCGTTTATCCAGAGTAACTTCCAGGGCTTCGGCAGCGGTATCTGCGTGCCGGAGTACGGTATCTCCTTCAACGACCGCGCGTCGAGCTTCCGCCTGGACCCGCAGGCAGCCAACGTGCTGGCGCCGGGCAAGAAACCGTATCATACGATCATTCCGGGCTTTTTGATGAAAGACGGACGGCCTGTCGGACCGTTCGGCGTCATGGGCGGCTATATGCAGCCCCAGGGACATGTACAGCTCCTGATGAACCTGATCGATTTCGACCTCGATGTGCAGGAGGCACTGGACGCACCCCGGTGGCAATGGATGGGCGGCCGGAAAATCCTGCTCGAAGAAGGATTTGGGCCGGATATGGCTGCAGCCTTGCGGGATCGGGGGCATGAAATCAAAGTGGTCCGGAACTTTACACGCTTCGGCCGCGGGCAGATCATCCTGCGCGGGGAAGACGGCGTTCTGCGCGGTGCGACGGAACCGCGGGCCGACGGTGTCGTGGCAGCGTGGTAAGCGGCAGGGAACTGTCTACCGGCAGAACGTCCCTGCTTCCCACTTCCATAGCCAGACACAGTATATTCAGGCATAGAAAAACCCCGCTGTGCAGGCAGCGGGGTTTGTTTTGTTTACAGTGACGCCGGTTATTCCATGCCCGGATACAGGGGATATTTCTTGCACAACTCAGCAATACGGCCGTTGCAGCGTGCCGTAACCGCTTCGTCGTCCGGATGGTTCAGAATATCGACCATGACCTGGCCGATGACGCGCATATCGTCTTCTTTCATGCCGCGCGTCGTGAGGGCTGCCGTGCCAAGACGGATGCCGCTCGTAACGAAGGGGCTTTCCGTCTCGTTCGGTACGGTGTTCTTGTTGACGGTAATATGAACCGTATCCAGCAGTTTTTCCGCCTGCTTGCCGTCCAAGCCCTTGTTGCGGACGTCGATAAGGATCAAGTGATTGTCCGTGCCGCCCGTGACGAGGTTGCAGCCGCCCTTCAGCAATTCGTCAGCCAGCGCCTGGGCGTTGACGATAATGCCGTGGGCGTATTCTTTGAACGAGGGCTGGAGTGCTTCCTTCAAGGCAACGGCCTTGGCAGCGATGACGTGCATCAGCGGGCCACCCTGCATGCCTGGGAAGACTGCCTTGTCGATGGCCTTGCTGAACTGTTCCCGGCACAGGATCAGGCCACCGCGGGGACCACGCAGGGTCTTGTGCGTTGTGGTGCTGACGATATCCGCATAGGGAACCGGGTTCGGATGATATCCGGCGGCGACGAGGCCGGCAATATGTGCCATGTCCACGAAGAGCAGGGCTCCGTTTGCGTGGGCGATTTCTGCGAATTTCGCAAAGTCGATGGTACGGGGATAGGCGCTGGCACCGGCAACAATCATCTTCGGATGGTATTCCTTGGCCATTCTGGCGACTTCGTCATAATCGATGCGCTGCGTGTCTTTGTTCAGGCCATAGCCGTGGAAGTCATACAGCTTGCCCGATGCATTGACAGGGCTGCCGTGGGTCAGGTGACCGCCGTTGGAAAGATCCATGCCGAGAACCGTATCACCCGGTTTCAGGGTTGCAAAATAAACTGCCAGGTTAGCCTGGGCACCCGAATGGGGCTGCACGTTGGCGTGTTCCGCACCGAACAGCTTTTTCGCCCGTTCGATTGCCAGATTCTCGGCGATATCGACGAACTGGCAGCCGCCGTAGTAGCGGTGTCCCGGATAGCCCTCTGCGTATTTATTGGTCATGACGCTGCCCATGGCTTCCATGACAGCGACGGACGTATGATTTTCAGAAGCAATCATTTCCAGATTGTTCTGCTGACGGTCTTTCTCCAATTCGATGGCCTCGTAGATCTCTTCATCTACGGCTTTCAGTTCCGGTTTCTCTAACATGGATGTACCCCTTTCTTCCTGCAACAAAATAATAACACAACCACCGGTCTGGACCTTGCCGCCCGAAAGGGCCGGTTCATCCGGATGTACAGGTTCATTATAACAGAATTCCCTTGCTTTGCAACGAAACGGACGGTTGTTGCGGAAAAGTGACAAAAACAGCATGATTTTGTAAAGCTTTTTGTCACAATCCCTTGTTTGTCTGTTATAATAAGGTAATATCCCAAGGGAGGAATACCAATGGCGAATTTGGAAAAACGAATCAAGAAAATTTCCGAAACGATTCTGGACGACTACGGGAAGGGCCGTACCATCGACAAGAGCACAGGATTCTCCGGCCCGGACATGGAAGTCGTCATCGACATCCTGGACAAGCTGCAGAAAATCCTCTTCCCCGGGTATTTCCGCATCAAATCCTACCGGTACTACACCATGGAAAACAATTTGCAGACCCTGGTGGAAGATGTCCTGTTCAATCTCAGCAAGCAGATCTCCCGGTTCATCCGGTTTCTGCCGGAGTACGAGGACAAAGACTACCGTACATGTCAGGCCCGCGGGCAGGAACTGGCCCTGGAATTCCTGTCGCGCATTCCCAAAATCCGCGATCTTGTTGATTCGACGGTGCAGGCGGAATTTGACGGGGATCCGGCAGCGTTCAGCACGGACGAGATTATCTACTGCTATCCCGGCATGTATGCCATTATGGTCTTCCGCCTGGCCCACGAATTCTATGAACTGAATGTACCCATGCTGCCCCGCATCATGACGGAATACGCACATGGGAAGACGGGCATCGACATCCATCCCGGCGCTACCATCGGCCGGAACTTTTTCATTGACCACGGCACAGGGATCGTTATTGGCGAGACGACGGTCATCGGCAATAACGTCAAGATTTACCAGGGCGTGACCATCGGCGCTTTGTCGACCCGCGGCGGTCAGAAACTCCACGGAAAAAAGCGGCACCCGACCATCGAAGACAATGTTACCATTTACTCCGGTGCTTCCATCCTGGGCGGGGAGACGGTCATCGGCCACGACTCCGTCATCGGCGGCAACACGTTTATCACCATGTCTGTGCCTCCTGGATCCAACGTCAGCATCAAGAGCCAGGAACTGCATTTCAACGACAACAACAAGCCCGATTCCAGACCCAAAGACCTGGCGCAGGACGAAACCTGGTTCTATACGATCTGAAAGGAAGCAGGAGCGGCAGCGAAAACAGAGGATTTCGGTTGACAACGAGCGGGGTCCATGGTATTATTTCTCAGTATGGACGATTCCGTCCGGAATCGCTCCGTCCCCAACCGCACGATGGGGTTCCGTAAATCCTTCCACCGGGAAGGTACCGAAGTCGGCGAGTATACAATAAGGGAGGTGCATCACATGTACGCAATCATCAAAACCGGCGGCAAACAGTATCGTGTCCAGGAAGGCGATGTCCTGAACGTAGAAAAGCTGGATGCCGAAAAAGACGCAGAAGTCGTATTTGACGAAGTTCTGGCTATCGTAAACGACGGCGAAGTCACCGTTGGCAAACCGGTAGTCGAAGGCGCGAAGGTAACCGCTACGGTTGTTGAACAGGGCAAAGCAGACAAGATCCTGGTCTTCAAATACAGAGCGAAGTCCAATTACCGCAAACGTGCCGGCCATCGTCAGCCGTTCACGACCGTCAAGATCAGCGGCATCCAGGCTTAATGGATTCCTATGATTACGGCGGAAGTTTTCGTTGACAAGGCGGGAAAGTATACGGGATTCCGTACCAAAGGACACGCGGAAGACGCAGAGTCCGGACATAGTGTCGTATGTGCCTGGGTTTCGGCGGTCACGCAGATGGCCCTGATTGGCTTGACGGAAGAAGCGAAAATTCCCGTTTCCCAAAAACTGGACGTCCAGAAAGGCCTGCTCGAGGTAAAACTCCGTCAGGCACCGGACGAACGGAGCCAGCTGGTTCTCCGGCCCATGGTACTGGTTCTGGAGCAGTTGGCGAAGAAGTGTCCCAAAGATGTTCGATTCCACGAACATGGAGGTGAAAGTACGAATGTTTGAAATTATCCTGCAGTTACATGCACATAAAAAAGGTACCGGTTCTTCTCATAACGGCCGTGATTCCAACGCACAGCGCCTGGGCATCAAGGCTCATGAAGACAAGGTAGTGACTGCCGGCAGCATCATCATGCGTCAGCACGGCACGAAATTCCATCCCGGCAAGAACGTCGGTATGGGCCGTGATTATACCATCTACGCGAAGATCGCCGGTAAAGTCAAATTTGAACGTGTCGGCCGTGATGACCGCCAGATCAGCGTCTATCCCGTTGATGAGAAAGAAGCTTGATGCAGCAACCCAATCCTCACCGGATTCTGTCCGGGGAGGATTTTTTTATGTCCTCAGGGAAGGAAAGCTGCCGGCAAAGTGTCGGTGTGGTATAATGAAAGCACTTTGTATAAGGATTTCTGGTTTCCAGGAGGACTATCCATCTTGAAACGCAATCTCGTCATCGACAATCTGCGGGGGCTGGCCATGCTGGGCGTCATTGGCATCCACATCGGTACCTTCGTGCTGTCCAGCAGTACACCGGGTCTGGGCCTGTTCCTGCTCCTGCAGATTTTCACCCGTTTTGCCGTACCGGCCTTTTTCTTTATTTCCGGCTACGGCCTCTTCTGCAACGATGCTTTGAACAAGCCGCTGGACTACGTGGCATCGGTGCGGCACCATCTGCGGACTGTCGGCGTGCCCTATCTGGTATGGTCGCTGTTCTACATCTGGCTGTGGCAATGGGAGGATATGATCCGGCCGGACGGGACCTTTTCGCCATCGGTTCTCTTTGTGAAGCTTCTTCTGGGAGAAGGATGCTACCACATCTATTTTCTGGTCATCCTGCTGGGATTCTACCTCACTCTCCCGTTGTGGCGCTGGCTCGTACGGCTCATCGACCGGCCGTTCCGGGTGGGAACGGCCGCCTGCCTGGCCGTCCTGGCGGGGCTGCAGCTCTGGCTGTACCACTGGAATGCCGTCTACTGGACGTATCCGTCCTGGACGGCGCAGTACAAGATTATCCTCCGGCTGCTGAACGAACGCATCAACTACATCCCCTTGTTTTACGGGTTTGTCTTTGTCCTGGGCGGGTGGTGCGCCATTCATGAAGATGCGATGCGGGACTGGCTGCGGAGTCACCTGGTCGTGACACTTATCGCTTTTGCTGCATCGTGTGCCGTTTACCTGCACAGCTTTTACGGGTACCTGGCGCAGGGCATGAAACTGGCCGAGATTCCCGGGCATCTGACACAGCTGACGCCGGAAGGCCTGTTGTACACCGTGTGCTGGATTTTTTTCTTCTGCGCTGTTCTGGAACGGTTTGCCGACCGGCGCCTCTTGTTCCTGAAGGTGCTGTCGGCCTATTCCATGGTCATTTACCTGATTCACCCGTACTTTCTGGAGCGGTGGTACACCTGGTTCGGATGGTTCGGCTTTTCGTTCCAGCAGGTTCCCGTCCTGCTTTTCTATGTTCTCGTCCTGGCTACATCCCTGGCAGCGGGTATTGTCATTCATGCGCTGGCACGGCACAGCAATCTCTTCGGGCTGCTCGTCCTGGGCCGCCGCCCTTGAGCAAGGCCCCGGGGCATAAAAAAAGGCCGGGCGCTGGTGAGGCGTCCGGCCACCGTCAGAGGGTGCTGACAAAGAGAGTTGAAAGGGTGTTTCGTTTATGATTGTAAAAGGGGGTTCTATGGTTCAGCCTTCGATGGCGATGTACTTGTTCTGATCCAGTTCTTTTTCATCCTTCTTGGAGATGCTCAGTTTCAGTACGCCGTCTTCGAATTTAGCCTTTACGTCTGCCGTGGTCAGGCTGCTGCCGACATAGAAGCTGCGGCTGCAGGTGCCGCTGTAGCGTTCCTGACGGATGTAGGAACCTTTCTGGTCCTTCTCATCCTTGTTAAGGGCTTTCGAAGCCACAATGGTCAGATAGCCTTTTTCCAGCTGGATCTGAATGTTGTCTTTCGAGAAGCCCGGCAGGTCGATGTCCATTTCATAGGTCTTGTCCGTTTCCCGGATATCGGTCTTCATAATGTTGCTGGCATGCTTGCCGTACAACGGAGATCCTTTGCCGAAGAACGCCGACGGATTCATCAGGCCGTAGTTATCGTCATTCCAGTCATCAAATACATTCTCACCAAAAATACTCGGAAACATCATAATACATTCCTCCCATCATCTATGCAGTTTCGGATTTGTAAATTCAGGGGCATCTGTCATTGACCTTTTGACTTTTACCTCTACGAGTATACTAGCACAGTCTGTTAGCACTGTCAATAGGTGAGTGCTATTTTTTTAAAAATTTTTTTCTACCTTCGGAAATTGGCCGTACAGGCGGTGTCTGGCCCGGTTATTCCCGGATTTTTTATTGTTGCACATTCGATACAATTTAGGGGCTGTTTTTTCTCTTGACAAGGTATATAATAGACCTAATAGTGGTGCAGTGTCCCCATTTGGACCTGCAGCACCGGCTCCAGCAGGACTTCCATTCGGTCCGTGGTGGAGAAAACGCGTTGCCGCGCCCGGAAAGAGGCTTCCATTCGGCCTGCTGCCCGGAACGGGACGAGGACAGGCGAAGCTTTCATTCGGCGGGACCTGGCCAAAAGGATTCATTGATATAGATGAGGTGTTTGAGTATGACCAAAGAAATGAAAGTCGGAATCGATATCGGCTCCACGACGATTAAAGCCGTCGTGCTGGACGAGGAAGGCCGGATTCTGTACAAGAATTACGAGCGCCATTTTTCCGATATCCCCCACGCCCTGACGAAGAACCTGAAAGCACTGGAACAGGTCGTCGGCCAGGAGCGGTTCCGGTTTGCCCTCACGGGTTCTGCCGGCATGGGCATCGCCCAACGGCTGGGCCTGCCTTTTGTGCAGGAAGTCATAGCGGCGGCAACGGCCGTCAAGAAACTGATTCCCCAGACGGACACCATGGTAGAACTGGGCGGGGAAGATGCGAAGATCATGTACTTCGGCACGGCGCCGGAAGAACGGATGAATGGCGTCTGCGCCGGCGGGACCGGGGCCTTTATCGACCAGATGGCGTCCCTGCTGAATACGGACGCCCAGGGCCTGAACGAACTGGCCTCCCGGGCGAAACGGATTTACACCATCGCCAGCCGCTGCGGCGTGTTCGCCAAAACGGATATCCAGGCGTTGATGAATGACGGGGCGTCCCGCGAAGACATCGCTCTTTCCGTGTTTCAGGCCGTCGTGAACCAGACCATCGGCAACCTGGCCCAGGGCCGGGAAATCAAGGGAAACGTGGCCTTTTTGGGCGGTCCGCTGACCTTTTTGCCCGAGTTGAAAAAACGCTTCGTGGAAACTTTGAAGCTGCAGCCGGAGAATGTGGTTGACGTGTCGGATGGCGCCTACTTTGTCGCCATCGGCTGCGCACTCTCCGATGAGACGAAAGAGATGGGCTTTGCCGACCTGGTGAAGAACCTGGACAAGGCCCAGGGCAGCTACGGCATCACGCGGGACGAACGGCTGGCCCTTTTCCGCAGTGAAGAGGAGTACCAGGAGTTCCTGGACCGTCATGCCAAAGACAAGGTCAAACGGGGCGATCTGTCTACGTACCGCGGCCCCATTTATCTGGGCATTGACGCGGGCTCCACGACGACGAAGATCGTCGCCATCGGCCGGGACAAAGAAATCCTCTATACGGATTACGGCAGCAACCAGGGCGCACCTCTGGATGTCGCGATTCGTGAATTGCGGGGATTGTATAAAGCCATGCCGGAAGGGACATACATTGCTGGTTCGCTCACGACGGGTTATGGCGAAAATATCGTCAAGGCAGCTCTCCACGCCGACGCAGGTGAAGTGGAGACCTTTGCCCATTACCGTGCGGCCCGGGAATTCTGCCCCGAAGTCACGTGCGTCCTCGATATTGGCGGCCAGGATATGAAATGCTTCCAGATCCACGACGGAAACATCGAAAAGATTACGCTGAACGAAGCCTGCTCTGCCGGCTGTGGCTCCTTCATCCAGAACTTCGCCCAGGGGCTTCACATGACATCGGCGGAATTCGCCGACATGGCCATGGAATCGAAGACCCCTGTCGACCTGGGCACGCGCTGCACGGTGTTCATGAACTCCCGTGTCAAGCAGGCGCAGAAGGAAGGCGCGGCCCTGGCGGACATTTCCGCCGGCATCGGGCTGTCGGTCATTAAGAACGCCTTGTTTAAAGTCATGCAGCTCAAAGACGTGAAAGAGCTGGGCGATCATATCGTCGTTCAGGGCGGTACGTTCTACAACAACGCCGTCCTGCGCAACATGGAAAAACTGCTCGGACGGGATGTCATCCGTCCGGATATTGCCGGCCTGATGGGCGCGTACGGTGCTGCCATCCTGGCCCTGGAGGGCAACGCGGAGCAGCCGGAACACCGGTCCTCCCTGCTGCCGGACGAAGCATTGGCGGACTTCAAGGTTACGTCCCGGTCCTACCGCTGCAACGGCTGCGGCAACCATTGCCTCGTTACCATGCAGACCTTCCCCGATGGCGGCCGTTTCTTTACGGGCAACCGCTGCGAACGGGGCGAAGGAAAACCGAAGAATACGCATAAGGCGCCGAACATCTACGAATACAAGAACGAGCGCCTCTTCAACTACTATAAACCGCTGGCGAACGCACCGCGGGGCCGGATCGGCATTCCCCGTGTGCTCAACATGTTCGAGGACTATCCGTTCTGGGCGACGTTCTTCACCAAACTGGGATACGAGGTCGTCCTGTCCTCCAAGTCGTCGCCGCAGATTTACTACAAAGGCATGGCAACCGTGCCGTCCGATTCCCTGTGCTACCCGGCCAAGCTGGTGCATGGCCACATCATGGACCTGGTGGAAAAGGGCGTGCAGAAGATTTTCTACCCCTGCCTGCCGTACAACATGGAAGACGAAGCCAACCCCACGGGCAACCACTACAACTGCCCCGTGGTGGCGACGTATGCCGAAAATATCCGTAACAACATGGATATCCTGCGGGAGAAGAACATCCAGTTCATGCAGCCGTTCCTGCCCATTGCCAATAAAAAGCGCATGCGGCAGCGCCTGATCGAGGCGTTTGCATCGGAACACATTCCGGAACGGGAATTGACCGAGGCCATGAACGCGGCGTATGACGAACTGGAACACTATCGGGAAGATGTCCGGAAGAAGGGCGCGGAAATTCTCGCCTACGCCAGGGAACACCATCTGCAGGTGGTGCTGCTCGTCGGCCGTCCGTACCACATCGATCCGGAAATCAACCACGGCATTCCGGAAATGATCCAGTCGTACAACCTGTGCATCGTTTCGGAAGATTCGGTGTACCATATGCCGGTCCAGAAAGACCAGCTGTATATTGTCAACCAGTGGAGCTACCATGCCCGCCTGTACCACGCGGCAGAATTCGCCGCAGCGCATCCGGAAGTCAGCCTGATCCAGCTGTCGTCCTTCGGCTGCGGCCTGGACGCCATTACGACAAACCAGGTGCGGGAAATCATGGAAGGGCACGACCGGCTGTATACGATGATCAAGCTGGACGAAGTGTCGAACCTGGGTGCCGCCCGGATCCGCCTGCGTTCCCTGCTGGCTGTGCTGTCCCGCCGCAAGGTGACGGAGTACAAGCCTCTTGTCCTGCCGGAACGGCCTCATTTCACGCCGGAATGCAAGGAGACTCATACCATCCTGGCACCGCAGATGGCTCCGATTCATTTCGAATTAATCAAGCATGTCCTGCAGCAGTATGGCTATCGCCTGGTCATCCCCCGTACGGAGAAACAGGATACGGTCAACAAAGGCCTGCAGTACGTGCACAACGACATGTGCTATCCGGCCATCATCGTTATCGGGCAGATGTTGTCCGCCCTCAAGAGCGGCAAATACGACCCGGACCACACGAGCATCGTCCTCTTCCAGACCTGCGGCGAATGCCGTGCAACGAACTACATGAGCCTCATGCGCCGTGCGTTGAAAAACGCCGGGTTCCCGCAGGTGCCGGTCTTCGCGTGCTACGGTCTGGAAAAAGATGGATTCAGCATGAATCCGGAAGGATACATCAAGGTAGCCGAGGCAATTGTGTACGGCGACCTGCTGCAGAATGTGACGAACCGGATGCGGCCGTATGAACTGGTGCCCGGTTCGACGGACCGCCTCTTCCGCAAATGGATGGAACGCTGCAAGAAAGAGCTGGAGAACGGCGGGTTCCTGAGATATAAGAAAACGATCCGGGAACTGGTCCGTGAATTCGATAATATCCCGCTGGTACCGAACATGTGGAAACCGAAAGTCGGCGTCGTCGGTGAAATCCTGGCGGAATACAGTCCGGTTGCCAACAACCGGGTGGAGCATGTCCTGGCCCGCGAAGGCGCAGAAGTCGTCATGCCGGAACTGTCGAATTTCATGATGTACATGGGCTTCGACGGCATTTCCAAACACGACCTGCTGGACGGATCGTGGCTGAAAAAGGTCGGTGGCAAGATGTTCATCCGGATGGCGGAGTTTTTCCTGAGCCCCATGCGCAAAGCGCTGGAGCAATCGAAGCACTTTACGGCTCCTGTGTCCATCTACAAGGTGGCGGAGCTGGCGGCAAAGCACGTCTCCCTGGGCAATATCGCCGGCGAAGGCTGGCTCCTGCCCGGCGAAATGGCCAAGCTGATGGAAGAAGGCGTGCGCAACGTCGTCTGCCTGCAGCCCTGGGCCTGCCTGCCGAACCATATTATGGGCAAAGGCGTGTTCCGGGAGATGCGGCGTTCCTATGAGGATGCCAACCTCGTCGCCATGGACTGCGACGCCGGCGCGTCGGAAGTCAACCAGTTGAACCGGTTGAAATTGATGTTGTCCGTGGCCAAGGAAAAGTGCCCGGAAGACAAAGTGCTGGGCGAGGGCATTGACACGGACAAGCTGAAACAGATTGCCGAGGAGGCGTAAGGCTTTCCGGCGGCCTGCAAAGGAAGCTTTTTCCGTATACCAGTTTTGAAAGGAGTCGGTACCATTGCCGTGTACGACGATTTTAGTCGGGAAACATGCCAGTTACGACGGGTCCACGCTGATGGCCCGGAACGAGGATTCCCCGTCCGGGAAATTTACGGCGAAGAAATTTGTCGTCGTGAATCCGGAAGACCAGCCGCGGCAGTATCACAGTGTGCTGTCGAAGTTTTCCCTGGCGCTGGCCGAAGCCCCGCTGCGATATACTGCCATGCCGAATGCAGAGGCAGACGAAGGCATCTGGGGCGAGGCGGGAATCAACGAGGCCAACGTGGCCATGTCGGAAACGGAAACGATTACGTCCAATGCCCGTGTTCTCGGCGCCGATCCACTGGTGCCGGACGGCATTGGCGAAGAAGATATGCTGACGCTCGTGCTTCCCTATATCCGGAGTGCCCGGGAAGGGGTGCTGCGCCTCGGCGACCTGTTGGGACGCTATGGAACCTATGAAATGAACGGCATCGGCTTCCAGGACCGGGACGAAATCTGGTGGATGGAGACCATCGGCGGTCACCACTGGATGGCCCGCCGGGTGCCGGATGACGGCTATGTGGTCATGCCCAACCAGCAGGGGATTGACACGTTGAACCTGGCAGATGCGCTGGGGGCGGGGAAGGATACCCTGTGCTCCGCCGATCTGGCTGATTTTATCCGGGATCATTTCCTGGATTTAACGATGGACGAGGACAAGGGCGGTCCCCTGGAGGCGGCGGTGGCCTTCGACGCGCGGGCTGCATTCGGCAGCCACGACGACGCGGACCACACGTACAATACGCCGCGCGCCTGGTTCATCCTGCGGTACTTGAATCCGACGACCTTCCGCTGGGACGGTCCGGAGGCGGATTTCCGTCCCGAAGATGACAACCTGCCCTGGACACTGGTGCCGGAGCGGAAAATCACGGTGGAGGACGTCAAGTACGTGCTGAGCGGGCACTACCAGGGCACGCCGTTTGATTGTTACGGGCGCGGTCCTGCAGACCTGCGGGGTAAGTACCGCCCCATCGGGATCAACCGGAATAATTTCGTTGCCGTGACGCAGCTGCGGCCCTACGGGGATCCGGAGCGCTGCGCCGTGGAGTGGATTGCCGAAGGGTGCAACGTATTCAACGCCCTCGTGCCGTTCTACGCGAATGTGACGAAGACGCCTGCCTATCTGGCTGAAACGGGGAAGATCCCTGACACAAACCAGTTTTACTGGGCCAATCGCCTCATCGGGGCCCTGAGCGACGCCCATTTCGCCCTGTGCGCCAATCCCATAGAGCGCTACCAGAATGCGGTCGGCGCCCGTGCCCGTGCCATGCTGGAACAGTTTGACAAGACACCCTGCGAGGGGGCTGTGACGGACTTTCTGGCACAGTGCAACGAAGCGTTTGCTGCCATGGCGAAAGAAGAGACGGACGCCTGCCTGGGAAATGTGTTGTACCAGGCGAGCAGTGCCATGAAAAATTCCTTCGCCCGGTCCGATTCCTGAGGCTGCTGCCTGGATCCGGATGGCGGGATGGTTCCTGAAACAACATAAAAAGAAACAGGCCGGTGCGGCATTGTACCGGCCTGTTTTTGTCTGCCGGAAACATAAAAAAATCGGCACCTTCTTTGCAGAGGATGCCGATTGTCTTTTGAAATTGGTGGAACTAACTGGGCTCGAACCAGTGACCCCTACCATGTCAAGGTAGTACTCTAACCAACTGAGCTATAGTTCCAACAGCTTCTTTAGTTTACCGAAAAAAATTTGGTTTGTCAAGAGAGAGTTTCAGAACGCAACGGTCCCCGTTTCCAACCGGTCCAGCAGGTTCCGCAGGGCCCCGGTCATGCCGGCGTCGTTGCCGAGGCGGGCGAAATCCAGCCGGGTCCGGGATTTCAGATAAGGCGGGAAGAGCCGTTCCTTTTCTGCCTCCAGGAGGGGCCGCAGGTAGTCGTGCTGTGCCATGATGCCGCCGCCCAGCAGGACGAGCTCCGGGTTGACGACGCAGCAGATGTTTTCGATGCCGAGGACCAGGCGGTGGACCATCGTGGCAATGGCCTCCCTGGCCACGGCATCGCCGGACTGGGCGAGGGCGAAGACGTCCCGGCCGGTCAGGGAGTCCGGCTGCAGGCCTTTCTGCGACGCCACGGTCCGCAGGAGCCACGGGACGGCAGCGGCCGCTTCCAGATCCATGTCTGTTCCGTAAAACCGCATGTATCCGACTTCCCCGGCACTGCCGCAGCAGCCGTGGAGCAGCTTCCCATGCAGCAAAACGGATCCGCCGATACCCGTTCCGACTGTGAGGCAGACCAGGGGAGAGGCATTCCGGCCGGCACCGAGCCAGTATTCTCCCAGACCGGCGGCGTTGACATCGTTCTCTACGGCACAGGGAACACCGCAGGCCTCTTCCACATGCTGCTTCAGATTAGTTCCTGCGTAGCCGGGAAAATTCCGGGCTTCCATGAGGATCTCTCCGGTGTCCGCGTCAACGACACCGGCCGTGTCGATCCCGACACCGGCGATGTCGTGCTGTGCCTGGTAGCACCGTATCTGCGCCGTTACCAGGTCCAGCAGGTGTGGGATTCCGGCAGCGGGAAGGCCGGTGGGAACGGATCCTTTGTCATAAAAGTGTCCCTGCGCGTCGGCCAGTCCGTATTTGACGGCGGTTCCGCCGATATCGATTGCCACATAATAAGCCATAATGGCTCTCCTTTCCCCTTTCGGCTTTGTCCTTGTCTTCTTATCTTACCACATTTTCCCTGCTTCCTGTGTTATAATGAAAAGTACTAATTGACAGGGAGAAGTCCCTGTTTTCAAAGGAGTCAGTATGAGTTTGACTATTGAAACGTTTCTCAAACAGCTGCAGGTGTACCGGGCACCGCTTGTCTTCAATCCCTGGCGGGACTATGAACCGGGCCTGGACATCGGCCCTGAAGCGCCCCGCATCCGCGCTGCCAACCTGCAGCGCTATCTGGAACTGCGCCGCCATGCCCATTATTTGTTCATCGCCGAAGGCCTGGGATACCAGGGCGGGCATTTTTCCGGCATGGCCATGACGAGCGAACGAATCTTGCTGGGATACCATCCCGAAGTCCGTCCGGAAGAAGTACTGGGCGAGGGCTGGGAGTACCGGCGGACCAGCAATCCTGCGTCTCCTCTTCTGAAGGGAACCCAGCGGACGATGGGTTTCAACGAGCCGACGGCAACGGTCATGTGGGGCTGTCTGCACCGGGAGCATCTCGGTACGTTTGACGCTGTCCTTTGGAACATTTTTCCTTTTCATCCTTACAAGAAGGACGGCCTTTTGACGAACCGGACGCCGGACGGCAACGAGCTCAACGAGGGCATTGTCTACGCCAGAGAAATGATGGAGCTGCTGCCGGGCGCGCAGGTCGTAGCCATCGGGCAAAAGGCAGCCCAGACGTTGCAAAAATACAAGATTCCTTGTTCCTGTGTGCCCCATCCTTCCATGGGCGGAGCCAACAAATTCAAGGCTGCCGTGGCGGCGTTGTTCCGCCAGGGATGACAGGACATCTGCCCGGAAAGGAGGGCAAGCGATGGAAGAAACCAAGACTGTCCCCAATGCCATGACCAAGAGCCAGGTCATGGACATTGCCATGGACATGGGGCGGATTCTGCTTAAAAGTGGTGCGGAAACGAGCCGCGTGGAAGATACGATGATGCGGTTCTGCCGCAGTCATGGTTACTACGATCTGAATGTCTTCTGCACGCCGACCGTCATTATCCTGGGGGACGAAAGCGCCCATGGGAAAAGCCGCGTTTTCCGTGTCCGGTGGCGGGCCGTCGATTTGGGCCTCATTATGGACATCAACAACTTGTCCTATAATTTCAAGCGGTGGGGCATGACGTATGCCCAGGCCAAGCTGTGGATGCGCGAGCGGATCCGGCTGTCCCACCCGTATGGAAATCTTCTGGTCTGCCTGGCTTCCGGCGTGGGGAGTGCTGCCTTTTCCACTCTGCTGGGCGGAAACTGGCACGATTTCATTGCGGCGTTTCTCAGCGGCTTTGCCGCCATGGGAGTGCTTAAACTTTTCAATAAGCTGCACCCGACGGCGTTTTGGGAAAACTTCATTGCCGGTCTGGTCATCGGGTTTGTAGCGCTGTTGTCCTGTAAGATTGATCCTGTCTGCACCATGCAGAACATCATTGTCGGGGCATTGATGCCCTTTTTGCCGGGCCTGCCTTTTACGAACGGCGTGCGGGACTATATCGGCGGTGATTTGCTGAGCGGCAACTCACGCATTGCGGAAGCAATCCTTTTCGCGTTGTCCATTGCTGTCGGACTGGCCTTTGCCGTGAAAATCTGGACGTGGGGAGGGTTAGGATGATGGATTTCTCAAGTATGGCCTCTCTGCCGTTGTTTGACATGGTGAAAGCCTTCTTTTTCGCGTTTCTGGCGACGGTTTCGTTCGGTGTGCTCTTCCAGTGCCCCAGAAAGATGCTCTGGCCCGGCGGCTTCATCGGCGGCGTGGGCTGGGTTGTCTTTGCGGGCCTCCGGAGCCTGTCGGTTCATTCGTTCTCGGCCAACTTTGTCGCCACGGTCTGCATCTCCCTCCTGAGTGAACTGGCAGCCCGTAAATTCCACGAACCGGTGACGGTGTTCAACATCCCGGCTATCATTCCGCTGGTGCCGGGGCTGGGCATGTACCGTGGCATGCACTTTATCCTGGAAGATGTCACCAGCTACGGAACGGAAGTACTGCTGAACGCCGTTCTGGATGCTTGTGCCATTGCGCTGGGAATCATGATGGTTGCCGGCGTGTTCCGCGCGTTGAAGACGAGCCGTGACTGGGCGCGCTACAAGACGGAAGATACACTGGGAACCTCTATCAGTCCCGCTTTATACGTTTTGACTGCGGAGGAGGAAGAGGAACGGAACGAAGTGTCGGAACGGGAAGAACAGAACAACCTGCGCCACGAACAGGAACGGCGGCAGGCGAAGAAAGGAACTACGTCATCGTGAGTTTGCTGGAATTGTTTTTGCTGGCTGTCAGCCTGTCCATGGATGCCTTTTCCGTATCTATCTGCGGCAGCCTGGCCATTGCACCGGAAAACCGGCTGCAGGAAGCACTGAAATTCGGAATCTGGTTCGGCTTTTTCCAGTTTTTGATGCCGGTTCTCGGTTTTTTTGGCGCTTCCTGGGCCATCGACTACATCCGCAATTATGACCATTGGGTGGCCTTTATCCTGCTGGGCTACCTGGGATACAATATGATCCGCGAGAGCCGGGAAGATGCCTGTCCCGTCATCGGGTACGGCGTGAAGAAGATGTTCGTCCTCGCCGTTGCGACCAGTATAGATGCCCTGGCGGTCGGCATCAGCCTGGCGTTTCTCCATGTGCAGATCTGGGAAAGCTCGCTTCTCATCGGGATTGTCACGTTTGCTTTTTCGCTGGTGGGCGGCCTGATCGGGTTCAAACTGGGGGAGCGGTTCCGCGGCCGTGCCGAAATGACAGGGGGCATTGTCCTGTGTCTTCTGGGAACGAAAATCCTGCTGGAACATCTGGGATACTTGTGATTCCTTTTCTTCCGCATCTGCCGGAAAGGAAACGCATGGATATTCCGTAAAAAAGGCCCCGTCTCCTGAGAGGGAGGCGGGGTCTTCGTTTATTTTCCGGTTTTCAGCTCTGTCCACAATTGATCATAGAAGGTAATGGCGTCTCCAATGTCGCGGAGCCATTCGCCCAGAGAAGCCTTGGTTTCGGCGTACTGGAGAATGGGATTGCCGGCAATGGCCGGATCCATCTTCGGAATCGCCGCCGCGTTTGCATTCGGCAGGCGCATGTAGTTGAAATTACGGGCCGATATGTCTGGATCGTACATGAAATTGATAAAGGTCTGGGCCAGTTTTTTGTGCTTGGCCCCCTTGGGGATGCACATGTTATCCGCCCAGATGACCGTTCCTTCCTTCGGTACGACGAAAGACACGCTCGGATTTTCCGTATTGACGTAGGAAGCGTCGCCGGACCACATCTGGGCAATCCAGACTTCTTCGGCAATCATCTTCTGTTTGTTGTTTTCCGTATCGTAGGCGAGCACGTTCTGGTTCAAGTCTTTCAGCGTGCGGAACGCTTCTTCCACCTGTCCTTTGTCGGTGCTGTTGTTGGAGTAGCCGAGCTGTTTCAGCGCCAGGCTGAAGACCTCCCGGGAATCATTCAGGAGCAGCACATGGCCCTTGTACTCGGGTTTCCATAGGTCACGCCAGGACGTAGGCGGTTCTTTCACATACCGTTTGTTGTATGCGATACCTGTCAGGCCCCATACGTAGGGCACGGAATAGACGTGCTGCGGGTCGTATTCCGGAGTACGGAGGCCCTGGATCAGGGACTTCGTGTTCGGCAGCGCCGCCTGGTCGAGTTTCTCCAGCATGCCGAGCTTGATCATGGTGGTCACCATATAGTCCGACGGCTGGATAATGTCGAATTGGGCGCCGCCGGCCTGCAGTTTGGCCAACAGTTCTTCGTTGTTGGAATAGACATCGTAGTTGACACGGCAGTTGTACTTTTTCTCAAATTCGGCCAGGACTTCCGGATCATAATAGTCGGCCCAGCTGTAAATGTTCAGTACTTCCTTTCCGTCGTCATTGCCGCAGCCCACCGTGAGGAAGGCAAGGCACGCGACAGCAGTGAGCATCAGGGAGATGCGTTGCCAGTGTTTCAAACGGTATCAACCTCGTTTCTGTCCGATTATTTACCGGTCTTGAGCTCCGTCCAGTAACGATCGTACATGGTCAGGGCACTGCCGATATCTTCAATCCATTCTCCGCGGGAGATATAGTCTTTGGCGGCTTTCAGCATCGGATCGGCGTTGAAAGCTTCGCTGTGATACGTTTCGGATTTGGCATTCGGATCATTGTACCCGATGTATTCGTAGTTGGCGGCGCTGACCTTGGGGTCGTAGAGGTAGTTGATGAATTTTTCGGCCAGCTCCTTGTTTTTAGCGCCTTTCGGAATGGCAAAGGTATCCGTCCAGATGACGGCTCCCTCCTTCGGGATGACGAAGGCCAGATCCTTGTTGTCTTTGTGCGCAAAGGAGGCGTCCCCGGACCACATGGTACCGATCCAGGCTTCTTCGGCAATGAATTTCTGCTTGATCGTATCGGTATCGTATGCCAGCACGTTCGGCGAGAGGCGGCGCAGATCCTGGACGGCCTGGTCCAGTTCTGCTTTGTCCTTACTGTTGACGGAATGACCGTTTTTCTTGAGCGCCATGCCGATGACTTCGCGGGAGTCGTTCAGGAGGATGACCCGGCCTTTGTAAGCGGGATTCCACAAATCGGCCCAGGACGTCGGTTTTTCCTTGACGTACTTGGTGTTGTATACGATACCCGTCACACCCCAGGTGTACACGACAGAATATTTCCCTTGCGGATCGTAGGCAGGTTTCTGCAGGGCCGGGAGGATGTTTCTGGTGTTTCCCAACGCGTTCTGATCCAATTCCTCGAGCAGGTTCAGCTTGATCATGGTGGCGACCATGTAGTCCGAAGGCTGAATCACGTCGTACCGGGATCCGCCGGCCTGGATCTTGGCCAGCAATTCTTCATTGTTGGCAAAGACGTCGTAGTTGATCTTGCAGTTGTACTTTTTCTCAAAGTCTTCCAGGACTTTGGGAGAAAAGTTGTCCGCCCAGCTGAACAGGTTCAGCACCTGTTTCTGCCCGTCGGCAGACTGCCCGGCCTGCTTGTCTCCGCCGCCGCAGCCAAGGGCGATCAGGGACAGTGCACAGAGCAAGAGGGTGATGAGTTTTTTCATTGTTTACCTCCTAGTTTCCTGTCGTCGGGAACTGCCCGGCGGCAAGCCAGAATTTTATCAGGAGACGGATCGGCTCCAGGGGGGATCCGCCGTATCCTTCCGGGGAACGATCAGCCGGCCTGTTTTTTGGCCTTATGCGACGGCTGCAGGGCCTCGGCCAGCAGGACGAGAGCGATTTCGACGCACATCATGACCGTGGACAGGGCGTTGATTTCCGGCGAAATGCCACGTTTGACCATGGCGTAAATGTACAGCGGCAGCGTCGTGGAATTGGGACCTGCCACAAAGAAACTGATGACAAAGTCATCGATGGACAACGTGAAAGCAATTAAGGCGCCTGCGACGATACCCGGCATAATCAGGGGCAGGGTCACATAGCGGAAGCACTGCCACGGCGTGGCATACAAGTCACTGGCCGCCTGTTCGTAGTCGAGCTTCAGTCCGTCAAGCCGCGCGCCGACGGTGATGACCACGAAGCTGAGACAGAAGGTGATGTGGGCCAGGATCAACGTCGTTTTACCCAGGGGCAGATGGAACTGCGAGAACAGAACCAGCAGCGACAGGCCCATGACGATTTCCGGAATCAGGATGGGCAGGTACAGCAGGCTGTTGATGACGTTCTGCGCCTTGTATTTGTAACGGTGCAGCGCAATGGCGGCAATCGTACCCAGGCCCGTCGAGACGGCAGTGGAAATAAATCCGACAATCAACGTGTTGATGAGGGCTTCCAGGACACGGCGGTTGTGGAGCAGGTGCTCGTACCACTTGAAGGTGAAGCCGGTCCAGACAGCGTTGATGCGGGAGTCGTTGAAGGAGTACATGGCCAGGATAATCAGGGGCAGGTACAGGAAGGCCAGGACGGCCAGTGAATAGGCCAACAGGAGGTGACTACGCCACGTCTTCTGCATGATCGCTGCCTCCCTTCTGGATCCGGAGCGTCCGGTAATACAGGATAATCAGGACCAGGGACAAGATGGCCAGCATGATGGACAGGGCCGACCCGAAGGGCCAGTCACGGGCTGACAGGAACTGGTTCTGAATCAGATTGCCGACGAGAGCCGACTTGGCGCCGCCCATGACATCCGGAACAACGAACATGCCAAGGGACGAAATAAACACGAGAATCGTACCGGCAGCGACACCGGGCATGGTCAGGGGCAGCGTGATTTTACGGAACGCCGTAAAGGGCTTGGCCCCCAGGTCGGAGGCGGCCTCCAGCAGACGATGGTCCAGCTGTTCGATGGACACGTAGATGGGCAGGATCATAAATGGCAGCAAGGCGTAGATCATACCGAGCATGACGGCGCCTTCGTTATAGAGGAGCTGCAGGGGCTGCTCAATCAGGCCTGCCTTCAGCAGCAGGGTGTTAAGGACGCCCTGGGCCCGCAGGATGATGACCCAGGCATAGGAACGGATCAAAAAGTTGATCCAGAAAGGAATCATGCACAGGATCAGGCCGGGCTGCTGCCACCGCTTGGGCAGCTGGGCAATGTAATACGCCAGGGGGTACCCCATGAGGACCGTAAAAATGGTCGTGACAAGGGCGACGACCAGGGTCTGTGCGAAAATGGATAAGTACAGCGGTTCCAGGAAACGGGCATAGTTACGCAGGGTCCACTGGAACACGACCTGTCCGTACGGGGTACGGCTGGCAAAGGATACGGCGACGACAATGAGCATGGGCAGGACGAAAAAGATCGTCAGCCACACCAGAGTCGGCGCAATCAGTAACTTTCCGTTCTTCTTCATGGGCGTTTCCTCTTACTGATCCATTTCGACCTGGTCCCGGTCGTACCACCAGATGCCGACGCGGTCGTCGACTTTCCAGCGCCGCAAGTCGTCGAAATACTGATAGGCGACGACGGTCTGGTTGGTGTTGTCCAGGCGGATGAACACTTTATCGATGGTTCCGTAAAAGACGATGTCTACGACCGTGCCGTAGAACTGCGGAGCCGGATGGGCGGTGCTTTCTTCTTCCTCTTCGCAAAGGTTCAGCTTTTCCGGACGCAGGGCGTACGTTTTGCCGTCGAGATCGAAGAAATTGCTTTCGCCGATGAAACGGGCGACGAAAGTGTTGACCGGATGATGGTAGATGCCGTTCGGATCTCCGTCCTGCTGGATGACGCCGTTGTTCATGATGACGATGCGGTCGCTCATGGTCAGGGCTTCTTCCTGGTCGTGAGTGACGAAGATAAACGTCAGGCCCAGGCCGCGCTGCAGGTTTTTCAATTCAATCTGCAGTTTTTTGCGGAGCTGGTAATCCAGGGCGCCCAAGGGTTCGTCCAGGAGGAGCACCTTCGGATTGTTGACGAGGGCACGGGCAATAGCCACGCGCTGCTGCTGGCCGCCGGACATTTGGGAAGGATAGCGGTCCCGCAGCTCTTCGAGCTGGATCAGGTACAAGACCTGACGGATGCGTTCGTCCGCCTCCTCGTCGGCCACGCCTTTCATCTTCAGGCCGAAGCGGATGTTTTCCGAAACGGTCATGTGGGGGAACAGGGCGTAGTTCTGGAACACCATGTTGACATCCCGTTTGTAAGGCGGCAGTTTGGTAATATCCTTGCCATCCAGGAGCACGCGGCCCGTCGTCGGCGTTTCCAGGCCGGCGATCATGCGCAGCAATGTCGTCTTGCCGCAGCCCGAAGGACCGAGCAGCGTCAAAAATTCCCCGTCTTTTATGGTCAAATCCAATTTAGGGATGATGACATGGTCACCAAACTTTTTGGTGATTCCTTCCAAACGGATCAAATCTTCCATCTCTCTCATGTCACAACCTTTCTGTAATCTGTATCAGTCTGGCAGGGCAAAGAAGCCCATAAAGCGAAAAAGGCGTTCCCACGCTGTGACTGGTCTGGAATCCAAAGGGGAGGATACGAGGTCGGTCGCCGCGGAGCCCGTCGCTTTCTTCATTAGACTGGCTCGCTGATTTAAGGGGAGCCAGGGTCACTGTCATTATAATGTACTTTGCCATGGAATAGCAACAGTTTTTTGCTAAAATTTGACCCCTCGCCACCCCGCATGGCCAGCGGGTTTGACGAGGGGTGTTCTGCAGGCTGTCTGCAGGTGCTTTTTCAGTTGGTTTGCGGAACGATGTCGCCGATGCCATTCAGGATGAAATGAGGCCGGTAGGCGAAGTGTTTGACCGTTTCCCGCGTCGATACTCCTGTCAGGACCAGGACGGTTTCCAGGCCGGTCTCGACGCCGGCAACGATATCCGTGTCCATGCGGTCACCAATCATGACGGTTTCGCCGGAATGGACGCCGAGAATTTTCAGGCCCGTGCGCATCATGAGGGGATTGGGTTTGCCGATGTAGTAAGCTTCGACGCCGGTTGCCATCTCGATGGGGGAAACCAGGGCCCGGCAGGCCGGGATGATGCCGATCTGACTGGGGCCGGTGATGTCGGAGTTTGTCGCAATGAGGCGTGCTCCCTTATGGATGAGCTGAGTCGCCTTGATGATCATCTCGTAATTGTAGGCCGTCGTTTCCCCGACGACGACGTAATCGGGATTGACGTCGTTGAAAGTAATGCCGGCGTCGTGGAGGGCATTCAGCAGGCCTGGCGCACCGATGACATAGGCGCTGCACTCCGGCGACTGTTCGGCCAGGAATTTCGCCGTGGCCAGGGCGCTCGTGTAAAAGTGGTTCTCTTCCACGTCAATGCCCATGCGGAGCAGCTTGTGGCGCAGTTCCAGCGGGGACCGCTCGCTGGAATTGGTCAGGAAAAGGAACTGTTTCTGTTCCTGTTTCAGCCAGTCCAGAAATTGCCGCGCTCCCGGCAGCAGTACATCTGTATGATAAATGACACCGTCCATATCAATGATAAAGCCCTTTTTTTGGCGGATCAGAGCCAGATCCGGAGTGGTTTGTTTCATAATAGCCTCCTTTTACTGCCTTGATTATACCACGGGACCGTAAAAATCCGGTTTCGGATTTGTAAAATACCGCACGGCTGTCCCAAGGCCGTGGTACAATGGAACCGAAAGAAAAAATGCCCGCAGGGGGCGGAAAGAGGTACTGACACATGCTGAACAAGGAATTTATCGAATTCTTGTATGAAGCGGCCCATATCCAGCGTTGGAACGACCATATCCGGCCCAATGGCTTTACGGAACTGGACAAACAGGCCCATAAAATGATCATTCTTTATATCCTGGCCCGGTACGAAGAGGAGGACCACGGAGCAGAGCTCGACTGGCGGGCCCTGATCGAGGGAGGTATTACGGAATTTCTGCACCGCATCGTCCTGACGGATATCAAGCCGCCCGTGTTTCACCAGCTGATGAAATACCACGGCCGTGAGCTGAACCAGTGGGTGTACCAGCAGCTGGGAGAACGGATTCCCGGCTTTGCGGAAGAATTCCAACCGGTCATGCAGCGCTACCTGGACGACGCGGACTACAAGCGGCGGGAGAAGAAATTGCTTCGCGCGGCCCACTATATGGCGAGTCAGTGGGAATTCAACATTATCTATCCCTTCAATAAGGGAATTTATGGCATCGAAAAGACGAAGGAAGAGATTTCCAACGAGATTGAGAACCATTACGATCTGGCAGGCGTCCAGAAGCTGAGCCTTCACGGCAAGACGAGCAAATTCATCGATCTGGTCGGGCAGCTGCGTTTCCAGAAGCGGTGGTCCCAGTCGCCCCGCGTACCGGAGACGTCTGTTATGGGACACGTCCTCATCGTCGCCGTCCTGGCCTATTTCTGCAGCCTCCGTATGGGGGCCGGTGACGACCGTCTGGTGAGTAATTTCCTGTGCGGACTTTTCCACGATCTGCCGGAAGTGCTGACCCGGGACATCATCTCGCCGGTCAAGACGTCTGTGTCAGGGCTCGATGCGCTCATCAAGGAAATCGAGAAAAAACAGGTTGACGAGAAAATCCTGCCGCTGCTGCCTGATTCCTGGGCTGATGATATCGTCTATTACACGCAGAACGAATTCGCCGACCGGTTCCGGCTGAACGGCGAAGTGAAGACTTTTGCGTCGGAAGAAGAACTGAACGCGGCCGTCAAGGCCAGCCAGGGCCGTGCGCGCCAGGTTGTCGACGGAGAAGTCCTCAAGGGCTGCGACCACCTGGCAGCGTTTGTAGAAGCCTACTTGTCCCTGGAACACGGCATCTCGTCGCCGCATCTGACCAGCGCCGTCCACGAACTGAAGGCCAAGTATACGGGCCGCGTCATTGGCGGCGTGGACTTCGGTGCCATCTACGATCAATTCGGCGCACGGAAAAGCGGAGAAAAATGACGACTCGTGCCTTCCTTTGAGAACCAAAAGCAATTTGATAGACTATTCGGACAAATTGGGTTAAAATATAAGTGCAGTAAGAGGCAATTGCTGCCTTGTGAATGGAACGCAACAGGAGGAAAAATTCAATCAAAGGAGGCACACGATTATGGGACTTTTCGAACAATCGCAGATTCCGTTGAACGCAGCTATCAAGGCGATGAAGCTGGATCCGGGTGCGGCCGCTATTATCGAGCAGCCGGAACGCATGCTGGAAGTGCACATCCCGGTCAAAATGGACGATGGCTCGGTACAGGTTTTCACGGGATACCGCTGCCAGCACAGTACGGTCATGGGACCCTCTAAAGGCGGCGTCCGGTATCACACGAACGTCAATGCCGACGAAGTCAAGACCCTGGCATTCTGGATGACCTGCAAGTGCGCCGTGGCAGGCCTGCCGTACGGCGGCGGCAAGGGCGGCATCGTTGTCGATGTGACGAAATTGTCCGAGCGGGAACTGGAGGCGCTGACACGCGGGTACATTGACAAGATTGCCTTCTTCCTCGGCGAAAAACTGGATATTCCGGCACCGGACATGAATACGAATGCCAAGATCATGGGCTGGATGATGGACGAATTCAGCAAAATCAAAGGACAGTTCGAGCCGGGCATGATTACGGGCAAAGACCTGTCCCTGGGCGGTTCTCTGGGACGTACGTCCGCAACGGGCCGCGGCGTCGTGACAGCAGCCCTCGAGGCGTTGAAAGTCAAGAGAATCCCGGTCAAAGGCGCTACGTGTGCGGTCCAGGGGTTCGGCAATGTGGGCAGCTGGACGGCGAAACTGGCACACGACGCGGGTCTGAAACTCGTGGCTGTGTCGGATATTTTCGGCGCTATTTACAACGCAAAAGGCATCAATCCTTATAAACTGGCGGAATATACGGCCAAAAGCAAGAACCATTCTGTGAAAGGTTTCCCGGGCACCAAGGCGATCACGAACGCGGAACTGCTGGCCCTGCCGGTTTCGGTGCTCTTCCCGTGCGCTATGGAAGGGCAGCTCACGAAGGAGAATGCCGGCAAAGTGCAGGCTTCCATCGTCTGCGAAGGCGCCAACGGCCCGACGACGCCGGACGCGGATACCATCCTTAAGAAGAATAAGATTCTGGTCGTTCCGGACATCCTCGCCAACGGCGGCGGCGTCACCGTGTCTTACTTCGAATGGGTCCAGAACCTGTACCGGTATTTCTGGACGGAAGAAGAAGTCATTGCAAAACAGACGGCACTGATGGTCAAGGCGTTCCACGAAGTGCACGACTTGTCTAAGGAATATAAGGTCACCATGCGTGTTGCCGCGTACATTGCAGCCCTGCGCCGTATTTCCGTGGCCATGAAATACCGCGGGATGTATTGATACGTCTGCGTTGCTGCGGACAGGACACCAGGCGGAGGAAAAACGCCGGAAAGGGTGTAACATTCCTTACAATCGGAAGGAAGATGTTTCCTTGGAACGGACAGACATGCTGGATTCAAAACCTGTTTTGCGGATATGTTGACACTCTTTCTGGCGGGTGATAAAATTTTTCGTATAGGCCGATAATGCCTGTCCGGGCGCTGGAATGCCCGAGAAAAGAGATTCTGTAAGGAAAAGGGGTTGTAAGAAAATGGCCATTACTTTTGCCAAGAGAATGGAGCGCATGAAAGCGTCCGAAATTCGTGAACTGTTGAAATTAACCGCCAAACCGGAAATCATCTCCTTCGCCGGCGGCCTGCCTGCACCGGAATTGTTCCCGGTGGAAGAAATCGCCAAGGTTTCCCATGACCTGGTGCTGAAAGAAGGACGTCAGCTGCTGCAGTATGCGACGACCGAAGGCCGTCCGACCCTGCGCGCGAAGATTGCGAAACGCATGGCAGATAGATACGGTACGCCCGGCATCAACCCGGATGATATCCTGATTACGACCGGGTCGCAGCAGTGCCTTGATTTTGCCGCCAAGCTGTTCGTAGACCCGGGGGACGTCGTCCTCGTGGAAAGCCCGTCCTACCTGGGTGCCCTGAATGCCTTCAATGCGTATCAGCCGGTCTTCAAGGAAGTGCCGACGGATAAGGACGGCATCATTCCGGAAGAATTGGACAAGATCCTCGCGACAACGCCGCGCGTCAAGTTCATCTACGTCATTCCGGAATTCCAGAACCCGACAGGGGTTTCCTGGACGGTGGAACGCCGTAAGAAATTCATGGAAGTCGTCAATAAGTATGACCTGCCGGTCTTCGAAGACGACCCCTACGGCGAACTGCGGTATACTGGCACCATGAACCCGACCTTGAAGTCCATGGATACGAAAGGCCTCGTCTCCTTCCTGGGGACGTTCTCCAAGGTCTTCTGCCCGGGCCTTCGTCTGGGCTGGATTGCAGGCCCCCACGAAATCGTGGAAAAGTTCGTCATGATCAAACAGGGCGCCGACCTGCACACGTCCAACTTCGACCAGGGCATCGCCGATGCCTACATGGATACGTATGACCTGGACGCTCACGTGGAAGAGATCCGCAAACTTTACGGTCATCGCCGCAACCTGATCCTGAAGACCATGGAAGAAGAGTTCCCGGCAGGCGTGGAATTCACCCGTCCGGAAGGCGGCCTGTTCCTGTGGGTTACGCTGCCCAAAGGAGTCAGCTCCCTCAAGGTCTTCCAGAAATGCATTGACATGAAAGTGGCTGCCGTTATCGGCGACGCTTTCTATCCGAATGAAAAACCGGACCGTAACCTCCGCGTCAACTATTCCTGCATGCCGGACGACCGGATCGTGGAAGGCGTTAAACGGATGGCGAAGGCAATCAAAGCCGTCATGGAAGAAAGCAAATAACAAATCCAGGTGCGCCGCCGGCGCCCGGTAGAGGAGGAATATCCCCATGCCATACATGATTGTCACTGCCATCATCGCGATTTTTGTGGCCATCCTGGCGCTGCAGAACTCGATCATGGTCCATCTCAATTTCCTGGCCTGGAGCTTTGAAATCAATCTCGTCCTGGTCGTTTTCATTTCGGCCATTGCCGGATTCCTGATCGCCTTTGTCTGGGGCCTGAAGCTGAAAGCGCAGGGAATGTGGCACGTCCATAAGCTGAACGACCGCATTACCCGGCTGGAGGAGGACAAATCCGTCCTCAGCGCCAAAGTGGACGAACTGCTGAAAGCGCGTGGCACTACGGCAGCGGATGTCGTGGAAGAGGGGAACAAAACAACCCCGGCAGCACCGAAGAAAGCCTGATATACCTCTGTAGACAGAGGTTTCGAGGACGTGGTTTTCCTGCCTTCGATTCATCGGAGGCGGGAGGGCCGCGTCCTTTTGTTTTGTCCCTCTTCCGTTCCGTGGTATAATAAACGGTAAAATGGAAGGTGTGTGCTCTGCAGCACTTGTCCTGCAGCGCCTGGCTGAAAACGAGGTGTCCTATGGCAGATAAATTATTGTTGATTGACGGCAGCAGCCTGATCCACCGGGCTTTCTTCGCCCTGCCGCCTTTGACGAATCACAAAGGGATGCATACAGGAGCCGTGTACGGCTTTTTACGCATGTTCCACCGTCTTTTGACGGAACTGCAGCCCCGCTGGGTCCTGGTTGCGTTCGATAAATCGCGGAAAACGTTCCGGACGCAGCTCTTCGCGGACTACAAGGGACAGCGCAAGGAGACACCGCCGGAACTGAAAGAGCAGTTCCCTATGCTGATGGACGTCCTGGATTCTCTGCAGGTAGCCTCCCTGGAACTGGACGACTACGAAGCGGATGATATTATCGGCAGCATGGCCCGCCACGGTGGCGCGCCGGAAACGTATATCGTCACAGGGGATCGGGACCAGCTGCAGCTGATCGATGAAAAGACCCGCGTGATGTACACGAAGCGGGGCATTACGGATATCAAGCTGTACGATGAGGCAGCCTTTGCCGAGGACTATGCCGGCCTGAAGCCCGTGCAGCTCATCGACCTGAAAGGGCTGATGGGCGACGCGTCGGATAACATTCCCGGTGTCAAGGGAGTCGGGGAAAAGACGGCGCTCAAACTGCTGGTGGAATACGACAGTGTGGAAAATGTCCTGGACCATATTCCCGACATCAAGGGCAAGGCCCTGCAGACCAAATTGACGGAGCACCGGGATGAGGCCCTCTTGTCCAAAAAACTGGCGACCATCGTGACCGACGTTCCCATGGATTACAACCTGGACCGGTATGCCACGCAGCACATCGGTGCGGCGGCCCGCAATAAAATGGCGGAACTGGAATTCCGCGGCTTTTACGAGAAGTTTGCCGCTGTCCTGGGAGAAAAAAAGGCAGAGGAAGGGACGGCAGCCGGCGCAGCTCCGGCAACGCCGGCAGTACAGAACAATGCCGCTGCAGCGGTACCGGCCCGTCAGGAACTCCCGGCCGACGGAATGATGGGCAGCTTGTTCGGGGAAGCCGTGCCGGCCGCTGTGCCGACGGCGGTATCGACTCTGGCGGACTGGCAGGCTCTGGCAGCCGGCCTGGTACCGGAGGAAAAAATCTGGTTTTTGACAAAGGTGGGCGGTACGATCCCGCACCTGTCTTTCACGGGAGCCCAGCTGCTTGCCGGCGGCACACTGTATGATCTGCACGGGGACGATGTCCTGGCGGCTTTTGCCGACTGGCTCGCTACGGCCCCCAATCCGAAAGGAACGGTGGATTGCAAGGAAACGTACCGCGTGCTCCTGTGCCACCGGCCCGGCGGGGAAGAACCCATCCGGAACCTGCAGGACGACCTGGCACTGGCGGCGTACCTGGAAGACGCAGGCCATTCCAGGTATGCCCTGGAAGATCTGGCCTGGCAGTATCTGGGACAAGAACGGGCTGCGGACTGCCAGACACTGGCTCTCGTGGCACAGGTTCTGGAACCATTGCTGCAGGAGAAAGAACTGACCGGAATCTACCGGAACATGGAATTGAAACTGGCCCGTGTCCTGGCAGGCATCGAATTGACCGGCATTGCCGTCGACAAGGAGCGGCTGGCTGCCATGAGCAGTACCATGGCCGCAGAGATTGCCGCCCTGGAAGAACAGGCCCGGCAGGAAGCGGGGGATGAAAGCTTCAACCCCAACTCGCCGAAACAGCTCGGCGTCATCCTGTTTGAAAAATTCAAGCTGCCGGTCATCAAAAAGACGAAGAGCGGTTATTCGACGGATGTCAAGGTATTGGAAGCACTGCGGGGCAGCCACCCACTGGTGGACACGATTCTCCGCTATCGCGCCCTGGCCAAGCTCCATTCGACGTATCTGGAAGGCTTGAAGCCCTTGATCAACAAGGAAACAGGCCGCATCCATACCCATTTCCAACAGACCGTGGCAGTGACGGGCCGGCTGTCCAGCGTGGATCCCAATCTGCAGAATATCCCCACGCGGACGGAGGAAGGAAAGCGGATCCGCAGCCTTTTCGTGCCCGGTGAGGGGTACGACTGGCTCATGTCCTGTGATTATTCGCAGATTGAGCTGCGCATTCTGGCCCATGTGGCCCAGGATCCGACCATGCTGGAAGCGTTCCGGGAGAACCAGGACATCCATGCCCGTACGGCAAGTGAAGTATTTGGTGTCCCGCTGGCCGACGTGACCCACGAGATGCGGTCCCGTGCCAAGGCCGTCAATTTCGGAATTGTCTATGGTATCAGTGATTTCGGCCTCTCAGTACAGCTCGGCTGCTCCCGGAAAGAAGCCAAAGAATTCATTGACCACTATCTGGCCCGTTACCAGGGCGTGCACCGGTACATGGAAGAGACCGTAGCCCGGGCCCGGGAGCAGGGCTTCGTATCCACCCTGATGGGCCGGCGCCGGTATCTGCCGGATATCAACGACCGCAATTTCAACCGCCGCAGCTTCGCGGAACGGACGGCAATCAATACACCTATCCAGGGAACCGCGGCAGACATCATGAAAGTGGCCATGCTGCGCGTCGATGAGGCACTCCGGAAATCCGGCCTTGCTTCGCACGTCCTTGTCCAGGTCCACGATGAGCTGGTCCTGGAAGTCAAAGACAGTGAAAAAGAAGCGACGGCAAAGCTGGTGCAGCAGGAAATGGAGAATGCCTTCCATCTGGATGTGCCTCTTTTAGCAGAGGTCAACTTCGGCAAAGACTGGGCGGCAGCAAAATAAGACCGTCGAAAACGACGTTGCTTTTGACGGAGCAGGAACCGGACGCGGGGCAAAATCGCGGCCGGCGGGAGGAAAACGGAGGAATTACGATGCCGGAAATGCCAGAAGTGGAACAAGTGCGCCGCTCCCTTGTACCTCATCTGCAAGGGCGCACGATTACGGAAGTGGCCGTCTTCCGTCCGAAGATGGTCATCCATCCGTCCGTGGAGAATTTTACGGCGGCCCTTCCGGGCCATACCTTCGCCGGTGTGACGCGCAGGGGGAAGTACCTGACGCTCTCCTTTACGGACGGGAGCCATCTTCTGGCCCATCTGCGCATGACGGGGGCGCTGCTGGTGAAACCAGCAGGGGCTCCTGAGCCGCCTTTCGCGCGCCTGCGGTTCCGGCTGGACGACGGCTGCACGCTGTGGTTCACGGACATTCGCACCTTCGGCACGATGGCCTATGTGGCTGCAGCGGATACATGGCAGGACAAAGGGTTCGCTTCCCTGGGGCCGGAACCGCTGTCCCCGGAATTCACGGCGGACTACTTCGCAGGAATCGTACGGCACAGCCGGATGCCGATTAAAAGCTTGATCCTGGACCAGCACCGCATCGCCGGCCTGGGCAATATCTATGCCGACGAGAGTCTGGCCCTGGCGGGAATCCGGCCGACGCGGCCGGCATACCGCCTGACAGTGGCGGAGCGGCAGCGGCTGTGGCAGGCCATTAATGACGTCATTGCCCAGGGCCTGCGCAACCATGGAACGACGTTCCGCAATTACCAGGATGCGGATGGATTTATGGGCAACAACCAGGAATACCTGCGTGTGTACCACCGCAAAGGCCAGCCGTGCCTGACCTGCGGGACACCGCTGGTGCAGATCAAAGTCGGCGGCCGGGGCAGCGTTTACTGCCCGAACTGTCAGAAATAAACCGGTTCCCGCAAGGAACCACGGAGGAAGAAACGGATGAAGTCTATCGGATTGACCGGAGGCATCGGCAGCGGCAAGAGTACGGTGTCGTCCCATCTGCGCACCCTTGGCATCCCTGTCTTTGATGCCGACGCGGAAGCGCGGCGGGCTGTCGCCAAGGGAAGCCCCTGCCTGGCCCGGGCGGTGCAGATTTTCGGCCCGGACTGCCTGCTGCCGGACGGGAGCCTGAACCGCCTCTGGGTGGCAAACAAGGTCTTTCATGACGAAGACTTGCGGAAAGCCTACGGCGGCATGGTGCAGGACGAAGTGCGGCGCCGTGCCATGGCCTTTCTGAAGGAGACAAGGCATTCCAAGCATACGTTGAGCGTCCTCGATGTGCCGCTGCTGATCGAATGCGGCTGGAACGAATTTGTGGATCTGGTCTGGCTCGTCGCCGTTTCCCCGGAAGAACAGGTGCGGCGCACCATGCTGCGGGACGGGGCGTCGGAAGAGGAAGTACGGGCCCGTATCGCCGTTCAGATGTCGCTGGAAGACAAAAAGAAATATGCCGACCTGGTCATCGACAACGGCCGGACGTTAGCCCACACGCAGAGCCAGGTGGAACGGGCGGTGGCCCGCTTGCAGCAGGCGGCGGAAAAGGGTCGGAAGGAACGGGCTGCAGCGTCCATCCTGACAGTGAAGAAATGAGTGAAGGGAGACAGCCGTGATAGGCAAAAGGAAAAAACGGGGCCGGAAGACCATCCGCCGCTGGATTCCACAGTCCTTTTCCAGCCGGAAGCGCCGCAGCCGGCGGGACGGGGCGGCATGGCGGCTCCATTGGAAGCTTTCGCTGCTAGTGACAGCCCTGGTAGTGTTTTTGGGCTGGATGGCGTGGCGCAGCGATTATGTGCAGATGCGTTTCGTCTACCTGTGGCCGTACCAGCAGGAAATCGTCACCTACAGCCATAAGAACAACGTTGATCCGTTTTTGACGGCGGCGGTCATCAAAAACGAAAGCGGCTTCAAGCCAGGAGCCGTATCCCGCGCCGGTGCCATCGGACTGATGCAGATCATGCCGGACACGGGCCAGTGGATTGCGGAACAGATGGGCCTGAAAAATTACAGCCTGGCTTCGCTGTACCAGCCGGAAACGAATATCCGCATGGGATGCTGGTACTTGTCGGAGCTGCACCACGAGTTCAAGGGCAACATGGTCCTGCTCCTGATTGCCTACAACGCCGGACGGGGCAACACCCAGGTCTGGATGAAAGCCAACGACTGGGACTACGATTACGGAAATGTCACTGCAATTCCCTATGCCGAATCGCGGGAGTACGTGGCCAAGGTGCTCCACGACCGGGACGAGTACTACCGGCTCTACAAGAATAAAATCCCCCATTAGGCTGGAGAAAAGGCGAAAGCCGGCCTGCCGGGACCGGCTTCCTGCCGTTTGAAATTTTCCCGAAAAAGCTGTTGACGGATTCTTTTCCTTATGCTAGAATGACATTGTTGCAAATCGACGTACCTTCCCGCGGTTGTGGTGGAACGGCAGACACGCCACTTTGAGGGGGTGGTGAGGGAGACCTCGTATGGGTTCAAATCCCATCAACCGCACCACAGATATTTTGGTTTGTACGCTTGTAATGCGGTAGTGGCGGAACGGCAGACGCGCTAGCCTCAGGAGCTAGTGGGGGTTGACCCCGTGGAGGTTCAAATCCTCTCTACCGCACCAATTTCAAAAAGTGCACCCGCTGAGAGGCGGATTTTTTTTGCCCCGAAGGCCGAAGTTGCTGCCGTCCTGGAACCTCTTGTAAAGATGTTTACAGTACGGCGTTCTTTTAGTATAATGTAACGTAGATGTCCTGTGGGACAGAATTCTTCAGGCACTTCCGTGTTCAGGCGGGAGGCCGGGGATGAGAAGGAGAGAATGGCATGAGAATCGTTTACAAGACCCATACGGAATATACAGCCAAGGAGTTCGGCCGCATGAATGCGGTCCTGCAGAAGCGGAACCCCAAGGTGCGGAAAGTAGAATACATCCTGGCGGCCATTTTCGCTGTTGTCATCATCGCGTTCCTGTACCAGAAATGGTTCGTGGCAGCGGCAATCTGCGCGGTTCTGGCGGTGGGAGTTTTCGTGTTCCTGATTCCGTTCAATCTGCGCCGCGTGGCGGAAAAGCAGTTCGGCCAGAGTCATCTCGAGGGGATGCAGAGCAATCTGACGTTCTACATGGATCACTACGAAGAAGTCAACAAACTGGGGCGTGTGGCCTATAAATATGTGCAGCTGCGCAACATCATTGAAACGGATACGAACTTCTATCTGATGAAGACGGATATGCAGGGCTGCATCGTCGTCAAGGCCAATTGTTCCCCCAGCCTGATTCAGTTCCTGGGCAAGATCAAGAAACAGTACAAACTGTAATCAGATTGTCCGGAGAACTGCGGAACAGAAGAGCATTGCGACGAAACGTGACAAATGAAGAGAACCCTGGAGCGGCAGCGCGCTCCAGGGTTCTTTGCGTTTGCTGTTCTCAGTTGGCCTTACTTTCCGGAGCCAGACGCTGCTGCAGCATGGGCCAGACTTCCGGCGACTCGAAGCCGTAGCGCCAGGCGGCAGTGCCGGCCAGGTCATACTGGTCGACGAGGCGGGTCTTAAGATAGAGGCTGGCCGTGTTTTCCAGCCAGAACTGGTATTTGGTGCCCCCTTCTTCGTAGGAGCAGCGGAACATCTGCATGTCCGGCAGCCATTCGCTCTGCCAGGAGGGCAGAATGCCTTTTTCAGCACGCAGTTGTTCGGCCCGTTTCATGGTCAGGGTAGAAGCGTGCCACCGGTTTTCGGCGGGATCATAACGCCACAGGCGCATATACAGGGGGATGCCCAGGACCAATTTGCGGGCCGGCACCTCCCGTAAGGTGGCGGCCACGCGGTCGGCGTCCCAATTGTACGAAGCCGTCGGACCGGGCACACGGCTGCCGCGGGAGTACTGGTCATAGGCCATGAGCATCAGATAGTCCACGTGGCGTGCAAGGCCCCTGCGATCGTAACAGAGGGACCAGTCGGGGCTGCCGTCTGGGACAGTGACGTCCATGGACAGGGTCAGTCCCGCTTCCTTTGTTTTGCGGCGGATCCGGGCGACAAAGGCGGTCAGCTTGTCCCTGTCCGCTTCGTAAATATGTTCAAAGTCCAGGTTGATGCCGTCGAAGCGATACTTTTTCGCCGCTGCCAGCAGCTGGTCGATGACGTATTGCTGGGCGTGCTTGTCGTTCAAAATCGCACGCGTCCGGTCGGGCTGAAAGCCGTTCGTAATCAACGGCCAGACCAGGTAACCACGGGCGTGGGCCCGTTCCACGTACTGCGGGACGGAATGATCCGCCACGTGGCCGTATTCGTTGTCGATGGTGTACCACACAGGGGATACGACGTTGACACCGGGAACCTTGTCCAGCCGGGAAAGATCCACATCAGGTTCGTCGGCGTGCTGCCAGACGAGATTGACCTTTTCCGTCAGGGACGGCACGGGCGTGTCGCGCGGTACGGGTGCTTTGGCGCTGCCCGGCGCCTGAACGGCGAAAATCAGCAGCAGGGCTGCAGCCAGAGAAAGCAGTTGTTTCATAAAGACCTCCCCGGGACGGAACCGGCATGGCACGTCCCTGTTTTCATTATAACGGATACGGCCGGTCTGTGGCAGCTTTTTCGTGCATTTTCAGAGAAATTTGAATCCGTGGCGGGCGGTAGCATAGTTTTTCAGAGTATGCTATAATTTGAAAGGATACGGTGGAGGTAGGAAAGATGGCAGTCGAGGTGACAACGGAAAACCGTTCCCCGTCCGGGGAACCACAGGTTCACTGGAAAAAGAACCTCGTCATCCTGTGGATTGGCGTTTTCCTTGCCTGTGCCAGCTATACGAGCTGTATTCCTTTTCTGCCACTGTATTTGCTGCAGGATTTACAGGTCGGCCCGGACCGGATTCATTTCTGGACCGGGGCGGTCTTTTCTGTCACCTTTTTGGGTTCTTCCCTCATGGCCCCGTACTGGGGTGCCTGGGCAGACAAAGTGGGACAGCGAAAAATGGCAATCCGGGCCGGAGTCGGACTCTCCGTGACCTACGCCATGCTCGGCGTGGTGCAGACACCGTTCCAGTTGTTCCTGGTCCGCGGCCTGGCCGGAATCATCAGCGGCTTTGTGCCGGCGGCCATGTCCCTGGTTTCCTCCAGCCTGCCAAAAGAACGGATTGGCTGGGGCATGGGCATTATGCAGACTGGCGTGTCCAGCGGCAGCATTCTGGGGCCTCTGTTCGGCGGGTATCTGTCTGCCTGGTTCGGCATGCGTGCCTCCTTCTGGCTTGGTGCCATAAGCCTGTTCCTTGCGACGGTTATGGTGATTTTCCAAGTGGAGGAAATGCCATACATCCGCAAGACCCGGCACGAAAAGCTTCATTTGCTCCGGGATCTGACGGGAGCCGTCCGCAACCGGGGATTGCTCTTCGTCATGGCCATGCTGTTTCTGGTCCAGGTGTGTACCATGCTGGTCCAGCCCCTCGTCACCATGTACGTGGCGGGCTTTACGGGTTCGACAGGTGAAGAAACCGTCAAGCTGAGCGGCTGGATTTTTTCCCTCGCCGGGATTGCAGGGATCGTGGCGGCGCCCTTCTGGGGCAAGCAGGGCCAGCGTCGCGGGTTCGTCCGCACACTGCTGGTGGTTCTCACCTGCGCCGGCGTCGTGAACCTGTTTCAGCCGGCCGTACGTGCCCTCTGGCAATTCGCTGCCATCCAGTTCTGTGCAGGCCTCTTCGTGGCCGGCAGTTATCCGAACGTGACCGCCATTTTAACGCAGGTTACGCCGGAGGAAATGCGCGGCAAAGCGTTCGGTCTCATCACTTCGGCCCAGCAGTTCGGCGGTGTAGTGGGTCCCCTGGTCGGCAGCGGCCTGGGAAGTTTTCTGCCCATCCGTTACGTCCTGTTTCTCGTCGGTCTGGTCTACCTGCTGGCTTCGTGCTATACCTGGTTCATGAAAGACCGGCTCCGTCTGCTGACTGTCTCGCGGAAACCGCCCTCGGGCGGGCCGCGCTGACGATAGATTCAATTTGTCGTTATGATGTTTTTGAAGGAGGTATTTTACATGCTTAGAAAATTCAAAGGGATCAGCCCTGATGTCGACAAAAAAGCCCACGTTTTTGAAAGTGCCGAAGTCATCGGCATGGTTACCATGAAGGAATTCTCCAGCGTCTGGCCGAACTGCACGGTCCGCGGAGATGTAAACCGCATCGAGATCGGCAGATATTCCAACATCCAGGACAACAGCTGCCTGCACGTGGCAGACCAGCATCCCTGCATCGTCGGCGATTATGTGACCGTCGGCCACTGCGCGACGCTCCATGCCTGCACGGTGAAGGATCATGTGCTGATCGGTATGGGTTCTGTCGTACTGGACGGCGCTGTCATCGGGGAAGGCTCTGTCGTGGCAGCCGGCGCTGTCGTCACGAAAGGGACCATCGTGGAACCGTATTCTCTTATGGCAGGCGTGCCGGCCAAATGCATCAAGAAGCTGCCGGAAACCAACAAAGAAACGGTCCATCATCAGGCCATCAAATACAAGACTCTCTGGACCGAAGGCTACGGGATTCTGCCCAACGCCGACGGTGAAAAATACCACGGAGAAAAAATTCTCGACTAAGGAGTGCATCCGTCCGTTATGAGTAAACGTGATAACAAGTTCATCTTCGTACGCAAAGCGAGCGGGTCTCCGTCGGACGATACGGGCAATTTCGGGTTGGGCCGTCCCTTTTACTTCGACGACCGCTTCAACCGCCTCGCCATGATGGGAACCTTGATTTCCACGGTGATTCTGCTGATTTTCCGGCAGGTCACTCACTCGGGCACGGGCAGTGTCCTCCTGGACGGTGTGGCGTACGCTGCGGGCTTTTTCTTCGCCTACTTGATCGCCCAGGAAGCAGACCCCGATCCGGACCGCCGCTGGGGCGCGATCTTGTCGGCGTTCCTGACCCTGTTTGCCGAAGGCATTCTGGGTGTGGAACCCAACGGGATTGTCGCGCTTCTGTGGATGCTCTTTCTCATGCGTATGTTCAACCGCACGTCCGGCTCGCGGCATAAGGTGGGGGACAACATCCTCATCCTGGCAGCTGCGTTTTATCTGGGCATGCAGGGATACTGGCTGATCCCCATCGTAACGGGCGCGGCCTACATTGCCGAAAGCGCTTTAAAGGAAGGGTACTACCGGAGCATGTATCTCGGTGCTTTGTCCTTCTGCATGGTCATTTTTACAGGACGGAACTTCAATGTTCCCGACTTGTCCCAGGTCTATCCTTTCCTGTTGTTCGCCTCTTTTGTCATCTTCATGCCGGAGGTCATGGTTGCCGGTCTTTCCAAAGCCCGGGATGACCGTCACCACGAACCGCTGATCAAGACGCGCCTCCAGGCCGCCCAGGCTTTTATGATTTTCACGAGTATCATCCTTACCTGGTTTGGCGGCAACGAGTCGGCCCGCATGTTTTTACCGTGCATTATGACGGGGATCGGCACCGGCCTGTACCTGGTGTATGATTTGGCACGGCAGAAAAAGATCCGCCGGGAGGTAGAGGCCTACACGGCGCAAAAGCAAGAAAAACAGCAGCCGGAGGAAACTCCGTCGCAAAAGGAGAAATGAGGATATGGCAAATGCAAAAGTAAAGTTTACGACGACGAAGGGCGTTTTCGTCGCTGAAATTTTTGAAGACAAGGTACCGAACACGGCAGCCAATTTTCTGGAACTGACGGAAAAGGGCTACTACGACGGCATCATCTTCCACCGCGTCATTGACGATTTCATGATCCAGGGCGGCGATCCCACGGGCACCGGCACCGGCGGCCCCGGCTACTGCATCCCTGATGAATTCGGCGAGGGTCTGGCCCATGACAGCGAAGGAATCCTGTCCATGGCCAACGCCGGCCCCAATACGGGCGGCAGCCAGTTCTTCATTACGCTGGCACCGACGCCGTGGCTGGACGGCCATCATGCCATTTTCGGTAAAATTATCGAAGGCATGGATGTGGTCCACGAAATCGGTTCGGCTCCGACGGACTTCCGCGACCGGCCCCTGGACCCTGTCGTCATGGAAAAAGTGGAAATCCTGACGGACAAATAACTGCGGTACGCAGTCATCAGCCTGCCCCTCCGGGGCAGGCTTTTTTGTCTTTCCACGGCGGATGTGGGTGGCAGACTGCTCCTTTCCGGCCAGGGAGGTGCCTTGACAGATATTGTCAGAAAATTATGAGTAACATGAGTCTTTTCCTTGCATATTTACGGGGGATAGCATATAATATTGATTGGCGATTAGCGCGGAAGTTGTGCCGCGCGCCAAAAGTATTTATTTTTAGGAGGCCCGTGAGATGACAGGCAAAGTTAAATGGTTTAATGCAGAAAAAGGTTACGGCTTTATCGAACGCGAAGACGGCGGCGACGTATTCGTCCACTTCTCCGCTATCCAGGTAGATGGTTACAAGACCCTGGAAGACGGCCAGACCGTTGAATTCGACGTTGTGCAGGGCAACCGTGGAGAACAGGCTGCCAACGTGAAGCCCGTAAAATAATATAGAAATTAATTCGTTTTAATTCATATATTACGGTGACAGCTTAAACCAAAAGGACATCCTTGACAGGATGTCCTTTTTTATATGGAATTTGCGGATTGTTCACCTATGTGCCTTCTTTTTTTTGATACAATGGAACGGAAGGGAGTGGAGCTATGGAAACGAGACGAACGGACACGGCAGCCCTGCGGCTGTTTCTGAGCATGGTTCTGGCCCTCTGCCTCGCCGTGTTTCCGTCAGCTGTGCTGGCGGCTCCGGCTGCGGCCACCGCCCGGACCATTCCCCTGGGTATGGCGTCCGCCGGGGGACAGACGACGGCAGAGCAGCAGGATCTGGTGCAGCGCTACAACCAGGCCTACTGGGTCTACCTGGCCGTCCTGGCCTGCGCCGGCACGTACGATCCGGCCGGATCGGAGACATGGAAGTATTTGGAACGGTACGGGTGGCATCTGGAAGCGTCCCAGAAAGAAACCCAAAAGGCACTGGCCAACTATTCCCTTGCCAGGGTAACAGTCCCGGACGGACAGCATATTTATGTCGTTGCCTTCCGGGGCAGCGCGGACAAACGGGACTGGAAGTCGGACTTGACGGTACGTCGTGTACCTTTCGATCGCAAGACAGCTGCCCGCGGCGGCCCGTACGAGACGTCGGTGCCGCAGGTTCACCAGGGCTTTTCCGATTACACCGACGCGGCATTGCAGGCACAGGAAGTACAGAGCCTGCTTCAGGCGTTCCGCGCTGACCCGGAAGCCCATCTGCTCCTGACAGGACACAGCCTGGGCGGCGCGGCAGCGACCCTTTTCGGGTTGCGTCTCATCGACGCCGGCCTGCCGTCCAGCCGCATTCACACCATTACGTTCGGCGCCCCGGCCGTCGGCAACAAGGCCTTTGCCGATACCTACGGATCCCGGCTGGATCTGGTTCGTGTCGTCAATACGGCTGATCCCATTCCAGGAAGTCTCCAGACCTTTTTCGGCGGATACCAGCAGTTTGGTACTGTCCAGACGTTCAACATTCCGAAGACCGTAGCTGCTTTCACCCACGGCATGAACCTGTACCTGGATGCAGCGTGGAAACATTACAGTGATGCGGCGTCCCAGGCGGTGCAGGCCGGCCTTGTGCAGGAATTGCCGGCGCGGCGGGAGGGGACATCTTACCCGCTGACGGCGCTGGTCCTGCGTCAGGAGAAGGGGCAGGACGCGATGCCCTTTTTCCCGTATCTGCGGACGTTCGTGGAGCGGGAATATAAAAACAGCCTGCCCCGGTACGTGGTGGTGGAATCCCGTGACGTAACCTCCGCCGGGACGATACCGGCCGATGCGGATTATGTATTGTCTGTCACGGCCCGTGCCGCGGCAGAACGCCAGAGCGGCCGCTGGTATCTTGTGCTGGAACAGGGCCTGTTCGACGCCCATACGGGGCACCTGCTGGGAATGACCTCCACGTCGCGGCGGACCGGTTCGGAGGACGGAAATATCGAGACAGCCATGGCAGCCCTGCGCGTTCAACAGCAGGAGCTGCAGCGCCTCTTGCCGTGGTACCCCCGGTGATGATGCGTGAAAGGAACCGGATTGCCTTCGGGCAGAAAGGATATTACGATGGATAACAAAAACCAGAAATTCTATTTTTGCCGCAATTGCGGCACCATTGTCGGGCTGGTTTCCGGCTCCCCGGAGGGGTTGTCCTGCTGCGGCACCCCCATGGAGCCGCTTCGTGCGAACAGCGTCGACGCCTCCCGGGAAAAACACGTACCCGTCGTATCGGTCGTGGAATCTATTGTCGACGTCAAAGTCGGCAGTGCGGAACATCCTATGACAGAGGCGCACCACATCGACTGGATCTATGTGCTGACAGCAAAAGGCGGCCAGCGTCGCATCCTTACCATCGATGACAAACCGGAAGCCCGTTTTGTCTTAGCCGACGGGGACAAGGCACTGGCCGTCTTCGCCCATTGCAATCTGCACGGCCTCTGGGTGACGGAGTTGTAAGGCTCCGTTCCGTCAGATGATTTTTGTGGTCCAGTCTTCAATATTCCAGACTTCATCGACCCAGTCTTCGTAGAATTCCGGTTCGTGGGAGACCAGGAGAACGGAACCCTTGAATTCCTTCAAGGCGTTTTTCAGTTCTGCCTTGGCTTCCACGTCCAGGTGGTTGGTCGGCTCGTCCAGGACGAGCCAGTTGACGGGGGAGAGCATAATTTTGCAAAGTCGTACTTTAGCGGCCTCCCCGCCGCTGAGGACGCACACCTTGGTTTCGATGTGTTCCGTTGTCAGGCCGACGCCTGCGAGGGTACCCCGGACCTGGGCATTCGAAAGGCCCGGATAGGCGTCCCAAACGTCGTCCAGGGCCGTTTTTTCATTGCGCTCCCGTTCTTCCTGTTCAAAGTAGCCCGGTTCCAGGTAGTCGCCGGGAATCAGGCGGCCGCCGTACGGAGGAATCAGGCCGAGGATGGTTTTCAGCAGGGTCGTCTTGCCGAGACCGTTGACCCCTTTGACGGCTACTTTCCGGTTCCGCTCCAGGCGGAAGGAAACAGGCCGCGTCAGGGGACTGTCGTATCCGAGGACCAGGTCTTCTGCCTCTGCCAGATACCGTCCGGGCGTGCGGGCCGGTTCAAAATGGAAATGCGGTTTTGGCTTTTCTGCCGGCTTTTCCAGCAGATCCATCTTGTCGAGTTTGCGCTGGCGGCTGCGGGCCATGCCGGTCGTGGCGACGCGGGCCTTGTTGCGGGCGATAAAATCCTCCAGCCGGGCCACTTCCTGCTGCTGCCGCTCGTACGCCGCTTCGCGCTGTGCCTTGCGGATTTCGTAGAGCGAACGGAACTGGTCGTAGTTGCCCGTGTAACGCGTCAGTTGGCAGTTTTCCAGATGGTAAATGACGTTGACCACGTCGTTCAGGAAGGGGACATCGTGGGAAATCAGGACGAACGCCTTCTCGTAGTCCTGTAAAAACCGCGTGAGCCAGCGGATGTGCTCCACGTCCAGATAGTTTGTCGGTTCGTCCAGGAGCAGGATGTCCGGATCCTGAAGCAGCAGCTTGGCCAGGAGAATCTTGTTGCGCTGGCCGCCGGACAGGTCGTCGACATCCCGGTCCAGACCGACTTCGCCGAGGCCCAGGCCGTTGGCGAACTCTTCAATGCGGCTGTCCAGGGCGTAATAGCCACTGTGTTCCAGCCGACTCTGGATCTCGCCGACTTGCTGGAGCATCCTGTCCATGGCTTCGGGCGAAGCCGCTCCCATTTCATCGTACAGACGCAGCATTTCCTGTTCCGCTGCAATGTCGTCTTGAAAGGCCGTCTTGAGGACGTCGCGGATCGTCTGCCCTGCCTGCAGGGTATTCATCTGGTCCAGGTAGCCGACCTTGATCTTGCCGGGCCACGTGATCTGGCCATCATCCGGGACAAGGTGATCCGTAATGAGATTAAAAAACGTCGATTTGCCTTCGCCATTGGCGCCGACGAGACCGATGTGTTCGCCTTTTTCCAATTGGAAGGTCACATCGTCGAGAATCTGGCGGCCACCGAAGGAATAGCTGACGTGCTTGACATCTAAATAGCTCATGGTTCTTCCTTTCTTTCGTGAGTCGTGTTTCATTGTATCGCAGGATGTATTGTTTTGTACAGCGGAAATTGGTACAATAGAGATGGACGAACGGAGAATTTCCCGGCGCGGCCATGTCCCGTCAGGAACAGAACAAAGGAGGCCATTCCCATGATTTGCGGAACGAAAGCTACCATTAAAGAATTACTGCCCTACGTGTCGGACAGACTGGCGCAGGGTTTGCGGTATATTGCGGAAACGGATTTCAGCGCCGTGGCGGACGGCAAGTATGTGCTCGACGGGGACAAACTGTATGCCACAGTGGCCCATTACACGACGGAGCCGAAAGAGGCGAAAAAGCCGGAATCGCACAACCGGTACATCGACATCCAGTATCTTGGTACAGGGACGGAAAAGTTGTACTACGCCCCCAAGACCGACACCTGCAAGGTCGTGGAAGACCACAGTGCCGACCGGGATGTGCTCTTCTATGAAGACGCCAAAGAACGGGACAGTGTGACACTGGGAAACGGTGTCTTTGCCATCCTGTTTCCGTGGGAAATGCACCGTCCGGGGTGCCACGCCATCCACGGTGGCTGCGAGGTTCAGAAGGTCGTCGTCAAGGTCCTTGCAGACTGAATCGACGCGCAAAACTTTCAAAAAGTTGTTGACACTCCTTGGGGAGTGTGGTAATATAACACACGTAGTCGCCAAGACTCAGCTAATTCCACCATAGCTCAATGGTAGAGCATTCGGCTGTTAACCGAAGGGTTGTAGGTTCGAGCCCTACTGGTGGAGCCATGTGGCCGGTTGGTCAAGTGGTTAAGACACCGCCCTTTCACGGCGGTATCAGCGGTTCGAATCCGCTACCGGTCACCACTTTGGAAATAGTAAAACTCCCTGCTCATACGGGATTCCGGAGAGCAGGGAGTTTTTTATTTTAGAAAATCTGCTTTTCCCTGGTTTACACCTGGATGTAGGCTTTTCTCGCCTGCAAATCCATATTTTCTCTCATCTAATTTTTCTTTCATCTAATATAGTGAATCGCTGCGTGAATCACAAACAGGACGGACGGTCTGCCCCTTTTCCTGTCCGGCGGAATGCGTTATAATAAGAAAGAATCAGCGTGGCAGGATATCTGCCTGCTTGTAACTTGCAACGATGGGAGGTTTCCGATGAAACACGTTTGGCAAAAAGTAATCCTGTTGGCTCTGACCGTCCTGTGCTTTGCCGTTCCGGCCTGGGCAGCGGGACTGACGGTCAAATCCAGCAGCAATCAGGAAGATGTAGTGAATGTGGCCGTACCGTACATTTCCGGCAGCCGTGGCGGAGACAAGGTGGACCTGGCGGTGAACCGGGAAATTTTCAACACGGTGGACAGTCAGCTGGAAGCCCTGTTGAAGCCGGAAGACCTGGCGGCGTTCCAGGCGTCTCATGAGAAAGGAGACAGCCTGTCGTCTCTGCTGGCCTACCATAAGGATCTGGTGAAGTTCACCAGTGAAAAGGTAGCCCAGGCGAACAGCGAGGTCAAGACCGCCGCGTCGTGGTATGTGCGCAGCGAATATGAAATCAAATCGGCGTCTCCGCGCTACTTGTCGTACATCCAGAAAACGACGACATATCTGGGCGGGGCCCACGATAATGTGGTCTGGACGGCCGGGAACTACGATTTGACCACAGGGAACCCGGTAGCCCTGGAGGATCTGTTCGCGACGGATGCAGACTATCAATCCCGCCTGACAACTCTGATCGGGTGGCAGCAGGCAGGGGTGGCACGGCTGAAAGCCCACGTGACAGGCCACACGCCGACGCCGGTCCAGGCCGTGAAGGTGACAGGGGCAGAAAAGTTTTATGTCGACAAGGAACGCAATCTGGGCATTTTCTACAATCCCGGAGAGATTGCTCCCATGTCGGAAGGCGTTGTCCTGTATGATTTGTCATTGAACGATTTTGCAGATTTGATCCGCTTGTAAGAATCCAGACGGCGGCCTCCGTATTGACGGCGGGGCCGCTGTTTTTTTGTAGCATGTGTAACAAAAGAGCCGGTGTCACTGCGGCGGCAGTGCTTTTTTGCCGGTGGCGTTTGAATTCCAGAATGGGAATTGCTATACTGGGATATAACGTTTTCAGCAAACATCCGCAGAGAGAGAACAGCCGGGGCCTTCGGAGGCCTGCGGCAGCAGGGCTTGAGAGGAAAGAGGTTTTTGTCATGAAGATTCTTGATCAATTGCAGAGCGACAACATGGGGTTGTCGTGTGAACTGTTTCCGCCGAAGGAAGGAGGGCAGCTGGCTAACGCGCTGGACATCGTCCACCAGATTGCCACACAGGGCGTCGATTTTATCAGTGTCACGTACGGTGCCGGCGGTTCGGCCGTTGGGAAATCGGTGGCAATCGCGGCCGAAGTGGAACAAAGCGGTGTGCCCGCCATGGCCCATTTGACCTGCGTCAACGCGACAGAAGCATCCATCGAAAAGACCTTGGACGAATTGCAATCCAAAGGAGTCCGAAACATCCTGGCCCTCCGCGGCGACCTGCCGGCGGGCGTAACGTTGGAACACACGGAGTACCGCCATGCCAGCGATCTGGTGAAGAAAATCAAATCCTACGGGGACTTTTGCGTGGGCGGTGCCTGCTATCCCGAAGGACATCCGGAATCGGCCGGCCTGGACGATGATATTGAAAAACTGAAGTACAAGGTAGAGAACGGTGTCGATTTTCTGGTGACGCAGATGTTCTTTGACAATTCCATTATGTACAATTACATGTACCGTCTGCTGGCTCATGGCATCAGGGTGCCTGTCGTGCCCGGCATTATGCCTGTCACCAATGCCAAGCAGATTACGCGTATCTGCCGGCTGAGCGGGACGAAGCTGCCGCTCCGTTTCCGGGCCATCGTGGAAAAATTCGCCGATGATCCGGAAGCCATGAAGCAGGCCGGCATCAACTATGCGACGACGCAAGCCCTGGACTTGCTGGCCAACGGTTTCAAGGACGTCCATATCTACACGATGAACAAACCGGAAGTGATCGGCGGGATGCTGCAGAATCTGTCCCACATCGTACGGCACGGCAAGGTGTCGTCATGAGTGCGTTGATTCCCTTTGAACCCGAAGAGGCATTGCGGTATTTCCGCGCCGATCCGCAAGACGAAGCGGCACGGGAACTGGTCGGGAAGGTATACGGGGAACTCTCGCCCGTCGTCCAGCCGCGGTACACGGCCAGGCGGTTCCGCTGCCATACGGAAAGCCGGGGTGGGAATCCGCCTAACCCGGATACGGTTGTTCTGGAGGGAGGGACGGCATTCCACAGCAAAGCCCTGGCCCGTTATGTCGGGAACAGCCGGGAACTGTTCTTATTCGGCGCCACGCTGGGCAGCCGTGTGGACAGCGCGTTGCGGCGCTTTGCCGTCCGCAGCGTGACAGAGGCTGCTGCGGGACAAGCTGTTGCCGCCGCCTTGATTGAGACGTATTGCAACCAGGCCTGCCGGGAAATCCAGGAACGCCTGCCGGCGGGGAAAAAGCTGAAGTGGCGGTTTTCCCCAGGGTATGGAGACTGGGATCTGGCGGAACAGCGGCTTTTGTTCCGTGCCCTGGACTGTGCCAAGACCATCGGCCTGACGCTGACGAACAGCTGCATGATGGCGCCGGTCAAGTCCGTGACCGCGGTCGTCGCTGTGGCGGACGCGGCGGAAACGCTGGTCGACCCGGAAACGCTGGAAGCTCAGGTTGCTGCGGAAGAGGCGCAGGAGAGCAAGTGCCGCCGCTGCGGTAAAACAGATTGTGAATTCAGGAGGTTGTAATACGCATGTCTATCCGTGATTTATTAGGAAAAGAACTGCTGTATTTCGACGGGGCCATGGGCACGCAGCTGCAGGCCGCCGGCCTGGAGCCCGGGGAAAACACAGACCTTTGGAATGTGACCCACGGAGAGACGGTCACGGCGGTCCACCGGGCGTATATTGCGGCCGGCGCCAATATCCTTAAAACGAATACCTTCGGTGCCAATGCACTGAAACTGGCCGGGACGGGCCATTCCGTCGCCGAGGTCGTGGCGGCGGCCTTCGCCAATGCCCGCCGCGCCTGGGCGGAAAGTCCGGAGGCTCCGGCAGACCGGCGGTTCACCGCTCTGGATATCGGACCGACGGGAAAATTGATTGAACCCTTCGGCGATTTGCCGTTTGAAGAAGCCGTGTCCCTCTTTGCAGAACAGGTACGGGCCGGCGTACAGGCCGGAGCGGACCTGATTTTGATTGAAACGCAGAGTGATTCTTACGAAACCAAGGCTGCCCTTCTGGCCGCGCGGGAGAACAGCGACCTGCCGGTGTTCGTCACTTTTACGTTCGACGAGGACGGCAAGCTGTTGAACGGGGCCGACGTGGAAACGGCAGTTCTGCTGGCCGACGCGCTCGGCGCATCGGCCGTAGGCTTCAACTGCGGATTTGGTCCGGACGTCGTACGCAGGCTCCTGCCGCGCGCCCGCGCCGTAACGGATCTGCCCCTCATTGCCAACCCGAACGCGGGCCTGCCGGTCACCCAAGACGGGGTGACGACATGGGGAATCGCACCGGACGAGTTTGCGACGGCCATGGCCGACATCTGCCGGGAAGGGGCTGTCGTCCTCGGCGGCTGCTGCGGCACGAACCCGGATTATATTGCGGCCCTGACAAAGGCGACGCGCAATCTGCCGGTGCCGGCGGCCGGACACCATTACCGTACGGCTGTCACCGGCTACGGCAGCCCTGTCTTTTTCGGCGATACACCGGTTCTTATCGGCGAACGGATCAATCCGACGGGGAAGCCGCTGCTGAAAGAGGCTTTGCGCCAGGGAGACATGGATTACGTGTGCCGCCTCGGCCTGGAACAGCTGGACAAGGGCGCCCACGTGCTGGATGTCAATGTCGGCCTGCCCGGGCTGGATGAAGTGGCTTCCATGCAGCAGGCCCTGGCGGCCCTGCAGGGCATCACGCCGGTTCCGCTGGAACTGGATACGGCTACGCCGGCCGTGATGGAAGCGGGGCTGCGCCGGTATAACGGCAGGCCGCTGCTGAACTCCGTTAACGGAAAAGAAGAATCGCTGGCCACAGTCCTGCCACTGGCGAAAAAATACGGTGCCGTCGTCGTGGGACTCTGCCTGGATGAAAACGGCATAGCGGATACGGCGGCCGGCCGGCTGGCCGTGGCGGACAAGATTCTGGACCGGGCCCGGGAATACGGGCTGCGGGAGGAAGATGTCATCATCGATCCTCTGGCCATGACAGTCAGTACGTCCGGCGAGAATCCTTCCATCGATCTGGAAGTGATCCGTACCTTGAGGGCGCGGGGCATCCATACGGTCATGGGCGTGTCCAACGTATCGTTCGGCCTGCCGAATCGCGACGCCATCAACAGCACGTTTCTGGCGTTGTCCATGGATGCGGGCCTGGCTGCGGCTATTATGAATCCGCAGAGCGAGCGCATGCGCGAAACATACCTGGCCTTCCTTGCCTTGAAGGGGAAAGACGCAGGCTGCCAGTCCTATGTGGCTGCATTCACCGGCTCTCCGAAGAAGCCGGCCGCAACGGCTGTGACGGAGTACGGCCTGAAGGAAGCTGTCATCAAGGGCCTGACGGATCACAGCCGCAGGGCTGCGCAGAAGCTGCTCGAAAACCACAAGGCGCCGATGGAAATCATCAACGGCGAAATCATTCCGGCTTTGAACGAGGTCGGGGAGGGCTTCGGCAACAAGACGCTGTTCCTGCCGCAGCTCCTCATGAGTGCGGACGCCGCGAAAGGAGCCTTCGAAGTCCTGAAAGAATATATGCAGCGTGCCGGCACAGCCCGGGAAGACGGAGAACCCATCGTCCTGGCCACCGTCCGCGGCGACATTCATGACATCGGCAAGAACATTGTCAAGGTGCTGTGGGAAAACTACGGCTACCGTGTCCTGGATTTGGGCCGCGACGTGGCACCGGAGCGGATCCTGGCGGCGGTGCGGGACAGCGGAGCAAAGCTGGTCGGCATGACGGCGCTTATGACGACGACTGTGCCGGCGATGGAAGAGACCATCCAGCTGCTCCGGCACGAACACGTTCCGGTGCAGATCCTTGTGGGCGGTGCCGTCCTGACAGCCGATTATGCGTCCCGTATCGGTGCGGACGGCTACGCTGGCGACGCCGTGGCGGCCGTCGAATTCGCCAATGCGTTGTTCGGCAAGGCGTAAGGCCGGTACGATGCGGAGACAACAGAATAAGTTCAACACATCACCTCTGTTCCGGTACTTTCGTACCGGAACTTTTTTGTGCGGTTGCTCTTTCTCCGGATTGCCGTTAAAATAGAAGTGTACAGGCATCCACTGCCCGTAAAAGGAGGAAATGCGACGATGCAGGAATGGGTGGGAAAAGCGGCTCTCGGCTTGACGCGGCGCCACAAGCGCCAGCTGCTCGTAGTGGCCTATCTTCTTGTCCTGGCAGTACTGTACGAAGCACCAGGTGTGTTCCATCCCCGCTCCGTCGGGGAAGTGCGGGCTTTCGTAGCCTCTTACGGCGCCCTGGCACCCCTGATGTATATCGTCCTTTACACCTGCCGGCCCCTCCTGCTGTTTCCCAGCCTGATCCTGAATCTGGCAGCGGGCATCCTGTTCCCTCCCGTCCTCGGGATTCCTTGTCTGCTGCTGGGCGGTCTGGGAAGCGCCACGGTTCTTTTTGTCCTGACGCGAACCGGCGCCGGTGCGTCTTTCCTGAACCGCCACGGCGGGCGATGGGGGAGCCGTATCTACCGGTATCTGTCAGAACGGGACGGGGCGTTTACGCATATGCTCTGGCTTCGTACGGTACCGTTGTTTCCGTATGACGCCATCAGCCTCGTGGCAGGATGTACAGCCTTGCCGTACCATACGTTTGCCGTGGCGACCCTGCTGGGCATGCTGCCCGGCGCTGTCGCCTTCAATGTCGTCGGGAACGGTCTCGGTACCGATGCCGGGCTGGCTGCGTCGCTTCTGTCCCTGGGAGCGGCATTCGGCATTCCCCTCGCTTGCTGGTATTGGAAGAAAGAGAAAAAGACATGGAAAAAAATGTAGAAACAGAAGTCAAATTGCTCTTCGGGAAAAAGGAACTGAAGGAACTCCTGGAGCTGTCCATGGTGGTCAAAAAGATCCGCAAGGGCAGCCACGCGACCCTGAAACTGGTCAACACGTATTACGACACCAAAGACCTGATTTTGCGCCAGGCCGGCATCGCCTATCGCATCCGCCAGACGGGAAAGAACTTCGAACAGACCATTAAAATGTCCAAGAAGGCCGCCGGCGGCCTGACGTCGCGTGGTGAGTATACGGTACCCGCCAGCGGCTGGCATCCTGATTTGTCGGCATTTGCCGGGACTGGTCTCCCTGTCGATGTCGAAGGACTTTTGGGTGGTGCCCGTGTGGAAAAGCTCTTTTCCGTGCGGGTTAAGCGGGAGATTCGTCTGCTGCAGATTACCCCGGCGACGCTGGTGGAAATGGCCATTGACCAGGGGCATGTTCTGGCCGGCAAGCGGAAAGACACCATCAACGAAGTGGAACTGGAGTTGAAAGAGGGAAGTGTAGGGGATCTGCTGTCCTACATCGGTCAACTGGCCCAGCATGTGCCGTTCTTTACGGAATCCCGCAGCAAGTATGTGCGGGGTCTTGTCCTCCTGGGCAAACTGGATCCTGGTGCCGGTGCCTGGACGCCGTTCGGACCGGACGGCAAAAACAGTTACGCCGGTGCTGTGAAGGGACAGATATACCAGTACGGAACGCGTGTCCTGGAAGAACAGAATGCGTTTCGGGAAGAGTCCATCGAAACGGAGGCGGACCGCATTTTCCTGCCGTCTTTTACGGCCATCCTGCAAAACCTGGTTTGGGTTCATACCCTGCTGGACGGTGCCTACGGAATGGAAATGAATCTGGAAGGTGTCCTGGCTCCGTTGCGTAAGCTGCAGCACCTGAAAGAAGCCAAAGCTTTGTGGAAAAAGCTCTACGGGGTTGTGGGCCGCGAAACGTGGGGCCCGGACAAATTGACTCCCCTCTTCCAGAAGGCCGTCGTCGAAACGGGCCGGAAAATCAGGGCGCAGGTGCAGAGTGGTGCGTATACGGCGACGATCTTTACGCTGTACGGCGCCATGGAGAAAGGAACGTGGAATGCCGGTGATTATCTGCGATACGACCAGATGCTGCGTCTATGCGCCGACCGTCTGCTTGATGAACTCCATACACGGCTTGGCGAAAGCGGCCAGTCCCGGAGTCCGAAGAGACAGCACACGGTAACATTGCTGCAGCAGCTGGCGGCAATTACCGGACAAACCAAGGTGGATGGCATCGCAAAGGACAGCCGCAAAAAGCTGGAAAGTCTGGCTGCCGGATTGGAGGATTCGGAGAACCGCGTGGCGGTCCTTCAGGTGCTGTCAACCCGTTTTACGAAGATCAAAGACGTGACGGAAGCCCGTCAGGCCGGACTTTTCTACGGGTGGCTGTTGTCGGATCTGCAGGCTCGGTATCGTAAGGATGACAAGACCATCCGCAAGTGGGCGTCCAGCATCAAATTCCCGAATCACAGCGACAAAGAAAATAAATAATCTTACAGACAGAAAAAAGGCTCCCCCTCCAGACCGGCTTGCCGCAAGGCAAGGACGGCGGAGGCGGGAGCCTCTCTGTTTGTGCTGTTGTGGTGGTGTACGGCAGCGGGTCAGCGCCGCGGCGGCGCTTCGTCCGGCAGGGTCTCGAGCAGTCCGATGGACTGTCCTCCCTTGAAGATGACGTACTGGATGGTCATATCTGCCGTCAGTTTTTCATCCGGCTTGGTGGCGAGGATGCTTTGGTTCGGGATGTACAAATCGAGGGGCCAGACGTTGCGGACACGGACGGACTGTCCGGCCGGGATGCCTTCCGATTCGAATCCATTGCGGAACCGGACCGTTCCGGAGGCGTCTTTTACTTCGACGGTGCCGGAGGTACTCAGAATGTCAGTGTCACCGATGTTGGAAAGGGTGAATTCCCCTTCCAGGCTGGCGCCGGTTACGGCCGACGGATCGTCATGGACGCGGAAGAGGGGCGCCTTGTCCTCGTCCGTGCTGACAACGACCGATTTGGCAATGCGGGCTTTCAAGGGGGCGTTCAGGGTGTCCAGACGGGCGCGGATGGCTTTTTGCCGTGCTTCCAGGTACTCGGCCAGATTGGCGGCGGAAACAACTTTCCAGGTGCCGTCTTTCCGCCGCAGCTGCAGCGTGACTGGCAGATCCTGGTCGAGTTGCTTGTCACGGAATGTCAGCTCTGCCAGGGCCGTGTCCCCCTTTTTTTCCACCTTGCCCAAAGAACGATACTGCAGGCGGAACAGGCCCAGGTTGGTGGCCATCGTCCTGGCCATGGCGGTGCCGCGTCCCATGTCGGCGGCTTCCAGGCGGACGGGCAGATCGTTGTCCGGCGTGCCGGAAATAATCCAGTTCCGGACCTGTTGACGGAGAATGGGAATGACAAGTTCCTTCGACTGGGTCAAATACCGCTTCAGGGCCGGATTGGCCTGCTGATCCGAATCGCCTTCCTCGGCGCCGAAGGCGAATTCGAGGCTCTCCTCAAAGAGATGGGAAAAGAACTGCTCTTCGTCCACGTGCTGGTCGACGTAAGCAATATCCCTTGCCCGTACGGCGTCGAGAAGATTGTGCATGGCGTACTGAGGGGTCCGGACCCAGTAGCCAAAATAAAAAACAGCGGCAGCCGCCGCTACGATGGCAATTCCCAGTGCGACAAAGCGCGCTGCATGGGAATGGTGCTGCTTTTCCTGGATGTCCTTGGGATTAGACATTATTGGTTTCCTTTCTGTGTGGCAAGCTCTTCCCCATACTGCCGGCAGGTTGGCGGCCTCTGGAGTTCAAACTTTTGTCACAAATCCAACTCCTATTTTTACGCTTTGTTTTGCGTTTTGTCAAGCGGGATTTCGGCATCCTGCCCTGCGGAAAAGGGAATCACGCCGTCAAGGGAGACAAGGGAAAAAAATTTGCAGTTCTATTTGACTTTTTGACCTTTAATGCTATAATGAAGCTGGGCAGTGAAAAGGACACCCCCGGAGGGGTGTCCTGGAAGGCTGTCCTGCAGTTACCAAAGGCCGCGGGCTACGAAATAAAAGATGTAGGGAACGGTAATGGTGAGCAGTGTGAGCAAGAGAAGAACAGCAATGATGATCAACAGGATCAGGTTGTATTTCCGGATCCGTTCCATGTGGTGTGTTTCCACGGCTTCGTTGATCATGTTATAGCACCGCTGCAGTACCTGCATCTTCAGCTCGATGTTCTCCTGCCATACGCGGGCTTTCAGCAAGTCCATGTAACGGGCGTAGACCTTGGCATAGAAAATGTCTTCGGTCACGCGCAGGGAGTTGGTGATATTGCTGGTCAGGCTGCTGACGTCGGCCATGGTTTCCAGCAATTCGTCCCGGATGGACCGGAACTTGCCGATGTTTTTTGACCTTTGCTTGACGTCCGGTTCCCCGATGACGTCGTAGGTCGTGTCGATGGCATGGTTCAGGAAGTTGTCGTAGTAGCGCAGTTCCAGATACTGTGCGTTGGCGAATTCCAGCAGGTCCGGAATATCCGTGGAACCGGTGGAATCGTAGACCAGGGCGCTGTCCCAGGTCAGGTAGGCTACGTCATCGGCATAGGAGAAGCGGTTGGCCAGGACGTCCTGGCGGGTTGCCGCATTCACGGGCTGGCGGTCCTTCAGGAGGAAAGCCGCGATGTCCCAGTCGGCTGGAACGGGGTCCTGAAAGTAATACACCGTAAAGTCCTCGTCAAAGCCGGATACATTGGGATTGGCGCAGGCCGGCCGGATGGTTTCCAGCGTGGCGTCCAGAAAGCTGCGGAACTCGTCATCCGGCATTTCTTCCACACCCATGACGAGATCCATGTACTGGTCGTATGTGACGTCTTCGTCTACCTGGATATTAAAGATGATGGAAATGACACCGATATCCAGGATGCGGGCATAGACGCCGACGAAGTGGGTGGCGTTGCCAATCTGCAGTTCGTGGGAACCCAATTCCACCAGGACCGGTGGATTCTGAATTTCAATGGACCGCGTGGAAATGCGGTTCAAGCGGAGGCGGGACGCAATCTTGTTGCGGCTCAGCCACAGCGCCTGGACAGAATCCAGGTTGATTTCATCGGCCACATCGTATAAACGGTAGGTGTAGATGTTGGTTTTCATGATAAATTTCCCTCACAGAAGCAATAATATTAAAAAAACAAGATAAAACTGAAATTTTTACACTAGATAGTTTGATTATACCATATCCGAAAAGGAGTTGAGTCATATGAACGAAAATTATTCTGAAGAAGTCAAAAGTATTTTGGAAGCGGCACAGCAGCAGGCCATCATGAACTACAACCAGGAAGTGACGAGCGCCCATCTGCTGGCTGCTCTGTGCAGTGAGGACTTTTTCAAATTCCTCCTGCAGACCTTCAAGATTGATGAGAATACTTTCTCCCAGGAAGCAAGAAACCTGGTGGCGCGGATTCCGTCCGTCAAAGGCCAGGACCGGCAGCTGCTCATGAGCACGGACTTTGCCCGCGTCAACGCAGTTATGGCACGCAAAGCCGGCCAGGGAACCATTACGGTGGGGCATCTGGTCAGTGCGCTGGCCAGTGACGGCAGCACGGATGTCCAGGCCTTGTTCCGTAAATACGGGCTGGATAGTGCCAAGATTGAAAAGCTGTATGAACATTATCTGAACAGTTCTGCCAATGACGAAAGCCGCAAGACGCTGGAAAAATACGGCCAGGACCTGACGGAAAAAGCCCGGCAGGGCAAACTGGACCCGGTTATCGGCCGGGATGACGAAATCCGTCGTACCATCGAAATCCTGAGCCGCCGGAAGAAGAACAACCCGGTTCTCATCGGCGAACCTGGCGTCGGCAAGACGGCCATCGTCGAAGGGCTGGCCCGCCGTATCGTCGCAGGCGACGTGCCGGAAGGGCTGAAGAACAAGACTCTCTACGCCCTGGATCTGGCTTCCTTGGTTGCCGGTGCCAAGTATCGCGGCGAATTCGAGGAACGGCTGAAGAAAGTTCTGAAAGCCGTGTCCGACAGCGCCGGCCAGATCATCATGTTTATCGATGAACTGCACACCGTCGTCGGTGCCGGCGCCGCCGAAGGGTCCATGGACGCAGGCAACATCCTGAAACCGATGCTGGCCCGGGGCGAACTGCGCTGCATTGGTGCGACGACCTTGAACGAATATCATAAATACATCGAAAAAGACAGTGCCCTGGAACGTCGTTTCCAGCCTGTCATGGTCAATGAACCGTCGGTGGAAGATACAATTTCCATTCTCCGCGGGCTGAAAGAAGCCTACGAAAACCACCATGGCGTACGGATCAAGGACTCGGCACTGGTGGCGGCTGCCGTCATGAGCAACCGTTACATCAACGACCGTTTCCTGCCTGACAAGGCCATTGATCTTGTCGACGAGGCGGCTGCCCGCCTGCGGACAGAGATTGATTCGTCCCCGGTAGAAATCGATGAATGCAAACGTCGTATCCTGCAGCTCGAAATTGAGGAACAGGCCCTGAAAAAGGAGGACGACCCGGCTTCGGCGGACCGTCTGACCAAACTGCAGGAACAGCTGGCCAAGCTGCGTAAGGACAATGACGAACTGATGAAGCGGTGGAATGCGGAAAAAGCGTCCATCGTCAAAGTCCGTGAAGTCAAGAAAGAAATCGGCGCTGTGAAACAGGACATGGAAAAGGCGGAACGGGACTACGACCTGAACAAGCTGGCCGAGTTGAAGTACGGCCGCCTGCCGGAACTGCAGAAACAGTTGAAGGAGCTGGAAGACAAGAACAACAGCGACGATTCCCTGCTGAAGGAAGAAGTCGATGAGGAAGATATCGCCAAAGTGGTCAGCACGTGGACGGGTATTCCGGTCCAGCGGCTGGGCACGGGCGAACGGGAGAAACTGATCCACCTCGAAGATACGCTCCACCAGCATGTCATCGGCCAGGACGAGGCGGTTAAGGCGGTGGCTGAAGCCGTCATCCGCGCCCGGGCCGGCATCAAGGATCCGAACCGTCCAATTGGTTCCTTTATTTTCCTGGGACCGACCGGTGTCGGCAAAACGGAGCTGGCCAAGACGCTGGCGGAAGTCCTCTTCGACGACGAAAAGAACATGATCCGCATCGACATGAGCGAATACATGGAAAAACACACTGTGTCCCGTCTGATCGGGGCACCTCCGGGCTATGTGGGCTACGATGAAGGCGGCCAGCTGACGGAAGCTGTACGCCGTCATCCGTATTCGGTCATCCTCTTTGATGAAATTGAAAAAGCCCATCCTGATGTGTTCAATGCCTTGCTGCAGGTGCTGGATGACGGCCGCCTGACCGATGGCCAGGGCCGCAGCGTGGATTTCAAGAACACCCTGATCATTATGACCAGCAACATCGGGTCCCAGCAGATTATGGAAAGCAAGGGCAACCTGGATAAGGAAGAAGTGCGCCGCATGCTGCTGACGCGGTTCCGTCCGGAATTCTTGAACCGTGTCGACGATATCGTGGTCTTCAAGGCTTTGCAGCCTGAGCAGGTCCGGGGTATCGTAGGCCTCATCTTGAAGGAACTGGCAGATCGTGTGAACAGACAGTTGGAAATCAAGCTGACCTGGACGGACGAAGCCGTATCCTATCTGGCCAAGGCTGGATTTGATCCTGCCTTTGGCGCACGTCCGCTGAAACGCCTCATTGTTCATACGGTAGAAAATGTGTTGAGCAAGAAAATTGTCAGCGGCGCCATCGAAAATGGCGACAGCGCGGAAATCATTCTCAACGGAAACGGCGAGATCGATGTCCGCGTCACGGCGAAAGCCTCCCATTGATTCTGTCCCCTGCTGGAAGCGGAATTTCCGACAAGTATAGTTCCACCGGGACGGAGTCTCCGGGGCGGTACCTCAGGGTACCGCCCTTTTTTTGTTTTCAGGTTCCGGCCGAAGCGGGAGGAATCTGAGAGAAGTTTGTGAAATTTGCGGCAGGACGAACCGTACATTCTACCGTTTTCGCAGGAAATATGGTACTATTAACATGTAAATCTGTTTTCAAAAAATTTCGGCTTCGCATGAACCGGGGCCGGCTTGTTCAAGGAGGTCTCACTATGAAGAGTTGGAAAAAGTTAGTGATTCTCGGTGCTGTCTGCTATGTCGGCTACAAACTGGGCGAGAAATATCTGAAAGAGAATGATATGACCCCTTGCGACGTAGTCCGGAAGGTCCGGGACACGGCGAAAGATGCGGCGGAACGGACAACTACCAAGATCCGGGAGAAGAAGGCGGAACGGGACGCCCGTAAAGCGGCGCAGCCGAAGACCGTTTATCCGTTCGGCGAAGACAAGCGTATGGAAATTGTCAAGCTCGATGCGGATCTGACGGGGCTCTTCGACAGCCGGCTGAATTTCCCTGTGGAGAAGCAGGTCCGTTCGTACAGCGAGGAAGAAGGCGTCCTTTATGTGTACGCCGACAAGGCGGACTACGTCATCAAGGATCCGTTCTTCATGACGGTCTATGTGAAAGATGCGGCCCAGGCGGCAGAGCGCGCCCTGGAGCTGGGACAATATTACACGGAGGATGAGGTGGCGGTGTATGCTTACGGCAGTGATACGGCGTATCCGCTGAAAGCAGAGACGGAAGCAGCGGAGACGGCAGAAACGGCGGAGACGGCTGGCGCGGAGGAGGCGCCGTCGGAACCGCAGGAACCGGGTACGACGCCGCCCGACGGCACGCCAAATCCGGAAGCATAAGTAAATGAAGAACCCGAAAAAAAGGGAAGCCATACGGCCGTGAGACAACGGCTGTATGGCTTTTTGAAAAAAAGAACCAGGCGGGAGGAAGTATGATTATCGGCATTGGCTGTGATTTGACGGAAACGGCCAGGATGGCAGCCGCACTGCGCAAGGACGGCTTTGCGGAACGCGTCTTTACGGAACGGGAGCGGAAGGCCTGTACGGGAGCCCATGCAGTGGAACATTACGCGGCCCGGTTCGCGGCCAAGGAGGCTCTGCTGAAGGCATTGGGCACGGGCCTGCGGGACGGTTCCCTCCAGGAGATGGAAACGGTAAACGATGCACTCGGCAAACCGGTCCTCACGGTGACGGGCCGTCTTCGGGAACGGCTTGATGCCCTGGGCGTCGGGCGGATCCATGTGACATTGAGCCATACGCGGGAAACGGCCATGGCCGTTGTTGTCCTGGAAGGACACTAAGGAGGTACTATGCGTATCGTATTGGCAGAGGAAATGCGGCAGCTCGACCGGCAGGCAGAAGAAACGTACGGATTGCCCGGGCTGTTGTTGATGGAAAATGCCGGCCGGGCCGTAGCCGATGCTGCCGTGGAAATGCTCGGCGGTTCCGCCGCGGGGAAACGTGTAGTCATCCTGGCAGGCAAGGGAAATAACGGCGGGGACGGTTCCGGCGCGGGCCGGTGGCTCGTCAATCGCGGCGCTGCCGTGACCCTGGTGCTGACAGGAGAGCCGGAGGACCTCGTGGGCAGTGCGGCCGATGAACTGCAGTTCTATCTGTCGGCCGGCGGCAGGCTGCTGTGCTGGCATCCCGGACAGCCGGACCCGGCCCAGGAGGGAACGGTGGGAACGGCTGGCACGACTGCCGGCCTGCAGGATGCAGCCCGGCATTTTGCGGATACGGATGAGGAAACGCGGACCTTGCGGGAAGAATTGGAACGGGCAGACGTGATTATTGACGCCCTGCTGGGAACGGGCTTTTCCGGCCGGCTGCGCTGGCCGTATCTGGTGCTGTGCACTCTGGCCAACGATGCGGCGGCTCCTGTCCTCGCCGTGGATATCCCGACGGGAGTTCACGCCGATGACGGATCGTGTGCATCCGGTGCCATGCAGGCCACCCGGACGGTGACAATGGCCTTGCCGAAGCAGGGGTTGTTCCTGTATCCCGGAGCTTCCCACGTGGGCACGCTGACTGTCGCAGACATCGGCATGCCCGCGCCCATGCTGGCTCCGGCGGAGGAAGCCCGCTTTGTCCCCGGTGCGGCGGACATTGCGGCGCTCCTGCCGCGGCGCCCTAAGACGATGCACAAGGGACGGGCGGGACGCGTTACTCTCGTCGCCGGGTCCACAGGGTATTTGGGAGCTGCGGCCCTGGCAGGGCAGGCGGCGGTAAAAGGCGGCGCGGGCCTGGTGACTCTCCTGACGCCAGCGTCGGCACGGCCTCTCCTGGCGATTAAATTGACGGAAGTGATGGTCAAAGGATTGCCGGAGCGAACAGCAGTTCCTGCGGGAACCAACGGGAATACGAAAGGATTTCCGGTGCCGCTGGGCCTGGGGCCGGAGGCTGCTGCCACCGTTCTTGAGGAAAGCAGCGGTGCCGACGTCTTGGCCATCGGACCGGGCCTGGGGACCTCCGAAGAGACGAAAGAGACAGTCCGCCAGATTCTTCTGGAAACGGCGTTGCCCTGCGTCATCGATGCTGATGCCCTGACGGCACTGCAGGATCATACGGACTTGCTGCTCCATATGGCGGCAGACAAAGTTTTGACACCGCACCCGGGAGAAATGTCCCGCCTGACGGGTCTGACGGTCTGCCAGATCGAAAGGAACCGGGTGGAAACTGCCCGGACCTACGCCCGGCAGTGGCAGTGTGTCCTGCTTTTGAAAGGAGTGCCTACGGTCATCGCCTTGCCGGATGGCACGGTGTATCTGAATACGACAGGCAATCCTGCCATGGCGACGGGGGGCTGCGGCGATGTCCTGACGGGACTGGTGGCAGCGTTGCTCGCACAGGGGCTTCCGGCGGGGGATGCGGCGGTTGCCGCAGCCTATCTGCACGGCCTGGCCGGGGATCTGGCCGCCGACGGTTCCGTCGGGCTGGCAGCGTCGGAATTGACGGAATGCCTGCCGGAGGCACGCAAACAAGTGGCGCAAGCGGCTGTTTTGTGATATAATCAAGTGTTGCTAAAAAAATATTTAAACGAACATTCAAACAAACATTCAGAATAGGTAAGGGAGGAAGTCGGCTTGCGTCGAAAAATTTTTGCGCTTCTCGTCCTGGCTGTCTGCCTTTTGACGACGCTGACTGCTTCGGCGGCGGCGACCGTCACGGACGTCAACTGGGGCGTGAACCAGTATAATGTGCTGCGCTTTGTCGTGGACTTGACGGAAGCAGCCCGGTACAATATTGATGTGGATGGTAACAAGCTGTACATCCGTCTTCCCCGGGCGGAACTCAGTTCCAAGGTAGCCCGGCGGAGTACCATCAAGAGCGACTTGGCCAAGAGTATGTCCGTGGAGCGGGACAATCGTCGGGTAACCATCGAAGTCCCCCTGAAAAAGCGGATCCGCCGCAGCGACGTACACAGTTTCGTTCTGCGGAAGGACCCGGCGACAGGGCGTCCGCCTCGTATTGTCATTGACGTAACTACAAACAAGAAGTCCGTAGCGTCCAAGCGCTACGGTGCTACTTCTGTGCGCCGTTCGCAGGCAACGTCGTGGAACCAGAATCGTTCCGTCGGCAATGCCGCACCGGTGAAGGCGTACACGAATTACCGCACGGGCGGAGGCCTGGCAGGGAAGAATATTACGATCGATCCGGGGCACGGCGGTTCCGACCCTGGTGCCATCGGCTTGAAGGGCAACAAGGAAAAGACGTCGACTCTGGCTATCTCCAATTACCTGCGCCAATATCTGGAAGAGCGGGGTGCGAAAGTTTCCATGACGCGGACGACCGACGTGGATGTCTACGGACCGTATGCGTCCGGACATGATGAATTGCAGGCCCGTGTTGACGTGGCATCCCGGAATAAAGCGGATGTATTCGTCAGCATCCATCATAATGCGAACAACAACCGCAGCATCGGCGGCATCGGCACGTATTACTATCCCAAGACGTCGTATGATTCGCGGCTGGCCCGTCTGGTACAGGCCCAGATGATGAAGGCGACGCAGATGAACAATTATGGTACACCGCAGGCCAACTTCTATGTAGTGAAACGGTCTTCCATGCCGGCTGTCCTTTGTGAAATCGGTTTTATCAGCAACCAGCGGGAAGAGAAGTTGATTAATACGCCCTGGTTCCAGAAAACGATTGCCAAGGCGATTGCTGCAGGCATCGCGGAGTATTTTCAAGGTTAAGGAAAGGCAGAAGGAGCAACGATGGTTAAAAAACTAGCAATGTTACTGGTGCTTGTCCTGGCTTTGGTCGTGGGCGGCTGCGTCCAGACGGAACAACGGACGGGAACGACGGGCAGCGTTACCGATGTGACCGGGACGTCGACCGGTCTGGCGGAACAGAGCGACCCGAACTTGAAACGGGTGGATTTGACCGTGTACCGCGTACAGAAGAACGGTGATACGCACCTGATTCCGGAAACGGTGAAGTACGCACCGGGGACGAAGACGCTGGCCGAAGCGGCGATGGATGCACTCGTCAATACGGCACCGACATCGAAAAAACTGATGAATGTTTTCCCCAAAGGAACCAAAGTGCTGGGAGTCAAGGTCGACGGTGATACGGCGACGGTTAACTTCAACAAGGCCTTTGCGTCCCGCGGGCAGGGTTCTTACAATGAAATGATGATGGTCAATGCAGTCGTCTGCACTCTGACCGAATTGAAAGGTATCAAACAGGTCCGGTTCCTCGTGGAAGGCAAGCCGATCGATACAATCAGCGGCCACGAGGACTTGGGCGAACCCTTGAAGCGGCTAACCGGCATGATCGGAAAGCCTCTCAAGGAGAATGAATAAAGGAGACGTTATGGATACTCACTTATGCACGAAAACCGAGCAGGATTCCACCCCTGACGGGGCCGGACCTGTGCCGGACTTGTCCGGTGTCAAATTAGTCAGTCAGCTGGAAGGAATGGTCACTGTTTTCTGCAGGGATGAAGCCACGACGAAGGCTCTGGGAACCTTATTGGGTTCTCTGGCGGCCAGCGGAGACATCTTTTGCCTGACCGGTGACCTGGGGACGGGCAAGACCTTGTTGACCAAAGGCCTGGCATCCGCGCTGGGTGTGGAAGAAAACGATGTGGTAAGTCCCAGCTTTTCCCTCTTGAATGTGTACGAAGGGGGCAGGCTGGAGGTACGCCACTTTGACTTGTACCGCCTCAATTCACCGGAAGAGCTGGCTGATATCGGTTTTTACGAATATGTCGGCGGGGACGGTGTGACTGTCATCGAGTGGGCTGACTTGTTTACGTCGGAACTGCCGCCGGATTATCTGCAGGTGAATTTACTCCGGGAAAACGACGGCCGGCGCGTGGAATTGACGCCGCGGGGCAGCCGGTACGATGAGATAGTGAAGGAAGTGTTACGACGTGTTGACTCTCGCCCTGGATACAGCGACTAAAGTCTGCACAGTGGCGCTCGTTCGAGACGGTGCCATTCTGGCGGAATATGACATCAGCGTGGGCCTGACCCATTCCGAAGGACTGATGCCGCAAATCGACCAGATGTTCCGGCGCACGGACATCGCCAAGGAAACGGTGGACCGCATTGCCGTCAGTATCGGCCCTGGCTCTTTCACGGGGCTGCGCATCGGGCTTGCGGCAGCGCAGGCGATGGCTTACGCCTGGAACTGCGGCTTATGTGGAGTCAATACGCTGGAAGGACTGGCCTGGAACGTACCGGTGCCGGGCACTGTTCTGGCGCCTGTCCTGGACGCACAGAAAGGGAATGTCTATACGGCCTTTTACCAGTGGGAAAAAGGGCGGCTGCAGCACCTGACGGACGTTGTCATGGTGAGTGCAACAGCATGTATGGAACAGCTGGCGGCCCTGGATCGGCCGGTCCTGCTGTTGGGAGAATATGAGCGGCTGCTCCGGCGTGTACCACTGGCACCTGCCGTAACGGTGGCGGCACCGCAGCTCTGCCTGCCCCACGCCGCGTCGGTCGGCCTGGCCGGGGAGCAGCGGGAAGCCCTGAACGGCACGGAACGGTTCGGGCTGAAACCTTTTTATTTCCGCAAATCCGAAGCGGAGGAATTATGGGACAAAAAGCATCCTGCCGACGCATGACCGAAGGGGACATTGCCTTTGTCATGGCGTTGGACCGGGAGGCTTTTTTTGACCCTTGGAACGAAACGACATGGCGCCATGAACTGGCGAATCCCATTGCATCCTGGTACCTGGTGCTGGATCCGGAAGGGGCGGCGCAGGGATACGCCGGGCTGTGGAACGTTGCCGGTGAGGGCCAGGTGCTGCGCGTGGCAGTTCGGCCTGAAGCCCGGTGCCGGGGGTACGGACGCCTGTTGACAGAAACCCTGGTGCAGCGGGCCTGGGATACGGGCTGTACGGCTGTTACCCTCGAAGTACGGGAAGGGAACAAACCGGCCCAGGCCGTGTACCGCCGCTGCGGTTTTACGGGGGCAGGAGTGCGTCCCCACTATTATGCAAACAACGACGAAGGAGCCCTCATTATGTGGCTCTATCGGGAAAAGAAGGAATAGACATGCGGAAGAAGGACATCTATGTTTTGGGCATTGAGAGCAGCTGCGATGAAACAGCAGCGGCCGTCGTCAAAAACGGGCGCCAGGTCCTGTCGAACATCATTGCTTCCCAGATTATGGTACACCGCAAGTTTGGGGGCGTCGTGCCGGAAATTGCATCGCGCAAGCATGTGGAGCATGTGCTGCCCGTAATCGACGAAGCGCTGTCCCAGGCCGGCGTTTCCCTGCCGGAAATTGATGCTGTTGCCGTAACCTACGGACCGGGCCTTGTCGGGGCTCTCCTGGTAGGGTTATCGGCAGCAAAATCCCTCGCGTGGGCAGCAGACAAACCGTTGATAGGCGTCAACCACCTGGAAGGGCATGTGTTTGCCAACTTCCTGACAGACCCCGGGTTGGAACCGCCGTTTCTGGCGCTCGTCGTGTCCGGCGGACACACGGCCCTGCTGAAGGTGACAGGATATAATTCCTTCTCCCTGCTGGGACAGACCCGGGACGACGCGGCAGGCGAAGCCTTTGATAAAATCGCCCGCGTCATGGGGATGCCGTACCCCGGCGGCCCGGAAATTGAAAAGCTGGCGTTGGCGGGCAATCCGAACGCCATTGAGTTTCCGCGGGCTATGCTGGACAATCCGTATGAATTCAGCTTCAGCGGCATGAAGTCGGCTGTCATCAATTATCTCCACAACGAAGAACAGGCCCGCCGGCCCGTTAACAAAGCGGATGTAGCCGCTTCCTTCCAGGAAGCCGTGACAGATGTGCTGGTCCAGAAGAGCGTCCTGGCTCTCCAGGCGACAGGGCTGAAGGAAATTGTCCTGGCCGGCGGTGTTTCGGCTAACAAAGTCCTGCAGAACAAACTGGCTGTGGCCGCGGAAGAAGTGGGTGCCCGTCTGGTTCACCCGGAAAAAATCCTGTGCACGGACAACGCGGTCATGATTGCCTGCCGCGGATACTATCAGTTCTTGGCCGGTGAAACGAGCGGCCTGGACTTGAATGCTGACCCGGCGTTGAAGCTTGGATGAGAGGTCGTGCATCGGTTGGAATCCGCAGATTGCAGCAGAAAAGACTACCATCCGTCCGGCAGGAGATGCTTCCAGCCGGACGGTTTTCTTTTTTATAAACAATACACAATATTGCATAAAACAGAAAAATGACGATTTTCACGATTTTGCCGTTAAAATGTCTCCTATGACGGTCAAAACGGGCGGAATTCCCTCTAATAAATGCAAAGTACGGGAATGAAAAAGTCAATTTTGTGAAAAAATTGTAAAATGGATTCATTTTGTCATTTTGACTATTGCATTTTCAGAAAGGCTTGCTATAATGATAATTGAATTTAGCACTCAAACCTTTTAAGTGCTAACAAAATTTGTCATCAAGCCATGAACTCCGCCTCCGGGGCGGCTGTGGCTCATCGCGCAAGCGAAAAGAAAGGAGTCATGAAAAACATGTTAAGACCGTTAGGCGCAAACGTTGTAGTGGAAGTAGAAGAAGTGGCAGAAAAGACCGCAAGCGGTATTTATATCCCTGATACGGCATCGAAAGAAAAACCGATGCAGGGCAAAGTGGTAGCTGTCGGCAAGGGCAGCCTCGTGGAGGGAAAACGCATTCCCGTCGATGTGAAGGTTGGCGAGTCTGTCGTCTTCGCCAAGTATTCCGGCACGGAATTCAAGTATGAAGGCAAGAAGTATTTGATCCTGGCGGAACGGGACATCCTGGCCGTCGTGGAATAAGAGATTTTCCCCGCTGCGCCTGCGGCTGTGCGGGCTGACAGGCGGGAATCCGAAACAGGAAAACAAATCCAAACAGAATGAAGATAAAGGAGCGAATCAATTATGGCTAAACAGATTTTATTCGGTGAAGAAGCACGCCGTTCCCTGGAAAAGGGCGTCAACCAGCTGGCTGACGCCGTCAAAGTTACGTTGGGACCGAAAGGCCGTAACGTCGTACTCGATAAAAAATACGGCGCTCCCACTATCACGAACGACGGTGTGACTATCGCCCGTGACATTGAACTGGAAGACCCGTTTGAAAACATGGGTGCCCAGCTGGTCAAGGAAGTCGCCACCAAGACGAACGACGTTGCCGGTGACGGCACGACGACTGCTACTTTGCTGGCACAGTCGATGATCAACGAAGGCATGAAGAACGTGGCTGCCGGCGCGAACCCCATGATCCTGAAGCGGGGCATCAAGACGGCGGTGGACACGCTCGTCTCCGCACTGAAGGACAATTCCAAGAAGGTTGTCACGAAAGAAGCAAAGGCACAGGTTGCTGCCATTTCCGCCGGTGATGAAGAAATCGGCGGCCTGATTGCCGACGCCATGGAAAAAGTTGGCGACGACGGCGTGATCACGGTCGAAGAATCGAAGACCATGGAAACCCATCTGGAAACGGTCAAAGGCATGCAGTTTGACCGCGGCTACATCTCTCCGTACATGGCGACGGATCCGGAAAAGATGGAAGCTGTCATGAACAACCCGCTGGTTCTCATTACGGACCGCAAAATCAATGTCATCCAGGATATCATGCCCGTACTGGAAAAAGTCGTCCAGGCAGGCCGTGAACTCCTGATCATTGCAGAAGATGTAGAAGGCGAAGCACTGGCAACTTTGGTTGTCAATAAGCTGCGCGGAACCTTCAAGGCTGTTGCCGTCAAGGCACCGGGCTTCGGCGACCGCCGCAAAGCCATGCTGCAGGATATCGCCATCCTGACGGGTGCAACGGTAATCAGTGAGGAAATGGGCCGTAAGCTGGACAGCACTACCATGGAAGACCTGGGCAGCGCCGGCCAGGTTCGCGTCAGCAAGGAACTGACCACCATCGTGGACGGCGGTGGCGACAAGGAAGCTATCAAAGCCCGCATCGAACAGATCCGCGCCCAGATTCCGGACACGACTTCTTCCTTCGACAAGGAAAAACTGCAGGAACGCCTGGCCAAATTGAGCGGCGGCGTCGCTGTTATCAAAGTCGGTGCCGCAACGGAAGTGGAACTGAAAGACAAGAAACTGCGTATTGAAGACGCGTTGAACGCAACCCGCGCTGCTGTTGCAGAAGGCATTGTCGCTGGTGGTGGCACGGCTCTCCTGGAAGCACAGTCCTCTCTGGACAAGATTAAGGCTACGGGCGACGAAAAGACGGGCATCCAGATTGTCCGCCGCGCCATTGAAGAGCCGGTCCGCCAGATTGCCCACAACGCCGGTCTGGAAGGCGCTGTGATCGTCGACAAAGTAAAACATTCCAAGAAGGGCGTCGGCTTTGATGCGCTCCATGAGAAATACGTCGACATGATTGACGCCGGTATCGTGGACCCGACGAAAGTGACCCGCAGCGCACTGCAGAACGCAGCTTCTATCGCTGCCATGGTGCTGACGACGGAAACGCTGGTTGCCGATAAACCGGAACCGAAACCGGCCGTTCCTGCCATGCCGCAGGGCGGAATGAACGGGATGATGTAATCCATGCCTGCCGCAAACGGCAGAGGGTATCACTGATATGCCGCCTGAATATGAGGAAGTCTCCTATGGGGGACTTCCTTTTTTTTATGCATCAATAGGGACAAATAAAGGCCCTATTGGGACAATTGCGCAATTTTCGCAAATAAGTGAATATTCCCAAATAACATAGAAAATTGTGGCGCATATGCTATAATTAAATATGGCAAAAGCAAGATAAGGTGGACGGTTGAGCCTATTTTGCACAAACGGAAGTAAGCGGGAATTTTAAAATCGGAAAATCCTAAAATCAGAAAGGAGTCTGAGAATGGATATACGCTATTCGGCCAATCCGAATGACATGAAACGGTATACGACAGAAGAGCTCCGCCGGGAGTTCCACATTTCCGGCCTCTTCGTTGATGATACGGTGCAGGCCGTGTATTCCCACGTGGATCGCATGGTAGTCTTCGGGTGCAAGCCGGTTACGAAAGCCGTGCCTCTCGATGAGGGTATCGACGTATGGCATAACTTCGGGACGAAGTTCATTTTGGAACGCCGGGAAATCGGGATCTTCAACGTCGGCGGCGCTGGTACGATTACCTGCGACGGAACGGAGTACCGTCTGGGCCACAAGGATTGCCTGTATGTGACGATGGGAACCAGGGAAGTTGTGTTCCGCAGTGACGACGCAAGCCATCCGGCCCTGTTCTATATGGTTTCTGCGCCGGCTCACAAGCCTTGCAAGACGACGCTGTTGACGATTGCCCAGGCAAAAAAGGTGCCCTGCGGCAGTCCGGAAACGTCGAACGACCGCGTCATCAACCAGTTTATCCATCCGGACGTACTGGAAACGTGCCAGCTTTCCATGGGTCTGACGAGCCTGAAACCGGGCAGCGTGTGGAATACCATGCCGGCCCATACGCATGAGCGCCGTATGGAAGTGTATTTCTATTTTGATATTCCGGAGGACAATGTGGTCTTCCATTTCATGGGACAGCCGCAGGAGACGCGGCATCTCGTCATGCAGAATTATGACGCTGTCATCAGCCCGTCCTGGAGCATCCACGCAGGCTGTGGCACGGCAAATTATACCTTCATCTGGGCCATGGGCGGAGAAAACAAGACCTTCACCGACATGGACGACATTAAAAACACGGAGCTGCGCTGAGACTTCGCCCGGACGCGCTCCGACAGCAGGAAACCGAGGAGGGAGACGAGCATGACTTCAAGTATGACCTTTGAAACGATGTTCAGTTTGAAGGGAAAGGTGGCACTGGTCACCGGCGCCGCCTACGGCATCGGCTTTGCCATTGCCCGTGCGCTGGCGAAAGCGGGAGCGAAAGTTGCTTTCAACTGCCGCAGCCAGAAGCACCTGGAAACGGCCCTGGAGGAGTACCGGAAAGAAGGAATTGATGCCCGCGGCTACATCGCCGACGTGACGGACGAAGCACAGGTCCGGGATCTGGTGGAGAAAATCCAGCACGATCTGGGAACCATTGATATCCTCGTCAACAATGCAGGTATCATCAAACGGATTCCCATGACGGATATGTCTGTCGAAGACTATCGCCAGGTCGTCGATATTGACCTGGTGGCGCCGTTTATCGTCGCCAAAGCTGTGATTCCGGGCATGATCCGGCAGGGCCACGGCAAGATTATCAATATCTGCTCTATGATGAGCGAACTGGGACGGGAAACCGTGTCGGCCTATGCTGCCGCCAAAGGCGGTTTGAAGATGCTGACCCGGAACATCTGCTCAGAGTACGGCGGAGCCAACATCCAATGCAATGGCATCGGACCCGGCTACATCGCCACGCCGCAGACGGCGCCGCTGCGGGAAATCCAGCCTGACGGCAGCCGCCATCCTTTTGACCAGTTCATCATTTCCAAGACTCCCGCAGGCCGTTGGGGAACGCCCGAAGACTTAGAGGGGCCGGCCATCTTTCTTGCGTCTGATGCGTCGGACTTCGTGAACGGCCATATCCTGTACGTCGACGGCGGCATCCTTGCCTACATCGGCAAGCAGCCCTGAGATTCGGTATCGCACCGGGCTGCAGCCCGGCTGGCAATATAAAAATGCACATTAAGGAGGAGTAAGTTCATCATGAAGAAAAAATTAGCAGTAGCTGCAGTATCCGCTTTGTCCCTGTCCTTGCTGCTGGCAGGTTGTGGCGGCGGCAGTGGCGACAAGAGCGCCAAGAAAGTGGATTACCCGACGAAGAACATCACGATGATCTGCCCGTGGGGCGCTGGCGGCGGCACTGATGCCGTGCTGCGTGCCCTGTGCAAAGCGGCGGAAAAAGAAACCAACGGCAAGACCATCACGGTTTCCAATGTTACCGGTGGCGGCGGCGCTACGGGTCATGCAGCCATTATGAAGGCGAAACCCGACGGATATACAATCGGCATGATTACCTTCGAATTGAACTCCATGCCGCCGCAGAAACTGGCTCCGTTTACCTATAAGGACTTCGACCCCGTCATCCGCGTCAACACGGACGCTGCGGCCCTGACCGTTCCGAAGGACGCTCCGTACAACACCTTGAAAGAATTTGTGGAATATGCCAAGAAGCATCCGGACGAAATCAGCATCGGCAACTCCGCACCGGGCTCCGTATGGCATATCGCTGCCGGCCTGATGGCACAGAAGACTGGCATCAAGGTAAAACACGTTCCGTTTGAAGGCGCAGGCCCGGCTGTTACGGCATTGGTCGGCCATCATATCCAGGCAGTTTCCGTTTCCGTCGCAGAAGTACAGTCCCAGGTTAAAGCTGGTCAGCTGAAGATTTTGGGCGTCATGGACACGAAACGGGATCCGTTGTTCCCGGATGTTCCGACTTTTAAGGAACAGGGCGTAGACGTTGTCTTTGGTACGTGGCGCGGCCTTGGCCTGCCGAAGGGCGTCGATCCGGCTATTAAAGCCAAGATTACGGATATCTTCACGAAAGCCATGAAAGATCCGGACTTTGTCTCCTACACCAAGAAAGCCGGCCTCAACCTGGCTTATCAGAACAGCGATGATTTTGCGAAGTTCCTGAAGGAAAACGCAGAATTGGTTGACACCACGATGGATTCCATCGGCCTGAAGAAGAAATAATATAAACCCTTGGGAGGCGGCGGCCCCTGGGCAAGCCGCCTCCTTCTTCAATAAGGATGTTTTAGAAATGAAGAAAGCAAACATTGTTTTTGGAATCTTAGGACTGCTGCTCAGCGCCTATGTCTGGATTTCCAGCGCAAGTTTTCCCTACGATAAGATCATGATACTCGGGCCGGAATTCTTCCCCCGTGTCATGGCGGTCGCAATGGCCGTAGCTTCGGCAGCGCTGCTGGTGCATACCTTTGTGTTCGGTGCCGTAGGGGACGGGAAATCCATTTCTTTGAAAAACCCCGGCATCCGCCGCGCCCTGATTGTGTTCATCGCTGCGGTCGTCTATGCCGCTCTCCTTTCTACCTTGGGATTCATCATTGATTCCCTCCTGTTTATGATGTTCATGATGTATATGCTCCAGTTTCGTGCGTATGGCAAGATGTTCCTGAGCAGTATTGTGACCATCGCCATCGTCATCTTCGCCTTTCAGATCATGTTGCAGATTCAGCTGCCTGCGGGTATTCTGGACGGCTTCCTGCCGTGGTGACCCGTGTTTCAGGCGAGCTTTGATATAGTTTTAACAACAAAGGTGGAATAACCATTATGGATTTTGCAATGTATTTATCGGCTCTGTTGAACGTGCTCCAGCCGTCCCATCTGGCCGTTGTGTTCGCCGGTGCCCTGGGCGGCATCCTCGTCGGATCGATTCCAGGCCTGACGGCGACCATGGGCGTGGCGCTGCTGGTTCCGTTCAGCTTTGGCATGGATATGGACGTTTCGATCGGCATGCTTCTGGGCTTGTACTGCGGGGCCATGTACGGCGGTTCGATCGCTTCCATCCTGATTCGAACCCCTGGTACTCCGGCCGCCGCCGCAACGCTTCTGGACGGCTATCCGCTGGGGCAGAAAGGGCAGGGCAGCCGTGCCTTGTCCATGAGCCTGTGGGCCTCCTTTATCGGCGGGTTGATTGGCTGTGGTATCATGACCTTCCTGTCCCCGCAGATTTCTAAATTCGCGTTAAAATTCAGCCCGGCGGAGTATTTCGCCCTGGCTATTTTCGGGTTGTCGGTCATTGTCTCGATTTCTGGCAATTCCGTTATCAAAGGTGTTATGTCGGGGCTGTTCGGCCTGCTTCTCTGCACCATCGGATCCGATCCTATTTCGGGCTATCCCCGGTGGATCTTCGGCAACATGCAGTTGTATGAAGGACCTCCGTTCATCCCGACGTTGATCGGTCTGTTCGCCGTGTCGGAGATTTTGTCAAATGTGGAGAACTTCTCCGTCAACAAGAAAATCAAGCCGGAAAAAGTGACGCAGGTCCTGCCGACGGTCGCCGATATGAAACGGTGCTTTACGACGTATGTCAAAGGTGGCATCATCGGCTCGTTCATCGGCTCTATTCCCGGTGCCGGCGGGGATATCGCGGCGTTTGTTTCCTACGGGGAAGCGAAGCGCGCGTCCAAGACCCCGGAAAAGTTCGGGACCGGCATGATTGAAGGTGTCGCAGCTTCCGAATCGGCCAACAACGGCTGTTCCGGCGGCGCCATGATTCCGCTGTTGTCACTGGGCGTACCAGGGGATTCCGTCACGGCCATCCTGCTCGGTGCGTTCATCATCCACGGGCTTCAGCCGGGGCCCCTGCTGTACAAGGACCACATGGACGTCGTGTACATGGTTTTCGCCTCCCTGTTGGTTTCCAACATTGCCATGTTCATACTGGGGGCCATGGGGGTCAAGTTCTTCTCCAAGGTTATTTCCATGGACAAGCGGCTGCTCCTGCCGATTATTTTCATCCTGTCCATGACAGGATCTTACTCCATGCGGAACAGCCTGTTTGACGTGTTCCTGACCCTGGTTTTCGGTATCATCGGTTTTCTCATGCAGCGCTATGGATTCCCTCTGGCGCCGATTCTGCTGGCGCTGATCCTGGGACCCATGGCGGAAAGCAACCTGCGGCGCTTCCTGGTTATTGCCCAGGGCGATGCCACGCAGTTCCTGGGGCATCCCATTGCCATGACGCTCTTTGTCCTGGCAGCTATTTCTCTGATATTGGCTCTGGTCAGCCAGCATAAGACGCAGCAGCGCTTGAGTGCCGGCAATGACAACGGTTCCGGGCCTGAGGGAAACTGACACCTGCAGGTGTATTCCTGTGAATCGAAGGAATCCGGCCTTTTGGCCGGATTCCTTTTTTCCATCTTGCGCTCTTTTTTCGCACGAAGGAGTACGTATGGTACAATGTAAAAAGATGGATTTTTCTCATGTTACTTGTTCCTGCATAGATAGGAGGGAAAAAGGATGATTACGGTTACCATCGATGGAGGAACGACGAATACCCGCGTTTTTCTGTGGAGTCATGGGCAGTGCGTGGGCCACGCGGCAGCACCGGTCGGCGTCCGTGTAACCGCTGTGGAAGGATCGACGGATACCCTGCAGAAGACGATCCGGGACCTCGTGGCGGAAGCAATACGGCAGGCTGAAACGGTTCCGGCCAATATTGGTATGTTTCTGGTATCAGGAATGCTTACATCCAACCTGGGCCTGGTGGAAGTTCCTCACTGCGTTGCCCCTCTTTCGTTAGATGAGCTGGCCGGCGCCATGGTGGAGCGGCGGATTCCGTCTGTGTTCGGTGAAAAACCGGTGTGGTTCATCCCGGGCGTCAAGAACTTCGCCGATGCAGACCTGACGGAAGAAAACTGCCTTTCCATGGATATGATGAGAGGGGAGGAAACGGAAGCCGCGGGGCTGTTGTCCCACTTGGGGCGGACCAGACAGACCATCCTCGTTCTGCCGGGATCCCATAATAAATTCATCCCGGTGGATGAAAAAGGGCGGATTGGCGGCTGTCTGACTTCGCTGACGGGAGAACTGCTGCAAAGCCTGACGGAGCACAGTATCCTGGCCAGCAGTGTGGGGCGCGGGTTCGCGTCCCGGTTTGCGGAAACTCCCTTTTTGCGGGGCGTGGAATGGGGAAAAAAGACCGGCGTGGGGCACGGCGCTTTTTTGTGCCGCATCCATGAGCAGTTTTTCCATGATTCCCCCCTGGAAGCCCAAAATTATCTGTTGGGATTGTTTTTGGGAGATGAAGCGGAACAGTTGTCCCGCCATCCCCTGTTCCCGCATCCGGAGCAATCCCTTTTCGTGCTTTGCGGACGCCCTGTGATGCAGCAGGCCTACGCCTGCCTCTTTGCACGCCGGGGATGGAAGACGCATTCTGTCGAAGCGGATCTGCAGACGACACTGGCCGGGCGGGGCGCCCTTGCCCTGGCAGCCCACCGTGGATTGCCGGTGAAGGAGTAAAGGAGGAACGAAGAAGATGATTCAACATGACAGACATCCCTTGATGAACGAACTGGAACAGTGCAACATTGTTTCCATTGTCCGCGGGATTCGGAGCGACCGGATTATCCAGGCGGCGGAAGCCGTCTATGCCGGGGGAATCCGTTTTCTGGAAGTAACATTTGATATGGCTTCGGAAGAAAATTCCCGCGATACGCTGCGCAGTATCGAACTGCTGCAGAAACATTTTGCCGGAGCGATGCATATCGGTGCCGGGACCGTCCTTACGCCGGAGCAGGTGGAAATGGCGGCAAAAGCCGGCGCGGAATTTATGATTTCCCCGGACATGGATGTAGCTGTCATCCACCGCACCAAAGAACTGGGACTCTTGTCTATGCCGGGAGCAATGACACCGTCGGAGATCAAGACCGCCTGGATGGCCGGTGCCGACATTGTCAAAGTCTTTCCGGCGGCGCTGCTCGGCCCGTCCTATGTCAAAGATATCAAATCTCCTTTGTCGGCAGTCAAGCTGTCGGCCGTCGGCGGCATTACGGTTGACAACATCCGTACCTATCACGAGGCCGGCTACGATGGATTTGGGATTGGCGGCGGGTTGATCAACCGCGATCGCGTCGAACGCGGAGACTGGGAAGAATTGACACGGCTGGCACGGGCGTTTACAGGAGCACTGCGTTGATGAAAGACCGTCAAACGGGGCAAACCGTTCAAAACTTCGATTTGCTGGAACGGCGCGTGGCACGGTATTGGGATGAACGAAGCCTCGCGTTCGGCGCCAAAAGGCTACAAGAGCTGGCTGGGGCCAATGCCAGCCGGTGGACCGCCTTGTTTCGGGAAAAATTGCCGCCCCGGACGTTGCGTATCCTGGACATAGGAACCGGGGCAGGTTTTTTCGCCATCCTGCTGGCCAGGGAAGGCCACGACGTGACAGGCATCGACATGTCGTCCGGCATGCTGGCGCAGGCAGCCCGCAACAGCGCATTGTACGGTGTGAAACCGGTCTTTCGCAAGATGAACGCACTGGCGCCGGATTTTGCACCGGAAAGCTTTGATGCCATCGTTTCGCGCAATCTGACCTGGACGCTGCCGGATGTCATGGAAGCATACCGGAATTGGAAAACGCTGTTGAAACCGGGTGGTATCCTTTTGAATTTCGACAGTGACAACGGAACGGTGCAATACAAGCATTCGCAGGACGGGCAGGGAATTCATGCCGATGTACCGGACCGCCTGCTGCAAGAGTGCACGCGCATCCGTGATGCCATGCGCATCAGCGGGCATCGGCGTCCTGCATGGGATGTGTCCTTTCTCCGTTCCCTCGGCTTTGCCGTGACCTGGGACGAGAATGTGGCTCCCCGCGTGTACGTCGATAAGAAACTGGTGTATGACCAGATTCCCCTTTTCGGGCTGTATGCCGTAAAGGAACAAGAGAAACCGTAAGCAGCGGGAAGAGGAACTCAGTAAGCTGTGTTGCGCAACCGTGGGAACTATGATATGATTTTCCATATATTCAATGGTATTCAATCGCGTTTGCAACGCGAGCGTACGAAATGTCCCGTTGTGTGGAAAGGAGGCGGCATCCGCGGGGAAAAACCGGGGTGCCAAACAGAATGAGCGAACAAAAACATGAACTTGTACTGGTCATCGATTTCGGAGCCCAGTACGCGCAGCTGATTGCCCGCCGCGTCCGGGAGTGCGGGGTCTATTGCGAGATTCTGCCTTACACGGCGACGTTGGAGAGAATCAAGGCCAAGGAGCCGGCGGCTATTATCCTGTCCGGCGGTCCGGCCAGTGTCTACGTGGAAAATGCCCCGAAAGTGGATGCCGGCATTTTCGAACTGGGCGTCCCGGTCCTGGGAATCTGCTACGGCCACCAGTTCACGGCCCAGACCCTGGGCGGTGTCGTTTCCAGCGCTAACACACATGAATACGGCAAGACTTCCATTGTGTTGCAGACCAATTGCAAATTGTTCCGCGGCCTGGAAGAAAACAACATCTGCTGGATGAGCCATACGGACTTTGTGTCCAAAGCCCCTGAGGGATTCCAGCCCATCGCCTCGACGACTGATTGCCCCATTGCGGCCATGTACGACGAGAAGCGGAAATTCTATACGGTTCAGTTCCATCCGGAAGTGGAGCACACGCCCTTTGGCAGGAAGTTGTTTCGGAACTTCCTCTTCGACATCTGTGAACTCTCCGGCGACTGGAATATGAAATCTTTCGTGGAACGGAAGGTTGCGGAAATCAAGGCTAAAGTCGGCGACAAAAAAGTTCTCTGCGCCCTGTCGGGCGGTGTTGATTCGTCCGTCGCGGCGGTCCTCGTCCACAAAGCCGTCGGCAAACAGCTGACGTGCATCTTCGTTGACCACGGCTTGCTGCGGAAGGACGAAGGGGACCAGGTCGAACAGGTCTTCAAGGACACCTTTGATATGAACTTCATCCGTGTCAATGCCAAGGATCGCTTCCTGGGCAAATTGGCCGGTGTATCGGATCCGGAGAAAAAACGGAAAATCATCGGGGCGGAATTTATCCACGTCTTCGACGAGGAGTCGCGGAAACTGGGCAAGGTTGACTTCCTCGTCCAGGGGACGATTTATCCGGACGTCGTGGAAAGCGGCGGCACGGGAACCAGTGCCACCATCAAGAGCCACCATAATGTCGGCGGTCTGCCGAAGGACATGGACCTGCAGCTGATCGAGCCCTTGCGGGAACTTTTCAAGGATGAAGTCCGTGCTGTCGGCGAGGAGCTGGGCATTCCGGAAAACCTTGTCTGGCGGCAGCCATTCCCGGGTCCGGGCCTCGCTATCCGCGTGCTGGGCGAAGTAACCGAAGAGAAGCTGGCTATCGTACGGGAAGCCGATGCGATTTTCCGGGACGAGATTGCCAAAGCGGGTCTCAGCCGTAAAATCTGGCAGTACTTTGCGTGCCTGCCGAATATCCGCAGTGTCGGTGTCATGGGCGACGACCGCACGTATTGCTATACAATCGCCCTGCGCGCTGTCCTTTCGACGGACGGCATGACGAGCGACTGGGCACACATTCCGTACAGCGTCCTCGACGTCATTTCCCGCCGCATTGTTAACGAAGTCAACGGGGTCAACCGCGTGGTCTACGATATCACGAGTAAACCGCCTGCGACCATCGAATGGGAATAAAAAACACGAATCCCTGCAAGTCTTGAAAAAGGCTTGCAGGGATTTTTTATGCCTTTGGTCATACACGGTTAGTGGATCATTTTGCCGCAGTCAATGTCACTGTAACATTTCCGCTGCCCAGAATCTTCCTCAGTTCGGAGGCTGTTACGCCTTTAATCTTCCCCAGTCTGGTGAAGTCCCAGGTATTCGGAGCGTAGTAAATAACAAGCTGATTGCCTTGATAAAGGATGAGGTCGCCTGCTTCCGTAGTAATCTGTTCATCGTTGGTAGGAAGGCTCCTCCCCAGGCTGCCGACCTTTTCCATGTTTCCGTAATCATGCATCTTTACCGTAATGGGGCCGTTTGCCAGCAGTTCCTTCAGTGCTTTCGTGGAAGAATTGTCCACGAGTGCTGCCGTAAGGGTAGTGCCGTTTACTGTCATTTTAATCATAGTTTCTTCTCCTTTCTTCTGGGATGAAGGATTTGCCGGGGCAGATTCCTGAATCTGACTGGTCGGCGCTGTGTTGGATTTCCCATTTTGTGCATTTCCGCTGCAGGCGGACAGGGAAAAAGCAAGTATCATCGCGGTTAGAAAAACAAACCATTTTTTGTATCGTTTCATAAAAATCTCCTCCGTTTACCTGTTTCTCTCATTTGGCGAGTTCAACCGTTACATCATAACTTCCTTCCAGCGCATCGATGGCAGCGATCGGGGAAGTGATGACACCGATATTCACCTGGTATCCAAACTGCTGGGATACATCTTCATCCTTAAAGAGAATCGTGAAGTAGGGCGCATCGACGGAATAATCAATATCTCCGTTCAGCCATCCGTAATGTACTTCCTCTTCACGGTAGGGAAGCTTTTTTGTCACCCCGCAGAAATCATGCGAGTACCGGCTCATATGAACGGTGTAGGGGAGATCCTTAATGAATGCTTTGGCAGTTTCACTGTCGTTCAGAACACCGGTGATTACGGCATCTTTCCCGAAACGGATGTTAATCTTCGTGCCATTCTTCGGCGGAATCCTCGTGGCAATCGTTTTGTCAGCTGTCTGCATCTGTGCTCCATCGGACGCGACACGTTTTGCATTTTGCGTTTTGCTTTCTGTCTCCCGGGATACTGTCGTTGTTACTTCTGAATTTGCTGCTGTGGTTGTTCCGGCCGGTGCAGCTGTCCCAGATGTACTTCTTCCGCAGGCTGACAGAGTCAAAGCGAATAAGACTGCGACGGCAAAAATTTTTGCATTTGTCTTCATTGATTTCCTCCTCCCGTTATTTCTGGTGAATCAATATATACCGGGCCATAAAGTTTTCGATATGGTTCGTGGCATTCTTCCTTTGTTCTAGTTTAAGTATACGAGCTGGATTATAAAATTGAAAATACTTTGTTTTAATATATTTGCATAGATGAAAATTATGATATAATTGGCAGCAGGAGGGGGTATGAGAATGGAATTGCGGGTATTGGAATACTTTCTTGCGGTGGCACGGGAACAAAACATTACAGCAGCTGCGGAATCCCTGCATCTGACCCAGCCAACGCTTTCCGTACAGTTGAAAGCACTGGAAGATGAACTGGGAAAACAGCTGCTGGTGCGCGGTACGAAGGGTTCCCGTAAAGTGACCCTGACGGAAGAAGGAAAACTACTGCGTGCCCGTGCGGAAGAAATCTTAAGGCTGGTTGAAAAAACAGAAGGGGAAATATCCCAATCCGGTGATGTTGCGGCAGGTGATGTCTATATCGGAGCCGGTGAGACGGATACAATCCGGGTGTTCGCCCGCGCCGCAAAGAAATTGCAGAGAAGCTGCCCGGACATCCACTATCATTTCCTGAGCGGGAATGCGGCTTACGTGACAGAACAGCTTGATAAGGGTCTGGTTGATTTCGGCCTTGTGTTTGTGGACGTGAATCCGAAAAAATATAATATCCTGCGCATCCCCGCAAAGGAGCGCTGGGGTGTGTTGATGCGGTGGGACGATCCTCTTGCACGGAAGAAAAATATCACGCCGGAAGATCTGGAGAGGCTGCCTTTGATTGTGTCCTCTCAGGGAAGTGCCAGAAAGCAGTTTGCAGGATGGATGCACGGCTCATTTTCACGCTTGAACATCGTGGCAACATACAACCTGATTCTGAATGCGGCCATTCTGACTGATGAAGGGTTTGGTTATACCATCGGTTTTGATAAACTGTTGAATACTGCACTGGATCAGCGAGGAGCCTCTCTTTGTTTCAAACCGCTTTTTCCCGAGGTGGAGGCGGAAGCATTCATCATTTGGAAGAAATACCAGATTTTTTCGGGAGCTGCGAGCCGGTTTCTACAGCAAATCAGGCAGGAATTGTATCCATCCGGAGAATCATAATGAGCGGCAGGTGAGGAAGCGTATCAAGGCGAAGCGGTGTTGGCTCCCGGCCGATGGAAGCTGATAGCACCGCTCTTGTTATTGCCGGGAGGGGAATTACTTTACATCTTGCCATAAATTGGCTATTATAATAGCATGCTATGATAGCGTACTATTATAGGAATGGCTGAGAAGACGCAAAGAATGGTTTGGGAAAGAAAGGGCGAATCAGCTTGGGAAAGGAACAGTCCTCCCTCGATACGTTTGTGTCGGGATCTGTCAGTACCGCAGTTTTTCGAAATGTGATACCTTCGATTGCTGCCATGATTATGGTACTGATTTACAATCTGGCGGATACATTTTTTATCGGACAGACGCACAATGATTACATGATCGCCGCGGTAAATCTCGCCACCCCTGTGTTTCTCCTGTTTATGTCACTGGGCGTCCTTTTTGGGATGGGTGGCACTTCGGTGATTTCACGGGCTTTGGGAGCCGGGAAAGTAGAATACGCAAAAAAAGTATCATCTTTCTGTATGTGGGCCGGTGTCTTCGTGGGTGTCGTCAGCTGCATACTGCTGCTGCTGTTTGCAGAACCGCTCGTTATCCTTCTTGGTGCGAGCAGCGAAACACTTGGCTATACAAAGACGTATTTGACCATTGTGTCCCTGAGTGGAGTTTTCTCTATCGTTTCCAACTGCTATTCGAACATTATTCGGGCAGAAGGGAAATCTACCACGGCAATGATGGGAACCCTGCTCGGAAACCTTCTGAATGTGATCCTTGACCCTGTCATGATCATAGGATTGGGATGGGGTGTAGCCGGTGCAGCCGTTGCTACCGTGATTGGCAGTGCCGTGGGAGCATTGTACTACCAGGTATATTTCTGGCGGGGAAAATCAATCCTCAGCATCAAATTATCGGATTTCAGCATGAGGGATAATATCTGCAGCAGCGTCTTATCTATCGGAATTCCCGCGGCTCTTGGAAACATCATGATGAGTATCTCGCAGATTATCACCAACAGCCGTATGTCCGGGTACGGGGATATGGCTGTGGCAGCGTATGGTGTTTCTGCAAAGGCCTTGATGATCGTTGCGGTTGTCGGAATTGGTATCGGGCAGGGGATCCAACCGCTGCTCGGGTATTGCTACGGTGCGCAAAACGAGGAGAGATTTCAAAAGTCCTTCCATTTTTCCCTCTTTTTTGCTTTCTGTTTCTGTTTGGGAATCACGATTCTCTGTTATGCGTTCACGCCGGAGATTGTAAGGGCCTTTTTGACAGATGAGAAAGCACTGTCGCTTGGCATCCTTTTCTCAAGAATCATGTTTACGACTGCCTGGCTTTTCGGTATGTTCTATGTAGCGTTGAACGCCCTTCAGGCAATCGGGTCGGCGAGTGCGTCACTGGTCATATCCCTATGCCGGCAGGGATTCATTTATATTCCTGCGCTATTTATCCTGGAAACAATGGTCGGGTTAAATGGCCTTGCATGGGCACAGCCTGTGGCAGATGTGTTATCATTGGTCTTAGAGGTCATCATCTACAAAATGGTGACCACGAAATTAAAAAACGAGAGGCTGCGCCGTTCAGCGGAGTAGAAGGGAAAGTCGATCATGAAAGGTAATAAGGAAGAATACCTTGATTGCGGTATGCTGATCAAGTTGATTTCAGAACACATTCAGAGTCACGCCAACAAAATGTTGATTGAGATAAATGTCACTGCGTCCCAGCTTCGGTATTTGGAATATCTCAGCCGGAGCAATGATTTGGTTTCGTTCAAAGAAGTAGAAAAGCACTTTCAGGCGTCGCAGCCTACTGTTTCCGGAATTATGCATCGCCTGGCAGAAAAAAATTTGATTGTGGTGGAAGCTGCCGACTTTGGACGTGCTAAAAAAGCCAGGCTGACAGAAAAAGGCCGCAAGCTGATCAACGAACCGGGAGTAGAGTGCGAAATAGAGGAAAAATTGATCCTCAGCGCGCTTCAGGAAGACGAGCGAAAGACGTTTCACGACATGCTGGAACGAGTCAATCAAAGACTTTCGGAATAGTTTCGCATTGCTGCGGCGGTTCATTCGTGGGAGGCACGGAACAGGCAATGGGCTGAGGATGAATCCGTCAGGGAATCCGCTTTAATAGGACAGACAGTTACAGGTCCTGCAAGCCGTTCTTCGGCTTCCAGGACCTTTTGCGCGTTCCGAAGAATGTGCTGAGGCAGGTAAAGGGTTGACTCTGCATTTTTTGCGGGGGATAATAAACACAGATATAAAGTTTTATGGGAAATAAAATGGGAATAAAGGGGGTTCTATCGTCGTGTTTTGCATGCAATGTGGGGCAAAGTTGATTGAAGGAGCAAAATTTTGTCATCAGTGCGGCGCCAAAGTACCGGAGAACCTTGTGACTGCTCCGGCACCGACCCAGCAGGAAGGAGAGGCCTCCACACCGGCTCAACAGGCAGCAGAGACCCCGGCGCCGGCCCAGCCGGCAGCAGAGGCCCCCACACCGGCCCAGTCGACAGCGGAGGCTCCGGCAGCGGTCCAGCCGGAACCCGCTCAGCCGTTGAAATTATCCTCCAAGGAACGGTCTGTCACTCCGGCAGATTCCAGCGTACCGGACTTGCCGGGTGCCACCTATTCCATCCTTTCGCGGTATGAAGTCCATTTTTCGCCGGGCGTCGCCGCCCGCCGAAAGATTTGGCGTACCTTCAATACGGAGGGAACAAAGCTCGGATACAAAATGTATTGGAAAGTCAAGAACGAGCTGGAGCTGGAGAATTACAGCGATCCACTGGAATTGAGGAAGAACTTGATCAGTGCGGTTTTTGTGGCCTGTGCACCCCTCTTCAACGATGCTGTCGATCTTTTACTGGAGTACGGCGTGGACCATGTCAGCGCCGAGAACCTGATGGACGATATGCTGGAAAAGTGTCAGGAGAGCGAGCTCTTTGAAACGCTTGGCGATGATGCGGAAGCGATTGATGCCTATCTGCAGCAGCTGGGCGAAGAAAAGGCAGTGAACCGGGCCGGCTGGCGCGGCGGCGGATTTGGCCTGACGGGGGCCATCAAAGGTGCCGTGGAGGCAGAGGTGCTCAATGCGGCGCAGAATGGGCTTTCCTCCCTGGGGAGAGTCCTGACGGGCAATACATATAGCGGAAGGGCAAAACGCTTTATTGCGGATCGGCTGAACAGCCATGATTACCCCGAACTTGTTTCCTCCCTGACCCGTTCGATCTGCCGGGGCTGGCTGATTGATGACGTCACCTCTATCCTGAATAGAGAGAATAAACTGCCTGATGTCTCGTTCCGTACTGCGGAAGCCAATAGCCGGGCCGACAACATTCCGAATTTGTTATTACGGGGAAAATATACAGAGGAACAGGCCATGCAGGGCCTGTGCCAGTCCCTGGAAGTCACCTTGAATCCTATCCGCGTCTATAAAGCGATGGTGGAAATTGCCCCGGAAGCGATTCCGGATGTTCTGAAGATTGCCGACGGGGAAGGGGAAGCTCTCGAACTGGCCCGGGGACTTTGGAATGAGACGCATTACAAAGGAAGTCTGCCTTTTCCGAAATGGATGGCGAAATACGATGTGCACAGTGGAACGTACGTCCGGAATACGCAGGAACTGGCCCTTTTGTCCTACATGATTCGGGATTTCCGGGAATGTTATGATACGACGAGCATCCTGCTGGCCGATGGGGAAGAATATACCATCTATCCCGAACTGGAAGGCCTGTCGTATTACGGGTTCGGGGACGATGTCTCTATCCTCGTTCCCTCTGACAAGCTCATCGATTTTCCCGCAAGGGACGTTCATTTCCACCATGTTCATTTTACCGGCTCCTATGCGGATCTCGTTGCCGAAGCAGTGGACAAGCGGTATGAAGAGGCCATGACGGCACTGTATGAAGGCCGTCGGGAAGACGCGGTTCCCCTGTTGAAGGCGTGCGCGGAAATGGGGGATCTGGAGTCGGCATACAAGCTGGGGATGCTGTATCATGCACTGCATGACGACGAAAAAGCCGTGCTGTGGCTGGAAGAAGCCGCGGATTCCGGGTACGTGGAAGCTGCATGGGAACTCTCCCATCTACTGTCGGCTACGGACGACGAAAAAAGCTTTGCATACCTGAAACAGGCCGCCGATGCGGGCCACGGAGACGCCGCTTTCACGCTGGGCATGTTCTATGAAAACGGCGTGGGCCTGAAAGATGGCCCGGATTATTTCAAAGCCGAACCGTATTATCAAGTTGCGGTGAAAGAAGATGTAATGGGGGCTGCAGAAGCACTGGCCCGCAATCGCGAAAAGATGCATACGCCGCAATTCCGGGAAAAACAATTTGACCTCTACTTGCATTATGTTTCTAATGAGAAAGAGAAGGCTTTCCGCTATCTGCGGAATGCAGCATCCCTGGGAGGGGAAAGCGCCCAGAGGATTCTGGTTTCCGAGGATTTGCAGGCGGCGCGGGAGCTGCTGTCCAGTGAGGATGAGGAGCAGTGGGAAAAGGCCGTCTCTGTACTGGGGGAGGCTGTCTCCTACCGCAGCCCGGAGGCCATGTACCGGCTGGCCGAATTGAAGGAAGCCGGCAAGGGGACGGAAGAGGACGCCAAAGGTGCGGAAGCCTTGTATGCAGAAGCGGCCCGCGGTGGATACGGACCGGCCTGCCTGCGTGCAGGGCGCAAAGAAGAGGAGCAGAAACACTACACCGAAGCGTTTTCCTGGTACCAGCAAAGTGCGGAAGCGAAGATTCCGGAGGCGCAGGCGCGGCTGGGTTACTTCTTTGAAACAGGCCTGGGAACGGCAAAGAATGCGGCCAAAGCTATCTTTTACTACCGGGAAGCTCTGCAGGGCGGCATCCAGGAAGTCCTGCCGTCTCTTTTGCCGCTGGACCTCTCCTGGGGCGAGCACTGTGCTGCCGAAAAAAATTACGGGGAAGCACTTGCCTGCTTCGAGGAAGCCGGGAAAAACGGTGAGACAGAAGCCATGTTAAAAGCGGCAGAATTAAGGGGATCCCGGGAGTATCCGGAAGGGTTTGACTACGCACGAGCCATGGACTGGTATCACGCAGCTGCTGATTCCATGAACGGGTCGGAAAGCCCGGAAACAAGGGAAAAGCGGGCCTGCCTCAAGGCATCCGTTTCCTACGCGGTGCGGCTTGCCTATTTCTCCGAGCGGTTCGGGAAACTCGCGGAGGAGGATGGCCACTACTATGTCGGTGCCGAGGCCGTTTCCAAGCGATTGGAAAATGCCATGAAAGGGTATGGTTCGGCTCTGCACGTACCCGCTGAGGAAGTGGTGCTTCTGTGTGACTCCTCCAATTCCATTTTCTGGGGGAAGGGGAAAAAAGGATTCATGATTACTTCCTCCGGCGTGCTTTTTACTTCCGGGATGGATGTCATTCCGTTGGATCAGGTGCAATCCATCTGTTATACAGAGGACCGTACGCTGCAAACCGATGGAGGGATCGTCCTCAGCCAGCTTGCCAAAAGCGACAATGACGTCGATGAGCCGTACTTCTGCCGGGCTATGAATGCAGATGTGCTGTTTTCTTCCGAGGAGCGCCAGATTGCCGAAAAACACGGCATCCACGGCGTCCCGGCAAATCCACAGCAGGAGGCCGCACCGGCGTCGTCCGGGGAACCGGAGCCATCTCCGCAGGAACCGATCTCTGAGCAGGAAGAGCCTGTTTCGTCGTCTATCCCGTCAGAAACCCGGCAGGAACCCCGGCCGGAGCCTCAGCCAGAGCCTCAGCCGTCAGCATCCGCTGCTGCCGGCCCGGGGATGGGGCAGCTTCTTTCTTTTGTCAAGGAACTGGATGCGGTACTGGGCGATTCGCCGACCTATCTGTACTGCGCTCCTCATATTCCGAAAAAGAAACTGGCCAACGTCCTGTCGGGCTATGCCAAAAATCTTGGCATTGTGCCGGAAGATGTGCTGCTGTTGTGCGACAATACCGTTTTCGGAAGTGCAAAAGACGGTTTTATCTTGACAGAGATGGGGCTGGTGTCCTCTGAATCGGGCGTGCTGCCTCTTTCGGAAATCCAGCACATTGAACCTTCCCACAGCATTTGGGGTGGGGAAATGACGGCGGAACCGGGGCATAAGGTGATTGCTACCATCCCCCCCGATAAAGAGCTGACCCATTTTTGCGACGGTCTGAACAAGATTTTATAAAAAAAGCTGCACCCCTTGGACACAAAGGGTGCAGCTTCTTTTTTGCCGTGCAGCAGGAAGGTGCCTTCCGTTATTTGATAAAGCCGACCTGTTTAGAAATTTTTTCAACCTGCTCGTCTTTTCTCTTGTTGTATTCGACCTTTTTTTCTTCGAAGTAATTCCGGCCGTAGGAGTCGATGGAAACAATGAGCGGTCCGAATTCTTTGACGTGGAAGTGCCAGAGGGTCTCCGGCATACCCAGATCTTTCCACTGCGCTTCTACGATCTCTTGTACTTCTGTGGCAGCGACCACGGCGTTCCCGGCCGGGAACACGCAGTGGATGGCGCCGAATTCCTTGCACGCCCGCTGCGTGTTTTCTTTCATGCCGCCTTTGCCGACGATGACACGGACTCCCGTTCTTTTTACAAATTCGTATTCGAACTTTTCCATGCGCATGGATGTCGTCGGGCCGACGGACACCACTTCATACTTGTCCTCTCCCAAGGGGCGGATGATCGGGCCGGCGTGCAGAATGGCAGCGTCTTTTACGTCCACCGGAATCGGTCTTCCTTCCTCCACGACACGGCGGTGCGCTACATCGCGGCAGGTGGTGAGATCGCCCGTCAAATACACAATGTCTCCGATGTGTATATCCTTCAAATCCTCTGCGGAAATCGGAGTCGTGAGAATCTTTTTACCATCCTTAAGTTCTACCATTGTTCTTTCCTCCCTCAGTTCTTCGCCCGGTACTCGAATCCGCTGTGTGTCGTCACCTTGAAGTTCAGGTCTTTATCAAATACGATGTGTCCGCGCCGGTGACTCCAGCAGCCGACATTGACAGCGACCCCAATGGCAGAAGGATGGCGGGCCGTATTTTCGATGTTCACGCCCATGACGGAATAGTTTCCACCCATTCCCTGCGGTCCCAGGCCGATGGCATTGATGCCGTCCTCCAGCAGTTTTTCCATTTTGGCAGCCCGCTGATTTGGATTGTGGGATCCGATGGGGCGCATCAAGGCCTTCTTGGCCAGCAGGGCCGCCGTTTCCACGCTGGTTGCGACGCCTACGCCTACCAGCAGCGGAGGGCAGGCATTCAACCCGTAGCTGGTCATCCGGTCCAGGACGAATTTGGTCACGCCCTCGTAACCTTCACCAGGCATCAAAACCTTGGCGCAGCCCGGCAGGGTGCATCCGCCGCCTGCCATGTAGGTGTAGATTTCACACTGGTCAGAGTTTGGAACAATATCCCACCAGACGGTGGGTGTCCCTTTGCCGACGTTTTTACCGGTGTTGTATTCGTCGAACGTTTCTACGGAGTTGTGACGGAGCGGAGTGTCCATGGTCGCCTGGATGACCGCTTCTTTCAGCAGTGCCTCCAGGTTGTCGATCAACGGAAACCGGGTCCCGCACTTCACCCAGAACTGCAGCACGCCCGTGTCCTGACAAGACGGGCGGTTCAGCTTGACGGCCAGTTCCTGGTTGCGGAACATGGTGTCGTAAATTACCTTTGTCATGGGACTGGTTTCCTTGCCGCGCAGTTCCTGCAATTTCGCAATTACGTCATCAGGGAGCTTCTTCGCGGTGAATCCAACGAACTGTGCCATGATGTCCGTCATTTTTTGTACTTCTTTTTCCGTTGCCATGTTACATCCTCCTGAGTAGTATTTGCCGATGGGTCTCTTTCGAAATGACTGGTTCTCTGCGTTTTCCGCGACGGCGTCTCCATGGCATCCGCGCGGAGAACGGGGACGGGGGAGAGTTGAATCCTTCCCTCTACAGATTAGAATATCGAAAATTTTGCTGTTTGTAAATTTGATACTATCTGCGCGCAGATGAAAAAAATATAATACCGTACAGGCAGGGAGAAATTTACCCGTTACGATCATGGAGGTCCTTTCCCTACGCTTCGGGCTTGTACAGGCGGTCCCTTTTTCTCCAAAGGAACCAGACCGTCAGAAGGAGCGCCATGGCTTCCGCGACGACGACAGAGTACCAGATTCCGGAAATGCCGAAGAAAAGCGGGAGAATGAATACGGCCGCCGCTTCGAAGACGAAGGTCCGCAGAAAGGCAATCAGGGCGGAAATCAAGCCTTCGTTCAAGGCGGTAAAGAAAGACGATCCGTAAATCCCGACGCCCATGAACAGGAAGGCGACGGCAAATTTGTGGAATCCTGCGACGGTTACATGCAGCAGTTCCGCGTCATACCCGACAAAGATAGAGCACAACGGGCGTGCGAAGAGTTCCGCACAGACCGTCATGGCCAGACCGATGGCACTGATCAGGATCAGGCTTTTGGAAAGGACGCTGCGCAATTCCCGGGATGCTCCGGCACCGTACTGGAAGCTGGCAATGGGAGCCGTGCCGACGGCATAGCCCGTGAACACGGACGCAAAAATCATACTGATGTACATCATGACACCGTAGGCGGCAACCCCATCGGCAGAGGCATAGCGCAGCAATTGGAAATTGTACAGCATGCCGATGGTACTCATGGCAATACTGCTCATAAATTCCGATGACCCGTTAGCGGCAGCCTGGAGCAGGGCTGTGCCGGACCAATGCGCCCTTCCGAGGCGGAGCAGGCTGCTGTTGCGGCGGCGGAAATAATAAAGGGGAAACAAACCCCCGAATAGTTCGGCGGCAGCCGTGGCCAACGCAGCGCCGGCCAGCTTATATTCCATGGGAAGACCGATGACCAGAATCGCGTCGAGAACGACATTCAGGCAGCCGGAGACTGTGGAAACGACCAGTCCGACCATGGGTTTTCCGGAAGTGGCAAAAAAGCTGTGGAAAAAGATCTGCAGGGTGTAGAACGGCAGGGACCACAGGATGACCCTGGCGTACCGAAGGCAGTCGCGCAGTAAGAGACCTTCCGCACCGAGCAGGCGCAGGATGTCTTCCAGCCAGACGGTACCGGTCAGGGTGAGGAGCGTGCCGAGGCCCAGGGTGACGTATGTAAAAAAAGAGAAGAGACGGTTGGCCTCTTCCCGTTTTCCTTTCCCGAGACACTGGCCGACCAGGGCGGAACCGCCAGTCCCGAAAATCAACCCTGTCGTGGCGGGAACCAGGAGCAGGGGGATCATCAGATTGACAGCGGCGAAGGCTGTTTTTCCGGCATAGTTGGAAACGAAAAAACCATCGACAATACTGTAGACCGATTCGATGATCATCATGGCAATCGAAGGAACTGCGAATTGCCAGAGCCGGCGGAAAGTGAAGTGCTGCCGGAAAGGGATACTCATAAGGACGTCAATTCCTTCTGGAAGTCCTGCAGGTGTTTTTCCAGAAGACGGGCATAGGCGGCCCGATCCTCCTCCTCCCAATTGGAAAATACACGCTGTTCGGCTTCGCTGAGCCGCCTTGCCGTCGTTTCCATACACTGTTTTCCGGAACATGTCAGGCGGATGTTTTTGCCGCGGCCGTCGCCAGGTTCCAGATACAGGAATCCGGCTGCTTCCAGTTTGCGGATGGCGGAATTGAGAGTCTGCTTGCTCATGTTGTACTGCTGGTACACCGCGCGCAGCGGGCATCCGTCGCCGTAGTCCTGCAGGACATACAGCACCAGAAGGGCACTGTCCGAAAGATGCAGGTGCACGGCTGCCTGATGATATGCAGCATCGATTTCCGAGAGCAGGGAATGGATGCGGTGCAGTTGTTGGGAAAAATTCATAGCGGTTCCTCCATAAAAAAGTACGATTTCATACTAATTTTAGTATGAAATCGTACCTATGTCAAGGCAGGGCGCATGGAACGGGCTTTCGCAGCGAAAGAGCCGGAATTCCTATTCTCAGCGTCTGCCGAGGATTTTCGCCAGATCTGCGTCCGGCGTGGAGATGGTAGCGATGTGGTAGTGGTTCACGAGGAACTGGAGCACGTTGGGCGAGACGAAGGCCGGCAGGGTCGGTCCCAGCAGGATGTTCTGGATGCCCAGGTGGAGCAGGGTCAGGAGAATGCAGACCGCTTTTTGCTCGTACCAGGACAGGACCAGGGAGAGCGGCAGGTCGTTGACGCCGCACTGGAATGCATTGGCCAGTGCCAGGGCAATCTGGATGGCGCTGTAGGCGTCGTTGCATTGTCCTACATCCATGATACGCGGAAAGCCGGCAACAGTACCTAAATTCAGGTCATTAAAGCGGTATTTGCCGCAGGCCAGGGTGAGCACGACGGAATCAGACGGTGTTTTTTTCACAAATTCCGTGTAGTAGCTGCGTCCCGGTTTGTAACCGTCGCAGCCTCCGACGAGGAAGAAGTGGCGGATTTTGCCGGTTTTGACGGCGTCGACGACGGCGCCGGCGTTCTCCAGGACGAAGTGGCGGGCGAATCCTGTCATGACTTGCGTGCCGCCATTGATGCCGTGCCTAACCTGGTCGTCGGCGTAACCTCCTAATTCCAGGGCCTTTTCAATCAAGGGCGTGAAATCTTTTCTGCCGTTGACTTCGTCGATGTGCCGGACGCCCGGGAAGGAAACAAGGTCGGTCGTGAACACGCGATCCTTGTAGGACGGGCGGGGCGGCATGAGGCAGTTCGTCGTGAAGAGGACCGGTGCGGGCATGTCCGCGAATTCCCGCGTCTGGTTCTGCCAGGCCGTGCCGAAATTGCCCTTCAGGTGTTTATACCTGCGAAGTTCCGGGTAGGCATGGGCCGGCAGCATTTCGCCGTGGGTATAGATGTTGATGCCTTTGCCATCGGTCTGTTCCAACAGCATCTTCAGATCCCGCAGGTCGTGCCCCGTGACGACGATGAAGGGACCTTTTTCGATGGTCAGGGGTACCGTGGCCGGCGTCGGATTGCCGTAGGTTTCCGTATTGGCCTTGTCCAGCAAGCCCATGCACTTCAGGTTGATTTCCCCGGTCTTCAGGACCAGGGGCAGGAGTTCGTCCATGCCGTAGTCGTCATTGCCAATGGCAGCGAGTCCTTCGGCGAAGTAATGATCCACGTCGGCATCGCGATACCCCAGGACACGGGCGTGGTGGGCGTAGGCAGCCATGCCGCGCAGGCCGAAGAGAATCAGGGACTTGAGGGACCGGATATCCGCGTCTGCTGTCCAGATCCGGGTCATGTCGTAATCGCCGGTATCGCCGGCGGCGCCGCAGCAGGCGAGGAGCGCATCCCGCTCTGCATGGACGGCGGCAAGGCGGTTTTCCAGGGATTTACTGTTGAAGTTGACATTTGTCACGGTTGTGAAGAGCCCGTCCATGAGGGCGTCGTATGTTGTTTCGGGAACTGCATCGCACTGGGATGCCACGCGCGACAGGGCGACGAGGGACCCTGTCAGTTGATCCTGCAGTCCGGCTGTCTCGGCGGTCTTGCCGCAGACACCGGCTGCGCCGGTGCAGCCGGTACATCCCATGGTTTGTTCGCACTGAAAGCAAAACATCTGGTTCATTTTGTTCCTCCTTGTTCCTGTCATCGGTCCCTGAGATGGTATGAGTGAATCGTCCCGCCGGATTTTTGCCGGTTTGCAGGGCGGCATGTTGCGGGAGTGGGGTGGTGACACCCTCAACATACAGGGAAACGGTAGTTCTGTATGTTGTTAAAACAACAAAATAAAACAGTGGCTAGTCGCAATAAAAATTGAGTTTCCGCACCAGATTCGCTATAATGTAGGAAGAATCACAATTTACACACCGCCTGTAGACGGGTCGTGAGGAGGAAAATCATGAATAAAAAAGCAGAACAATTCCAGAAATTCATAGAAGAACGGAAAATCCAGGGGTTCCGGTCCCAGGATATGCAGGACCAGGAAAAATCGACGGTGTTCCGTTCCAATTTGAAGATTGATGGCAATACGCTTCCGTTTGCAATCCGCATTACCGATACGCCGTTCGGCGAGATACAGATTCTCATTGCCCCGAAAGTTACAACGGACAAGGCGGAACAGGCCGTGCTCAATTTGTTCAACCGGTACAACAGACAGTTCAAGATGTCCCGCTTCTACATCTCCCCGGCCAAGGAATTGATTATGGAGGCCTGGCTGGTAGACAAGCCCAACGAATTGGATGGCGAAAAGTACTTGTTTATCTTGTCGGAAATCATGATTAAACAGCTTGCTTCGGTCTACAAGGAAGTTATGAAGACCTTGTGGGACTGAATGCAGGAGGAGGTTCATATGCGTAAAGAATTTGGCCCGCAGCAGTGGATTCTGCCAATGCCGGTGTTACTGATTGCCACGTATGGTGCCGACGGGAAGGCGGATATTATGCCAGCCGCCTGGGGAACCATTTACGATTATGGAAAAATCCTGCTGGCCCTGGCCATGGATCATAAGACAATCAGCAATGTAAAGGAAACCAGGGCATTCACGGTCAGTGTCTGCACGGAGCCCTGTCTGGAAGCGTGCGATTACGCAGGAATCGTATCCGGGAACAACACGCCGGATAAGATGGCACGGACGGGATTCACGCTGGAAAAGAGCTCTCATGTCAATGCCCCCATCCCGCTGGAATTGCCAGTGACGCTGGAATGCACGCTGGACGGAATCACAGAGGACGAATGTGCCATTATCGGCACGATTGTCAATGCGTCGGCGGAAGAAGGGGTTCTGGGCAGCGACGGGCTGCCAGACCTGGAGAAGATTCGGCCGGTCGTGTTTGACGGAATCCACAACCAGTACTTCGGCCTGGGAAAACTCCTGGGCGGCGCATTTCGCCTGGGTGCCGTGCGTAAAGGATAAGCATGGGAAACAACGGATGGGATTTACGGAAGAGGTGAGCGCCATGTTGGAAATCGGTACAAAAGCTCCGGACTTTATGCTGCCGGATCAGGACGGAAACCCCGTTGCATTGAGCAGTTTTCGCGGGAAGAAAGTCATTTTGTATTTCTATCCGAAAGACATGACTTCCGGCTGTACGAAACAGGCCTGCGGCTTCGCGGAATTATATCCGCAATTTCGGGAAAAAGATGCCGTTGTCCTGGGCGTCAGCAAAGACAGCGCAGCGTCACACAAAAAATTCGAGGAAAAATACAATTTGCCTTTTACGCTCCTGTCCGATCCGGAGTTGACGGCCATCCAGGCATATGATGTGTGGAAGGAAAAGAACATGTACGGACGCAAGACCATGGGTGTCGTGCGGACAACGTATCTCATCGACGAGAAAGGCGTGATTGTCAAGGCGCTGGGAAAGGTAAAGCCTGCAGACAATCCGAAACAGATGCTGGATCTGTTGTAATAAGGCCCTTTGTGGCAGAGGAGGATGTATGAAACAGGCATGGAAACAGGCACTGGCCGCTGCCGTTATGGCAGCAAGCCTGAGCGTGACGGCTGCGGCAGCACCGGCTGCGGATACGGCACGGCCGATGGCGGGCGGAGAACCCCCGATGCCACCGATGGCAGCGCCCGCAGAGAGGATGGCACCGCCGGCGCCGCAGAAGGGAGCGCCCGCAGAGAGGATGGCACCGGTGCGTCCTGCACCCCCGAAGGGAGCTCCTGGAGAGAGAATGGTACCGGTACCGCCGGGCCCGCGCGCTGCCGGCCGCCACAATGTCCCTGCGCGCCGTCCGCGGGTACAGGTATCGCCGGCTGTGACGAAGGCCGTCCGGAAAGAAACCAAACAGACGCTGAACACCAGCTTCCATCTCCTGGGCAAGACGGACAGTGAGGCTGCCGACGCGTTTCATGGCGGGAAGGAAAACTACAGCCCGAATGGCCGGATTCTGATCGGCCGCCGCTACCGCGTGCCCGTTTTCGGGGAAATGATGCCTGCCAATACGATGTACGGGCGCGATGGAAAAGTGGAACGGGTATCGATTCCGCTGCGGGAGAACTTTACGATGAAGTATGGCCGTATCCTGCGCGACATGTATGGAGAGCCTGCCTATATACAGCGTGTACCGGGAGAAGGCGGATCCACGTGGCAGGAGTGGGACGTAGGCCGTTATACCGTACGGCTCTGGAAGGAACACAGCCTGCAGTCTCTGGAAATGCGTGTCCGTCCGGAACGGAGAGAAGGCGAACCGGGAGTATCGAGGCGTCCGCTGTTCCGGGAAGCCTGGCTGCCGGAGGGAGTCTCCCTGACCGCCGCCCATCACAGAGTGACGCCGGCCGTGGCAAGGGCCTTGCAGGAACACTATGGCCTGACGCTGGACGATTGGGCGAAAACGAATTGCCGTTACAATAAAGTCGACCTGAATGGAGATGGCACCCCGGAATGGTTCATTGTTCTTTCCGGTCCTTCCACGAGCGGTACCGGCGGGGATTCCGCTGTCTGGGGACGCATGGTGGACGGCAAGTTCCGGATCCGCCAGACCTTTACGATCGTCCGGACTCCGGTAGTCATCGAAGAACTGCCGCAGGAAATGCCCGGCGTCTACCGGCCGTTCCTCGTAAGCCGCAGCGGCGGCGGCGCGGCACCGGAAATCGTGCGCTACGTCTATCGCCACGGACAGTATGAAGCGGTTCCAGCCGGAGATATTTCCGGCGTCAAGGGCGAAGCCATCTTATGCGGACGGCCTGAACCCCGGCGGCCGAGACGGTGACGGTTCTCTCCCTGCGTCTGCCGCTGTAAAAATCTTGTAAAATCGGCGGGGCGGTGGAATCCTTTGTTATAATAAAAGGAGACAAGGATAAGCGTTTTAGGCGAAAACGGGGAGGAACGACATTGTGGCCTTGATTTATTGTGTGGAAGATGATGAAAGCATCCGGGAACTGGTGGGTTATGCCCTGCAGGCGCAGAAGTTCAACGTCAAGACGTTTGCCGACGGGGCGTCCTTTTGGAAAGAGCTGCAGGAGCAGAAGCCGGACCTGGTCTTGCTGGACATTATGCTGCCCGGTGAGAGCGGAACGGAAATTTTGGAGAAATTGCGTCACCACAGCTCCTTTAAGACCCTTCCGGTCATCATGCTGACCGCCAAGAGCAGTGAGTATGATATCGTCAAGGGGCTGGATCTGGGCGCGGACGACTATATGACGAAACCCTTCGGAATCATGGAGCTGATTTCACGGATTCGCACGGTTCTCCGCCGCAGCGACGGTCGTCCTGCGGTGAAGACCGTCCTGTCCTACGGCCCGGTTACGCTGAATACGGAGACATACCGGGTCACCGTAAATGGCAAACCCTGTTCCCTGACGGCAAAAGAATTTGAGCTGCTCCAATATCTGCTGCGCAACGCGGAAATCGTGTTGAAGCGCGAGCAGATCATGGAGGCAGTCTGGGGCTTCACCTACGCCGGAGAGACGCGGACGATTGATATGCACATCAAGACGCTGCGCCAGAAGCTCGGCGAAGGGGGCCGCATCATCCGCACCGTCCGCGGTGTGGGCTATCAAATCGGAGGAGCCCGATGAGACGTAATGTGTTCGTGGCCCTGTTGTCCATGGGGCTGGCCTGTCTGGTACTGCTGACAGTGTTGTTCGGCTGGGTCTTTCACGGCTATATTCGAAACCAGACGGAACAAGAATTGAATATGGCCCTGTCTTCCGTTTCGGTGGGATTGGCGGAATCCCGCAATTCCATTGCGTATCTGCAACGGACCAAAGAGTTGGGGACAGGTATTCGGTTGACGTGGATCTCCCCTTCGGGGGCGGTCCTCTTTGATTCTATGGCCGATAAAGCCTCCATGGAAAACCATAACAACCGGCCGGAAATCGTGGCTGCCCGGGAAACGGGAGAAGGCACCCGTGTGGGCCAGTCCGAAACATTACAATCAGCCATGCTGTACCGCGCGCGCCGGTTGCCGGACGGGACCATTCTGCGCGCTGCCGTGCGCGAACGGACAATCTATAGCCATATGTGGTCCCTGCTCCCGTATCTTGGCGCCTTGTTCCTGGTGGCACTCTTCGCCTGCTACCGTGTGTCCCGGAAATTGACCCACGACTTGCTGCATCCGCTGCATCAGGCCGTTCACCTGGTCGAGCGGGCAGGAAGAGGGGATGGTGCAGAACATCCGCTGGATGAAGGGGAAATCCAGAACACCGACGAAGAGCTCCGGCCGCTGGTACAAAAAATTGCAGACCTGACGGCGGCTTTGTCGGGCATGCTGCACGATCTGGAACACCAGCGCAATATGGTGCGCCTGATTATTGAAAACATGCAGGCAGGCGTCGTATTGACCGATGAAACGAGACGAATCATGGCCTTGAACCGCAGCGCCGTCCGCCTGCTGCGGGGATCTACCGAAGCTCAGATGCAGGGACAGCACTTGCCGGGGCTGCTGCCGGATTTACACTGGCAGGTACCGCGGGACAAGACCGAGGTGCAGCGCTGGCGCCGCGGCAACCGGGTCTACCAGGTGACCATGCAGCCGATTTACACGGAAGGAAAGTATTATGGGCTGCTGGTGGTTTTCGATGACAGGACGGAAGTGGAAGAGCGCGAGCAGCTGCGGCGGGAATTCACGTCTAATGTGACCCACGAGTTGAAGACACCGCTGACCTCCATCTCCGGATTTTCCGAAGTGCTAAAGGAACATCTGTTCCAGAATGACAACGACGTAGCCCATTTCGGCAGTCTCATCTACAAGGAATCGCAGCGGCTGCTGGCTCTGATCGACGATATTCTCCATCTGGGCCGCATCGAAGAAAAAGAAGCCGGGTCGGCATCGTGGTCCCGTGTGTCTTTTTCTCCGTTGATTCGGGAGACCGTGGAGTTTATGACACCGGTTCTGCAGGAAAAACAGGTTCAGGTCCGCTGTACCCTGGAGGACGTCGAGCTGGACGCCGACGAGGGACTGCTGCGGGAAATGATTGTCAATCTCCTGGATAATGCCGTCAAATACAACCGTCCCGGAGGTCATGTCTATGTCCGGCTGGAAACGGAAGGGGACAAGGCATTCTTGTCTATCCGCGACACGGGCATCGGAATTCCTGAGGCGGATTGCAGCCGTATCTTTGAACGATTCTACCGCGTCGACCCGAGCCGCTCCCGTACCCGGAATATCAGTGGCACCGGGCTGGGCCTGGCCATTGTCAAGCACATAGTCGATCTGCACCATGGGACGATTGCCCTGGAAAGCAAGGAAGGTGAAGGGACGGAATTCCGGATTACCCTGCCATTGCGGCAGCAGGAGACGACAACATGAATTCGTTGACCATCCGCCGGTGAAATTTTTGCACGAAATAAAACAGGACATCTTGCCTCACAGGCCGTTGGAAGCCCTTTCCGACGGCCTGTTTTTTTGTGCGCCAACAGATTTTACAATTTTTTACTTGTTCTATACGGTCGTATTACATTGCCCTGCTAGGATAAAAGCAACAAGGGGAACACTTCTCCTCAGTTAATAGGGACACAAACAGAACAAGGAGGATGTAGTAACGATGAATGCAAAGAAAGTGATGGGGGCAGCTCTGGCCGCCATGATGTTGTTGAGTGTTGCAGGCTGCGGCAGTTCCGACAAGAAAGCAGCGGACAGCAAACCGGCTGCGGCAAGCGGCAGTATCACCGGTTCCGGTTCTTCGGCACTGCTGCCGTTGATGAAGGACGCGGCGGAAAAGTATAAAGCGAAGAACAAGGATATTACCATCACCCTGAACGCCGGTGGTTCCGGCACGGGCCTGAAACAGGTATCCGACGGCTCCGTCGACATGGGGAACTCCGACGTTCCGGCAGAAAGCAAACTGCCGAAGGACAAGGCGGCCAAACTGAAGGATCATAGAATCTGTGTGATGACCGTCGTTCCCATCATCAATAAGGACGTCAAGGTCAAGAGCCTGACCAAACAGCAGCTGGCAGACATCTTCACGGCGAAGATTACCAACTGGAAACAGGTCGGCGGCCCGGATAAACCGGTCGTTCTTGTTACCCGTCCGAAGACCTCCGGTACGCGTGCTCTGTTCAAGAAATACGCCATCAACGGGGCAGAAGAAGCAGACAATAAATCTCTGGAAACGGATAACAGCGGCGTTCTGCTGAAGAGTGTTGCCAGCAACTCCGGCGCCATCGGGTACGTTGCCCTGCCGTACGTCCTCAAAGACAACACGGTAGACAAACTGGCGATTGACGGCGTGGCTCCGACGTTGGAAAACACGTACAACGGTAAATATCCGGTCTGGGGCTTTGAACACGTCTACACGGCCCAGAACGAAAAACCGGCTGTCAAAGCCTTCCTGGAATACGTTGCCGGCGAAGAATACGGCAAACGGATCGAGGAACTGGGTTACGGCGTAAGCTCCAAGATGCAGACCAAAGAAGTACACTGAGAAGTGTGCGATGCAGGATAAAAAGAGGTTCGCTGACGGACCTCTTTTTTTATCCCGTTCCTCCGGATCCGGAGTGCTCCGGGGGCAAAAGTCTGCATTTATAAAGGAGATGTCTCATGAACAAGCTGGACAAAGTAATGGCGAAGACTCACCGGAACGAGCGGACCGCCCGCATCCTGATTACGGCGTGCGGCATCTGCATGGCTCTGGTGCCGATTCTGATCGGCCTGTTCCTGTTTTTTAAAGGAACGGTGACGTTCACGCAATTTCATCATAGCCTGACAGAGTTCCTCTTCTCCGGTGTCTGGAATCCCAGCGACACGGCAGAAGGCGGTGGACAGGTCGGTGCTGCCATCTTCCTGACGGGTACCCTGGCGGTCTGCCTTTTGTCTCTGGTACTGTCCATGCCTTTCAGCATGGCCACGGCTATTTTTATGACGGAAATGACCACCCCGAAGGTACGCCGTCTGCTGCAGCCGGCCGTTGAACTCTTTACGGGGATTCCTTCCGTTGTCTACGGCTTTGTGGGAATGACTGTCTTGATTCCGTTCCTGAAGTCCATTTTCCCCATGCCCTTTAGTTTCTCGCTGCTGGCTGCGGGGATTGTGCTGGCCATCATGATTTTCCCGACCATCACGACCATGACGGCGGATGCACTGGCGTCGGTCCCCAAATCCTGGCGCGAAGCATCGTACGGCCTGGGAGCCACGCGGTGGGAGACCATTGCCCACGTGGTACTGCCTGCCGCCAAGGGCGGTATTGCGACGGGCGTTATTCTCGGACTGACCCGCGCCATGGGCGAGGCTTTGGCCGTCGCCATGGTTATCGGTCAGATGAAGATTTTCCCGACTTCCCTGTTTATGCCGGCGAGCACCCTGACAACGGCTATTTCTGCCGATATGGGCGGCGCCATGGAAGGCGGGGAGTACAATGCCGCCCTTTGGAGCATGGCCCTGGTGCTCTTTATCCTGTCTTTCGCCTTCATCTTCCTGATTCACCACATCAATGAAGTTTCTTCGCTGAAGGGAGGCCGGTAAGGATGATAGAAAACCGCAGTCTCGCCAAAAAGCGGAAAGACAGGATGATGACCGTCCTGTTCCGGTGCGGCGCCGGATGCGCCGTCGTCCTGCTCATTGCCTTTGTCGGCTATGTCCTGGGCGCAGGCGTCCGGCACCTGACAGGCACCATGCTCAGCTTTACGTCGAAGGGCCTGGGAAACCAATTTTTCAACACCCTGTACCTGGTCTTCCTGTCCCTGCTGTTCAGCGCCGTCGGCGGTATTCCTGCCGGCATCTATCTGGCGGAATACGCACATAAGGGACGTCTTGTGACATGGGTCCGCATGGCAGTAGAAACCTTGTCGTCCCTGCCGTCCATTGTGGTCGGCCTTTTCGGCTACCTGGTGTTCATCGTTATGACCCGGTCCGAGTGGAACCTGCTGGCCGGCGCGCTGACCGTGTCCATCCTTATGCTGCCCCTGTTGACCGCTGTCACGGAAGATGCCTTGCGCTCTCTGCCGGAAACGTACCGACTGAGCAGTTATGGTCTCGGCGCGTCGCGTTGGCAGACAATCTGCCACGTACTCCTTCCTGCCGCCTTTCCGCGGATCATGACCGGCCTGATTATGGCAGCCGGCCGTGGGTTCGGCGAAGCAGCAGCCCTGATGTTTACGGCCGGTATGTCGACGGACCTGCACTGGGACGACTGGAATCTGGCGTCCACGTCTTGCCCGCTCAACCCGTTCCGGCCGGCGGAAACACTGACCCTGCACATTTGGGCGCTCCGCACGGAAGCGCTGGAAGCCAATGCCAACGAACAGGCCGCGGCCTGCTCCGCTATTCTTATGGTACTCGTCGTCTCCTTCAGCCTGGCGGCGAGATACCTCAGCTACCGGATCGATCGAAAAATGGGAGGGAAATAATTCCATGTCCTTACTTACGACAACCTACGGATACACAAAAGAACATACGGACCGTACCGGCCCGGACGAAACGGCTAAGGAAGCAAGCGGTGCCATCACCTTTTCCATCCGTCACATGGACCTGTATTACGGTTCACACCACGCCTTGCAGGATGTATCCATGGATATCCGTACCCGGGAGATTACGGCGTTGATCGGCCCCTCGGGATGCGGTAAATCGACCTTTTTGAAAACCCTGAACCGCATGAATGACCTTGTTGAGGGATGCCGCGTGACGGGGGAAATCTGCTTTGAGGGCAGAGACATTTTCAAGGACATCGATCCGCTGGAATTGCGGACCCGCGTCGGCATGGTCTTCCAGCAGCCGACGCCTTTCCCGAAGAGCGTCTTTGAAAACGTAGCCTACGGACCCCGCCTGCAGGGCATCTCCAACCGGAGCCAGCTGGAGGAGATTGTCGAAGAAAGTCTCCAGCAGGCTGCCTGCTGGGACGAAATGAAAGACCGCCTGAACCAGAGCGCCCTGGGCCTTTCCGGCGGCCAGCAGCAGCGTTTGTGCATTGCCCGGGCTCTGGCGGCCAAGCCGTCGGTCCTCCTCATGGACGAACCAACGTCGGCCCTGGACCCTATTTCTACCCAGAAAATCGAAGATTTGGCTCTGCAATTGAAGGAGCGGTACACGATTGTCATCGTGACGCACAACATGCAGCAGGCCAAACGTATTTCCAACAAGACGGCATTTTTCCTCTTGGGACAGCTGGTGGAATTCGACGATACGGTGACCATGTTCACCAACCCGTCGAACCCCAAGACGGAAGAGTATATTACGGGCCGGTTCGGGTGAGGAGGAGAAACACGATGCTCGAAAATTACGAAAAGGCCATGGACGAACTCCACGACCGTATGTCCCTGTTGAGTATGAAACTGGAAAAAACCATGGAGCAGACGTGGCAGGCCCTGGAGCAGAAAGACCTGGAGCTGGCAGACCGCGTCTACCGCGGCGACCAGGACATGAACGACCTGGTGCGGGAATGCATGCAGAAGGACCTGCACATTACGCTGCTTCATGATCCGGTCGCATACGATTGGCGCTATTTGATGGCCACCATGAAAATCCTGTCGGATATCGAACGCATTGCCGACCACTGTGCCGACATCTGCCACTATCTGGTCCGTCTGGAAGGACTGCACCACGAGCTGCCCCTCCTGCCAGGGCTGAAGGAAATGTATGGCGTTATGTCCTCCATGGTCAGCGATGTCCTGTCTTTCTACAACGGGCAGGAAAAAGTGGATCTGGATATCATGAAAGATAAAGACGACATCGTCGATGCAGCCTTTGACAATCTCATGGAAGAAATCAGCCGCCAAATTGCCGCAAAGCCGGAACTGGCACGGGATTATCTGTCGTATGTGCTCATCGTCAAGTATGTGGAACGCATGGCGGACCATGCCAGCAACATTGCGGATTGCATCATCTACCGCGACACGAGCCGCATCATCGTCTGACACTGCCACGGTGTGATTTTCCGGCTGCAGTCTGTGGAAAGCAGGCAGTACGCCACTTCTCTCATTGTGTTATTTCCATGTTTCCGATATAATAAAAGATGCAGCGGGACCCCTTGCAGGGCCTGTCACTGCATCTTTTTTTATGTTTCTTATTTTTCCGCGGACAAGGAGGATTACACTGTGGATCAGCAAGCACTTTTTAAGATTTCTTACGGCCTTTTCGTCCTGACTACCAGAGACGGGGAAAGGGACACGGGCTGCATTATCAATACAGCGATGCAGGTGACCAGCAATCCGAACCAGATTTGCTTTACTGTCAACAAGGCCAATTACACGGAAGAATTGGTGGCGAAAAACGGGACGTTCAATCTGTCGATTTTATCGGAAGCTGCCAGCTACGATCTGTTCAAGCGGTTCGGGTTTCAGTCCGGCCGTGAAGTGGATAAGTTTGCCGGCTTCGAAGGACAGTTTGCCCGCAGCAAAAACGGTGTAGCGTATGTGACGGAAGGCGCAAACGCTTATCTTTCGGGTAAGGTTGTCCAGACTCTGGATATCGGGACACACATCCTGTTTGTGGCTGAACTGACGGACATGGCCGTACTGGACGCGAAGACACCGTCTGTGACCTATACGTATTATCAGGACCACATCAAACCGAAACCCGGTGCAGCGGCGGCGAAGAAAGGCGGCAGGACGGTATGGCGTTGTACTGTCTGCGGCTATATCTATGAAGGGGAAGAATTGCCCGAAGATTTCGTATGCCCTATCTGCAAGCACGGGGCCAGTTACTTCGAAAAAGTGGAAGCGTAAGCCATTCCGGCCGATACGGGAAGAAATTTCCCGGCAAAAGGCGGCAGTAAAAAAGGGGCTGTGGAAAAAGTTCGTTTTTTCACAGCTCCTTTTTATTGTGCGGCACACAATATTATTCGCTTCCTTTGTGCCATCTGATGTTACAATTCAATTGGCAACATTCCCCCGAAAACCACCCACCACGGAGATTCAGACTCCCCGGTTCAAGGCACGCGGACCTGTGCCATCGTCAATCCTTTGGCACAATGGTACAATAAAAATACAGATTGGAAGAAGGGAGGGAGTGTTTTGCCGATTAACTCTTTCGAGGACTACCCCATGGCATGGAAGCCGCGGAAAGAAGACCTCTGTGCCCCAATCTATATTTGTCTGGCCGGTATGTTGGAACGGGACATCCGCAGCGGGGCGCTGGCTCCGAATACCAAAATGCCGCCGTTGCGCGAACTGGCAGACTTTCTGGATCTTAATCTCAGCACGGTCAGAAAAGCGTATAAGCTCTGTGAGATGCGGGGATTGCTGCGGGCTGAAGTCGGGAGGGGTACCTTCGTGGTTCCCAGTGCCAATGTGCCAACTTCCATCGTGGAAAGGGATTCCCATCCGAACATTGAGATGGGGACGATTCTTCCCTTCGATGAAGAAAACCAGCTGATCCGCAATTTGACACTGATGCTGCTGCAAAAACCCGGTGCAGACAGCCTCTTTTCCTACGACTATCCCCTCGGCACAAAGGAACAGATTCGGGCAGGTGTACTGTGGCTGCAAAAATGCGGGATGGATATTGCCCGCACCAATACGACGTTTATTACGAACGGGGTGCAAAATGCGCTTGCCATCCTGCTTTCTTCATTTTTCGAGGGAGGCAGCCGTATTGCCGTAGATTCGTACACTTACTCTAATTTTATCGGGTTGGCAAGTCTGTTGCACCTGCAGCTTGTCGCGGTGGCAAACGACGCCGAAGGGATGCGTCCCGACCTTTTGGAAAAATTCTGTGCCACGCAGAACATCAAAGGAATTTATTTGATGCCGACAGGCAATAATCCGACAAACCAGGCTCTTTCAGAAACCCGGTGCAAGGAGCTGGCCCGCGTTATCGAAAAATACAGATTGATTCTTCTCGAAGACGACAATTATGCGGCTCTTCTTACGGAAAAACTACCGCCCTTATGTCTGGAAGTGCCGGAACAGGGCATCTATATCAGCGGATTATCAAAGCCGATCTGTCCGGGGCTGCGCATTGCTTATGTTCACGTGCCTGCCAAATGGAGTCACGTCCTGGAGAGAGGTACTTTCAGTTTTAACCTCAAACTCTCGGCACTGGCAAGCGAAATAGCAGCCCAGATTATACAGACCGGGCTGGCGGAACAGATTCTGCAGGATAAGCGGAAGCTTTCCATCAGACGAAATAAAATTTACCATGCCGTATTTCCCAAGGCACTCTATCATCCTGTAAGCTACTGTCAGTGGCTTCCCCTGCCGCCGGGCTGCACCGGTCGGGATTGTGAAAAGACGTTGCTGCAGCGGGGAGTCGGTGTTTTCGGCGCCGAGCGCTTTGCCGTCGGAAATAACGTCAGCATCAACGCAATCCGCATAGCTACTTGTTCCCCGGGCAGCGAAGCAAAACTGAGAGAAGGGCTGCAGGCAGTCAAAACGTACATCCATGAACATTCCTGAAGGAGGACACCATGAAAAAATTAGGCTTGATTGGCGGCACAGGCCCCGAATCGACGCTGATCTATTATAAAGAAATCACGGGCCGGGTATGCCAGAAAATGGGCAGCCATACCTTTCCGCCTCTCACCATCGAGAGTATGAGCGTGTTCAAAGTGCTGCCGCTGGCTATTGCGCACGACGATGACGGCCTGACACAATATCTGCTGGGAGGTATCCGTAATCTTGCCGCGGCGGGAGCGGATTTTGCAGCATTGACAGGTATCACGCCCCACGTGGTTTTCGAACGGTTGGAAAAAGCCTCGCCTATCCCTCTGGTAAGCATGGTGGAGACAACCGCCGCCTATCTGACAGCACACCACTTGGAAAAGGTTCTCCTGCTTGGTACGCTGCCAACGATGGAAGGAACTTTTGTGAAAAGACCGCTGGAGGCGAAAGGCATACACGTTACCGTGCCTTCTGCGGAGGAACAGGCCTTGATCAATCACAAGATTGAGACCGAGCTGGAATACGGAAACGTGACGGATTCCTTCTGCGGGGAACTGAAGAATATCTGTGAACGCTGCAGGGCAGTCCGTGGCGTTGAAGCGATAATCCTCGGCTGCACCGAGCTGCCGCTGGCTTTTGCCCGCATTTCTCTTTCCATCCCAACGATTGACGTCATGGAAATCCACATCGACGCATTGGTGGAACAGATCGTGGGTTCTGCTATCTGTGAAGCAGACAACAAATAACCGACTCTCAGGAAAGGAGTGAACGACGTTGTTGTATAAAAATCTGGGAAAATCATCCCTCAAGGCCTCCGTCATTGCGTTCGGAACCTGGGGGCTCGGTGGTGGCAGTGTCTGGGAAGATACGGACGCCAGGACCAACACGGGATACCTGCTTGACGCGGCGTCCGACTGCGGCATCAACTACATTGATACGGCGCCGGTTTACGGCATGGGGACGAGCGAGAAATTGCTCGGCGAAGCATTGAAAACACGTCGCAGCAAGTTTCTGCTGCAAACCAAATGTTCCCTCAACTGGCGGGAAAACGGCGGCCGTTTCCACTACGCCCGGGACGGCTTCACCGTATACAACAATACCGGTAAGGCAGCGGTCAAGCAGGACGTGGAGGATTCTCTCAAGAGACTGCAGACGGATTATATCGATGTGCTTGTCGTGCATTACGTCAGTCCTTACTGGCCGGTAGAGGAAACGATGGATGTCATGGCGGAGCTTATCCAGGAGGGCAAGATCCGTGCCGTGGGAATTTCAAACAGTCAGCCCGCGGATCTTGAAGCTTACGCCAGGGCAGGGAATGTCGCGCTGGTTCAGGAACAGTACAGCCTTTTAGCCTCCGCCCATGCAAAAAGCTATTTCCCGACCTGCCGGAAATACGGCACGACTTTCCAGGGATTCGGAATCCTGGAAGAGGGCTTTTTGACAGGTCCATCGGCCTTCACAAAGACGTTTGGCAAAAACGACATCCGTTCCCGGCTGCCGTGGATGGAAGAACCTCGCAAAAGCGGGATTCTTGCGCTCTACAAAACGGTCTGGGAGCCGATGTGCGGAAAGTACGGCTGCTCCTATGCCAATCTTTTTGAAGCCTGGGCCCTTGCCCAGTATGAAAACGTCAATCTTATAACCGGCTTCCGAAGAAAAGCTTCCATCGAAGACACCGTAAAGTGTCTGGATCTGCATCTGGAAAAGGAAGATCTTGAGAAACTGACCGAAACTGTCCGCCCTGTCGAAATGGAAAAAGTGGACAAATGAAAAGGGGACTGTGAAGGAATGCCCCTCAAAAACGAACGGGCCCTTCCGATTTTTTAAATCGGAAGGGCCTGTTTTTTGTTGGAATCTTAGTAGTTTTCGGCTTTGATTTCGAAGAAGGCACGCGGATGTTTGCAGACCGGGCAGATTTCCGGCGCCTTGGTGCCGACAATCACATGACCGCAGTTGCGGCATTCCCAGATCTTGACTTCGCTCTTTTCGAAGACAGCCTTGGTTTCCACGTTATGCAGCAGTTTGCGATACCGTTCTTCATGGGTTTTCTCGATGGCAGCGACACCACGGAACTGGACGGCCAGTTCATGGAAGCCTTCTTCATCGGCTTCTTTTGCCATCCGTTCGTACATGTCAGTCCATTCGTAGTTTTCTCCTTCGGCGGCATGGGTCAGGTTTTCCGGCGTATCTCCGATTTCACCCAGAGCACGGAACCACAGCTTTGCGTGTTCCCGTTCATTTTCCGCGGTTTTCAGGAACAGGGCTGCAATCTGTTCATAGCCTTGTTTCTTGGCAACGGAAGCAAAAAAAGTGTATTTGTTGCGAGCCATGGATTCGCCGGCAAAGGCTTCCCACAAGTTCTTTTCGGTTTTCGTTCCAGCATACGGATTTTTGGCCATAATAGATCCTCCTTAAAATTATACATACGTTTCTGCTTTCTTTCTCCGGTACAGACGGATAAATCTGCCTGTCGTTGATATTATCCTACATCACTGTTGAAATAACAACGATTATCCTGTACAATACTATAAAAATCCTGCATTTTAGTATTCTGCGATACAATATCATGTTCCGCTTAGGAGGTTGTGATGACAAATCGATTCCCCAGGTCCCTTCGCCAGGATTATTCATTGAAAATCCATTATGACTGGCCGGACTATCCCATCTACATACAAAAACACCGTTTGTCGGAGTATCCGCAGCATCGAACGGTCGTCCACTGGCATGACGATGTGGAACTTGTCGTTGTCCAGAAAGGACAAATGTCATATAATATCAATGGGATTAGTATGCATTTAAAGCAGGATGAAGGTGTCTTCATCAATGCCCGGCAGACACACTTTTCCTATCCCATGGACGATGGAGAATGCACGTTTATCATCGTGCAGATCCATCCGCGGCTGCTGGAATCCGTCCCGGCTGTCCGCGCCCAATTTGTGGATCCCATTACAACCAATGCTTCCTTGCCTTATTTGATGCTGTCGTATAAAACGCTGTGGCAGGCCCGTATTCTGCAGCTTGTCCGGAATATGTACCGTGTCAAGGATTCTCCGACAGCGCCATTGCAGGCACTGGCGGACTTTGCGGAAATCTGGGCGTTGTTGTACGAGCACACGGGGCAGGTGGCGCAGGAAACGGTAGAAGACCAGGATTTGACGATTACCAAAAACATGATCGGATTTATCCAGCAGCACTATGAACAGCATATCACCCTGGAGGATATCGCTGCCGCCGGTGCCGTCGGACAGAGCAAGTGCTGTCAGCTTTTTGCCCGGTATTACCGGATTTCTCCCATCAACTATGTCAAGGAATACCGGCTGGACCAGGGCGCTTACCTGCTGCGGCATACGGACCGTCCGGTGACGGAGGTAGCGCTGTCCGTCGGATTCAGCGATACCAGTTATTTCACGAAATGTTTCCGGCAATGGTCCGGGCGCACGCCACGCGATTATCGGCAGGAAGGCCGGGCTGGCGCGTGACAGCTGTGGTGGAAAGAAAGGATGAAAAAATGACTTTACGAGATGCTTTAAAAACACGTCGTACTTTTTACCACTTGAAGAAAGAAATGCCTGTTTCAGAACAGGAAGTCCTGGATTTGATCCAGGAAACGACGGCCCTTGTGCCGGATGCGTTCAATATGCGGAGCCAGCGGGTCGTCGTAGCGCTTGGTGCCAAACAGGATGAATTGTGGGATCGGATTGACAAAGCCTTCGGCGGGAAGGTGCCCCGCGAGAAAATCGACGGATTCCGTGCGGCGGCAGGTACGATTCTGTACTTTATCGACGAAGATGTCGTTCGCGCCATGCAGGAAAAGGTGCCCCGGTATGCGGAAAATTTCCCGTTGTGGGCCAATCACGCCAACGGTATGCTCCAGATTTCGCTTTGGGCAGGACTGACGGAATTGGGGCTCGGTGCCAATATTCAGCATTATAATCCAGTGATCGACGACACCGTTAAGGAACTTTTCGGGCTTCCGGGCAGTTACAAACTGGTTGCCCAGATGCCGTTCGGCGGCCGTGCAGCGGAGGCAGACCCCAAAGACGGGGAAGATATCCGCCGTCGTGTCCAGATTGAACGTTAATGTCGGCCTGAACTCCGTTCCTGCAGGAAAGGAACCGGAAAGGGACTGCGGCAGGTGCCGCAGTCCCTTTTTTGCTGTAAAAGCGCGTAAATTCGGCATGGACAGAATTCCTAAATTGTTATACTATTTTAATATCCATGGATGTCCCTGTTTTGGAATGCTCCAGCTGCAGGTTTTTGCCGGAGGATAGGTGCTTCTGATGGGAAACTTGAATTAAGAGGAGAGGGTTTTATGTTGCAGAAAGGGGAGCCGAAATTCCTGACGGCTCTTTCCCTGGCGGCGGTCGTTCTTGTGCTGGCAGGCCTGGCTGTTGCTGTCGTTCATTTCCACATGCCCGTCAAGGAAACGTACTGGGCGCTGACGCCGCCTGTCATCGCTATTGCGTTGGCTTTGATTACAAAAGAGGTCTATAGTTCCCTGTTCCTGGGAATCCTGACCGGTGCCTTTTTGAACGCCGGTTTTGACCTGGTCGGAACGCTGAATCAGGTCTTCACAGGCGGCTTGATTAAAGTGCTGGCGGATAAGTGGAATGTCGGTATTTTGATTTTCCTGATTATCCTGGGGATGATGGTACAACTCATGAACCGGGCCGGTGGTTCCGCCGCGTTCGGACGGTGGGCGTCCCGCCATATCAAGACCCGGATGGGCGCCCAGCTGGCAACGGTGGTTCTGGGATGCCTGATCTTCATCGATGATTATTTCAATTGCCTCACTGTGGGAAGCGTCATGCGGCCCGTGACGGACAAGCACATGGTCAGCCGGGCGAAGCTGGCATACCTGATCGACTCCACGGCAGCTCCTATTTGCATCATTGCTCCTATTTCTTCCTGGGCGGCGGCTGTGTCCGGGTTCGTTAAGGGAGAGAACGGAATCAACTTGTTTGTGCAGGCCATTCCGTTTAATTTTTATGCCTTGCTGACCATTATTATGATGATCCTCCTCATTACGCTGAATATTGATTACGGCCCGATGCTTCCGTTCGAACGAAAAGCAATCGAAGAGGGGGATCTGCATAACAAAGGATCCCGGACGAAGTTGGACGAGGAGGAAGAACACCACAATACACGGGGCGGTGTCATCGATATGCTGCTTCCGATTGGTTCCCTCATTGTCTGCTGTGTCGTCGGGATGATTTACACGGGCGGCTATTTTTCGGGAACGAGTTTCGTGGAATCCTTTGCCAACAGCGACGCCTCGGTCGGCCTGGTCCTCGGGTCATCGGTGGCGCTCCTGGTTACGGTCGTGTTTTATCTGGTCCGCCAGGTACTGCCCTTCGCTTCCTGCATGGAATGCCTGCCTGAAGGGTTCAAGCAGATGGTTCCGGCCATGTTGATTCTGTCCTTCGCGTGGTCTCTGAAAGCGATGACGGATGACCTGGGCGCTGCCAAGTTTGTCGCCGGCGTCGTCGCCCATTCGGCAGGAAACTTCATGAACTTCCTTCCGTGCATTATCTTCCTGATCGCCATCGGCCTGGCTTTTGCAACGGGAACGTCCTGGGGAACCTTTGGCATTTTGATTCCCATCGTGGTCAGCTGCTTCCAGGGTACGGACCATACGATGATGGTCATTTCAATCTCGGCCTGCATGGCCGGCGCTGTCTGCGGGGATCATTGTTCCCCCATTTCCGACACGACGATTATGTCTTCCGCCGGGGCGCAATGCCTGCACATGGACCACGTAACGACGCAGCTTCCGTATGCTCTGACGGTGGCTGGTGTTTCCTTCTTCACGTTTTTGATTGCTGGTTTTTCCAAGAATGCACTGACTTCCCTGTGCTTCGGCATTGCGCTTCTGGCCCTTGTTTTGATGGCTATGCGGCGGCGGTCACTGCTCGCCGGAAGGTAAGCCGGCTTCCGAACAGATGGAAAAGGTTTCCCGAAGAGAGAGGGGGAGAATCCTATGCTGAAAGATGGTAAAATTTGGGTTGGGCAAACAGAACAGGGAGAGAATGTCTTCCTGTTGCCGAAGATGGCTAACCGGCACGGCTTGGTTGCCGGGGCGACAGGGACCGGGAAGACCGTGACCCTGAAGGTGCTGGCAGAATCCTTCAGTGCTGCAGGAGTGCCTGTCTTTATGGCGGATGTCAAGGGTGACATTACGGGTATGATGTGCCCGGGTACGGACAGTCCGGACATGCAGAAGCGGATTGCAAAATTCGGCCTGGCGGACGCGGGATTTACGTATAGCGGCTGCCCCGTCACGATTTGGGATATCTTCGGGGAACAGGGCATTCCTCTGCGGACGACCATTTCCGAAATCGGCCCGATGCTCCTGGCCCGTATCCTGCAATTGAATCAGCTACAAAGCGACATCTTGTCGATTGTCTTCAAGATTGCCGACGACAACAAGCTGCTCCTCATCGACACGAAGGATTTAAAGTCCATGCTCCGCTACGTATCGGAACACCGCGGCGATTTCGAGGGGGACTATGGGAAAATGAGCAGCCAGTCTCTGGCAGCCATCACGCGGGCTGTCGTGGCGTTGGAACTGGCCGGCGGCGATCGCTTTTTCGGCGAACCGTCCCTGCAGATTACGGATTGGCTCAGCCAGGAAAACGGCAAGGGGATGATTCATATCCTGGACAGCCGCAGCCTCATCCAGAACGGGACGATGTATTCCACGTTTCTGCTGTGGATGATTTCGGAACTCTTTGAAACCTTGCCTGAAGTGGGCGATATGGAAAAGCCGAAAATGGTCTTTTTCTTCGACGAAGCCCATCTGCTGTTTGACAATGCCTCGAAAACCCTGTTGGACAAGCTGGAACAGGTTGTCAAGCTGATCCGCTCCAAGGGCGTTGGTATCTATTTTTGTACCCAGAATCCGGCTGACATCCCGGATGGCGTACTGGCCCAGCTGGGAAACAAGATTCAGCATGGGCTGCGGGCTTACACGCCGGCGGACCAGAAGGCCGTCAAGGCCGCGGCAGCATCGTATCGCCCCAATCCGGCCTTTGATACGGAACAGACCATCCTCTCGCTGGGCACCGGGAAAGCCGTCGTTTCTTTCCTAGGAGAAGACGGAGTGCCGGGAATGGCACAAAGCGTCGCCATCCTGCCGCCGCAGTGCAGCATGGGAGCGGCACCGGATGCGATGCGGGAGCAGGCGATCAAGGGAAGCCTGCTGTACAGTAAGTATGCGTCCGGTTTCGACCGGGAATCGGCCTACGAAGTGTTGGCCCGCCAGGATGAGGCCGCTGCCAAAGCGGCGGCCCAGGCTGCGGAAGAAGCGGAGCGGGCGAAAGAAGAGGAAAAACGCCTGAAGGAAGAAGCCAAGCAGGCGGAACGGGAAGAACGGGCCAAGGCCCGGGCCGTCAGGAGCGTGGGCAATTCCATTCTGGGCTCCGTAGGACGTCAGGTCGGCCGCGAAGTGGGCGGCAAGGTGCTGGGCAGTTTTGGCCGTTCCGTCGGCGGCAATGTCGGCGCCAGTATCATCCGCGGTATTTTCGGGACTTTCTTCAAAGGGTGAAAGGGAAGCCGGGAGGAATTCCCTGCCGCGAAACAACATGATAAAAAAGCGCCTGCCGGAAATGTTCCGGCAGGCGCTTTTGCGTCTGGAAAACTGCTGCTGCCCCCTGGAAAAGGAGCGGTGCAGCAGGAAAGGTTCAGAATTCGCTCTCCCGGGCAGGGGCAGGACGTGAACCGAACAGGTATCCGGCCAGCAGGACAGCCGCGCTGGCAGCAACTCCGAGAAAGACCGGCTTGACAGACGTTCCGAACAACGTCGCTGAAATAGCCACGGCGGTGCTCAACAGCAGGGACAGCAGGACCCAGCGGCCGTTGACCACGCGGGGAGCAAAGACAGCCAGGGTCAGGGGAAGGAAGACCCCCGCTCCGCGCAAAGCCATGGACAGGAAATTCCAAAACAGGATCTGGGAATCCGCATGGGCAATGGAAAAGACACTGGCAATGGCCAGAATCACTACAACAAGCCCCCGGGTCATCCGAAGCTGTCCTGGACCTTCCTGCTGCTTCCGCAGGGGTCCCAGCAGGTCTTTGGACAACATGGTGCTGATGCCCAGGCTGAGGCCGCCGATAGATCCAATCAGGGAAAGGACAATGCCGCCCAGGGCCAGGGACCCGATCCAGGCAGGCTGGTGTTCCAGCAGGTAAACCGGCAGGGCCAGCATAGCCGGTACATCGGGGCGGGCTACATGCATGTACATTCCGATGAGAGCACAGGGAAGCCCGACCGGAATGGTAATCAGGGCGCCGGCAAAGGAGCCGTACATAGCTGTTTTCGGGCTTGCAGCTGAGAAAAGGCACTGGATGTAGGTCTGCGTGGACAAGACGCCGACCAGCAAGGACAAGAAATTGGACAAGGCGGTGTCGATGCCGTTCCCGAGGAGACTGTACCAGGGGAAGTCGGGCAGGGCCGTCGTCAGAAGCGGATCCGCACGCAGGGCCATATAGGCAGAAGCACCCGCCAGAAACAGGGTCACCCAGATGATGACCATCTTCAAAATGCCGCCGACACCGGTGCTCTTCATGCCGCCGAACACGATATAGGCGAAGACCAGCAGCAAAAGGAGCAGGACCGAAACGGGGACCGGCGTGCCGAACAGGGCGGAGATCATCTTCATGCCCGGCAGGATGCTGGCAACGGTACTGAAGAAAATACCCAGGGAGGCAACAATCGTTGCCATCTTTCCAACCGTATCTCCGTAGTGCATGGACAGGTACTGGGGGATGGTTTCCAGATTGGTCCGGCGCAAGGGACGGGCGTAAAAAATTCCCATGAGAATAAACGAGATACCCGATCCCAAGGTGAACCACCAGGCAGAAAGACCTACGGAAGCAGCAAGTTGTGCCGTTCCGATGGTCGCACCGCCGCCAACCATTGTTCCGGCGAGGCTTCCGGCCAGCATGGCCGTGCCGGCCGAACGGCCGCCGAGTGTGTAGCCTTCCGCCGAGCTGACGGAACGGGCCGCATAAATGCCCACGCCGAGAACCACGAAGATGGTGGCCAGGAGCAGGCCGAGTTGTAAAGGCGTAATGAGCAGCTGCATATCGTTCTCCTATTGTAAATAAAGGCAGGAAAGACTGCGAAAGGCAGTTTGTTTCTGCCATTATATACTAAAAAGAGAAAAAAAGATACAACGTTTTTTCTTTACATATGAACATTTTCAGCAAGTGTTTTGATTCGTGATATAATGGAGATAATTTCAAGCAGGGATTCCTGCCGGGTTTAGTGGTAGGTGGTAGCATGAGGGAACAAAACAGAACGAGAGGGCGCAGTGCTGCGGCGGTTCTGAATTTTAACGAGACAGTAGTGCGGCGTGTGCGGTCGCAGATGCTCGATGAAGAGCGGACAAGGCTGTTGGCAGAATTTTTCAAGGTTCTGGGCGATCCGACGCGGGTCAAGATTATCAATGCGCTGGCCAATGAGGAACTGTGTGTCAGCGATTTGGCGGCGGCGCTGGAAATGACACAGTCTGCCGTTTCGCACCAGCTCAAACTGCTGCGCATGGCGAATCAGGTCAAGACGCGGCGGGATGGGAAGAGCATCTTTTATTCCCTGGATGACCAGCATGTCCTGGACATCCAGGAGGAGGCACTAACGCATATCAGTCACAAGATGACGGAGCATCTGGAGAAGTAAGGAGGGGACGGCTATGAAGGCAAAGTGTGCATCCTGCCCGACGCATGCGTGCTATACGAAGGGCGTAAATTGTACCGGCGTACCGGCCGACGAGGTCCGGCAGGCATATACGGAGAAAGAGCTGAAAATCATGGATGCAGCTGCGTATGTAGAGGGGACTTTCTACAGCAACATTACACGGCTGCAGGAGATTTCGGAATTTGCCAAAAAAATGGGCTATCAAAAACTGGGCCTTGCCTTCTGCATCGGTTTGAACGAGGAGGCCCGCTACATCGCCCGGTATTATGAGAAGCAGGGATTCACCGTGTACAGCGTGTGCTGCAAGACCTGCAGTTTCGCTAAAAAGGAATTCGGCCTGAAGCAGGTGAAACCCGAGCTGGAACACGAAGCGATGTGCAACCCCAAGTTTCAGGCCCGTTTCCTGGAAGAGCAGGGCGTGGAGCTTTCTATCGTGTGCGGCCTCTGTGTCGGCCATGATTCCATATTTATCGCGAACAGTCACGTGCCTGTGACCTACCTTGTCGTCAAAGACCGCCTTCTGGCCCATAATCCGCTGGGTGCCATCTATTCGCGGTACTGGAAGCGCAAGCTGGGCATTATGGATCCGGACGAGGTATGACACTGCCCTGTGCAGCTGTGCGATCTGTCACCGGTGCAGCTGCTTCACCCGACGGAAAGGCGCTGGAAAGGAGAACGGTAAAGATGGATACCCAGGAAAAGGAAGAACAACTGGCCCGCCTGCAGGAGGAAATGGAAGCTTGCACTTCCTGCCCCCTGCGGCAGCAGTGCAAGGCGCCGGTCGGCTGGTACGGCTGCCCTGACAGTCCGATTGTCTTTGTCGGAGAGGCGCCGGGCGGCGTCGAGGATGATTACGGCTGCCCGCTGATCGGCCCGTCAGGCCAGCTGTTGGACAAGGCCCTGTGGTCGGTCCAGATGACGCGGGACAGAGTCTTTACGACGAACATCGTCAAGTGCCGGCCCCGTGGCAACCGTACGCCGGATCTGCAGGAGGCAGAACATTGTGCCAAGGTGTGGCTGGCCCGGGAACTTGCGATTGTGCAGCCGAAGGTCCTCGTCGCCCTGGGCAGCGTGGCCATGCATTTTCTTGGCACACCTGATATGCGCATTACGCGGCAGCGCGGCCAGTGGTTTCGGACCCGGGACGGGTACGATTGCCTGGCTACTTTTCACCCGTCGTACCTGCTGCGCCAGAGTGGGCATGCCCAGGTTCAGGCCAAGTGGGATGTCTTCCATGACCTCCAGGCTGCCCGTGCGAAGGCAGCTGCCGCTGTGCCGGATTACCAGTTTGCGTCGGACGCGCCGACAGACCTGTTCGCCCTGTTTCCGAAGCGCCCGTGATAAAGACGGCTGCTTCGGTATGGACGGAGAGGAGAAAATGGGAACACATTTGTACCAGACAAATGAAGTGGAATTTTGCGTATTGACGCAGAGAGAGCGTAATTCTGTTTATTGACACCATATGGCAGTGTTGATAGAATGAACGTGAGGTCATATTCCTCCGAAAGTGTATAGGTTGTTACATTGAGTCCTCCGGGAATGGGAGGTCCGCTTTCGTATTTTCAAATCCGCACAAGGAGAAGGAGCAAACATGAAAGTTGCAATCATTATGGGCAGCAATTCCGATTGGCCGAAATTGGAACCGGCCGAGGCCGTTTTGAAAGAATTCGGCGTGGAAGTGGAAGTCTGCGTTGCTTCGGCACACCGTACGCCGGACAAGGTTCACGAGTTTGCCGCCGGCGCCCGTGACCGCGGGGTGGAAGCCATCCTTTCCGCAGCAGGCCTGGCCGCACATCTGGGCGGCGTTATCGCTTCCTACACGACCCTTCCTGTCATCGGAATTCCTATCGGCGGCGGCCCGCTGAACGGGCTGGATGCCCTGTTGAGCACGGTGCAGATGCCCTCTGGGGTTCCTGTCGCAACCATGGCCATTGACGGCGCGAAAAATGCTGCCATCTTTGCTGTGGAAATCATGGCAGGCAAGCACCCCGAGCTGGTTGCAAAGCTGGATGCCTACCGGGAAAAGATGCGCGACGAAGTAGCTGCCAAGGCGGCGAAACTGGACGCAATGCGCGCGGCGAAGTAAGGAAGGAGATCATGGTGTCCCATACCAATGATGTGTTTGAACTCGACAAACTCCATGAGGAATGTGGCGTTTTCGGCGTCTATTCCCACAAGGAAGATGTGCCCCTGAATATCTACTGGGGCCTGTATGCCCTGCAGCACCGCGGCCAGGAAAGCTGCGGCATTGCTGTCAGTGACGGCACGGAAATGCAGATCAAGCTCGGCATGGGGCTTGTGCAGGACGTGTTCCGTGACGGCACGGGCGACCTGATGGGGTTCATGGGCATCGGCCATACCCGGTACTCTACGACAGGGTCCAGTATGTCCTATAATATTCAGCCGCTGAAGGTCTACTACGACGGTGGCAACCTCGCCATGTCGCACAATGGCAACATTGCCAATGCGGCGGAGCTGCGGGCCCGCCTGATGAACATGGGCTCCTTCTTCAAGACGACTGTCGACAGCGAAGTGGTCCTGAGCCTGATTGCAAGGTCTACGCAGACGACGCTGGAAGATCGCGTGGCAGATGCGGCGAACCAGCTGAAAGGAGCGTTCTCCTTCCTGTTCATGGATGACGAGAAGATGCTCGCCCTGCGCGATCCCTACGGGTTCCGTCCTCTTTGCCTGGGCCGGCTGGAACACGGCTGGGTCGTGGCTTCGGAAAGCTGCGCCCTCGATCTGGTCGGTGCCCGCTTTATCCGCGACGTGAAACCCGGCGAAATGCTCGTATTTGAAGATGACGACGCAGAGCCGCGGAGCATCATGTATGCCAAGGATAAGCCGAAACACTATGCCCACTGCATTTTTGAATATGTCTATTTCGCCCGTACGGACAGCGTCATCGACGGGCAGAATGTCTATGAAGCCCGCGTCAATATGGGGCGGGAGCTGGCCAAGGAAACGAAGGGAATCCATGCGGATATCGTCATTTCCGTGCCGGACTCCGGGACGGCCGCTTCCATCGGGTACAGCCTGGAATCGGGGATTCCGTTTATGGAAGGCTTGACGAAGAACCGGTATATCGGCCGGACGTTCATTCAGCCGACCCAGGCCCAGCGCGTCAACGCTGTCCGCCTGAAACTGAATCCTGTCAAGTCGGTCGTTGCCGGGAAATCTGTAATTATGGTGGACGATTCCATCGTCCGCGGTACGACAAGCGGCAAGATCGTCAAAATGCTGCGGGACGCCGGTGCCCGGGAGGTACACGTCTGCATTTCTTCCCCGGCAGTCACGGATCCCTGCTACTACGGCATTGACACGTCTGTCCGCAAGGAATTGATTGCGTCGACCCATACGGAAGAAGAAATTTGCAAATACATTGGCGCCGACAGTCTGCATTACATCTCCATGGAGGGGATGAAACGCGCCGTGTCCCACTTGAACGGCGATGACCTGTGCTGTGCCTGCTTCAACGCGCAGTACCCGGATAATGCGGAAGAAGTCGTCCGCCAGGGTTCCAAATTTATCTTTGAACATAAAAAATAACAGGAGGACGTCATGGACGAACAGAAAAAAGGCTTGACCTACGCCGATGCCGGCGTGGATATCGATGCGGGCAACAAGGCCGTGGAATTGATGAAGGACAGCGTCCGCGCCACGTACCGTCCCGAAGTCATCGGCGATCTCGGCGGTTTTGGCGGCCTCTTTGCCCTGAATACGAAAAAATACAAGGAACCGGTCCTCGTGTCCGGGACAGACGGCGTCGGGACGAAGCTGAAGCTGGCGTTCCTGATGAACCGCCACGATACAATCGGCCAGGATGCGGTGGCCATGTGCGTCAATGATATCCTCGTGCAGGGAGCGGAACCGCTGTTCTTTCTGGACTATATCGCAGTCGACAAGGTCGATTCCCAGAAAGTGGCCGATATTGTCAAAGGCGTTGCCCGTGCCTGCAAGGAATCGGGTTGTGCCCTCATTGGCGGGGAAACGGCGGAAATGCACGGCTTCTACGCCAAAGACGAATACGACATCGCCGGCTTCTGCGTCGGTGCTGTCGACAAGACCAAGATGATTACGGGCGACAAGGTCAAGGTGGGGGATGTGCTCCTGGGCCTTCCTTCCAGCGGAGTCCACTCCAATGGCTTCACGCTGGTCCGTAAGATCTGTTTCGACAGAATGAACTTCAATGTCGATACCTATATTGAAGAATTCGGTATGACCCTCGGGGAAAAACTGTTGACGCCGACGCGCCTTTATCCGAAGGTCTGCCTTCCCTTGATTGAAAAGTTCAATCTCCATGGCATGGTCCACATTACGGGCGGCGGCTTCTACGACAATATTCCCCGTGTCCTGCCCGACGACTGCGATGCCGAAGTGCACGCCGATGCCTGGGAGGTCCCGGTCGTCTTCCGGAAACTGCAGGAATGGGGCGGCGTATCGGACAAAGAGATGTACCGCACGTTCAACATGGGCGTAGGGATGGTTCTCGTAGTCGATCCGTCCGAAGCGGATGCAGTCCGGTCGCATCTCCGGGAAGCCGGCGAACCGTATTACGAATTGGGCACGGTAGTGCCGGGCCACAAAACGACGGTAATGAAGGGCGGCGTGTTCGGTGACTAAGAAAATCGGTGTTGTTGTCAGCGGCCGCGGTTCTAATCTGCAGGCCATTCTGGATCAGATTGATGCCGGTGTCCTGCCGGTCGAAGTGACGGTTGTCGTCAGTGACCATGCAGACGCGCTTGCCTTGAAACGGGCGGCGAAACACCACATCCCGACGGTAGTGGTGGAACGCAAAGCCTGTGCAGACAAGGCGGAATTTGAAACAAAGATTGCGGAAGCGCTGGAAAGCCACGGGGCGGAGCTGGTGGTTCTGGCAGGATTTATGCGCATCCTGACCGGTGGGTTTATCAGCCGTTTCCCGCATCGTATTATCAACATCCACCCGGCACTTTTGCCGAGCTTCACGGGACTCCATGCCCAGGGCCAGGCCGTGGCGTACGGAGTCAAAGTATCCGGCTGCACCGTCCACTTTGTGGACGAAGGAACGGATACGGGTCCCATCATTTTGCAAAAAGTCGTCCCTGTCAAGGACGATGATACAGAAGATTCCCTGGCGGCGCGCATCCTCGTCGAAGAGCACAAGGCGCTGCCGGAGGCAATCAAGCTGTGGGCCGAAGGACGGCTGACGGTGGAAGGCCGCAAGGTTTTCATCCGCCCGTAATACGTCCGAACGGTTCCATCAAAAATTTGGGGGGTATATCTATGAGAATTCAGAGAGCGTTGTTAAGCGTATCCGACAAGAAAGGTATCACGAAACTGGCTGCCTTCCTGCATGACATTGGTGTAGAAATCATTTCTACCGGTGGTACCATGAAGGCAATCCAGGAAGCGGGTATCCCGGTTACTTATGTCAGCGATGTAACGGGCTTCCCGGAAATCATGGACGGCCGCGTTAAAACGCTGAATCCTTATATTCACGGCGGGATTCTGGCTGTCCGCAGCAATCCGGACCATATGGCCCAGCTGAAAGAACACGGTATCAAGCCCATCGACCTGGTGGTCGTCAACCTGTATCCCTTTAAGGAAACCATTGCAAAGCCGAACGTGACGGAAGCAGAAGCCATCGAAAATATCGATATCGGCGGCCCGGCCATGGTCCGTGCGGCAGCAAAGAATTTCCGCGACGTTGTCGTCATTACGAACCCGGCCCGCTATTCCAGCTTGATTGCTATGCTGCAGCAGCACGGTGACATTGACTTGACGACCCGCAAGACCCTGGCGAAGGAAGCATTCCGCCACACGTCGGAATATGACGCCATGATTGCGGATTATCTGGAAAAACAGCTGAAAAACAACTGAGAAAAGGACGGGCATCATGAAACTGTTATTGATCGGCAGCGGCGGCCGGGAACACGCGTTGGCGTGGAAACTGGCCCAAAGCAGCCATGTTGAACAAATTCTGGTGGTTCCGGGCAATCCGGGCATCGCCCAGGTCCCCAAGTGTAAGTGCATGGACCTGGACTTGAGTGACTTGCAGAAAGTAGCCGACTTTGCGGAAGAAAACAGCATCGACTTGACGGTTGTCGGGCCGGAAGCGACCCTGGTGGCCGGCATTGCCGATATTTTCCGCTCCCGCGGGCTGCCTATCTTCGGACCCAACAAGGCGGCGGCTGAACTGGAGGGTTCGAAGGCGTTTTCCAAACGCCTCATGAAAAAGTACAACATTCCGACGGCGGATTTCCAGGTCTGCACCGATCTGGATACGGCCAAAGCGTTTATTACGGAACACGGCGCCCCGATTGTCGTCAAAGCCGACGGCCTGGCGGCAGGAAAGGGCGTTGTCGTGGCTATGACCGTGAAGGAAGCGCTGGATGCCGTGACGGCGATGATGGCAGACCGTAAATTCGGGGAAGCCGGCGCCAGTGTCGTCCTGGAAGAATACATGGAAGGTGAAGAAGCATCCCTGCTGGCATTTACGGATGGAAAAATCGTCATTCCCATGATTGCGTCCCAGGACCACAAGCGCGTCAATGACGGAGACGAAGGGCCCAATACGGGCGGTATGGGCGCCTATGCCCCGGCTCCGGTCATGACGGAGGCCTTGCGCATCAAGGCCGTGGAAACCATCCTGAAACCGATTATTGCGGCCCTGAACAAAGAGGGACGTACGTATTCCGGCTGCCTCTACGCCGGCCTCATGATCCAGGGGGATACCATCAAAGTCGTTGAATTCAATTGCCGTTTCGGCGATCCGGAGACGCAGGTCGTCCTGCCTTTGCTGGACAGCGACCTGGCGCAGATTATGCTGGCCTGTGCCACGGGTACTCTGGATGTGTCTATGGTCCAGTGGAAACAACAGGCGGCGGTCTGTGTCATCATGGCCAGCGGCGGCTATCCTGTGTCATATCCGAAGGGACTCCCGATTACGGGCCTGGAGGAAGCAGGAGCGATGAAAGATGTCCTGGTCTTCCACGCCGGCACAAAAGCCGTAGATGGCCAGATTGTCACAAACGGCGGCCGCGTGCTCGGCGTGACTGCGCTGGGGAAGGATATCCGCACGGCCCAGAAGAAGGCGTACGCCGCTGTCGACAAAATCCACTTCGACGGGGAACATCACCGTACGGACATTGCCTGGAGAGCTTTGACCCGCGGTTGAGAAAAACAAAAAACCTACTTGACGAATGCAACCAATGCGAGTATGATGTAGGGAATATAAAAAACACAGAAGTGTTACAAAATTTACAGATTTGCCAGCCCAGTACATGGGCAAGGCAAACAAATCAGTCGAAAAGGATGGTGCAAGATGGCATTTTACTACGAAGAACCTTCTCATACGTTTAGTGAATATCTGCTCGTACCGGGATACTCCTCTTCGGAGTGCATTCCCGACAATGTTTCCTTGAAGACGCCGTTGGTCCGGTTCAAAAAGGGCGAAACGCCGGCCCTGTCCCTGAACATTCCGATGGTGTCCGCCATCATGCAGTCCGTTTCCAACGATACCATGGCCGTCGCCCTCTCCCGCGAAGGCGGCTGCTCCTTCATCTACGGCTCCCAGTCCATTGAGGACGAAGCGCAGATGATCCGGAACGTCAAAGGATATCGCGCCGGGTTTGTGACGAGCGATTCCAATATCACACCGGACAGCACGCTGAAAGATATCCTGGCCCTGAAAGCCAAGACGGGCCATTCCACGATGGCAGTTACCAGCGACGGTACAGTCAACGGCAAGCTGGAAGGCATTGTTACGAGCCGTGACTACCGTGTCAGCCGGATGGATCCGAATACGAAGGTCCGGGAATTCATGACGCCGATTGCCAACATGATCGTCGGTTCAAAAGACACGACCCTGCAGCAGGCCAACGACATCATCTGGGACAACAAGCTGAACACGCTGCCCATCATCGACGACGATGGCCGGCTGTTGTACATGGTATTCCGGAAGGACTATATCTCCCATAAGGAATATCCCCTGGAGCTTCTCGATGCCAAGAAACGCCATGTCGTCGGCGCCGGCATCAACACCCGCGATTATGAGGAGCGCGTTCCGGCTCTGGTGGAAGCAGGCGTCGATGTCCTCTGCATCGACTCTTCCGAAGGCTTCTCCGAGTGGCAGAAACGCACACTGGAGTGGATTCACTCCCGGTACGGCGATAAAGTGAAAGTAGGCGCCGGCAACGTCGTAGACGCCGATGGCTTCCGTTTCCTCGCCGACTGTGGTGCCGACTTCGTTAAAGTGGGTATCGGCGGCGGCTCCATCTGCATTACCCGTGAAACCAAAGGCATTGGCCGTGGTCAGGCAACAGCCCTGATCGACGTGTGCAAAGCCCGCGATGAATATTACAAAGAAACGGGCGTGTATGTGCCGGTCTGCAGTGACGGCGGCATCGTATACGACTATCACATGGTCCTGGCCCTGGCAATGGGCGCGGACTTCCTCATGCTGGGCCGTTACTTCGCCCGCTTCGACGAAAGCCCGACGAACCGCGTCAATGTCAACGGCAGCTACATGAAGGAATACTGGGGCGAAGGTTCCAACCGTGCGCGCAACTGGCAGCGCTACGATTTGGGCGGCGCGCAGAAGCTGTCCTTTGAAGAAGGCGTCGACTCCTACGTACCGTACGCCGGCAGCCTGAAGGAAAACGTCAACCTGACACTGGCCAAGATTCGTTCCACCATGTGCAATTGCGGTGCCCTGAACCTGAAAGAACTGCGGGACAAGGCGAAACTGACCCTGGTTTCCGCTACGTCCATTGTCGAAGGCGGCGCGCACGATGTCGTCCTGAAGGACAATTCTGCACCGACCTACGCAAAATAAACCGGCATACGAAGAGAATGTGCGGCATCCTCTTCTCTTGTTTGGAACAAGAATCCGGACGGGGAGCTTTGCTCCCCGTCTTTTTTTGTATCGCAAGACGGAGACAGGTGGTATAATGAAAACAAGTTCCTTTGCCGTTCGCCGGTGGAGGAAAGAGAACAATCGCTTGTGAGGGAGAGAGACCATGAAACGATTCCTGCAAACCCTTCTGTGTGGCACTGTGCTGGCCGCGGCTGCAGGCCTTTCCATCGGGACCGCCGCCCAGGCTGCCGGCGTGACTGCTGCCCCGGCTGTGCCGCGGACTGCTGTCCCGGCAAAGGCAGAGATGCCACTGCAGGCCACGCGGGGTACGATTGCCTACGTACCGCTCGATACACGCCCCGTTTCCTATGACTATGCCGTTGCGACGCTGCGTGCCGCCGGCTGGGACGTGGAGGTGCCACCGAAAGAGCTGTTGTCTTCGGCACAGCAGACGGGCCGTTCCGATCAGATTTTCGACTGGCTTGAAGACCAGGCTTCCCGTGCCGTGGCTGTCGTGGCCAGTGCCGATACGCTGATTTACGGCGGCTTGGTTGATTCCCGGACCCATCATTATGATGAATCTGTCCTGTCGTCCCGGGTGGAGCGTCTGCTGGACTTGAAAAAGCGGACAGGCAGCCCGAGCACCTACGTGTTTGTCACCATCATGCGGTCGCCGAAGCAGAGCAGCGCTCCTGCAGAACCGGTCTATTACAAAGAGTGGGGACCGAAATTGTTCCGGCAGGGGGCTTTGCGGGATAAAAAGGAACTGAAAGGACTTCGGCGGAAAGAGCAAAAAGAACTGGAAGCGCTTGATGCAGAAATTCCGGCAGCGGTCGCCAGGGATTATTACGGCCGCCGCGCCCTGAATCTCAAAATGACGGAAATCCTGATGCACGGCGTGGAGAACGAGAGCTTCGATTATATGCTCATCGGGCGTGACGATACGGCGCCGTTATCCCAGGCGCATAACGAAGCCCGGGATGTGGATACCCTGGTAGGCAGCATGCCGCGGGGCCAGATCCGCTTTTTCTCAGGCGCGGACCAGCTGGGGCTGCTCTTGATGGCACGGGCCGTCAACCGTCTGACGTACAATTATCCCATGATTTATACGCACTATGCGCCCGGCAAAGGACCGGATACCATGCCGTCCTACGAGGACGACACGGCTCGTGCGTCGGTGCGGAGCCATATTTTCTCGGCCGGTGCATTCCCGACGCGCCATGCAGAACGGGCCGATTTCCTGCTGGCAGAAAATACGCCGTATAACGGGGTGACGCCGGAAGCGACGGGTCCGGCGAATACAGGCGTTCTGGATTCCCATAAGAAGGCTTTCCTCGACTACATCGATACCAATGTACGCGACGGCCGCCGCGTCATCGTGGCCGATACAGCGTTCGGCAACGGGGCAGACAAAGCGCTGGTACTTGGATTGTTTGACCGTGGCCTGGCATACCGTGTCGCCGCTTACGATGGGTGGAACACACCGGGCAACGCCCTTGGTTACGCCATCGCCCAGGGTATCTTGTCGCCGTCCATGTCTGCCGGGGACCATCGGCGGATGCTGGAAGTCCGGTATCTCGATGATTGGGCTTACCAGTCCCAGGCGCGCCAGCTCGTGGCGCAGCGTGTCATCTGGCCGCAAGGGCTGCCGGCACAGGGACTTGAGGGCAGTACACTCGCGAGGGTGGAGGACGCCATCCAGACCGCCATGGTGGAAACAGCAGAACCTGTGATGGGGGACGTGGTGAAAGAGTATCGTTTCATCCTGCCGTGGCAGCGCCTCTTTGAGGTGGAGCCACTGCGGAAAGAGTGATAAACGGAACCGCGGACAAACGGGGAAAAAGCATGTAAAGGCCCCTGCCGGCTGCGCCGGCAGGGGCCTTCATTTTGTGCGTTTGAATTATTGACCTGGCTGTTACTTTTTGGAAACATCCGGTTTTGATGGGGTACCTTCTGAAATCCGGATTTCCAAGTCCTTGTTGAAAGTCTTTTTAAACCAGGCTTTTTTTTCATTCAACTGATGTAATTCGATGACGGCCGGTCCGTCCGATTCCGTAATTTCGAGGACGGCTTTCCCTTGTCCGATGTAAGGATGGATGGAAGCGATCTTGCCGCTTTCCGTGTAGTCCAGGCACTCTGCCAGTCCCACAAGGACGGCCATCTTACCGACCTGTTCCCATTCTTTGTCCGTCAGGAGCGTGCGGAAAACGTGGTTACGGAAATAGTTTTTCGCCTGTCCGTTGTGCCAGGCGGCGGTGACGGCACACATCATCTGTTCTGTGTGGGTCAGGCCGAAAAGTTTGGCGTTGAGGATCATGTAGGCCGAGTGGCGGGCATGGCTGTAATAGTTGATGGTAATGCCGATATCGTGGAGCAGCCCTGTGACGCGCATCAGGCGGCGGTAGCGCCGGCTGATGCCCAGGGGTTTGGCCCAGTTGTCGAAAAGGGTCAGGGCCAGATCTGCCACGTGACGGCAGTGGTTGATGTTGTTGGAATACAAATGGAGCACGTTCCACGTGCTCATTTCCAAAATATCCTCTGCAATGAGGGGAATAAAACGCTGTCTGGCGTAGTAGTCGTAGAACAATCCCTCACGCAGGCCGCAGCCCGACGTGATGATTTTTTTGCTGCCTGTCACGTCAAGCAGGTAGTTGATGATGCTCATACCGCCCAGGATGATATCTGCCCGGTCTGATGACAGGCCCGGCACTTTTTTGCGGTCTTCCAGATCCATGGCGCGAAGCCGACGGAAAACACTGCGTACGGCCTGGGCCGAAACGGTGTAATTATGGATTTTGCTCGTCGGATAGTGATGTTCCTTCTGGATAATGCGGGCGACCGCACGGGCCGTGCCGCCGACACCGATGAGGGGCAGCTTCGTTCCCTTCAGCCAGGAGTACCGGCTGATTTTGGAGGCGAGCAGGTAATTGACGTCGCTGAAAATGCTGTTCGACATGACACCGCGGATGTTGAACATCGTCGTTGTGTTGACGGCGCCCATGGGGATGGAGACGGAATCAAGAATATGCCGGTCCCTGAACAGGACGATTTCCGTCGAACCACCGCCCAGGTCGAAGAGGATGCCGTCTTTCACATTCAGCGTGTTCACCGTGCCCAGATAACTCAGGAAAGCCTCGGCCGTGCCGGGCAGGATGTGCAGGTTGATGCCTGTCTTCTCGGCAACGAGCTTGGTCAGTTCCGGCCCGTTGGGGGCATTGCGGATAGCAGCAGTGGCAACGGCGATAATCTTGTCGGCCTTATTCTGGCGACACATGAAGGCAAAGGACTGCATGGTAGACAAAGTCAAATCGAAAGCCTTCGCGTCCAGGAACCCGTCTTTGGTCAGACGTTGGGACAGACGGAGGGTCTCTTTCTGGTTGAATACCATGTTGTAGGCACCGTTGCTGTAAATCTGGCTGATGACCAGACGTGCCGAGTTGGACCCGATATCGATGATGGCAATGCGCTGCATATCTCTCTCCTCATACCGGCCTGCTGCCGGCTGTCTCCCTGCAATTCCAATGCTATTACAAATCTATTATATCCCATTTACAAAACCATTTACAAAAATTCTGCGTCAAATTTACGCTGATTTTACAGTCCGTTGTGTATAATTATTGTAATGGATTCCCTGCCTGTCTCGCATAAAAAGGATTTTCAGAAAATTTATCGAACTGTATACTGTTAGGGATTTTAAATTTTTAAATATCGTTGTTTGAGGTGTTTGTATGCCGAAACGCAAAACCTATACGAGCCTGGCTGTCATCCATCTGGGCTCCGAAATGATCCGCATGCAGATTGTGGAATTCCGCAGCCTGCGGCGCATTAAGTTAATTGAACAGTGTGATTATCCGATCCGGCTGGGTGAGGAATCTTTTGCCCATAAGATTATTCCGTTCCCCATGGTAGAAGAAATCTGCCAGGTGCTGCACGGATTCCGGGAACTGATGCAGGATTACGGTGTGGAGGTGTACCGTGCCCAGGCTACGACGGCTGTCCGGGAAGCGCGGAACCGGATTTTCCTGCTCGACCAGATTCGCCTCCGGACGGGGCTGACGGTCGAAGTGACGGAAATGCCTATGGAAATCTACACGAAGTTTGTGGCCATCCGTCATACTTTGTTGGAGCAGCATATTTCCACGGAAGAAGGCACGATGCTGATTGATATTTCCTCCGGCGGCCTGGGAATTACCGGCGTAGAGGGAAACAAGATCACCTTCCAGGAAAATTTCCACATCGGGATTATCCGCATCAAGGAAAGCTTCAACTACTATCAGCGGAGCAGCCAGCATTTTAACAAGGCCCTGATGCAGTTTTTGGCGAGTACGACCGGCCCTGTCAAGGCCGCGCTCCGGGGACGCAGTGTCCGTTATCTGGTCCTTTCCGGTACGGAGACGGAACTTCTGCTCAAGATTCTGGGCAGGCAGGGCGCTGGGCCGGGCGGGCTGACCCATTTGACAAGGCAGGAATTTATGGCTGTCTTCAACGAAATCCGGACGCTGAACCTGTCCCAGATGATCCAGCTTTTCCATGTGACGGAAGACGAAGCGGAAATCATCCTGCCCATGATCCTGTTGTACGAACAGCTGCTCCTGCTGGTGCCGACGGCGAAGGAAGTCATTGTGTCGGACGAAACGTTCATAGACGGCATGCGGCTCCGCTACATCGTACAGCAAAAGGATGCAGATTATGCCGCGCGCCTTGAAGAGGAACTCATGAGTCTGGTTCACCACATTGGCGAGAATTACAACTATGATGTCCGCCACGTGACCCAGGTGGAAAAGATCTCCCTGGCTATTTTCGACAAAATCGGGCGTCTTTACGGCCTCAACGCCCATCACCGGCTGCTCCTGCGGGCGGCCTGTATCCTTCATGACATCGGGAAATACGTGTCCATGCGGAGCCATTCCTTGTACAGTTATCAACTGATCATGGGAACGGATATCATCGGATTCACGGAAGCAGACAAGGAAATTATCGCCCTGGCTTCTTACTATCACGCCCATAACGTGCTGGAAAGCCACTTTGACAGCAATCCGGTCGTGAAACCGCCGGACCCGGCTGTGATTCCCCTGGTGGCCAAACTGTCGGCCATTGTGCGGCTGGCAGACGCGCTGGACCGCAGCTATCTGCAGAAAATCGAGAAAGTGAAAGTCCGGATCCAGAATCGGGAACTGGTGCTGACCGTAACCAGCCACGAAGACCTGGATCTGGAAGAATGGGTCTTTGCCTCCAAGGCAGGGATGATGGAAGAAGTTTACGGTTTCAAAATTCGGTTGGAACGGGAGTGGTGAGTCATGCAAGAGAAACAGAAACCAACGCCGGACCTGAACCGGCCGGAATATTTCTTCAACCGCGAACTGAGCTGGCTGAAGTTCAACCTGCGCGTCCTGCGGGAAGCGGAGGTCAAGACGACGCCCCTGCTGGAGCGCCTGAAATTTATCGCCATTTCGGCATCGAACCTGGATGAGTTTTTCATGGTCCGTGTGGCCGGCCTGTGGGATCAGTTGGAAAGCGGCGTCAAGCGCCTGGATCCGTCGGGAATGACGGTGCGGCAGCAGCTGACGGAAATTTCCAAGGCGGCCCACGACATGATGCGTCTGCAGTCCCGCATGCTGGCGAATCTGCTGGATGAACTGAAAAAGGCCGGCGGCCCGGAAATTAAGGCGTATCGGGATTGTTCCGCCGCAGGCCGGGAATGGCTGGAAAATTACTACCGCGAAGTGGTGTATCCGGTCCTGACTCCCATGGCCGTCGATGCCTCGCGGCCCTTTCCTTTTCTGGGTAACAAGACCCTGAACCTGGCAGTGCAGCTCGTGACAGTCAAAGGGGAAGAGAGCATGAGCGTCGTCCAGGTCCCGTCCGTCCTGCCGCGCCTTGTCGAAGTACCGCCGGAAGAGAAGCGGTCTTTTATCTACCTGGAAGATTTGATTACAGCCCATTGTGACAGCCTCTTTGCCGGCTGCCGGATCGTGGACGTCGTACCGTTCCGCATTACTCGTGACAGCGACCTGGACGTGGACGAAGACGACATCGAGGACCTGCTGCGGGAAGTGGAAAAATCGCTGCGGCAGCGGAAACGCGGTGTGACCCGGCGGATGGAAATTGCCCGTACCCAGAACCGGACCATCCTGTCGTTCCTGAAGAAAAACCTGGATCTGACGAAGGAAGAGGTCTACGAAATCAACGGACCCCTGGATGCGACGTGCTTCTTCAAGTTTATATCGCTGGACCGTATGTGGCCCTGGCTCTACGAGCCGTTTGTGCCGCAGAAACCGAAGGAGCTGCCCGAATACGACCATATCTTCGATCAGATCCGTGAGCGGGATGTCCTGCTTTTCCATCCGTATGAAAGTTTCGACCCTGTCGTCCAATTCGTCAGCCAGGCGGCAGACGATCCGCATGTCCTGGCCATTAAGCAGACCCTGTATCGCGTCAGCGGCAATTCGCCGATTGTAGCTGCCCTTGCCCGCGCTGCCGAAAACGGCAAGCAGGTCACGGTCCTGGTGGAACTCAAGGCGCGCTTTGACGAAGAAAACAATATCCTTTGGGCCCGCCGGCTGGAGAAAGCGGGCGCCCACGTGTTGTACGGCCTGGTCGGGTTGAAGACCCATGCGAAAATCATCCTCGTCGTGCGGCAGGAACCGGACGGCATCAAACGGTATGTTCACTTGGGAACGGGCAATTACAACGATTCGACCGCCAAGTTGTACACGGATATGGGGCTTATGACGGCCAACGACCAGTTCGGCATGGACGCCTCCGCGTTTTTCAACCTGCTGTCCGGCTATTCCCAGGCGCCGATTTGGAACAAGCTCACCATGGCGCCCCTGGGCCTGCGAGAAAAAATCTACGAGCTGGTGGACAACGAAATCCGCATCGCCAAAAGCGGCGGGGAGGGCCACATTGTGGCCAAAATGAACTCCCTGTTGGACAAGCCGGTCATCCAGAAATTGTACGAAGCCTCCATGGCGGGAGTTCAGATTGAGCTGATTGTCCGTGGCATCTGCACGCTGCGGCCGGGGCTGGAAGGAATCAGTGAAAACATTTCCGTCCGCAGTATCGTCGGCCGACAGCTGGAACACAGCCGGATTTTCTGGTTCCGGAACGGTGGCGACGACAAAGTGTTCATGAGCAGCGCCGACTGGATGCCTCGTAACTTGAACGACCGGGTGGAATTGTTCTTCCCGATTGAGACGGAGGCGCATATTCAGCGCATCAAAGAAATCCTGCAGGTCTATCTGGCGGACAACGCCGGCAGCCATATTATGCAGTCTAATGGAAATTACCGCCGCACTACCGCCGGCCGTGGGAAAGTCATCAGTTCCCAGGGGACCTTTTACGAACAGGCCCAGATCGCGGCCATGGAATACAGCCGTCAGGAACGGGAGAAACGCCGGTTGGAGAGGGGAGTCCAGCTGAAATAGTGACTTCGTAAAATGCACGGTTGAGTATTTGCCCGAATCCTGTTATAATATGTTCATGTTTTGAGGAGGAAAAGATTATGAGCAAGTACGCCGTGACCATCAATTTTCACGCGCATTACGGATATATCGAATATGACCCGGACACAAAAACCGCCGTGGTGACGCTGCATGGCGCCGATGCGGCCAAAGCGGCCGTGGAAAAGTTTCTCTCGGAGGAACATACTTTTTCCGTGGCGTGCGGCAAGACCATCCGCGATTTCAAACAGGTAACGCTGCATCCCCTGGAAAGCCTGGAGTCGTTCCAGCAGTGCCTGACCCGCCTCTGGGTGGCAACGGACGTCCGCGTAGAGTGGAGCATGCCTCCCGGTATGGCGGAGACTTGCCAGGAAGGACTGTAACAGCCGGAGATCCGAGTGCCGTATGGAGCTACATCGAATTTTGAAAACGGGAGCTGCCGGGCTCCCGTTTTTTTATGCAAGGCCAATACATCCTGTCGGGGAGGGTGCTTATGAATTCTGAGCGTGCCAAAAAGGGGTCGGCACTGGCGCTGCTGCCCTTCGTTATTTTTATTGCCATCTACCTGGGAGCAGGCGTTTACTTCCAGATGCAGGGAGTCAAGATGGCTTTTTACCAGTTTCCGTCCGTGACTGCCATGTTCCTGGCCGTCCTGTCGGCCTTCTGCATGGGGCGGGAAACGATTCGTAAAAAGTTCCGTATCTTTACGCGTGGCGCTGCCAACGAAAATGTCATGACCATGCTGATGATCTACATCATGGCCGGGGCCTTTTCGGCCGTTACGTCGGCTATGGGCGGCCGTGATGCCACGGTCAACCTGGGCATCAGCCTGATTTCGCCGGAATATCTGACCGTCGGCATTTTCCTGATTTCTGCCTTTATGGGGACGGCGACGGGGACTTCGGTCGGGACCGTTGCGGCGATTGTGCCGATTGCCGCAGGGATTTCCGCCAAAAGCGGGATTCCCGGCGCCCTGATTATCGCGGCCTGCGTGTCCGGCGCCATGTTCGGGGACAACCTGTCCATGATTTCCGATACGACGATTGCGGCGACGCGGACGCAGGGATGCGGCCTGCGGGACAAGTTCAAGGTGAATTTCCTGATTGCTATCCCGGCAGCCATCCTGACCGTCGGAATCTTCTTTTTCCTTGGTGCCACCAATGTCCATGTTTCGGCTGTTGCCGGCGACTATAACTTCATCAAGGTTCTGCCTTACCTGGCAGTCCTGTTCCTGGCGCTCATCGGTATCAACGTCTTTCTCGTCCTGACCATCGGCATCTTTTTATCAGGCATCATCGGCCTGTCGAGCGGGGACTTGACGGTTATCGCCTTCGCCCAGGAAATCTGGAAGGGCTTCAACAGCATGAACGAGGCCTTTTTCCTGGCGTTGTTCTGCGGCGGTATTTCCGCCCTCATCAGCCACTACGGCGGCATCCGCTGGCTGATTTGGAAACTGCAGGCCATGATTTCCGGCCGGCACAGTGCCCAGGTCAGCATTGCCGCCCTCGTGTCCCTGATTGATTGTGCAACTGCCAACAATACGGTGGCCATCATTGTCGTGGGGGATGTAGCCCATAAGATCAGCATGCAATATCGCGTGGATCCGCGGCGCACAGCCTCGCTGCTGGATATTTTTTCCTGTGTCTTCCAGGGGATTATTCCCTACGGGGCGCAGCTTTTGACGGCGGCCGCTCTGGCCACGGCCAATGGGGTCGTCCTGAACACTCTCGACATCGTACCCCATATGTGGTACTGCTTCCTGCTGGCATTCTTCGGCCTGGTATCCATTTTCGTACCCTACGCCGACGGCCTGATCCGCCGCGAGCCCTGGCAGTGGGAAAAAGCGGGGCGGAAATAATAAACGGCACCTCTTAAATGCTGTTCCTGCCCCACAGCAGGTCGGAATTTTTTCGGCACTGCCGTTTTCTTTGTGGTATAATAACTCTGTTACGGCCCCGTTGCACAGCTGGATAGTGCGTTCGCCTCCTAAGCGAAAGGTCGCGCGTTCGAATCGCGCCGGGGTCGCCATCATAAACAACAACGCCGCAGACGGAATGTTCCGTTTGCGGCGTTTTTTCATGGGAGACGCGTTTATTTCAGGTAGGCGTCGACGAGGGCGACTCCCCCGGTCCACAGCAGGTAAAGGGCTGCTATCAGGACGGCCAGGTAGAGAAGGAGGAAGGCGGCTTTCTTTGCCGGACTGCCAGTAATTTCCTGGCGGGACGGTTTCTTCAGCAATTCTTTCCGCTTTTCCTCTTTGGAAGCGGCGTTATGGTGTTTGCTCATAGGTAGTCCCTCTTTTCTGTCAACCCTGCCACAAAACCTTGATGAAAAGCAGGACGAGGACAAGGATAATAATCGGTTTGACAACGCGGCCGGCGTCTTTCAGTACCATGCCGGATCCGACGTAGTTGCCGCAGATGTTCGCAACGGCACCGGCCAGGGCAAGGGGAAAGTAGACATTGCCCGTAAGCAGGAAGGTTGCCAGTGCCGCGACGTTGGATGACAGGTTCGATGCCTTTGTCAGGCCGGCTGCGGTCCGAAGACCCAGCTTGCACCAGCCTGTCAGGACGAGGAGCAGGAAAGTACCCGTGCCAGGACCATAAAAACCGTCATACGCCCCGATGAAAAGGCTTGTAACCGCACATTTCCAGGGAACCGAACGGTCCGGTTCCGGTTCGGTTTCTCCGGGTTTCTGGGTCAGCTTTTTGTTGCGCATGACGTAGAAAGCGACAATGGGCAGGGCGACCAGCATCAGTTTGGAAATGACCTCTTCCGATACGAGCAGGGCCAGGCGGGATCCGATGCTGGAACCGGTGACGGCGCCGACGATGCAGATCAGGGCCAGACGGGGACGGATGAAGCCGTTCATGGCAAAGCGAATCGTGGAAATGGTGGTGCCACAGGTCGAACTGAACTTATTGGTGCCCAGGGCAAGGTGTGCCGGCAGGCCCGCCAGAAAGTAGGCCGGCAGGGAAATCAGCCCGCCTCCGCCGGCAATGGAATCGACAAACCCCGCAAGAAAGAGCAGGGGAATGACGATGAGATAGGAAGTGAATGAATCCATAAAGAGCCAATCCTTTCTGTGCTCAGAAATTCTGAAATATAGTTCATTATAACAAAAAGAGAAGGCCCCTGCACGGATTTTGCAACGGATTTCCTATGGGTATGGTATAATGTTCCCAAAACGATACCGTCAGTTTTCAATGAGGTGACTGTGATGGATGTAGGAACGAAAGAACGGATTGCCATGGACATTGCCGTGGCGCAAGGCCTCCAGCAGGCCGACCTGGTGCTCAAGGGCGGTCAGGTGTTCAACGTCTTTACCCGGGCTTGGGAGACGGCCGACGTGGCCATCCGCGGCACCCGGATCGTCGGCATCGGCGAATACAGAGGCAAGCGGGAAATCGACGTGCGCGGCAAGTACGTGACTCCGGGCCTGATGGACGCCCACGTCCACCTCGAAAGCTCTATGCTCGCCCCCCGCGAACTGGCGAAAATCCTGCTGCTGAACGGGGTGACGACGGTGTTTGCGGATCCGCACGAAATCGCCAATGTCCTCGGCGTGGAAGGGATTGAATTCTTCCTTTCCGAAACCGAAGATATGCCCCTGACGGTGTATCTGAACGTGCCCAGCTGCGTTCCTGCCACCCATCTCGATACGTCCGGCGCGGAATTGACCGCAGCCGATATGGAAGCCGTGACAGCGCTGAGCCCGCGCGTGGCAGGTTTGGCGGAAATGATGAATTATGCCGGTGTCATCAACGGCGCCGACGATGTATTGGAAAAACTGGCCGCCTTTTCCGACAAGGTCATTGACGGCCATGCCCCGGGACTTTCCGGAGCGGAGCTGGAGGCGTACATCGCCGCCGGCGTCTGCAATGACCACGAATGCAATACCGTGGCCGAAGCGAAGGAAAAAATAGCCCGTGGCCTGTATGTATTCCTGCGGGAAGGGAGTGCAGCCCACAATCTGGTGGATCTGCTGCCTGTCCTGGACGAAGTGGACGAGCGGCGCTGCTGCCTCTGCACCGACGATCGTCACGTGGACGATCTCATCGGGCAGGGGAGCATCAACTACCTGCTGGAGATCGGCGTGACCCAGGGCTACGAGGCGGAACGTCTCCTGCCCCTGGCGACCCTCAACACGGCGGAATGCTTCGGCATCCGGCGCCTTGGCGCTATTGCACCGGGCTTCACGGCTGATCTGTGCGTCTTCGACGATTTGGAAAGGTTCCAGCCGGTCCACGTTATCAAGGAAGGGTATCCTGTCGTTTTCCGGGGCCGGCTGAACTGGGAAAGCCAGCCTGTACGCGGTGAAGCGGTGGCAACCATGCATATGCCGCCCCTCGACCCGGTTCGTTTGCGGATCCCTGCCAAAGCGGGCCGGCAGATCCGTGTTATCAGCCTGTCCCAGAACAATCTGGCGACGCAGGAACTGCATGAGCCTCCCCGTCTGGTCGGCGGTGTGGCCGTCAGTGATACGGAGCGGGATATTTTGAAACTGGCCGTCTGTGAACGGCATCATGAGACGGGCAATGTCGGACTGGGCTTCGTCCAGGGAATCCAGTTGAAACGAGGTGCCATCGGAACGACTGTCGGGCACGACTCGCACAATCTGACCGTGGTGGGTGTCAACGACGGAGACATGGCTGTCGTCGCCAACCGTCTGCGCGACATCGGCGGAGGAATCGCCGTGGCAGTGGACGGCGAAGTGAAAGCGTCCCTGCCGCTTCCCATTGCAGGCCTTATGTCCGACCGGCCGGCTGACGTGGTCAATGCTGAAATGAAACAGCTGCTGTTCTGGGTTCACGAACTGGGCGTACCGGACGATTTCAACCCCTTGATGGTGCTGTCTTTCCTGTCGCTTCCGGTCATCCCGGAACTGCGCCTGACGGACCGGGGGCTGGTCGACGTGGTCCACTTCACCCACGTTCCCCTCTGGGTCGAAACGGAGTAAAAACCCTGCAGGCAGGGTGTTCCTTCTTCCAAAAAGATACCCCCGCCGGGTTCTGCAGGAAATCCTTGCAGAGCCCCGGCGGGGGCTTTTTTCGCGTCATTCTTCGGCTTTGGCCGATTTGGCTTCGGTCGGTTTGGTTTCGGTTGGATCGGTTTCCAACGGTGTCTCGAAATAGAGGCTCCGGCTGGGAAATGCGCACTCGACGCCGCTTGCCTCGAGAATCTGGAGCAGGGCCAGATTGAATTCGTGGCGGTACGCCAGATAATCGTTATAGTGCTCGGCAGCGATGTAACAGACGATGCGGATGTTAAGGGAACTTTCCCCGAACTCGTACAGGAACGCCGAAATGTCACGGCTGTCGATGTGGGGATTCTGTTCGCAGTAGTTGCGGATGGAATCGCACACAGCCTCCAACTGTTTCCGTGTGCTGCCGTAAGTGACGCCGAGCATATACTGAATGCGGAACCGCTTGCGCCGCGTACAGTTTGTGATGGGCGCATTGGACAGAAGGTTGTTCGGCACGTAGACCAATTCCTGGTAGAACGTGCGGATGCGCGTACTGCGGAAAGTGACATCTTCCACGACGCCTTCGATATTGTTGACCTGGATCCAGTCGCCAATCTGGAAGGGTTTTTCCATGACAATGACAAGGCTTCCGAAGACGTTCGCCAGGGTATCCTTGGCGGCGAAAGCGAAGGCCATGGCGCCGATACCGAGGGAAGCGATGAAGGCTGAAATGTCATAATCCCATTCTTTGGCAATCATGACAAAGGCCAGTGCGACAACCAGGATATGAAGAAACGACGACAGAAGGCCGGCCAGGGCCTGGTGGACTTCGAAGTGCGCTTTCTGCAGAAAATGCTGCAGGAATCCCTGCCCTGTGTCGCACAGATTGTAGATGCCTGCGAAAACGCAGAGGATGAGGCAGCTGCGGAGAATCCGGTTGACGGATGGGTGCTCGGCAAGAATCGGAATGGGGCTGAAAACGACGAAATTGTAGAGTGCCAGCATCAGGAAGAAGGTGAGAACCGGTCCTTCGAAAGAGTGCAGGATATCGTCGAAGAAAGCGAATCCCAACTTGTCCTTGATGCGGCGCAGCATAGGCAGCACCACGAATTGCAGCAGAAAACGAACGACGAGTACCGAGAGTGCAGCCAGGACGGATCCGCGCCAGAGATCCCATAATCGGGCCGGATCCTGGAACGGGAAATATGCCAGCAATTGATCCATAGATATCTCCTTCAACATAATAACGAAAAACAGCGCCGGCTGACAGTGCGTTCCTGCGGTGCCGCAAAACGCACTGATTAGATGCGGTATCCTTCATTTTACCGCAAATTCACAGTTGTTTCAAATCTTTTTGTGTGCGGCCGTGCTATAATGAGCACGCAAAGAGAGACATGATACGGTTCAGTCGGAAAGGAGGCAGCAGATGGAACAAGTGCTGACAGCGGGCATTGGAGTGCCCGACACTTATTTTTGGGAAGCCCTGTTGGCGGCATTGGGCATTGCCGTCGGCCTGGTTCTGGCCTTTTTCAGTCTTGGCGGCAATACGCTCCTGGTGCTGCTCGGCCTGGGGTTTTCCTTCTTCGACGGCGAGCGGTTTTTTGACGCGCGGCTCATAACGGCGTTGATTTTGGTCTATGCCTTGGGAGAATTGTGGGAATTTGCCGTGTCCTTTTTTGGGATCAAGACAGAACGCGTCCCCTGGTGGGGCGTCTTTCTGATCGGCTGTGGTACCCTGACCGGCGGACTGCTCGGGACGATGTACCTGCCTGTTTTTGGCAGCCTGCTCGGTGCAGCGGCCGGTTCTTTCCTCATGGCATATGCGTACGAGTATCATCGCACACGGGATGCGAAGAATTGCAGCGTGCTTGCCTGGCAGGCGGCAAAGATGCAATGCATTGCCATGCTCGGCAAGTGGGTGGCTGCCATTGTCCTGGCTATCCTGGTCGCAAAGATGATTTTCTTTTACGCCTGAGCATGATACAATGAACGGAACGGGAATTTCTCGTTCCGTTTTCTTATATGTCAAAGGAGGTTACGATGAAATTTACATTTGCCCATAACAATTTTAACGTTCTCGATCTGGATAAAAGCCTGCGGTTTTACGAGGAAGCCCTGGGACTCCGGGAAGTCCGCCGCATCGAACGGCCGGACTTTACCATCGTGTATCTGGGAGACGGCAAAACACCGCACCAGTTGGAACTGACGTACTTAAAAGATCGGACGAAACCCTATGATTTGGGCGAAGATGAATTCCATCTGGCGTTCCGCACCGACGATTTTGAAAAAGCCCACGCCAAGCACAAGGCCATGGGCTGTATCTGCTATGAAAACCCGGCCATGGGGATTTATTTCATCTCCGACCCGGACAATTACTGGCTGGAAATCCTGCCGCCGGCCAAAGACTGACGAAATAGCGGCAGGAAACGCAACAAGTACAAAGAAAAAACTGGTTTAGAAAGGATGGTTCCCATGGATTTGACGAAAAAGAAAGTAGTTTGCAGTGGAAAAATCCGCCCGGCTGCCCTGGCATATCTGCAGGACAAAGTGGACCTGGTGACCTGGCAGGAACACGGCCGTATTCCGAAGGACGAATGGGCACGGCGCCTGGCTGACGCGGATGCCGTCTATTCCACGGCCAACATCCGGATTGACGAGGAATTGCTGGCCCAGGCACCGCATTTGAAGGTAGTGGCCCAGGCATCGGTCGGGTACGACAATTTCGACCTGGCAGCCTGCCGGGCTCATCATGTCCTCGTGGGGAATACGCCGGGTGTCCTCGTGAACGCCGTGGCCGACCTGGCGTACGGCCTGCTGATCGATACGGCCCGGGGCATTGTGCGTGGCCATCACCACGTCGTGTCGGGCCTCTGGGGTGCCCGCAAAGCGCTGGGGCTGGGCGTCGACCTGTATGGGAAGACCCTGGGGATTGTCGGCATGGGCGATATTGGGACTGCTATTGCACGCCGTGCCGAAGCGAGCGGAATGAAGATTCTCTATCATAACCGGCACCGCAAGCTGAACGACACGTCGCTTCACGCCACGTATGCCGGCTTCGACGAACTGTTGGCTTCAGCGGACTTTATCGTCGTTTCCGTGACCCTCAACCCGTCGACGAAAGGCCTTTTCAACGCCGACGCATTTGCCAGGATGAAGGACGGCGTCCGCTTTGTCAATGTTTCCCGTGGCAAGGTCGTGGATACGGATGCCCTGTATCAGGCCCTGCAGAGCGGGAAAGTAGCCGCTGCGGGACTGGATGTCACGGATCCGGAGCCGCTGCCGGGCGACCATCCCATCCTGGGACTGCCCAATTTGACCGTAACGCCGCATATCGCATCGGCGACGGAAGAAACCCGCGACGCCATGGCAGTCGTGACGGCGCAGAACATCTTGGCCGCATTGGCCGGAGAGGATATGCCGAGTCAAGTACGGTAAGACCCGGCAGGTGAACCATGCAGCGAAGGATCTGTCTTCACGCAGTCCGTCCGGCCAACCCGGACGGATTCGTGGCCCGGCTGGCCGCCTTTTTCCAGGCCCGTCCTGTCAAGGGGCGGATGCAGTATAAGGAAGACGACGGCCGCAGTGCCCGTTATCGAAAATACAAGTTCATACGCGGTGAGGACGGGAGTCCGGTTTCTTTGCAAGTGCTGGAGGGAGTCCTGGTGCTGCCGGGCGAAATGATTCCTCTGCACGACGTGATCTTTTTCTACGAGGCTGGTGCGGAAGGAACCGTGGCAGCCCTGGTGCGTCGTCTTCTCGACGGAGACGACGAGTACGTGCTGGCCGAGCCGGACATCCGGCGCCGGCTGGCTGCCCTGGGCGGCAGGCCGTATCCCCGCCTGCGCCGGTCGGGAACGTATCAGGAAGCCGTGCGGCACTATCTGCCGTGGCAGCTGTACGGCATCAGCTGGTTCCAGTACCGGCTGCTGCAGGACCGGGAAAACCGGCAGCTCGTGCGGCAGCTTCGTGTCAAATTACGGCGGCTCCGGTCCTGTTTTGTTTTTTTGAAAAAGGGCTTGCCCACAGACCGGGTAGAGCAGTGGCAGCGCTATTTCCGCGCGGAAGCCGAAGACTTGTCCCTCCTGCGGGAACTAGATGTCGTTATCCGGAGCTGCCAGCAGATGCAGACGGAAACGGGACGGGACACGGCGGCCTTGTCCGCGGCACTGCAGGCCGTCCGGGACCGTGATGCGGAACGCTTTTTCGGGGAGTACCGCCTGAACGATCATACGCGGCGTCTTGCCGAATTCCTGCTCTGGGTGGACGGCGCCCTGGATTGGAGCGGGCGGGACGACCCGGCCCGGGAGTACGCCCGCCGCAGGCTGGAAGGCTGGCTGTCCCATCTCGAGGCACTGCGGTCCGGCTATTCGGATTTCCGGGATATGGAACACCTGCATAAGCTGCGCATCAAGATAAAACGGATTCGTTATGTCCTTCAAACCATTGACGTTCTGCGGCCGCCGGCCTCCCTGGTACGGCGCCTGAAGCAGATGCAGGACTTGCTGGGATTCCTCCACGACGATTATGTCAATGTCAGCTGGGCCGAACGGATGCGTCCTGCCCCGGGAACGGATCCGGCCCTGGAAGACCAGATCAATGCCTTCCGCACGTGGCAGGAAGAGGCCGTGGCCGGGGCCCTGCGCAACCTTCCCGGACGCTGGGACGACTTGCAGGAAACTGCTGCGAATTTATATTTGAAAAACCCACCTGCTTACGGTACAATGAAATAGAACAAATTAAGCAAATGCTGTTAGGAGGAAATTCTATGGCAGTCTTGAAAAAAGGTGAATTGTCCAGTATCATCCACAATAAAGAGGTATCGGACGAAATCGTGAAGTGGGGGAGCGCCAACGGATATCCCGTGGAAAAGGCAAAACTCTTCAAACCGTTTGGGACCTATTGCGGTTTCAGCCCGTCCTACTTTATCCGTGCGGACCGTCGGCCGCCGGTCCCCGGAGGCTGGGACATCACGGTGGAAGATTTTGAACCGGAAACCCGTATCATCCCGTTGAACGTTGACAAGGAAGGGAATGTGAACCGTTTCGTCCTGAAGATGGTTGAAGAATTCCGCAAGGAAGGCCTGGAGATGAAACTGGCCGACAAATGGTATGATTCGTACGGCTACCTGCTTCGTGACCTGTCTGTCACGGGCCACCCGAAACTGATCAACGACTTCGAAGATATTATCGAAAACATGCGTTGAGGCAAACCGGAAAAGAAAAACCCCGTACCACTGCATTCCTGCAGTGGCGCGGGGTTTGTTTTTGAGGGATACCGGCGGCGTCAGTCGTCGTAATCCAGCGTGCTGTCGTACAGTTTCCGCACTTCTTTCGAAGGCTCTTTGGTCAGCTTCGTCACGACAACGGCAGCGAGCAGGCTGGCGAAGAAGCCCGGGGCCAGCTCGTAAATGTGCGTCTCGCTCAAAAACGTGAACCAGCCGATGTCGACGAGGGCGCCGGTTACAATACCAGCGACGGCACCGTGGAAGTTGAAGCGGCGCCAGAAAAGGCTCAGGAGAATCGTCGGGCCGAAAGCGGCGCCGAAGATGCCCCAGGCGTTTGTCACGAGAGCCATGATGGAACCGGAGTTCGGAGCCGACGCAATGAGGACGGAAATGATGGCGATGACGAGAACGACGATACGGCCGGCCCACATCATTTCCCGTTCGCTTGCCTTGTTTTTTCGGAAAACGGGCTTATAGACGTCGCTGGCGAAGGCGGAAGCGGCGGACAGGAGCTGGCTGTCTGCCGTACTCATGGAGGCGGCCAGAACGGCGGACAGGAGAATTCCGGAGATGACGCCCGGGAAGATGATCCGGACCATGTTGATGAAGACCAGGGAGTTTTTGGTGACATCCTCGTCCAGACCCAGGAAGAGGCGGCCTACAATGCCGACGATGGTCGCGAAAATCAGAATCAGGAAGGTCCAGGTAATGCCGATGGCAGCGGATTTCCGCATGTCATGCTGCGATTTGATGGACATGAAGCGGATGATGATATGGGGCATGCCGAAATAGCCCAGGCCCCAGGCCAGGCCGGAGATGATGTCGCGCCAGTCGCGCATGGGGTTCCAGTAGCTTGCCGGGATGGATGCGGCGGCCGACGTGTCGATCATGGACGCGGCGAAAATCGGGGCGATCAGCAGGGCGCCGAGAATCATCATGCCCTGGAAAAAATCGGTCCAGCAGACCGCGGAAAAACCGCCCAGGAAGGTGTATCCGACGATGATGAAGGCTCCCAGGTACATAGCCAGCGTCGGATCCATGCCGATGACCGTGTGGAACAGCGTGCCGCAGGCTTTCATGCTCGACGCGGAATAGATGGTGTAGGCGACGAGAAAGACGACGGCGCAGAGAACCTGCAGGACTTTCGATTTCTCCTTGAACCGGTTCGTCAAGTACTGGGGAATGGTGATGGAGTCGTTGGCCACGATGGAGAAGCGGCGCAGGCGCGGGGCTTCGAGAATCCAGCTGATGGAGTAACCCAGGGCGAGGCCGACGGCAATCCACATCTGCCCCAGACCCAGGGCGTAAATCGACGTGGGCAGGCCCATGAGGACCCAGGCACTCATGTCAGAAGCGCCGGCAGAAAGGGCTGCCACCCAGGGACCCATCTGGCGTCCGCCGAGGAAATACGTCTTTTCCCCGCCGTCCTTGCTCTTGAGGAAGAAATAAAAACCAATGCCCAGCATAAAGAGCAAGTATACGATAAAAACAATGACTTCCGAAAAATTCATGGTTGAATTCATAATATACCTCATTTTCCGTCGCTGCAGGACAGACTGTAATGTTTCAGGTAAAGATACAAATATCATATACTGAAACAGGGATTTTGGCAAGTTGTGCCCCGTCGGATGTACAGGAAGGGGGAACGGGAAGGGGAACATCGGTTGACTATGAGTCGGGGATGCAGTATAATATATCGAGTTATTTTGAACAGCAGAGCTGATCTTTTGCAGTGTCTATCAGGGAAAGGATCAGCTCTCATTGTGTTTATGGGATGGTTTGGAGGACGTATGAACGCGAAAATCCGGATTCGGAGTACGGTCCGCGGCATGGGCGCGGCAGGCCGTACGACGGTGGAAGCAGCCGGTATTTACGCCGAACGGAACGGGTCGTATTACGTACGCTACGAAGAACCGGCCGGATCCGGGCTGGAAGGCTCGGCGACGACTATCAAGTGGAACGAAGCCTTCGTGGCCATCTTACGGTCGGAACCCTATGCCCTGCGGCAGGAGTTTATCCAGGACCAGACCTGGGAGACCATCTACCATACGCCGTACCTGACCCTGCCGCTGAAAGTCCGCACTCGCCGCCTCGCTGTGCAGCGCCGGAAGTCTGACTGGACCATCCAGCTGGAATATGACAGTGTGCTGGGCGGCGAACAGAGCAGCCTGGCTGTGACCATTGAAATCACGCAGGGCAGCAGTCCTGTGGCAGACAAAGAGTAGTAAGGAGGATACCGTGGATATTAAAGCGATTTTAGCCGATGCCATTGTGGCGGCAGCAAAACAAGCCATTGCCGACGGAGTTGTCAAGGAAGGAGCCTTGCCGGAAGTGCTCCTCGAAGTACCGCCCAAGAAGGAATTCGGTGATTTTGCGAGCAACTTTGCCATGCAGTCCGCCCGGACCCTGCACTGCAATCCGCGTATTTTAGCTTCCTACATCCAGGAACATCTGGATTGTCCCTATGTGGAGAAAGTGGACATTGCCGGTCCTGGGTTCCTGAATTTCTACCTGAAACCGGACTGGATGTACGACATGTTCGCCCATATCGTGGAAGCCGGGGAAAACTACGGCAACCTGCCGAAGGCGTCGGATGAAAAAATTCAGCTCGAATTCGTCAGCGCCAACCCGACGGGGCCCCTGCACGTGGGCCACGGCCGCGGAGCCGCGGTAGGCAGCTCTCTGGCAAACCTGCTCAAGGCCGCCGGCTACAACGTGGAACGGGAGTACTACATCAACGACGCGGGCAACCAGATGAACAACCTGGCCAAGTCCGTCAATGCCCGTTACCTGGAGCTCCTGGGCAAGCCCTGTGAATTCCCGGAAGACGGCTACCACGGGCAGGATATCGTCGAAACGGCAGAACGGATTCTCAAAAAATACGGAGATAAGTTCCTGTCCATGGAGGAAGAAAAACGCCTGGAAATCTTCAAGGATCTGGCCTACAAGGAAAAACTGGAAGCCCTGAAGGAAGACCTGGCACGGTTCAACGTCCATTTCGACGTGTGGTTCAGCGAAAAGACGCTGCACGATGCCGGTAAAATCCGGGAAGCGGCGGAATATCTGAAGGAAAAGGGATTCGCCTACGAGAAGGGGGGCGCCCTGTGGCTGAAATCCACGGCCTTCGGCGACGACAAGGACCGTGTCATCATCCGGGATAACGGCGTGCCCACGTATTTTGCTGCAGACATTGCCTATCATACGAATAAATTCCAGCGCGGCTTCGACCGCGTCATCAACCTGTGGGGCGCCGACCACCATGGCTACATTGCCCGCATGAAAGCGGCCATGCAGTGCATGGGTTTCCAGCCGGATCATTTGGAAATTCTCGTCCTGCAGATGGTCCGCCTCGTCCGGGGCGACCAGGAAATCAAGCTGTCCAAGCGGACGGGCCAGACCGTGACGCTGAACGAACTGATCGATGAAGTCGGCACTGACGCGGCACGTTATTTCTTCGTCATGCGTTCCATCGACAGCCAGCTCGATTTCGACCTGGACCTGGCTACGAAAAAATCCAACGACAACCCTGTGTTCTATGTGCAGTACGCCCATGCGCGGATCTGCAGCATCCTGCGTCAGGTAGAAGAAGCAGGCATCCCCGTGGAAGGGAAAGGCAATTACCGCCTCCTGACCCATCCGGCAGAAGTCGACCTGATCAAGAAACTGGGTGAATATCCGGAATTGATCGCTACGGCTGCCCGGGAACGGGCGGTCCAGCAGGTGGCCCACTACGTATACGAGCTGGCGGGACTTTTCCACACGGCCTATAACCAGTGCCGGATTCTCGGTGTCGACAGCGACCTCCAGCAGGCCCGCCTGACCCTGGTCCTCGCCGTCGGCCATGTCATCCGTCATGCCCTGGGCATCCTGGGTGTCTCTGCCCCGGAAAAGATGTAACGGCCACAAGGCCGGGAGGGACGAAAAAGTCTCCGGTTGTCTATTGAGTTTCCCCGGATTTCCTTTATAATAGAAATGATATGAACGATGTATGGAAACGGATAGTGTGCGGCAACATTTTCAGTGAGAAGAAAGGACAGTAAAGATGGCAACGAAGTACATTTTTGTAACGGGCGGTGTGGTTTCTTCCTTGGGCAAAGGCATCACGGCAGCTTCCCTGGGCCGGCTGCTCAAGAGCAGGGGATATAAAGTCACGGTACAGAAATTCGATCCTTATATCAACATCGATCCGGGCACGATGAGCCCCTATCAGCACGGCGAAGTTTTCGTCACGGACGACGGGGCGGAAACGGACCTGGACCTGGGCCATTATGAACGCTTCATCGACATCAACCTGTCCAAGAGTTCCAACGTGACGACGGGCAAGATTTACCAGGCTGTCATCAACAAGGAACGGCACGGGGACTACCTGGGAGGTACCGTCCAGGTTATTCCGCACATCACGAATGAAATCAAATCCCGTGTTTTCCGCGTCGGCAACAACGACAACGCGGACTTCGTCATCACGGAAATCGGCGGCACGGTCGGCGACATCGAAAGCCTCCCGTTCCTGGAAGCCATCCGCCAGGTCAAGAAAGAAGTAGGCCGCAACGATGTCCTTTACATCCACGTCACCCTGGTGCCCTATATCGGCGCTGCAGGGGAACTGAAAACGAAACCGACGCAGCACAGCGTCAAGGAACTGCGCAGCATCGGTATCACGCCGGACATCCTGGTTTGCCGCAGCGAACGTCCCATGAGCGACGAAATGATCGCCAAGCTGGCCATGTTCTGCGACGTCGACAAAGACGCCGTCATCCAGAACCTGACGGCAGAGAGCATTTACCAGGTTCCCATGATGCTGGAAGACCAGCACATGGACGACATTGTCCTGAGAAAACTCGATATGCCGGAACGGCCGAAGGATATGTCCGCCTGGCATGATATGGTAGCCCGCATCCTGAAGCACTACGACCGCAAGGTGACCATCGCAGTCGCCGGCAAGTACGTCGAACTGAAGGACGCCTACATCAGCCTGACGGAAGCGCTGAAGCACGCTGCCGTTGCCAACGAGACGGAAATCGACATCCGCTGGATCAACACGGAGACCATCGAAGCCGCAGGTACCGACATGGACGAAGTGTTCCGCGGTGCGGACGGCATCCTGGTCCCCGGCGGGTTCGGCAACCGCGGCATCGAAGGCAAGGTCGCCTCTGTCCGCTATGCCCGCGAACATAAGATTCCTTTCTTCGGAATCTGCCTGGGCATGCAGTGCGCTGTCATTGAATTCGCCCGTCACGTATGCGGGATCGAGAATGCCAACAGCTCGGAATTCGACACGACGGTACCGGATGTCATCGACCTCATGCCCGACCAGGTAGACGTCGAAGACAAAGGCGGCACGATGCGCCTCGGCCTGTATCCCTGCAAGGTGTTCCCGGGTACGCTGACGGAAAAAGCCTATGGCGAACCGCTGATTTACGAACGCCATCGTCATCGTTATGAATTCAACAACGAATACCGCGATGTCCTGACCCAGAAGGGATTGATCCTGGGCGGCACCTCGCCGGACGGCCGGCTGGTGGAAATCGTGGAACTGCCGGAAAGCGAACATCCCTGGTTCCTGGGCTGCCAGTTCCATCCGGAATTCAAATCCCGTCCGACCAAAGCTCATCCGTTGTTCCGGGATTTCATCGCCGCAGCGGTAAAGTACGAGAGCGCAAAATAATAAAAGCTGGAAACATAAATAAAAAAGAGGACCGTGCTGGTGCACGGCCCTCTTTCTTTTTCGTATGGGGTTGTCGCGTGTTTCTCAGAACTTCCAGCGGACGGACGCCGTCAGTTTGTACGTGCGGTCGAAATCGTTACCGAAGTCCCGCTGTGCGTCGAAGAACATGTACTGATTCGGCCCGATCTTGGCACTGTAGCCGATGCCAACTTCGGCCCAGGTGCCGCGCTGGTCATTGTCGCTGGTGTACACACCGGGGTCCCAGCCGTCCCGTGCATAGGCCGCTGTCGTTACACTGCCGCCGTCCAGGAATTCATGCAGGACGCTGGCCTTCATGTAGAACTTGCTGTCCAGTTTCGGGTCCAGGTTCCGGACGAGGTCGACACCGAGCCGGCCGATGAGGCTCCAGCTGTGGTCGCCGGAGATATGCAGTTTCTGGCTGTCCACGTAGTCGTAGCTGCCCATGTAGGACAACTGCAGCTGTCCCTGCGGTACCCAGTACCAGGAAGAGTCACCGATGTTCAGGTGGCGTCCGTATTCACTGCTCAGGGATACGGCAGTCTGTTCATGGTCGCCTTCGTAGCTGCGCTTGGTCTGACTGTCGATGGTATTGTAATCCGTCTTGATGCGGTGTACCTTCAGGTAATTGTCCCAATAGCTCTTCAGGACCGGCTTGTCCGATTTACCTTCCTCAAAGTATTCATGCGTGTCGTAAATGCCGAGATACCGGTCGTAAATCTTCAGCTGGCCGCCGAAGCCTTCCAAATGGCCGTGGGTATCGGCAAAGGAACCGGAGATGCCCAGGCTGTGCCGCTGCCGGTCCGTTTCGCTCAGGATGGAAGTGTAGCCGAGTTCGTACGTGTTGCCGGCGATTTCTCCCACGTCGTCGACGCCGACGTTCTTGTAATCCATCCGGATCCAGGCGTCGTTTTTGGCACCGGGGGTGAAATACATGGCTTGTCCCGTACGCCGGTCGTACGTGTCGAGTTCCGCCATGTAATGCCACAGCCCGTCCGTAATGCGGCCCGGAGTAAGGGCGCCTTCGTTGACGTTGTTCTTGGCGTTCTTGACCACATAAACGTTGCGCGCATCCGTCAGGTCACCCTGCAGATACATTGCTTCTACCTGGGCCGTCGTGGGTTTGCGGGTTCCGTCCCCGTTGTAGGCGTTATTGTACTCGTCGTTGTTGTCTTCGTCGGAGCGGATGCGGCGATACTGGATACTCATTTTGTCATTGTAGACGCCGTTGGGATAGTAGGCCAGGACCGTGCCGTCGCGGAACTCATTCTGGGAATGACTGATGGTGGCGAAGCGGACAGCGTCTCCGTTATCCATCGTTTCTTCCAGTTCATCCAGATTCTTTACGACAAGCGTCTGCGGATCGGACGTGCCTTGGTTGATGTAGAGCATGTCGCTCTCGGAACCTGTCATGGACAGGTCCATGTAGAAGGTATGGGAGCCGGTCAGATTTTGGATTTGGAGGCTGTCCCCACCGTTATCGTAATACACGGTTCCACCGTCACCGGAAATGCTGGTGACCGCACTGCTCCCGGTCATATTCCAGATGCTGCTGTCATCCAGGACCAGGTCAATCGTACCGTTATTCTGTTTGGTGTTGTAGAGGGCCAGGCCGGTGTCAGCCGTCCCTGTCAGGGTGCTGTCCTGATCCAGATACAGGGAAATGGTACCGCCCGTTTCGTTCTGCGTGTTCCCGTACGCGAGAACATCGCCCGTGAGGTCGATGGGACTGCCGTTTTCCCCACGCTGTACGGTGATGGAACCTCCTTTGTAGGCCCGCAGCGCGCCGTTGATGGTGCTGCGCTGCACCGTGCTCGAACTGGCGGCAGGGCCGTAGGTGAGGGAGACCGTCGACGTAGTAGCGCCGCTGCCGTCAGCAGCGCTTTCCACTGCCGTATCTGTGCCGTCTATCTGCAACAGGCCGGAAACTGTGACCGCGGCAGGGCTCGTGGAAGCCACGGACCGGATGGCCGTGCTGCCGGTTACGGTCTGCTGGCTGTACGAATCCGTATCACTGCCGGACAGGGTGATGGTACCACCATCGCCGGCATACAATCCGATGCCATCGGTGCCAGCGTTCACAGTATTGCTGCTGCTTGTGAGGGAGATGGTCCCTTGTTCGGCTTGTGCGCCGTTACCGTCGGCATTTACCGAGATGGAGCTGCCGCTGGTGAGAGAGATAGAGCCATCATTGGCTGCGTATAAGCCGTTTGCTCCGGCAGTTACCGAGGTGGTAGTGCTGCTGGTCAGAGAGATGGTTCCCTGGTCGGCGTACAAGCCGTTACTTTCAGCAGTTACCGTGGTGGCGCGGCTGCTTGTGAGGGTAATGGAGCCCTCGTCCGTTGCGTATAAGCCGTCAACTCCTGCATCCACCGTGATGGAGCCGTAATTACTCGTAAGAGAGATGTCGCCCTGTTTGGCATCCAAGCCGTTACCTTCGGCATCTACCGTGATGGAGCCGCCGGTGAGAGAGATAGTTCCCTGGTCCGCATACAAGCCAGTATCAGCAGCATCCACTGAAATGTACCAGCTGCCCGCCAAGGTGACGGAACCATCCAGCGTGCCGGAATCGCTGTGGCCGGAGAAAACGCCGATACCGTCATGTTCATTAGGCTGTATTGTTGCATCATCGGAAGTATCGACTCCGAACGCGGAAATTTCCAGTCTCGACGTGTTGACGGATACACGGGAAGACTGTACGTCAAGACCGGTGGTTCCACGAAGAAAAGTCGTGTTATTGTCATATATCCGGACAGCGTAACCATCGGCATCTCCGGTATAGTCCTGAGCCAGGATAGCAGCACCCTGCCGGCCGTCCTGTCCGTAGTTTTGCGCGTCCGACTCCGGCGAGGTGACCCTCTCGTAGGCACCGTAGATATACGTGGCAGATCCTGTATCTACCACGTGGGCACCGCCGGTAACCAGCATGCCGTTTGTTCCGCCGATGACATGATTTGGACTCTTCAGATAGACGGTGCCTTCGCTCCCGTCCGTCATTTCCAGGCCGTTTCCGTTGATTCCCCGCAGGGTAATGCCACCTAACAGTGTGATGCTCCCGTTGCCGTTATAAGTAATTCCATTCTTTTCGCCTATGAAATGAGTATCCGTACCGTTAACCTCGGACTCCCCATTGAGGTAAGCACCCGGTTCCACCAGCAGGGCCGAAGCTTCGCTTCCGTTGGCGGTGATATGGAAATGGGAAGTCGTGTAATAACCACCGGCCCCGGAATGCAGAATCAGCTTCGTCGTACCGGACGGACTAGTACCCGCAGCAGGCTTCTTAATTGTAATGCTTGTCCCGTTGGTCTCCATTTCCATGATCCCCAAGTACCCTTCTTCGACTTGGAGAGACAGAGTCCCGCCGTCTTCTACCACGTAGACGGTTTTCACGGGTTCGGTACCGGAAGTCTCCGTCCAGGGCATAGCTACCGTCTCCCCGGAAGGAACCGTAATTGTTTCTGCCCAAACAGGAACCGTCATAGAGCATAACAAGGCAGAAAGCACCCCCGCTGCCCGTCGTTTAGAGAATAAAGTACCCATATTAATTTATTTCCCCCTATAAATTTGCTTACGGAAAATCCCTTCAAGCAATCCCCTGAAAATAGGAAGCCTCTATTCTCTATAAGTTCGGTTGTCCACCCCCTGATAAGTGGTAAATAAAAATATTTAAACTTGCAGATTAATTAAAATATTCCATCTATCAATAAAAATTGTAACACAAAACACCGCTTCTTTTAACCCTCTCTCATATTGTTGGAAAATTCTTAACTATCGACTCTTGGGAATTTCACGAAACAACAATGTTTGGAAGCAGGCGGGACGGGCCTGCGCCTTTCTTTATTGCAGAAATGTCGCAAAAGTGAGATAATCAAAAGTAGTAAAAGGACAGTCGTCCTTCTCTCGGTGGAGGGGTTTCCAGGAGAGGAAAATACAGGAAGGAGAAAGGTGGTTCAGCAAGCATGAAAAGGGAACTTTCCATGGAATTCGTACGGGTAACGGAACAAGCTGCTATTGCGGCAGCCCGCAGTGTCGGGCGTGGTGACAGGAACGGTACGGATGCACTGGCAGTCGATGCCATGCGCAGCATGTTCGACAGCGTTCACATCAGCGGGACGGTCGTCATCGGCGAAGGAGAACTGGATGAAGCACCGATGCTCTACATTGGAGAAAAGGTCGGCGCCGGCGGAGCCGAGGTGGATATTGCCGTCGATCCTGTTGAGGGCACGAATCTGGTCGCCAAGGGACAGGGCGGCGCCATTGCCGTCATTGCCATTGCCCCCAAGGGATGCCTGCTCCATGCGCCGGACATGTATATGGAAAAGATTGCTGTCGGGCCCAGAGCCAAGGGCCGTATCGACATCAACGCACCGGTGGAAGAAAACCTGGCCCGCGTGGCCGACGCCCTGAAACGGAAAGTGGGCGACGTGACGGTGGTCTGTCTGGACCGGCCGCGCCATGCGGAGTTGATTGAACGGATCCGCAAGGCCGGAGCACGGATTCAGCTGATTTCCGACGGGGACGTGAATCCTATTGTGAACGCGGCCATTGAAGGGACCGGCGTCCACATGTACATCGGCAAGGGCGGCGCGCCCGAAGGCGTTCTGGCGGCAGCGGCCCTGAAATGCCTGGGCGGCGACATGCAGGCCCGCCTCTGCCCGGAAAGCGAAGACCAGCTGCGCCGGTGCCAGAAGATGGGCATCAAGGACGTCCACCAGGTCCTCACCATTGATGATATGGTGAAAGGGGACGACTGCATGTTCACGGCCACGGCGATTACGGACAGCCCGCTTCTGCGGGGCGTGCGGTTCTTTGGCGGCGGCGTCCGGACCAATACGGTGTCCATGCGCTACCAGTCCGGCACGGTCCGTTTTGTCGACGCAGTGCACCGGCTGGGAACGGAACGCTTCTCCGTCAAATTGTAAGAGGACAGGCCGGACGGTGAGTAAACTGTCTGTAAAAGTAGAATCTAACACTATGCTGGCTTTCGTTTTTCTGCTATAATGAAACGAACCGGCAACAGAAGAGGTCATGGTTCCGCCTTGACCTCTTTTTGTGGTTTCTGTCTGCCGCAGAGTAACGCAGATTAACATCCAGAGGAATTTCATGAAAGACCGTATTATCGAACTGGTAGCCGCCGTCCGGGAGACGAAGCAGGCTGCCGCATTATGTCGGCAACACAAGGGCGTGGCCTTGTCCGGGCTGGACGGCACTGTGAAGTCCGTCTTCCTGGCAGCGCTGCGCTCTTTGCTGCGCCCGGAAGGGACGCTGGTCCTCATCGTATCGGGCCGCGATGCCATCCGGGAATACCGCCAGTCTTTCTCGTATTTGTATCCGGACCTGCCCGTGCAGGAGCTGTACCCTGAGAACCTGCCCCGCGTACAGGCAGAGACGCGGAATCTCGAGATCGAAGCAGGGCGCGCTGCAGCCTTACGCCTGATCCATAACGAGGAAACGGGCATTGTCTTTGTCACGGCTGAGGCATGGATGCAGCGACTGCCGAAACCGGAAGGCATGGTGAAGGGCAGCGTCGACCTCCGCCGCGGGGAAGATTGCGACCAGGGCGTGCTGCTGGAAAAACTAATCGAAATCGGCTACGAACGGACGGAGGAAGTCGATGCCATCGGACAGTTCAGTGTCCGTGGTGAAATCATGGATATCTTCCCCCTGAACAGCGAGCAGCCCGTGCGCATCGAATGGTACGATGAAACCATCGACGACCTGCGGCCCTACGATTTGACCACGCAGCGGTCCACGGGAACGGTCGAGTCCCTGCGGATTCTGCCGCTCCGCAAAGTCGGGGAGGACGGCACGTACGACTCGACGTTGTGGGAATACGGCACGAAACATACACTCTTTGTTCTCGACGAACCGGCACAGCTTTTCGACACGGTGCAGCACTTGTACCAGGAGGCCGACGGGTTCCTCGACGACGTATGGACTGCGGAAGAACTGGAGCAGCAGGCCGAAGCAGCGCGGGTGCTGACGGTGTCGGCCCTGGAAGAAAACCGGTTTCCTTCTTTTACTCGGATTGCTGTTCCTGTCCGCAAAGCCGCGTCGTATAACCGCAGCCTGAACCTCCTGGTGGAAGATTTAGGCAACCTGCTGGCCGATGGCGTCCGTCCGTACATCATGATGTCCACGGTCCTCAAAGCCCGCAGCGTGGCGGAAAGCCTGCGGGAACAGGGTGTCGGCGCCGTCTGCCTCAACGATGAGGCAGAAGCTCCGGACAAGGTGAATTGCGGCGCCGGGGAACTTTTCAGTGGTTTCCGGTTCTGGGACGAATCGTGGCTGCTCCTGACAGAGAACGATATTTACGGCCTGCAGCGCCGCCACCGCTTCAAATCGAAGCACAAAGGGGCCCAGCTGCAGTATTTTACGGACATCAAGGGCGGCGACTATGTCGTCCACGACGTCCATGGCATCGGGCGCTACATCGGCGTGGAAACCGTCGAAGTAGACGGCATACACCGCGATTACCTGCTCCTGCAGTACGCCGGCACGGACCGCCTCTATGTGCCAGTCGACCAGGTCGGGCTCCTACATAAATACGTCGGCGCCGAGGGCGTGACGCCCAAGTTGTCCAAGATGGGCGGCGCCGAGTGGAGGCGCATGAAGACCAAGGCGTCCACGGCGATTACGGCCCTGGCGGAAGAACTGCTGCGCCTGTACGCGAAGCGGAAGATCACGCCGGGGTACGCCTTTTCCCCGGATACGGAGTATCAGCGGGAATTCGAGGAAAAATTTCCCTACGAGGAAACACCGGATCAGCTGAAAGCCATTGCAGAAATCAAGGCGGACATGGAAAAACCGGTCCCTATGGACCGGCTCCTTTGCGGAGATGTCGGGTACGGAAAGACGGAAGTAGCCCTGCGGGCTGCCTTCAAGGCCGTTATGGACGGCAAGCAGGTGGCGTTCCTCGTGCCGACGACCGTCCTGGCCCAGCAGCATCTGCTCACCTTCCACGAACGACTGGATCCCTTTGGCCTGCGCGTTGCCATGGTCAGCCGCTTTGTGTCGGACAAAGAGACGAAGGAAACGCTGCGCAAGTTGGAAGCAGGGGACGTGGACATCCTGATCGGCACACACCGGCTGCTGCAGGGAGATGTCGTCTTCCACGACCTGGGCCTCCTCATTATCGACGAGGAACAGCGCTTCGGCGTGGCCCAGAAAGAAAAGATCAAGCAGTGGAAGCAGGGCATTGACGTGCTGGCTTTGTCGGCCACGCCGATTCCGCGGACGCTCCACATGGCTCTGGTCAACACGAGAGACATGAGTCTCATCGAGTCGCCGCCGGAAGACCGTCTGCCCGTGGAAACCTATGTGGCTGAGTATAGCGACGGCATGATTAAGGAAGCGCTGGAACGGGAACTGCGCCGCGGCGGTCGTGTCTATTACGTACACAACCGCATTTCCGGCCTGGCACCCATTGCGGCACGGCTGCGGCGTCTGGTGCCGGGCATCAAGATCCGCGTCGGCCACGGCCGTATGAGCGAGGACGCCCTGGAAGACGCCATGATGGACTTTTACGCAGGCCGCTGTGATGTTCTCCTGAGTACGACCATTATTGAAAACGGCCTCGACGTGCCCATGGCCAACACCATTATCGTCGAAGGGGCGGAAAACTTCGGCTTGTCCCAGCTCTACCAGATGCGGGGCCGTGTGGGCCGTTCTTCCCGTCTGGCCTACGCGTATTTCGTCTACCAGAAAAACAAGGTGTTGAGCGAAGTGGCGTCCAAGCGCCTGCAGGCCATCCGCGACTTTACAGAACTGGGCGCGGGCTTCCAGATCGCCATGCGCGACCTGGAAATCCGCGGCGCGGGCAACCTGCTGGGGCCGCAGCAGCACGGCTACATCGCCGGCATCGGGTTCGCGGCCTATTGCGAGATGCTCGACCAGACCGTCCGCCGCCTTAAAGACGGCGAAGCGGCAGGTGAGACGCGCCCCGATCCGATTTTGGAAATCCCGCGCAATGCCTACATCCCCGATTCGTATATCAGCAACCCCCGGTACAAGCTGGAACTGTACCGCCGGTTTGCGGACCTGGCCTGGGGAGAAGCGGATAATTTGATGGATGAGATTATCGACCGGTTCGGGACACCGCCGGAAGAGGTGGAGGAACTGTGGCATCTGGCCCAGGTCCGGGCCCTGTGCCGGCGCCTGGACATCCGCCGCATCAGCGTACACGGCGGCGTCGTCCGCATTACTTTCTTCCCCAGGGCCCGGGTTAATAACGACTATCTTGTCAAGCTGGTTCAGTCTCACCCGAGGATGAATCTCAACGGGATGCAGAAGAAGGAACCATACTTCGAATACCATACGTCGGGCCTGGAGATCGACGTACTGTCGTGGCTGGAAAAGGAACTCCCCAGATGGATTATGTAAGGAGCGATTCTGTTGGGCAAAGATAAATTTTTGAAGGGCGCGTTGATCCTGACCGTGGCCGGTCTGTTGGTCAAAGTCCTGGGGTCCGTCAACCGAATCCTCCTTTCCCGGATGCTGGGCGGGGAGGGCATCGGCCTGTACCAGATGGCCTATCCGGTCTATCTGCTGATGCTCTCTGTCTGTTCCGCCGGGGTACCGGTGGCCGTATCGATCATCGTGGCGGAAAAGGTTGCCTGCGAGGATTACGCCGGCGCCCACCGGATTTTCAAGGTGACCATGGCTCTCATGGCGGTCTTCGGACTGCTGTTTGCCGTGTCCTTGTACGGGCTGGCAGGCCTGCTCGTCGATACGGGCATCATCCGGGACGCCCGGGCGTATCCGGCGCTGGTCGTCCTTACGCCGGCTGTCTTCTTTTCCAGCATCCTGGCCAGCTTCCGCGGCTACTTCCAGGGGTACCAGGAGATGGTACCGCCCGCAGTGTCGCAAATTCTGGAGCAGTTCGTGCGGGTCATGACCATGGTGCTCCTGGCGTGGTGGCTCCTGCCGCAGGGCTTGACGTATGCCGCGGCCGGGGCAGCCTTCGGTGCCGTGCCCGGCGGGCTGACAGGGCTTGTCGTCCTGTCCTGGTTTTACCATAAGGCGGCACCGGGCTGGCGGGAACGGATGCGCCGGCAGACAAAGCAGTCTGTGGAAAGCGCCGGCCGCATTGCCAGGCGCCTGGTCCGCCTGGCCATCCCCACATCGTGTGCCAACCTGCTGATTCCTGTCACGAGTACTATCGACATGGTCTTGGTGCCCAATGCGTTGGGGCGGGCGGGCTTCGGCGTTGCGGAAGCGACGACCCTGTTCGGGTATTTGTCCGGCATGGCCCAGCCCTTGTTGATGCTGGCGTCCATTCCGACAACGTCCCTGACCCTGAGTCTTGTGCCGGCTGTCTCGGAGGCCTTCACGCTGGGGCAGAAGGACGAAATCCGGCGCAAGATCGCCTTTGCCCTGAAGATCTGCCTGCTCATCGTCCTGCCGGCTGCCGTCGGCATGGCCGTCCTGGCGGAGCCCATATCCGGCTGCCTGTACGGGACGCTGAAGGCCGCACCGGTCATTGCCAACCTGGCGCCGTCCATCCTGTTTCTGGGCGTCTACCAGGTGACGACCGGCGCCTTGCAGGGAATCGGCAAGACAGCCCTGCCCATGTGGAACATGTTTATCGGTGCCCTTGTCAAAATCGCTGCCGTGTGGTATTTGACGAGCCTGCCCTGGCTGAACATCCAGGGTTCCGCGTGGGCGGCGGACCTGAACTTTTTCGTTGTGGCCGCCCTCAATGTGTACGGACTGTACCGGGCTGGCATTGCGTTTCCCTGGGCGGAAGGAGCCCGCGTTGCACTGGCTTCCGTCCTGGTGGGAGCCGGCGCGGTGGCATCCCTGTTCGTCCTGTCCGGAACGGGGCTGTTTGTCCGCCTTTGCATCGGCATGGTCCTTTCGATTATAATCTATGTAGGTGCCGTTGCAGTGCTGGGCATCGTGACGAAGGAAGAATGTCTGCACCTGCCCCTCGTCGGGAAGGTGCTGCGTAGATGGGGATCCCGTTCCTGACGGATCCCTGCTGGAAAATCGAGGTGTGTTATGTCGAAGGGTTCACTTACCATCGTCGGCCTGGGCCCCGGCCCGGCCGGCCTGTTGTCGCTGGAGGCCATGAAACAGCTGAAGGCATCCACCGTGATTTTGCGGACGAAAATCCATCCCTGCGTGTCCGATCTGGAGGCAGCCGGTGTCCGTTATACATCGTGCGATGATCTGTATGAGGCAGGGCAGAGCTTCGAAGAAGTGTACCAGTCGATTACGGAGCGTGTCCTGGCGGCAGCCCGCGAAAACGATGTCGTGTACGCCGTGCCCGGCAGTCCCCTGGTAGCGGAAAAAACGGTCGTGCTTTTGCGCGAGGCGGCGAAACAGGCCGGCGTGCCTGTTACCATCAAGCCGGCCCTGAGTTTCCTGGACCTTGCCTACGTGGCTCTGGGCATCGATCCCATCGACGGCCTGCGCATCATCGATGCCCAGGATTACGACGCCCTGGCGGATGCAGGAAAGTATCCCCTCATGGTGACCCAGGTCTACAGCCCCATGGTGGCGTCGGACATGAAACTGGCCGTCATGGATGTCCTGCCCGATGAGACGGAAATATGGTTCCTGCGCAATCTGGGCCTGCCGGACGAGGAATGCCGCAAAATTCCACTGTTTGAAGCAGACCGGCAGCCGAAGATCGACCATCTGACCAGTATCTTTATTCCCCCTGTAGCGGCAGGGTCCGGGAACGGTGCCTCGTCCGGGGAATGGCTCACGGACGATGATCCGTACACGCCGGAAGAGGCGCGGGAGGATCTGGAAAACGGCATCGGTGCCGTGTGGGCAGAGTACAAGCCCATGAAACGGAAGACGGCATATGATATCCGGCCTCTGGCGGATATGATCCAGACGCTGCGGGAACCGAATGGATGTCCCTGGGACCGGGAGCAGGATTTTCACTCCATCCGGTCGAACTTTATCGAGGAATGTTACGAATACCTGGAAGCCCTGGACAAGGACGACCATGACGGTATGAAGGAGGAGCTGGGCGACGTGCTCATGCAGGTCGTCTTCCACGCCCGCATGGCGGAAGAGCAGGGTTTCTTTACCTTGCAGGATGTCGTCCACGACGTGACTCAAAAGCTGCTGGAGCGGCATCCCCACGTCTTTGGAAACGTCCGTGCGGCCGACAGTGACGCGGTTCTCGTCAACTGGGACAAGATCAAGGAACGGGAAAAACCGGAACGGAAACGGATCCTGGACGGAATCTACCAGGGACTGCCGTCGCTGCTGCGGGCCTGGAAAATCCAGAAAAAAGCGGCGAAGGTTGGGTTTGACTGGCCTGACATTGCGCCTGTGGAAGCCAAAGTGCGGGAGGAATGGCAGGAATTTAAGGAGGCCCTGGCCCAGGGCGATGCGGCGGCCATGGAGAGCGAACTGGGAGATTTGTTCTTTGCCCTGGTCAACTACGGCCGCCACGCAGGCATCGAACCGGAGACGGCCCTCAACGGGACGAACAACCGCTTTACGAGGCGGTTCCAGTTCGTGGAAGACAAGGTGCATGAATCCGGCCGGGACTGGCAGGACTTTTCCCTGGAAGAACTGGATGCATTCTGGGAAGAAGCGAAACGTGCGGAAGCCGGACAGGCATAACCGTCTGACAGGAAGAAAAGAGGGATGACAATGACGGAACAGGAGACGAAGCGCAGAAAAGGCGGCAGATTGTACAAGCTTGTCCTTATCGGCATGATTATCCTCATGGCAATCGTCCTGGGACGCCAGGAGTACAAAATCTACCGGCTCAACAAGGAAGCAGAGGCGACGCGGCAGCGCGTGGAAGAACTGCAGAAGGTGCAGGCGGACCTGCAGGCAGAGCGGCAGCGCCTGTATGATCCCAAGTACATTGAAAAGCTTGCCAGGGAAGACCACAACATGGTGGGAAAGAACGAAGTTCCCCTCTTTATCGTGAAGGACAAGCAGAAAAATAACGGGAAAACAGACAGCGCTGCAGAGGGAAAGTCAGGGACTGGAGAAGAAAAAACAGCTCCCTCCCAAAGTAAGGCTAAAAATTGACACCGCCGGTTTTTAAGGGTAAAATAAGAGCATGATTACGCCCGGAAGGGACCGGCTCCGCCGGCTGCTTTAAGGAGGATTTTTGGTTTTATGGCAATCGAAGTTGGATCTGTCGTCGAAGGTGAAGTGACGGGAATTACGAATTTTGGAGCGTTTCTTCAGCTTCCCGAGGGAAAAGTGGGACTCGTTCACATTTCGGAAGTGTCCAATGTCTATGTCAAGGATGTCCATGATTTTCTGAAGGAACACCAGAAAGTCAAGGTCAAGGTTCTCTCCATCGATCCGAATGGGAAAATCGGATTATCCATCAAACGACTGGAGCCGGCACCGGAGGCGTCCACGAAACGTCCGGAAGGCCGTTCCTTCCGTGCGGAACGTTCCGGCGCGAATGAGCGCCGTTTCCCGAATGAACGCCGCGCTGCCCGTCCGCAGCCTGCGGGCCCGCTTTCATTCGAGGACAAGCTGTCCCGTTTCATGAAGGAAAGCGACGACCGGCTGCTGGACCTCCGCCGGAATACGGAATCAAAACGGGGAGGACGCGGCGCAAGCCGTGCAAGATAAAGAATGGAAAGGCACTTCGCACAGGAGTGCCTTTTTCGTTTGTGTACAGGGTAGAACGCAGTGCGGCTGAAAGAGGCCGGCGCTGCGGGAATTCAGACAGGAATGCAGGTATGGATGATATGTTGAAACGGCTGCCGCGCCGCCTGCGGCAGCTCCTGGATCCGGCCGTGTCCTATGTGACGGCAGTGAGCGGCGGTGCCGATTCCATGGCACTGGCAGAGGGAATGCATCGTGCCGGGCTGCGTTTTACCGTCTGTCATGTGGAGCACGGAATTCGCGGCGAAGCGTCGCGGGAGGACGCACGCTTCGTGGAAGCCTATTGCCGGGAACGGAAGATTCCCTTCCGCTGCATCTCCGTCGATGCAACGGCAGCAGCGCGGGAGGCCGGACTGTCCCTGGAGGATGCGGCCCGGCGTCTCCGCTATGCTGCCTTGGAGCGGTGCGCCGACGAAACGGGTGCCGCTTTTATCGTGACGGCCCATCAGAAAGAGGACCAGGCGGAAACGCTGCTGCTGCGGCTCCTGCGGGGCAGCGGCACCCTGGGCCTGGCCGGAATGCGGTTCCGGCACGGACGGATCCTGCGTCCTCTGCTGGAATTCCGCGGCCGGGAACTGCGGGACTTCTGCCGTGCCGCCGGCCTGGAATGGCGGGAAGACGAGACGAACCAGGACTGCCGGTACGTACGCAACCGGATCCGGCGGGAACTGCTGCCGTACCTGGCTGCCCGTTTTCCCGGAGATATGACGGAAATTTTGAGCCGGACGGCCCGGGCCATCCAGGAAGATGCGGATTTTTTGGAAGACCTGGCCCGCCAGGCCCTGCCGACTGTGGAAGGCCAGGCGGAACGAGTGCCCGGCGGGATTCCTGCGGCGGGCCCTGTGCCATACCTGGATGGAAAGGCCTGGCTGACCCTGCCGCCGCCGGTTGCGGTGCGAGTGCTGCGCCTCTTTTGCCGGAAGCAGGGTGTGACGCAGGAATTGACGGCAGCAAACCTGGAAAACCTGGAGTCGGTTCTGCACCGCGGCCATAGCGGCAAAAAAATCCCTTTGCCGGGGTGTTGGCAATGTTTGTACATATATGGTAAACTATTCTTATTCCCACAAGACGATAACCAGGAAGGAAAGAAAGTTGTCCGCACTGTACCGGCCGCTGCCTGGAAGCGGGAACTGCCCTGGCCGGACAGGGAATCCGGTCCTGTAACCGTCGTGGAACTTCCCGGAGGAGGAAAATTGATTTTTTCCGTGCAGGAGGGACCGTCGGAAGGGCTGCCGTTCCGGTATCGCCAGGAAGCGGTTTATCCGTTGGAGACGGCGCGCAATCTGGCGCCTTCCCTGACCATCCGGTTCCGGCACGCGGGAGACCGTTTCTTTCCCCTGAAGGGGCTCGGGCACAAAAGCCTGAAACGCTATCTGATTGACAGCAAAATGCCCGCGGCGGAACGTGCTTGTCTGCCGGTTGTGGCGGCAGGGACGGAAGTCCTGTGGCTGCCGGGGTATGCCAACGCGGCCTGGCCGCCTGTCAGTACATCCGGGCGCTCCTGCCGGTGGCTGGTGGGGCGTTTTGTTCCGGCAGATCCGGAACAGGCGGCATGGTTGTCCAAACAAGAAAAGTTCCGGCCTGGCCGGGAGTAAGGAAGGGATTTTCATGGCATTGAACGAAGACATCAAAACCGTATTACTGACGGAAGAACAGATTCATAAGCGCATTGCCGAACTGGGGGCGCAGCTGACGAAAGAATACGCCGGCAAGAAGGTCATCATGATCTGCCTGCTGAAGGGCGCCGCGTATTTTGCCTGTGACCTGAGCCGCGCCATCGACATGCCGATCCGCATGGAATTCATGGTGGCATCATCCTATGGCAACGGTACCCAGACGTCGGGCAGTGTCGCTGTCCATCTTGATATCCGCGACGACATTGCCGGCAAAGACGTGCTCCTGGTCGACGATATCATCGACAGCGGCCTGACCTTTGCCCGCGTCAAGGAACTGCTGAAAACGAAAAACCCTGCTTCCATCAAGACCGTGGCCATGTGCGACAAGAGAGCACGCCGCCAGAACGGATTGGAAGCGGATTACGTGGGCTTTGAAATCCCCGATGAATTCGTCGTGGGTTATGGCCTCGATTATGCGGGAGACTACCGCAACCTGCCTTACGTAGGTGTGCTGAAATCTTCCGTCTACGGCCGTGCCTGACAAAACGGAAGGAGGCACCTTATTTGGGTAAGTTTTTGAAGAATGTCATCTTCTGCCTGCTCATTGTCATGGCTGTCGTCGGCATTATGGATTATTCCGCCACGCAGACGAAGACCAATGACATTTCCTATACTGCATTCATGAAGCACGTACAGCAGGACGAAGTGAAGTCCGTAACCATCCAGGATACGGCCATTACGGGCAAACTGAAAAACGGCTCGACCTTCACAACCGTGGTCCCGGACGATGCGTCCCTGATTCCGACGCTGCGGGCACGCGATGTGGAAATCAAGGCGGAACTGCCGCCCAAACCGTCCATCTGGCCGACTGTCCTGTCTACGGCGGTGCCGCTGCTCCTGTTTGTCGGCATCTGGTTTATGATGATGAATCAAAACAACGGCGGGAACCGGATGATGAATTTCGGCAAGAGCAATGCCCGCCGGTATGATGAATCGAAAAACAGCGTCAAGTTTGCCGATGTGGCCGGTGCGGACGAAGCCAAACAGGAACTGCAGGAAGTTGTGGATTTCCTGAAACATCCGGACCGTTACAACACGCTGGGTGCGAAAATCCCTAAAGGGGTGCTTCTCTACGGACCGCCTGGCACGGGCAAGACGCTGCTGGCGCGTGCCGTCGCCGGAGAGGCCGGCGTCCCGTTCTTCAGCATTTCCGGTTCCGACTTCGTGGAAATGTTCGTCGGCGTCGGCGCATCCCGTGTCCGCGACCTGTTCGACCAGGCGAAGAAAAATGCCCCGTGCATCGTGTTTATCGACGAAATCGATGCCGTCGGCCGCCAGCGTGGCGCCGGTCTTGGCGGCGGCCATGATGAACGCGAACAGACGCTGAACCAGCTCCTCGTCGAAATGGACGGCTTCGGGGTCAACGAAGGCATCATCATGATTGCCGCGACGAACCGCCCGGACATCCTGGACCACGCCCTGCTGCGTCCGGGACGCTTTGACCGTCAGATTGTCGTGGACCGTCCCGACATGCGGGGCCGGGAGGCCATCCTGAAGGTTCACGCCAAAGGGAAACCCATCTCCCCCGATGTGGATATGGGGGTTATTGCCAAGGCGACAACCGGCTTTACCGGTGCCGATCTGGCCAACCTTGTCAACGAGGCGGCCCTGCTGGCTGCACGCCGCAATGGATCCTTGATTGACATGAAGGATATGAACGAAGCGGCGGAACGGGTCGTCATGGGACCGGAACGGCGCAGCCACGTCATGAGCGAACAGGAAAAACGCCTGACTGCTTACCATGAAACGGGCCATACGCTGGTCGGCCTGCTTCACAACGATATGAACGTCGTCCACAAGGTGACGATTATTCCCCGCGGCCGGGCCGGCGGCTATACCATGAGCCTGCCGAAAGAAGACCGCAATTACGCGACGAAATCCGAAATGCTGGATGAACTGCAGATGCTTCTTGGCGGCCGTGTGGCAGAAGCCATCGTCCTGAAAGACATTTCCAGCGGTGCCAGCAGCGACTTGCAGCGTGCCACGGCTCTGGCCCGCAAGATGGTCACGCAGTACGGCATGAGCGACCGGCTGGGTTCCATGACGTTCGGCCATCCGGAAGAAGAAGTCTTCCTGGGCCGTGATATCGCCCGGGAACGTTATTCCAACGAAGTGGCCGCTGTCATCGACGAAGAAGTGCGCCGCCTTATGGACGAAGCATATAAAGGAGCGGAAAAGCTTCTGACGGAAAACCGCGACAAGCTGACTTTGATTGCGGAAACGTTGATGGAGAAGGAAACTCTCGACGGCAAGCAGCTGAACGAGCTGATGTCCCAGGGATTCCTGTCGGAAGATCAGCCGGTACAGCCGGCTTAATACGAAGGAGGCGTTCGCATGCGCGCGCAAATTTTGGAGTTGCTGCGGTCCCGTACGCCGGAGCCGGTTTCCGGAGAAGAACTGTCGGAAAAACTCGGCGTGTCCCGTACGGCGATTTGGAAACATATCCAGACCTTGAAAAACCAGGGCTATGAAATCGAGTCCGTTCCCAAGAAAGGGTATATCCTGCGGAGCGCCCCGGATCTGCTGAGCCCGGAAGAAATCGTGACGCATCTCCGTACGGAGTGGGTGGGGCATCACATCCACTATATGAAAACGACGAATTCGACCAACGAAGTGGGCAAGAAGCTGGCTTCCGAAGGCTGTGCCAACGGCATGACCGTCGTCGCGGAAGAGCAGACGAGCGGTAAGGGACGTCTGGCCCGGGGCTGGTTTTCCCCCTATGGCCGCGGCGTCTGGGTCAGCGTCGTCCTGCGGCCTCCTTTCCTACCGGAAGAAGCTCCGAAATGCACCTTGATGGCGGCCGTAGCGGTTGTCAAGGCAATCAACAAGTATAAAGGCGTCCATGCCACCATCAAATGGCCGAACGACATCCTGCTGGAAGGCCGGAAAATGGTCGGCATCCTGACGGAAATGAGCGCGGAATTCGGCAAGATCAACTACATCGTCATCGGCACTGGCATCAATACGAACGTACCGCGCAGCATGGTGCCGGATGATTTGAAGGAACTGGCCATTTCCGTGGCAGATGTGGCGAAGGAGCCAATCCACCGTGTCCAGATCCTGGCGGACTACCTGAAAAATCTGGAAGAACTGTACGGCATCGCGTGCCGGGAGGGTTTCGGGCCTGTCTTCGACGAGTGGCGCAAGTATTCGAATACCATCGGACAAGCGGTCAAAGTCATTGCTCCAGACAAGACGTACTACGGCACAGCTGAAGATATCGACGAAAATGGCCTCTTGATTGTCAAGCGGGAAGACGGCACCCTGGAGAAGGTCATCGCCGGCGATGTTTCCATCCGGCCGGCTGCGGCAAAGGGGAAGCACTACTCCTGAGCATTGTTTCAGGGTTGCACATTTTAGAAAGTCTGTTATACTATGAGTGTTTTGTTGATTCATAGGATACAGGAGGTAACGCATGTTACTTGTGATTGACGTTGGGAATACCAACACCGTCGCCGGGATTTACGACGGCGACAAACTGCTGGACAACTGGCGCTTTTCGTCGGATCGTTCCAAAACGGCCGATGAATTCGGTATGTTTATGACGGGCATGCTCGGCTTTGCCGGCCTGACCCGGGCAGATGTGACGGACATTATCATTTCCAGTGTTGTTCCGCCGGTTCTTGTGCCGCTGTGCCACATGTGCGAGCGGTATTTCAACAACAAGCCTCTCGTCGTTGGGCAGGGGTTGAAAATCGGCCTCAAACTCCGGTATGAGAACCCGAAGGAAATCGGGGCAGACCGCATCGTCAATGCCGTTGCTGCCTACGAAAAATACAAACATCTGAATCGCCCCATGATTATCATCGACTTTGGCACGGCCACGACGTTCTGTGCCCTGCTGGCCACCGGGGAATACCTGGGCGGGGCGATCTGCCCGGGCATCGGCATTTCGTCGGAAGCGCTGTTCCAGCGGACGGCCAAACTTCCCCGCATTGAATTGCTGAAACCGAAAAAGGCCATTTGCGGAAATACGGTCGAGGCGATGCGGGCTGGTATCATGTACGGCTACTATGGCCTGATCAAGGAAATCGTAGCGCAGATGAAGAAGGAACTCGGCACACAGGACGCGTTTGTCGTTGCGACCGGCGGCTTCGCCAATACCATGACCAGCGGCACGAACTGCATCGATAAGGTGGATCCCATGCTGACGCTGGAGGGCCTGCGCCTGATTTTTGAAAAAAACAAGAAGAAATAAATGCGAACAGGTGCCCTGCCGGCACCTGTTCCGCCGTTCCCCGAAGCCCGCTTTCCGGCGGGCCCTTTTTTTGCGGGACCGGCCGCTCTGTTGAAGGAAATTTTTCATGAAGATTGGAAACATCGAACTGGACGCACCCCTGGCCCTGGCGCCGATGGCCGGCATTTCGGACCTGCCGTATCGCGTCCTCTGCCGCCGCGCCGGCTGCGGCCTGACGGTGTCGGAAATGGTGAGCGCCAAGGGGCTGCTCTACAAAAATGAAAAAACGTTTGCCATGCTCGCTATCGACCCGGCAGAGCGGCCGACTGCCATCCAGCTCTTTGGTTCCGTCCCGGAGGAAATGGCAGAAGCGGCACGCATTGTCGCTGAACGGGGCGCCGATTTGATCGATGTCAATATGGGTTGTCCCGTTCCGAAGGTCGTCAACAATGGGGAAGGGTCGGCCCTGATGAAGGACCCGGCCCTGGCAGGGCGCATTCTGGCGGCGATGGTGCAGGCTGTCGACATTCCTGTGACGGTCAAGTTCCGGGCCGGCTGGGATGAGAATCACCGGAACGCCGTGGAGTTCGCCAAAACAGCGGAAGCAGCCGGCGTGGCCGCCGTCGCCGTCCACGGACGGACGCGGACCCAGTTTTATGCAGGACATGCCGACTGGGACATCATCCGTCGTGTGAAGGAAGCCGTTTCCATTCCTGTCTGGGGAAACGGGGACATCTTTACGTGGCAGGACGGCCTGCGCATGTTCGACGAAACGGGCTGCGACGGAGTGATGATAGCCCGCGGCGCCAACGGGAACCCCTGGATTTTCACCCAGCTGCGGGCGGCCCTGGCAGGACGGCCGGTGCCGGATGTGTCCCTGGCGGAACGGCTGGCCATGATTCGGGAACATGCCCGGGCTTTGGTGGCTTTCAAAGGGGAATATGTGGCTGTCCGGGAAATGCGGAGTCACGCGTCCGCCTACTTGAAAGGACTGCCCCGGGCCGCTTCGTACCGCGGGAAGATTAATTCTGTGAACACCCTGGCAGAACTGGAAGCCGTCGTGGAAGAATATGGTTCGTTCGTCGCGTCCTCCGGCCGGGCATCGGACCGGGAAGCTTGAAGAGAGGGATGGAACTGTGAAAAAGGTCATCAGTATCAGCCTGGGTTCGTCTGCACGGGATGCGGAGGGAACCCTGCAGCTGGGCGGGGAGACAATCTCTCTGGTACGGCGCGGAACCGATGGCGATGTGGCCAGGGCTGCCGCCATGATGGAAGCATACGATGGAAAGGTGGACGCCATCGGCCTCGGCGGGACGGACCTCTATCTGGTGGCAGGAACCCACCGGTACGTATTCCGGGAATCGGCGCGCCTGTTGTCTCATGTGAAGCGGACGCCCGTCGTCGATGGAAGCGGCCTGAAAAATACGCTGGAACGGACGTTGGTGCGGCGGCTGAACGCAGAGGGTACCGTTCCGTTCCGCGGGAAAAAAGTGCTGCTCCTGTGTGCCGTCGACCGTTTCGGTATGGCGGAAGCCCTGACAGAGGCCGGCGCCGACGTCACCTTCGGCGATCTCCTGTACGGGCTGGGCCTGCCGTTTCCGCTCCACAGCCTGACCTGGCTGGACCGGCTGGCGCGGTTCGTCGTGCCGGTCATTACGAAACTTCCCATCCGCTGGCTGTATCCGACGGGGAAAGAACAGGAACGGCAAGTCGTACGGTATCCGGAATATTTTCGGGACAATGAAGTCATTGCCGGTGATTTTTTGTTTATCAAGCGCTTCATGCCGCCCCGGCTGGACGGGAAAATCATTTTGACAAATACGGTGACGGCGGCGGACCGGAAACATCTCCGGGAAGCGGGGGTGCATCTGCTGATTACGACAACGCCCTGCATCAACGGCCGGAGCTTCGGCACGAACGTGCTGGAAGCAGCCCTGGTCGCCTCCGTCGGTGCAAAGCAAAGCCTGCCGGCGGCACAGTACGAAAAGCTGCTTGCCGCTTATGACCTGCAGCCGTCCGTGGAGGTCTTGTCGGAACCGGGCTGAGGACTGTCGGTCTGGTTCTGTTGGATTGTATTATCGTATTGTTCCCTGCGTCTTTATGGCAGGATAGAAAGAGAAGGAATCGTTCGTATGGAGAAGTTCGCCTTTATACTGCACCCTTTGTCGCTGGAGGATATGCAGCATGTGTCCCCTCTGTTTCGCTGTGTCCCTGACAAGGTGCTGGAATTTGTCCTGCAGCACAAGAAACCCTTTCCGGTTTCCCATATTACGGGCATCCGGAGCCCGTACGCGGAGGCGGAAGGATGGTTTGTCGGCTGCCCTCTGACAGCGAAACAGATGATGACGCTGCCGGAAGAGTTCGTCCTGGACCGGATTATCGAGACGGGAAAGATTGCCGAGGAATTGGGCGCGAAAATTGTCGGCCTCGGTGCGTTCACGAGCATCGTCGGGGACGCGGGTCTGACGGTGGCAAAGAATTTGAACATTGCCGTTACTTCCGGCAACAGCTACACTGTGGCGACGGCCCTGGAAGGAGCGCGGAAAGCAGCGTCGCTCATGGGCCGGAACCTGGCGGATTCGACAGTGGCTGTCATTGGGGCGACCGGCTCCATCGGGGCCTGCTGCGCCCGTATCCTGGCCCGTGAAGCCGGGACGCTGCTCCTGGCTGCCCGCCGCACGGAGCCCCTGGAAGAACTGGCTCAGGAATTGCAGGCTTCGTCTCCGGCCGTGATCCGTGTGGAACAGGATATCCCGGCCTGTCTCCGTCAGGCCGACGTGGTGCTGACTGTTACGAGTGCCATCGATTTTCCCATCGATCCGGCAGATTTCAAAACGGGCGCCGTGGTCTGCGACGTCGCCCGGCCCCGCAATATCTCCCGCGCTGTATCGGCGGCGCGCAAGGATGTGCTGGTCATTGAGGGCGGCGTCATCGACGTGCCGGGGGATGTGGATTTCCATTTTCATTTCGGCTTTCCCCCGAAAACCGCGTTTGCCTGCATGGCAGAAACCATGATCCTGGCGTTGGAAGGCCGCTATGAAAACTTTACCCTGGGGCGCGATTTGCGGTCCGAACAGATCGATACCATCTCCGCCCTGGCGGCAAAACACCGGTTCCATCTGTCCGGCTTCCGGAACTTTGAGCACGAGGTGACGGAAGAAACCATTGCTTCCGTCCTGCAGTATGCCGGAATCCGCCGGGAACGGGAGCCCCTGCCGGATATTTGACAAGGTGTAGACAAAAAATTATAATATCTAATAGTATTCTCATTTTAGCCCACGATGCAGAGGAGGAATTTTGCATGGCTGAGAAACAAACGATTCTAACCGCTGAAGGCTTGGAAAAACTCAAAGCGGAATTAAATGAACTTCGTACGGTCAAACGCCTCGAAAACGAAGAGCGTTTGCATGAAGCTATTTCTCACGGCGACTTGAGCGAAAACTCCGAGTACGATGCCGCCAAGGATGAACAGGCCCGTATCGAAGGCCGGATTCAGGAAATTGAACAGATGCTGAAGACGGCTGTCGTCATCGACAACTCCAAGAAGCGCAAATCGGAAGTGGAACTCGGCACGACGGTCACTATCGAAGACCTGGCACCGGAATTTGAAGAAGACAAAATCCAGGAATATACGGTTGTCGGCACGACAGAAGCGGATCCTTTTGCCGGGAAGATTTCCAATGAGTCGCCCATTGGCGCTGCCATCATGGGCAAAAAAGTCGGTACTGTCGTCACAGTCCGGACTCCGTTGGGAGACCACCAGTTCAAGATCAAGAAGATTAAGTGAGCAGGAGAGGCACTATGGCAGAAGATACGCAGGCAAAGAACGGCCAGGCCGGCCAGGCCCAGCCGAAAGAGCAGCCGAAACAGCAGAAGGTCCAGGCTGCGGAAATCGACGTCAACGAACAGGTCCAGAACCGCATTGACAAGATGCATAAGCTGGAAGAGCGCGGCATTGCTCCCTTCGGCCATCGGTTCGACGTGACGTACCATAATGACGAAGTGCATGCCCACGCGCAGGAAATGCAGGACAACAATACGGTCGTCAGGGTAGCCGGCCGTGTAATGGCAATCCGCGGCCACGGCAAGACCTGCTTCATGGACCTCCATGACAAGACGGGGCGTATCCAGCTTTACCTTCGCAAGGACGTCCTGGGTGAAGATGTCTATTCCATCACGAAACTGATGGACATCGGCGACATTATCGGCGTAACGGGCACGGTGTTCCTGACGCATACGGGGGAACCGTCTGTCCGCGTGGAAGACTTGCAGTTCCTGTCCAAGGCACTGAAACCGCTGCCGGAAAAATTCCATGGCCTCAAGGATATGGATTTACGGTATCGCCAGCGCTACGTGGATCTCATCGTCAACCCGGAAGTGAAGGATGTCTTTGTCAAACGGACGCAAATCATCAAGAGCATTCGCCGTATCCTGGATGAAGACGGGTTCCTGGAAGTGGAGACACCGGTTCTGAACACGATTTCCGGTGGTGCGACGGCCCGTCCGTTCATTACGTACCACAACGCCCTGAACATCGAACTCTACCTGCGCATTGCGACGGAACTGAACTTGAAACGCCTCATCGTCGGCGGTATGGAGCGGGTTTATGAATTGGGCCGCGTCTTCCGCAACGAAGGAATGGACATCAAGCACAATCCGGAATTCACAACGCTGGAGCTGTACCAGGCTTACGGCGACATGAATACCGTCATGGATATTACGGAAAAACTGGTCAGCCAGACGGCACAGAATGTGCTGGGGACCATGAAGATTACCTACGAGGGAACGGATATTGATTTGACGCCTCCGTGGCCCCGCATGACCATGATCGACTCCATCAAAAAATACAGCGGCTATGACTTCAACGGCGTCAAGGACCTGGAACAGGCCCGCGCCATGGCAAAGGAAGCCAAAGTTCCTGTGGAGGAATCGTGGGGCGTCGGCAAGATCATCAACGCATTTTTCGATACCTTTGTCGAGGACAAGCTGATTCAGCCTGTCTTTATCTACAAGTATCCGAAGGAAATTTCTCCCCTGGCCAAGAGCAGCGTCGAAGACCCGGAAATTACGGATCGTTTCGAAGGCTTTATCTATGGCCGCGAGCTGTGCAACGGCTTTACGGAACTGAATGATCCGATCGACCAGCGGGAACGCTTTGTGAAACAGATGGAAGAACGGGCGAACGGCGACCTGGAAGCCGGCATGATGGACGAAGACTTCATCAATGCGCTGATGCACGGTCTGCCTCCCACGGGGGGACTGGGCATTGGAATCGACCGCCTCGTCATGTTCCTGACGGGCGCCACGTCGATCCGGGACGTCCTGTTGTTCCCGACCATGAAGCCCCTTCCGCAGGAGCGGGCAGAACTGGAAGCCGAAGAAGAGGCAGCAGACGAAGCAGCTGGAAAAGAAGCTGCGAAAAACTGAACCAGCAAAACAGAACAAGCGCAAAGATGCGCTGCCCGGGGACTGCCTGTCCCCCGCAGCCATCTCTGCATCAGGAGAATCCGCGTCCCGCGGGAGAATCCCGGTACTGACTATGGTGCCGGGCCGAACCCGCGGGACGCTTTTTTTGCATTCAGGCCGGGATTTCCGTCCTTCGGTAAAAAACCGGTTGAGAAAACCGGTGGCTATTCATTATAATAAAAATGAAAAGTTGTAACTGGCAGGCCGGACCGGAGGCAGACCTGTCGGGAATTCGGCGGAAAGTATACAGGATACCTGGCAGAATCTGCTTGACCCGTGACCTTTCAAAGACTATAGTTAAGCTATCAGTATACAACATTGCAAAATAATGTAGCCTAATAAAATGCGCCGGCTGATGAACCGGCAGAGAGTACTTACCTGTCGACCTGACCCTACCGGAATCAATTTTCGAGGCCAGGACCGATCAGGCAGGGAGGTGTGAAGATGTTTATACCGGCATTGCTTTTTCTGGTTCCTCTCGTGACAGCAGTCCTGCTGTTCGTGAACCGGAGCCAGTCCTTCCGGAACGGCCTGGTGAAGGCGGCGGCACTGGCCACGGGGATTTTGTCCGTGGCGACGGCGGTACGCTTTTTCGACGAGTCCGTGAAGGTTTCCCTGACGGGTGCCTGGGTACCCCTGGCGATGACGGCCGTGGATGTCCTGGTCGTCTTGACCGTCCTGTATTTTGCCTGGAAATACCACTACCTTCTCGTGGCGGTCCTGGGCGTCGCGCAGTTCGCCGTCGTCCTGTGGTACGAGCTGCATGTTGGCCCGTCCGTGCGGTCCGTGTGGGACTTCAACATTGACAATTTTGCACTCATCATGGTGCTTATTGTGGGTATTATCGGCAGCTTTATCGCCGTATTCTCCCTGGGTTATATGTCGGTATACCATGAAGAGCACCGCGAAGTGCCGGACCGGCAGCCGTTCTTTTTCTTCATCGTGTTTCTGTTCCTGGCGGCTATGTTCGGTCTGGTTTTGTCCAACAATCTCCTTTACATGTACACCTTCTGGGAAGTGACGAGCCTCTGCTCCTTCCTTTTGATCGGCTACGCCGGTACGGAGCGGGCGGTGCGCAACGCCTTCAAGGCCTTGTGGATGAACCTCCTGGGCGGACTGGCATTCGCCCTGGCCATCCTGTTCATGGGGATGAAGCTCCATACGGTCGAGCTGGCGACCCTGCTGGAGCTGGGCCGCAGCAATGCTCCCGTCGAGCTGGCCGTGGCCCTGCTTGTGTTCTGCGGGTTCACCAAGTCCGCCATGATGCCGTTTTCGGGCTGGCTGCTGGGAGCCATGGTGGCGCCTACGCCAGTCTCCGCACTGCTGCATTCCTCGACGATGGTGAAAGCAGGCGTGTTCCTGATTATCAAGCTGACTCCGCTGCTGGGTGCCAATCACGCGGGTTTCATGGCCATGTTCATCGGCGGCGCGACTTTCTTCTTTGCCTCCTGTGCCGCTATTTCCCAGTCTGACGGGAAGAAGGTGCTGGCCTATTCCACCATTTCCAACCTGGGCCTTATCGTGTGCTGCGCCGGGACGGGCTTCTATGAAGCGGCCTGGACGGCCATCATGATCGTCATCTTCCATGCCGTGGCCAAGAGCCTGCTCTTCCTGACCGTGGGCACGGCGGAACAGCAGCTGGGCAGCCGCGATCTGGAACGGTTCGATGGCATCTTCAATTCCATGCCGCGCCTTTCGTTGTGCATGGTGATTGGTATCTGCGGTATGTTTCTGGCCCCCTTCGGCATGCTCATCTCCAAGTGGGCGGCCATGAAGGCGTTCGTTGATGCGGCGCAGCCGCTGCTCCTGCTGGTGCTGGTCTTCGGCTCGGCGGCGACGCTGTTCTACTGGACCAAATGGCTTGGCAAGGTCACGACCTTTATTCCGAGCTATGAAAACCGGGAAAAGGGCATCCTTCCGGAAGAATGGGCAGCCCTCAAGAGCCTGTCCACCCTGACGCTCGTTGTGTGCGTCCTCTTCCCGCTGATTTCGCAGTATGTGGTCATTCCGTACCTGAAACTGACATATCAATACGCGGGCGACGTCATCGACCAAAGCAACCTGTGGACTATGTCGCTCATGGTCTGCCTGCTGATCATCCTGCCTCTCCGGTTCGGCAAGAGCAGCCTGAAGAAGCAGGTGGTTGCCAACCTGTCTGGCGAAAACCTCGGCAGTAACCTGGCATATCGCGGCGCTGCGGGCCGGGTAGTGCCGGTGACACTTCGCAACTGGTATATGGAACAGTGGTTCGGCGAACGGAAGATGAAGCTGATAGGCTACACAGCCTGCTTGGCCTGTGTCCTCCTGGAACTGTCCCTGGTAGCGGGAGGTGAGCTCCATGTCTGATTTCACTGTCAGCATTGCCGCTGCCGTCCTGTACCTGGTACTGGCGCCGTTTCTGGGCGGCCTGTTGTCCGGCCTGGACCGGATTTTGTCGGCGCGCATGCAGCGCCGCGTGGGACCGCCGCTTCTGCAGCCGTTCTACGATGTCTTGAAATTATGGGAGAAACAGCCGATTGCGGTCAATAAGGCTGTCAGTTTCTACATCGGCGGCTTCCTCCTGTTTGTTCTCCTGACGGGCGTGTTCTTCTTTACCGGCGGGGACATCCTCCTGGCGGTCTTTACGCTCACCATGGCCAGCGTCTGCCTGATTATCGCGGGATACGCGACGGCTTCTCCCTACAGTCAGGAAGGGGCGGAGCGCGAGCTGGTACAGTCCATGGCCTACGAACCGATGCTGCTCTTCGTAGCGGTCGGGTTCTATCTGTCGTCCGGCAGCTTCCAGATCCGCGAGATTATGGATGTGCCGTACATGAACCTGCAGAATATGCCGGGCATCTTTATCGGTTTCTGCTACATCCTCCTGATCAAATTCCGTAAGTCGCCCTTCGACATCTCCATGTCGCAAGAGGCACACCAGGAACTGATCGGCGGCGTGAAGACGGAGCTGTCCGGCCGGACCCTGGCGGTCCTCGAAGTTGCCCACTGGTACGAAAATGTTTTCCTCCTGGGCATGGTGTTCCTGTTCTTCCTGAACAATGCCTCCTGGAGCATTGCTGCCGGCCTGGCAGCCTGCGTGCTTGTCTTTTTCTGCGGCATCCTGATCGATAATTCCGCGTCCCGCGTAAAATGGGAACGCATGCTGGCTTCCACGTGGATGGTCACGCTGCTGGCAGGCTTCCTGAACGTGGCGTACCTGATCTATTTCAAGTAAGAAGGTGGAAGCATGGCATTCGAAAGCAAATCCCCCTGGCTGATCCATTATGACGGTTCGTCCTGCAACGGCTGCGACATTGAGGTGCTGGCCTGCCTGACGCCGCTGTTTGACGTGGAACGCTTCGGCATTGTCAACACGGGCAATCCCAAGCAGGCGGACATCTTTCTCGTGACCGGCGGTGTGAACGCGCAGAACCTGCCCGTGGTACGGCAGATTTATGACGAGATGCCGGAGCCGAAGGTAGTCGTTGCCGTCGGGACCTGTGCCTGCAGCGGCGGCGTGTTCCGCGAATGCTACAACATGATGGGCGGCATGGATAAAGCCATCCCTGTGGATGTCTTTGTGCCGGGCTGCGCTGCCCGGCCGGAATCCATCATTGACGGCGTCGTGAAGGGTCTGGGCATTCTGGAGGAAAAACACCGGAAACTGAAAGAAAGCGGAACCTATGGTGTGTCCGCAGACGATCCGGGAGTCATCGGCGGAAGCCGCAGAGAGTAAGAAGGGGAGAGACCATGAACCAGCAGTTTATTATTATCCAGCCGCAGGAGCTGATGGAACGTGCGGCCCGGTTCAAAAAGGAAGATTGCCGCCTCGTGCAAATCCTCTGCACCCGTGTGGACGAAGGGTATGAGCTGACCTACAGTTTCGACCGGAACTACTTCCTGTACCATCTCCGTCTGACTGTGCCGCTGGGCGGCTCCGTCATGAGTGTGACCAGCCTGTTCTGGTACGCCTTTGTCTGGGAAAACGAAATCCACGACCTCTTCGGTCTGGATATCCTTTTCATCGCGCCCGAGGTGGACTACCGGGGACATTTCTTCCATCTGGCGGAAAAGACTCCCTGGCAGGATCTGCAGAACGCACAGCACGCTCCCCAGGCCTTCAAGGTAAACCTGCGCGGCGGGCTTGGCATTGACGCGTCCGTGAAGCCGCAGGACGATGGGAAGGGGGAATAAGCATGGCTGAGATTACAACAATTCCCTTCGGACCGCAGCATCCGGTATTGCCGGAACCGGTCCACCTGGACCTGGAACTAAAGGATGAAAAGGTCGTCCGCGCCGTCCCTTCCATCGGGTATGTGCACCGGGGCCTGGAAAAACTGGTCGAAAAACGGGACTTCAAGCAGTTCACCTTCGTGGCAGAACGAGTCTGCGGTATCTGTTCTTTCGGGCACGGCTGGGGCTACGTCAAGGCCGTGGAAGGCCTGATGCAGATTGAGGTTCCGCACCGCGCCTCGTACCTGCGCACCTTGTGGCACGAGCTGTCCCGTATCCACAGCCATTTGCTCTGGCTGGGCCTGGCCGCCGATGCCATGGGGTTTGAAAGTCTGTTCATGCATGCCTGGCGCCTGCGCGAGATCGTCCTGGATCTGTTCGAGGAAACGACGGGCGGTCGTGTCATCTTTTCGGTCTGCGCCATCGGCGGCGTGCGGCGGGACCTGACCGATCCGATGAAGAAGGACATAGCGGAAAAGATGCGGAAACTCCGCAAGGAGCTCCGCGTCCTGAGCGATACATTCGTATACGACAGCACCATCCGGAACCGCCTGCAGGGCATCGGGGTCCTGACGGCACAGGATGCGGTCGCTTTCGGCTGTCTGGGACCCATGGCCCGCGCCAGCGGCGTGCCGCTGGATTACCGGTGTGCCGATGACGAAGGCGCGTATAAAGAGCTGGGCTTCCGTCCTGTCACGAAGACGGGCGGCGATTGCCTGGCCCGCGTCGAGGTGCGGCTGGCGGAAGTGGAGCAGTCCATTGACCTGGTGCTGGGCTGTCTGGAAAACATGCCGGAAGGCCCCATCGCGGTGCCGGTGAAAGGCTTCCCACCCAAGGGAGAGTACTTCACCCGCGTGGAACAGCCCCGCGGCGAAGCGGTTTATTACGTCAAGGGCAACGGGACGAAGAACCTGGAACGGTTCCGGCTGCGCACGCCGACGAACGGCAACCTGCCAGGCCTGGTGCACATCCTGCAGGGATGTGACCTGGCGGACGTGCCCAATATTATCCTGACTATCGACCCCTGCATCAGCTGCTGTGAAAGGTAAGGAGGCGGGCGGACATGAGCTATCTGATTTACATGAAGCAGGCCTTTGGCAACCTGTTCAAAAAACCTGTGACCTCGTCTTACCCGCTGCAGCCGAAAGTGTTTGTCAAGGGAGACCGGGGGCACGTCGAAAATGACGCGTCCAAGTGCATCCTCTGCGGCATGTGTATGCGGAGCTGCCCGGCGGGCGCCATCGCGGTAGACCGTAAGGCCGGCACCTGGAAGATCAATCCGTTCTCCTGCGTCCAGTGTTCGGCCTGCGTGGAGAACTGTCCCAAGAAGTGCCTCTCCATGCTGCCGGAGTACACGGCGCCGGCCACGGAGAAAAAGGAAATCGTGCTGCAGGTAGCTGCCCCGCAGTCCGGGACACCCGGCGCCGGAAAGCCGGCCGCGGCGGCGAAGGCACCTGCGTCCGGACGGCCGCGCAACCAGATTGTCAACGACGTGAGCCGGTGTATCTGCTGCGGCATGTGCCAGCGCAACTGTCCGTCGGGGGCTATCACGGTGGATAACGCACGGCGGACCTGGCGCATCGACCTGGAGGCATGTGTCAACTGCGACACGTGCATCACGAACTGCCCGCGCAAGTGCCTGAGACTGGGCAGTTACCCGGAGGGCTACAAGGAAGTAGTGCTGCAGGTGCCCCTGCTGGCGGCACCGGGGAGCGCGGCGGGATCAGGGGAGGACCACGATGCATGAGTACCCGGTCACCGTGGAGATTGTCCGCATGGCGGAGGAGACGGCCCGGCGGAAACACGGCAAAGTGAAGGCCATCCATCTGGTCGTGGGCGAAGATTCCGGTTTCATCGGGGAATCCATCCAGATGTACTTCGACGTCATTGCGGAGGGAACGCTCTGTGAAGGAGCGCAGCTCACCATCCGGGGCGTGCGGCCGCAGATGCGGTGCGACCAGTGCGGCAAACTGTTCGAACGGAAACGTTTTTCCTTTACCTGTCCCTGGTGCGGCGGCGATGGGTCGCCCACGGAGATCGGCAAGGAGTTCTATATTGATTCCATCGATCTGGAGGTAGCGGAATGCACATGATAAAAGAGGGCGTGAAGATGGATATCTACGCCCGTAACGACCATATAGCGGAGCATGTCCGGGAATATCTGGGAGAACGGGGTATCTTCGCCGTCAATGTCATGGGAGCACCGGGTACGGGCAAGACCACGTCCCTGGAACAGCTGAAAAAACATTTAAAGGCCCCTATCTATGTCATCGAAGGCGACATCGAATCCGACATCGACACGGAACGGCTGCGGAAGCAGGATGTGCCGGCGGCGCAGATCAACACGTTCGGTGCCTGCCATCTGGATGCGCCGCTGGTGCACAATGCCGTGCATACCATGGCCTTTCCGCATCCGGGCATCCTGTTCATTGAAAATGTGGGCAATCTGGTCTGTCCGGCGGAACTGACCATCGGGGAAAACATCAAGCTCCTCATCCTCAGCGTCACCGACGGCAGCGACAAGCCCTACAAGTACCCTCTGGCCTTCGAGAAGGCGGATATCATTCTGCTCAACAAGGTCGACCTGCTGCCGTACCTGGACTTTGACGAGGGCTACTTTATGAATGGCCTGCGTCACCTGAACAAGACGGCTCCGGTCTTCAAAGTCAGCGGCAAAACGGGGGAAGGCTACGCGGAAGCCGCCAAGTGGCTGGACGAAGCCGCTGCAAAGGCGGTGCGCTGAAGTGGACAAAACATACAGCATCATGGTTACGGGACGGGTCCAGGGAGTGGGATTCCGTCCTTTTGTTTGCCGGCTGGGCAAGGCATCCCATCTGACGGGGCGCGTCAAGAACCTGGGCGGCATCGTCGCCATCCGGGCCACCGGTGCGGAAGAAGATCTCGTTTCCTTCCTGGAAGGGCTGCGGCGGGCGTCGGAGCCGGCCCGGGTGGAAACGGTGTCTTTCCGGGAAGAGGCACTGCAGCCTTTTGAGGACTTTCGCTCTGTGCCCAGCGACGGCGCAGCGAAAGAGCCCGTCTTTCCGGCTGACCTGGGCATCTGCCCCGACTGCCTGCGGGAGCTGCACGACCCGCAGAACCGGCACTACGGCTACCCCTATATTTCCTGTACGGCCTGCGGGCCGCGTTACACCATCATCCGAAAACTGCCCTACGACAGGATCAACACGACCATGGCGGAAGTTGCCTTCTGCCCGGACTGTCAGCGCGAATACCGGGAAGAAGCGGACCGGCGCTGCCACGGCGAAACCATTTCGTGTCCCCATTGCGGACCCCAGCTGTATGGCCTGGCCGGCGGACAGCATCTTGAAAAGGACAAAGCGATGGAGGAGGCTGTGCGTCTTGTGAAGGAGGGCGCTATCGTCATCATAAAATCCATCGGGGGGTACAACCTGGTCTGCCGCGGCGACCGGGCGGAAACAGTGCGCCGCCTGCGTGTCCTGAAGGAACGGGACCGCAAGCCCTTTGCGCTCATGGTCGCCGGGCTAGAACAGGCGGAAAGGATCTGTGTGCTTTCAGAGGAGGAACGGAAGCTGCTGACGTCGGCCGTGCGGCCCATCGTGCTACTGCCGAAGCAGAACACGCTGCACTTGCCGAAAGAAACATGTGACAAGGTGCCGCTTCTGGGGCTTTTCCTGCCCCCGTCGGGGTTTTACGCCCTGTTGACGGAACAGGTGGGCGTGCCCCTCATCGTGACGAGCTGCAACCGGAGCGGCGAACCAATCCTGTTCCGCGACGACGAAGCCCGGGCCTGGTTCGAAGACCACCCGGATGTGGCAGGCTTTTTCAGTTATGACCGGGAAATCCTCCGCAGTGCTGACGACAGCGTGGTCAAGGCCGATGCTGGCGTGGTGCAGGTGTTGCGCCGCACCCGGGGGTTTCTGCCCGAACCAGCCCTGCGGCATCTTCCGGAAGGGCGTGTTCTTGCCTGTGGCGCTGATATGGAACCATCCTTCTGCCTGACCGGCGGCGGACGGCTTTATCCGGCACAGATACCATGCGAATTGGACAGCGAGGTTTCCGAATGCTTCCTGAAGGAGAGCGAGGCGGACTGGGAAGCCATGCTGGGTATCGCACCGGACCGGGTTGTAACGGATCTGCATTCCGGCTATGTTTCCACGCGGTGGGGACGGGAAGCGGCTGCGGCACGGCATCTGCCGCTGCTGACGGTGCAGCATCACCACGCCCATGCCCTGTCCGTGATGGCGGAACACCGGCTGGACGGACCCTGCCTGGCCTTCGTGTTTGACGGGACCGGAGCGGGGACGGACGGCACCGTCTGGGGTGGGGAAATCCTGCTTTGCAAAGGCACTGCCATGAAACGGGTCGGCCATCTGAAGACCATCCCCATGCTGGGCGGTGACGAATCCATGAAGCAGGCCTGGAAAAGCGCCATGTGCCACCTGGCGGCGGCAGGACTGGGCGCGGCCGCAGCATGGGACAAACGCTTTGCCGTCGTGAAGGCGGCACTGGATGCCGGCGTGAATACGATCGGAAACTCCAGCATAGGGCGCCTCTTTGACGGTGTGGCGGCCTTCCTGGGCCTGGCTTCGGAAAACACTTTCAAGGGCGAATGTCCCATGGCACTGGAAGAAGCGGCACACTGCGCCGCGGCGGCCGGGCGGGAACCGCTGCCTCTGTCCCTGCGGGCGCAAGAGGAAGACGGCATCCTGGTGTGGGATGCGGCTCCGCTCTGGCGGGGCCTGCTGGACTTTTGCGGAACGCCCTTTGCCGCGCTTCCTGAAGAGCAGCGCGCGGCCCTGCGTGGCAAGGCAGAGGTGGCAGCCCTGGGGTTTCACGAAGCCCTGGCCGCCATGATTGCCGACAGCGCAGGCCGTTTTGGTATCCGGGATGTCGTCCTTACGGGCGGCTGTTTTGCCAACGGCACCCTGCTGGCACGGGCGGCGGAAAAGCTGCGGCGGCAGCATTTCCGTGTCTTCGTCAACGAAGCCGTCCCCTGCGGGGATGGCGGCATATCCCTGGGCCAGGCCTTCTACGGCCTGTTGTGTGGACTAGATGGAAAGGATCGATAGAGATGTGCGTCGCATATCCGGGAAAGGTGATTTCCCTTGATGGAACCCACGGGACAGTGGATTTTTCCGGCTCCCGCGTGCGCGTGAATCTGGCCATGGTGCCGGCCAAACCGGGGGACTACGTGCTGGTCCATGCCGGCATGGCCATTCAGATTGTGGAAAAAGAAGAGGCGGAAGACTGGATCGCCCTTTTTGAGGAAATCAGGGAGGCAGAAGAGGATGAGGGAAAAGGAACTGGCCCGGTGGCTCCAACGGTATGAGGGACGCCCACTCCGCCTGATGGAGGTGTGCGGCACTCACACGGCCGAACTGTACCGGAGCGGCATCCGCCAGATGCTGCCGGAAACAATCACCCTGCTGTCCGGCCCGGGCTGTCCGGTCTGCGTTACGCCCACGGCCTACATCGACAAACTGGTGGAGTATGCGCTGACAGACGGCTGCAAGGTGCTGTCCTTCGGGGATCTGCTGGCTGTACCCGGCAGCAGGCTCTCCCTGGCCGGCGCGCGGGACCAGGGCGGAAAGGTGGACTTTCTCTATAGCCCGGAAGATGCACTGGACCTGGCGGCACGCGAACCGGACACAATGTTCGTGCTGGCTGCGGTGGGCTTTGAAACCACGGCACCGGTCTGGGCGTCGCTCGCCCGCCGGGTCTGTGAGGAGGGCATCGGGAACATCCGCTTCCTGACGGCCCTCAAGACGATGCCGGCCGCGATCCGGACCCTGGCAGAAACCGGCCACATAGACGGATTCCTCTGCCCAGGCCATGTAGCAGTCATCACGGGCAGCGCCGCGTACCGGGAACTGGCGGCTTCCTGCCATGCGACCATGGTCATCGGCGGTTTCACGCCGCCCCTCCTGCTGCGTGCCCTGGCCCGTCTGGTGCTGGAGTGCGCCAAGGGCGAAAAGGGTTTGTGGAACGAGTATCCGGCAGTGGTGCGGGAAAATGGCAACGAGCGGGCCCGGTCCCTGATGGCTGAAGTGTTTGAACCGGGGGACGCAGTATGGCGCGGCCTGGGAAATCTGCCCGGTTCGGGACTGTACCTGGCCGGCCGGTACCGTGAACTTGATGCCGGCAGTCAGGGCCTGACAGAGGACGCCAAGCCGGCATCCTGCTGCTGCGACAAAGTGCTCACAGGTAAGATGCGTCCTGCACAGTGCCCCTGCTTCGGCCGTGCCTGCGTGCCGGAGCACCCCGTCGGAGCCTGCATGGTCAGCGGCGAAGGTGCCTGCTGCATTGCATACCGGGAAGGAGATTTCATATGAAGATTGAACTGCGTCACGGAAGCGGCGGTGAAGAGACGGAAAGACTCATCGCCGGACTGTTTGCGGCGGAATTTCACAATTCCATCCTTGCCAAAATGGAAGACGGCGCCGTGCTGCCCGCGTTGGAAGGCGTACCCGTCCTGACTTCAGACAGTTTCGTTGTGGAACCGATTGTTTTCCCGGGCGGAGACATCGGACGCTTGTCTGTCTGCGGTACGGTGAATGACCTTGCCTGCATGGGCGCCCGGCCGCTGTATCTGACGGCTTCCTTCATCCTGGAGACAGGGCTGGAAACAGAGACGCTCCGGACCCTTGTTCATTCCATGGCAGACACGGCCCGGGAAGCGGGCGTGCAGATCGTGGCAGGGGATACGAAGGTCGTGGAAGGAAAGGGTGGCCTCTTTATCAATACGGCGGGCCTTGGCGTGCGCCCGGCAGCCTGCGGCATTTCCGCCTCCGCCCTGCATGTTGGCGACGCCCTGCTGGTGACGGGAACACTCGGTGATCATCACGCAGTCATCTTGACGCAGCGCTTGAAGATGGAGACGCGTCTTCAAAGCGACTGTGCACCCCTGAACGGCCTGGTAGCTGCGCTTCTGGAACGCGGACTGGAAATCCATGCCATCCGCGACATTACCCGCGGCGGCCTGGCCACTGTAGCAAACGAACTGGCCGCCGCATCCGGAAAGGCACTCGTGCTGGAGGAAGCCGCCCTTCCTGTGAAGGACGAAGTAAAGGCCCTGTGCGGTATTCTCGGCCTGGATCCTCTCACCATGGGCAACGAGGGAAAACTGTTGATTGCACTGCCGGCAGAACAGGCGGAAACCGCCTTGAAAATTCTGCGCGCTTTTCCGTATGGAAAGGACGCTGCCCTGGCAGGCCGCGTGGAAGAAGGCCAGGATGTACATCTGGAAACCATATACGGCGGCCGGCGTCGGCTGCTGCCTCTCCGTGGAGAAGGCTTGCCGCGCATCTGCTGAAAAATCTATAAAAAGTGGTTGACATCGGTCCGGGGTTGATGTAAACTATAGAAGCTGTGACGGACGACGATGGTCGTACGGAACAGCAGGAACCTTGAAAACTGAATAACAAGAAACCAGATGAATGTGCGGGTCACATCTTCGGAAACGAAGATGGACCAGGTCATTAATTTCGAAACAACAAAGAAGAGCCAAATCGGCTTTTCCATAAAGACTTTTATGGAGAGTTTGATCCTGGCTCAGGACGAACGCTGGCGGCGTGCTTAACACATGCAAGTCGAACGGGGAATTTTGCTTCGGCATGATTCCTAGTGGCGAACGGGTGAGTAACGCGTAGGCAACCTGCCCCTCAGACGGGGACAACATTCCGAAAGGGATGCTAATACCGGATACGAAGCTTCTGCCGCATGACGGAAGCTTGAAAGGTGCCTTCAAAGCACCGCTGAAGGATGGGCCTGCGTCCGATTAGCTTGTTGGTGGGGTAACGGCTCACCAAGGCGACGATCGGTAGCCGGTCTGAGAGGATGAACGGCCACATTGGGACTGAGACACGGCCCAGACTCCTACGGGAGGCAGCAGTGGGGAATCTTCCGCAATGGGCGAAAGCCTGACGGAGCAACGCCGCGTGAGTGATGAAGTTCTTCGGAACGTAAAACTCTGTTGTTCACGACGAACGGGGGGATCAGGAAATGGGTTCCCAGTGACGGTAGTGAACGAGGAAGCCACGGCTAACTACGTGCCAGCAGCCGCGGTAATACGTAGGTGGCAAGCGTTGTCCGGAATTATTGGGCGTAAAGCGCATGTAGGCGGTTCCTTAAGTCGGTCGTGAAAATGCGGTGCTTAACGCCGTATGGCGATCGAAACTGGGGGACTTGAGTGCAGGAGAGGAAAGGGGAACTCCCAGTGTAGCGGTGAAATGCGTAGATATTGGGAAGAACACCGGTGGCGAAGGCGCCTTTCTGGACTGTGTCTGACGCTGAGATGCGAAAGCCAGGGTAGCGAACGGGATTAGATACCCCGGTAGTCCTGGCCGTAAACGATGGGTACTAGGTGTGGGAGGTATCGACCCCTTCCGTGCCGGAGTTAACGCAATAAGTACCCCGCCTGGGGAGTACGGCCGCAAGGCTTAAACTCAAAGGAATTGACGGGGGCCCGCACAAGCGGTGGAGTATGTGGTTTAATTCGACGCAACGCGAAGAACCTTACCAAGGCTTGACATTGAGTGCAAGGCTTAGAGATAAGCCCCTCTCTTCGGAGACACGAAAACAGGTGGTGCATGGCTGTCGTCAGCTCGTGTCGTGAGATGTTGGGTTAAGTCCCGCAACGAGCGCAACCCTTATCCTATGTTACCAGCATTGAGTTGGGGACTCATAGGAGACTGCCAGGGAGAACCTGGAGGAAGGCGGGGATGACGTCAAGTCATCATGCCCCTTATGTCTTGGGCTACACACGTACTACAATGGTCGGCAACAGAGAGCAGCGAACCCGCGAGGGGGAGCGAACCTCAAAAACCCGATCCCAGTTCGGATCGCAGGCTGCAACCCGCCTGCGTGAAGTCGGAATCGCTAGTAATCGCAGGTCAGCATACTGCGGTGAATACGTTCCCGGGCCTTGTACACACCGCCCGTCACACCACGAAAGTTGGTAACACCCAAAGCCGGTGGGATAACCGCAAGGAGTCAGCCGTCTAAGGTGGGGCCGATGATTGGGGTGAAGTCGTAACAAGGTAGCCGTATCGGAAGGTGCGGCTGGATCACCTCCTTTCTAGGGAGACATGCGGAACGAAGGTTCCGCAGAGACTCCGGTCGACAGGAACCGGTGAGAGATCACCGAAGCTGTTGAAGCTGAAGTTCCTGAGGCACATTCATCTGGCGATTGTTATTTGGTTTTGAAGGTTCCAACCAAACCTTCAAACGAGGGCTCCGCCCTTAAGCTTTTGAAACGGGCCTATAGCTCAGCTGGTTAGAGCGCACGCCTGATAAGCGTGAGGTCAGTGGTTCAAGTCCACTTAGGCCCACCATTTTAAGAGCAGACAAAAACGGATATGGGGGCGTAGCTCAGCTGGGAGAGCACCTGCCTTGCAAGCAGGGGGTCAGGAGTTCGATTCTCCTCGTCTCCACCAGTATTTTTGGACCTTGAAAACTAAACAGAAGAAACGAAAGTCTTGATTCAAAGATGAGTTGAATCAAGCAACCTCAATTCAAAGCGAAAGCTGAGAGTAGAGAATTAACGAGTCATAGCAAAAGCTATATTGACAAGAACCGGAAGAGTGGAACGCAAGCTGCAAAGCGAGCGGGAAGCGAAACCAGTTCTCCCAAGTAGAGAAATCAAGCTACCAAGGGCATATGGTGGATGCCTTGGCGCCATGAGCCGAAGAAGGACGCGATAAGCTGCGATAAGCCGCGGGGAACTGCAAATAAGTATCGATCCGCGGATTTCCGAATGGGGAAACCCGGCAGCCGTAATGGGCTGTCACCCGCAAGGGAGGGAACCCGGTGAACTGAAACATCTAAGTAGCCGGAGGAAGAGAAATCAAACGAGATGCCCATAGTAGCGGCGAGCGAAGCGGGCAGAGCCCAAACCGGCGGCCTTCGGGCCGCCGGGGTTGAGGACCGGCGTAACCGGACGAGTTGCTAGTAGAATTACCTGGAAAGGTAAGCGAGAGAGGGTAAGAGCCCCGTATACGAAAGCGACGAGGACGCGGCCGGAATCCAGAGTACCACGGAGCACGAGGAATTCTGTGGGAAGCAGGGGGGACCACCCTCCAAGGCTAAACACTTAATGGCGACCGATAGTGCAGAGTACCATGAGGGAAAGGTGAAAAGAACCCCGGGAGGGGAGTGAAAGAGAACCTGAAACCGTATGTCTACAAGCAGTCGGAGCGAAAGCGACGGCGTGCCTATTGAAGAATGAGCCAACGAGTTACGTGTGCCAGCGAGGTTAAGCAGAAGATGCGGAGCCGCAGGGAAACCGAGTCTGAACAGGGCGGATAGTTGGTATACGTAGACCCGAAACTGCAGTGATCTACGCATGGCCAGATTGAAACGCAGGTAAAATTGCGCGGAGGATCGAACCGGGACATGTTGAAAAATGTTCGGATGAGCTGTGCGTAGGGGTGAAATTCCAATCGAACGCAGAGATAGCTGGTTCTCCTCGAAATAGCTTTAGGGCTAGCCTCAGGCAGTAAGCGCAGGCGGTAGAGCACTGATCGGGATAGGGGCCGTAACGGCTACCGAACCCTGTCAAACTCCGAATGGCAGCGCTGCAGAGCCTGGGAGTCAGACTACGAGTGATAAGATCCGTGGTCAAAAGGGAAACAGCCCAGACCATCAGCTAAGGTCCCCAATGCCGTACTAAGTGGAAAAGGATGTGGGGTTTCATAAACAACCAGGATGTTGGCTCAGAAGCAGCCATCATTTAAAGAGTGCGTAATAGCTCACTGGTCGAGAGACCCTGCGCCGAAGATTCCCGGGGCTAAAGTACGGAACCGAAGCTATGGATGCATCCTTCGGGGTGCGTGGTAGAGGAGCGTTCCCATCGGGCTGAAGTCGTCCTGTAAGGGACGGTGGACTGGTGGGAAGTGAGAATGTTGGCATGAGTAGCGAAAAGAATGGTGAGAATCCATTCCACCGAAAACACAAGGATTCCTGAGCAACGATCGTCGTCTCAGGGTAAGTCGGGACCTAATCCGAGGCATGGAGCGTAGGAGATGGACATCCGGTTGAAATTCCGGAACCGGCAGGAATCGTTATGAGCAATGGAGTGACACAGGAAGGCAGGCGCGCATGAGATTGGAAGTTCATGTGCAAGCGTGCGACGCGTGGGGCAGGCAAACCCGTCCCACATCAAGCGCCAGGCGTGACGCGGAGGAGACCGCAAGGGATCCGAAGGTGCCGAGCCTACACTGTCGAGAAAAGCTTCTAGCAAGAGACCTGCCGCCCGTACCGTAAACCGACACAGGTGTGTGGGGAGAGAATCCTAAGGTGCGCGGGAGAACCCTCGTTAAGGAACTCGGCAAAATGTACCCGTAACTTCGGGATAAGGGTAGCCGCCTGGTGTGAAGGAACTAGCTTCCGGAGCATCGGATGGCCGCAGAGAAGAGGCCCAAGCGACTGTTTACCAAAAACTTAGGTGCCTGCCAAAGCGAAAGCTGACGTATAGGTGCTGACACCTGCCCAGTGCCGGAAGGTTAAGGAAGGAGGTCCGGGTTCGACCCAAAGCCTTCGACCGAAGCCCCGGTGAACGGCGGCCGTAACTATAACGGTCCTAAGGTAGCGAAATTCCTTGTCGGGTAAGTTCCGACCCGCACGAAAGGTGTAACGATTTGGGCGCTGTCTCAACGAGGGACCCGGTGAAATTGAAATACCTGTGAAGATGCAGGTTACCCGCGACTGGACAGAAAGACCCCATGGAGCTTTACTGTAACCTGACATTGGGTTCTGATACTGCATGCACAGGATAGGTGGGAGGCACGGAGGCCGTTCCTTCGGGGACGGCAGAGCCGCCGTTGGGATACCACCCTTGCGATATCGGAATTCTAACCGGAACGGCAACGACGTTCGGGACAGTGTCAGGCGGGCAGTTTGACTGGGGCGGTCGCCTCCCAAAGTGTAACGGAGGCGCCCAAAGGTTCCCTCAGCGCGGCCAGAAATCGCGCGCAGAGTGCAAAGGCAGAAGGGAGCTTGACTGCGAGTCAGACAAGACGAGCAGGGACGAAAGTCGGGCTTAGTGATCCGGTGGCATCCAGGTGGAAGGGCCATCGCTCAACGGATAAAAGCTACCCTGGGGATAACAGGCTGATCTCTCCCAAGAGTTCATATCGACGGGGAGGTTTGGCACCTCGATGTCGGCTCATCACATCCTGGGGCTGAAGTCGGTCCCAAGGGTTGGGCTGTTCGCCCATTAAAGTGGTACGCGAGCTGGGTTCAGAACGTCGTGAGACAGTTCGGTCCCTATCCATCGCGGGCGTAAGAGATTTGAAGGGGGCTGCTCCTAGTACGAGAGGACCGGAGTGGACGAATCAATGGTGTACCAATTATGCCGCCAGGCGTACAGTTGGGTAGCTACATTCGGGAAGGATAAACGCTGAAAGCATCTAAGCGTGAAACCTGCCCTAAGATGAGATCTCTCACAGCATAAGCTGGTAAGACTCCTTGAAGAAGACAAGGTTGATAGGCCGGGAGTGTAAGTGCAGTGATGCATTGAGCGGACCGGTACTAATAAGTCGAGGGCTTGATTTCACAAGGCTTGTTAACGTAGTTTCTTCTGTTTTGTTTTGAAGGTCCAAACCTTCTGAATCCGGTGACGATGGCTGAGAGGAACCACCTGTTCCCATCCCGAACACAGCAGTTAAGCTCTCACGCGTCGAAAGTACTTGGGTGGAAGCGCCCTGGGAGGATAGATTGTTGCCGGTTCGACAAACCCCTTTACGTGAAGTCGTAAAGGGGTTTTTTACTGATGTCAGGACGGCTCTTTTTCGGCCTCTCTCTCTGTTGCGTTCACCTACCAAACACGGTATAATATAAGATAAGTTTGAGGCTCTTTAGCACAATATGTAGAATATACACAAGGAAAAGGGGTAGCCATGAAATTCAATTTTACGAAGATGCACGGTTGCGGAAATGACTATGTCTATGTCGATTGTACGAAGGCACCGATGAAACATCCTGAGGCCGTCTCGGTCTATGTAAGCAGGTACCATTTCGGAATCGGCAGTGACGGACTGATCTTGATCTGCCCGTCGGACAAGGCGGATTTCCGCATGGCCATGTATAACGCGGACGGCTCGGAAGGGAAGATGTGCGGCAACGGCATCCGCTGCGTCGCCAAGTATGTCTACGACCACGGCCTGACCGAGAAGAACCCCGTGGCGATTGAAACCCTGGCGGGTGTCAAGACGATCCGCATGGACGTCCGCGACGGCAAAGTGGTGGAAGCGACCGTCGATATGGGCGAGCCGGAAACCCGGCCGCGGAAAATTCCCATGATTACGGACCACTACATCTTCGTGGACCAGTCCCTGGTCTTGAAAGAGACGAGCATCGTCGGAACCGATAATAAGACGTATCACGAGAAGATTTTTTACAACGGGACGGCTGTTTCCATGGGAAATCCCCATTTCGTCACGTTTGTACCGGATGTGGACAGCCTGAACCTGGAGGAGCTGGGACCGCAGTTTGAACACCACAAACTGTTCCCGGAAGGCGTCAACACGGAATTTGTCCAGATCCTGGACGACAATACAGTCAAGTTCCGCGTCTGGGAGCGGGGCAGTGGGGAAACGCTGGCTTGCGGAACCGGCGCCTGTGCCGTGACGTACGCCTGCATGCGACTGCACAAAGCGGGCAAGATGGGAAAACCGTTGAACGTACGCTGCCTCGGCGGGGAGCTGAAGGTGACTTATTCCGATACGGACAACCATCTCTATCTGACAGGGCCGGCAGCCGAGGTCTTCCACGGTACAATCGAAATCCCCGATGGAGAGATTGAGGCAATCACCAAAAAACTGAAAAAATGACCTCGGAATCGGGCAGAAGTCCGGAAATGGGACGTCATTCTTAAACTTTTTGAAAAAAAACACAGAAAGACCATACAAAACGGTCTGTTTGCGGTATAATGGTATCCATACCGACGAAGAAAGGGCTGGACCTTTTCTTCGCTGTAGGACAAGACGTTGCCCGGAAGGGCCGGCTGTCCAGTATATCTTTGAGTTTATTTAACAGGGGGATTTGCATGGCATTTGTCAATGAAAACTACGAAAAATTACAAGACAGCTATCTGTTTGCCAATATTGCGCAGAAAGTTGCGGCTTTCCAGAAAGAACATCCGGAAAAGAAAATCATCCGCATGGGCATCGGCGACGTAACCCTGCCGCTGGCTCCGGTCGTGGTGGACGCCATGACCAAGGCGGTGGCGGAAATGGGACGGAAAGAAACCTTCCGCGGCTACGGCCCGGAACAAGGGTATGATTTCCTGCATCAGGCCGTAGTTCGTTACTACGCGTCCTTCGGTGTGTCCGTGGATACGCAAGAGATTTTCATCAGCGACGGTGCCAAGAGCGATTGTGGCAACATTACGGATATTTTCAGCGATGACAATGTCATCTTGCTGCCGGATCCTGTCTATCCGGTTTATTACGATACAAACGTCATGCGGGGCCGCAAGGTCCTGTTTATGAAAGGCAGCCCGGAAAACGACTTCCTGCCCATGCCGGATGATTCCGTCAAGGCAGACGTCATCTACCTGTGCTCGCCGAACAATCCCACAGGCGCGGCCTATTCCCGCGAACAGCTGGAACAGTGGGTCGCCTATGCGAAAAAGAACGATGCCGTCATCCTGTACGACGCTGCCTATGAATCCTTCATCGACGAGGGGGATCCGACGCCGCGGAGCATCTTCACGGTCGAAGGGGCCAAGGACTGCGCCATCGAGATGTGTTCCTTCTCGAAGACGGCCGGATTTACCGGAACCCGCTGCGGCTACACGGTCGTACCGCTGGGGCTGAAGCGCAAATCCGTCGACGGCACGGAAATGAGCCTCAACAAGATGTGGCTCCGCCGTCAGACCACCAAATTCAATGGCGTCGCCTACATCGTGCAGCGCGGCGCTGAAGCAGCCCTGTCGCCGGAAGGCGTCAAGCAGTGCCGTGCCAACCTGCAGTATTACAGGGAAAACTGCCGCATCATGGGGGAAACCCTCGATGCTCTGGAAATCAAGTACTATGGCGGCAAGCGTTCCCCCTACATCTGGATGCAGTGCCCGAACGGCATGAAGTCCTGGGAGTTTTTCGATGTCCTGCTGAACAAGTTCGCTATTGTCGGTACGCCCGGATCCGGCTTCGGGGCCATGGGCGAGGGCTATTTCCGCCTGACTGGGTTCGGAAGCCGTGAAGATACCATTGAAGGAATGAAACGCCTGAAGGAAGGCTTTGCGAAAGCGTGATTTTGCAGCCCGATTTAGGATAGAGGAGGAAAGAAAATGAAGAAAAAAATCCTGGTACTGTTGACTGCCGTGCTCATGAGCCTTTCTGCCATCTGCTTCGCCAGTGACGGCACGGATCTGGATTACGAACAGAAGGCGGTAGACGTCTTCATGCAGGGGAAGAACTATAACGAAGTTCTGAAGTACATGGACCCGGAAATGACCAAGTCGTTCCCGCCGGATCAGTACAAGAAGATGTTCGACGCTATGAACAAGGCGCTGGGCAGCATGAAATCGAAGCGCATGGTGGTCTACCAGAAACTGAATGGCGGCGACGTACTCCGGTACCGCGCAGTCTATGAAAAAGTGCCTGTCATGGAAATCATTGCCGCGTTCCGCAACGAAAACGGCAAAATCACCATGATGGATATGATGGTCCTGGAACCGGAACAGAAATCTTCCGGCAATACCACGGCCAGCAGCAACGCCAAGAAATAAGCACCGTTGGTGCAGAAGGGGGGGTCGGCAGCAGCCGGCCCTTTTTTCTATTTTCCAGGGGGACAGGAGGCAGAGTTATGTACGCGAAAAGGCTTCATTTACGGAATTTCCGCTGTTACGAAGATTTTACCATTGACTTTTCACCGCGTGTGACGGTGATCGTGGCAGAGAACGGGAAGGGCAAGACGGCCATCCTTGACGCACTGGCCATTGCCATGACGCCGTACCTGTCGACGTTCCATGACAGCCGTCCCCGCAATTTCCAGGCGGGTGATGTGCGCATGATCCTGGAGCAGGGAGGCGGCCCCAACGGGTTGGGAATCCCCCGCATGAAATACCAGCTGCCGGTCTCTCTGGAAGTGACGCTGCAGACTGATTCTGGCAAAGAGTTTACCTGGCAGCGGGAGATGAAGACATTGAAGGGCCGGACGTCATCGAAGCACGCCAAGGATGTCATTGCTTACGGGAAGGCCGTGGCGGCCCGTTTGAATGGAATCGGCGACGAGGCGGTCGTCCTGCCCGTGCTGGGGTACTACGGCACGGTCCGTATGTGGAACGACAGTTCCCTTCTGAAAGGCGGAGATATCGATCTGTCCCGCACCAGCGGCTATATCGAATGCCTGGAACCGTCCGGGTCGTACAACACGTTCGGCCAGTGGTTCCGCTACGCTTCAGAAAGCGCCCTGGAGTTCGACCATCTCATCAAAGAAAAGGGACTGAAGAAGCCCAATCCGTACCGCCAGATTCTGAGTGCCGTGAAAAAAGCCATCATTGCCTGCATCCGCAGCATGGGCTGGACGGACATCCAATACAGCTTTTCTGCCCAGAACCTGCTCGTCAGCCACCCCACGAAGGGGCTGTTCCCCATGGAAGCCATGAGTGACGGCGCCCGCAGCGTCATCAGCATGGCTGCGGATATTGCCTACCGGATGGCCCGCCTCAATCCTGATTTGGGTGACGAAGTGACGACGAAGACACCGGGGGTAGTCCTGATTGATGAAGTGGACATGCACCTCCATCCGTCCTGGCAGCAGACCGTCGTCCAGGATCTGACGACTGCCTTTCCGAAAGTTCAGTTTATCCTGACCACACACAGTCCGCAGGTCCTGACGAGCATTCGCGCCGAAGATATCCGCATCCTGCATTGGGAGCCGGACGACCAGGTGCGCATTGAAGCACCTGCTTTTTCCTATGGTGCCGAAAGCAGCCAGGTCCTGAAGGATATCCAGCATGTCGACAGCCGGCCTGCCAACCTGCCCATCGTGAAAGACCTGAAGCGTTACCTGCAGCTCGTCAGTGAAGACAAATGGGATTCGCCGGAAGCGCTGACTTTGCGTAAAAAGCTGGACGCGTGGTCTCAGGGGCAGGATCCTGCCCTGGTCAAGGCTGACATGGATATCCGTGTCCGGGATTTCCGGAGGCGTAAACCATGAAACACATCGAAAAATCTCCCGTTGAGCCTGAGCGGCTCGCCAATTACCGGGAGCACCATCCCCGCGACACATGGGATAAATTTCACAAGCGGGACCGCGTCGGCTATCGCCAGCTCAAAGAACAGCTCCTGCGGGACCAGCATGGTCTTTGTGCCTATTGTGAAATCTCCATCCGTCTGAGTGACAACGAGGACGAAGTGGACGATTTCCGGGTGGAACATTTCCATCCCAAGTCCGGTACGGAGCGGTCGGAACATAACTACCATCTGGACTGGCGGAATCTGCTTGGCGTCTGCCACGGCGGCAGCCAGCCTTACGTGGCGGAAGCACGCTACCGCTATGCCAGCCGTGTGGAGGACCGGAGCTGCGACGTACCGAAAAGTGACAAGGCGTTGGAAAATGTCATCCTCAATCCGTTGGAAATTCCTGCCTCGTCCCGTCTGTTCAAGTATGATCCTTTTACCGGAGCCATGGAAGTAGACGAAGAGACGTGCCCCAGGGAACTGATCCGCAAGGCCCGCCGTTCCGTGGAAGAATTGAATCTGAACTGCGAACGGCTGAAACGGCTGCGCCGGGCGGCCATGGAAGTCCTGCAGGAACAGGTTGACAACTCTCTGCAGGACGGTCTGTCGTTGGACGAGACGATGGCCCTGCTGGCAAGAGCCATGCTTGATCCGGGGCCGGACGGCCGGTATGCCGCATTTTTTACTTGTATCCGCTGGTTCCTCGGTTCGGCAGTGGAAACGTTCCTGAAGCAGCGGAACTATCGTATATAACAGCATATAAACAGAGAAGAGTCCTGGTGGCAGAGTGACTGTGAACTTTTACACAAACTTGGTAAAATTCCCCCTGCAGGCAGGACTTTTCCGTTCCCGGGTAGAATTATTAAGAAGATTTGACCGATACAGCAATTCGGACGGGGCTTCGTGATCATGGCTCCGCCGGACAGTACTTCCATACGAGAAGAGAAAAGGGGTAGAGCAGTATGTTGAATACCGCAGCATTTAAAGCGTATGACATCCGCGGGAAAGTTCCCGGCGAGGTAAATGAGGAGTTGGCTTACCGCGTGGGCAAGGTCTTTTGTGCCCTCTTCGGGGCAGAGAATGTCGTCGTCGGCTACGACATCCGCCTGACGGGACCGTCCCTGACCAAGGCCCTGAGCGACGGCCTGCGGGATGGCGGTGCCAATGTCATCGACATCGGCCAGTGCGGCACGGAAATGATTTATTTTGCCACGGCCTATTTGAAGACAGACGGCGGCATTATGGTCACGGCCAGCCACAATCCGGCAGAATACAACGGCATGAAGCTCGTCCGCCGCGACGCGCGGCCTGTCAGCGCCGACACGGGGCTGGAAGAAATCCGCGAAATGGTGGGCGTCGACGAATTCCCCCATCATCTGGTGGCCGGCAAGGCCCGGGGCATCCTGACGAAACAGGATATCATGATGCCCTATGTGGAGCATTTGCTGAAATACATCGACGTGTCCAAGCTGAAACCGCTGAAAGTGGTCGTGAATCCCGGTAACGGCGCTGCCGGCGCTGTTCTGACACAGTTGGAAAAACGGCTGCCTTTTACCTTCGAGAAGGTGAATTTCGAACCGGACGGCACGTTCCCGCATGGCGTGCCGAATCCGATGCTTGACGCCTCGCGGAAACAAACCATTGACGCCGTTTTAGCCACTCATGCCGATTTGGGCATCGCCTGGGACGGGGACTTCGATCGCTGCTTCTTCTGCGACGAAAAGGGAAAGTTCATCGAGGGGTATTATCTGGTTGGCCTGCTGGCAGAATTGTTCCTGCGTCGCTATCCCGGCAGCAAGATTATGTACGATCCGCGCCTTGTCTGGAATACGGAAGCCATCATCAAGAAGTATGGCGGCGTCCCGGTCCGGAGCAAGAGCGGGCATGCTTTCATGAAGCAGTGCATGCGGGATAATAATGTCATTTATGGCGGAGAGATGTCTTCCCACCATTACTACCGCGAATTCACCTATTGCGACAGCGGCATGATCACGGCGCTCCTGGTGCTGGAAATTGTCTGCGCGAGCGGCAAGAAGCTGTCCGAACTGGTGGGGGATATGGAAGCGAAGTTCCCGTGCAGCGGAGAAATCAATCGCAAGGTGGCGGACAGCCAGGCGATTTTCAAAAAGCTGCGGGAACGGTATCACGAAGGCACCATCGATACGCTGGACGGGCTGTCCGTCGCCTTTGACAAGTGGCGTTTCAACCTGCGTGCCTCCAATACGGAACCGGTCATCCGGCTGAACGTGGAAACCAAAGGGGATCCGGCGTTGTTGAAAGAAAAGACGGAAGAATTGCTGGAACAGATTGGAGGGGAGCCGGCGTGACGAATTTTCAACCGATCAAACGTGCGGTAATTCCGGCGGCTGGCCTGGGAACCCGGTTCCTGCCGGCAACGAAGGCGACGCCGAAGGAAATGCTCCCCATCGTGGACAAGCCGACGATCCAGTATATTGTCGAAGAAGCCCTGCAGTCCGGGATTGAAGACATCCTGATTATCACCGGACGGAGCAAACGGGCTATCGAAGATCATTTTGACCGCAGCATCGAACTGGAACTCAACCTGGAAGAAAAGGGAAAGACGGAGATGCTGAAGATGGTACGGGCCATTTCCGACATCCGGATCCATTATATCCGGCAGAAAGAGCCGCTGGGCCTGGGCCACGCCATCCTGTGTGCCAAGCAGTTCATCGGGCACGAGCCCTTTGCTGTGCTGTTGGGCGACGACGTGGTGTACAACGAGAAAAAGCCGGCCCTGCGCCAGCTGATTGAAGTGTACGAACGCACGGGGGCATCGGTCCTGGGTGTGCAGGAAGTGCCCCGGGACAAGGTATCTTCCTACGGCATCGTGGCAGCACGCCAGACGACGAATCCGCGCACCTTTGCCGTCGCCGACATGGTGGAAAAGCCGTCTGTGGAAGAGGCACCGTCCAACATGGCCGTCATGGGCCGGTACGTCATCACACCGGAAATCTTTGCCATCCTGGAGCAGACCAAGCCCGGTGCCGGCGGGGAAATCCAGCTGACAGACGGACTGCGCGCCCTGGCAAAGATCCAGCCTGTATACGCCTACAATTTCGTAGGGCGCCGTTATGACGTCGGCGACAAGGAAGGATTCCTGGAAGCGACCGTGGAATATGCCCTGCGCCGTCCGGAACTGCGCGACAAGTTCCGCGCCTACCTGCACGGTCTGGAAGGAAAAGAATTCTAAATTTGCGAAACCGGCTGTTCTTGGTATAATAGAAGGAGTGTACCAGCGGCCGGTTTTTGTATGCCCGGCCGACGGAAACGGGAATAAAGATAAAGTGAGGTTTTGTCATGAATATTTTGGTGACCGGCGGCGCCGGCTATATCGGGTCCCATACGGTGCGGGCCCTGCAGCAGACGAAGGATCTGAAACCGATCGTCTACGACAACCTGTCCACGGGTCATGAAGAAGCCGTATCGGACAGCGTACAGCTGATTACGGGGGACATCCACGACGTGTCCTTTCTGAAACACATTCTGGCGGAGTACGAAATCGACGGCGTCATCCATTTTGCCGCATCCAGCCTGGTGGGAGAGTCCATGACGGATCCGGCCAAGTACTATTACAACAACGTCGAAGGAACGCTGCATCTGCTCATTGCCATGCACGAAGCCGGCGTGGACAACATTGTCTTTTCTTCGACGGCGGCAGTCTACGGAGAGCCGGAGAAGACGCCTATCGAGGAGGATTTCCCGACGGTACCGACGAATGTGTACGGCCGGACGAAACTCATGATTGAGACCATGATGAAAGACTTCACCATGGCATACGGCATGAAATACGTGGCGCTGCGCTATTTCAACGCTGCCGGCGCCGCGCTGGACGGAACCATCGGAGAAGACCACAATCCGGAAACGCACCTGATTCCCCTGATTCTCAAGACGGCCCAGGGAGTGCGGGACCATATCTCGATTTTCGGGACCGACTATCCGACGGCAGACGGCACGTGCCTGCGGGATTACATCCATGTCCTGGATCTGGCCCAGGCTCACATCCTGGCCATGCGCCATTTGCTGCAGGGCGGTGAAAGCGGCGCGTTCAACCTGGGCAGTGAGAAAGGATTCTCCGTACGGGAAATCATCAACAAGACGAAAGAAGTAACGGGCAAGGACTTCCGGGTGACGGAAGAAGCACGCCGTGCCGGCGATCCGGCCGTCCTCATCGCGTCGTCGGAAAAAATCCGCCGCGTCCTGGGCTGGAAGCCGGAACATTCTTCGACGGAAGAAATCATCTCCAGCGCCTGGAAGTGGCACCAGGGCCATCCGTACGGCTACGCGAAATAAGAAACCCGAAAATAAGGAATTGAATCCATGCAACTGACAGTTACCAATTTAGGCAAGTCCTTCGGCACGCACGAAATCTTCAAAGATGTCAATTTCACGGTGGCCAAAGGAGAACATATCGGGCTCGTCGGGGTCAATGGCAGCGGAAAGACGACCCTCCTGAAGTGCCTGCTGAATCCGGATTTTGCCGATACGGGAACGGTCTCCTTTGAGGCCGGCCTGCAGGCGGGGTACGTGGAACAGGGCTTCGACCGCTTCGGACCGGAACCGGTGTGGGACTTTATGTTCCAGGCAAACCCGGAAATCCTGGCTCTGCGCCAGAAGCTGTCCGACCTGGAACAGGCAGTCGCTGCGGGAGACGAAACGGCTCTCGATGCGTATGCGCGTGCCACGCAGCGGTACGAATACCTGGACGGCTACCACTATGAAATCAACCTGAAAAAGGTGCTGTTCGGCTTGTCGTTTCCGGAAAGCATGTGGCAGCAGCCGGCGCAAAGCCTGAGCGGCGGCCAGAAGACGCGCCTCATGCTGGCGGCAGCCCTGGTAAGCTCGCCGGACTTCCTGATCCTTGACGAACCGACCAACCATCTGGACATCGTCATGATGGAATGGCTCGAGCAATATCTGCGGGAATTCCGCGGCGGCCTGCTCGTGGTCAGCCACGACCGTGCCTTTCTGGACAACGTGGCGACGCGGATCCTGGAGATGGAAGGCGGCCGGCTCCAGTCCTTTCCGGGAAACTATTCCAAATACCTGGTCCAGAAAGAGATCCAGGTCAAGACGGAACAAGCGGCGTACGAGGCCCAGCAGGACTTTATCGCTTCCGAGGAAGCCTATATCCGCCGTTTCAAGGCGGGCATCAAGAGTAAGATGGCCCGGGGCCGCCAGTCGCGTCTGGACCGGTTGGAACGTCTGGACAAACCGGTGGAAAATGAAACGTTCACCCTGCGTCTGCCGAAAGCGTCGGAGTGCGCCGAACGCGTCCTTGTTTTAGATCATCTGAGTGCCGGCTACGGTGACCGCGTTCTCATCCACGATGCAGACCTGGTGCTGCGGCGGGGCCAGAAAGTCGGGCTCATCGGTCCGAACGGCAGCGGCAAGACGACCCTCCTGCGGACTATTCTCGGCGAAGTCAAGGCACTGGGCGGTGCCGCGAAGATCGGCAACCGCGTCCAGATCGGATACTTTTCCCAGAGTTATGAACGGCTGGACCCGGAACAGACACTGTTTGACAACTTCCTGACGGAGTATGACCTGACGGACGAACAGACGCGCTCCCTGCTGGGAGGGATGATGTTCCACGGTGACGACGTGTACAAAAAAATCGGCACGCTGAGCGGCGGCCAGAAGGCTCGTCTCGTGCTGTTGAAACTGGTTCTGGACGGGGCGAATTTCCTCATCCTCGACGAACCGACGAACCATCTGGATATTTTGTCCCAGGAAACGGTGGAAGCGGCACTGGAAGTGTTTGATGGTACCGTGCTCGTTGTCAGCCACGACCGGTATTTTATCAACGAAATCGTGGACCGCATCTGGGAAATCGAAGACGGAACCCTGCAGGACTACCAGGGGAACTACGAATACTATGTGGCGGAAAAAGCGCGGCGTAAACAACTGACCGACGAGGAACGGGCCGAAGAGGCCAGACGGGCAGCGGAACGGGAAGCAAAAGCCAGCAAAGCCCGGGCTGAAGCGGATGCAAAAGCCCAAAAGGCCCTGGAATGGGCTGAAGGGGCCGCCCGGCGCGAAGCCGAGGCAGAGGCGAAGAAAAAGAAACGCCGCCTGACGCCGGCGGAACTGCAGAAACGGCTGGATGAAGTGGAAATGCACATCCGGGAACAGGATGCCATGCTCGGCTATATCGACCAGCAGATTTCGATACCGGAGAATCAGATGGATCTGGAATTGAGCAAGTCCCTGGCGGCTGAACGGGAAGAAACGGCAGCCAAACTGGACCGGTATATGCAGCAGTGGGAAGAACTGCTGGAGCAGCAGGACGAACAGGAAGACGAAGAAACGCCGGAATCGTAAGGCGGCGGGCAGAAAGGCGGGGACAGGCATGGCGGCAGCAGTACAGCGTGAATTCATGGAAGCAGCCCTGGCAGAAGCTGCCAAAGCGGCAGCGTTGGGCGAGGTTCCCGTCGGAGCCGTCATAGTGAAGGACGGGAAGATCCTCTCGCGGGCACATAATATGCGGGAACACTGGCTGGATGCCACGGCCCATGCGGAAATTATCGCCATCCGGGACGCCTGTGCCAAACTGCACAACTGGCGCCTGTCCGGCTGTACCCTCTACGTGACCGTGGAACCTTGCCCCATGTGCGCCGGTGCCATCTACAACAGCCGCATGGACACGGTCATTTTCGGTTGCCGGGATAACCGGGCCGGGGCCGTGGAATCCTTGTTCAACGTCCTGACCCATCCGGCGCTCAACCACCGGCCGGAAGTAATCGGCGGTATCTGTGAGGAAGCGTGCCGGCGCCTGATGCAGGACTTTTTCGCCGGCCAGCGCCCCGCCGGAAAAAAGATGTAGTCAAAACGACACCGGTATGATATAATACTTGTCGTGCACCAATTCCGGTGCCCATGCGGAGCGGTATCGAAGTGGTCATAACGAGGCGGACTCGAAATCCGTTAGCCGTCCTGCGGCACGTGGGTTCGAATCCCACCCGCTCCGCCACTGTGGGAATACAAAAAGGCCGTACCCTGAGGGGTACGGCCTTCTTTTTGTGTTCAGTATCCGAAAGTCTGTTTCGCGTTCCGCATGTTTTCCCGGATGGCGACGCCAAAGGGACAGCGTTTTTCGCAGGCGCCGCACTGGATGCAGTCGCCGGCGTGGTGTTCCAATATCTTGTAGTGTTCCCGCACGGTCTCCGGCACGGTTCCTGCTGCCACGGCCAGATGGTAGAATTTCGTGACTTCGGCAATGTTGATGTGCTGCGGGCAGGGCAGGCAGTGGTTGCAGTACATGCAGTGTCCGTGCCAGCTGATGGTGGGGAAAGAAGCCAGGGCTTCGGCAAAATCACGCTGGCTTTCCGGCAGCGTTTCGTACGACAGGCAGTCCTGCAATTCTTTCGTCGAATGGACGCCGCAGCAGACGGTGGCGACGGCAGGCCGGCTCAGGGCGTAGGAAAGACACTGGGGAACCGTCAGCGCTACCTTGGCAGGGGACAGGGACGCGTCGAGCAGGTCCCCGCCGCCAAAGGCTTTCATGACGGTGATGCCTACGCCCCGTTCCGCGCATAACTCATAAAGCCGCTGCCGGTCCGGATCCATGTTGAGGAGCGGGTGGCTGTATGCGTCGTCGGACCAGATTTTTTCCACGTCTTCATCCGGCGGCTGCAAGTCATAGCAGGGATTGATGCTGAACAGGAGGACTTCTATCAGTCCTGACTCCACCGCCTTGCGGGCGACGACGGGATTGTGGGACGAAAGGCCGATGTGGTGGATTTTTCCTGCCTCTTTCAGGGAACGGGCATAGTCCAGCACCCCGTTGTGAACGATGGTGTCCCAATCCTGCAGGGCGTCGCAATAATGAATCATGCCGACGTCGATGTAGTCTACATCCAATTGCTGCAGAAGGTCCGCAAAGCCCTGCTGTACCTCCTGCAGATTCCGAGTCCGCAGATATTGGCCGTTTTTCCAAATCGAGGACAAGTGGGCCTGGATGATGAACTTTTCCCGACGTCCTTTCAAGGCTTTTCCAACCGACCGCCGCAGGTCCGGATTGGGGGAGTAGAGGTCGAAATAATTGATGCCTGCCTCTTCGGCCAGATTCAACAGTTTGCCCGCCATGGCCGTGTCTTCCTCGTAGAATCCTTCGCAGCCCATGCCGATTTCGCTGACGCGGAGACCGGTACGGCCCAACATTCTGTATTGCATTGTCTTATCCCTCCACTTTCCGGAATGCGGCCACAGATGCTGCAGTGACACACCTTCCCATTTTCTCCATCGTACCGTATCAGACGGAAAAAGGCCAATACTTCTTGTTTGTACGTTTCCATGCTTGATAGGCATGAATAAATAAATTTTAGTATAACAGACCATATGATGTCCATTTCTGCTTTCTTCCTGTTATAATATTACTAAAAGAAGAATGAAATATGCAGCTGCTGATGGAACAGCTGCCGTCCGCAGATATATGCGGATTGATCGGGCCTGCGGTATGCGGGAAGGAGGGCCCTATGGAATTACGGATTTTGCGCTATTTTTTGACCGTGGCAGCAGAAGGGAACATCACGCGGGCTGCGGAGCTTCTGCATTTGACCCAGCCTACCTTGTCGCGGCAATTGTCCCAACTGGAGGGGGAACTGGGCGTCCGGCTGTTTGAGCGGGGCAGCCACCATATCACCTTGACCGAGGAAGGGCACCTGCTGTGCCGCCGTGCCCGCGAAATTGTCGAATTAGCCGACAAGGCGACGGAAGAACTGTCCCACCGGGAAGAGGTGGTGGCTGGCATGGTTACCATCGGCTGTGCCGAGACGACAAACATGCAGGTGCTTGCCAAGGGCATGAAGGCTTTCCAGGAACAGTATCCTCACGTGTCCTTCGCCGTTTATACTGCCACGGCAGACGAAGTGATTATCCGTATCGACCGGGGACTGTTCGATTTCGGCCTGCTCATGGAACCGGCAGAGCTGGGCAAATATAATTTCATCCGCTTCCCCCGGCAGGAACAATATCAGCTCCTGCTGTGCCGGGAAGATCCCCTGGCCGGCAGAGATCGTATCACTCCGGAAGATCTGCAGGGGCAGAATCTGATTCTGGCGAAGCGGGAGTCGGCCCGCAACGTGTTTGAAAACTGGGCCGGCAGTTACTTCGCGACCTACAAGATTGCAGGCTTCGTCAACTTGTCTTTGTATAATACGCTGGCGATGATTGAGGCCGGCCTTGGGAAAGGTATTACGCCGCTGGACGTTCCTCTTCCGGAAAAATTCCAGAGGATCCCTTTGTCACCGTCCCTGCCGGTAGGTACCGTCCTCGTCTGGACGAAGAATCAACGTGTGTCCCGCACGGTGGCTCTTTTTGAAACGTTCATCCGGGCATACATCCTGGGCATGAACCAGCCAAGGACTTAGGCATTTTCTCCCCGGCGGCGCAGGCGGTACAATAAAGGTACCGCGGCACCTGTTGTTTCCGCTGCCGCAGGTATTGTTCCAAGGAGGTAGAGTAGGATGGAAAAGAAAGCCGTTCGGGTCGTGCAGACAGCCGGCCGCGATCAGATGGGTGATTTTGCACCGGATTTTGCCCGGTACAACGATGATATTTTGTTTGGAGAGGTGTGGTCTGCCAACGACAAGCTGTCCCTGCGGGATCGCAGCCTCATCACCGTGGCCGGCCTGATGGGCATGGGGATGGTGGACAGTTCCCTGCAGTTCCACTTGCAGAATGCCAAAAAGAATGGTGTGACAAAGGAAGAAATGGTGCAGGCTGTTACGCAGCTGGCTTTCTACGTCGGCTGGCCGAAGGCCTGGGCTGTCCTGCGCATGGCGAAAGATGTCTATGGCGGACAGGACGCCAAATAATCCGCGACTTTCTCCGCTTCCCGGCTCGTTTTGCGGGCCGGGAATTTTTGCATTTTACGGGAAAATGTGGTAACATGGGGCGGAAAAAGTCCCACGTCAAAAGAAAGCGGGAGAGACTGCTAGGCCCATGTCCGAAAAGCAGAAACGAAGGTGCATCGGCCAAAGGGAGACAGAGGAGGAACAAAATACCATGGCAGGTCATTACAATCCGGTCACACCGGAACTCATTGCCAAATTAAAGGCTGTCGTCGGGGACGCGAACGTGCGCTGCGACGAAGAAACACTGACACAGTATCAGACGGATGAGGAAGGCAATCCCCATTATTTCCGGAAACCGGAAGTGGTCGTGTTCCCTGGTTCGACGGAAGAAGTGGCGGCCATCGTCAAGCTGGCCAATGAATTCCTGGTTCCCATCACGCCCCGTGCGGCCGGTACGAACGTAGCCTGTGGTGCGATCCCGGTCTATCACGGCATGGTCGTGGAAATGGAGCGCATGAACCGGATCCTCGAAATGAACAGCGACGCCATGTATTGTGTCGCCCAGGCCGGTGTCTCTACCAACGACCTGCAGGACGCAGCCCGCGCCCATGGCCTGCTGTACGCCGGCGATCCGTCCAGTTCGGAAAACTGCATGATTGGCGGGAATGTGGCCAACAATGCCGGCGGCAACAAAGCGGTCAAATACGGCACGACGCGGAACCAGATTTACTCCGTCAAAGTCGTGACGCCGACAGGCGATATCCTGACGGCCGGTGCGCGCCTGCAGAAATGCTCGACCGGGCTGGCCCTGGAACAGCTCTTTGCAGGGTCCGAAGGCGCCCTGGGCATCATCACGGAGGTAACGGTCAAACTGCGCCCGCTGCCGCCGTATAATTTCAACATGGTCTGCGTCTTCCAGGACGAGGCGAAAGCACTGGCTCTGCCGAACAAGATCCTGAAGGCCGGTATCGACCCGACGAGCCTGGAATTCATGGATAACGAAGCCATCGCGATGACGGCAAAGTTCCTCGAGATGGAATTCCCGCATATCAAAGACGGCGGATGTTACGTCATCGTCACGGTGGAAACCTTCCATGAAGAGGAAATGGACCGGAAGATGGAACAGCTTGTCGAACTGGCCGAGGCCAACGGTTCCATCGACGAATTTGAGGCCGACGCCCGTATTTGGAAGCTGCGCAAACAGTTTGCCGAAGCGGCCCGCGCCATCGATAAAATGTTCCAGACGGAAGATTTTGTCGTACCCTTGGACAAGATCCCCGAAATGACGGCACAGATTCCGGGGCTGACGAAAAAACACGGCCTGTACTGTGTTACCGTGGCTCATATCGGTGACGGCAACATCCACGTGCTGCCTTTGAACCGCGAAGGCTTGTCCCCGGATGCCTGGTTTGAAAAAATCAAAGCGTTCCATGCGGACCTGTTCCCGCGCGTCTACGCCCTGGGCGGCAAAATGTCCGGTGAACACGGCATCGGTTTCAAGAAGCTGGAAGAATTCGCTAAGAATACGCCGCCGGCGGAGTTGAAGGTCCTGAAAGCCATCAAAAAAGCGCTGGACCCGAACAATATCATGAATCCGGGCAAACTGGTCGACATGAACGGAGACTTCGTTAAGTAAAACCGACAGCCCGGACACCGGTATGGCGTCCAGGAACGGCCCGTCACAGAAGGAGGAGCGATTTCAATGGCTTGGCATATTGCGACATATCAGGCGCCGGATTTTTCCGAAGCCCGTTTTCAGAACGCACCGGACTGCACCCTGGTCGGTGCTCCGAAGGACGGTGTCGCTCCCGAACACTATCATGCCATGTCCATCTTCCCGGAATACTTTAAAATCTGCGGAAAGTGGCTGCTGGCGGAAGAAAGCCGCATGGACTGTTGCGCCGTCTACCAGAGCGGACGCATTGCCGTCGTGGAATTCCGGCACCTGCGGCAGGGAGATCTGGTCGTCACAGGCCGTACGGAAAACGGGGAAGAAGGAATCTACGTCCATCCCGACGGATTCGGCAGCAATACGGAACAAAACCCCGTCTTTGCCTTCCGCATGGGCCGTTCCCGTGAGACCGGGTATTCCCGCGACTATGACTCCATTTATAACGTTCTGCGCTACGAGAAGCTGCATGGCGGTAAAATTGTCTGGGTTCTCGGCCCGGCCTGCGCTTTCGACCACGACGCCCGCGTCGCGTTTGCAAACCTGATCCGCAAGGGCTATGTCCACGGCCTGATGGCGGGCAACGCCCTGGCAACCCACGACCTGGAAGCTTCGTACCTGCAGACCGCCCTGGGACAGGACATCTACACGCAGGAACTGCAGCCTCTGGGGCACTACAACCATTTGGACACGCTCAACCGCGTCCGGTACCATGGCAGTATTCCGGCCTTTATCCGGAACGAGAAATTACAGGACGGCATCATCCTGGCATGTGAAGAGTGCCATGTGCCGTACGTACTGGCCGGATCCATCCGCGACGACGGGCCGCTGCCGGAAGTGATCGGCAACGTGTACGAAGCCCAGGACCGTATGCGCGACATGGTGCGGGATGCGACGACGGTGGTCTGCATGGCTTCCATGCTTCATACCATCGCCACGGGCAACATGTTTCCGTCGTACCGCGTCGTCCACGGCGTGGTACGGCCGACGTTCTTCTATTCCGTCGACATTTCGGAGTTTGCCGTGAATAAATTGAAAGACCGCGGCAGCCTCTCCGTCCGCACTATTGTGACGAATGTGCAGGACTTTATCGTCAACGTCGACAACCAGCTGACGCCGGACAAAGAGACGGAAGAAGCCCCGAAACGGGAATAAGATAAATACACTGACAATAAAAAGAAAGGCCTTTTGATTTCGAACAATCAAAAGGCCTTTTTGTATGCAGAATCCCCCGTTAACGGAAGTTGTATTCCGTCACGATTTTTTCCTTGCCATACAGGCGTTCCTGCATGGCTTCATACAGAGAGATAGCCAGATAGGAGCCGGCGATATTGTAGACATTGTGCCAGCCCCGCTGCTGCAGGGCGCAGACCGCGTTGTAGCTGCGCTGGCTGGAGCGGCAGTGCACGTAGACAGGCCGATCTTTGGGAATTTCATCCAGACGGCTGCGCAGCTGGCTCAGCGGAATGTTGACCGCATGCAGCAGGTGTCCTGCGGCAAATTCGGCCTCTTCCCGCACGTCAAGGATGTATGCGCCTTGTTCCACCAGTTCCCGCACACGGGTCAGATGAACCTGCCGGAACCGTCCGTACAGCAAGTTGAGACCGACCAGGCCGGCCAGGTTGACCGCATCTTTGGCAGTGGCCGTGACGGGAGCATAGCACAGCTCCGCGTCGCGCAAATCTGCCAGGGTACCGTTCATGCCGAGCAGGGCGGCTGCAACATGAATCCGCCGGACCGCACCTTCTCCGCCGATTGCCTGTGCCCCCAGAAGACGGCCCGTTACCTTTTCGAACAGGACCTTCAGATGAATGGGGCGGGCGCCGGGCAGGACGCCGACCTTGTCCATGGGGATCACATAGGCGTATTCCCAGTCGATGCCGGCCTGGGTTGCCTCTTTTTCGTTCAGGCCCGTGCGGGCGGCATACAGGCTGAATACCCGGACGACGGACGATCCCAGGAAGCCCTTCCGTTCGTGCGATTCGCCGCAAATGGCGTCAGCCGCATTGCGGGCTTCCATCTGGGCCGGCCAGGCGAGAGCCAGACGCATCGGCTTGTGCGTCAGCCGGTGCAGGACTTCCACGGCGTCTCCGACGGCGTAGATGTTCTCGTCGCTGGTCCGGCCATTGCCATCGGTCCGAATGCCGCCGGTGGGCCCGATTTCCAGCCCTGCTTCCCGGGCCAGCCGCGTATCCGGTGCGACACCGATAGCAAGCAGGACGGCATCGGCTTCCAGTGTCCGGCCGCTCTGCAGGGTGACACCCGTTTCCGTCACGGCGGCCAGACCATCCTGCAGGATCAGATGAATGCCGTGGTCCAACAGTTCCTTATGGAGCAGCTGAACCAGGTCGAAGTCGTAAGGTGCCAGAATCTGATCCGCCGCTTCGACGATGGACACATCGTAACCGGCCTCCTGCAGGCATTCTGCCGCTTCGCAGCCGATGAAGCCGCCGCCGACGATCACGACGCGGCCGCCGGGATGCTTCCGCAGGCAGGCGTCCAGTTTCACTACATCGGGGACCGTGTGGATGGTGAACACGTTGGCTCCGTCGATGCCCTGGATGGAGCGGGGACGGATGGGTGTACCACCCGGTGCCAGGACCAGTTTGTCGTAATTTTCTTCATACGTTTCCCCCGTACGGACGTTGCGGACTGTGACCACTTTGCGCTGCCGGTCGATGGCCGTTGCTTCGTGTTCCGTCCGGGCGTCGATGTTGTACTGTTTCCGAAACCGTTCCGGATTCATGAGGACAAGATTGCCGCTCTCCGGGACGAGCCGGTTCAGATAGTAGGGGATGCTGCAGTTGGAAAAGGACACATAGGGACCCTTTTCCAGCATGATGATCTGCGCGTCTTCATCGAGACGGCGCAGGCGGGCAGCGGCGGACGCTCCGCCGGCGACCCCGCCGATAATGACATATTTACGGGACAACAGTACCTCCTTCCGCCAGGGGCGGGACAAGCAAAATCAAGTCAGGGTTTGAGGGCGGCTTCCACGGCCTTCTTGGTGCAGAACCCGATCAGTTTCTTGCAATTGCGGGCCCGCGCTTTTTTTCCTTCCGGCGTGGATTCGTCAAAGGGAACACAAAGATCCCGGCATTCAATGGTGCCGTATTCGGTGATGCAGTCCTTGATGTAGGCGCCGTGACGGGGATAGATTCCGGTGCCGGGGTGGTGCAGTTCGTCTACCCGTTCCTCAAAAGTCGGTTTGGCATACGGGTTTTTCCGTCCTTTTTCCGAACTGATGACGACGAGCCCTGCGTTGACGGCGCCGCAGGTGTGGTGCGTGAATCCCATGCCGCCGCCCATGCCTGAAACAAGGCCGACGATTTCCTTCGGATAGTCCGACAGGCCCAGGTCCAGGAAGCCCTGAAGGACGCACTCGCCGCAGTTCAGGCCGTGCTTGAAATGCTCCATTGCGTTATCGGCCGCCTTCTGGGCCAATGCTTCGATTTCCTCCTCGGTGTACACTTTTTTCTCTTTCACAGGGAACATCTCCTTTCTGTACAGCAGCGCCGTTTCGTTATTGACGCCGTCGTTTCCTCCCTCTGATTATACTATAAAGATGTGGGCAAATTCGTGAACTACTAGAAAATTCTAAAAAATTTCCAATGTTGCCCCCTTGCAATATTCATAGTTCTGACATAAAATCATACATATTTCCGACATAAAATCATAGCATACTACGAAGGTAGGAAATCACCGGGAGGGTAGAGATATGACACAGGAAAAGACTGTCTCGTTTGGTGCGCTGGGCACGGTCTGCCGTGTGACCGCGGCCGTAGAGGATGCCCTGTTGTACCATGTCCGGGACTGGGTCTGCGCCCTGGACGGTCATGCTTCTTTGTTTCGCCCGGACAGTGACATATCCCGGCTGAACCGTGCTGCCGGACAGGAAGCAGTGCCGGTGACGGATGACATTGCCGCCGTGCTGGAGGCGTCAAAGCTGTGTGCCTGTTGGAGTCAGGGTGCTTTTTCTGTTACGGCAGGCCCGCTGGCATCCCTCTGGAGGAAAGCCCTCCGCACGGGGACCGTGCCGACAGATGCAGCGCTGGAACGGGCGGCACTCCTCGTCAACGACGAGGAACTGGTGGTAGAAGGACGGCCGGGGCAGCGGCGCGCGTTTCTGCCCCGTGCCGGCCAGTCGGTCGATTTGGGCGGCATTGCCAAAGGATACGCAGCGGATCGTGCCGCTGCCTTCCTTCGTACGGCCGGAGTGGCAGCGTTCTGCATCGATTTCGGCGGGACTCTGATCGTGCAGGGGCCTCCCCGGACCATATCCATCCGACACCCGCAGCCAGGCGTCGCCGGTGTGATGGCGGACCTGGACGTGCAGGACACGGCGGTCGTTACATCCGGCACCTATGAGCAGATGCGGATGGCCGGGGCGTCCCGCCTTCACCACATCATCGACTGCCGCACCGGCCGTCCTGCCGCAGCGGGGCTGTGCAGCGCCACCCTGCTGGGGTGTTCCGCCACGTATCTTGATGCCCTGGCCACGGCCTGCATCGTCCTGGGGCCGTCTGCTTCCTTAAATGTTTTGCACCGCCTGCCGGGGCCGCCGGCAGAGGCCGTCTTTGTCACGGATTCGTATGATGTACTGGCCACACCGGGCCTGCAGGGAAACCTGCGGCTGCGGCCGGCCTCGTCTTTTGCTCCGTCAGAACCGGAGCCCTGGAAGGAGTGATTTCATGTCCGGTGATGCACATATTCCCCGAAAATCCCGCATCTGGCTTCCGCGTCTCCGCCATCTTTTCCAGCTGGTGGCTTTTCTGCTCGTGCCGGGTTTGTTTGCCGAAGGATTTTCTGCCGTCGGGCAGGTCTGGCGGCAGGCATGGACCGGCACGTGGGACTGGTATACCATGGCCTGGCCCGTGGCGGTGCTGCTGGCGTTGTTCCCCGTAACCATCCTCTGGGGCCGCTTTTTCTGCGGTTTCCTTTGTTCTTTCGGCGCCATGGGAGACCTGCTCTGGTCTTTGTCGCGGCGTTTCACAAAACGGAAATACCGCTTTTCCGCTCCAGTGGAACGGCGCCTGCAGTATGGCAAATTTCTGGTGCTGGCCGGAGCAGTGGTGGTGTGGACGGCGGGAATTTCCCTGCCGGACCGGTTCAATCCGTGGCATATTTTCGGCCTGTACACGACGCCGTCAGGCTGGGCGGACTTGTCCTGGCTCTGGACACCGGGAGCCCTGCTGCTGGCTGTCATCATGGCCGGCTCCCTGGTCATCGAGCGTTTCTTCTGCCGCTATCTGTGCCCCCTGGGGGCCCTGTATCATCTGGTGTCGGGCAAACGCCTTTTTGTAATCCGCAAACCCCGCGAATCCTGCGGCCCCTGCCGCCTGTGCACGTGGCAGTGCAGCATGGGCCTGGATTTGACGCAGACCGATGTCATCCGCTCCGGCGGCTGCATCGACTGCTTCGAATGCTGGGCACATTGCCCGAAGGAGAACATGAAAACCACGCCGGCCCCGGCTATTTCCGGATCGGTGGCAGCGCTGGGCATCGCCGGCCTGTACTTTGCCGGAAATGTGGCAGTGGAAAAAGCAGCCTCCGTCCTGCCGCCTGCAGCAGTGTCCGAGCCCGGCCAGTCCGCGAAGACGGTGTACCGTGACGGCACGTATAAGGGCAGCGGCCAGGGGTTCAAGAGTACTATCGAAGTCGAAGTGACGGTCCGCGGCGGGAAAATTACGGCTATTACGGTCTTGTCCCAGAATGATACGAAACGACATGTGGACAGGGCGGTTGCCGGGATGACGGAGGCCATCCTTGCTTCCCAGAACGTGGCCGGCGCCCGTCCCGTTACAGGGGCGACCTACAGCAGCTACGGGTTCAAGGAAGCCGTGGCGAAGGCCCTGAAGATTCCGTACCAGAACCCGAATTACACGGAAAAGCCGTATCCCCACCATTGAAACCGGGTCTCTGTATACTAGACAAGAAAAGCCCGTCTCATACGAGACGGGCTACTTTTTTTCCGTATTCGATGACACGCTCCAGCGCTGGTGACAGCCATTTGTCCCGGTGCCGCAGAAATTGGAGCCACACGTCGAGGTGGAAATCTTCCACGGGCAGCCGCACGATTTCCCCGTGTTCCAGGGCGTCCCGAAAGGCGTATTCCGGCAGGCACGACAGGCCCAGACCCTGGCCGACGAGGCGCACGATGTGTTCTGTTTCCCCTGTTTCCAGGACGGGGTTGATTTCCAGGGAACGGGCGGCCATTTGTTCTTCCATGAGGCTGCGGTAGCTCATGCCTTTCTCCGTCAGGAAGAAAGGGTAGCGGACCAGATCGGCCATGGTAAGCTTTTTCCGCCGCGCCAGGGGATGCCGCGAACCGGCGATGAAGCACACGGGAACGCGCGCTTCGTCCAAGGTGACGTAGGATGTATTGTAGATGTGGTTTTCCAACGCAAAAATCAGATCTGTCGTGTTCCGGTTGAGCTGGCGCAGCATTCCCTGCACGTCGGAGGTCATGACTTTCAGGGAGATGCCGGGATACTGGCGCCGGAATTCCGCGTAGAGAGGCCCGAAGAAAAGGGGCTCCAGCGAAGCGGCCATGGTGAGCGTGATGCGGCCTGTCACACGGCCCCCTTCGGTGAGAGATGCGTCCAGATCCTGTCGCAGCTGGTCGATGCGGTGTGCATACTGCAGGACCTTGCGCCCCTCGTCCGTCAACAGGACATCATGGTGGATCCGTTCAAACAGGTGGACATCCAGTTCCGCTTCCAGCTGCTTGATCTGGAAGGACACGGTGGACTGGGAATAGCCGAGATGCTGGGCGGCCTGGGAAAAACTGTGCAGTTCCGCAACCAGGATGAAGGTCTTTAAATTTCGTAACTCCATGGCAGATACCTCTTATCTAAAATATCGATAACCTAAAATGATTTTATCTATTTTACTAATTATAATGCAGCGCCTATAATGAATGCAATACATTAACACAGAAACGGAGGACCTTTATGTCTATCCAATTTATTATCGTCCTGGTGTACATCGTCTTGTTGTTCGGTGTCTCGTTTTACGTGAAACGCCGTGCGGACAAGAACCCGACGGAATACCTGTTCGCCGGGCGTCAGTTCGGCCCCTGGCTGGTCGCATTCAGCATCACGGGCATGGCAGTCGGGGCGGCCTCGACGGTCGGCGTTGCGGAAAGTGCGACGAAAATCGGCCTGGCCGCAGGCTGGTACAATGGGGCCTGGTCCATCGGTGCCATCGTCATGGGCCTGGTGGCGGCCGGCAAGTACCGCAAGCTGAACTGCACGACCGTGCCGGAACTGTTCGAACGGAGCTACGATAAAAAGGCACGTATCGTCAGCGTCATCGGCCTTGCCATTATCATGATCTGCATCACGTCGCTGCAGTATGTAGCCGGCGGTTCGATCCTGTCGGCTCTTATGCCGGATGTATTTACCATGCGGTCCGGCATGATCACCAGCGCGGTCGTCTTTATCGGCATCACGGCCATCGGCGGCCTTTGGTCGTCGGGCCTGTCCAACCTGCTGAGTGTCAGCATCATCTACCTGGGCCTCATTTACTCCCTGTTCCAGATCCTGTCCCGGGACGGCGGCCTGGCTGGCATACAGGCGAAGCTGCCGGTGGTGCCGGGCCTGGACTGGCTGAGTCCCTTCAGCGGCCTGACGGCAGCCATGCTGATCGGCTGGATTATCGTCATGACGACGCAGGCTATCACGGCACAGGGTCCGGTGCAGATTGCCTGTGGCGCCAGAGATGAAAAATCGGCCCGCCGCGGCTTCATCCTGGGCGGCATCTTAATCTTCCCCATTGGCTTTTTATCTGCTATACTGGGGCTGGCAGCCCTGGCACAATATCCGGATGTTAATCCGACGAAAGCCCTGCCCCAGATCATCATGAGCCTGGACCCGTTTACATCGGGCCTGACCCTGGCGGCGCTGTGGGCAGCCGATGTTTCGACGGCCTGCACGATCCTTCTGGGAGCAGGTACTCTGGTGTCCCAGGATATTTACAAGCGCTTTTTTGCCCCGGATATCACGCCGGAGCGGTATATGAAAGTGAACCGCCTGATTATCCTTGCCATCGGCGTTGTGACGTTGTGGATGGCGTTCAACATGGTCGGCATCGTCAAGATGATGATGATTGGCCTGAGCCTGACGACGGCCTTCACGCTGGTCTTTCTGGCCACCATGTTTGCGCCGGGCTTGTGCCGGAAGAATACGGCGTTCTGGACGACGCTGGTGGGCATCCTCGGCCTGCTGGTCTGGACCGTGTTCCCGGCAGTCCGGATTTTCCCCCACGTCATTTACTTCGAATGGACCATCTGCCTGATTACCTTCTTCTGTGTGCGCCTTATCGACAAGACGCCGATTCGTCTGCCCGAAGTCAAGGCAGACTGAACGGGGCAGGGACGCCATCCGGAATACAAGGCAGGAAAAACGGGGAAAGCCTGGCAGCCGCATGCGAAGAAGAAAGGAAGAACCCCGTTTATGTACGATACGATCCTGTTTGACCTGGACGGTACCCTGAGTGCCTCGGCCGAGGGCATCACCAAATCGGTGCAGTATGCCCTGGCGGCTATGGGATGTCCGGAACCGGACCTGCGGAAACTGGAAGTCTTTATCGGGCCTCCGCTGACGGAACAGTTCATGGCCTATGCCGGCTGGGGCGAGGAACAGGCCCGGCAGGCGTCACGGTACTTTCGCGAACGCTACGAACGGAAAGGCATTTACGAGAACACGCCTTATCCGGGTGTGGCAGAACTGCTGGCCGCCCTGCAGCGAGCCGGCAGAACCCTCTGCGTGGCATCGTCGAAACCGGAACCATTTGTCCGGAAAATTCTCCACCGGTGCGGCCTGGATCGTTATTTCACCGATATGGCCGGCGCCCGTCTGGATGAAACGGGAAGCCACAAGGACGAAGTCATCGCCGACGCCCTGCACCGGCTGGGACGCTGGGATCGGCGGGACGGCGTCATCATGGTCGGCGACCGTTCCCACGATGTTCTGGGCGCCCGGCAGCTCGGGCTGCCCTGCGTGGCCGTTACTTATGGGTACGGCAGCCGGGCGGAACTCGAAGCGGCACGGCCCCAGGCCTTTGCTGCTTCGCCGGCAGAGCTGGAAACGCTGCTCCTGGACTCCGGACGGCACACAAGATAACAGACGGCAGAAAAAAGGCTGCTGCCACGGAAGAACCGTGGCGGCAGCCTTTTGCTGTTTCAGAAGGTGAACAGCTGCTTCTTTTTAATTTTTCGTCTGGAGGGAGGCGAGATAGTTCTGCGCCCACTGCAGGTCGATGACAGGTTCGTGCTGGAAGAGGTTCTCCATGTCTTCGCCGAAGCTGGCCTCCATCTGGTCGAACAGGGGCCTGGCGTTGTCGTCGAAAGGCGTCTGGGCCACCTGGCCGCTGTGGTTGTCCACGATAGTGAAACGGTAGGGGTGGAGGGCGAAGGCGGGCTGCTCCGGATCCCTGGCGAAACGGATTTCTTCCGGCTGGAAGTCGGGGTTCTGTACGCGCAGCTGGTTCAGGATAAAGACCTTGAACAGTTCCACGTAGCGGTCGTCCAGACCGGCGTCGAAAATAGCGAGCTTTTCCCGGCAATCTGCCAGGCTCCGCACTACGCGCCACGTATATTTCTGCCACGACGGAACCACGGCCGGCGCGGCTTCCGGCGGCAGCGTGTTCCGGCGGATGGCATCGGCCAGGGCCGCTGCTTCCGCGCCGTCCAGGATGCAGTACAAGGCCAGCCGGTCCTGGGGCTGGTCGTAAAAGAAACTGTAGTCCACGCGCCACGTGGCCCCGCACTGGGGGCAGCGGACCTGGAAAGCAGACCCGTCCCGGACAGCCTGCCTGTCTTCGGGATGCGTTTCTGCGTTGAAGTTGACTTTCAGGTGATGCAGGAAGTGGTGCCCGCATTTCGGGCAATCCAGAAAATGGGCTTCTGTTTCTTTGTATTCCATGGAATGATCTCCTCCGTCCGTATCCGTTGTCTCGTTCCATTATAGCAAAGGCCGGCTTAAAATGTTGTAAAATAATCGTATTGCGACGAAAAACAATCTATGCTATAATGTCTTGGTAATCCCATATGCGCCTGTAGCTCAGTGGATAGAGCACCGGTCTCCGGAACCGGGTGCGGAGGTCCGATTCCTCTCAGGCGCACCACATTGAAAACTAAGCGGAACCGCTTGCGGTTCCGCTTTTTTTATGCCATTTTACGGGAAATTCACGCAAAACAGGCCCTGCCGGCGGTTGTCCGGATACGAATCACGCAACTTATAAGATTATAAAATCAAATATTATAAATCTGAAATTCAAATAATAATATGAATAAATTATTATTTTAAAAATATTTATCGTAATAACAAAATAAATATTGAAAAATAGAATATAATATATTATAATTACAGATGTAATGAGGAGGACAGTCGGCATGGTTACGAGACAGAAGCCGGGACGCACTCCCGTCCGGACACAAAAGAAAGTGGCGCGCCGCAAGCCTGAAACTCTGGCCGACCGTATCCGGGCAGTCCGGACAGGGGAGGGAATGAGTCAGGGAGAATTCGCCCAGGCTTTGGCCGAGGCCATGGGCCTGCCCCGCAGTGAAGCCCGTACCCAGTCCCAGATTTCCGCCATGGAACACGGGGACAGCGGCATTCCCGTCGATGTCGTCGCCGCCATCGGAAAGATGGGATACGATCTGGAGTGGCTTCTCTACGGAGAGAGCCATGCCGACGCGATTCAGAGCCTGGCAGGCAGTCCTGCCCTGCTGCGGATACTGGCGGACCTTGAGCGCCTGAATCCGGCGCAGCAGACGTTTGTACAGAAATGGTTGGAGCTGTACGTGCAAAGCGTGCAGCGGGATGGGAAAGACGAGGCGTAATCATGGCATTCGTACGGAAACAGTCCAAATACCAAATCAGACCGGCTACAGAAGGGACGACAGCCCTTGACCCGGCGGAGCAGGAAGCATCCGGCCGTGTTCTCGTGATGTGGGATAAAGAAGCAGAAGTGTTCGTCCCGTACCGGAAGAAAGGACGCACGTATCGTGTCCTGCGCCGCCGCCTGTTCCTGTGCCTGCTTTTGTTCGTGGCCATGTACATGGCGGCCGTTGTCCGCAGCGGCGCCCTCGTTCAGGCCGGGCAGAGCCTGGTGGCCCTGCAGAAACAGGAAGCGCAGCTCCAGAGTGATAACGCGCGCCTGAAACTTCAGGTGGAGAATCTGCGTACGCCGGAACGCATTACGAACATTGCCCACAACCGCCTGCATATGGACGTAGCCCGCAGCAACATCTATCTCCAGGGCCGGTAATCCGGTGCAGACGGAGAAAGAGTGGATGTTTCCCTTCTTGCTGCTTTCGGACAAACAAAAAGCCCCGTGCCGGCTGGCACGGGGCTTTTCGTTCCTCTCGGAAATCTCGGTTTAGGGGTGCCTGTACTGGGGAAGTACAGGCGATTAGGGAGATGATTGAAGAACAATCGATCACCTTGCTTTGCGGCAGCTCTGTAGGGGAACAGGACTGCGACAAGATGACCCGCTCAGGGGTGTTGGGGAAACATCCTTAAGCTGCTTATATTAAACGGTATATTTATGTTTAAACACCGAACTGTCTGTGAACTATTTGTGAACTGTCATGACAAATGAAGTAAAAATAGAAAAATTATCACAAAATTGGTATGGTATACTGTTCGTAGTAAAAAAGGAGGAGAAAACCATGCATCCAAAGGCGCAGGAAGAAAAAGAAGTATCCCGCCGGGATGACGGAGGGGACGCCATCACGGTACGTCCCATTGCGCACATCCGGACTGCGTTTCCCACGAAATTTGGAATTCCCCGCCAGAGCGGCATTGTGCCATCCCTGCCTGGCAAAATCGTTTTTGTGCGGGATTTTGCCCAGGTGGAAGCGCTGCGGGGCATCGAGGAATATAGTCATCTGTGGTTGATCTGGCAGTTTTCCGCCGCTGTGCGGACGCATTGGTCGGCCACGGTCCGGCCTCCCCGGCTGGGCGGTAATACGCGGGTTGGCGTTTTTGCGACCCGTTCGCCTTTCCGGCCGAACGCGCTGGGCCTGTCTTCGGTCCGTCTGCAGCGGGTGGAGTGGGAGACACCGGACGGGCCGGTGCTCCACGTGACCGGCGCGGATCTCATGGACGGGACCCCCATTTTGGATATTAAACCCTATCTGCCGCAAGTGGACTGTCATGCCGATGCGACAGGCGGTTTTACGGACGCGACACCGTTCCGCGAACTTGTCGTCCACTGCCCCGAAGCACTGCTGAACCGCCTGCCGGAGCCATTACGGGAGGCCCTGCGCGGCGTCCTTCGGCAGGACCCGCGTCCCCACTATCAGGAGGATCCGGACCGGGTCTATGGATTCGGGTTTGGTGGTTTCGAAGTGAAATTTCAGGTCCGGGACGGCGTGTTGACCGTTGTTTCCATCGAGCCAAACGGAGATTCTGTATACTTTTAAACAGTTTTTTGCTATAATATATTAGTTATGTTCTGCCCTGCGGGGCTGGGAGGGTACCATATGATTGCAATCCGGGACCGGGTCCGGTTTGAAGAAACGGATTTGATGGCCGTCGTTTATCATTCACGCTATCTGCCGTGGTTGGAAATGGGCCGGGTGGCCTATCTGGAAGCGTGCGGCGTGAATCTGGTGAAGTTGATGGAGGCGGGCTATCTGTTTCCCATTCGCGACGTCCATGTCCGCTACATCCGTTCCGCGCGTTTCGGCGACGAGTACGAAGTGCAGACGACGTTGAAAGAATTCAACCGGGCAAAGGTGCATTTTGCCTACAAGGTTCTCAACACGGCGACCGGGAAAGTGCTGGTCGAAGGAGAGACAATCAACGTCTTTACGGACCGGAACGGCAAGATCAAGCGGCTCTGCGAGCCCTGGGTCAGCCTGATTCAAAAACAGTACGAGCAGGAGCAGGCCGGCCGGGAGTGAGCCCGGGTGGCGGACAGGATTTCTAACAAAGGTGGAGAACTTTATGAATTATACAATCGTTCCGATTCCCACGCGGATTCTGACGCAGCGGGACAATATTGTGGACGCGATTCAGGAGTATGGCAAGGGGAAGTTCGGCCCCGGGGATGTCATTTGCTGTGCGGAGAGTGTCGTCGCCATCACGCAGGGGATGGCCAGGCGGTGCGAAGATTTCAAGCCGGGCTGGCTGGCGAAGCTGCTCTGCCATTTTTTCCCGTCCTACGGCAGCATTAGCGGCTGGTATTGCATGCAGGCCCTGATTGATACGGAAAGCAATGCCCGTGTCCTCGGCGCGTTTATCATCGGGGCGCTGACGAAGCTCGTCGGCAAGCGGGGCGTCTTCTACCAGCTGGCAGGGTATCAGGCACGGCTCATTGACGACGTGACAGGGACCATGCCGCCGTATGACAAGCACATTGTCTACGGGCCGAAAAATCCCTTCGACGTAGTACGGCAGATCAAAGAGGCCTGCGGCGTCTACGGCGCTGTCATCGCGGACGTCAATGATTTGAAGCGTGCCGCCATTATCGGTTGGACCGACGGCGTGGATCCCGCCCTGGTTTCGAAGATCCTGATCGACAATCCTTTCGGCAACGCCAGCCAGAAAACGCCGATCTGCATCATCAAGGATTACCATAAGGATTGAGGAGGAAACAGGGATGACGATTTTAGCTGTCATTGTCGTACTGATTGTCCTGGTTGCACTCTTCACGCTGCATTTGATCCATACGCACGCCCAGGATGACGAAAAATTAAAATTCTACAAGGACAAGCGGACGAAGGCGTCTCTCGTTTCCCGGACGGACGACAAGATTGTCTTTTCCTTCGACGTACCGTACCGGAATACAGGGACGCACGAAGCCATTTTTCTCGATGCGTTTGTTCGTGTTTACCTGCCGGACGAACAGTACAACGGCGCCCTGGTGCGCGGCCGCGTCAATCATCCGGCGGCACCGCGGACGGACGATTATTTTGAAGCACGGTTGGTGCCGGGCGGGGAAGAGGGCCATTTGACGGTTACGCTCGAAGTGACACCCCGCAACGGCAGTGCCGACGCCACAGCGGCCCTGCTGGGCCTGCCGGATTTTGAAGTGGCCCTGTATGTGGAACGGCGCGGCCGCATGGCCTTGTTCCACAATAAAGAAAATATCCTGCTTCCCCGTGAAGAATTGCAGGCCCTGGTGGACTGAACACGGGGACACGAAAAGGAGGCGATTCCCATGGAAACATTGGTCATTGCGACCCACAACCTGGGAAAGACGGAAGAATTCAAAGAAATGCTCAAGGGGCTTCCGGTCACGATTAAATGCCTGGCCGATTATCCCCAGCTGCTCGAACCCAACGAAACGGGCCATACGTTTGCTGCCAACGCCAAGCTGAAGGCGGCCTATTACGCCAAGAATCTGCACGAATACTGCCTGGCCGATGATTCCGGACTCGAAGTCAAGGCCCTGGACGGTGCTCCCGGCGTGCGGTCGGCCCGGTATGCCGGCGAAAAAGCAACCGATGAGGAAAACAACAACAAACTGCTGCAGACCATGAAGTTCCAGGTCAAACGGACCTGCCGGTTCCGCTGCGCCCTGGCTCTTTCCAACCCGTCGGGCAAGATTATTGCCGAAACGGACGGATGCTGTGACGGCCTGCTGCTTCACGAACCGCTGGGCGAGAACGGATTCGGCTACGATCCCCTGTTCTGGTCGACGGAACTGCACAAGGGGCTGGGCGAGGCAACGCCGGAAGAGAAGAACCGCATCAGTCATCGCGGCAAGGCAATCAAGAAGCTGATTGCCAATTGGAAGAAGATCAAGGAATAAAGCTGGGAAACATCATGAAAATCGGAATTATAAGTGATACCCACGGCGACCTGCAGGCAATCCGCAAGGTCCTGGCGGCAGCGCCGCCGGTAGAACGGTGGATTCATTGCGGGGATTTCGGCCGTGACGCAAACCTGATTGAAAAGCAGACGGGACTTCCTGTCGTGCGTGTCTGTGGAAATTGTGATGCCATGCGGGGTCCTGTGACGGAAAAGCCCGATGCCTACCTGGAGTGGGAAGGATACCGGATCTGGGTGACACACGGACACTTGTATCTCGGCGATGGCCGCGACGTCCGCCAGCTGTTCTGGTGGGGACGCCGCCTGAACCAGGATATCGTGATTTTCGGTCATATCCACTGTCCGGTCTGGGAAGAAGAGGACGGCGTCTGGATTCTCAATCCCGGCAGTCCCTCCCGGCCGCGGGAGGGAAGCCAGGCAGGCTTTGCCGTCTTGACGCTGAAACAGGGCGAGGCACCGCAGGTGGAATTTTTCCAGCTTTGAACAGCGCCGGGACACTGGTTGCAAGGGCAGGAATCCGGTGCGGTCCATCTGGTCCTAAAAAATATTCTGAAACTGGGTATTGCTTTCACAATGAAGCTCATATACAATAGTAGTGTATACTGTATCGAGTATATGCTACTATTTTTTGTACTCTAAACACCGTAATTGTACAGAAATAGTAAAGCAGCACAAACCGTATCGGGAATCACAAGGAGGAATCGAGAATGGATTTGCGGGAAGAATCGATGCTTCTTCATGAAAAGCACAACGGCAAGATCGAGGTGCGCGCGAAGGTACCCCTGGAGAACGACCATGATCTGGCGGTTGCGTATACACCGGGCGTGGCACAGCCGTGTCTCGCTATCAAAGAGGAACCGGACCGGTCTTTCGACCTGACCTGCCGCGGCAATATGGTCGCCATCTGCACGGACGGGACGCGTGTCCTGGGATTGGGCCGCATCGGCGCCCGGGCGGCGATGCCGGTCATGGAGGGCAAGGCGGCTTTGTTCAAACGGTTCGGCGCCGTGGACGCGGTGCCGGTCTGCATCGACGAGCCGGACAAGGACAAATTCATCGCCATCGTCAAGGCGCTGCAGGCGAATTATGCCGGAATCAACCTGGAAGATATCCAGTCTCCCAAATGCTACGACATTGAGGACGAACTGAAGAAGGAACTGGAAATCCCCGTGTTCCACGATGACCAGCACGGTACGGCCATTGCCTGCGTATCCGCTGTCATGGGAGCTCTGCGCCTGGTCAAGAAGGACATCCGTACGGCAAAGATCGTCCTGAACGGTGCCGGCGCCGCCGGCACGGCCATCGGCCGCCTGCTCGTGGATTGCGGGGCGAAAAACCTCACGGTCATGCTGCACCACGGCACGCTCTGTGAAGGGCATGACAACAACGGCCGCCCACTGGACCGCGTCCAGGAAGCCCTGTCCAAAGTGACAAACCGCGAAAAACGGCAGGGAAGCCTGGCCGATATCGTGAAGGGGGCAGACGTCCTGCTGGGTGTATCCGCGCCGGGTGCGTTCACACAGGACATGATTCGTTCCATGGCACCGGACGCCGTCGTCTTTGCCATGGCCAACCCCGTGCCGGAAATCAGTTATGCCGAAGCCAAGGCTGCCGGGGCGAGGGTTGCCGGCACTGGCCGGAGTGACACGCCGAACCAGGTCAACAACGTCAACGTGTTCCCGGGCATGTTCCGTGGCGCCATTGATGTCCGGGCCCGGGAAATCAACGAAGCCATGAAAGTGGCCGCGGTGCATGCCATTGCCGAACTCATTCCGGAGGAAGAGCTGCGGGAAGAGTACGTCGTACCGGATGCCTTCGACAAACGTGTCGCACCGGCTGTGGCTGCCGCCGTGGCACGGGCTGCCATCGAGACCGGCGTGGCCCGCGAACCGAAAGATCCGGAAGCCATCCGGCGGGATACGTACCTGCGGGTTCAGGGAGTTCCCATGGAATAAGGCCGGAATAGCCGCATATTGAAAAGAGGGAGGACTGTAACGCCTGTTGCAGTCCTCTTTTTGCATATTCCGCCCAAATAGATTAAAATAAAGGAAGACCATACTGCCGGCAGGGACCGCCCGGTACGGGTGCAAGAAAGGCTGGCCGGATATACAAGGAGGAGTGACTTATGCGTGAAATCGACGTCAAACAAGTAACTGATGCCGTTGCCAAATGTTGTATCGATTCGTGCTACTATCTGCCGGAGGGCGTCCTGGCCCGCCTGGAGCAGGCGGTAAACAAGGAGGAATCCCCCCTGGGACGCCAGGTTCTTGATACGATTGTGGAAAACGCGAAACTGGCGAAGACGAAATCCGTTCCCATGTGCCAGGATACGGGCCTGACGGTTGTCTACATCGACATCGGGCAGGACGTGCATTTCACCGGCGGGGACCTGTGGGAAGCCATCAACCGGGGCGTGGCCCGGGGCTATACAGACGGCTATCTGCGCAAGTCCTCCGTCGATGATCCGATTTTCGTCCGGAAAAACACGCAGGACAACACGCCGGCCATCATCCATTGCCGCATTGTCCCGGGAGATAAGGTCCATCTGGTGATCCTGCCCAAAGGCTGCGGCAGCGAAAACATGTCGCAGCTGCGTATGCTGAAACCGGCTGACGGACTGGACGGAATCATCCAGTTTGTCCTGGAAGCCGTCAAAACGGCCGGACCCAATCCGTGTCCGCCGGTTACGGTGGGCGTCGGCGTCGGCGGCAACGCGGAAAAGGCGACGGAGCTGGCCAAGTATGCCCTGGCCCGCAAGATTGGGGAACACAATGCCAATCCGAAGTATGCGGAACTGGAAGAGAAGCTGCTGGCCCTGGTGAACAAGACAGGCGTCGGGCCTGCCGGACTGGGTGGGACGACGACAGCCCTGGCGGTCAACATCGAATATGCCCCGACCCATATCGGCGGCCTGCCGTGTGCTGTTATTTTCAACTGCCATGCAGCCCGTCGTGCCGAAGCATTGCTGTGAGAAGGAGGGAAGAACACCATGAGTGAGATCAAGAACATTACGACCCCCTTGACGGAAGACATTGTGCGGAACCTCCACGCCGGGGATTTCGTGCGTATTACGGGCCCCATCTATACGGCACGCGACGCGGCGCACAAGCGGATGTACGAAGCCCTGCAGCGCGGCGAAAAGCTTCCCTTTGACGTACGGGACCAGGTAATTTATTATGTCGGCCCCACACCGGCCAAGCCGGGTGAAATCGTGGGCAGTGCCGGCCCAACGACGAGCGGCCGCATGGACAAGTATACGCCGACGATGATTGAACAGGGCATGAAAGGCATGATCGGCAAAGGGCTGCGGAATCAGGCCGTCATCGACGCCTGCAGGAAGCATCACGCCGTCTATTTCGTCGCCATCGGCGGGACGGCGGCCGTCATTTCCCAGTCGATCCGCAGTGAGACCATGATTGCCTACGAGGACCTGGGACCGGAAGCCATCCGCCGGTACGAAGTCGTCGATTTCCCGGCCATTGTCGGGATCGACATCGAAGGCAACGATGTGTACAAGATTGAACAGGCCAAATACGACAAATTGAAATAACACAAAAGGAAGTAAGGTTTTAGGGACATGCACCAGGCAGAAAAATACGCGAAGAAGATTGTAGACGAATTAAGCCACAACGGGTATTTGAATGAGTTCATGCGGGCGAAAAAGGATCAGCTGGCTGTCCGCGACGTGGCGGCAGCACTGAAAAAACTCGACGAAACACTGCTGACCCCGCAAAAGATACATCTCAAGGGATATTCCGTGCCCCTGGGGGCGCTGGCACTGTATCATTACGTGCTGGAAGAATTACACCTCATGCAGCAGGCCTTTGAGGAAAAAAGTCCCGAGTGGGGCGACTTGAACGAGACGCAGCACGACATGATGGAGCAGCGGTTCACCATCGTCAAGGAACGGCAGGCGGAATTGCTGGACAGCCTGGTGCGCCAGAATGTGGCCGACCAGCTGGAGAAGCGCGTGGACCCGGCCAAGGCGTATGCCGCTATGCGGGACGAAGGCTTCCTGCCCCTGCATCTGGACGAAATCACGACGGGAAAGATTTTCAATACCCTGGCCATGCAGGCTTTTCTGGACCGCTTCAACCTGATTTTCCAGGGCATTGCCGAACCGGTCAACAGCGATGTGTCGGATAAAATCCTGAAAGATATCTTCGCTCCCTTCTGGAAGCAGTACCATGACGGCGTGCTCTACCTGATGAACGACGGTACGGAAACGCCGCGCGGCTGAGGAGGTACCATGCGCTCCTATCCGAAATTCCAAATTACCAAAAAAGCGGAGCGGTCCGTGCGGGCAGGTCACCCCTGGGTGTATGGGGAAGAGGTCGTCGCCGTGGACGGAACCTATACCAACGGGGACCTCGTCGACGTAGTGACCTTGAAAGGCAAATATCTGGGGACGGGGTTTGTGAACGACCATTCCAAAATCCGCGTCCGTCTGCTGTCCCGGAATACGAACGACCGCTTCGACGAGGCGTTTTGGGAACGGCGCCTGCGCTATGCCATCGACTATCGCCGCACGGTCATGCCCGGCAGGGATTTCCGATGCTGCCGCCTCATCTTCGGCGAAGCAGACCAGTTTCCGGGCCTGACAGTGGACCGGTACAACGACCTCCTGGTAACCCAGACCCTGTCGCTGGGCATCGAGGTCCGCAAAGATGTCCTGTTCCCGCTCCTGGTGAAAGTACTCCGGGACATGGGCGAAACCGTGACGGGAATCTACGAGCGGAACGATGTCAAGATCCGCACGCTGGAAGGGCTGCCGCAGGGGAAGGGCTGGTACGCCCTGCCGGGCGAGCCGGTGCCGGCGTCGTGTATCACGACGATTGACGAAAATGGAATCCTCTACGATGTCGATGTGGAAAACGGCCAGAAGACGGGCTTCTTCCTGGACCAGAAGTACAACCGTCAATCCGTGGCGCGCATTGCCGCAGGCAAGCACGTCCTGGACTGCTTTACCCATACGGGTTCCTTTGCCCTGAATGCGGCCAAAGGCGGCGCTGCCCATGTGACGGCAGTCGACGTGAGTGCCGAGGCCTGCCGCATGACCCAGCGGAACGCGGAAAAGAACGGCGTGGCGGACATCGTCGATGTCGAACAGGCAGACGTGTTCGAGCTGCTGGACCGGCTGGAAGCGGAACATTCCAAAGCGTATGATTTTATTATCCTTGACCCGCCGGCGTTCACAAAGTCGCGAAAGACCGTGCACAACGCGACGGCTGGGTACAAGGACATCAACCAGAAGGCCATGAAACTTCTGCCCCGGGGCGGATACCTGGCGACGTGTTCCTGTTCCCATTTCATGACGGAAGACTTGTTCCTCGCCATGCTCCGCGACGCGGCCCGCGATGCCGACGTCACCCTGCGCCAGGTCGAGGGGCGGCAGCAGGCGCCGGACCATCCCATCTTGTGGAACGTTCCGGAAACAGCCTACTTGAAGTTCTACATTTTCCAGGTCGTTTGAAAGGAGGCTTCACGATGAAGCATACAGTGTCCCGTTTTTCTGCACTGGCCGTGTTCCTGGCCTGTCTGGCAGTTCTCTGCCTGACTATGGTGCCCGGACCGGCAGAAGCAAAGAACAGGACCACTTCCGAAATCCTGACGGAAGTAACCGCACAGCCGGACGGCTTTTTCGACGTGCAGCTGGGCGACTCGGAAGCCACGTTCCGGAAGCGGATGGTCAACAAGAGGAAGGAATGGCGTCTCCTGAAGGATACGTCGCAGCAGGTGCAGCTGGACCGTGTCGTTCCGGTGTCGACGAAGCCCGTGGAAAAACCGGTGGAAGGCCGCGTGTTTGCCATACTGCATGCCGGCAAGATCCAGCGGCTGGAATACGTGTTTATGACAGACGACGCCACGGCAGCGGACCGCCTGATGCGGACCGGGGCGTCTAACCTGACGAAGCTCCTCGGGGCGCCGCGGAACAACGCGCCGTCGGTGCAGACCTACACGACGGACAAGAAACAGGTTCAGTACCGGTTTACCATGTACGACTGGGAACAGGGTAACATTCATATCCAGCTGCAGGAGTCGTATCGCAATCCGGAGCTGGTGAAGGGGCCGGACGGAAAGCCCTACCGGGCTTATTACGTCGCTGTCCGGCGCTGGCTCATCGACCCAAGCGTGCTGGAAGATCCCGTTCCGGCGGACGAGACGGCGAAGGCAAAACAGGAGCAGTAGGACCGGAAGCGGGGAAAGACCGTTTCCAGAAACCGAAAGATCATTTCCCAAAGACAATCCAGGACATCCTCCCGTACAAAGGAGGATGTCCTTTTTGTATACAATGATACATAAAATATGTGGATATGTGGATAACATCAGGCTTCGCGGAAAAAACGTGCGAAAAAAATGGCGGACAGGAGTCAATTAGTGGATAAAATTTTAAATTTTCTCAAAATTTACCTTCTTTTTCCCTTGCGTCTCTGTTATCGTTAGAGATGCTAAAAGCAAAGGAGGTGGTACTGATTGCGGCAGTACCGATGGCGTGCCCGCAGCGGCGACGGGAGAGAATGTTCCGGCGAAATCCTGGCGGATTCGGAACAGGAAGTGGCCCGTTATGTCCGCGCTCATTACGGCTGCGTCACCGGCATCGAAAAGGCGGACCGGGCCGTTGGCCGTCGGTTTCCCTTTTTGCACGGCAAGACCATCCATCACAAGCAAAGAGCCGTCTTTTTCCGGCAGATGGCAACACTGCTGGAGGCGGGAATATCCTTTGCGGAAGCACTGGATATGATGACATCTTCCGGCAGGGGCGACAGCCTTTCCACGGTATCCCGTCAACTGGGTGACAGCCTGAAGCAGGGCCTTTCCCTCTCGGCCGCCATGCGGAAGCAGGCCGCGGTATTTCCCCCAAGTGCCGTCGCCATGGTGGAAGCAGGGGAGCAGGGAGGCGATCTGGTCACCGTGCTTCAATCCCTGGCTGTCTATTACGAACGGCAGGACAAATTGCTGAGTTACGTTCGCAATGTCTCTATCTACCCATTGTTTCTTGTGGCAATTGCCTTTGCCACCATCGTCTTTTTCAGCCTGGAACTGTTGCCGATGTTTGTCAGCCTGTATGCCTCGCTGGGCGTGCAGGAAACGCAGCTTCTGCGTACTCTTCTTTTCCTGAAGCGATGGAGTACCGCCCATTTTCCGGCTCTTGTGGGCCTGTGCATCGTTTCCGGAAGAGTCCTTTACCAACTGCGGGGACGGATTCGTTCCCTGTTTTGGAGCCTGCCGGGTCTGCATGGCCTCCGGCAGCACTATCTCGAGGTCCGTTTCGTCAAGATGCTGGCTTTGCTGCTTCACAGCGGCATCTCACTCCCTGAAGCCATCCATCTGGCCGTACGGCCCCTCGCAGATGGGCCATACCGGCTCTGCGCCGAGCGCTTTGCCCAGGGAATCCTGCATGGCATTGGCATTGCTGCGGCAGCAGGGCAGGCCGGAGACCTGTTCAGCCGGACGACGAGGGAGTTCCTTCGTATCGGTGAAAATTCGGGAAACCTCGCCCCCATGTTGACAGAAGCGGCGCGAATCCGCGAGCAGGAGCTGATGAACAAGATCCGGGAACTGAAAACCATAGCGGAGCCGCTTCTCATTATGGGAATTGCAGCGGTCGTCTTCACGGCGATTGCCGTCATGATTTCGCCGCTCTTTTCCATCATGACACAGATGCCGGCCTGCTGAGAAAACCGGAGGTGAATCTTGTTCCAAGAAAGGAAGAAACGGCGGGATCCAGCATCCCGCAGGCAGAAAGACCGGCGGAAGCGCGGCGGCTTTACTTTGATCGAAGTCATCGCCGTCACGGTCATTCTGGGCGTATTGGCGTCCATGATGATTCCGTCGATCAATGGCGCGGGCAACAAGGCCCGGAACGCGAAACTGAAGAACGATCTCGTCACCATCGACCAGGCCATCGGCGTCTACAAGCTGGAAAACGGCCAATTGCCGGAAAACCTGACCGTGTTGGTGCCGAATTACCTGAAGAGCGCCGCCATGATGGATGCCAAGAATCAAAAAATCCAGTATGAAAAAACGTCTGACAGTACGTATACGCTGACCGGCCAGAACACGGAAGGCAAAGCGGTGACGCCGGAAGACGTCCTGGGCAGCCTGCCTGCGCAGGAAAACTCGTCGGAATCGGGTGATTCCGGCGGAAGCCAGACATGATGGCACGATGACATCTTTTCGATGTCAATAGTAAATGAAACTTTTTCTTTTACGGAAAAACCACAGAGGAGGGTACCTGCTTCTGGAAGCATGGCTGGCCCTGTCTGCCTGTGCGCTTTTCCTGGTCCTGCTGGTTCCGGGCTGCCGGGGACTGCTGCGAGTCGTGGCATCCCTGCAGCTGGACACGGTGACGGACGGGTTCGTAGTGAACCTGCACCGGATCCGCACGGACAGTATGTTCCGAACACGCCCGGCGGGGCAGTACGCCAGTATCGACCTGTACAGCAGCGAAGGCTATTCAGTGAGAATCGGTACGCATGAGATACGGCGGTACGACTTCCCCCGGGACTACGGCACGGCAGTGCGATTCTCCTCGCCGCCGCGCCGCACCATCCGCTTCACGACACAGGGCGCGCCGAAATATACCGGCGTATACACGCTGCGGCACCAGGAGTACCCCGACCTGTACCGCCGCGTGGAAATCCAGCCTGTCAGCGGGCGGATTAAAGTAACGGGTCCCGACGACTTCTGAAGGGTCGTCTGAACGATATGCATGTTTCATGGAAACAAAGAACTGGTAAGACAGGCAAAACGGGAGGAGAACCGGGCGACGGACAGGCCGGCTTCGTGTTTCTCACGTTGCTGCCGGCAGCCGCAGCAGTCCTGCTGCTGGTGACGGTATCCCTTTCCAGCCTGTATTATACGGTTCGGGCCATGTCGCGGCATCTCGCGATGCTGCAGGCCATGGCCGCCTTGTCTTATCCGCCCGCGTACTGGGACGGCACGGGAACCAAAACTCCCCTTGCCGGCCCTGGAAACGGTGATGCCAGGCTCCTCCCCCAGGGCTGTACCATCACCTGTACGGAACGGGCGGCAGGTCCCCACATGGTGCGGATCAGCCTGGTACGGGATGCATCGGGCCGGGTGCTGGCGAACAACATGGAGTTCGTCCGTGCCCGTCCGGCATCGTCTGCGGAAAGGAAGCGGGAATGAAAGAAAGAAGGACCGGACATATCCTCTTGGAGTTACAACTCGTATTGTTCTTCCTCGTTTTCGCCGCAGGGACGGTGTTTATGCATTTTCAGGCTTTGCTCCGCAATGGGATCTGTGTCCGATCCGATTTGCGGCTTCTGCAATCCGCGCGCTTCTCTGCGAGCCTAGTGAAAAGCGAACTATCCGAGCAGGGGACACGCGTGCTCCTGAAGGGATCCCCCGACGAGGATGCAGACATGACTGCAGGCTGCCGCCGGTCGGACGGGCAAACCCGCATCAGCTTCTATGTGAAGGACGGGACGTTGTACCGCAGCATTCGCAAGTACCGTTCCCTGCCCGGCGTGGTGCCGAACTCCGACGCGCACGTCCGGGTCCTGGCATGGAAGCTCCGGGGGATTTCGGAAGACAAGGCCGAAATCCTCCTCACCCTGGAAGATCGTCACACACGGCACCGGAGAACGTTCCGGAGAGTCATGCGGACTCTGAACGGTCGTGTCGAGACGGTCTCTCCCGGTTAAGTCCGGCGTGTCCTTTTCCGGCGCCGGAAACAGCCGCCGCGGATTCGCGGCCCTGTCCCTGCTGGTCGTCTGCCTGATTCTCAGCGCGGTGCCGCTCTCCCTGGCCTGCCTGGTACGGGACGAACTGGAAGCGGGGCAGGCCGCCCTCCGTCGGGAACAGCTGGAAAACATGACCGACTCCTTGATGCTGCGGGAGCTCGAACGGGAAAAGAAAGAATCACTGACGCCCCTGGATCTGACCCCCGGACGGCTTTATCCGGGCAACAGGAGCGTCAGGGCTTATACTTCCATTCAACGATATGCCCCGCTGGGGCTCCGTTTCCTGAAGGTTTGTACGGAAGACGGGGACGGCAGCTTTTTCATGCGGCAGCAGGTGCAGGTCCGCTGGACCGACCAGCTGCGCCGCCTGGCTGCTGCCGCTCCCCTGACCGTGCGGGATGTTGTGCCGGACGGGGAGGTGCTCGCGAAAAATGGCGTGCTGTATGCAAGCACATGTGGCGCTGCCTTTCCGGAGTTCGGAACATATCCGATCCGGAACTGGATCGAGGGTGGCTTTGCGTCCAGCGACAACATCACCAGGGACGGGATTCCCATGCGCAGGATTTACCAGATGCGGGGGGAGTATACGGCGAAAGGGTACGGTACCCTGGTCGGAACCGGTATGCTCCTGTTCCCGCGGTTCGGAACATTCGAAGATCAGATTGAGATTCCGGACCGTGTCATCATCGTGGCGGACCAAGGACTGTGGATCGGGCAGAACGTGCATTTCGCCGACGCCCTGATCCTCTGCAACGGAACGCTGCATCTCGGCGAGGGAAGTGAAATTCACGGCGCCGTCTTTGCCGAACGGATTGCCTTACACGGCGACTCGATCCGCATTGTCGGTACGCCGGACGCGCTGCGGCCTTTCGATACGATGGTGTGCCGGCGCTGTTGAAGGGCGTTCCTCTTTGGAAATGGCCATCCTTTGTTTTCTTTCCGACATTTCTTATTACGCAGGGGGAAGCAATTCCCCCAAACCCCGCCGGCGGCGGGCCGGGCATTCCGCGTTTTGCCAGGCCGCCTACGGTATGGTGCAATTTCTCCTGATAACCAAAAATTCATTGCAATCTCTTCCAAATCAAACCGGCTCCTTCCCCCAGGAGCCGGCTTTTTTTGCGCCCGGCTCAAGAGCACTTTCCCTCACGAAATGGCTCTCCGGGCGGAGTTTCACAGCGGATTTTGGCAGACACCTTTATTTTCACTTCGAAGGCGGCTATAATAGTACAAGAGAGGAGGTCTTAACATTGCATCTGGTAGATAGTTTCCTCGTGCATTATCTGAACCGGTTCGACAAGTATCCCTTTGAACTGGATTTGCACGGGAAGAAATACGAAATCGGCGAAGGAAAGCCGCTTTTCCGTGTTATCGTCCACAAAGACATCCCGAAAGCCGAGCTGCTTTCGTCTACGTCCATGTCGTTAGGGGAAGCCTATATGCGGGGCGACCTCGAAATCGAAGGGGACCTTTTTCAAGTGCTGCGGTGTCTGCTGGAGCAGATGAGCCAGTTCACGCTGGACCGTGACAAATATAATTACCTGTTGTATCCGTCGGAAGACAAGACGACCCAGAAAGAAGAAGTCAGCGCTCATTACGATTTGGGCAACGATTTCTATAAACTCTGGCTGGATCCGACGCTGAGCTATTCCTGCGCGTATTTTGAAAAGGATACGGATACGCTGGAACAGGCACAGCGGAACAAGGTCAGCCATTCCCTGCTGAAGCTGCATCTGGAACCGGGGATGACCCTGCTGGACATCGGCTGCGGCTGGGGCTATCTGCTGCTGGAAGCAGCCAAAAAGTACGGTGTCAAGGGATTCGGCTGCACCCTGAGCCGCGAACAGTATGAAATGGGGCAGGAGCGGATCCGTGCCCTGGGCCTGGAAAACCAGGTGGAAATCGCCCTCATGGATTACCGGGATCTGCCGAAAACGGGCCGCACATTTGACCGTGTCGTCAGCGTCGGTATGCTGGAACATGTCGGCCGCTCGCAGTACGACCGGTACATGGAAGTCGTGGAGCAAGTCCTGAAGAACCAGGGCCTGTTCCTGCTGCACTATATCGATGGACGCGACGAACGCAACAGCAACCCCTGGATGCGCAAATACATCTTCCCGGGCGGCACGCTGCCGTCTCTGGCGGAAATCATCGGACGGGCCTACAACGGCAGCTTCCAGCTGCTCGATGTGGAAAGCCTGCGCCGCCACTACTACCGCACGCTGCTGTGCTGGTACCGGAATTTCCAAAAGGTTCACGACCAGGTGACTGCGGACCGGGGAGAGTCTTTCACCCGTATGTGGGACCTGTATCTCTGCGGCTGCGCCGCCGCATTCTTCATCGGCTATATCGACGTCCACCAGCTGTTGTTTACCAAAGGGACGAACAATGACCTGCCCATGACCCGCTGGTTCTGAGCGGCAGGATGTATCTTAAGCCGGCCGGAAGGCCGGCTTTTTTGTGTCAAAAGAACGGGAATTTGCAGAATCTTTTCAATTGGCCCTTTGCCGCGGCCCCGTTCGGACCTGCGAAGTGGTACAATAAGAGGAGAATTCTGGGAAAAGGGAGGCAGACGCAAGATGGAAAAAAATTACGCGCAGCCCGGCGAAGTCCTGTATCATACAGGGCTCACGAAAGAACTGCTTGAAGGCGCCCGCTATGCCCTCGTGCCGGGAGACCCCGGCCGCGTGGAAGGGCTGGCAAAGGCCCTGGATCCAAAGGCAAAATTTCTCGCATACCACCGGGAGTTCCACTCCTGGCTGGCCCGTGTGCAGGGAGCACCGGTCCTGGTGATGTCGACGGGCATGGGCGGCCCCTGCATTACCTTTACGGTAGAAGAACTGGCCCGTCTGGGCGTCACGACGTTCCTCCGTGTCGGAACGACCGGCTCCATCCGGGAAGACCTGAATCTGGGCGACGTGGTCATCAGCAAGGCAGCTGTCCGTCTGGACGGGGCCTCCAAGGCCTACGCACCCATTGAATACCCTGCCGTGCCGGACCTGGACGTGACCCTGGCCCTGCGGCAGGCAGCGGAAGAACTGGGTGTCCCGTACAAGCTGGGAGTGACGGTGACGACGGACAGCTTCTGGCCCGGGCAGGAACGGTACGACAGCTTCGGCGGCTACGTGCTGCGGCGGCTGCAGGGCAGTCTCCGTGAGTGGCAGACCCTGGGCTGCACCAATTACGAGATGGAGGCGGCGACCCTCTTTACCCTGACCAGTGTACTCGGCCTGCGGGCCGGGGCTATCTGCGGGGTGGTGGCGAAACGCACGGACAGCGAGGCCGTGGCGCCGCACGAAGTCTATGAACTGGCGGAGCGCCGGTTCCAGCAAGTTTCCCGCCGGGCGGTGGAGCTTCTCCTTGCCCGGGACGGAGTAACGAAATAAGAAGGGAGACCCTTATGGCTCGAGTCATTATTACCTTATTGGATTCATTCGGCATCGGCTATGCGCACGATGCCGAGGCGTTCGGCGACCGCGGCGCCGATACGCTGGGACATATTGCCGCGTGGATGGCGGAGAACCGCAAAGGTCCCGACGGCAAACCGCAGTATCTGTACCTGCCGCATCTGGCGGCCCTGGGACTGGAAAAAGCCCATGCCCTGTCGATGGGAACCAGTCTGGCCCATTCCCTGTCGGGGCAGCCGGTGCAGGCGGATCCTCTGGACGGGGGCCGCGTACAGGGTGCCTATACGTGCGCCGAAGAAATCAGCAAAGGCAAGGACACGCTGAGCGGCCACTGGGAAATTGCCGGCGTGCCCGTCCGGTTCAACTGGGGGTATTTCCCCGACAAGCCGCACTGTTTTCCGCCGGAGCTGATGGAGAAGCTGATCCGTGAAGGCGGCCTGCCCGGCGTGCTGGGAGAAAAGCATGCCAGCGGAACCGTGATCATCCAGGAGCTGGGAGAAGAACACATGCGGACGGGCAAGCCCATCGTCTACACGTCGGCAGACAGTGTCCTCCAGATTGCCTGCCACGAAGAAACCTTCGGCCTGGAGAAGCTGTATGATCTGTGCCGCCTGGCGTACCGCCTGGTACAGCCTTACAAGATTGCCCGCGTCATTGCCCGCCCCTTCGTGGGAACCAAGGCCGGCAACTTTGAACGCGTCGCCGCCCACCGGCACGACTTCGCCGTTCCGGCCCACGAACCGACCCTGCTGGACAACCTCGTTGCAGCAGGAGGGCAGGTTTATGCCGTCGGGAAAATCGCCGACATCTTTGCCCACCGGGGTATTTCCAAGCATTACCCGGCGGCCGGCCTCGACAAGATTTTTGACGCGACCGTCCAGGCCGTCAAAGATGCGCCGGATCATTCCCTCGTGTTCAGCAATTTCGTAGACTTCGATTCCAGTTACGGCCACCGCCGCGATGTGCTGGGATACGGCGAGGGCCTGGAGATGTATGACCGCCGCCTGCCGGAACTGCTCTCGCTGCTGGGGCCGGAAGACGTCCTGGTCGTGACGGCAGACCACGGCTGTGACCCGACGTGGAAGGGAACCGACCATACGCGGGAGAAGATTCCTGTCCTGTTCTACGGGCAGCCTGTCCGGGCACAGCAGCTGGCGCCGCTCCATACGTTCTCCGACATCGGCCAGACGCTGGCCTCCTATTTGAAAGTGAAACAGCTGGGGAATGGAAAGGCCCTGGATATTTGGAAGAGGTGAGAAGTCATGCGTAAGTTCTTGATGGCAAACGTAGTGTGTCTCCTGGCTGTGTTTTTCGCCTGCATCGGCGGCATCCTGCCGGCAGTGCCGGGAACAGGGACCGCGCCGTTCGGCGTGTCCCGTGCCTGGGCCTTCGAGCAGAAGACGGCCCACTTCGTGGTGCTGGACCAGACAGGGCGCATCGGCCGCTCGGAAATGGCAGGCCTGCTGACCATGGTCAAGATGGACTACAACCGGCCGCGCTTCGACCTGCAGGTCAATGCCGATGCCGCCGTTTCTTCGGTGGAGAATATGTTTGGCAAGAGCCCGCGGCCGGACAAGGAACTGATGGCGGCCGCTGCCAAGGAAGCCGGCGCGCCGGTCCTTGTTGTCCTGGTGGTGCACCGCATGGATATGTGGCACCTGGCGACCGCCCCGTTCTACTGGGATGAAGAAGATGTATACCACACCATTGCTTCTGCCGACGTGTACGCCTACAACGAAGACGGCAGCAAATTCATCTCCCGCCGGATCCGCAGGAACGAAATCCGCGAAGCCGGGATGGAAGAAGATCCGTACGATACAATCCGTTACGGGCTGGGCAACGCCCTGAACCGCATGGAAGGGAAACCGCAGATCTGACGGCTGCTGGCAGGCCCGGAAATCAGGAAAGAGGACATACACGGAAGGAGCGTATATCCGATGCTGAAAGGCAAGAAAATCCTGTTGTTTGACGTAGACGGGACGCTGATCGAATCGGTCGGCGTCTGGAACCAGGTCGATCAGGAACTGATCCGCCGCCTGGGCGGGACGCCCGGCAGCGAAGCAGAAGTCCAGCAGTGCCGGGATGCCAGACTGCGCGAATTCGCCAGCGCTCCCGACGCCTACATAGAGTACTGCCGTTACCTGGGGCAGCGCTATGGCAGCCCGCTGGATCCCAAGGCGATCCATACGCTGCGCTATGACATTGCGCAGGACTTCCTGGTCCACAAGGTGGATTACAAACCGCGGGCGGAAGAAGCCCTGCGTTACCTGAAGAGCAAGGGGTTCCGCATGGCCATCGCGACGACGACGCGGCGCAAGAACCTCGACGTCTACAGCAGCCTGAACGAGAATATCCGTTCCAAGGCTCCCCTGGAAGAATATTTTTCCCCGATCTACAGCCGGGAAGATGTGCGGGAAATCAAACCGAATCCCGAAGTGTACCTGAAGGTGATGCACGACGTGGGGGCCACGCCGGCAGAATGCCTCGTCTTCGAAGATTCCCTGATTGGAATTGAAGCAGCCCGCCGCGCCGGCATGGAAGCCGTCGCCATGTACGACCCGTATTCGGACGGAGACCGGGAAGCGATCAACCGCCTGGCGGCGTATACCTTCGACGGATACGGTGCTTTTCTGGAGGCGGCCCGGAAGGAACTGGAGCAGTGATTTCCGCCTGAAAAACAGGGCTTCTCTGCGGACGGACAGGTGCTGCGGTGGTGAGTGCTATACAAAAAAATTTTGTATACATGGCTGTATCCTCTTTACGTAACAACCACAAGTGTTATAATAACTTTAAAATTTAAACGGCTCCCGGGCGGAACGGGGGCCGTTGCTATGTATGCCGGGCGTTGTGTCCGGTGCGGCAGAGTGGCGTACAGCGCAGAGAGGAAAAAGAATGGCAAAGATGAATGAGAACAACAAGTTGGCCATCCGAATGCTCGTGGCCATGGTCCTGGGCATTGTGTTCGGATTGATTTGCATGGCCTATCGGGAATCGGTCGGTGCGACGAACAGCACGTGGCAGCTGATCAACAATATTCTGTTCCAGGATATTACGGCGAAAGGCGCCAATCAGGCCATTGGCTTGTTCTATATCGGCGGCCAGCTTTTCATCCGTTCGCTCCAGTTGATCATCGTTCCCATGGTCTTTACGTCCATTGTCATGGCACTTTGTGAAATCCGCGAAGCGTCCACGCTGGGACGTGTGGCCGGAAAAACCATTGCCTGGTTCCTCATGACCAGCTGCATCGGCCTTGTGCTGGCCGGCGCCGTGGGTTACTTTTTCTACAGCACCGGCGCCTTCTCTTCGGAAATCAGCGGGCTGCAGGCCCATTCCGGATCGGCCGGCGCGAACCCCCTGATTGTCATTCTGAATATCATCCCGTCGAATATCGGCGCCGCCATGAGTGTCAACAATGCGGTCCTGTCCATCGTGTTCCTGGCCATCGGCGTCGGCTTGTCCATGAATTTCCTTAAAATGGACAAGAGCAGTGCTGTCTACCGCCTCTGCCAGGAAGTGAGCGACATCATCGTCGTCTTTTTGAACTACGTCGTCAAAAAGTTCGGCCCTGCTGCCATCTTCATGCTGTTGAGCCGTACTTTCGCGACGTACGGCATCAGTTATCTGCGTCCTGCCGTGGCCTACGTGGTCATCTGCGTCGCACTGCTTCTGCTGTACCTGCTTATCGGGTATCCGACCATGGTCGTTACCCTGATGCGGCTCAATCCGTTTACGTTCCTCCGCAAAGTATTCCGTGTCATCGTCTTCGGCTTCTCCACGTCGTCCAGTGCAGCGACCCTGCCGCTGAACATTGACACGAACGTCAACGGATTCGGCGTCGACCGCCAGATTGCCTCTTTCGTCCTGCCCCTGGGCATGACCATCAACATGGACGGCACGGCCATCATGCAGGTCATCGCCACGTTCTTCATTGCCGGCAGTTCGGGCTTTGAAATCAACTTCGTCCAGATTGTGGTCATCATGATCCTGGCCCTCATCGCCAGCGCCGGTACGCCGGCCGCCCCCGGTGCGGGTGCCATCATCCTCTTCACAATCTTGTCGGGCGTCGGCATCACGAATGATGCGGCCCTGGTAGCGTACTCCCTGATCCTGGCCATCAACCGGCCGATCGAAATGCTGGTTACCTCGCTGAACTGCGTCGGCGATTCCGTTGCCGCCCTGGGGGTAGCCCGGAGTGAGGGCAAGCTCGACGAAAGCATCTACAACAGTTGACCGGATTTTGCGAAGCCGCAATTCCATCCCGTCCGGGAGGGGGTTGCGGCTTGTTTGACATTCTTGATAGAATAGAGGATAGAGTTGGGAGGAATCCGTATGAAAGAGTTAGTCATCCGTGTGGCCACCGTGCAGGATGCGGCGGTGCTGCGGGAAATTTACCGGCCCTACGTCGAAGGATCGGCCGTTACGTTTGAATACGATGTGCCGTCGGAGGAGGAATTCCAGGCACGCATCGCCGCCGTGCTGGAACGCTATCCGTATCTGGTGGCGGAGCAGGACGGGAAGATTCTCGGGTATGCGTACGCGGCGGCCTTCAATGAGCGGAAGGCCTATGACTGGACAGCGGAGGCTTCTATCTATGTCGACCGGACATGCCGGCACCAGGGCATCGGCGGACGCCTGTACCGTGCGCTGGAGAACATCCTGCAGGAACAGGGAATCCTGAACCTGACGGCCTGCATTACCTTTGCCGACACCGAAGACGAACACTGGACACGGAACAGTCCGGATTTTCACGCCCATCTGGGCTACCGGCAGGTTGCGCGCATCCATCAATGCGGCTTCAAATTCCACCACTGGTACGATATCATCTGGATGGAGAAGTTCCTGGGAGACCATCGTCCGGACCAGCCCGCACCCAGGTCGTTTGAGCAGGTCCGGGACCAGGTGGCCGCCAAATACGGCATCCGCTGAAGACGGCGCCGCAACTGGGAATCCTCCGCTGCGGGCCTCCAAAACGGCGGCAGCGAATTGCTTTTCCGGATGGAAAGGATTTTCATGAAACTTATCTCTTGGAATGTAAATGGCCTGCGTGCCTGTATGAATAAGGGGTTCGCAGACTTTATGAAAGAAGCGGACGCGGATATTTTCTGCGTGCAGGAAACGAAAATGCAGCGGGAACAGGCTGCTTTCGATTTTCCCGGCTATTACGAATATTGGAACAGTGCGGAGAAAAAAGGCTACTCCGGGACGGCGGTGTTCTCAAGGACAGAGCCCCTGCAGGTAACGTACGGACTGGGCATTGCGGAACACGACCATGAAGGCCGTGTGATTACGTGCGAATACAAGGACTTCTACCTGGTCTGTGTCTATACGCCCAATTCCCAGGATCAGCTGGCCCGCCTGGACTACCGCATGGCCTGGGACGACGCGTTCCGCGCTTACGTGACGGGACTGGACAAGAAAAAGCCCGTCCTCATCTGCGGCGACCTGAACGTCGCCAAGGAAAATATCGACTTGAAAAACTGGAAGACGAACCGCGGCAATGCCGGCTTCACGGACGAGGAACGGGATAAAATCCGCGAACTCCTGCAGGCCGGCTTCACCGATTCTTTCCGGTATCTCTACCCGGACCGGGAAGGGGCGTATTCCTGGTGGTCGTACCGCTTCCATGCCCGCAACACGAACGCCGGGTGGCGCATCGACTACTGGCTCGTGTCGGACCGGTGGCGGGACCGCATCGTCGACAGTATCCTGTACTCCGATGTCATGGGCAGCGATCATTGCCCCATCGGCCTGATTTTAAAATAAACAGCTGATTCTCATAAGCAGGACGTTTTCCTGCAAGAGGCATTGCCATGAATTTTCAGATCAAAGAACCCTTCCAGCCTTCGGGAGATCAGCCGCAGGCGATTGAAAAACTGGCGGCGGGTGTCCTGGCAGGGAAGAAAGCCCAGGTTTTGCTGGGGGCTACGGGAACGGGCAAGACGTTTACCATTGCGGAAGTAATCCAGAAGGTGCAGAAACCGACGCTGGTCATTGCCCACAACAAAACCCTGGCGGCCCAGCTGGCCAGCGAGTTGAAAGCATTCTTTCCCGACAACGCCGTGGAGTATTTTGTCTCCTACTACGATTTCTACCAGCCGGAAGCCTACATCCCCCAGACGGATACGTATATCGAAAAAGACATGTCGATCAACGACGAAATCGATAAATTGCGCCACAGCGCGACCAGTTCCCTCATGGAGCGGAGAGATGTCATCGTCGTGGCGTCCGTCAGCTGTATTTACGGCCTGGGCGGACCGCAGGACTACTATGACTCTGTCGTGTCCCTCCGCGTGGGGCAGACCGTGGACCGCAACGAAATCCTGCGGCGCCTTGTGGAAAACCAGTACACGCGCAACGACATCGACTTCAAACGCGGCACGTTCCGCGTCCGCGGCGACGTCATCGAAGTGATTCCTGCCAGTTACGGCGAAAAGGCCGTCCGCATCGAACTGTTCGACGACGAGATCGATGCGATTAAGGAAGTGGACGTTACGACGGGCGAAGTGGTGGACAAGCGGACCCACGTCGCTATTTTCCCGGCATCCCATTACGTGACGAGCAAGGAAAATATGGAACGGGCCATGCAGGACATCCGCCAGGAATTGAAAGAACGCCTGGCAGAACTGCGCGGCCAGGGTAAGCTGCTGGAGGCACAGCGCCTGGAGCAGCGGACCCGGTACGACCTGGAAATGATGGAGGAAATCGGCTACTGCAACGGCATTGAAAACTATTCCCGCCATATTGACAATCGCAGACCCGGGGAACCTCCGTTTACCCTGATGAACTATTTCCCCGATGATTTTCTGCTGGTCATCGACGAGTCCCATGTGACGATTCCCCAGATCCGCGCCATGGCTCACGGGGACCGGGCAAGGAAAGATGTGCTCGTCCAGTACGGGTTCCGGCTGCCGTCGGCGGTCGACAACCGGCCGCTGACGTTTGAGGAATTCCATCGCCAGATCAACCAGGTCATCTATATTTCCGCCACGCCGGCGGAATACGAACTGCACGAAGCATCCCAGGTGGTGGAGCAGATCATCCGCCCGACGGGCCTGTTGGACCCGCGCGTCGCAGTACGCCCCATCAAGGGACAGATCGACGATCTCATCGGCGAAATCCGCAAAACCGTGGCCCGGCAGGAACGGGTCCTCGTGACGACCCTGACCAAACGCATGGCCGAGGATTTGACGGATTACCTGAAACAAAACGGAATACGGGTGCGGTATCTCCATTCGGATATTGCTACCATCGACCGGGCGCAGATCATCGACGAGCTGCGTGCCGGGGAATTCGACGTCCTGGTCGGGATCAACCTGCTCCGTGAAGGGCTGGATCTGCCCGAAGTTTCTCTTGTCGCCATCCTGGATGCGGACAAGGAAGGTTTCCTGCGCAGCGATACGGCCATGGTACAGACCATTGGACGTGCGGCCCGGAATGCCCACGGCCACGTGGTCATGTACGCAGACCGCCTGACCGATTCCATGAAGCGGGCCATCGGCGAGACGAACCGGCGCCGCGAAATCCAGGAAGCCTACAACAAGGAACACGGGATTACCCCGAAAACGATTTATAAAGAACAACGGCACCTCATCAAGCTGACCAAGGTAGAGGAAGACCCGGACGTCAAAACGGCGTACGACGACAAGGCCTTGCGGAAAAGCTCGCCCCAGGCCTTGCGGAAGCTGGCGAAAACGCTGGAGTCCAAGATGGCCCAGGCCGCGAAGGACCTGGACTTTGAGACGGCAGCGGAGCTGCGGGACCGCCTCATCCTGGTGAAAGGGGAGCTTGGCGAAAAGCTCCAGCCGAAGAAGAAAAAGAAGATTTTTTAGGAGCACGATTCCATGCAAGACAAAATGATCATCAAGGGTGCGCGCCAGCACAACTTGAAGAATATCAACCTGGAAATTCCCCGGAATCAACTGGTTGTCATTACGGGGGTGTCCGGGAGCGGCAAGTCCTCTCTGGCCTTCGATACGATCTACGCCGAAGGCCAGCGTCGTTATGTAGAGAGTCTGTCTGCCTACGCCCGCCAGTTTCTGGGCAAGATGGACAAACCCGATGTGGACTATATCGAAGGCCTGAGCCCGGCCATTTCCATCGACCAGAAAACTGCCGGCCGCAATCCCCGGTCCACGGTGGGCACGGTGACGGAGATCTACGACTATCTCCGCCTTCTCTTTGCGCGGGCCGGCGAACCGCACTGCCCGAAGTGCGGACGCCTGATTGAGCGGCAGACAGTCCAGCAGATTGTCGATCAGGTTCTGGCGTTTGCAGAAGGGACCAAGTTTATCATCATGGCGCCCCTCGTCCATGGACGGAAAGGGGAACACAAGGATATTTTCGAAGCCATGCGCAAGGCCGGCTACGTACGGGTCCTGGTGGACGGAGAGATCCACACGCTGGACGAGGACATCCGGCTGGACAAAAAGAAGAAGCATAAGATTTCCGTCGTCATCGACCGCATGAAGGTCCGCGACGGCATCCGGCAGCGCCTGTCCGATTCGGTGGAGACAGCACTGAAATTGACGGACGGGCTCGTCGAGGTCCTGCTGCCCGGCTCCGGTACCGGCGGGGCACCGGATGAAATCAAGGTATACAGCGAAAAATTTGCCTGTCCCAACTGCGGCATCAGCCTGCCGGAAATCGAGCCGCGCCTCTTTTCCTTCAATGCGCCGTACGGCGCCTGCCCGACGTGCGGGGGCCTGGGCGTGAACATGGAATACGACTGGGACCGCATTATGCCGGACAAGAAAAAAAGCTTCAAAGATGGCGCCATCGAAGCCCTGTCCAGCAACCCCGATTCCTTCAACATGCGGCACCTGACGGCCGTGCTCAAGGCCTACGGGTACACTGTAGACAACTGCTACGATGACATGACGCCGGAAGACCAGGAGATGCTCCGGTACGGCGCCGGCACGCAGACCTTTACGTTTGAATACACGAATTTGAACGGAGAAACCCATACATACCGCCGTACGTGGGACGGCGTCATTCCCCTGCTCAAACAGAAGTACCGCGAGGCCTGGGGCGACGCCATGCGGGAAGATCTGGAGACCTTCATGAGCGGCAGCATCTGCCCGTCCTGCCACGGCAGCCGGTTGAAACCGGAAGTCCTGTCCATCCTGGTCGGCGGCAAGAATATCGACGAAGTGACGCGCATGCCCGTGCGGGAATGCCGTGATTTCTTTGCGCACTTGCAATTGACAGAGCGGCAGCAGCTCATTGCCCGGCAGGTGCTGAAAGAAATCAACGCCCGCCTGGACTTTTTGAACGACGTAGGCCTGGATTACCTGACCCTGTCGCGGGCGGCAGCTACGCTGAGCGGCGGCGAAGCCCAGCGCATCCGGCTGGCCACGCAGATCGGCAGCGGTCTCGTGGGTGTCCTCTACATTCTCGACGAGCCGTCCATCGGGCTGCACCAGCGTGACAACGGCCGCCTGCTCAAGACGTTCTACCATCTGCGGGATCTGGGCAACAGCGTCCTCGTGGTGGAGCATGACGAAGAGACCATGCGGGCGGCGGATCAGATCATCGATATCGGCCCCGGTGCAGGGGAGCACGGCGGATGTGTCGTCGCCCAGGGGACGGCGGAGGACATCATGAAGGTGCCGGAGTCCGTCACTGGCCAGTATCTGAGCGGCGCCCGGTTCATTCCGGTCCCGAAAAACCGCCGTCAGCCCGACGGCCGCTGGATTGAAATCCTGGGGGCCCGGGGCAACAACCTGAAGAACATCGACGTGGCCTTTCCTGTCGGCTTGTTCACTGTCGTGACGGGCGTGTCCGGCAGCGGAAAGTCAACGCTGGTCAACGACATTTTGTACGCGGCCCTGGCGTCGAAACTGAACGGATCCCGTCTGCGCCCGCTGGAACACAAGGCCATCAAAGGCCTGGAGGAAATCGACAAAATCATCAACATCGACCAGTCGCCCATCGGCCGTACGCCGCGGTCCAATCCGGTGACGTATACGGGCGTCTTCGATTCCATCCGCGATGTGTTCGCCTCGACGAACGAGGCGAAACTGCGGGGCTATAAAAAAGGCCGCTTCAGCTTCAACATCAAGGGCGGCCGCTGCGAAGCGTGTCAGGGCGAAGGCCTGAACCGGATTGAAATGAACTTCCTGCCCGATGTCTACGTGCCGTGCGATGTCTGCCACGGCTCCCGGTACAACCGGGACACGCTGGAAGTACATTATAAAGGCAAGAACATTGCCCAGGTCCTGGACATGACGGTCACGGAAGCCCTGGAATTTTTCCAGAACCGGCAGCGCATCGAATCCAAGCTGCAGGTTTTGGAAGACGTAGGACTGGGCTACATCCGCCTGGGCCAGGCAGCCACGACCCTGAGCGGTGGCGAAGCCCAGCGCATCCGCCTGGCAGCGGAACTGTCGAAACGCGGCACGGGCCGCACGATGTATATTCTGGACGAACCGACGACGGGCCTCCATACGGCAGACGTGCATAAACTGCTGAACGTGCTGCAGCGCCTGGTGGATGCCGGAAATACGGTGGTGGTCATCGAGCACAATCTGGATGTCATCAAGACCGCCGACTACCTGATCGACCTCGGCCCGGAAGGCGGGGACCGGGGCGGCACTGTCGTGGGGACAGGCACGCCGGAAGAATTGGCGAAAGTCAAGGAATCCTATACGGGGCAGTATTTGAAGCGGATCCTGGCGGACGCCCGGAAGAACAAGCAGTATCAGTAAGGACAGAACATGGTTATCAACGATAAGATCGAGAAGGCGCTGGCCGTCCTGCCGGACAAGCCCGGTGTCTATTTGATGCACGACGTCACGGGCAGGGTCATTTATGTGGGCAAGGCCAAGAACCTGAACAACCGGGTGCACAGCTATTTCCGCGCTTCGGGACGCCATTCGGCCAAGGTCGTCGCCATGACGAGCCACGTGGACGACATCGAGACGATCATGACGGACAGCGAAATCGAAGCCCTCATGCTGGAGTGCAACCTGATCAAAAAGTATCGTCCGCGCTATAACATCACCTTGAAGGATGACAAGACATATCCCTATCTGAAGATTACCTTGCAGGATGATTTTCCCCGCATGTACGTGACGCGCCGTGTCCTGCGGGACGGGGCCCGGTATTACGGGCCGTATCCCGACGTGGGCGCCTTGCGTTCGACCATGCGGCTCCTGCGCACGCTCTTTCCCATCCGGCAGTGCCGCAATATGAACGTGGACCGGCCGTGCCTGCAGTACCACATCAAACGGTGTCCGGCGCCGTGTGCCGGCAAGATCAGCCAAGCCGACTATGCGGAGCGGGTGCGGTCCATCTGTCTCGTCATGGACGGTAAGACACAGGAACTGCGGCGTATCTTGAAGGAGAAGATGCAGGCCGCTTCGGAGGAATACGAGTTCGAAGAAGCGGCCCGTTACCGGGACCAGCTGAAGGACCTGGCGCGCCTCGACGAAAGCCAGAAAGCGGTCCTCGAGGGGGGAGACATGGATGTCGTGGGGTACGCCTCCGACGATTACAACGTGTGTCTCCAGATTTTCTTCGTCCGCGGAGGCAAACTCGTGGGGCGGAAGGACTTCATGATGCTTAACGGGGGAGACGAGGAACGGGAGGTCGTGTCCGCGTTCCTGAAGCAGTACTACAGCAAAGAGGATGTCTTTGTGCCGAAAGAAATCCTGCTGCCGGAGCTGCCCGAGGCGGACGACTCCGCCTTGTTCACGCAGTGGCTGACAGGGCGGGCGGAACGGAAAGTCACCCTGTTGGCACCGCAGCGCGGGGACAAAGCGAAGCTGCTCCAGCTCGCCTGTGACAATGCCAGCAAGCTCATTGAAGAAAAGGAACGGAAGGGGCGGCTCCAGCTGGAAAGCGACGAAGACGCCGCCGAAGACCTGCAGCGCGCCATTGGGGCGCAGAAGCCTCTGGCCCGCATGGACTGCTTCGACATTTCCCACAACCAGGGCAGTGAGACGGTGGCGTCCATGGTGGTGTTCCGCTACGGCACGCCGAGCAAGAAAGATTATCGGCGTTATAAATTGCAGTCGACGGAAGGAAAGCCGGACGACTTCAAGTCCATGCAGGAAGTCGTGTACCGGCGTTACAAAGACTATGAGGATCTGCCGGACCTGATCATCATCGACGGCGGCAAGGGCCAGCTCAATTCGTCCCTGAAGGTGATCCGGGGACTGGGCATTGACACGCAGGTCATCGGCCTGGCCAAGCGGGAAGAGGAAATCTTCCTGGAGGGACGCAGCGACAGTATCCTGCTGGACAAAGCGTCGCCGGCCCTTCACGTCATCCAGCATATCCGCGACGAAGCGCACCGCTTCGCCATTACATACCACCGGAAACGGCTGCGCAAACACAATCTGGTCTCCATCCTGGACCAGATCGACGGCATCGGCCCCAAACGGCGCCAGGCGTTGTGGAAGGCATTTCCGACCCTGGAGGCCATGCGGTCCGCGTCGGAAGAAGAACTGGCTGCCGTGGACGGCATGACAGCACCGCTGGCGCGGAAACTGTATGAGTTTTTCCGTGGCGACGTCGTCAAAAAGAAGGACATGATGTCCGGAAACGCGTGACTGCCGGCAGCAGCCGGCGAAGGGAAGAAAGGAGACGTACGCAGTGGCATTCCACTTTTTTACCGTATTCCTCGTGACAGCCGTGGTGACGTTCCTCGCGGTGTACGGAACGCCATTCGTGCCGGTCGTCACGCTGGGAGGGACTGTCCTCGGCGCGTCCCTGACAGGGCTGGCGGCGGCGCTGCTGGGCCTGTTTGCCCACCGGATCCAGCCCCGGCGCTGGGGCCGTGCGGCCCTGGAACTGCTGGGCCTGGCCTTTGTTTTGACGGATACGGCCCGATTCCTGCCGGGCTGGCGCCTGACGCCGGGAATGGGGACCATGGTGTTCCTGACCGTGTTGTGCCTGCTTCTCACGGCGTTGACGGAATGGCTGTATCCGGAGCCGCCGGAAGACAGCTTGCGCCCTTCCCAAAACAAGAGTAAAAATAAGAGTAAATAAAAATACAACAAGGAGAATCGAACCATGTCCATCAAATTAATCGCCAGTGATATGGACGGCACGCTGCTGAGCAGCGACATCGCTATTTCAGAAACCAACAAGGCGGCTATCCGCCAGGCCGTCGAACAGGGCCTCGTCTTTCTGATCGCCACCGGCCGTATGTACGTGTCGGCCCAACCCTACGCGGCCGACCTGGGGCTGGACGTACCCCTGGTTACCTACAACGGTGCCCTCGTAGAAGGCAGCCTGTCCGGGAAGGTCTATTCCCACACGCCCATTCCCCTCGACGTCGCCTTGGAAGCGCTGACGTACTGCAAGGAGAAAGGGTATCACATCCAGGCCTACGTCAACGAGGAACTACTCGTGCGTGAGGCCGATTCCCTTTCCGAAGAATATCGTCGTCTGTCCAACGTACCGCCCCATCCCGTCGGAGACGCACTGTATCACCTGACCGCGGCGCCGACCAAGATGCTGGTGATGACCCCTTCGGACCGATTCCACGCGATTTTCCAGGATTTGACGGAACACTTCCGCGGCCGCCTGACTGTGGTCAGTTCCAAAGAAAACTTCATTGACCTCATCGCGCCGGGCGTGAACAAATGGAACGGCGTCAAGGCCGTGGCCTCGTTGTACGGCATCCAGCCGGAGGAGATTATGTGCATCGGTGACAGCGGCAACGATGTGGGCATGATCCGCAATGCCGGCCTGGGCGTGGCCGTGGACAATGCCAACGATGCGGCCCGGCAGGCGGCGAAAGTCGTCGTGCCTTCCAACGATGACGACGGCGTGGCCCGCGCCATCGAGCTGGCCCTGACCAGACAGGTTGCCGTGCCGGAGTAAGCGCGGCAGCAGGAAAACCGGCGTCCTGAAAAAGGACGGCCGGTTTCTTTTTTTATTTTACGTTAACTTATAGGGAATTAAAGGTTGACGAGCGATGGGACAGGCCGTATAATGTGATTGTTAACCAATTATTTTTTACCGTTAACCATTTAGGCCGGATGTACCGGGATGGTGGACGGCAAAGGAAAGAAGGCATGGAAGTGACTGCAATTGGTATTACGGCAACGGACACGGAAATGGGGAAGACCGTCGTAACAGGCGCTCTGGCCGCGGCGATCCGCTTCCGGGGCATTGTGCCGGGAATCTACAAACCCGTGGCGTCCGGCTGCATCCGCAAAGAAGGAGGAACTCTGATTTCGACAGATGCGGAATTCCAGATGAAATGTGCCGGTTATCCGGAGGAACAGCGGCTCGACGTCATCCCGGTCGTACTGGAACCGGCGCTGGCACCGGCAGAGGCGAGCAAACTCGTGGGGGTCCATCTCGATCCGGAAGACATGGTACGCCGGGCCCGGGCCTGTATGGCCGCCCACCAGATAACGGTTTTCGAAGGCATCGGCGGCATTACGGCGCCCATTACGGATGATTTTCTCGTCAAGGACTATTTCAAAGCCCTCGGCGTGCCGGTCCTGATCGTGGTCAAACCGATTCTGGGCAACGTCAACCATGCCGTCCTGACGGCGTTCTACTGCCAGAAAATGGGCATCCCTGTCCTGGGCTTCCTGGTCAACGGCTGGCAGGAAGAAAAGGCCGGCGATCTGGAGCGGAGCAACCTCTATTATTATGAGAAGCTGACAGGGCTTCCCATCCTGGGAAAACTACCGCAGTTTACGGACGCAGAGCTGGAAGATCCGCAGGCTATGGCACGATTGGTCGAAGAAAACGTAGAACTGGACCGGATCCTGAAGATGGCGGATGCGGCAGAAGGGAGAAACGGACATGAATAAGTGGGAAGAACTGGACAAAAAATACATTTGGCACCCCTTTACGCAGATGAAAGGCTGGGTGGAAAATCCGCAGCTCGTCATCGACCATGGCGAAGGGGTCAAACTGTATGACACGGACGGCAAGGAATATCTGGATGCCATTTCGAGCCTCTGGGTCAACATCCACGGCCACAACCGCAAGGAAATCAACGATGCCATCATCGCACAGCTCGGGAAAATCGAACACAGTACCCTGCTTGGCCTGATCAACGAACCGTCGGCAGAACTGGCGGAAAAGCTGGTTCAGGTCACGCCGGAGGGCCTGAACAAGGTCTTTTATGTGGACGACGGCGCCACGGCGGTGGAAGCAGCCCTGAAGATTGCCTTCCAGTACTGGCAGTACAAGGGGAAACCGGAAAAACAGCATTTCATCAACCTGGGCGATTCTTACCACGGCGATACAATTGGCGCCGTGTCCATCGGCAATGTCGAAGTATTCCACCGCGCCTACAAGCCGCTTTTGTTCCCCACGCACCGCGTGAGCTGCCCGTCCTTCTACCATACGTCGCTGCCGGTCAAGAACGAAAAGGAATTCCTGGACGCCCTTTTGAAGGAATTGGAAGATTACCTGAAAGAAAACGCAGACCGCACGGCAGCTATGATCATCGAACCGCTGTGCCAGTGCGCCGCCGGTATGCTGATGCAGCCGAAGGGCTATATCAAGGGCGTCCGCGATTTGACGAAGAAATACAACGTGCTCCTGATTGTGGACGAAGTGGCTGTCGGCTTCGGCCGGACGGGCCTGCTGTGGGCCTGCGACCATGAGGACGTGAAACCGGATATGATGTGCCTGTCCAAAGGCATCAGCGCCGGCTATCTGCCCCTGGGCGCCACGGTCGTGACGGACGAAATCTACAACGCCTTCCTGGGCGAACCGACGGAATACAAAACCTTTTACCACGGCCATTCCTATACGGGCAACAACCTCTGCTGCGCTGCCGGCCTGGCCAGCCTGGAGATTTTCAAGAAGGACCACGTCATCGAAAACCTGCCGCCGAAAATGGAAGTCATCCGCCAGCATTTTGCCAAGCTCAACGAGATGGAATTCGTCGGCGACGCCCGGCAGTGCGGCATGCTGGGCGGCATCGAATTGATGGCTGACAAAGCGAAAAAGGTGCCCTTCGATCCGGGCCTGCTTATGGCAGGCGGAATCTGCCAGAATGCCCGCAAGTACGGCCTGATTATCCGCAACATCGGCGACGTCATCGTCTTCATGCCGCCCCTGTGCTCCACGGTTGATGAAATCGACGCCATGCTGAGCCGGCTGGAGCAGTCCATGGCCGAGATTTTCGCCCATGTCCGCCACCAGGACGTGCAGAAATTCTCTGATCCGTGCACGTTCTGACGGGACAGGAGGACGATATGCAGAACCAATACGGGGCAGAGGCCTTGATCAGTATCAAGATGCGGGCTGCCCAGGGCGGTCCGCACGAACGGGGCGGCCGTCATATTTCCGGGGAGGAACGGATTGTCACGGAAGATGGCGTGGAAGCGTGCCTGCGGGAAATGTTGGAGCGGGCGCGGACACACCAGCGCGGCCGCGCGGACTTTATGAACCTGAAACTGCAGTTTGTGGATCCGGCAAAGGCACTGTACCGGCCGATGCTCTCTTTTTCCGAGTGTGAAGCCCGTACGGTCGCCGAGGGAAGAGAGACGGCGCTGCGGGAGCTCGTGGCGGCCGGGGTGTCGGAACAGGCAGCCCGGGCCGGCATCCAGGCCATTGCGGCCCTGCCGGACAGCATGCGCGGCGCCATGGTGATGGACTGTGTCACTGGCGAACGGCTGGACCATCTGGGCAGCCGCGGCGTCCGTGTCAGCAACATGGATGTCGCCGATCCGGCGGCATTCCGCCGTGCCCTGGCGGCCCAGGGACTTCACGGAGACCATGTGCGGGAAGCCCTTGTCCTGGCGTCGAAAGTAGCCGGCGGCGATGGCGTCGTGGCGGAAGTGTGCTGGTCCGACGACCCGCAGTATGTCGTGGGATACGTGGGATCTCCGCGGAACGGATACCGCCGCATTCCCGTCCTGAAGGAAAAAGGGTGCGGCATCGGCGGTCGGGTCTTCTATGTCCGTCCCGGTACGGATCTGGACGCCCTGCGGGACTATTACGAGGAAAAACTGGTCTTTATCACAGCAGGAGAGAACGGGTATGTTACACCGAAGGATTGAGACGGAACTGGCTGCCGTGGCTGAACAGGGCCTGACACGCCGTGTCACGGACCTGCAGTTCACGGATGCAGTGACAGCGCGGGACCGGCAGGGAAAGAAATACCTCGTCTTTTCCAGCAACAACTATCTGGGACTGACCTTCCATCCCCGGGTGCAGCAGGCGGCAGCGGCGGCTGCCGTGACTTGCGGCGCAGGGTCTACCGGGGCCCGCCTGACGACGGGCGGGGTGCAGGAAGCCTCCGACCTGGAACGGGACCTGGCGGCTTTCAAGCACGGGGAGGCAGCCCTGTTGTTCAACACGGGCTATATGACGAACCTGGGGGTGCTGTACGGTCTGGCGCGGCCCGGGGACATCATCTTCAGCGATGCACTGAACCATGCCAGCATCATCGACGGATGCCGTATTTCCAAAGCGACGGTCGTCGTGTACCGGCACAACGATCCGGCGGATCTGGAAGCGAAACTCCGGGCTCATCCGGCGGCGCCCGGTGCGGTCCGTTTTATCGTGACGGACGGTGTCTTCAGCATGGACGGGGATGTCTGCGACCTGCCGTCCCTGGTGCGCCTCAAGGAAGCCTATGATTGTGTGCTGCTGGTGGATGACGCCCATGCCGTTGGCGTCCTCGGCGGCGATGGCGCCGGGACGGCTTCCTATTGGAACATGCCGGGGACCATCGATCTGCAGGTGGGAACCCTGAGCAAAAGTCTGGCCTCTGTCGGCGGTTACGTCGTGGCACGCCGGGAAGTCATTGAGTATTTGAAAAATAAGTCGCGTCCCTTTATTTTCAGCACGTTCCTCAGCCCGGCCGATGTAGCGGCCGCCCATGCGGCATTGCATATCCTCCGGACGGAAGCGGAGAAACTGCTCGGCCGCCTGCGGCGGAATACGTCCCTGGTGCGGCAGGGACTGTCCGATGCGGGAATTCCGGTCCTGCCCGGGGAAACGCCAATCATTCCGGTGATGGCAGGGGCGGCGGAACGGGCTACAGCCCTGGATTTCCGCCTCCGGGAGGAAGGCATCCTGCTGTCCGCCATCCGTCCGCCGACCGTGGCAGCAGGGGCCAGCCGCCTGCGGCTGACCGTCACGGCGGCCCATACGGAACAGCAGCTGGCCTATGTCATGGACCGGCTGACTGCCGCATGGCGGCAAAACTGATGCGTAAAAAACTGCCGGAGAGAATTCTCTCTCCGGCAGTTCTTTTTTATTTTTCTGCTATTTGGAGTTGGACAATATCAGTATCAGTGCCGCCGTGTCGTTTCTGTTTCCACCGCGGGCAGAGGCGGCCGCCCTTCGATGGCGTTGCGGGCGATTTGCAGAACTTTGGCGCAGAAACCGGCCGTCAGGAGTGTGAAAATCATACCCGGGACGGCGGCAGCCACCAGTCCCCAGGCAGCCTTGCCGACAAAAAAGCTCATGCAGATGCGTGCTGCAAAGGTGCCGATGGGGCCGGAAAACAGGTAGAAGAACCGGTTCGGGCCTGTCAGGAAATAGACGACGGCCACGGCGACGCGGAACAGCATGGCAATGGAGACGTTGAAAATGCCCTGTGTCCCCAGCAGGAGACCGACTGTGCTGGAGACGAGGCCGGCAAGCAGGTAGGCCTTGATGCCGAATACCCCGCAGATGGCGACGGCGACGGGGGCGGAAAAGACGAATTCCATGCCCGGCAGGATGCTGGGCAGCTTGAACAAGGCACTGACGGTGATGAGGACTGCCAGGAGGGCAATGCGGCAGAGTTCCCGTGCCGTTTGTGCGTGGTGCATGACAAAACTCCTTCCTTTTGGCCCGCAGGCTGTTGATGACACCATTATAGCGGGAAATAGATTTTGCGTCAACCAAAAATAAATTTAGGTTAACAATAAGGGCGGACTTTCCCCATTCCAGTTTTCACTTGCAACGGAGCCGGGTATTTCATTCCGGACAGGACTATGGTATAATGACGTCGTATAGCTTTTTCCTTTGCATTGGAAGCCGGGCGGCAGGATACATCCGTCCGGTGGGGAGATAGAAGTTCACGGGGCCGGGCCCCCGGGGAGGACGACAACATGGAACAAGGACGCTTTTTGATTGTGACCGGCATGAGCGGGGCCGGCAAGACCCTGGTCCTGCGCACGCTGGAAGACCTGAATTATTTTTGCGTGGATAACCTGCCGGCCGTACTGCTGCCGAAGTTTGCGGAATTGTGCCGCCAGACACCGAATCGGAACGCGGCCATGGTCGTGGACGCCCGCGGCGGTTCCTTCGACAAGTTTGCGGAAATGCTGGAAGAAATGAAAATGAACGGTTTCCATTTCGAAGTCCTGTACATGGATGCCAGCGACGAAACACTGATCCGCCGCTATAAGGAAACGCGGCGCCGCCATCCCCTGGAACACGGGCACAACAGCCTCTCGGCGAGTGTCGCCCTGGAACGGAAGGCCCTGACGCAGGTGCGGGAAATGGCCAACCAGGTCTTCGACACGTCGAGCACGTCCGTGGCAGAGCTGAAAATGAAAGTGCGCAACCTCTACGGCGGGGAAGCGGCTGCCGGCAAGATGCTGATTGTGGTCCAGTCCTTCGGATTCAAGCACGGGCTGCCGCTGGACAGCGACATCGTCCTGGACGTACGGTTCCTGCCGAATCCTTTTTACGAGGATTCCATGAAGCACCTGACGGGAAACGACGCTCCCGTTTGTGAGTTCCTGAGCAAATACCCCCAGACCTTTGAATTTTTGAAGAAAGAATGCCAGATGCTGGACTTTTTGATTCCCCAGTACGAATCGGAAGGAAAGAGCCAGCTCGTCATCAGCGTGGGATGCACCGGCGGCCAGCACCGGTCCGTCTTCATCGCCAACAAGCTGTATGATTATCTGCGTCTCCAGTCCTACCATGTGGAACTCATTCACCGGGACTTGAGCAAAAAGGCTTGATAGGAGTACGAAATGAATTGGATTAGCTGGCTGTGCCCGGGTATGAATTTGAAGCGGTGGCTGCTGCTCTTTTCGGGCGGCGTCCTCTGCTGCGCGTTCTCCCTGGCACTGCTTTTCAACGACCAGACCATCGGGTTCGTGGAAGAGATGCTCTTCCGCATGAGTTATATGACGACGGGCCGCTATAACAACGGCCTCATGATCGCAGCGGGCATTGTCAGCCTGGCGGCCGGCCTGATTATCATGTTCTACGCCACGCGCCGCATTGTCCGCTCTGTCATGGACGCCGTCCTGCCCGAGAACAACGGATCCCTGATGGAAACGATTTTCACGCAGCGGAAGCTGAGCAACGGACCGGCCGTTACGGTGGTAGGCGGCGGTACCGGCTTGTCTACGCTGCTGCGCGGCATGAAATACATTACGGGAAACTGTACGGCCGTCGTGACCGTCGCTGATGACGGCGGTTCCTCGGGCCGCCTGCGGCAGGAACTGGGCATTATTCCGCCGGGAGATCTGCGCAACTGCCTCGTCGCCATGGCAGACCGGGAACCCCTGATGGAACGGGTTATGCAGTACCGTTTCAAGGGGGATTCCGCCCTGGCGGGCCATAGCCTGGGCAACCTCTTCCTGGCTGCCATTGCCGAAACGGAGGGCGGCATGGAAGAAGGCCTGAAAGCGGCTTCCCAGATTTTGAAAATCCGGGGACACGTCATTCCCTCTACGTTGAGCAATATCCAGATCCGCGCCGACATGGCCGACGGGACGTCGGTCCTGGGCGAATCGGAAATCACCAACGCAGGCAAGAAGATTGTCCGCCTCCATATGGTCCCGGCTGACGCACCGGCGACCAAGAGCGCTGTCCAGGCAATCCGCGACGCCGACGTACTGATCTTCGGCCCCGGCAGCCTGTACACGAGCGTCCTGCCGAACCTCCTCGTCCCGGGCATCCGCGAGGCTGTGCTTGCCAGCAAGGCCTTCAAGATCTACATCTGCAACGTCATGACGCAGCCCGGGGAAACCGACGGGTACGGTGCCTATGACCACGTCAAGGCCCTCATTGACCATGTGGGAAAGCAGTTCCTGGATTACGTCATCGTCAATGACCAGGACATTTCGGACGAACAGAAACGGATGTACCGCGCCAAAGGGCAGGAGTATGTCACGCCGGATATCCAGAAGATTGAACAGCTCGGCATCAAGCCGATTCCGACACGCCTCATCAGCAAGGAGGATATGGTACGCCACGACCCGCAGAAACTGGCCATGGTGCTCATTTCCCTGATTTACCGGCTGCGTCTTTTCGGCCGTGGCTACGTTTTCTTCGACTACCTGTTTGTCCGCCTGAGCATGCGCCGCATGCGGAAAAACCGCGCAGCAAAACAGGAAAGCAAACCGTAAGGAGGAAGGGAACATGTCCTTCTCGTCAGACGTCAAAAATGAACTGGCCCGCATCGAAGGGCTGAAGCCCTGCTGCCAGAAAGCGGAGCTCCTGGGCGTGCTTCGCATGAGCGGTGCTATTGTCCTGCGCGGCATGAACATGGGCATTCATTTTTCCACGGAAAATGCAGCCCTCGCACGGCGGGTGCTGCAGATGCTGAAAAACAATTATAAAGTGCGGACGGAGATTGTCGTCACGCGGTCCCGCCGCCTCAAGAAGAACAACCGCTACCAGGTGGAGGTCCTGCCGGATCCCGCCGTGGCAGCAGCCTTGAAAGAGCTACGCATCCTGCCGTCGGAGGAAGCGGCGGGAGAACCGCGGAATGTCTTGCTGCGCAAGAGCTGCTGCCGCCGGTCGTTTCTGCGTGGTGTCTTCATGGCCGGCGGCTCCGTGAGCCGTCCGTCCAGCGATTACCATCTGGAAATCGTCACGGAAAACCAGGAATTCGCCCGCCTGATCTTGAAAATCATGCACGGGTTCCAGCTGAACCCGCGCATGACGGACCGGAAGAATGACTTTATCGTCTATTTGAAGGACGGCGACCATATCATTGACTTTCTTTCTGTCATCGGAGCTCATCAGGCCTTGATGGAATTTGAAAATGTGCGTATTATAAAGGACATGCGGAATAATGTAAACCGGCAGGTCAACTGCGAAACGGCGAACCTGAACAAAGTGATCCGTGCGGCGGTACTCCAGACGGCTTGCATCCACTACCTTCAGAAGCACGGAGACTACGATGCCCTGCCGGATCTGCTGAAGGAAGCTGCAGAGCTTCGCCTGGCCAATCCCAACGCGTCCCTCAATGAACTGGCGGACCGGACGGAAGGCCGCATCGGCAAATCGGGGTTGAACCACCGGCTGAAGAAGATTCAGCAGATTGCAGAGAGCAAAGGAATGGATATTACAAAATATGCGTAAATGGATTGTACGGATCCTGGCGGTTCTCGTCCTGCTCGTGGCAGCAGGGGCGGCGTATTACCAGGTCATCCTGAAAGACGAAGTGGCAGCATACCGCCACCGTGCCGTGCCGGCCCTGATGTACCACAGCATCAGCCTCGGCGCTCCCGGCTGGCCACAGGATATGTGTATCAGCCCCAAATACTTCGAAGCACAGATGCAGTGGCTCCGGGACCACGGCTATCGTGCCGTGACGGTGCCGGAAGCACGGGCAGCCCTGCTGGCAGGCGAAGATGTGAGCCATCTGGTGATGCTTACCTTCGACGACGGGTACAAGGACAACTATACAGTGGTCTTTCCAATTTTGAAGAAATACGGCTTCAAAGGCAATTTCTACGTCATCGGCAAGGACATCGGCAAATCCTATGTAGAGGACGGCCTGAAGGAATACATGGACAAGCCCATGCTTCTGGAGATGCACCAGGCCGGCATGGAGCTGGGCTCCCACAGCATGAGCCACGATCCGCTGGCGAAAATTGAGCTGCACTACCTGCCCTGGGAAATCTACGAACCCCTGAACATCTTTTCCCGCCGCAACGGCGGGCTCCACTGGTTCATCCATGGCATCGCCTTCCCGAACGGTTCGTACAACGACGCCGTCCTGGCGGAAGTACGCAAATATCCGAAGCTGGAATACGGCTTTTCAGGCATCATGGGGGCCAATACCAAAGAAACCTTTGAACAGACGCCCTTTGAGCTGCGCCGGAACGGCGTCTACGAGCAGGGCAGCGCGGCAGACGAAATGGCGTTTGTCCTGCAGAAAGCGTATCTGATGGGATATCTGGACAGCCGGGGCGTTCCCGTGAAAACGCTCCAGGCCGTCATCGATCGGGTGAAAGAATGGCGTTCCCGTCTGTCGTCCCAGAAGAAATAAATCACCGTCCGGGAGGCGGGGCTGCGGCGGCGCAGTACGGAGCCGCGGCGGCACGGCGGGGGCCCCGTAAATTTACTTGCATAATGGCCTGAAACAGGGTAGAATAAAGTAAGTCGTGAACCAAAGGAGGGGTGACTCATGAAACACATCAAGACCGTCAACAAAGCAATGCTGAATAAGACGTTGAAAACCGGCGGCTGCGGCGAATGCCCGGCTTCCTGCCAGTCTGCCTGCAAAACTTCCTGCACCGTTGGCAACCAGGTTTGCGAACATAAATAAGCAGGATTCTAAACCGGCGTGTGACAGCTCCCTGTTCGTGCGGGGAGCTGTTTTCATGTGGCGGGCCTGTCCCGCCCCTGCCGGTAATCCATGAATTCCCGGAAAGGTTGATATACAGCAATGGAAAACAGACTCATCCATCGTATGAAAGTGAACGGCGACATGGCTGTCCTCGACGTGAACAGCGGTGCCGTCCATTTGATTGACAAACCCGTGTATGACGTTCTCGGCGTCTTTGACGGGACGAACGACGAAGAAACCGTGGCCGCCCTGAAGGATACGTACGACGAGGCGGAACTGCGTGAAATCCTGGCGGAACTGCACGAACTGAAAGACCAGGGCCTGCTCTTCTCGCCGGAATTCGACGTGCCCGAGACCTTCGCCACGGAGCCCGTCCTGAAGTCCCTGTGCCTCCACGTGGCCCACGACTGCAACCTGCGTTGCAAGTACTGTTTCGCGGACACTGGCGATTTCGGCGGCGGCCGCGAGCTGATGAGCGCGGAAACGGGCCGGAAGGCCATCGATTTCGCCATCAAGGGCAGTCGGAAACGTCATAACCTGGAAATCGACCTCTTCGGCGGCGAGCCGCTGGTCAACTTTGACGTGGTCAAGGAGATTGTCCGGTATGCGCGGCAGCGTGAAAAGGAGACAGGGAAAAATATCAAACTGACCCTGACGACGAACGGCACCCTCCTGAATGACGAAAATATCAAATTCCTGAACGACAATCACATCATGCTGGTCCTGAGCCTGGACGGCGGGAAAGAGATGCATGACCGGATGCGTCCGTTCCCGAACCAGACCGGTTCCTATGACGCGGCGGTGCGCGGCTTCAGGAAAGTCATCCGGAGCCGCAAGGGCTGGAACTACTACCTGCGCGGGACCTATACGCACTTCAGTACGCATTTTGCGGACGAGGTGCTGAAGATGCTCGACGTGGGAAAAGAAATTTCGATGGAACCCGTGGTCGGCACGACGGAACCGTACGTCCTGACAGAAGAAGACCTGCCGGTTTTGTACAAGGAATACGACAAACTGGCGGCGGAATATCTGAAACGCCGCCGCGGCCAGGGAGAACCTTTCGATTTCTTCCACTTCAACGTGGCCCTCGATAATGGCCCCTGCGTGGCCAAACGGCTGGCAGGGTGCGGTGCCGGCCATGAATACTTCGCTATCACGCCGAGCGGCGATATCTATCCCTGCCATCAGTTCGTGGGCCGGGAGCAGTACAAGATGGGAACCCTCGATACGGGGATTGTCCGGCAGGATCTGGTGAAAAAATTCCGCAACACCCATGTCATGACGAAGCCAAAGTGCCGTGACTGCTGGGCGCGCTTCTTCTGCAGCGGCGGCTGCCATGCCAACGCGGACCTCGTCAACGGCGACATTACGAAACCGTACGAATATGGCTGCAAGATTCAGCAGAAACGGCTGGAATGCGCCATTGTCATTCAGGCTCTCCTGCTGGAAGACAAGAACGAAGGCAGCGAGGATATGCGGCCGTTGATAGACAACTTCAAGTATCAGGTCGGCAAGACGGAAGAAAAAGTCAAATAAGGAATTGCCCGAAACAAAAAGGAAGACCGCCTGGTGGCGGTCTTCCTTTTTTGTGTTTGTCCGGGCAGAACTTCGCCAGGCTGCGGGGCAGGCTGGTTACGTCTGTGCTTTTCTGCGGGATGTCCGTTTGATCCAACCCCAGAACAAGTTGACCCAAATCCAGCCGATGCCCGTTGCGTGAGCGACGGCGGGCAGCCCCAGGGACGGGAGGAACAGCCACGACAGGACGATGCGGAGCGAGATGTGGCTGCAGGCACCGGCAACGGGGATTGTGATGCGTCCGATGCCGTCGAACCAGCCGGCAAAGGTATTACCCGTGAAGCAGAAAACGTAATAGCAGGCGACGGCCTTCAGATATCCCACACCATTTGTATACGCTTCCGTATAGGATGGATCTACCAGGAGCCCTATGGTGTAGTCCGCCGTGGCATAGAGTACAGCCGAGCAGGCCAGGCCCAGCAGAGACAGAAGCAGCAGGGACATACGGAACGATGCCTGTACATCGTCGTGCCGGCGGGCGCCGCAGGCCTGGGCGGTTACGACAGACGTGGCAGCGGCCCCGCTGTCCCCGAAGGAGTTGGCGAAGCCCTCAATGCGGGTTGTCGCCGTGTAAGCCATGATGACAGGCGTGCCGGCACTGTTGATGACGGCCTGGACGAGAAGTTTGCCCAGGTAGAGTCCGGACTGGTGGAACGCCGTGACGCAGGCGAACCGGAGTGTGCGCTGTCCCCGCGCCCGGTTCCAACAGCAGTCCTTTTTGCGGAACAGGAGAGCAGGGTACATCTTCCGGGGCGCGGCGAAGCCCAGACAAGCAGACAGACACTGGGAAACAACGGTGGCCAGCGCCGCCCCCGTGATGCCGAGCCCGAGGGTGCGCACGGTGTACAGATCGAGGACGAGGTTGACAGCGACGGACAGGCAGAGGATGAACAGGATCACACGCGTCCGCCCGACGGCCCGCAGGATGGCGCTGTACAGGTTGTAGAGAAACGAAGCGGGCAGGCCGGCAAGGACGATAGTCAGGTAGGTGGCGACACGGGAATGAAGCTCCGGCGGAACCTGCAGGATGCGCAGCAGGGGATCCAGAATGGCGAGGGCTGCGGCGGACAGGCAGAGCGTGGCGGCGAGGCCGATGGCGAGGGCGTGGAAGTGTTCGTTCCGGAAGCGCCGGAAATCACGGCTGCCGTAACATTGGGCAAAGAGTACGGACAGGCCGGTGCAGCTGCCGATGATTGCAAAGAGAAACAGATTCATGGCGGACGAGGCAATGCCGATGGCGGCAAAGTCTTCCTGTGTGGCGTAGTGCCCCAGGACAAACGCGTCGACCGTATTGTAGAACTGCTGCAGGATGTTGCTCAAAATCAAGGGGACGGCAATGGCAATCATGGCGCGGCAAAGTTTGCGGTCCCGTGCGTTCAGATGCAGGATCATGACGGCCTCCTGTCTGGAAATTGTGCTGCACATGTGCCGGGGAACCCGGGGGAGCCTCCGGTGAGGTTCCGGGGTTGCACTTCTTGTTGTATCCAGTATAATGAAAAGTGAAACTTGCGAAAAGCGAAAGAAAATCAAGTAAACCTTGCGAATATGGAAAGGAGAAAGGCAATGCATCCTGGGAAAGTCGAAGTCTTGCTGGCCGTTCTGGACAGCGGCAGCATTACAGCCGCTGCAGACACTCTCGGCTACACCGTTTCCGGCGTGAGCCGTATGATGGCATCGTTGGAGGAGGAAGTGGGGTTTCCGTTGCTGGTGCGCAGACATGAAGGGGTGGAGGCGACAGAAAACTGCCGGCTGCTCCTGCCGTCTTTCCGGCAGCTCCTGCACTTCAACAAGGCGTGTGAGGAACAAGTACGCAGTATCCAGGGCCTGCACACGGGCACGGTGCGCATCGGCATCAACTATGCCGCCTACTATGTGCGCATGGAAGAGGAGATCCGGCGCTTTCGACAGCAATATCCCGGCATCCGTTTTTATTTGAAAAGCGGCTACGCCACGGAACTGGCGCAGGAAGTGCAGGACCGCAGGCTGGACCTGTGCCTCATCAGCCGCCGGGAGGGTCCATTCCGCTGGTATCCCCTGCAGGAGGACGCCATGCTGGCCTGGGTGCCTGCTGCTTCCGGGTATGCGCAGCATCGTTCCGTACCACTGGACGCCTTCCGCACTGCACCGTACATCGCAATCCATCCCGGACACGATGTGGACAACGCGCGCGTCCTCGCGGCGGCGGGCATTGTGCCGCACCAGCACCTGGAGACGGAAGACAGTGCTACCGCCTTTGCCATGGTGGAAGCCGGCCTGGGTATCGCCATGAACAACGCCCTCAACAGCCGCTTTACCAGCCCTTCTGTCAAAACACTGCCGCTGGATCCGCCGTGTTCTGTGGAAGTCGGGGTAGCCGTCATGGCTGATGCTGCCCCTGCGACAAAGGCGTTTCTGCGTCAATTTTTGCAGGAGAAATAGTGCCGCCCAAGCCCGAAACCGATGCGAAACTGAATGCACACCAGCCCGTGTGTATCATTTAAAAAACGTTGGAAAAAGGCTTGACAAGCCACTCCTGAAATGGTAGTATACATTTGCTGCGCGGGAGCGCAGTGCTTTTTTAGGAGTTCCCTACAAGCTCTCCGGGAGCGACGGGAACGAAAAAATAAAAAAGTGGTTGACATCATTTGGAAAATGATGTAGACTGAACAAGCTGTCGCAAGACAGCGGGAACCTTGAAAACTGAATAACAAGAAACCAGATGAATGTGCGGGTCACATCTTTGGAAACAAAGATGGACCAGGTCATTAATTTCGAAACAACAAAGAAGAGCCAAATCGGCTTTTCCATGAAAACTTTTATGGAGAGTTTGATCCTGGCTCAGGACGAACGCTGGCGGCGTGCTTAACACATGCAAGTCGAACGGGGAATTTTGCTTCGGTAGAATTCCTAGTGGCGAACGGGTGAGTAACGCGTAGGCAACCTGCCCCTCAGACGGGGACAACATTCCGAAAGGGATGCTAATACCGGATACGAAGCTTCTGCCGCATGACGGAAGCTTGAAAGGTGCCCTCAAAGCACCGCTGAAGGATGGGCCTGCGTCCGATTAGCTAGTTGGTGGGGTAACGGCTCACCAAGGCGACGATCGGTAGCCGGTCTGAGAGGATGAACGGCCACATTGGGACTGAGACACGGCCCAAACTCCTACGGGAGGCAGCAGTGGGGAATCTTCCGCAATGGGCGAAAGCCTGACGGAGCAACGCCGCGTGAGTGATGAAGTTCTTCGGAACGTAAAACTCTGTTGTTCACGACGAACGGGGGGATCAGGAAATGGGTTCCCAGTGACGGTAGTGAACGAGGAAGCCACGGCTAACTACGTGCCAGCAGCCGCGGTAATACGTAGGTGGCAAGCGTTGTCCGGAATTATTGGGCGTAAAGCGCATGTAGGCGGTTCCTTAAGTCGGTCGTGAAAATGCGGTGCTTAACGCCGTATGGCGATCGAAACTGAGGGACTTGAGTGCAGGAGAGGAAAGGGGAACTCCCAGTGTAGCGGTGAAATGCGTAGATATTGGGAAGAACACCGGTGGCGAAGGCGCCTTTCTGGACTGTGTCTGACGCTGAGATGCGAAAGCCAGGGTAGCGAACGGGATTAGATACCCCGGTAGTCCTGGCCGTAAACGATGGGTACTAGGTGTGGGAGGTATCGACCCCTTCCGTGCCGGAGTTAACGCAATAAGTACCCCGCCTGGGGAGTACGGCCGCAAGGCTTAAACTCAAAGGAATTGACGGGGGCCCGCACAAGCGGTGGAGTATGTGGTTTAATTCGACGCAACGCGAAGAACCTTACCAAGGCTTGACATTGAGTGCAAGGCTTAGAGATAAGCCCCTCTCTTCGGAGACACGAAAACAGGTGGTGCATGGCTGTCGTCAGCTCGTGTCGTGAGATGTTGGGTTAAGTCCCGCAACGAGCGCAACCCTTATCCTATGTTACCAGCATCAAGTTGGGGACTCATAGGAGACTGCCAGGGAGAACCTGGAGGAAGGCGGGGATGACGTCAAGTCATCATGCCCCTTATGTCTTGGGCTACACACGTACTACAATGGTCGGCAACAGAGAGCAGCGAACCCGCGAGGGGGAGCGAACCTCAAAAACCCGATCCCAGTTCGGATCGCAGGCTGCAACCCGCCTGCGTGAAGTCGGAATCGCTAGTAATCGCAGGTCAGCATACTGCGGTGAATACGTTCCCGGGCCTTGTACACACCGCCCGTCACACCACGAAAGTTGGTAACACCCAAAGCCGGTGGGATAACCGCAAGGAGTCAGCCGTCTAAGGTGGGGCCGATGATTGGGGTGAAGTCGTAACAAGGTAGCCGTATCGGAAGGTGCGGCTGGATCACCTCCTTTCTAGGGAGACATGCGGAACGAAGGTTCTGCAGAGACTCCGGTCGACAGGGACCGGTGAGAGATCACCGAAGCTTTTGAGGCTGAAGTTCCTGAAGGCACATTCATCTGGCAATTGTTATTTGGTTTTGAAGGTTCCCAAAAAACCTTCGTTGGACCTTGAAAACTAAACAGAAGAAACGAAAGTCTTGATTCAAAGATGAGTTGAATCAAGCAACCTCAATTCGAAGCGAAAGCTGAGAGTAGAGAATTAACGAGTCATAGCAAAAGCTATATTGACAAGAACCGGAAGAGCGAGCACGAAAGTGTGAGCGAAACCAGTTCTCCCAAGTAGAAGAAATCAAGCTACAAAGGGCATATGGTGGATGCCTTGGCGCCATGAGCCGAAGAAGGACGCGATAAGCTGCGATAAGCCGCGGGGAACTGCAAATAAGTATCGATCCGCGGATTTCCGAATGGGGAAACCCGGCAGCCGTAATGGGCTGTCACCCGCAAGGGAGGGAACCCGGTGAACTGAAACATCTAAGTAGCCGGAGGAAGAGAAATCAAACGAGATGCCCACAGTAGCGGCGAGCGAAGCGGGCAGAGCCCAAACCGGCGGCCTTCGGGCCGCCGGGGTTGAGGACCGGCATAACCGGACGAGTTGCTAGTAGAATTACCTGGAAAGGTAAGCGAGAGAGGGTAAGAGCCCCGTATACGAAAGCGACGAGGACGCGGCCGGAATCCAGAGTACCACGGAGCACGAGGAATTCTGTGGGAAGCAGGGGGGACCACCCTCCAAGGCTAAACACTCCATGGCGACCGATAGTGCAGAGTACCATGAGGGAAAGGTGAAAAGAACCCCGGGAGGGGAGTGAAAGAGAACCTGAAACCGTATGTCTACAAGCAGTCGGAGCGAAAGCGACGGCGTGCCTATTGAAGAATGAGCCAACGAGTTACGTGTGCCAGCAAGGTTAAGCAGAAGATGCGGAGCCGCAGGGAAACCGAGTCTGAATAGGGCGGATAGTTGGTATACGTAGACCCGAAACTGCAGTGATCTACGCATGGCCAGATTGAAACGCAGGTAAAATTGCGCGGAGGATCGAACCGGGACATGTTGAAAAATGTTCGGATGAGCTGTGCGTAGGGGTGAAATTCCAATCGAACGCAGAGATAGCTGGTTCTCCTCGAAATAGCTTTAGGGCTAGCCTCAGGCAGTAAGCGCAGGCGGTAGAGCACTGATCGGGATAGGGGCCGTAATGGCTACCGAACCCTGTCAAACTCCGAATGGCAGCGCTGCAGAGCCTGGGAGTCAGACTACGAGTGATAAGATCCGTGGTCAAAAGGGAAACAGCCCAGACCATCAGCTAAGGTCCCCAATGCCGTACTAAGTGGAAAAGGATGTGGGGTTTCATAAACAACCAGGATGTTGGCTCAGAAGCAGCCATCATTTAAAGAGTGCGTAATAGCTCACTGGTCGAGAGACCCTGCGCCGAAGATTCCCGGGGCTAAAGTACGGAACCGAAGCTATGGATGCATCGCAAGATGCGTGGTAGAGGAGCGTTCCCATCGGGCTGAAGTCGTCCTGGAAGGGACGGTGGACTGGTGGGAAGTGAGAATGTTGGCATGAGTAGCGAAAAGAATGGTGAGAATCCATTCCACCGAAAACACAAGGATTCCTGAGCAACGATCGTCGTCTCAGGGTAAGTCGGGACCTAATCCGAGGCATGGAGCGTAGGAGATGGACATCCGGTTGAAATTCCGGAACCGGCAGGAATCGTCAAGAGCAATGGAGTGACACAGGAAGGCAGGCGCGCATGAGACTGGAAGTTCATGTGCAAGCGTGCGACGCGTGGGGCAGGCAAACCCGTCCCACATGAAGCGCCAGGCGTGACGCGGAGGAGACCGCAAGGGATCCGAAGGTGCTGAGCCTACACTGTCGAGAAAAGCTTCTAGCAAGAGACCTGCCGCCCGTACCGTAAACCGACACAGGTGTGTGGGGAGAGAATCCTAAGGTGCGCGGGAGAACCCTCGTTAAGGAACTCGGCAAAATGTACCCGTAACTTCGGGATAAGGGTAGCCGCCTGGTGTGAAGGAACTAGCTTCCGGAGCACCGGATGGCCGCAGAGAAGAGGCCCAAGCGACTGTTTACCAAAAACTTAGGTGCCTGCCAAAGCGAAAGCTGACGTATAGGTGCTGACACCTGCCCAGTGCCGGAAGGTTAAGGAAGGAGGTCCGGGTTCGACCCAAAGCCTTCGACCGAAGCCCCGGTGAACGGCGGCCGTAACTATAACGGTCCTAAGGTAGCGAAATTCCTTGTCGGGTAAGTTCCGACCCGCACGAAAGGTGTAACGATTTGGGCGCTGTCTCAACGAGGGACCCGGTGAAATTGAAATACCTGTGAAGATGCAGGTTACCCGCGACTGGACAGAAAGACCCCATGGAGCTTTACTGTAACCTGACATTGGGTTCTGATACTGCATGCACAGGATAGGTGGGAGGCACGGAAGCCGTTCCTTCGGGGACGGCAGAGCCGCCGTTGGGATACCACCCTTGCGATATCGGAATTCTAACCGGAACGGCAACGACGTTCGGGACAGTGTCAGGCGGGCAGTTTGACTGGGGCGGTCGCCTCCCAAAGTGTAACGGAGGCGCCCAAAGGTTCCCTCAGCGCGGCCAGAAATCGCGCGCAGAGTGCAAAGGCAGAAGGGAGCTTGACTGCGAGTCAGACAAGACGAGCAGGGACGAAAGTCGGGCTTAGTGATCCGGTGGCATCCAGGTGGAAGGGCCATCGCTCAACGGATAAAAGCTACCCTGGGGATAACAGGCTGATCTCTCCCAAGAGTTCATATCGACGGGGAGGTTTGGCACCTCGATGTCGGCTCATCACATCCTGGGGCTGAAGTCGGTCCCAAGGGTTGGGCTGTTCGCCCATTAAAGTGGTACGCGAGCTGGGTTCAGAACGTCGTGAGACAGTTCGGTCCCTATCCATCGCGGGCGTAAGAGATTTGAAGGGGGCTGCTCCTAGTACGAGAGGACCGGAGTGGACGAATCAATGGTGTACCAATTATGCCGCCAGGCGTACAGTTGGGTAGCTACATTCGGGAAGGATAAACGCTGAAAGCATCTAAGCGTGAAACCTGCCCTAAGATGAGATCTCTCACAGCATAAGCTGGTAAGACTCCTTGAAGAAGACAAGGTTGATAGGCCGGGAGTGTAAGTGCAGTGATGCATTGAGCGGACCGGTACTAATAAGTCGAGGGCTTGATTTCACAAGGCTTGTTAACGTAGTTTCTTCTGTTTTGTTTTGAAGGTCCAAACCTTCTGAATCCGGTGACGATGGCTGAGAGGAACCACCTGTTCCCATCCCGAACACAGCAGTTAAGCTCTCACGCGTCGAAAGTACTTGGGTGGAAGCGCCCTGGGAGGATAGATTGTTGCCGGTTCATGAGCCCCTTTACGAGCAGTCGTAAAGGGGTTTTTTATTGCTGCCTTCTGGTGCGTAACGCCGTTCGCGTTTTGAGAAAACTCAAAAATAATAGACATTTGTACACTATTTAATGTTACCTATATTACTCTTTTCGCTCCTTGCCAAAAAACGAATCAAATATTCTTGAAAAACATAAAATTCCGTTGACAAATAAAACACAAAGTGATAATTTTTTATGGTAACGAACCATCCATTCCGCGAAGGATCAAGGAAAGGCAGTAGAAAAGACAACGGTTCGCAGTAAGTAAGGGAATAGAGGAGACGTATCATGAGTGGCTTAACGTTGGTAGTACTTGCAATTGTGTTGTTTATTTGCGCGTACTGTTTTTACGGTCGATGGCTTGTGAAGACGTGGGGCATTGATCCCAATGCCGAGACGCCGGCGAAACGCTTTGAAAATGGCAAGGATTTCGTGCCGGCATCGAAGTTCACCGTCTTTGCCCATCAGTTTTCCGCAATTTGCGGTGCCGGCCCTGTCACGGGCCCGATTATTGCAGCTATGTTCGGCTGGCTGCCGGCGCTGCTGTGGCTGTTGATCGGCGGTATTTTCTTCGGGGCTGTGCAGGACTTTACGGCCCTGTATGCATCGGTTAAAAACGACGGCATGTCCATGGGCATGCTGATTGAGAAGTATGTAGGCCGGACGGGCGGCAAGCTCTTTCTGGTCTTCTGCTGGTTGTTCTCCCTGCTGGTCATTGCCGCTTTCTCTGACATTATGGCAACGACCTTCAATGGCTTTGGCAAGGGCGGACAGCTCATGGCCCCGAACGCGGCGGCGGCATCTATTTCGATGCTCTACGTCGTGGTGGCTATGATTTTCGGTGTCATCCTGAAAAAGACGAAACTGTCCGGCTGGAGAGAACTGGTACTGGCTATCATCCTGATTGTGGCCATGATTGCCGGAGGCATCGCCTATCCGGTATACGCAGACCGTGTTACCTGGTTGTACGTAACCTACGCGTACTGCTTCCTGGCTTCCATCCTGCCGATGTGGCTGCTGATTCAGCCGCGTGACTATTTGTCCGTGTTCCTGCTGCTCGGTATGATCCTCGCCGGTGTCGTCGGTGTCGTAGTCGGCAATCCAACGCTGAACATGCCTGCTGTTGTAGGATTTACTGTGGCGAACAAGCCCATGTTCCCGATTTTGTTCATTACCATCGCCTGCGGTGCCGTATCGGGCTTCCATTCGCTGGTTTCTTCCGGCACGTCGTCCAAGTCCATCTCCAATGAAAAGGACATGCTTACGGTCGGCTATGGTTCTATGTTGATTGAATCCACGCTGGGCGTTGTCTGCCTGGTTATCGCCTGCTCCGCAGCGACCAACGGCGTGCTGCCGAAAGCCAGCCCCTTCGCTATCTTCGGGACGGCCATCGGCGGTTACTTCAAGATGTTCGGCATTCCGCCGTACGTCAGCTCGGCCATCGTGACGATGTGCGTATCCGCACTGGCCATGACGACCATTGACGCCGTAACGCGTATCGGCCGTATGACGATTCAGGAATTCTTCGCACCGAGACCGGGCGAAGAACTGAAAGGGTTCGCCAAATTCATCAGCAATCCGTACGTGGCGACGATTGTTACGTTGATTCCGAGCTACCTGCTGTGCCTGGGCGGTTACATGAACATCTGGCCGCTCTTCGGTTCCGCAAACCAGCTGATTGCTTCCCTGGTGCTGATCGGTCTGGCCGTATTCCTGAAAGTGACGGGACGCAAGGGCTGGATGCTTTACTTCCCCATGGCGTTCATGTTCGTCGCTACGATGACGGCACTTGTCATGCATGTGTACGGCATCTACGTGAAGTTTGGCAACGGGACGTTTAATCCGCTGGTGGAAGGCCTGCAGCTCGTCGTTGCTGTCCTGTTGATGGTCCTGGCCATCCTGATTGTCAAGACGTGCCTGAAAGAACTCCTGGCGCCGCGCGCGGCACGGAATAAGGTGTCCACGACAAACTGAGTCATTGGTGTCAGATCGTGATTTTTGAGGGAAGGTTGTGCTTTACAACCTTCCCTTTTTACGGTATAATTTCCCAGTAACAAGTTCAGAACAGACAGTTCGTAACCATCCTGTCTCTAAACAAAACTACGGGCCCGCTCCGTTTTGCCATTGCGGCAGAAGGACGTCAATCGGAAAGAATCCGCCTGTAGTTTTACAGGCGGCTTTTTTTGTTCCGGACGGAACCTGTAAAACGGAGGAAGTATTCTATGAAGCGAGAATTCAGCAAAACACAAAAATTGACGATTTCGGCGGTCTGCATCGCCTTGTACCTGGTCGTCATGGTCTGCACGCAGAACTTTGCCTTCGGGCAGTATCAGGTACGCATTGCCACGGGATTGTACGGCCTGGCGGCTTTGTATCCGTTCCTCGTCCTGCCGCTGGCGGTGGCAAATATCCTGAGCAACACGCTCATGGGCGGCCTGGGCCCCGTCGATATGATCGGCGGCTTCTGCGTCGGACTGGCTACGACGAGCTTGATTGTCTTCGGAAAACGGCATGGCTGCGGCAACTGGATTGTTGCGGTGGCGGTTACCCTGGTACCGGGCCTGGGCGTTCCCATCTGGCTGTCGGCGCTGCTGCAGATTCCGTATATCGTCCTGGTCTCGTCCCTGCTGGTCGGGCAGTTTATTTCGGGAATGGCCGGCATGGCTCTGGTCCAGGCGCTGGAACACACACCGATCGGCGTTCCTGCATCGACGGACAAGTGAGGCAGGACACGGAATTTCAGTAAGGTGGAGAGAAGCATCGAAGCAGGAGGAAGCATTCATATGACGAGTGGAAGAACCAGAGAAGAATTGCAGGGTGTGACGCTGCTGGGCAGCAAGACCACGTACCGTTTCGACTACGCGCCGGAGGTATTGGAAGCGTTTGCCAACAAACATCCGGAGCGGGATTATTTCGTCAAATTCAATTGCCCGGAATTTACCAGCCTGTGCCCGAAAACGGGACAGCCGGATTTTGCGACGATTTACATTTCCTATGTGCCGGACCAGAAGCTGGTAGAAAGCAAATCCCTGAAGCTGTATCTGTTCAGCTTCCGCAACCACGGCGATTTCCACGAAGACTGTGTCAACATCATTCTCCAGGATCTGGTAAAACTGCTGGATCCCAAGTATATTGAAGTGTGGGGAAAATTTCTGCCCCGCGGCGGCCTGTCCATCGACCCTTATGTCAACTACGGCAAGCCGGGGACGGAGTGGGAAAAGACCGCAAAGGACCGCCTGCACTGGCACGACATGTATCCCGAGCAAATCGACAACCGCTGACTGGTTTTTATGGTTCGTTTCTTACAAAGTTTACAGAAAGTACGCAACTCGACCCTTTTTTCTTTACTGTTCCTGTGGTACAATGGGGGTAAAGAAAAAGGGTTTTTTCTTTATATTTTGCCTAAAGTGGGACTAAAAACGTACCACGTGGGACGAAAGCGGGGAGGCAGACATTGGACAATCTTGTCAACTTGCAAAAAAAGATCGTTCCGGAAATGACAGACCTCCTGATCGAACGGTACCGCATCCTGCGGCAAGTCAGCAACGAACAACCCATCGGGCGGCGCGCCCTGGCGGGCCGGCTCGACTTGAGCGAGCGGGTGCTCCGTTCTCAGGTGGACTTCCTGAAGGGCTGCGGCCTGCTGAGTTATTCTACAGCGGGCATGTCCGTCACGGAGGAAGGCAATGAGATCCTGCGGGAGCTGGCCGACTACGTGCGCAAGCTGCAGGGGATTTCGTCGCTGGAACAGTTCCTGCTGGAACGGCTGTCTATCCAGAAAGTGATCATCATTCCCGGAGACTGCGACAAGGAAGAAGTGGTCAAACGGGAAATCGGCCGGGCGGCGGCCCACACGCTGGTGTCGCTTCTGGAGGCCGGGAAAGGACACGTCGTGGCTGTCAGCGGCGGCACGACGCTGGCGGCGGCAGCCCAGAACATCCGGGGCAATTTCCCCGATGTGGTGATTGTACCGGCCCGGGGTGGTCTCGGGGATACACTGGAACTGCAAGCCAACACGGTGGCCACCGTCATGGCGCGGAATCTGAAAGCTTCGTACCGGCAGCTGTACGTGCCGGATTCCGTCAGCCAGGAAATCCTGAACAGTATTTTGGCGGAGGACGCCGGCATCCGTGCGGTGGTCAACACCATCAAGCATGCCAACATCCTGGTCCACGGCATCGGCCGGGCGGATGTCATGGCACGGCATCGCCACCTGCCGCAGCCGCTTATTGACAGCCTGCTGGCACAGGGGGCGGTCGGAGAAGCGGTCGGACAGTACAGTGACATCAAGGGCCGGCAGATCTACATGACCAACAATGCAGGCCTCATGATGCAGGATCTGCCCCATATCGGCACCATTGTCGGTGTCGCCGGCGGCAAATCAAAGGCCCGGGCCATCCTGGCGGTTTCCCGCGCGACGCGGCAGGACATCCTGATTACGGATGAGGCCGCTGCGACGGAAATGGCCGCCGTTCTGGAACGGGAAGAAGGGAAGAAGCCTTACTTTGATTCCTTTTAAAATCCTTTTCGGAAATGGGATTTAATTTTATCTTTTTAACAACGAAGGAGGAATTTATCATGGCAGTAAAAATCGGTATCAACGGGTTTGGTCGTATTGGTCGTCTCGTACTTCGTGCGTCGCTGGCAAATCCCGACGTGGAAGTCGTTGCCGTCAACGATCTGGTAGATGCCAAGACCATGGCGCACCTGTTGAAATATGACTCCGTCCACGGCACGATGCCCAACGAAGTCACCTACGGCGACGGATACATCGCTGTCGACGGCAAGAAGATTACCGTCAATGCCGAAACCGACCCGGCGAAGATCCCCTGGGCCAAGGAAGGCGCGGAAATCGTCGTCGAATCGACGGGTCGTTTTACCGATGCAGACAAGGCAAAAGCGCATCTGGTGGGCGGCGCGAAGAAAGTCATTATTTCTGCTCCGGCTAAACATGAAGATATTACCATCGTCATGGGCGTCAACCAGGACAAGTATGATCCGGCGAAACACACCATCCTGTCCAACGCTTCCTGCACGACGAACTGCCTGGCACCCTTCACCAAAGTCCTGCTGGACAACTTCGGCATTGAAAGCGGCTTCATGACGACGGTTCATTCCTACACGAACGACCAGCGCATCCTCGACGTAGGCCATAAGGATCTGCGCCGTGCCCGTGCGGCTGCCATGTCCATTATCCCTACGACGACGGGCGCGGCCAAGGCCGTATCGCTGGTCATCCCCGAAGTGAAAGGCAAACTGAACGGCTTTGCAATGCGCGTTCCGACGCCGGACGTTTCCATTACGGATTTGACCGTCAACCTGAGCCGTGACACGACGGTGGAAGAAATCAACGCAGTCCTGAAGAAAGCTTCTGAAACGACGCTCAAAGGCATTATGGGCTACACGGACGAACCGCTGGTATCCCGTGACTTCCAGGATGATCCTCGTTCTTCCATCATCGACGGCCTGTCCACCATGATGATTGGCAAACGCCTGGCCAAGGTTGTTTCCTGGTACGACAACGAATGGGGCTATTCCAACCGTGTCGTCGACCTGGCTGCTTATGTAGGTAAGAAAGGGCTGTAAGCCGGACGGACTCCAATTGTGACCACGTTGCCTGCAGGGACTCCGGTCCTTGCAGGCTCTATTGAATAGGAGCTATTTGCATATGGACAAGAAAATCCTGACGGATCTCGACGTGGCGGGCAAGCGCGTCCTCGTTCGCGTGGACTTCAACGTCCCCCAGGACGACGAAGGAAACATTACGGACGACAACCGTATGCGGGCCGCCTTGCCGACGATCCAATATTTGATTCGACATCATGCTGGCGTTATTTTGATGTCACATCTCGGCCGCCCGAAAGGGAAGGTCAATCCGAAATATTCTCTGGCCCCTGTGGCCAAGCATCTGGAGGAACTGCTGGGACAGCCGGTGGCTTTTGCGCCGGACTGCATCGGCCCGGAAGCAGAAGCGGCTGCGGCCAAGCTGGAAGCGGGTCAGGTGCTGCTGTTAGAAAACCTGCGCTTCCATCCGGAAGAAGAAAAGGATGACCTTGGATTTGCAGAAAAACTGGCTTCCCTGGCAGATTTGTACGTCAATGACGGATTTGGCGTATCCCACCGGGCGCATGCGTCCGTCGAAGGAGTGACGCATTTTCTGCCCAGTGCGGCAGGCTTCCTCCTGGAAAAGGAAATCCGTTTCATCGGCGGTGCCGTCTCCAATCCGAAGCATCCCTTTGCTGCCATCATTGGCGGCGCCAAGGTCAGCGATAAAATCGGTGTGATTACGAATCTGCTGACCAAAGTCGACAAGCTTCTGATCGGCGGCGGGATGGCCAATACCTTCCTGGCGGCCAAGGGCATCCCCATGGGCAAGTCCCTGGTCGAAACAGATAAGCTGGACGAAGCACGCCGGATCATGGCGGAAGCCGAGAAAAAGCATGTCACGATGCTGCTGCCGACGGATCTTGTCATGGCAGCGGAATTCAAGGCCGACGCATTCCACGAAGTGGAAACCCTGGATCATCTGAACCAGGACTATATGGCCCTGGATATCGGACCGGCCACATGTGAAGCCTATGCCAAGGCTCTGGAAGACTGCAAGATGGTCGTCTGGAACGGCCCTATGGGCGTCTTTGAAATGGACGCGTTCTGCAAAGGAACGGAAAAGGTGGCCGAAGCCGTGGCGAACAGCAAGGCTGTCAGCATCGTCGGCGGCGGCGACAGCGTGGCGGCTATCAAGAAAATCAAACTGGAATCCAAGATCAGCCATATCTCCACAGGCGGCGGCGCTTCTCTGGAATATCTGGAGGGCAAGGTCCTGCCGGGCGTGGCGGCTCTGGACAATGTGCGGCGTTACCTGATTGCCGGCAACTGGAAGATGCATAAGACGGTGGACGAAGCGCTGGACCTGGCCCGTGGCGTGGTGGAAGAGACCAACGGGACGGAGAACGAAGTCGTCCTGTTCCCGTCCTTCACCGCCCTGGAGCCGGTAGCAGATGCCATCGACGGCCGGGCTGTCGGCTATGGCGCCCAGGATCTGTGCTGGGAAGATGCCGGTGCCTTTACGGGAGCCGTTTCGGGTGCCCAGATTGCGGACATCGGCTGTGAATATGTTATTGTCGGCCACAGCGAACGGCGCACGATCTTCGGGGAAAGCGACGAAATCGTCGCCAGGAAGATAACGGCGGCGTACCGCAACAACCTGAAACCGCTGCTCTGCGTCGGCGAAACGCAGGAAGAACGGGACGAAGGCCGGACGGATGCAAAAATCTCCGGCCAGCTCCAGAGCGCCCTGAAGGGCCTTTCGAAGGAGCAGGCAGCGCTCCTGACCGTGGCGTATGAGCCCCTTTGGGCCATTGGCACGGGCAAGACGGCAACAGCGGCGGATGCCCAGGCCGTCTGCCTGCGGATCCGCAGCGAACTGGAAGAACTGTTCGGCGAAGACGTGACGCGCCATATCCGCGTCCTGTACGGCGGCAGTGTCAATGAGAAGAACGCCGCTTCGTTCAAGGTGGACGGCATCGACGGTGTCCTCGTGGGCGGCGCCAGCCTGAAAGCCGACCTGTTCGCGCAAATCGTCCGGAGCTTTTGAACAGCTCCCAAGGAGTAGGAAGTTACTATGGCGAAAAAGCCTTTGTTATTGATGATTCTCGACGGCTGGGGCATTGCCCCTCCCGGCCCGGGAAATGCGGCGACGCTTGCGAAGACGCCCCATCTGGACAGCTACTTTGCCCGCTATCCCCATACGGAATTGGCGGCGAGCGGGGAAGATGTGGGATTGCCGGCCGGTCAGATCGGTAATTCGGAAGTGGGACACCTGAACATCGGCGCCGGCCGCGTCATTTACCAGGACCTGTCACGCATCACCAAGGCGATTGAGGACGGCAGCTTTTTTGAGAACAAAGTACTGCGCGAGGCCATGGAACGCCTGCGCGGCACCCGTCAAAGCCTGCATCTTCTGGGCCTGCTGAGCGACGGCGGCGTCCACAGTCATATCAAACATTTGGAAGCCCTGCTGGACATGGCCAAGGAAACCGGTGTCCAGAAGGTGTATGTGCACGCGTTTCTCGACGGCCGCGACGTACCGCCCCAGAGTGCGCTGGAATACATCCAGCCCCTGGAGGCTTTCCTGAAATGGAAAGGCATCGGCAAAATTGCGACGGTAAGCGGCCGCTACTACGCCATGGACCGGGATAAACGCTGGGATCGTGTGGAAAAGGCGTACAATTGCCTCGTCAAAGCGGAAGGGGCCGTATACCCCTCTGCGGAAGCGGGCATCCGTGCCTCCTATGCAGCCGGCGTCAATGACGAATTTGTCGTCCCGTTCCGCGTGGCAAAAATCGGTCAGCGCGGTGCGTCTGCCGGGCAGCCGCGGATCGAGGCGGCATCCCGTATCCGCAAGGGCGACAGTGTGATTTTCTTCAACTTCCGGCCCGACCGGGCACGGGAACTGTGCCATGCCCTGTACGATACGAAGTTTGACGGGTTCAAACGCCCCGATTCGGTACGGCCGGTTCATCTGGTCGGCATGACGGAATACGACGCGACACTGCCGATTCCTACGGCATTCCCGCCGGAACATTATCAGGACATCCTGGCCGATGTCCTGTCGGCAGCGGGGATGCGCCAGTTGCGCATTGCCGAGACGGAAAAGTACGCTCACGTGACGTTCTTCTTCAACGGCGGGGTGGAAAAGCCCGTCGCCGGGGAAGACCGGATCCTGATTCCCTCGCCGAAGGTGGCAACGTACGACCTGCAGCCGGAAATGAGCGCTCCGCTGGTGACGGATGCCCTGCTGAAGGCCTTGTCGGAAGACAAGTATGATGTCGTGATCCTCAACTTCGCCAATCCCGATATGGTGGGGCACACGGGCGTCATTCCTGCAGCGGTCCGGGCCATGGAAGCCGTCGACGCCTGCGCAGGGAAAGTGGTGGACAAAGTCCTGTCCCTGGGCGGAACGGTCTGCATTACGGCGGACCACGGAAACCTGGAAAAAATGATCAACGACGATGGGACGCCCTGTACGGCCCATACGACGGATAAAGTGCCGTTCCTCGTGTTGGGGGCCGGCGATTCGTTCCAATTGCACCCCGGCCGGCTTGCTGATATCGCGCCGACCATGCTGGAGCTGCTGCATCTGCAGCAGCCTGCCGCCATGACGGGGAAGAGTCTCCTCGAAAAAAAGACGGCCGACTGAGGGACCGGTTCCGGTCCAGACCATGCCGTTTCTGCCCGGACCGCTGCTGTGGCGCGGCAGGGATGGTACCATTCATTTTGTACGGAAAGGATGTTTTGCTATGGCAATGATTATGGATGTTCATGCAATGGAAATTCTGGATTCCCGCGGAAATCCGACAGTAGAAGTAACGGTCCTCCTGGATGACGGTTCTGTCGGCCGGGCTGCCGTGCCTTCCGGAGCATCGACGGGGGTTCACGAAGCGGTGGAACTGCGCGACGGAGACAAGCGCCGTTACGGCGGCAAGGGTGTCATCCACGCCGTGGAAAACGTCAACGATACGATTTCCGAAGCTTTGATCGGCATGGATGCGGCGGACCAGATTGCCATCGATGAGGCCATGATTGCCCTGGACGGCACGCCGAACAAGGGCAAATTGGGCGCCAACGCCATTCTGGGCGTCTCCATGGCCGTGGCCAAGGCAGCGGCTTCTTCGGCCGGCCTGCCCCTGTACGCCTACCTGGGCGGCATCAATGCCTGCGAACTGCCGGTACCCATGATGAACATCCTCAACGGCGGCCAGCATGCCGACAACAACGTGGATATCCAGGAATTCATGATCATGCCGGTCGGTGCGCCGAATTTCAGCGAAGGCCTGCGCATGAACGTGGAAGTCTATCATAAACTGAAAGAAATCCTGAAGGGCAAAGGACTGAGTACCGGACTGGGTGACGAAGGCGGCTTCGCGCCGAACCTGGAGAGCAATGCCGAAGCGCTGGACGTCATTCTGGAAGCCATCAAGGCAGCAGGGTACAAAGCCGGCAAGGATATCGTCCTGGCCATGGATGTGGCGGCCAGCGAATTCTACGGTGAAGACGGCAAGTATCACATGCTGGCGGAAGGCGCGCCGAAATCTTCGACGCAGATGGTCAATTACCTGGCCAACCTGGTCGCCAAGTATCCGATCATTTCCATTGAAGACGGTGTGGCCGAAGACGACTGGAAGGGCTGGGAAGCTCTGACGAAGAAGCTGGGCAACAAGGTACAGCTTGTGGGCGACGACCTCTTCGTGACGAACGTGGAACGCCTGGCCATGGGCATCAAGAAGGGCGTGGCCAATGCCATCCTGATCAAGGTCAACCAGATCGGGACGCTGACCGAGACCTTCCGCGCTGTGGAAATGGCAAAACAGGCCGGGTATACGGCGATTATTTCGCATCGCAGCGGCGAAACGGAAGACACTACCATGGCAGACATTGCCGTGGCCCTGAACGCCGGCCAGATCAAATCGGGCGCACCGGCCCGCACGGACCGCGTAGCTAAATACAACCAGCTCCTCCGCATTGAGGAACAGCTGGGCGGTGTGGCCAAATATGGCGGCTGGGATGTCTTCTACAACTTGAAGAAACCCGTGAAAAAATAATCGCATGCAGCCGAACGTGTGAGACCAAAAAGAGCCTGCAGGACAGGCGGCCCTGAGACCGCCTGCTGCAGGCTCTTTCTTTGCATGGGGAGTTTCTCCGGTTTTCCGGTTTAGTTCATTTCAACTTGCCGTACTCTTCGTCCGACACGGGTTCGCACCATTCCGTCGAGCCGCCTTCGGCAGGTACTTCAATGGCGACGTGGGCGAACCAGCTGTCCGGGGCGGCTCCATGCCAGTGTTTTACTTCCGGCGGAATGTTTACGACATCTCCCGCGTGGAGTTCCCGGGCTGGCCGGCCCCATTCCTGGTAGTAGCCCCGTCCGGCCGTGACGAGGAGAATTTGTCCTCCTTTGTGGTGGATGTGCCAGTTATTGCGGCAGGCCGGTTCAAAGGTGACGTTGGCGCATACGACGCGTTCCGTCGTGAGTGGGGCCAGGTAACTCTGTCCCCGGAAATACTGGGCATAGGCATCGTTTTTCTTCCCCAGCGGGAACGGTCCGAAATGATCCGGGATGGATGTTGTCATGATAAATTCCCTCCTGTTCTTCCCGGGACGCCGGACTCTTGACGAAAGGCGTCCCGTTCTGCTAATATCTTTGTACGGTTTCATCATATGTCATTCCCTGCTTTTCGGCAAATGCCTGTCCTGCATTGCCGGTCTTGCCTGCAGGGCATGATGCGGGCAGGGAAGGGGGCAGCCGGGAAGTTTGCAAAAAGTTCACCTTTTGGTTGCCAGCAGTAGGTAAGTATGATAAAATACTGTGGTACTAATCAGAGCTGCAGTATGTTGCAGTGAATCATGCAAGAAGGAGGTAAGTGGATGCTGATAGCTGTTTTGAGCGTCGTGGACCTGATTGTCTGCGTGGCCCTGATTGCGGCGGTGTTGGCGCAGACCGGGAGAGGCGGCGGCTTGTCCAGTTCTTTTGGCGGCAGCGATACGGCCTTCTTTGGAAAGGGCAATGACTTCGATACGGTCATGTCGAAGGCAACCATCGTACTGGGGGCTGTCTTCGGAATCGTGACGCTGGTCCTGGCCAAGCTCAGTATGTGAGGCGTCCTGGACGTCCGCCGGCACGACGCCGGCTTTTCCATCGTCTTAAGGGGTGGCAGGCCCTTTAAAAAATTTTTATTTTACTGTACTTATCCAAAAGAAAGGGGATTACATCTTGAGTAGCTTTATCATGTTTGCCATTGTTGCAGGCATCCTGGCTCTGGCGGTAGCTGCCTTTTTAAGCAGCTCCATTATGAAAGCCGATGCGGGCAACGCCCTGATGCAGGAAATCTCCGGGCATATTCACGAGGGCGCCATGGCGTTCCTGGGCCGTGAATATAAGGCTCTGGCGGTTTTCATTGTCGTCGTCGCCATTATCATCGCCGTCTTCCTGACTCCGATGACGGCCATCTGCTTCGTTGCAGGTGCCATTTTCTCCATCCTGGCCGGGTATTGCGGCATGAACGTTGCCACCCGTGCCAACGTACGCACGGCCCGCGCTGCGGAAGACGGCATGCCGCAGGCCCTGCAGATTGCTTTCTCCGGCGGCTCCGTCATGGGCCTGTCCGTCGTAGGCCTGGGTATTACCGGTGTCGCCCTGGCTTTCGCCATCTTCGGGGACAACGGTGCCAACATGGACATCGTCACGGGCTTCGGCCTGGGCGCCAGCTCCATTGCCTTGTTCGCCCGTGTCGGCGGCGGCATTTACACGAAAGCCGCAGACGTCGGTGCAGACCTTGTTGGTAAAGTCGAAGCCGGCATCCCGGAAGACGATCCGCGTAACCCTGCTACGATCGCCGATAACGTCGGCGATAACGTCGGCGACGTCGCCGGCATGGGCGCCGACCTGTTCGAATCCTATGTAGGCGCTATCATTTCCGCCCTGACGCTGGGCGCGGTTGCCGTCAAAGGCGGCGCTGGCGTAGCGTATCCGTTCCTGCTGGCGTTGAGCGGCATCATCGCTTCCATCATCGGTATCCTCTACGTTCGTCACAGCAAATCCACGAATCCGCAGGGTGCCCTGAATACGGGTACGTATGTAGCCGGTGTTCTTACCATTATCGCCGCTGCGTACCTGTCCAACTCCATGTTCGGAAACCTGAACGCGTTCTGGGCCATCGCTGCCGGCCAGATTGTCGGTCTGCTGATTGGCAAGTTCACCGAAATCTACACGTCTGCCGATTACTCTTCCGTCAAGAAAATCGCCGACCAGTCTGAAACGGGCCATGCCACGGTTATCATTGCCGGCCTGGCTGTTGGTATGTATTCCACCTTCCTGCCGATTCTCTTCATCTGCATTGCAGTCTTCATTGCCTTCTTCGTCATGGGCGGTGTTGCCGATCCGGAAATGGGCATCTACGGTATTTCCCTGTCCGCTGTCGGCATGCTGGCCACGACGGGTATTACCGTCGCTGTCGACGCGTACGGCCCGATTTCCGATAATGCCGGCGGCATTGCGGAAATGGCGGAACTGCCTCCGTCCGTTCGTGAAATTACGGATACGCTGGACTCCGTCGGCAACACGACGGCTGCTATCGGCAAAGGCTTTGCCATCGGTTCTGCCGCGCTGACCGCACTGGCTTTGTTCTCTGCTTACTCCCAGACGGTTGCCCTGAAAGCAATCGACCTGCTGGATCCGCTGGTTCTGATCGGCCTCTTCATCGGCGCCACCCTGCCGTTCGTCTTTGGCGCCATGACCATGAATGCCGTTGGCGAAGCTGCCAACGAAATGGTCGTCGAAGTCCGCCGTCAGTTCCGTGAAATCCCCGGCCTGCTCGAAGGCAAGGCACGTGGTGACTATCGTCGCTGCGTCGACATTTCCACGGCTGCGGCCCTGCACAAGATGGTGATGCCTGGTATCATGGCCATTGCGTTCCCGATCATTATCGGCCTGTTCCTCGGCACGGCTGCCCTGGGCGGCATGATCGCCGGTGCGCTGGCTGCGGGCGTCCTCATGGCCATCATGATGGCCAATGCAGGCGGTGCCTGGGATAACGCCAAGAAGTACATCGAATCCGGTGTACACGGCGGCAAAGGTTCTGAATGCCATAAAGCAGCTGTCACGGGCGACACCGTCGGTGACCCGTTCAAGGATACGTCCGGACCTTCCATGAACATCCTCATCAAACTGATGACCATTGTTTCCCTGGTATTTGCTCCGGTGCTGTCCGCACATGGCGGCATCCTGCTGAACCTGTTCAAATAATGACCCTGTCACAAGGAAGGAACTTTCTTCCTTGTCCGACCGGCCGGGAATCTCGAGGGATTCCCGGCCGGTTTTCTTTTGGCCCTCTTTTGTGTTATAATTACCCCGTATCGCTAGGTAATTTTGTTCAGAGGAGGCCGCTATGAACGATTCCATCCGTCCCGGTGCCGGAGAGTTCCTGCTGCCTGGCAGCAGGGATTACGGTGTCCTGCTGATCCACGGCTTCACAGGGGCTCCTCCGGAAATGCGGCTCCTGGGAGACCGCCTTCACGAGGAAGGGGGCCTGACGGTCCTGGGAGTGCGGCTGACAGGGCACGGGACGACGGTAGAGGACCTGGAACAGGCGACCTGTGCCGACTGGATTGCCGACGTGGAAAACGGCTACGTCCGCCTGACCCAGCGCTGCAGGCACGTTTTTGTGTGTGGCTTGTCCCTGGGGGCCCTGCTGGCGGCCAGGCTCGCTGCGGAGCGGCCGGTGGAACGATTGGCGCTCCTGTCCATGCCGGTCTATTTGTACGACCAGCGCAGCCACATTGCCGGCTTCCTGGTTCATTTCATCAAGCGGCTGCGCAAACGCAATCTGTTCTACGACGTGCCGCCGGAATACCTGCAGGGCTACAAAGAAATGCCGACGCGACCCATTCCGGGCCTGCTGCGGCTGCTGCGGCGCTGCAAAAAGGAGTATTTGTCCCGCATTACGGCACCAACCCTGATTGTGCAGTCGCGCAGTGAGCACACGGTCCGCCCATCAAGTGCCAAGTTCATTTACCGCCATCTGACCGGCGTGCCGGAGGCGGCTAAGGAGATCCTGTGGCTCAACCATTCCGGCCATATCGTAACCCTGGGACAGGAACGGGAACGGGTCTTTGCCAAATGCCTGTCTTTTTTCCGTGCCGTCCCGACCGATTCCTTGTTTGACTTGAGGTAGTGAAAATCTTATGCCAGTAACTCATACGCATCCTGAACAGGCCGTCCCGGAAGAACGGCTGGAGCTCAACGCCACGGAGAAACGGCTCCTGGCGGAAGAAGAAGCGGCCCGGGGCTGCCGCCTGCAGGAACTGAAGAAACTGCCCCGGTATAACATGTGCTTTGCCTGCGGGGAAGCCAATCCGATTGGTCTGCATCTGCACTTTTTCCTGCTGCCAGACAACGAAGGCTGCCTGTCCTTTTTTACGCCCCGCCGGGAACACCAAAGCTACAACGGCCGCATGCACGGCGGCCTGATTACCGTCCTGCTGGACGAAACCATGGGGAACTACCTTTTTATGAAAGAGGGAACGCCGGCTTACACGGCGCGCATTGATCTGCGGTTCCGGAAACCCGTCCGCATCGGCTCGACCATTAAATGCCTCGGCCGGGAAACGAAGCGGAAGGGCAGACTGGTCATCATGGAAGGGAAGATTGTGACCGACGACGGTACCGTCGCAGCGGAAGCAGTCAGCCACATGATGTTGGAGAAAGAATAACGAAAATGACAACGAAAGAGACACAAAAAGAAAAGATCCTGGAATTTATGCGGAGAGACGCCTACTCGCCCATGACGGCGGAGGAGATGCTCTTCGCCATCTCCGGGAAGGAGCAGCCCGTGGCGGACTTTTGGGACGCCCTGCTGGAGCTGCAGGAAGAGGGGTATATTGTTAAAACCCGCTTCAATACATATGGCCTGCCGGAACGCATGGGGCTTGTAGCCGGGCGTTTCCAGCTGAGCAGCAAGGGGTTCGGCTTCGTCATCCCCGATAATAAGGGAGACCGGCCGGACGTTTTTATTCCGCCCCGTAAGATCCACGGCGCCATGAACAACGACCGTGTCATGGCCCGTATTGATACGGCGGTTCCGGGCCGCAAGCCCGAAGGGGACATCCTCCGCATCGTCCGGCGCGCCAACGACCGGATTGTCGGTGTTTTCAGGAAAGACCGGGAGTACGGCTTTGTCACACCGGATGACAAACGCATCGGCAGTGACGTGTATGTGGCGGAAAAGAATTTCAACGGCGCCCGGGACAACCAGAAGGTGGTTGTGCAGATCACGGAGTGGCCTACGGACCGGCGCAATGCGGAAGGAACCATTACAGAAGTGCTTGGCAATCTGGGCGATCCGGGACTGGAAATCCTGTCCATCATCAAGCAGCACGACCTGCCCCTGGATTTTCCGGAGAACGTGAAGCGCGCCGCTCGGCGCGTGCCGGACATCTCGCCTGCCGACCTGAAGGGACGCCGGGACTGGCGGGATTTGACGGTCGTCACCGTGGACAGCGAAGACGCACGGGATCTGGATGACGCCGTCTATGTGGAACAAATGAAAAACGGCCATTACGAGCTGGGTGTCTTCATCGCCGACGTGAGCCACTATGTCAAGGAGGGGACCCTGCTGGACAAAGAGGCCGCCAGGCGGGGAACCAGCGTTTATCTGGTGGACCGCGTCCTGCCCATGCTGCCGCAGCGCCTGTCCAACGGCATGTGCAGCCTGAACGAAGGAGAAGACCGCCTCGTCATGGGCTGTGAGATGGAAATCGACCCGAAGGACGGAAAAATCCTGAAGTACCGTATCTCGCCCGGCGTCATCCGCTCGCACCACCGCCTGAGCTACACTATCGTCCGCGAAATCCTGGAGGAGGGAAACGCGGAACGTGCGAAACAGTATAAAGATATTGTCCCCATGCTGCACCACATGGAGAAACTCTGCCGGATCCTCCAGCAGAAGCGGGCCCGCCGCGGTGCCATCGAGTTCGATCTGCCGGAGCAGAAAGTCATCCTGGACGAAGCCGGACATCCGGTGGAAATCAAGCAGCGCGTCCACGGCCTGGCAGAATCCATTATTGAAGAATTCATGCTGGCGGCCAACGAAACGGTGGCCCGCCATTTGTCGATGCAGCACTGGCCCTGCGTTTACCGTGTTCACGAAACGCCGGCCGCAGACAAGATGGAAGGCCTGGCCCACCTGCTCGCTTCCTTTGGCGTGCGGCTGGCCCTTCCGCAGGACGGGCACTTCCGCCCTAAGTCGGTTCAGCAGGCCCTGGCCCGTCTCAAAGGGAAGCCGGAAGAACGGCTGGCCAACACGGTGGCACTCCGCTGCATGCGGCAGGCTGTCTATCAGACGGACAATGTGGGGCATTTCGGACTGGCAGCGGAGTATTACTGCCACTTTACGTCTCCCATCCGCCGCTATCCTGACCTGCTGGTCCACCGTCTGCTGCACCAGTGGCTCCGGAATCCGGTCCTGACGACAGAACAGCGGACGGCCAGGACACAGAGCCTGGAAGCACTGGCCGAACATTCCTCCCTTCAGGAGCGCGAAGCCATCGAAGCAGAACGGGAAACGGTCGACCTGAAAAAAGCGGAATATATGCAGAATTTCGTGGGCGACGAATTTGACGGTGTCATCTCGGGCGTCACCTCTTTCGGGATATTTGTGGAATTGCCGAACGGCGTCGAAGGCCTGGTCCATATTTCGAGCCTGACCGACGACTATTACGAATATGACGAACAGGGTTTCCGCCTGGTGGGTACCCATACGGGAAAAATCTACCGGCTGGGGGACCCGTTGAAGATTGAAGTCCTCCGCGTCAATATGGAAGACCGGAGCATCGATTTCATGCTGGCCGGCGAGAATGAAGCCATGCGGGAGTATATCCGGAACCAGCTGGAACGGCGCGGCGGGAAACCGTCCAAAGCGGACAAGAGCCGTGCCGGCCAGGCACAGGCAGCTGTCCGGCAGGACAAGGGGAAGGCAGCGGAGGAGGACGGGCCGGAACGGAACCTCCCAAAACGGCATCACCGCAAAGGCCGTCACGACCACAGCAGCCGCGGCAGCGGCAAGCGGGCGGCGGATCCGGCCGGGAAAAAGAAAAAACGCCGCAGACGCTGAGGGGAAGGAAAATGAGCGAAGCAAAAAGCCCGATCAAGATCATTACGGAAAATAGAAAAGCGCGACACGATTACAACATCGTCGAAACGATGGAGGCAGGCATTGAGCTGCAGGGAACGGAAGTCAAATCCCTGCGGGCCGGCAAGGTCAATCTGAAGGACAGTTATGTGCAGATTTCCCGCAAGGGGGAGCTCATCGTCCTGGGAATGCACATCAGCCCGTATGAGTTTGGCAATGTCTACAATCACGACCCGCTGCGCACGCGCCGGCTGCTGATGCACCGGCGGGAAATCGACCGCCTGCTGGGAAAGGTCAAGGAAAGGGGCTACGCCCTCGTGCCGCTGAAGCTGTATTTCAAACACGGGGTAGTCAAGATGGAACTGGCCCTGGCAACAGGCAAAAAGAACTACGATAAACGCCGGGATATGGCGGAACGCGATGCGAAACGGGAACTGCAGCGCGTTGTCAAGGAACGCAACCGGTACTGAGACCGGGATTGCGTGTAAGGGAAGGACTGGGAGCAGGGTGAGAGGAACAAGGATCAAACGCAGCGGCCGGACGGTAAAGCCTGTACGCCGCACCATCGGAAGCACGGACTATCTGCTGCAGTACAAGGCAGTCCGCAGACTGAATCTCCGCGTCTCCGCCGAAGACGGGGACGTGTCTGTTTCCGCGCCCATCGGCGTCAGCCTGCGGGAAATTGACGCCTTCGTCCAGCAGAACGAGGCCTGGATCCAAAAACAGCGGACGCGGCTGGCCCACCTTCCGAAAGTGCCGGAACACCGGTACGAAACGGGGGAGACCCTGTATATCTGGGGACAGCCGCTGGAACTGCAGGTCCTGACCGACGGCGACGTCGTGCGGCAAGTCCTGGGCGGCGAGGCAGCCGCTGCCTGGAAGCGGGGCAAGGCGTCCGTCTCTGCCGCGGAGGGCAAGCTTCTGCTGGCCTGCCCGCCCTCGTTCGACAGGGAGGACCGGGAAGCGAGCCTGGAGACCTGGTTCCGGCAGCAGCTGGAAGCGTTCCTGCCTTATGTGTTCCAGGCGTCGTCCAGCATCGTCGGCAAGCATGCCACGAGCTGGTATATCCGCAAGATGTCTTCACGCTGGGGGACTTGCAATGTCCGCACCGGCCGTGTGTGCATCAATCTCCAGCTGGTTCACATGCCGCCGGTCTACCTGAATTACATCGTGATCCACGAATTGACCCATCTCTGGTATGGGGATCACGGCCCCCGCTTTCAGCAGAAAATGGATGAATTTTTCCCGGCGTGGCGGGAACGGCGTCAGGAGATGAAACAGCTCGTGTCCCTGTTGTGACGGGACAAGGCGCAAAACGCAAAAAAGCCCCGGGCCAAACGGCCCAGGGCTTTCGTCTTATTGCGGATGCAGGGCGCTTACGCTTCGGAGAAGTCATCCTTCGGGGCAGCGCACAGGGGGCAGACCCAGTCTTCCGGCAGGTCTTCGAACGCCGTGCCGGGAGCGATGCCGTTGGACGGATCGCCTTCCGCCGGATCATATACATAACCGCAGATGTTGCAAACATATTTCTTCATGGTTGAATCTCCTTTCTTTTTCTACAAAGGGGTGCAATTCTTATTGCGGCACCATTATAACATAGAAGTACCCGGGGTGGTATAGAAAAAAAGAAAAAGGAGGAAAAAATTCTTCCCCGGTTTGCGTATATTGCGGTCAGGTTGTATAATGAGTACTAAGTATAGTATTTTCAATGAGAGAATGGCTGAGGAGGTACCTATGAAGAAGATTTTCCTGCTGTTGGCATTCCTGGGGACATTCTGCGCCGTTGCGTTTGCGTCGGACGCGGGAAATGCAAAGATCGGCCGCGACTATGAAACTCTTTACGGCGGCCCGAACGCGACTGTGTCGTTTACAGACGGGCTGGTGATGGCCGCTGTGGCCCACTTGAAGATCTATGACACGCCGGAGCGTTCCGTCGTAATTCCCAAGGAAGTGAAGAATTACAAGATCATCCGGGCCGGGAAACAGGAAGCCTATCTGATTATTCCCCATTTCCAAAAGACGCGCATGACCGTACGGAATCTGACCACGAGAAAAAAAGACGGGACGCTGCACGGCCTGCTGGAAGGCAAGACCCTGGTCCTGTTCTGCAACAAAGACGAAACGGTTCTGGATATGCTGGTCCGTAACGGCAGCGGCAACATCCAGCTCGTGTCCTGGAAAGCAGCGTCCGGTCCGGATCTGGCGGACGGACAGCCCGGCGGCGTTGTGCTGGAACCGAGCCAGAACGGGCTGCTGGTGGATATTACAGGCACCATCCGTCACGATGACGGCAATTTCATCAACGTAGAGTGAGAAGAGGAGCATACATTCGATGAAGGAAGCAAGGATGGAAGAAAATCTGACGATGTTGACAGACTTCTATGAATTGACCATGGGCAACGGGTATTGGCTGAAGGGCCTGTCGACAAAACAGACCTACTTCGACATCTTTTTCCGGTCCGTTCCTGACGACGGCGGTTTCGCCATCGCCGGAGGCCTTTCGGACATCATCCGTTATGTAGAAGACCTGCACTTTTCAGATGCAGATATAGCCTACCTGCGGGGAAAGGGAATATTCGACGAAGGGTTCCTGAAGTACCTGCGTAATTTTAAATTTACCGGAGACATCTATGCCGTGCCGGAAGGAACGCCGGTCTTCCCGTACGAACCGATCGTGACGGTCAAGGCACCGGCGGCGCAGGCACAGCTCATGGAGACGTTCCTCCTGCTGTGCATCAACCACCAGTCGAGCATTGCCACCAAAGCGAACCGCATTGTCCGTGCGGCCCAGGGACGTCCTGTCATGGAATTCGGATCCCGCCGGGCCCAGGGCATCTCCGCCGCCGTCATCGGCGCCCGCGCCGCTTACATCGGCGGCTGCGTCGCAACGGCGTGCACGCTGACGGACGAGGAGTACGGCGTACCCGCCGCCGGCACGATGGCCCACTCCTGGGTCCAGATGTTCGACAGTGAGTACGATGCGTTCAAAGCGTACACGGAAATCTACCCCGACAATGCCATTCTACTCGTGGATACGTACAATACCCTCAAAAGCGGCATTCCCAACGCGATCCGCGTCTTCCAGGAATACCTGGCATCGGGGAAAACCATGGCCAATTACGGCATCCGCATGGATTCGGGAGACCTGGCCTATCTGACCAAAAAGGCGCGCCGCATGCTCGACGAAGCGGGCCTGCAGAAAGCGAAAATTGTCGTGTCCAACGCGCTGGACGAATATTTGATCAACGACCTGATTCAGCAAGGCGCGGTCATCGATTCCTTTGGCGTCGGCGAACGCATGATTACGTCCAGCTCGAGCCCCGTCTTCGGTGCTGTGTACAAGCTGGCCGCCGTGGAAGGGGAGGATGGCAGGATCATCCCGAAAATCAAAATCTCCGAAAATACGGCGAAAATCACCAACCCTGGCTTCAAAAAAGTGTACCGTTTCTACGACAAGAAGACCGGCAAGGCTCTGGCCGACGAAATCTGCCTGCACGACGAAATCGTCACGGATGCCCTGCCGCACACGATTTTCGACCCGCGGGCAACGTGGAAGCAGCGCACACTGACCAATTTCAGCGTACGGGAACTTCTGGTTCCGATTTTCCAGCAGGGGAGACTGGTGTACAAACAGCCGTCTCTCCCGGAAATCCAGCGCTATTGCAAGGCCCAGACGGATACGCTGTGGGAGGAAGTAAAGCGCTTCGAAAATCCCCATATCTATAATGTCGACCTGTCTTCCAAGTTGTGGAAGTTGAAAAACCAGATGCTCGACGAAGAAGGGAAGAAGCTCTGAAAAGGGCGCTCGGGATAGAAAAGCGAGGAAAATACAAAAGCCGCAGGCTGTATGCCTGCGGCTTTTTCATTTTGCTCTTTCTGTCCCGGTTTGAAAACCGGTCATGCCACTTTGTCGTCGGACGGGTTGTAGCTGATCAGAACCCCCTGGTACCGGTGTTCTCCATGGAGATACCGGCGCAGCAGATTGTTGTAATGGTCAATCTTGTCCCAATCCCAGTCTTCCAGATGGTTCAGGACATACCACTTCCGAAAGATACGCTTTCCCTCGCTGTCTACCGGTTCCAGATACGCCAGACGATCCAAGACGATAGCCCTTTCATTTTCGTACTGCTTCTGATTGAGTGCTGCCATTTTGGGTACCTCCTTCCTGAGATTTTCGGTCTTCCTCCACCTTCAGTGTACCGCAGCTGGCGTATCCTGTAAAATACGGGTTTTACATATAACTTATAAATTATCGCTATATTCCAGCAATTAAAAAAGGAACGCCCTGTACCGGTGCTGCAAGCACCGATACAGGGTACGTATGTCGTGTCCCGCCGTACGGGACCGTTATTCAATTTGGTGGAGGTGAAGGGAGTCGAACCCTTGTCCGAACATATTGCCCTATGACTTTCTCCGAGCGCAGACAGCATACTGTGTTTCGCGGCCGCCGCGCCTGCCGACCGGCTCAGCCGCCGCTAGTCCGTAGATTTAACCGGGACTCACGGACATCGGTACCCGGCGATCCCGCTAAATGACGTTCTGTCCGCTCCTGCGGGAGCTGGATTGGAAGAACGGGTCACCTGAAATCAGGCAGCCAGTGCAAAATCGTTATCTGCGTTTAAATTTAAACGTCCCACCGATTAACGTGCAGATGGAACCACGGCTCGCTTATCATACGACACCTATACCCGTCGAAGCCTTTACACCCCCGGTTCAGGGCGCCCTCCGGCGCTACAGATAATCATAACACGGAACCCGTTTTTCTGCAATACTCCCCAAAAGGCATCCATCCGGGCCGCGCCGGATTCCGGTTTGACAGTCCCGGCGACATGATGTATTGTGTAATTGCGGCGCGAAGGACAAAAACGTCCGCAGCACCCGCAAGGAAAGCGGGCCGGCAGGGCCCGTGCTGAAAGGATGAGGAACATGGCGGAATGCGATCATAATTGCGCCCAGTGCCAGTCGGCAGAGGGCTGTGAGGAGCGGGTGAACCCGGCCTCTTTTAAAAAACCGAGCCACCCGGGGAGCCATATCGGCAAGGTCATCGGAGTGGTCAGCGGCAAAGGCGGTGTCGGGAAATCCCTGGTGACATCCATCCTGGCGGTAAAGATGCGCCGGGCCGGAGAAAAGGTTGCCATTTTGGATGCAGACATTACGGGACCGTCCATCCCGAAAACGTTCCACGTAACCGGCCCCGTGCGGTCGGATGGAAACAGTTTTTACCCGGTGGAGACAAAGACCGGCATCAAGGTTATGTCCCTGAACCTGCTTCTGCCCCATGAAACAGATCCCGTCGTCTGGCGCGGTCCCATCATTGCCGGGGCATTGCAGCAGTTCTGGACGGATGTGATTTACGGCGACATTGATTTTATGTTCGTCGATATGCCGCCGGGCACGGGCGACGTGCCGCTGACGGCCTACCAGTCCCTGCCCCTGGACGGTATCCTGGTCGTGGCTTCGCCGCAGGAACTGGTGGGGATGATTGTCGAAAAGGCGGCCAACATGGCCCGCATGATGCAGATTCCCGTGCTGGGGCTGGTGGAGAATTACAGTTATTTCCAGTGTCCCAACTGCGGCAAACGGTATGAAATTTTCGGCAAGAGCCGCATCGACGAAGTGGCAGCGGCCCAGGGCGTGTCCTGCAAGGACCGTATTCCCGTGGATCCGTCCCTTGCTGCCGCCGTGGACGCGGGGATGCTGGAAGAAGTTCCCCTGCCGTATCTGGAGAATGCCATGGCCATGCTGCAGGCGCTGAAAGGAGAAAAAGCATGAACGAAGAGAAGAAAAAACAGGCGCTGCCCGTCACACGGACGCTGCATGCTTCCGTTACGGAAGAAATGCTCGCCGTCCACGTTGGCAGCGGTACCCTGCGGGTTCTGGGCACGCCGGTACTGGCCCGGCTGTACGAGCAGGCCGCACAAGAGCTGGCAGGCTTGTACTGCGACGCTGGCACGACGACGGTCGGGACGGCTATTTCCCTGAGCCATGACGCGCCGACGCCGTGCGGCATGGAGTTTACCGTTACGGTAACCCTGGTGAAGCACGAAGGCCGCCTGTTCGAATTTTCCCTGGAAGCGGCTGATGCGACGGGCCCGATTTCCAAAGGAACCCATACGCGCGTGGCCGTTTATGCGGAGAAATTCCAGGCCAAGGCCGATGCCAAAGGAAACTGAGCCGGAAGGCGTATAACAAGAAACCCCGGAGCGGGGGAAAGAGAGTGTCTCTTTTCCTGCTCCGGGGTTTTCTTTTGGTCAAAACGGGCCGACGGCACCTTTGTCAGGAGCGGCGTGCCGCTGCGGCGCCAGGGGCCGCCTCGTTTTCGTCCGGATCGTCCTGGGAGACCAGGTTGCTGAAGTATTCCGTCCTCCCGGCCAGGACATCGTCATAGAATTCCTGCTTGAGATCGATGTACTCTATGGCCGCCTGGACTTCGGACAGGCGTTTCACGAGTTCGCCCCGCTTTTGCATCAGCATCTCTTTGCGCGTGGGAATCGTGGACCGCCCCTGCAGGCAATACTGCAGATACTCCTGCATTTCCGCAATGGACATGTCACACCGTTTCAGGCACGTGAGACTCTGAATCCAGGCGATGTCCCTGTCGTTGAAAATGCGACGGTTGCGGTCGTCCCGTTTGACGCTGGGGACGAGGCCGATATTGCAGTAGAATTTCAGTGTTTCGTACGCCAGGCCGGTCCGCAGACAGGCTTCTTTCATGGTGTACAGTTTCCCTGTATCGACGACCTTTTCAATTTTTATTTTTGGCTTTTGTGCTGCCATGGTGGTTCCCTCCCTGAAACATGTCTTTTACGGTAGTAAGAACCGGAAGAAATAAATGGCATCTTTTTTCTGTTCTGCCATAAAGATTTGCTGTTTCTGCTATTATACAAAGATAAATACAAAATGGCAAGAGCCGAAAGAAAGAAAAAATTTTTTAAAAAAGCTATTGACAGGTAGTTACTACCGGATGATAGGTTGAAGAAAACCGAAGAAATCCTATGATTTGCTGTGAAGAGAATTTCGGAAAGGAGAACGTATGAAGCGATTAACTGCATTGTTCCAAAAGTCTTCCGGGAAGCATTTGTTTTCCCTCGTTCTGATGGCGGTGCTGCTGCTGACCGCTGTTGGATGCAGCGGCATGAACGCCCAAGGTAGTACCGGCGGCACGGCCGGCCAGACACCGAAGGCAGCTGCTCCTGCAGGGACGGCGGCCGCGAAAGGAAAAACCCTGGTCGTCTATTTCTCTGCCACGGGGAATACAAGGAAGGTGGCCGAAACCATCGCCAGGACGACCGGTGCCGATCTATTTGAAATCAAACCGGCACAGCCGTATACGAGGGAAGATTTAAATTACCGCGACGAAAACAGCCGCGTCCAGCGGGAACACAAAAATCCTTCCCTGCGGCCGGCCTACACGGGCGACGTCCAGAACTGGAGCCAGTACGATACGGTCTTTGTCGGGTTCCCGCACTGGTGGCGCCAGGCACCGCATGTGGTCTACACCTTCGTGGAAAAACACGATTTTACGGGCAAAACCGTCATTCCCTTTGCCACGAGCATGCAGACGCCTCTCGGCGACAGTGGCAAAAACCTCGCCAGGGCGGCCGGCACGGGAAACTGGCTGGAAGGAAAACGGTTTGAAGGGAATGTGCTGAACCAGGAAGTGATGAACTGGGTTCAGCACCTCCCACTGTCGAAAAAGTAAGCGCATGGAAAAAACCTGTTGATTTGACAAGAAAGGATGTCCTGTGTATGAAAAAAATTCCAATGTGGCTGACGGCAGCCGTGTTGGCAGGCCTTACGGCGACAACCAGCCTTGCCGTTGCGGCGCCGGCCGCTGCCGCAGGTACGGCAGCCGATCCGGCGGCGTATGCTGCCACGGTCCAGCAGGGGTTGAATCAAAAGGAGCAGACCTTTCTGGCCGGCCCCGGTATCGCGGTGGTGTCCACGGAGTCAGGCCGCGTCCAGGGATTTGTCCGCAACGGCGTCTACTCCTACTTCGGAATTCCCTATGCCGAGGCGCCGCGCCGCTTTGCGACGGCCAAACCGGTGACGCCCTGGCAGGGAATCCGCCTTGCCGTGACGCCGGGAGCTATTTCCCCGCAGAAGGCAGGAACCTTCCCCAACGGGGACTGGGGGCAGCCTGGCCGGGCTTTCCGCATGGACAACAATTGCCTGAACCTCAACATCTGGACACCGAATCCATACGACCACAAGAAACGTCCTGTCATGGTGTGGCTGCACGGGGGCGGGTTCGAAGCCGGTTCGTCCCTGGAGTCTCCCGCCTATGAGGGGGATGCCCTGAGCCGCCGTGGGGACGTGGTGGTTGTATCCGTCAACCACCGCCTGAATCTGATGGGCCATTTCAACCTGGAAAAGTACGGCCCGCAGTACCGGCAATCCGCCAACGCGGGAATCGTGGATATCGTTCAGGCCCTGCAGTGGATTCAGCGGAACATCGCTTCCTTCGGCGGCGATCCCCGGAACGTCACGATTTTCGGTGAATCCGGCGGCGGGGCCAAGGTACTGACCCTCATGACGGCACCCAGTGCGAAAGGGCTCTTCCAGAAGGGCATTGTCGAGAGCGGTGCCGTCGAGAGCATGGGCCCTTACGTCATGACGAAGGAACAAAGCGAGAAGGTGACGGACCTGACCTTGCGGGAACTGGGCATTACGAAAGATTCCCTTGAAAAGCTGCAGACCCTTCCATACGAGACGCTCGTGGCGGCATCGGACAAGGCCTTGAAAACAGTAGGGGCGGAATATAAAGTACCCCAGGCCCTGGGAACGGGCTACGGACTCAGCTGGGAACCTGTCGTGGACGGCTCTTTCCTGCCGACGAATCCCGTGACGAACGATGGATTTGCGGAAGCAGGCCGGGATGTGCCGCTGCTCATTGGAACAAACCTCACGGAATGGACGGGATTCCAGGATATTGTCCACATGGAACAGGCACAGTACGACAACAAGAATACCTGGTCCGAGGCAGAAGTGGACGCCAGGCTGAAGGAAAAATACGGAACCAGGGCAGATGCTGTGGTGTCCGCCTTCCTGCAGGCCTATCCGGGGAAACAGAAAAAGGACGCCCTGTATGTCGACACGATGATCCGTCAGCCTATCCTGAAAATCATGCGCCGGAAGGCAGCGCAGGGCGGGGCTCCCGTCTACGCATACCTCTTTGCGTGGGCGTCGCCGGTCATGGGCGGTGTCTACCAGTCCTATCACACGGCGGAAATTCCCTTCGTCTTCCACACCATCGACCGCATGGCAAGCCGCATTGGCGGCAGCAGGGAAGCCCGCACCCTGGAAGACCGTATGAGTGACGCGTGGATTCATTTTGCCCGGTATGGTACGCCAGGCACGGCAGACTTGCCGGAATGGGAACCATACACGCAGAATAGCGGCGCCACGATGATTTTTGATACCAAGATCCGACAGGCACGTCATCATGACGAGGCGTTGTTGAAATTGCTGGATCCCGGATATAAGTATTGAGAGGAAAGGAGAAAAAAAGAATGAAACACGGTAAGAAATTTGTAGGAACGGCATTGGCCCTTTCGGCACTCTTTGTCCTGGGTGGCACTGCACTGGCAGCGCCGGCACCGAAGGATGATTCCATCAAGTACACCAGGGCGAATGCCATTACTTTCTATGGAGGAACGGGCCTGCGGGAAATTTCCCTGAAGGACATCAAGAGCCCTAACCAGAATCCGTTTGGCCTTGTTTACCGGGGCGCCATCACGAAAAATGAAGCAGGGAAAGTCAACATCCATCCTGTCCGTTACAACCTGAACGGCAACACCATTGCTGCCAACATCTATACGCCGGCCGGCTACGATAAAAACAGCAGCAAAAAATATCCGGCCATTATCGTCGCCCATCCGAACGGCGGCGTCAAGGAACAGGTCGCCGGCCTGTACGCCCAGAAACTGGCGGAACAGGGCTTTATCACCATGGCAGCCGACGCTTCGTTCCAGGGTGCCAGCGGCGGTACGCCCCGGAACCTGGACAACCCGGCCTTCCGTGTGGAAGACATTCACGGCATGGCGGACATTATCGCTTCCTATCCCGGCGTGGATGAAAACCGCATCGGTGCCCTGGGTATCTGCGGCGGTGGCGGTTACACCCTGAAAGCGACGCAGACGGACAAGCGGGTGAAAGCGGTCGCTACCCTGTCTATGTTCAACTCCGGCATCGTCCGCCGCAACGGCTTCCTGAATTCCGGCAGAGACACGATCCAGAAACGGCTGCTGGAAGCATCGCAGCAGCGTGCGCTGGAGGCAAAAGGTGCCGCGATCAAGCGGACGCCTGGCATGGAAAGCATGGACATCCCCGAAGCAGAGCTCAAGAAGATGCCGACGCTGTACAGCGAAGGATATATCTATTACGGAAAATCCCATCGTCATCCGAATTCTACCTTCCAATACACGCTCCGCAGCAACTTGGACCTCTTCACCTTTGATGCCGCGGACAATATGGACCTGATCAACCAGCCTCTGCTGATGATTGCTGGGAGCAAGGCCGATACCCTTTATATGACGCAGGACGCGTTCAATAAAGCAACGGGCACGAAGAACAAGGAATTGTATCTCGTAGACGGTGCGACGCACATCCAGACCTACTGGGTTCCCGAATATGTCCAGCAGATCCAAACCAAGCTGGCTTCCTTCTTTAAAGCCAACCTGTAAGAGGGGATGACGACATGGATAAAGTATGGTTTATTACCGGTGCCAGCCGGGGGTTTGGCCACGCTTTTACGGAAGAGGCCGTGTGCCGTGGGGATCAGGTGATTGCCGCCATGCGGCACGTCCCCGCGGAGGCCATCTTCCAACACCCCTCCGTCCTGGCCGTGACCATGGATGTGACCCGGACGGATGAAATCGAGGCGGCCGTCCGGCAAGGGCTGGCCAGGTTCGGCCGGATCGACGTCCTCGTCAACAATGCGGGGTTCGGTCTCAGCGGTGCGTTCGAGGAAACGACAGACGCGGACCTGCGCAACTTGTTTGAAACGGATTACTTTGGCGTCGTCAACGTGACGCGCCGTATCCTGCCTGTCATGAGAGAGGCAGGGAAGGGCATTATCCTCAATGTCTCCAGCCAGGGCGGGCTCATGGGATTTACCGGAAGCAGTGCGTACTGTTCCGCCAAATTTGCGGTGGTCGGCTTGTCCGACGTGCTGCGGTCAGAACTGGCGGAATTCGGCATTACCGTGTCGTGCGTCTGCCCGGGATCGTTCCGGACGGATTTCCGCTCCAAACACTCCTTCCATACTCCTTCCGGGGCGATGGCAGCCTATGAGAACAGCAGTGCCCACAAGGCCGCGCAGTTTTTGGCTCAGCATACTTATTCACAGGCAGGGGACCCTCAAAAAGCGGCCCGGTTCCTTCTGGATATGGTGGAACACGGAACCCTTCCCGCGCGGATCCTGATCGGCGCGTCCTGCTGCCGGGACATGAAAGACCGGTACGAGCAGGAATTACTGGACATTGCGTCCTATGAAGAGAAGGCGTCGGCGACGGATTTTGAGGAGGAATGAACGATGAAGATTCTGTTCATCAACGGCAGCCCCAACAGCAACGGACACACGGCCCGGCTGGCCCGCACCATGATGGGATCTCTTCCCTATGAGACCCTGAACCTGACAGAGTACCGTATCAATGTCTATGGCCAGACCCTGCCGGGAGACCAGTTTGGCGAAATCGTTCAGAAAATGCAGCAGGCAGATGTTATCGTCATCGGCTCCCCGGTGTACTGGCATAACATCTGCGGCAGTGTCCGTACGTTGCTGGACCGGTTCTATGGTCCGGTATCGGCAGGCAGCTTCCGGGGGAAGAAACTGTATTTCCTTTTCCAGGGCGCTGCGCCGGAAAAATGGATGCTGGAAGCCGGCCAATACACGCTGCAGCGGTTTGCTTCCCTGTACGGGTTTACCTGGGGTGGCATGGCAACGATGGAGAAAGAAGCAGCCGGACTTTTGTCTTAGGAAGCTGGAACTTAAAAGAGGAATCTTCCCTTTTCCGGAAGATTCCTTTTTTTGATGCCGGACGGTGTTTTTGCGGTAGTAGAAACCGATAAAATGGATTTCTCCTTTCTCATATCCTGCCGTCAAAGTGCGGAATCCACGTTCTTATGCAAATCGTGAATAGCGGAGAGAAGAAAAAACGAATAGCCCGGATATTGACAGGCAGTTACTACCGGATGATACAATAAAGCATACCCTGAATACCCTGTGATTTACCGTGAAAAATTCCGAAGGGAGGAACTGTGTATGAACTGGAAAATTGCGACCTCTGCCCTTTGTCTCCTGGCGCTGCTTCCACTGGGGGCAGCCGCTCAGGCAGCTGAAAGCGGGACGGAGTCTGCACGCGCCCGGGTGGCGCAGCAGAACGTGCAGCTGTTTTTGAATCCGCCGCGGACGGGCTTGGAAAAGACCGATCCGGAGTTGGCGGCCATGATGCAGAAATACATCTATGGGGACATTGCCAAACAGGCGAAACTGACCGTACGGGAGCAGCAGCTGGTAACCCTTGCGGTCCTGACCACAGGACAGCACGAAGAACTGCTGGCCCGGAATGTGCGGGGCGCGCTGCATTCCGGCGTGACGCCGCTGGATATCCGGGAAACGATTTACCATCTGGCACCGTATATCGGCTTCCCAAAAGTACTGGAAGCGATGGAAGAAGTGAACGAGGTCTTCCGCGAGGAAAAGATTTCCCTGCCGCTGCCGGACCAGGGAACGACGACGGACGAAAACCGGCTGGAAAAAGGGCTGGCATTCCAGGTCGCAACCTACGGAGACCGGATCAACAAGATGCGGGCCGCCACGCCGGCGAACCAGAAACACCTGCAGGACGATCTTTCCGCCTTTTGTTTCGGTGACATTTATACCCGCAAGAGCCTGGACCTCAAGACAAGGGAAATGATTACCGTGGCGGCTATCGGAACACTGGGCAACGACGAGCCGCAGTTCAAGGCCCATGTCCGCGGATACCTGTCCGCAGGGGCAACGCAGGACGAAGTCATCGGCGTCGTGACAGTCCTGAATCCGTATGTGGGCTTCCCGCGGACGCTGAACAACCTGCGGGCTGTCAACGAAGTGTTTGCACAAAAATAAAACCTGGCATGGATGGCATATCCTGCTGCCGCAGGACAAGAAATAAAAAGGGGAATCTTCCAACATGGAAGATTCCCTTTCTCTCACTAGAGGGGAGAGCCTGCTGACGGGTGCTTCTTTGCCGGGAACTCCGCGGCGGCCTCCCAGCTGGCTATTTCCGCCGTTGGACGGCCATATCCGGGGCGGGCAGCCGCTTGGCCGCGACGAGTACGCAAAGCCGCTTGACGGCATGGAGAAGGTCATATTCCATGTCGTGGCGGAGCCAGTCCAGAAAGATGCCGTTGGTCAGGGTACGCCAGTACCGGATAAGCAATTCCGTGTCTTTTGCAGACAGGGGCGAATGGCCTGGTATGTTCCGAATCTCCGTGATGTACCGATGCGCATAGAAATGGCAGATGACCTCAATCTGGCGGTCCAGCACGGCCTGCATTTCCGAATGGTACAGGTTGAGCAGGACTTTTTTATACTTGACGGCAAGCAGCATCAAGTAAAATAAGAACGTCAAAGGACGGCGGAAACGGCGCCGGTCCGACAAAATCTGCCGGGTCTGCGTTTCCGCCAGGCGTTCGATCAAGTCCGGAATGTCCCGGAAATGATAATAAAACGTGTTCCGGTTGATTTCACACCGCCGCACAATGCCCGTGACGGTAATCTTGTGGAGCGGCTGCTCTTCCAGCATTTCCACAAAGGCGCGGAAGATCAATTTTTCTGTAATGCGCATAGGTTCACCTTCTTGTTCTCATTATACTCCGTTTTTGCGGGATACAGCAAAATTTTTAGGCAATGAAGGCCTGTTTGTTCGAATTCAGGCACCACGAAATAATTTGTCCATGGTCAACGAACATCTTTCCCTTTATGATAATAAATGGGAAGTTAGTGGTTACAAGCGTTACGCAATGCTGTTTCCCGGACATCATCTTGCGGGAACGTCCGCAATATGTGGAGGCGTAGAACAATGGACGTGCAAGCTGTATTGAAGAAAATCGGATTGGAACAGGCAATCCACTATGTGTACAAAGATCCGGAAAAGAATCTGAACCGCATTCTGGATTGGGCAGATCATTTTGACGACAGCCACTATGCAGGTGCCCGGAAGAGTCTGCATGAAGTGCTGGATCAACCGGACCATCCGTATCGGCAATACATTAAAAATATTTTACAGAATGTCGACGAAAAAGTAGCAAAAACGTTACTGGTAAACTTCTTTATCAACGCGGACCTGATCGGTTGGCGCAAACAGGACGAATACCGCAAAAAATATCATTGCAACGTGCCCTGGACCATCCTGCTGGATCCGACCAGTGCGTGCAACCTCCATTGCACGGGCTGCTGGGCGGCGGAATACGGTCATCGCCTGAATTTGTCTCTGGACGAAATTGACGACATTGTCCGCCAGGGGAAGGAAATGGGCGTCTATATGTACATCTACACCGGCGGAGAACCGACGGTGCGGAAGGAAGACTTGTTTACCATCTGCGAGCGGCATCCTGACTGCATCTTCCTGATGTTTACGAACGGGACGCTGATCGACGAAGCCTTTGCAGACCGGATGCTGCAGGTGCGCAACCTGGTGCCGGCTATTTCCCTGGAAGGCTTTGAGAAAGCCACGGACGGCCGCCGCGGCAGCGGGACGTACGCCAAGGTGCAGCGCGCCATGAAGGTGCTGCGCGAGAAGAAGCTCTTCTTCGGCATTTCGTCGTGCTATACGAGGGCCAATTTCGAATCGATTACTTCGGAAGCCTATTTCGACATGCTCATCGAAAAAGGCGCTTATTTTATCTGGTATTTCCACTTCATGCCTGTGGGCAACGACGCTTCGCCGGAGTTGATGCCGACGGCAGAGCAGCGGCAGGAGATTTACCGCCGCATCCGCCGGTATCGTACGGAAAAACCGCTGTTCGCCATGGATTTCCAGAACGACGGCGAATACGTGGGCGGCTGCATCGCCGGCGGCCGGCGTTATCTGCACATCAACGCCAACGGTGATATCGAGCCCTGTGTTTTTATCCACTATTCCGATTCCAATATCCGGCAGAAGACGATTCTGGAGGCGCTGCGTTCTCCGCTGTTTATGGCGTACCACGACGGGCAGCCGTTCAACAAGAATATGCTGCGGCCCTGCCCGATGCTGGAAAATCCGCAGCTCCTGCGCCGGATGGTGAAATCGTCTGGTGCGGCCTCCACGGACCTGCAGTCCCGGGAGGATGTGGACCATTTGTGCGGCAAGTGCGACAAGTACGCGGACGAGTGGGCTCCTGTGGCTGACAAGCTGTGGCGGGAGGAACAGGAAGCAGAAACCACTGCGACAGACAAAGTACGGCGGGAAAAACGGGGGAACGAAGCCGGCATGCGGAGCCGGAAAATGTCCTCTGCTGCCGCCGCCAAGTAACCGGACAATACAACGGCAGCTGCCGTGAAGGCCGGACGGACAACAAGTCCGCCCGGCCTTTTTTGAAAAAAGGATTTTTGAGAGTTTTGTCGTATATATCTAGTATTACAGAAATGAGGTCTTGTACGGCAAGGCCGGGAACAGGCAGGTGTCAGCATGAAAGTTACGTTTGCCGCGGTAGATATGAACAAAGTCTACCCTGAAAAAGAATACGTGATTACGGAAGAAAAAATCCGGTCCTATATGGCCGCTACAGGGGATTTGAATCCGCTGTATGAAGAAAAACGGCTCGTTCCTCCGGCGCTGGCCGCCGTCTATACGCGGTGGGAAGCCCTGGCGGAAGAAGAGGAGCTCTTGCCCGGCACTATCCATGCCGGCCAGGCTTTCCGGTATCTGCAGCCTCTCCACTGGGGGGACAAGGTAATCCTGCGGGGCAGGGTCGTCGAAAAGACGGAAAAACGGGGCCTGAAGTTCGTCGTGCGGGAAGTGGAAGCGCGGCTGGAAAACAGCGGACCGGCCGTCATCAGCCGGATTACGATTATTCTGCCGGAGTGACAGGGAAGGAGCTGGGACAGTATGACTACGTTTACCAAAGGGATGGTTTTCACCCTGCCGCCGAAAACGGTGACGCAGGACTGGATCAACCGCTACGCCGACGCGGCCGAAGACCACAATCCTCTCCATATCGATCCCGAGTTTGCCAAGACGACCCGCTTTGGCGGAACCATTGCCCATGGCATGCTGACTGCCGCGTTCCTGCAGGAATTGCTCGTGCGCACGTTCGGGGAGGCCTGGATGGCCAATGGGGAACTCAACTTGAATTTTATGGCGCCGGTCCATACAGGGGACACGGTGACGGCAGAGGGAAGAGTCTTCGCCGTCCGGGAAGAAACGGGCCGTGTGACACTTCGCCTGTCTGTGACAAACCAGGATGGGACAAAGGTGATTTCGGGCAAGGCGTCCGTCACACCGGCGGCGGATTGAGCCGTCCCGCCTGCGAAGCAAGGAAAGAAGGGGTAACTGTGTTACATTGGTTCCGGAAAGGTGCCGCCGTCTTATTGACGATCTGCTGTACTGCCGGCCTGGCTCCGACGGCGCTGGCCTGGCTTCCTCCGTCCGGAGTGGCCATCGGCGGCGTGGGACTGGGGACGACGCCGCGGCAGGTCAAAAAAATCTACGGGGAACCCACGGATTCCCGCCGCGTTTACTCCAAATCGGACGGCGCCTATATTACGCAGTATATTTACGGAAATTCTTATTCCATCACGTTCTATGAATTGCCCGGTGGTTCGTACGCCGACTTTGTCAACTGTTCAGCCGACAATGGCCTGGCAACGCCGGCCGGTGTTCTCGTCGGCATGGCGGAAAGTGTCCTGACGTCCGTGTACGGAAAGCCCGATGCGAAGGCCGAGGACCCGACAAGCCATATTACGCGCTACGTCTACAAAGCCTCCGGCGGCCGGGGAGAAGAGTTGATTTTCCTCGTCCAGAACGGGAAAATTGTCAATATGTCCGCGTGCTATGAATGAGGCTGCGCGCCCGTGACGACGCGGAACGGCACAAAACATAACAGCAGCAATCAAAAAGGCAGCACCAATCCGGTGCTGCCTTTTGTGTATTTTCTGTTGGTCAGTCCTGTTTCGGGCCTTCGGCGATGATACTGCCGCAGTGGGGAATGACGTTGATGGTGTAATCCGTCTTTCCTTCCCGTGCCAGCTGTGCCCTGGCGAGATTCCACGCCTCTTCGACCGTGGCGCAGGGAATCTGGTTTGTTTTGCGGATGGCGTCGAAGTTTTCCTTTTTCGTGACCAGGTAAATCGTATAACGGTGGGTCATGCAGAACAGGTTGAAGGCGACAAAGAAAGGAATGGTGAAGCACGCCCGCAGATCCTTTTCCATGTCCTGCTCGCTGTCATATTTGAAGCTGCCCAGGTATTCCGCCGGCTCGTAGATGTCGCTGGCTTCCATGATGGCAATGATAATACCGCCGTGTTTGGTGGTGACGTCCGCCGGATCGTAGCATTTGCTGCCCTGGTAGAGGGAAACATCCTTCGGATACCCGCCGGCGCAGGCAAACGTGACATCGGCGCGGTGCTGGAACGGAACGCGCTGGTTGTTGTAGCAGATTTTCGTGCCCTCCAGCCAGGCTTCGTACGGATCGCCGGCAACGATGTTGGAAATCCTGCCCTCTGTGTTGATGATGGAATGGACCAGGAACGTGGGGTGTACCATGTTCATGGCTTCGATCATGTCGCTGTTGACAGGGTTCCCTTCCAGGATGCCGTTGCGCGTCTTCGGATTGATGCCGGCGCCGAACCGGTCCGCCAGGGCGTGGCAGTGATTGGCCTGAATGGTGTCCCAGCCTGCGACACCGGGCAGGAGCAGCTTGCGGCCGCCGCCGTAGCCGGCAAACAGGTGGGCCGTAATCCCGTCGACGAGAATGATCTTGTCGGCTGCCACGACGTGCTTGTTCAGCATGACCCTGGTGCCGAGCTTTGTCGTACCGACGCAGGTCAGTTCGTCGTTGTTGCGGCTGTGATGCTGGTACAATTTGATGCGGCGCACGACTTCCCCGCCGACGACGCGGATGTCTTCTTCGTGCGTCTGCTCTCGATGCGTACCCTGGGCAAAGACGATGTACATGTCTTCGTCCGGCACGCCGGCCAGGTTCAGCTCATTGACGATGTGGATGACATATTCGGACGTATGATTCCACGTCCGCGTCACGTCTGCCACGACGAGGCAGACTTTGTCTCCCTTGTGGAACAGTTCCTGCAAGGGCTTCGATCCAATCGGGTGGCGCATGGCTTCCAGGGTGGCAGCCTTCACGTCACAGGCCGGTACCGGCCGTCCTTCCAGTATTTCACTGATATGTTCCTCCGGCAGCGCCACGTTCTGCGTGGTCTTGCCGAAGCCGAAAGAAAATGTTTTCAAGGCCATACAATCTACCCCTTTTCTGCATCTCCCGGCCCGCACTGCCGCAGCCCCGCCGAATGTACACGGCGGCTGCGGATACTGTGCGTCCGCCATTACGACAATTATATCACAAAGGGCGGGAAGGGAGCAGGGGAGAAAGGACCTTTTGACAGGGAGAAGGGATTGTGGCAAAATAGAGAGACGCAGGTACTCCCTGCGCACACGAAAAAAACGAGCGGCCCTGCCAAGGGCCGCAGATTCTTATCAGTATCTCAAAGGAGCGATTGCCATGAAACATATTACCTTTTTTCATCTGTACCAGTGCCCGTACTGCCGTAAAGCGGAACAGGCTTTTGCCGAATTGAAACAGGAGAATGCCGCCTATGCCGGTGTTGTTGTAGACGCCTACGAAGAAACGGAACATCCGGACATCGTCAGCAAGTATGATTTTTATTACGCGCCGACCTTGTACGTGGGCGAGAAAAAAATTTACGAAGCCCATCCCGGCGACGACTACGAGACCATCAAAGCCAACGTGAAAAAGGCGCTGGACGCGGCGTTGCAAGCGTAACGGGGGAGATGTCCCGGGCACGGGGCACGCAAACCGGATTACCCGTGTAAATCAAACAGCCCGGCAGACCGTACGGTCTGCCGGGCTGTTTGATTTGTTGTCAGGGCACGGTTTCCGCGTCGATGGTCAGGCCGGATTCTGCCGGCGGCAGGCTGCAATCAGCTCTTCGGCGGCACGGGCACAGTTGTCGCACAGAAGCCGCACTTCGTCCGGCGTGGCGTGGTCGATGTGGATACCTGCCGTGAGGGATATGGGCTCGTTCAAGGCCACCGCCAGCTGTTTGGCAATGGGAATGCCTACTTCCGTGTCTTTGTGGCCGGGAACCCCGCTGACCCAGATGTCGGCCGTCCGGTCTTCGTTGTTTCTGGCATTGGATTTCAGGCGCGGGCAGGCAACGACGGTCCCGCCGTTATGCGGTTTTTCTCCTCCGGTGAGAAAGGCGCAGATGCCATTTCCTTCCGTGGTCCAGGCAGTGAGCGTGACCGTATAGCGTCCCGTTCCTGCGGTTGTTTTGATGGTTTGCATGACATCCTCCTGGTTTCTTTGATTTTTTTCATTCTAACATTCTCTTTCAGGAAAAAGCAAAAAAAAAATTGTGCCAATTTTATGACGAACTGTATTGCTACAATACACTTAGGTCTATGATATAATGCTGGCAGATACAGCTCGGAAAGAATTTGCGGACTGCGCTCCCGCAAGGAAGGTGGCAGGATGATGGACTCTATTTCAATCAGCGATATGGCACGGATGCACGGCATTACACGGCAGACCCTGATTTATTATGACAACATCGACCTCTTTAAGCCGAACCGGGTCGACGCAAACGGATACCGGTACTACAGCTGGTCACAGATTCCGCAATTGCGGGAAATCTGCTTTTTGCGGAAAATCGGGGTGCCGTTGAAGGAAATTATCGACCATTTCCAGAATCGTTCTCCGGCACGGGAAGAGAAGCTTCTCTTTGACCATAAACGGAAACTGGAAGAGAAGATAGGGGAACTGCAGAAATTAAGGGAAATGCTGATTATCCGCATGAAAACCTATGAGATGGCAGAAGAAGCGTCTGCCATGAAGCTTTACCTTCGGCCGTTTTTGACGCATCTGGAAAAGCGGAAAATTCTTTTTAAACCCTGGTACCAGCCGATCAACAAATCAAACCTGCACCGGACAGTAATGGATTTGTGGCAGGAGATGGTGAGTGATACAGCCAGCCCGCCCTGCGTGTTCGGCACGATGCTCAAACGGGACTCTGTCCTGTCCGGGGACATACTGCAGGGAGCCGGCAGTATCGTCTTCCTTCCCGTCCTGGACGAGGTGCACAAGGATGCAATTATCGTCCCCGAAGGGGAGTACGCCTGCATGTATAAGTACGGCATGCCCTATGAAGAGGAACATGTCAGACGCTTCCTGCACTGGCTGGAGGGAAAGGGGCTGGAACTGGCCGGAGACATCGTCGATGTGTGCCTCCTGGACACGACGTTTTATCAGCCGGGACATGAAACAGACTTCTGTATGCTGCAGGCACTGGTACGAAAAAAAGAAAAGAACCCTTGTGGTAAAAAACATAAATCCTGACGGAACTCCGCCCCCCGGGCGGAGTTTTTTTATGCGTCCCGGAGAAAACCGCAGGCCGGAAAAAATTTTTTCGAACGGGGCTTGACTGTATTGCTGGAATACAAGTTACGCTTTGCAATGTAAGGGGATTGGATCTCCTCCACCCCGGATAACCTCGCAATCATAGTTTCATTTTATTTATTCAAGGAGGTATTGACCATGAACAAGGAAGTATATGATCTCCGTTCCGCCATCGAGTTTCTGAGAAAACAGCCTGGACAGCTGGTAGAAACCGATGTGGAAGCCGATCCGAATGCCGAGATTTCCGGTATTTACCGTTACGTCGGCGCCGGCGGCACCGTGGCCCGTCCGACCAGAATGGACGGCCCGGCCATGATTTTCAACAACGTGAAAGGGTTCCCCGGCACGAAAGTTGTCATCGGCATGCTGGCCAGCCGCAAGCGTGTCGGCCTGCTGCTGGGAACGGACTACAAGCGCCTGGGCTGGACCCTGCGCGACGCAGTCAAGAATCCGATTCCCCCGGTGATGACGAAGAATCCGGCACCGTGCCAGGAAGTCATCCATCGTGTAACGGATCCGGATTTCGACCTGCGTAAACTGGTTGCCGCCCCGACCAATACGCCGGAAGATGCCGGCCCCTATGTGACCATGGGCCTGTGCTCCGGCCATGATCCGGAAAACGGAGATACGGACGTCACGATCCATCGTCTGTGCATCCAGTCCAAAGACGAAATGACCATGTGGATTACGCCGGGTTCCCGTCATCTGGGCGCCTTCTGGGACAAATACCTGAAGATGAACAAACCCATGCCGATTTCCATCAGCATCGGCCTGGATCCTGCCGTCTACATGTCCGCCGGCTTCGAACCGCCGACTACGCCGCTGGGCTTCAACGAACTGCAGATTGCCGGTGCCCTGCGCGGCAAGCCGGTTGAATTGGCCAAATGCGTATCCATCGACGAAACCTGTATCGCTAACGCAGAGTACGTCATCGAAGGGGAACTGACTCCGGGCATCCTGATGCGCGAAGACATCAACAGCAACACGGGCAAGGCCATGCCGGAATTCCCCGGCTACACGGGCGACGCCAAACCGGGCAACATGCCGAACTTCCTGCCTGTCATCAAGGTCAAGGCCGTGACGCACCGGAAGAACGCCATCATGCAGAGCTGCATCGGGCCGAGCAATGAACACGTTTCCATGGCCGGTATCCCGACGGAAGCCAGTGTCATCGATATGGTAGAACGTGCTATGCCGGGCCGCCTGGTCAATGTGCATGCGGCTCCCTGCGGCGGCGGCAAGTTCGTGACGATCATCCAGTTCTGCAAACACAGCATCAACGACGAAGGACGTCAACGCCAGGCGGCACTGCTTGCGTTCAGTGCCTTCTCCGAAATGAAGCATGTCTTCCTCGTCGACGAAGACGTCGATATTTTCGATATGAACGACGTGATGTGGGCCCTGACGACACGCTTCCAGGGCGACGTCGACTTTATTCCTATCCCCGGTGTCCACACCCACGTACTGGACCCGTCCAACGATCCGGCCTTCGATCCGTCCATCCGCGTCCACGGAATTGCCTGCAAGGCCATTTTCGACTGCACGGTTCCGTTCGCTTTGAAGAACAAGTTCGAACGCTGCAAATTCCTGGAAGTCGATCCGAAGAAGTGGCTGCCTGACTTCGACTTCTAATGGAGAAAGAAGGTATATCTAATGGGTAAAAATAAGGGCATCATCGGCTTCGTGCTCGGGATCATCGTTGCCATCGCCCTCTATTTCACAGATATTCCCGGGTTGGGACACGAGGGACACTTGTGCCTGACCTTTTCCCTGATGACCGTTATCTTCTGGGCCTTCGGCATTGCCCAGCCTGGTTATACGTCGGGTCTCTACCTGCTGCTGCTGGCAGTCTTTAAGGTAGCGGACACCAAACTGATTTTCTCGACCTGGACAACGTCCATGATGTACCTCATCATCGGCGCTTACCTGATTGCGACGGCCGTCAAAGAATCCGGCCTGGGCGAACGGATTGCCTACTGGTACATCGCCAAGTACGTGACCAATTTCCGAAGTATCATCGTCTCCATCTTCGTCCTCACGTTTATCCTGGCGCTGCTGATTCCCCATCCCTGGCCCCGTGCGTTCCTGATTATGTCTGTTATGGCTGTCGTGATCAAGAGTGCCGGAATTCCCCATGAAGACGCGGTGAAAATCGGGTTTACCGTCTTTACGGCTTCGATTCCTGTCTCCATGATCTTCCTGACGGGCGATGCGTCCATCAACCCGCTGGCTGCGGCCAGCGCGGCGCCTGTCACCGTCGGCTGGATGACCTGGCTGGAAGTCATGGGCCTTCCGATGGTCATTGCCAGCCTGATTACCATGGGCATGATCCTCGTGCTCTTTAAACCGACGAAAGAAGTTTCGGTCAACCGCGCAGACATCGCCGTGGCCCGGGCCCAGCTCGGACCGATGAAACCGATCGAAAAACGGACGGCCTTCTGGGTCATCCTGGCTATCATCCTCTGGATGACGGACACGATCCACGGCATTGATATCGGCTGGGTGACGCTCTTTATCGCGGTCATGATGGCCATGCCGAAAATCGGCGGCATCCTCACTCCCAAGAGCTGGGGCGGCGTACCGGTGCAGACCCTGCTCTTCCTGACGGCGGCTGTCGCAATCGGCCGGGTCGGCGGTGCCACGGGCATGAATACGTGGCTTGCCAAGACCCTGCTGCCGTCCTCCGTACCGGAGAATATGTTCGTGCTGGGCGCGTTCATTACGGTCATTGCCATTGTCATCCATATGTGCTTCGGCAGCGTCATCGCCGTTATGGGCATTGTCATTCCGGCCATGCTGGCCTTCACGTCGAGCATGGGTATCTCTCCGATTATCCCTGTGTTCATCGCGTATACGGCCATCAACTGCCACTTTATCCTTCCGTTCCACAACCTGGCCATCCTCGTCGGGCAAGGGGAGGAGAACGGCATGTACAGCGAAAAGGAATGCATCCGCTTCGGCGTGCCCTTTACGGTTGTCCTGTTCATCCTGACCTGTGTCGTCGAACTTCCCTGGTGGAAGGTCATCGGCCTTTGGTAAGTTGGTAGTGTTGTAAAGAAAGGAGCAAGCCATGCGTCTGATTGTAGGAATCTCCGGTGCCGACGGTGTTTTGTTAGGATACCGGCTGCTGCAGGCACTGCGGCAATTCCCGGATATGGAAATCCATCTTGTGGTGACGGAAGGGGCCGCTACGAACTTTCAGTGTGAAACCAATCTGTCCCTGGAGCAGGTGACGGCCCTGGCAGACGTTGTCTATGACAACCGGAACATGGCTGCTTCTATTTCCAGCGGTTCTTTTGAGACAGACGGGATGATTGTCATCCCCTGCAGCATGAAAACCCTTTCGGGCATTGTCAATGGCTTTGCCGAAAACCTCCTCCTGCGGGCAGCAGATGTATGCCTCAAGGAAGGCCGCAAAGTCGTCCTGGTACCGCGGGAAATGCCCTTGAGCCGCATCCACCTGAAAAATATGCTGGAGGCGGCAGAGGACGGCTGTGCCATTGTGCCTCCCATGCTGACCTTCTATAATGGGGCGGATACGGTGGAAAAACAGATACAGCACGTCATTGGCAAGGTCTTGCTGCAGTTCCACCTGCATACCAGGGAATTCGTCGCCTGGAAAGGCATGGATCTCTAAGGTTCTCCCAAATAGTAAAATACCGCCTGCCCGCAGGACAGACGGTATTTTTTTGCGTAATTTCAAGGTTTGTGAAACGAGGCAAAGTACTGCCGGATGCCTTCCTCATCAAACTCTTCGCCGATCAGGGTAACGGTCGGACGGTCCTGGGGCGGGAATCCGGAAATCATCCAGCGCTGGTCCACCAGGTCGAAGCGGATCCATTCGCCCGGCGTGTGGCAGGGGAGACATCCCTTGGCACGGGGCAGAGCGCCGTAGCGGCCGCCGGCAATGTCTTGCAGCAGAGCCAGCAGGGCAACGGGTGACGGCAGCTCCACCTCGTGGAGCGTGACCGTACGAAGCCCCGGTTCTTCTCCGTCATGATGGTGGTGTTCGTGCTCCGGCGGTGAAGCAGCCGGCCGCCGCCCCGTATCCGGGCAGGGTTCCAGCAGGTGGTTCCACCAGGCGGTATCCCGCGTACTGTAATCCCCGGAGACAATGTCTGCGTGCGGGTTCTTCTTCCGCAATTCCGCGATGATGGGCGCCAGTTCTGCCTCGGTCCAGTCTTCCGACTTCGTCAGGACAATCGTGTCCGAGTGGGCAATCTGGTCCCAGTAGATTTCGTCGTACGCATCCTTTTCCTTCTGGAAGGCATGGACATCTACCATCGCCAGGGGCGGCAGCATGCGGATCCGGTCATAGCCGAGCCCTTCGACATTCCGGATGATATTGCCGAGTCTGGCGACGCCTGTCGGCTCCACCAGGAGCACTTCCGGATCAAGGGCGGAGGAGATGGTGAGCAGGTTGGTTAAAAAATCGGCTTTTCCCGTGCAGCAGACGCAATTCTCCGTCACTTCCCAGATTTTCATGGGGTTTACATCCTGCCCGATGATTTTGGCATCGATGTCGGTTTCTCCGAATTCATTTTCCAGGATAGCAAAATCCCGGTCCGGCAGGTGCCGGACCAGGCGGGTGAGAAATGTCGTCTTGCCGGCGCCTAAAAAGCCGGATACGACAAGAACATTCATGTTATGCGTCCCAGACGACGACCGGTTTAATCAGGTCTGCCGGTTTGTCGCGCATCATCAACAGGGCTTCTTCGACGTGTTCCTTGCCGTGGAAGACATGCGTTACTTCCTTGTGCAGGTCGATGCGGCCATTCGTGACGAGGCTGGCCAGCTTTTCCATGCGCAGGCGTCCGCCGGGCATCAAACCGCCGGCAATGGTCTTGTTGCCCATGCCGCAGCCCCATTCCACGCGCGGAATCTTGACATAATCGCCTTTGCCCAGGTAGTTGACGTTGCCGATGACGCCGCCCGGTTTCAGGCAGCGGATGGCTTCGGCAAAGGTATCCACGTTGCCGCCGGCGATGCAGACGCGGTCAACGCCTTCTCCGTTGGTGCGGGCCAGGACCTGCTCGGCAATGGGGCCTTCCTTGTAGCTGATGAATTCATCGGCGCCGTAGGCCGTAGCGACTTCACGGCATACTTTCCGCGTACCGACGGCCAGAATCCGGCTGGCCCCGCGCAGGGCGCAGCCACGGACTGCCATCAGGCCGACAGGGCCGATGCCGACGACGAGCACCGTATCGCCGAACTGCACGTTCGCCAGCTCCACGGCGTGGAATCCCGTCGGCACCATATCCGAAAGAATGCAGGCATCAATCGGATCGATGCCTTCGGGCAGGTGCGCCAGGTTGCCGTCCGCGTCGTTGACATGGAAAAAGTCAGCGAAGACACCGTCTTTAAAGTTGGAGAACTTCCAGCCGCCCAACATCCCTCCGGAATGCTGCTGCCAGCCGGCCTGTGCGGCCTTGGAATTCCAATCCGGCGTAATGGCCGGGACCAGAACCTTGTCGCCCGGTTTGAAGTCCTTCACCAGGGACCCGACCTCGACGACTTCGGCGCAGCATTCGTGACCGAGGATCATGTTGTGGCGGTCGCCCAGGGCACCTTCCCAGAGGGTGTGCACGTCGGACGAACAGATTGCCACGGCGAGGGGCTTACAGATGGCGTCCAGAGGACCGCACGCAGGGCGATCCTTTTCAATCCAGCCAGACGCTCCGATGTGAAGCATTGCATAACCTTTCATAAAGACACCTCCAATGTATTTGGTTTATTTGATTGATAGCCGGCGCTGAGGCACCGGTTATTTCACGTTGTCCGCCCGTTCCAGGAAACTCCGCAGGATATCGCAGGACTTGTTGAGCTTTTCCTGTTCTTCCGGGAGCAGCTGGACTTCGAGCACTTTTTCAATGCCTTTCCGGCCGATGACACAGGGAACACCGCAGGCGACGTCGGTCTGGCCGTATTCGCCGTGCAGGACGGTAGAGCAGGGCCATACTAGTTTCTGGTCGTGCTGGATGGCGGAGATGAGCATGCCGGCCACGTTGCCAATGCCGAATTCCGTGCAGCCCTTGCCGTCGATTTCCACGTCTCCGGCGCGACGGATGCGGTTCTGCAGTTCGTCCAGGCTGATCTTGCGCAGGGACGGATGTTTTTTCCGCAGTTCCAGGAACGGGACGCCCTGGATGGAAACATGGGACCATACAGGGAAGCTCGAATTTCCGTGCTCACCCATGCAGAAACCCTGGATGGAATGGCGGGAAACGCCGGTTACTTCGTGCAGGACGCGCATCATGCGGAATGTTTCCAGGCTGGTCCCTGTGCAGAAGCACCGGTGCGGATCCCAGTCCATTTTGCGGCGGATGTATTCGCAGATGATATCCGCCGGATTGGAAATGCTGATCATAATGCCGCGGAAATGGACTTTCTGCAAATGGCTGAGCACTTCCCGGGCCGACCGGATCGAGTCATCGAACATGTCCAGACGGGTTTCGCCCGGACGTCGGGAGCGGCCGAACGCTACAACCAGGAACGAAGCGTCTTTCAAATCTTCGTACGACCCGGCGTAAACCTTGCAGTCACGGCGGCAGAGGGCGCCGGCGATGCTGTCATCCAGATCCATGGCCTGGCCGGCGGCCTTGTTAGGTACGATATCAATCAACGCAATCTGGTCTGCTTCCCCGGACTGAATCAAATTCAGTGCCACATGGGAGCCGACGTGGCCGCTGCCGATAATGACGACTTTGCGGGGTTTAATCATCTTCAGATCCTCCTTCAAATTTTTCGGGTAACATTTTTCAAGCAAATATGTTACTTCTTTATCAACATTATACTATAAAGGAGCAGAAAATACTCTGATGTTACAAAGTTTTCGGAAAGTTTAGGCCTGTATTGACAAAAAAACTGGACATTCATTTTTCTAGTTTGTATAATGAAAAAAGAAAGGGAAGTTGGGCGCAGGGGGCGCTAAACGACATTAGGGTAGATCACGGGGGTAGGTAAACACTATGGGAAGAGCAAAAAAAGATGGACGCCGCGTCAACTTCTACATGAAGACAGACGTGCTGGACTTGTTGGAACGTTACAGTGAAGAAGTAGGGCAGACCAAAACGGAAGCCACCGAACGGATTCTGAAATCCTATCTGGAAGAGTACTTCCGTAAGGCCCACTTGGGGAACAATCCGAGTGTCTCGGGCTACACCGGCATGTGGAAGATCTGACGGTTGTTCCTTTTCTGGCCAGTTAGCAGGTTGAGGGTTTTCACCCTCCACTAATTTGGGAAGAAATTGTCGTGAGGGGACGGCAATGCTTTTCGAAAAAGTGTAAAAAGGGGTGGAAAGTTCTTCTAAAAAGTAGTAAAATGAAAGACTGGGGAAGGTGCAACCCATTTCTGCAGCCGCGTGGTGCGGGATGTAGAGATCGTTTTGACAGGAATATCCTGCCGGTTATTGCTCCTTGTCTGTTATGCTCGGATAGCTCAGCTGGTTAGAGTGCTGCCCTCACATGGCAGAGGTCCTGGGTTCGAGCCCCAGTCCGAGTACCACGAAAATGAATCCCGGAACCGCAGTAACAAGCGGTTTCGGGAATTTTTTTTATGCCTTATTTTTAAGCGGCATACCTATTTTGTCAATACAAACATTTTGCTTGAAAATTTCGGAGAAATGGTGGTATCATGAAGCCACGAACGTTTCCTGTTTCCATTGATTTTACAGGAACAATATAGAAAGAGGAGATAAATATGAGAAAATATAAAGTTTTCGCGGCTTCTCTATGCTGCACGCTGGCATTCTCTCTCCCTGCCGGAATTTCTGCGGCAGCGGACGCGCCACATCCCGTCCTCGTTTCTGCTGCGGACGAGGCTGCCGTGGTACAAACAGGGATTCAGGAGGTCACTGCCCTGAGTACGGTGTATGGCGAAGGCGAACTTGTTTCTGCCGTAGCGCTCCGGTATCCGAAATCCATCGATGCAAAACGGCTGCAAGCCAGTGATTTTTCCGTTCCGGGAAAAACTATTGAAATGGTGTATACGAACGACAAGCCGGAAACGTCCCGCAAGGGAAAAACAGGCAGGTATGTCATTCTCACGTTTGCCCATCAGGCACCGGCGATGAACAGTTTCCAGCATAAGCCTCGTACCGATTCCAAGGAGCCTAAAAAGGAAGAAAAGAACGCGTTGAATGGTGGGGACGCCCCTATGTTCTCGGATCGTAAGGCACCGGATCTGCGCGTTTCCGTTCGCCAGACGGGCACAGTCTACGCAACGGATGGCACGGCCTACGGACCGACCGCTTCAGCCGTTGCGTCCATGAAGACGGTAGATGCGGTGAAGGACGCCTTCCAGACGTTCGTCTACAAAGATCCGACGACAGGCTATGAGATGCCGTACAACCTGTATCTGCCGGAAGGATACAACAAGGATGCGGCAAAAACCTATCCTATGGTTGTGTTTATCGCGGACGCCAGCGCCAACATCAATGACCCCAGAGCCGTCCTGTATCAGGGCAACGGCGCGACCATCTGGGCCACGCCGGAAGAGCAGGCACAGCATCCGGCCATTGTCCTGGCTCCGCAGTACACGGAAGATTTGGTCCGTTCCATCGGTATGATGACAACGGACACGCACAAGTGGACGAAAGGGCTGACCCTGGTAACGCACCTGATCCTGGACGTGGCGAACCGGTACCGTGTGGACAAGAGCCGTATCTACGGGACGGGCCAGTCACAGGGCGGCATGGCCAATATTGCCATCAGCGACGCCTATCCGGAACTGTTCGCAGCGCAATATCTCGTCGCCTGCCAGTGGGATGTACAGGAAATGGCGGCCTTGAAAAATAAAAATCTCTGGATTGTGGTCTGCCAGGGAGATACGAAGGCGTTCCCGGCCATGAACGAAGCGACGGCCCTGTGGGAAAAAGAAGGAACTGCCGTCGCCCGGAGCCGTATGTGGGACAGCCAGGGAGGCAAGGACGTCTTTGCACAGATGACCAAAGTGATGGAAGACCAGCAGGCACCCATCCGGTACACGGTCTTCAAGGACGGCAGCCACATGTATACGTGGTCTTTCGCCTACAACATCGACGGAATCCGCCAGTGGCTGTTCCGGCAAACCATAGACACGCAGGTCATGAATCTTCAGAATCCTGCTGCGCTCAGCAAGAAATCCGGTGTGGATGAGGCCCGGATGAAGGGGTCCGTCTATCTGGACACGGGCATGTCCTATCTTTACGGCAAAGAGGGCGTTGTCGACTATAAACTGGCGGAACTCAGCTTCCAAAAGGCCTGGCAGGCAGGTCACAAGAAAGCCGGGCGCTATCTGGGCCTGATGGCGGCCAACGGATGGGGCAGAAAGCGCAATGATGCTCTGGCAGCGCAGTGGTACGAAAAAGCGCAGCAAAAGGACGACATAACAAGCATGTACCTTCTCGGAGCATGCTACGAAAAGGGACAAGGCGTGCCGCAGGATTTCCAGAAAGCGAAATCTCTGTATGAAAAAGCAGCCCGGCGGGAGGATCATGTCGGGGCCCCGGCCATGGTCGCGTTAGGGCATCTGTATGAGAAAGGGATTGGCGTCCCGGTGGATCTGGCGAAAGCGAGAGAGTGGTACCAGAAGGCGGCCGCCACAGGCAGTGCTGATGCCGTTGAAGCATTGCAGTCTCTCCCATAAAGAAATAGAGGAAATAAAAAGGACCTTTTGATTCCGACGAATCAAAAGGTCCTTTTGGCAGGGGGGCTGCCAGGGAAAGAAGGAAGAAAATCATGCAAGAATCCTGATGCGATATTCCTGCAGTTTTCTCATCAAAGGAACGGCAAGTTTTGCGATGGCACAGCCAATCAACATCCCTCCCAGAACATCTGTAGGATAGTGGACTCCCAGGTACAGGCGGGACAGCCCGATCAGGAAAGCCAGGATCATGGCCGGGATCCCATAGCGTCGCGGCAGCATCTGGTAGAGGACAAACGCGACGGCAAAGGCACAGGCGGTATGTCCGGACGGGAAGGAATAACCGGAGGGATGCGAGATGAGCGGCGTAATGTCGGCATACGTCATAAACGGCCGCGGACGGGCAACCAGGACTTTCAAGATGCCATTGGCAATCAGTCCGTTCAAGGCAACAGACAGGGTGACCGCCACTCCCGTGGCCCTCGTTTTCTTGAAAATCAGCAGTGCGATGGCAATGACAATCCAAAACGCACTCATGTTTCCCAGGTCCGTGATGAACTCCCAAAAGACGGTCGCTGTGTCGCTGCGGAGATTTTCCTGAATCCAGAACAAGATTTGATAGTCCAGCTGAGCGATGGCCTGTAACATCGAAATCCCTCCTTTCCTATTTTCTATTATTATTATAAAGCATAAAGTTAAATAAAGATTAACAACGTCGTTAATTATCTTGAAATATTGACAGGAGCTTGACGGAATGGAAAGTCTATGGTAGATTATCCCGGAAATCAGGACGGCAGCAGAACATGATGCTCCGAAAAAGAACGACGAGGAGATTTCTACCATGAAGATTCTATACTTTACGGCGACAGGAAACAGCCTTGCAGTGGCCAAGGCAATCGGCGGGGAGCTGTTCTCTATTCCGCAGCTGGTCAGGGAAGCGCGCTATGACGTACAGGATGACGAAGCGATCGGCCTCGTGTTTCCGGTGTATGCCTTTCAGATTCCGAAGATTGTCCGGGAGTTCCTGCGCCAGGCGACATTGCAGGCTCCGTATTTGTTTGCCGTCGGCACTTACGGGAATTATGCAGGCCAGGCCATGGCCAACTTCCAGCGTTATGCCACGCAGTGCGGGTTTCACTTTCAGTATGCCAACGCGCTGCTGATGGTGGATAATTATCTGAATCTCTTCGACATCGACAAGCAGATCCAGAAACTCCCGTCCAAACACATCGAAGAAAACCTCCGTAAGATTAAACAGGACGTGGAGAATCGGGTGGAATACACGCCGGACAATTCTCTTGTGACACAAGTCCTCAATCTACTTGTGAAGCCGGAGGTCGCCAAAATCGACGGGGGAGAGGCAGACCGGCAGTTCCGGGTGAACCAGGATTGCGTCCGTTGCGGAGTCTGTGCAAAGGTTTGTCCCAGCGGCAACATTACGGTGACGGACCACGTTGCGTTCTCTCATCACTGCCTGAGCTGCTATGCCTGCCTGCACGCCTGCCCCAGGAATGCGCTTCATCTGAAACACGAAAGAAGCAGCAGGCGGTGGCGGAATCCCGATGTCACACTGGCCGAACTGATCAAAGCCAACAATCGTCCGTCTTGATAGAAGAAAGCTCCTTGCACCCGATGGAAACTGGATGCAGGGAGCTTTTTTTATCGTTTTTGATGAGTGTTCCGGCGGAGAGGCGGAACATTCCTACCTTCCGCATTGAAAAAATCGAAATGAAATATTAATATAAATACTAGCAAATCTTAAGGAGGAGGGATTGTATGATTCAACCGATGGACAGGAGAAAATTGAAGAAAGCCATGGATTCACTTTCGGAACAGTTTCCGCACCTGGCATGGAATTTCCTCCCCAAGAAGACAGAGGGACGGACCGAGCTGATTTCCCAATGGCTGGGAACGCCTGCGGAAGAAATCATGGTGGTCTGCTTCAAGGGAAAACACTACATCGAACAATACCACCGGCAGGATTTCTTTTTCATCAACTTCGTCTGCCAGCACGGCTACGATGTGCTGAGCGCCAAGTACGACCGGCCGCTTCATTTGGAAGAGGGCGACTGCTACATCGGGCAGCCGTTCAGCGGGTATGCGCTGAAAATCGACAGCGACGAAGAAGTGGTGATGATCGGCATCCACATCCGCCGGGACGTGTTTTACCACAAATTCTTTTATCCTCTTTCCCGGGACAATACCTTGTTCCATTTCTTTCTGGACCCGCATACCAACCAGTTTTCGGACGAATACATCCGGCTGCACATCGACAGCAGCCATCCCATCTGGACGCTGGTGTATCAGATGCTGCTGGAGTATGCGGAGAAAGACGACTATACGCAGGCAATCCTGGAGCCCATGATGCTCACGCTGACCATGCACCTGTCGCGGCTGTACCATAACCTTCACCAATCGGAACCGTCCGACAGCAGCCTTACTGTCCAGATGCTCCACTATATCGAGTCCCATTCCGATGAGGTGACGCTGAGGGACCTGGCCGCGAAGTTCGGCTATCATCCCAATTACGTGTCCCGGTATCTGCACGAGCAGACGGGAAAGAGTTTTTCTTCCCTCGTGCTGGAGAAACGGATGGAAAAAGCGGTCCTGCTGCTTCACCATACTGATTTGAGCATCGAGACCATCGCCCACATGGTGGGATATCCGAACCAGAGCAATTTCTATAAGGGATTCCGGAAATTTTACCACGCGACACCCCGGGAATTCCTGTCGGAATCCGGGGAAGGGCCGGAGGAGAAGGAGAGTTAGGAGACGCTGTCCGAGGCAAAATGTGCCAGGACGATGTCTTCGAAGCAGCGGATGACGGGGTTGTCTCCGGCTTCCTTGCGGCGGACCAGCATGGCTGTCATCTCCCGCCGTTCCATTTCCACGGGCAGCTCCTTCATCGTGCCTTCCTGCAGCTCCCGGTGTACCACAAACTCCGGAAGGAACGCGATGCCGATATTGCTCAAAATACACTGCTTAATCGCTTCCAGGCTCCATACGTCCATTTCCTGGGCCAGGGTGATGGATTTTTCCCGGAGATAGCTGTGGAAAAACGTCAGATACAGGGCCCGGGCATCGTTCAGGAGCAGGCACAGGGGCTTGGTCTGGTTCGGCGTAATGAAATCGCCGTCCCGCCTGGAGAGTTTCGGCGAGGCAACCAGGACGAGCGGGTACGTGGCCAACGGATGGACGGAGAAGGACGGAGGATAATTTCCGACGCCGTAGTGCAGCGCTACATCTGCCTGGCCCAGGCGCATTTTGTCGTAAATGGAGAAACAGTTTTCCACCTGCAGGGAGAGCCGGACTGCGGGAGCTTTGCGGCGGAACTCTTCCAGGATCGGCTGCAGATGGTACGTCAACAGGGACTCGGGAAGCAGAACGGTCAGGCTGCCGCTGAGCGTGTCAGTCTGACAGTAGGACAGCAGCTTATCGGACGCGGCCAGAACGTTTTCTATGTAGGGCTGGATGGCCAGGCCGACCGAAGACAACTGCTGTTGATGGCCGCGCCGTTCGAACAAGGGAACGCCCAGTTCCTTTTCCAACTGCTTCATTTGAAAGGTGACGGTAGATGGGGCGTAGGACAGCGCCTGCGCCGCCTTTTGGAAACTGCCCGTCCGGGTAATGGCCTGGAACGTACGCAGATATTTAAGATCCATTTTTTTCACCCTTTCTTTAATTCTATAATATTAAAGTTTAAATACAATAAATTCAATTTGATTGTAGTTCTATTCTCTATTATAATAACAAAGGAATTGATTCATGACAAGGAGGATGGAACATGAAATTCGATACGAAAATCAAAATTGTGTTGTGGAATGAATTGAAACCCTGGCAGGCCCTGAACGTCACGGCCTTCTTGATGAGCGGCATCGCCGGGACGCAGCAGATCATCGGTGAACCGTACGTGGATGCCGACGGCCAGAAATATCTGCCCATGTCGCAGCAGCCGATTATGATTCACAGTGCCAGCAAAGAAGAATTGCAGGATTTGCTGGAGAAAAGCATTGCCAGAGAAGGCGTTGCCCTAGCTGTTTACCCGGAAGGTTTGTTCCAGACGTTCGACGACGAAGCCAACCGGGCGGAGACGGCCAGCCATGGCACGAAGGACTTGAATCTCGTGGGCATCGGCCTGCGGGGGAAAAAGAACGCCATCGACAAGCTGACCAAAGGGCTGCCGTTGCATGAATAAAAGTACGAAGCGATTGTTTCCGGGGAGGAAGTTGAATGCGGGAGCGTAGTGTATCCGCCGTTTCATTTCGAGAGGTCATCCTGTTCGGGCTGATTGCCTGTCTGGTATACGGCACCGGTGCCGGCATCCGCAGCAATATCGGTATCCTGCTGCCGGCCCTGACGGGACAGAGCCAGTGTTCCTATGCCGATGTCAGCTTCTGCATCGGCATGATGCAGCTCGTGTTCGGCCTGACGCAGCCTGCCTTTGGCCTGCTGGCAGCCAGGACATCCAACCGGTTTGTCCTGACCCTGGGTGCCGGGTTCCTGCTGCTTGGGTTTGCGGGAATGCGGTTTGCCTCGTCCTTCCTGGCCCTGGTCGTCAGCCTGGGGATCCTCTTCGGGATTGGGGCAGGGGCCATTTCCTTCGGCCTCGTGCTGACCAGTGTCATCCATGTCGTCGGACAGCGCCACGCCATGGTCGTGGCCGGTATGCTCAACGCAGCCTCCGGGATGCTGGGCTTTATCCTGTCCCCGGCGATGGTGTGGATGTTGTCCGTCGGAGGATTGCCATTGACCATGCTCGGATTGGGCGGCCTGTCTGTCCTGGTGATTCCCTGCATCTTTCTCGTGACCATGCGGGACACGACGTCTGCTGTCCCTGCGGCCGGGGAGACGCAGAATCGTATTTCCTGGAGGACCGTGACGGACGCCTTTTCCAACCAGCCTTTCCGGATGCTCATGCTGGGATTTTCGACCTGCGGCTTTCATATGATCCTGATTGAATCCCATCTGTTTTCACAGTATTTGTCCTACGGCATCGCCGCCATTGCAGCCGGGTGGGCATTCTCCTTCTACGGAGTTTCCACCATCCTGGGGGCGCTCTTGTCGGGATACTTGTCGTCGCGAATCTCCAAAGGCCGGCTGCTCGCGTTTTACTACGGGTTCCGGGCCGTATGGGTGCTGATTTATTTGTGGGTGCTTCCCAAGACAGTGATTACGGCGTTTCTGTTCTCCATCGGCCTCGGCTTTACGGGCGACGCCACGGTGTCTCCTACATCGGGCATCGTAGGAGAACATTTCCCCCTGGCCCAGGTGGCGACCCTGGTGGGCGTCCTCTTTGCCCTGCACCAGATCGGGGCATTTTTAAGTGCTTACGTGGGAGGAATCCTCGTATCGGCCACGCAGGGATATGAGCTGCTGTGGTGCGTGGACGTCGTGCTGTGCCTCGGCGCTTCTTTCGCCAGTTACCGCATCAAAAAGTGAAGAGACAAATTCCCTCGGGGGGATACAGACGTGGGCTTGCGCAACCCACGTTTTTTTGTGCCCTGCGGCCGGTGACATCCCGTGATAAAGAACGAAAAGTGAGGGGAATTGAACGAAAAAATCGTAAATAAGTGTAAAAGTCGATACAATTTTCTGTAATGAAAACGACGATGATTTGACTTTTGAAAGGAAATTTATTATTATTTAGCCACTTGTGCTACAATTCAAATAGAATGACGGGATGTAAAAATAAGTAAAAATATTGCGAATTTCGATTCTGCAGACCTCCTGTCTATTGCATGGAAGGGAGAGAGAAACAATGGACCCCAACGAGGGTATGGGTGGCATGGATGGACTCCTGGGATAAGAGGAAACATCCCAGGGGAGGAATCCCCAACAACACAGGGCAGTTCTCTAAAGCGGACGGCAGCAAGAACAGCTTGAAAATCCCAGAGACAATGGTAAGGTGAAGACGTCAAGGAATATCAATCGTCAGCATCGAGAGATTAAACTGCCGAAAGAGGAATATGCTAAAGTGGTCAGCGAGCTGAATACCAACCTTACTGAAGAAGAAAGAGCAAAGCCGGTACTACAAAGAGCAATCGGAAACTATTTATATACATTTCGGAATTGCGGGTTTAATCAGTACCAGTTTATAGGGAGAAGAAAGCTAAAATGAACGAATATAAACTGCCGAAGCCTACGGCCATCGAACAAGAAATGATAGAGTCACTTGAACGCATATCCAAAGATGAAAAATTTCTGTTTGGAATCCGGGCAACCCTGGAAACAGATGAGCTGCGCCAGGAAATGCGTGATGCCATTGAAGATGGCGACGTCCAGACAGAAGAAGACGCCATCTATTATGCTCTTCAGCTAGATAACGAAGGAGCTGACCATGAATAACAGATGGATCATTTTCCAGATTCTATCCAATCTGGAAAAAAGCATGGATACAGAAACATTCGATGAGCGTAGCCTTTCACCGGAAACCATGGGAATCACCTGTGCCAGGCTTCTATCCCTGCTGCGTATGCTGATCCAGGAAGGCCTGATAGAAGGGATTTCCGTGGACACAGATGCAGCCGGAAATTTCCTGGTCAGCAAGGGACGTCCACGGCTTACCCTGAAGGGCCTCGAGTACCTGAACGAAAACAGCTTGATGCAGCGGGCCATGAAGATGGCAAAGGAAATCAAGGACTGTATCCCCGGAATTTAAAACTGCTTACGTAAAAACGTGAGCGGTTTTTTCATGCCCCAAACAGGAGGCTAGGTGCCGTGGCAAGAAGAACACAGCTCTCCGCTCCGGGTTTAAAGCAGGGAATCCAGCAAAGCCTTGGTAGCGTCGGCACGGGGATGGGAAAAGACGGTTTCTGTTTCTCCCCGTTCCACGACGCGGCCCCGGTTCATGACCAGCATAGTATCGCATAACTGGCGGGCCAGGCGCAGATCGTGCGTAATAAACAGGCAGGCAATCTGATGACGCTGGCAGGATGCCTTGATCAGACTGGCGATTTCTTCGCGGATGCTGACATCCAAGGCGCTGGTGGCTTCGTCGCAGATTAACAGTTTCGGACGCAGGCACAATGCCCGGAGTACTGCGGCGCGCTGGCATTCCCCGCCGCTGACCTCGTGGGGATAGCGGTCGAGATGATCCGGCGACAGATGGACTTCCCGCAGTAACTGCTCCTTTTCTTCCCGGCCAAGCTGGATGTGATAATTGCGCAGGCCTGCCTGGATGCTTTTTCCCAGGGTAAAACGGGGATGGAAGGAGCGGATGGGATTCTGGAAAACCATTTGCAGCTTCCGGTACAGCTCTTTCTGGTGGCGGGAAGGCAGATGGGTAATATCGCGGCCCTCGAAGAGAATCTGGCCGCTGTCGGGCTTGGCAAACTGACAGAGGAGCCGGCCCAGCGTACTTTTTCCGGATCCGCTTTCCCCGATGATCGCCATCATCTCCTTTTCTTCCAACGAAAAGGAGACGTCGTCCACGGCACGAAAAGGGACGCCTCCCCGTTCATATGTTTTTACGAGATGATTTACCGCAAGGAGCATGGAACCGACTCCTTTCTCATGCCGGCAAGGGTAAGGAGGCGCTCCGTGTAGGCAGCGCCGGGATGGGCGAGGAGACGCCCTGCCGGTCCATAATCTTCCACCTGGCCCTGGCGCAGAATCAGCAGGGTATCTGCCAGATACGCCGCCAGACGGATATCGTGGGTGACGAGAACAATCGCGGTCTGATGATAACGACGCAGGCGCAGCAGGGCGTCGGCCATCTTTTTCTGGGTCACGCTGTCTACGGCGGAGGTCGGTTCATCGGCCAAAAGCAGTTGGGGAGGCAGGAGGAGGGGGAACAGGAGTCCTGCCCGCTGCACCATGCCTCCGGATAATTCCTGCGGGTACGAAGAGAGGCTGCCTGCCGGCAAATCAAGGACCGCGGTCCGGTCGGCCGCGGTCGCGGCGAATTCGCTGCGACCCATGCCGGCCACGCGGGCCGCGTCCCATAATTGCTCGTAAAGGGTGCGCACAGGGCAGAAAGAGGACAACGAATCCTGGAATACATAACTGATGCCCCGGCCCCGCAGCGGCAGCCAGTCTCCCTGCTGGCGCAGGGGACGCCCCGCGAAGGCCATGTTGCCATGAATCACGTGGATCCCGCCGGGCAGCATTCCCGCGCAGGCTTTCAGGAGAGTCGTCTTCCCGCTGCCGGATTCTCCTACGATAACCAGGATTTCCCCCTGTTGGAGGGAGAAGCGGACGTTTTCCACGAGGGGGCGATCCCCTATGGCAATGGTGATTTCTTCGAGCGTAAGCAAGGACGGCCGCGTCTCTGTCATACTATCATCCTTTTCTGTATGGATGGAATCTGGTCGTTATGGCATGTCCAGTTCCGGTGTAATCTCATAATAATCGGACGGGTGGGCCGTGAAGCCGGTTACTTTCTTTTTCATGACGAAACTCATCTTGAGGAACGACGCGTATAATACGGCGTTATCCTTGAGGATCTGCTGCTGGATGCGGATTGCCAGGGCATTTCTCTGTGTACGGTCCAATGTATTGTGCAATTCGTTGATCCAGGCGTCCACCTGGGGGTTGCTGTAATAGCCGTTATTGTAAGGCTGGCCCGAATAGATTTTGCTCATGAGGTAGTATTCGGGATCCCCTGTGGGAGCGGTCACGATGGCCTGGGCGTAGATGTCGTAATCGCCTCGTTTCAGGAACTCCTTATAGTTGTCGGTCGCGTTGACATTCAGTTTGATCCCGATGCTTTTCAGGGCCGACTGGGCGTATTCGGCAAGAAGGGGCAGTTCCTGGCGCGAGGTGTAGGTCAGCCAGCGCAGCGTCAGGGGCTGGCCGTCCTTTGTGACATAGCCGTCGCTGGTCGTGTTCGTATAGCCCGCTTCCTTCAGCAGGGCCTTGGCTTGTTCCGGATTGTATTGGGGACCATTCAGGCCTTTGCCGTACGGTGTCGTGTCCGGGAACGCCCCTGTGGCGGCCACGCCGTTGCCATTTAACAAGACGCTTACGAATTTGTCTTTGTCCAGGGCCAGCGTGATGGCTTGGCGCACCCGGCTGTCCTGGAGCGCCGGCGTCTTGAAATTCATGGCCGCCTGATACACGCGGGACGTGGCAGTGGAACTGATTTTGTATTTGCTTGTATCCCGGAAATTCGACAGACTGGCATAGGGAAGGCCCTGGACGGCGTCGAGTTCCCCGCTTTGCATCGCCAGGGACAGGGAGTCCCCATCGGTGATGCTCCGGACGATGATCTTGTCCATTTTGGGCTTGGTCTGCCCCCAGTAATTTTCGTTCTTTTTCAGTTCCAGCCCTCGGTCGTCCACCTTGATCGCCACGTACGGCCCGGTGCCGACGGCAATCCGGTCCTGGATGCCCGCTTTCATGTCGATGATGGCACCGTAAGGATCGGCCAGATAATAAATCAGGGCCGGCACTTTTTCCGAGGAGTGGAGGGTAACGGTCTGGCCGTCCGCGGTAATCTTGTCGATTTTCAGGTCGTGAGGCGCCCGGTCATTGCGCCGGATCAAATCTTCCAGACAGGCCTTGACGGCTTCCCCCGTCACTTTTTTTCCGTTGGAAAAGGTAATGTCATCCCGCAGCTTGAGTTTCAGTGTATGGTCGTCGACCTGCGTATAGGACTCGGCCAGCCAAGGCTGGACATTCATTTCCTTGTCGAATTTGAAGAGCGTTTCCCCTACGCCATAGCGGACGGTGCTCCAGCCGCAGTAGGTGTCATGAGGGTCGGTACTGGCGTTCTGCATGGCCGGTCCGTAGGCCATGGTCCCGTAATGAAATACTTTTCCGGCTTCTTTCGCCGGGCTGCCCGTACCAGAGCCGCAGCCGCATACAAGTAAGGCTGCGCCCAGCAGGGCCGTGAGCAGGCAGTGGAGTTTGTGGTTCATACAGATTACCTCGTTGTTTTCGCATCCGCCAAATCCCGCAGGCTATCGGCAAAAAGCTGGAACAGGGCTACGGTCGTGAAAATCGCGGCGCCGGGGACGAAGACCGTCCAAGGCGCGGTCTGCAGCAGGTTGCGCGCGCCGCTCATCATGGATCCCCACTCGGCGGCCGGCGGGGCGGCGCCGAGTCCCAGGAAAGAAAGACCGGCGATTTCCGTGATGATGGTACCAATCTCAAGGGCGGCAGTGACCAACACGGGGCCGATGATTTCCGGGAGAATCTGGAGGAGCAGGATCTTGAAGGAAGAAAATCCGCTCATACGGGCCGCCTCGATGTAATACTCGTGACGCAGGGGCAGGACCTGATTGCGGACGAGGCGGGTATATTTGGGCCAGGCGACAAGCGTAATGGCCGCGGCCGCGTTGAGGGTGCCGCCGCCCAGTATGCCTGCCACGGCGATAGCGAAGACCATGGGGGGAAACGCGAGGAATACATCGGTCAGGCGGAGCAGGACGGTCGTAATTTTTCCCTGATGATAGCCGCAAAACAGGCCGAGGAAGGATCCGAAGGAAGAGGCGGCAAGGGCGACCGCCAGCGCGGTGCATACCGTCGTTTTGGCGCCGGATAACGTACGGGACAGCAAATCCCGGCCGTAACGGTCCGTCCCCAGCCAGTGGATGGCATCGGGCGGCTGGAGCGCCCGGGTCAGGACCTGATCGTAAGGGCCGAACGGCAGGACATAGTCTGCCAAAAGAGACACGACGAGCCCCAGCAGGAGGAGGGAGAGAAATAAGTAAAAACGCCGTTGTTTCGTCTTGGTCATGGGTCAGTCCTCCTTTTCCCGGGCCGCGATGCGCGGATCGAGAACCCCGCAGAGAAGGTCAGATAAAAGGTTGACCCCAACGTATATGAGGGACATCCAGATGACATAGGCCTGGATGACGGGATAATCACGCAGCAGGATCGCGTCGACGGCCAGCTTGCCGATGCCGTCCCAGAGAAAGATGGATTCGATGATGGCGGCCCCGCCCAGCAGGGATCCGGCGGATACGGCCAGCAGCGCCAGCAGGGGCGCCAGGACGGACCGCAGTACATAGTGGGTAAGGACGAACCGGTAGGACAACCCCCGGGACAGGCCGGCCTGTACATAGTCCTTGCCCAGTTCATCGAGAAACACGGCCCGTATCTGCCGCGTGTATTTGGCGGTCATGGACAGGGAAAGGGTAAGGGCCGGCAGGATGGGCAGCCTGGCGGAGCTGGAGCCCAGGAAAGAAAAAACATGCCACTTCACCGCGAACACATACAACAGGATAATGGCGATAAAGAAATCCGGCAGGGCATTGCCGAGAAAAGACAGCAGGCGGACCAGCTGATCCCAAATGCTGTCTTTGCGGATGGCGGCGAGAATGCCCAGCGGCAGGGACAGGAACAGGGTTAGCCCCAGTGCCAGGACCATCAATTCCAGGGTGGCAGGCAGTTTGTCCGTGATTGTCGCAAAGACGGACGCCCCGGAAACAAAGGAATTTCCCATATCACCATGGAGCAGGCGGATGACCCAGGCCGCGTACTGGGTGAAAAAGTCCTGGTCCAGGCCCAGGGCAGCGCGGCGGGCCGCGGCGGCCGCTTCGCCGGCTCCTCCGTTCTGTTCATACAGGAGATCGACCGTATCGGTCGCGACGGTGTGCATTAGGGCGAAGGAGAGAAACGTAATACCTGCCAGGATAGGAATCAGGTGCAGCAGCCGCTGTAGTATATACCGTTTCATCTAAACTACCTCTTTCCTATGGACAACTTACGGGTAGGAATATGTCTATTATACCGTGCTTTTCAGGAAACCGGTAAGCCCGGTAGGGGGATAGGGACGCGAAATCCCCGGCTTTTTCAGGGATAGGTACGAGCCCCGCGGCCCGTCCGTTTTCGTTGACAGATGGCGGCGGGATCCGTATCATGAAAGGGAAGAATATTTTCAGGTAGCGGGGATGGCTATGGATAAAGAACACGTGTTTTTTGAAAATTATGCCGGGACCTGGGATCGGGACCGCAAGGAAAACCCGGAAATCCTGTCCTTCCTGATCAAACTGGCAGGTCTTTCGGCAGGGGATACCGTACTGGACGCCGGCTGCGGCACGGGAATCCTGCTTCCCTATCTGCGGCAGGCCGTTACGGATACGGGGCGGATAGAGGAACTGGATTATGCCCATGGCATGCTGGAACAGGCCAGGCGAAAATTCGCGTCCTTCCCGGGCGTGACGTACACGGAAAAGGATATCCTGAAATACAAACTGCCGCCGGAGGCATATGATGCCATTGTGTGCCTGAATTTTTATCCCCATGTCGCGCAGTACAAAGAAGCCTTTGTCAAAAAAATGACAGCCGCGCTCAAACAGGATGGCTCCCTTCTCCTGATGCATGATATGCCCCGCAGCCGGGTCAATGCCCTGCATAACCAGGGAAAAACCACACCGTCCCGCGTGCTCCCGCCGGTGGATATCATGGCGGACCTGCTGATTGCGGCAGGGCTCACGGTGACGATCGCCATGGATACGGAGTCGTTCTATTTCCTCAAGGCGGAAAAGAGACAGGGCGTTCCGTACGAGCAGTACCCGGAACAGACGGACCCCGGGGAACGGACTGTTCCGGAACCCGGGCGGCAGGGGCCTGGACGCCGTCATGGTCCGGCGCATCCCCATACGCAGACCCGGGCGGTCCTGAACCGGCTGGCCCGGATCAGCGGTCATCTGGAAGCCATCAAACGCATGGCGGCGGAAGGCTGTGACTGCAGCGATATCCTGATCCAGATTTCGGCTGTCGACGCGGCGCTGCGCAGCGTGGGAAACGTTATCCTCCGCGATCATATCGATCGCTGCATTGTCGATGCTGTCAAGGAAAATGACAAGGAAGCCGTGGAGAATCTGAAAAAGGCAATCACGACATTTATGAAATAGGGAACGGGGGAGCCTCCGTTCCTTTTTTTGATCCATACACGTTGTGTATCGCGCGCGATTGCCGATAAGTATTTCACAGAATGAATGGGACTTGCTATGATAAGGAAAAAGCGGCTTCCGGCGCGTCGCGCTGCCGGACACGGAAACGGTCCCGGCGCCGAATGGCGCGAGCCACCGCGCGGGCGGCAGGGAGAACAGAAGCGGCATTCATGGGATTCGAAGAATACAGGAGGAATCAGGATGGAAAAACAGACAGCAGGACGGAAGGCGCTGGGCGATTTTGCCCCGCAGTTCGCGGCGCTCAATGATGATGTACTCTTTGGCGAAGTCTGGGCCAAAGAAACGGAGCTTTCGCCGAAGCTCCGCAGTATCGTGACGGTTTCGGCGCTCGTGGGCAAAGGGACGGCCGGCGACGCGCTGCGTTATCACCTGCAGACGGCACGGAAGCATGGCGTCACGAAAGAGGAGATGGCCGCGCTGCTTACGCATCTGGCCTTTTATGCCGGCTGGCCCAATGCCTGGGCTGCTTTCCCCGTGGCCAGGGAAATCTACGCGGACGCGGATGCGTCGGAAGGCCGAGGCGGCTTCTTTGGACTCGGGGAACCCAACGATGCCTATGCCAGGTACTTCACGGGGCAGTCATACCTGAAAGTCCTTTCCCAACCGGGAAATCCGCTCCCTGTCTGCAATGTCACCTTCGCGCCGGGCTGCCGTAATTTCTGGCACATCCATCACGCGAAACAAGGCGGCGGGCAGGTGATTATCTGCGTCGACGGCGCAGGCTGGTACCAGGAAGAAGGCAAGGCGCCGCGGAGCCTGAATCCCGGCGACATCGTCGAGATCCCGGAAGGCGTCAAGCACTGGCACGGCGCGAAGAGAAACAGCTGGTTCTCGCATCTTGCCTTTGAAATCCCAGGCACGGAGGCGGGCACCGAATGGTGCGGGCCTGTCACGGAGGAAGAATACCCGCAGTGAATCATCGGGGAATCTCTCCGGTGTAAAAAATCAGCCTCCCTCCATGGCTTGCCATGGGAGGAGGCTGGGAGACCGATGGTCTAAAAATATGAAGGGAAATTCCGCGAACGAGTCGGGGTTTCCCTATTTTAGTGGCGAATCATCTTTCCTTTCATATGGATTCCTGTCTGCCCGGGGATGTAGATATTGGTCCATACTTCCAGGGTGTTCCAGTTCTGTACATGGATCACGGCAATGCCGGCATTTTCCTGCCAGTGGACCATGTAGACATGATCGGCGATTTCTTCGGCCGTGAAGGGCATCGTATCGGAGTAACCCTTATTTTCTCCCTCGGTCTGGGTGAAGGTAAGGGTTTTGTTGTCTTTGAATTCCACGTCGAACACGGCGGCAGGGGAGAAATCCATGAGGACGTGGTGGCCGATACCGGGGTAAAGGTCTTTGCGGGCCCAGGGTTCCGCGCCGGTAATGACCCGGGCGCCGAAGGCGAGCGTGTCTTTCCCTTCCAGGTCCGGATATTTTTCGCTCATGATGGAAACGATGGCGTCGGCGGTATTTCCGCTGGTCAGGGCGTCCCGATAGTACTTGAGATATTCCAGGGTGCAGGAGAGGATGACAGGATTCCCCTTTCTTTCATCCTGGTAATGGTGGCTGGCAATCACTTGTTCAGGGGCAAGGGCCTGCATGGTTTCCACCTGGCGGATCCATTTGTCCAGTTCGTCCAGTCCCTTGGTGTCCGCCATCCAGGGGTAGCTATCTTCGGCCAGGGATACGCCACCCAGGATGGTCTTGGCAGAAGGCACATAAAGGAAGCTGTGCATCTCGTCGTCGGGGCAGGTGACAATACGGATTTCCTCCCCTTCCAGCAGGGGCAGCTCTTTCACGGCTTCCGGCAGGATGAACCGGGCCGGCGCGTCTTTTCTCAGCGCCTTTTTCCATACGGCCAGCTTGTCCTCCATGCTGGCGGAAATCATCCAGGCGGTCTGAGCGGTGGAAAGGATACGGGCTTTCGGGAAAGCGTCTGCCAGTACATCCAGGCCGAAGTAGTAGTCCGAATCGAAGTGGGAAATATAAATCACTTTCAGTTCTTTGCCGCTGTCCTTGAGGGGTTTCACCAGTTCTTCCACATACTGTTTCTGGAACTGGGCGTCTACCAGGAACGCTTCCGTTTCTCCCGCAATGAGGGTCGACGTGACGTCAAAAATGGCATTGGCGCCGGGATGGTAAATGTGGAATGCAAGAGACATATCTGTTTCTTCCTTTGGAAAGGCCGAAAGCCAACCGGTCCTGACCGGAAAAAGCAAGGGAACGGAGCGCGCCCCGCGCGGCGTTGGGACGGAGGCTGCCGTCCGGGCAAAGGGCGTTGTCCGGTCTGGGGGAAAGGAAATCGGCTTTGTTCCTATCATAAACAATATTGCGAATAATAGATGATGAGTATATAATAGATAAGAGTTTATAGTTTTCTGTAAATATGGGTTCATTACTCAGGGCGCCTGCCTTTTGGAGAAAGGGTGGGTGGAAAGGGGAGATACTATGAAGTTCAAAGGGTATTACCGGATGGGGGACAAGAGACGGCAGTGCCGGAAGCAAACCGCGCTGGCTTTGCTCGTCTGTCTGAGCCTATCGGGAAGTGTGTCCCTGGCAGCGGATCCGGCGGGACAGGATACGGGGAAAACGTACGATCAGGTGAATGCATGGAGCGGCGATGCCACAGATGGGGATCCCATTACCGTAAAGGACCTCCAGGGCTGGAACCAGGATAAGGTGACGGTCGGGACGGATGCCACGAATCACGTGACCATTGAAAACTATGGTGGTAGCAACGGAGGAGAGGCTACCGTCTTGGGGAAAAACATTGCCTTTACGGGTGGATTCAGTACTGGTGGCGCCATCACGGCCGGAAATGCCGCTACGGACAGCCTTTCGGCGGTAACCGTCAATGTGTGGGGACAGAGTGCGGACGGACCAGTGGAATTGGACGGGAAGAATCTTTCCGTTACTGGCAGTGAGGGTGTCCATGCGACCAACGGCAGTACGGTAAACCTGGGCACCCAATATATGACGGGCGACCTGCGCATCCAGTCTCTGGGCGTTTCCAATTCCAGTACGGTGAATATCGGCAATGCCAATGCCGGGGATATTACCATTGAGGAATTCGCGGTGGCAGGCTTCCAGTATGATTCCTCCGGAAACACCCGTTTGAATACCGTCACCGTTTCCGGAAACAATTTAACCATCGGGAATACGAAGGCTGCCGAGTCCCATGCCCAGGTGACCTTCAACGCCCGGGGCAATGTAACCGCCGAGAACGGGCTGGTCATGACCGGATCCGGTCTTTCCAGTTCCACCCCCTATGCCGCCGTCACCGTGAACGCTGGGGGCGACGTGAAGGTAGGGAAGTATGGCCAGACCACCAATCCCTATGAACGCAATGCCGCGTTGGCTGCCGTAGGCGGCCATGCCAAAATCGAGGTGACGGCAGCGGGGAATTTGGAAGCACACGGGAATTTTGAAGCGACCGGGGATGGCAGCATTCGGGTAAAGGCCGCGAATATTTCTTCGGACAGGCTCCTCCATGCCACGGGGAAAAATGCCAGCCTGACCCTCCTCGCAGAAGATCCCGATGGAAATAAAGGCGAAATCAAGGCCCAGGAGCTCCAGGTGGACACCGACGGCACGGCTACCCTTACGGGAAAGACCATCACCCTGGCGCCGGACGGCAGGTCTTTTCACCGGTCTCTTCACGTGACGGATTGTGATGTAAACATGGATGCCGAGGAAATCAACCTGGCTTCCGGAATCCTGTTCAACGGGACGGCGGAACTGAATCTGAAAGCTTCCGACAAGCTGACCATCGGAAATGCCGCGGATGCTTCCTATGATTCCAGCGCCATCCGCCTCACTTACGGAAGCTACGAAACCTCTGCCGGCACGGGGAAACTCTATGCCGGAGGCAGCCAGGCAGACGTGACGGTGAATGGTTCGACTGCCGTGGTGGGGAGCCCGGATGAGAAGGAAATCGCCTGGTTTGATGGAAAGAATCTGGTCTTCAATGCCTCCAAAACGCCGGCTTTGACGGATAATTTCTCGGATATGTACAAGGCCGTCGCCCTGGACTTCACAACCTCCCAGTTTCAGTCCGGAAATCCGGATACTACGGAAAGCTCCACGGTAAACGGTCATATCCTGACCAATGGGGCCAACTCTTTTGTGCTCTATGGCAGCAAAGCCGTCACCGTGAACGGCCTGAAAGGGGATTACGAAAATAACAAGAACGCTTATTCCCTGATCGATCGAGGCAATTCCGTCATCCAGATCGGCGAGGAAGACACTGCCCAGACTACGGTGAACGGGGAAATCGCAACGGGCGTCAATACGGTCCTCTATGTGGGAGGGAAGAACATCCTCCTGGATAACGCCGGCCATACGGCCCTTTATGCCAACGATTCCAGCAAATCCGTGGAAATCGGCCGGACATCGTTGGACGGGAAGACAGCCGATACCGTCGCCATCAAAGGGCGTCTGCTGGTCAACAATCCTGCCCGGATGGAGGTGGTGGGGAAAAACATTACCATCCGCGACGGGGCGGCCCCGGACAGCGGGACCCTGGGGACCACGGTGAAGACCAGGGAGGACCTCAGCTACACGGAAACGGACGGCAATACTCATGATGCCCTGGTCATCCAGCAGGCGCCGGACGACGCCGTGGTCATCGGGGAACCCGATTCCAACGTGAGCATCGACGGCCGGCTGGTAGGCCTGAACGGGGGATATTCCGTTCAGGGCAATACTATCCACATCTATGAGGGAACCAATAAAAACCAGAACCTGATCCTGACTACCGGCGGCGCCGTGAACCTGGGCAGCGATACGACACGGCTGCTCCAGGTCGATGGCGGCATTTGGGGCATGGGTGATTCCACGAACAAGGTCAGCCTCCAAGGGCAGGATATCGTTGTCGACCCGGCCAACGGCATGCGGGCGGTCCAGGCCAATGCCATGCCGGTGGAAATCGGCGGCGGCGCTACGGAATTGGCCAAGGTCAACGGGGAAATCTGGTCCATCTGCAACAAGGCGCCCATTACCCTGGATGCCAAGCAGTACATCCTTTCGGCCAATGGCAGCACCTATGCGGCCCATTCTTCCGGAGCCGGTTCTGTCACAATCGGCCATGACGGCAGCGTGGGGAAAATTGACGGGAAATTGACCGCCGACGCCGGCAGCTCCCTGGAAGCGTACCTGAAAGGCAGCAGTTCCCTGCTGGACGGGAGCGTGGACGATAAAAACCTGGACTATGGCATCAGCCCGGACGCTGGGGTTACCCTTCATTTGAACGACGGCGCGGTCTGGAACCTGGATGGGGATTCCAAAGTGACCCGCCTCCAGGCCGATTACGGGATTGTCCATCTGAATCAGGACACTACCGATCAGAGCCTGTATACGGGGACCTTCTCCGGGGATGGAGCCGTTATTTTTATGGGCCATGCAGGAAATACGACACAGAACGACCACATCTATGTCAAAGGGGCCCATACAGGAACGACAGCGCTGCAGCTCCATTCCGTAAACGGCGAATGGACGGACGGCGCCATTGGTTCCGTCCTGGCCAGCGTGGGAGACGAACAGGGCAGCTTCTATGTGCCGGATCGGGAAGATCGTCTTTTCTTCCACCGCACGGTCCTGGACACGCATGAAACAAGCAAGGGCGATACGGTGACAGACGGCTACAATACGGACTGGTATCTCAAAGGGTTTGAAAAACGGCCGACGGATGATCAGGGAAATTATACCGATACGGTACGGGAGCTCATGGGAGCCGACAATGTCAACTACCATATCTGGCGTACGGAACAGGATACGCTCTTCCGCCGCATGGGAGACCTGCGCAAAGGCGAGCGGGGACAGGAGGGAATCTGGGCCCGCGTCAAAGGACTGTCCATCCGCCGCAATGGCTCCTTCGCTTTTGAGGACCAGTACAAGACCTATGAACTTGGCTACGACCGGCTGGCCGGGCACAATGACGCGCAGGAACATTACCAGGGCATCGGTTTCGGCTATACCGACGGCAAGGCGTCCTACTTCGGCGGACGGAGCGATACGGACAGCTACGCGCTGGGGCTGTATGATACGCGGGTCCGCAAAGACGGGACCTACCTCGACCTGGCGCTGCGCCTGCACCGCCTGACTAATAAATTGGTCGCCCATGATGGCATCAGCGGTCATGCGGATAATACAGGTCTTTCTTTCGGCGCCGAATATGGCTATAAAAAAGACCTGGGCCAGGGCTGGTTCGTCGAACCGCAGGTACAGGGAACCCTTGGTTGGTTGAGTGGGGCGTCGTGGTCCATGGATAACGGCGTGACCGTCGAGGAACAGGATATCCGCAGCGCCGTCGTCCGGGCCGGACTGCGTGCCGGATACGAAGGCAGCAAGGCGCAGGCGTTCCTCAAAGCCAACTGGTATCATGAGTTTGGCGGCTCCGGACAAGTACATCTCCACGATGACGAAGGCGATTTGTTCCTGAACCGGGATTACGGCGATACGTGGTTTGAATATGGACTGGGGGCCGCGGTGCAGATTAGCCCGGCAGCCCAGCTCTACGCGGACCTGGAACGGAGCAGCGGCGGGGAGTTCCGCAAAGACTGGTCCTGGGATGCAGGAATCCGCTGGAATTTCTGAGGCCCCGTCCTGCGTGAAAAAACAGAAACGGAGATAAAACAGAAAAAAGAAACGGCCGTCCCTTGCCAGACTTGAAATCTGACAAGGGGGAGGCCGTTTTGCCTTCCCCGACGAAAATCAGGGCTTTTCATGCCGACTTTCATGCCGACGGGGATCCCCGATTCGGCTACGACGGCCTGGCCGCGGGACAAGGCGATGTTTTCCCGCGGGCCGGAGAGATGCAGACCGCCGGAGATAACGTAAATAAGCTTTGCCTGGCGATAGATTTCGGGACTGATGTCTGTCCGGGCTGCCAGGGAAAAATAGAAAATCTGATAGTCTTCCCGGTTGACGATCTCCTTGGAAATGGTGCAGCCGTCTACGGGCTGATTCTCACGGCTGATGGAAAACACGATTCCTTTTCGTTCTTTCATCACAGCGCCACCCTTTTCATTTTCCAGCTTCCGCGAAGTCACTTCCGTATTTCCGGCACAGTTCCGCCTGGTCCACGGCATCATTGAACAGGGTTTCGCTGGCGTAATGCTGGCCGAACCCGTCGTTGCCGAACAGGATGTCCCCGGTCTTTACCGTGACGAAATTCCAGTCCTGGTGATACAGCCTCAGTATACCTGTCCTGAAAAAGAAAATCTGTTGGCGGAACAACGGACGGAATCCTGGTAATAGTGCAGGGGGAAGAGTGAGGCGCGGAGGGCAAATAATCCATGGGGATGCCGACGGACGCAGGGGACAAAGGAAGCCCGTCAGGGCCGGTCTGACGTCTTGCTCATAGCTCCCCTGTAGATTGACAGACGCAAAAAAAATATCATATCATGGGAATGACAGGATAAAGCGAGGGCAGGGCGAAGTCTCAGGAACCCTCATTACGCAGTTTTCTGGAAGGGAAGCGACAGATATGAAAATCATTGCGATTAACGGGAGCCCCCGCCGCACGGGGAATACGGCCACTTTTTTGCACAAGGCCCTGGAAGGAGCCGCGTCAGTGGGGGCCGATACGGAATGCATCGATTTGTATAGCCTGAATTACAAAGGGTGCCTCAGCTGCTTTTACTGCAAACGGAAGGACAAGGAACGTGGAACCTGCATTATCAAAGATGATCTGGCCCCGATCCTAGAAAAAGTCAAGGCAGCTGATGCCGTCCTCTTCGGTTCTCCTATCTACTTTATGAATATTACGTCCGGGATGCAGGCCTTCCTGGAACGGCTGTTATTTTCCCTTTACATTTACAGCCGGGAAATTCCCTCTGTACTGGGGAAAAAACTGCCTTCCGCCTTCCTGTATACCATGAACGCCACGGAAGAACGGGCCCAGGAGGCCCATTTGCTGGATAGCTTAGCCCCCTTTGAAACCTTTGCTGCAACGATTTTGGGGACCGCGCCCCGCAAATTTTATGCCTTCAATACGCTGCAATTCAAAGATTACAGTCAATACGAATCGTCGATTTTCTCGGAAGCGGATAAAAAAGCGTATTACGAAAAACACATTGCCGAGGAACTGCAACAGGCCTATGAACTGGGCCGGCAATTGGTGATGGAAACGAAACGGGACGAGGCATGACGCGGGAATCCGCTGGAGTTTCTGCCCTGGCCACGAACGCATTCCTCCATGAGGGGATGACGAAGAGGGGCTGTCGCGTATGCGACAGCCCCTCTTTTTTTATTTATGGGTATCCTGTTGTTTTATCGGGATATATCGTCTCTTTTCCCACGTTCGGCATGTTTCCGCGTAAGCCGGTAGCTGGTTTCTATGAGTCCCATGATAGCTTCATCGGACACGGTATCATCCAGCACGACGGAAATCCACAGTTTGTGGTTCATGTGATAGGCCGGATAGATGCCGGGAACCTGGTGGAGGCGGTCCGCCTCTTCCGGCCGGATTTTTACATTGAGGATATCAATCTGTTCGGGATTGTCGTCTTTGTCGAGAACCGCGCGTGTTACGCTCATAATCAGGGCGAACCATTTTCGATTAAGGGAATGGCGGAACGTCCCATAGGACGAATACCGTTCAGAACGGCCCCAAGGAAAATCCGGCCGGACCTGGAATTGATCCAGGATGTTTTGGACAAGGCGGTTTGCTTGCGGGGAAGCGAACAGGACATCGTGGCAGCAGAAGGCGGCGATGTCTTTGAGCAGGGCGGCATAGGCCGCCCGGACAGTATGGACGTACGCACCGTCGGCGGTTTCCTGACGGAGCTGGTAGTAGTCGTCCTGGGTCATCTGGTCCCGGACGCTGCCGGTCAGTGTTCCGTTTGCGTCGACGGAAAGGACCGCGCAAAAGGTCCCGTCCAGAAAGGCCTTTTCCAGGGTATAGCTATCCTTCGTTTTGCGAAATCCATACGCGAGCATCTTACTTTTTATCCATCTTTTTCGGGCAAAGATGGTTTTTTCGATGGGGTTCATGATAACAAGCACCTCCTGGTATCGTGAAAATATCCCTATCCCGCCGGAACCGAATGATGGTTTAGCCGGGGAAACTGCCGCTCCGGGAAACCAGTCGTCCTGGGACGGTTCCCGGTTTTGGCAGGCCGTCCGAAACAGCTGGAAAATGGAATTTATTAATGAAAATATATACATAAAAAATGAAAATATATTGCGAAATGAAAGTATCAATGATAGAATAAAACAAAAATAAATCTATAAAATAATGAAATTAATTTAATAATTTTTGTTGCATAAATAAATATTTTATCGAGATGCTATTCGCGGAAACAATCGTAGGGAATTCCCTAGGGAATTCCTTGATGCGCAGAATCAGGAAAGGAGAGGAAGATGTTTCAATTCCTGAAGGAGATAAAACAAGCAATCTGTGAAGGAGTGGCGGAAGCCAGGGAGGAATTACGGCAGGAAGAAGAGGAACGAAAGAAAGAGGAGGCCAACCGTGCAGCGGAAAGGGAAAGAATTTATTCGGAACCGCTGAGCCTGGAAAAATTGGCGCTGGCATTCAGCTGCCCCATGAGGGAAATCCTGATTCCAGGGGACTCCATCCGGCTGTTTCAGTTTTTTGCCCTTTCGGAAGGCGACCAAAAGGTGGCGGGAAAGATGCTGAAAAGGGACTTTGAAATCCAGGATCGGGAAAGCCTCGCCAGATCGGTACTGGAATTTCAAGAACTCGACGAAAAAAACGTGTTTATCTGTTCTATCCTGCTGTATCAAATCACAGCTGCCGTTGATTTGGGATATGCTTCTTTTGAGGATTACCGGGAAGAATGCGGACAACTGATCCGGGACATCGCAGAGAGCGAATCTGTGAATTCGTGGGAAGATTTTTCAAAAGAGTTTGCCGCCGGCGATGTCATTAACCATGCCCTTGGAAAAAAGATGATTTCCAGGGCGTCCCACAAACTTTTAAAGGGGGAAGACAGCCCTTGGACAAGATATCCATGGGAAAAGGTGGAAGAATTTGTGAAACTGGCAAGTTAAAAGCCGGTGGATATCAGTTCCCATGGCCGCGCTGCCGGCAGGGAAACCAGCGAAAAGACGAGGACGAAACATATGGTGGAAGACAATCAAACCAGCTGTCTGTGCGCGATGGCGGTTCTTTTGGTACTGAATTTGGGAATCCTTCTTTGGGATCGGCAGGTCCGGCATAAGCTATTTTATGCGCTCAGTGCTTTCTTGGCGGCCATGGAAATTGCGGCGTACCTGGTCCTGGAATCGCTGCCGCCCGGGTGGGGGACAGACTACCCACATCTGGGTTTTCTTCCTTTCCTGTGGCTTGGTTCTTTCCTGGGGGCGCTTTTGCTGTCCTATTTCGGCTTATGGAACTTCCTGAATACCCATCGCCGGACGAGGTGGGGAACCATAGGCGTGGCACTGCTGATTTTAGCGCATATCGCCGTCCTCGCTTTCGGGGTCTTCCTTTTGTTGGGAGCGCTTTATTCCTTCCGATGGGGATGATGCCAGCGGGGAAAATCCAGGTTCCAGGAGGTGCTGCGGGCAACGAACAGGAGGGCCGGGAAATAGCAAGATTGATTCGCTGACTATCGGAGGCCGCGATGACAGAAGAAGAACGGGTGGAGAAATGGAGCCAGGGAATTCCAGAAATGGATCCCCATGGCCATGCCCTCAGGAAGTGTATATATCATTTATGAGGCGTTCATTTCCGGAAAGGAAGAACTGCTGCGTAACGAGTGTGTGACGGATGTGTCGGCGATGGAAGAGGAATGCAGGATTGACGGATTGTTTCAGACGGATATCAGAGCGCTTCTTAAGGCAGAGAATGGCAAATATTTTACAAACAGGGAACTACTGATAAAAATCCACAATCAGATGGCCGGAAAAGATTTGGGGGACCATGATTTTTTGGAAGGATTGAGAAGGGGAATCCTTCGGAGGGGATTCCTACCCTGTATGTCCTGCTGGGATCATAATACACAGGAATCGGCCATATGTGCATATCGGATTGACGGGATCGCTGTTGTGCCAGCGGACCTTGCTGTCCTCAAGGCGCCTTTCCGGAAATTCATACGGATTACTCTCTTATCCACGCGTTACAGGATTCTGCTTCCATTATATGCCGGTGCACGACATAGAGGAATACGCCCTGCCGACTCAAGCCGGCAAGGCGTATTCCTTATTTGTATCTGCTCCGTTCCGGAGGAATTTTTCCCGGATGGGAAAGGATCCTCCGGGTGGGCCATCGCTTTCCCCAAAGGAAGCGTAGTGCCGCAGGTTACAGCGCGGCGAGTTTATACTTCTTTTCCAGGCGCTCCAGAAGCTCCATGTATCCCTTTACGAAGTCTGGGCCTTCTTCCTGTTCCATGTCCCGGACGGTCTGGTCGATTCTGGCCTTGATGTCGTCGGACAGGCCGCGGTTCGCCAGGGGATAAACGACATTGTTTTCCTTTTCTATGTGCTGCTGCAGGCGGTTGGTGTAGGCCATTGCTTCCGTCAGGATCTGGAGTTTGTACTCGGTCCTGGTTTCCTGGGCGTAGAGTTTCAGGGCTTCGCCGAGGGCCCGGACATGGGCGCGGAGGAGGTCGTGTTCGACGAGCATGCCGTGCTTGATGATGATGGAGGCGACTTGTTCCAGGTGGTCCACCATTTCGGGAAAGAGGACGAGCTCTTCCCGGCGATGATGGTGCCCGTCGGCATAACGGCGGATGAAATCAAGGATGGCCGCAAATTCCTGTTGGTCGATTTCTGCGCCTTCCAAAATAGAACAGCATATTTTCTGGATGACTTTTAGCATCCGCGCAATGTTGGCGTGTTGTTTGACCATGACGTCCGTGCAATACATAAGGAGGTTCCTCTCTTTCGTTTACGCAGATTTCCTGACGATTTCATAACGGCCTTCTGCCGGGCTGGTGAAGGCGTAGTCCGTAGCGGACAACATCCCATCGACTAAAGCCTGGCGCAGGGCGTAATAGAAGTCGCCATGGCCCTGCCAGAATTCGCTGTGCAGGTCCATCGTCCGGTTCCAGGCGATGCGGCTGTCACTGCTTTCGCAGACGCGGTTGACCTGGTCACAGGGCATGCCGTCCAACAGCAGATCATCCAGGTGATGAAACGCTTCCGGCGCCGTAGCGGCGCTCAGGCTCTGTCTGGCGCCGAAATCATAGGCGGCCTGTTTCAGCGCCGTCAGGCGGTCTTCCCGCCCGTTGGAGACAGCGAGAACCAGGGCGGCGTAACGGCCTTCCGCGTCGTGGATGCGCGACTGAAGCCAGCCGTGGATGTTGGATTCATCGATGACTTCCTCGAGGTTGCGGCGGTCTTTGCTGCCGTAGGTATCCGCCAGGTTGCCGTCGGACCATCCCTGCGCGGAGGCATAGCGGATGAGTTCGTCGATCAGGCTTTCCTGGAACTGGATTTTATGGTATAGCCAAAAATGGATAGGACCTAAAAATGCGCTCATGATGCTGACTCCTCTTACTGTCTGTTCGCTTGGATGGCGGCGTTGACGGCCTGGGTAACGGTTTCCGGATTGAGGCCGTGGACGAAGCAGGCATTGGCCAGGCTTTCCTGCTGCGCCGACGGGCAGCCCAGGCAGTGCATGCCCTGCGCAATCAGGGTATCGACAACTTCGGGATGAAGTCGGATGAGATCGCCCATGATCGTGTTCGATGTGACTTTCCCATTTATGGCGGATTGGTCCAAAACAGATTTCAACATAGCACGTACCTCCTAATGGATATGGATGAATTTGTTCGTGTTTTTTCGTGAGGTTTTCTTCACTTCTGCAGGTAGTATATCATGGATAGGGAAAATAGATTGTTGTTATTACAACAATTTGAAAAAACAGGGGAAGGAAAGCTTCTTCGGCCGTAGACAGTTGTAACATGTGGCATTTTATGCTATGATACTCAATATATCGGGGAGTTATGCAAATGCGGACAACTACAACAAACAGAAAGAAGTGCTGGGGGCTTCTTTTGGTTGTGACGGGCAGTAAAGCTGCCTTTCAAAAGAAGAAAATTGGTTATGCAGTCGGTTACATAGTCTCGGTTTCATTTCGGTATCGATGAGATGCCTCCTTCTGGTCCCCAAAAGACCAGAAAGGGGCTTTTTTGCATTTTACGGGAAAGGGGTTTCCAAACATGAACAAAATCTACAAAGTCATTTGGAGCGAGGTTCGGCGCGTCTGGGTGGTGGTCTCGGAAATTGCCAGAAACCACGGGGCAAAGGGCAGATCTATCCATGACGGAAGAAAAGGAGCTTCGCTGCTGGCCGGGGCCGTATTGTTGGTGCTGCTGTTGGGAAATGGAACCGTTTGGGCAGGGACGACCGTCAATGACTATGGAATGTTTACCAAAGGCCTGACCATCGGAGATCAAAGTGATACGAACCAGGGGTATCTGACATCCTATTCTCCCGCTTCTTTCTGGGGGCCTGTAACGTTTTACAATGATGTTACTTTTGCCAATGGGTTTACTTTTTCTGATTTGGTTATCAACGGGATGCATATCGATTACAATAATGCATCCCATTCTTTCAGCATAGGCTCCACTTATCACAAGAATAACACCTCCAACTATACGATTTCCCTGGGGGAAACGTTTGGGGGAGGAGATTACAGCTTTGTCGCGGGAAATCAGGCCCAGGCCGGCAAGTACAGTGTGGTCATCGGCAGCAGTGCTAACGGGGTCAAACCGTACACGGTCGTTCTGGGCCCCAATACCCAGGCTGAATCCAGCAGTATCGTGTTGGGAAATGGCGCAAAAACCTACCGCAACAATGGGATTGCCATCGGGGCGGCGGCCGTTGATGATTCTGGGAACGTTATCACGGCCGGGGCTGGCGGTGCTCCGGGAGACGGATATGCCGGCGGTCCTGGTGGAAACGGCGTTCATCACCAATGAGGAAGATGTACAGCTCCTGATGAACCGGAAGGACGAATTTGCCCGTGCCATTGCCCGCGGGGTGACGGATTATGTGGCCCAGAAAGGATGAGGACCATGGACATGTGGCGGATCAGCGATGAATTTCTTCTGGGCTATCTGTTGGGCATCCTGACCGGGGTGCTACTCTTTACCCTGGTCATCTGAAGAAAGAGGGTGGGGATCATTGAGAAAAAGCGCCTTGTGCTTATTGCTGTGCTTGTTGTTGTCCTTTCCGCAGGTCTCCTGGGCCTCTACGTATACCATAACGGAAGAAGAACTGACCCAACTGGAGATGAATATCAGCGAGCTGCAGGAAATCAACAGCAGATTACAGAAGGAATACAGTCAGCAGAAGATACGAATGCAGGAATTGGAGATGCAATTGACCGAAGCACGGACCGAATTGCAGAAAGCCAGGGAACAGTCCAATCTGCAAGGGAGTCGATTGAACGAACTGAAGACGATCTCCATCAGGCAAGAAGAATCCTTGAGGATTGCCAACGAATCCTTAGCCGCGTACGAGAAAGAAAACAATAGAACACAGAAACGCCTGAAGGCACAACGGAACCTGGCTTATGGGATAGGAACGGTTCTGCTGGTGGCTTTGGTGAGGAAATGAAGAAAACCGTGGTGGGAAGCTCTCTGCCACGGTTCTTTTTTATTGCAGCCCCAAAATTTGCACACTGTCTATGGTATAATAAATTATAGTGTAACTGCAGGGCTATCCCACCTTCCATCTCTCTATGGAATGTTTCATCTGCAAAAGGGAATCGAAGTAGTGGAAACTGGAAGAGACGTATCAGTGGTTTGCGGGGATGATGGAGATCAATAGCTGATATCAGCTTAAAGACTGTACTTCGAAGAAAAAGGCAAATAGAGTAAATAACGGGAGTAAATCATATGGAAACGTTCAATAACACAACGAAAGTCGTCCGGGATGACCTGGCTAAGAAAATAAAATCTGGCAGCAAACTCTCCATCGCTGCGGCCTGCTTTTCCATCTACGCCTATCAGGCCTTGAAAGAAGAACTGGAAAGCTGTGACGAACTCCGGTTTATTTTTACCTCCCCGACTTTTGTTGCAGAAAAGACACCGAAAGAACGCCGGGAATTTTATATCCCGCGACTGCAGCGCGAGAAAAGCCTTTATGGGACGGAATTCGAAGTACGTCTGAGAAATGAATTGAAGCAAAAGGCTGTTGCCAAAGAATGTGCAGCCTGGATGCAGAAGAAAGTCCATTTTAAATCCAATACCACCAACGAAGGTATGAATAATTTTCTGCTGGTACAGAACCCAGATCAGATTTATACCTACATGCCTTTAAATGCGTTTACCACCGTTGACCTTGGCTGCGAACGGGGCAATAATCTCACAAACATGGTAACTCGCATCGAGAATCCTTCCAGCCAGGAATTTTTGAAGATGTTCGATCGGGTCTGGAATGACGAAGAGAAGCTCGCCGATGTGACGGATGATGTGATTGATATGATTTCTTCCGTGTATCAGGAAAATTCTCCGGAACTCATTTATTTTATGACCCTCTATAATATCTTCAACGAATTTCTTGAAGATATTTCAGAAGATGTCCTGCCCAATGAGGCGACCGGCTTCAAGAACAGCCAAATTTGGAATAAGCTCTATAACTTCCAAAAAGATGCAGTGCTGGGAATCATCAATAAACTGGAACAGTACAATGGCTGCATTCTGGCCGATAGCGTGGGCCTTGGCAAGACCTTTACAGCCTTGGCCGTCATTAAATATTATGAAGGACGGAATAAAAATGTGCTGGTCCTCTGCCCGAAAAAGCTTTCGGAAAACTGGATGACCTATCGGGGAAATCTGGTAAACAATCCTTTGTCCGAAGATCGCTTCCGGTATGATGTGCTTTACCATACGGACCTTTCCCGGAACAGCGGAAAGACGCCCATCGGTCTGCCTATCGAACGGATCAACTGGGGAAACTATGATCTTGTGGTGATTGACGAAAGCCATAACTTCCGGAACGGAAATGGGACCGATACCCACGGGGGCGAAAAAGAGAACCGGTATATGCGGCTCATGAACCGGGTCATAAAGCCGGGCGTCCGTACTAAAGTGCTCATGCTCTCCGCCACGCCTGTTAACAACCGTTTTTATGACCTGCGGAATCAGCTGGCCCTGGCGTATGAAGGAAATCCAGAAGAAATCAATGAAAAACTGAATACCAAATCAGATATCGATGTAATATTCCGCCGGGCCCAGAAGGTCTATAATGCCTGGTGCAAACTTCCAGAAGGGGAACGGACGACCAAAAATCTGCTTTCCCAACTGGACTTTGACTTTTTTGAAGTACTGGATGCTGTCACTATTGCCAGATCCAGGCATCATATCCAGCGATATTATGATACCAAGGACATTGGTAATTTCCCAATTAGGAACAAGCCAATTTCTCTGTACCCGAAACTGACGGACAAAAAAGACGCCATCAACTATAAAGAAGTCTATGAGTGCCTGTCTGAACTGCGCCTTACCATTTATACACCAACCCAATATATCCTCCCCAGTAAAATGAAACATTATCTGTCTGAGGAAGAAACAGAGAATTTCCGGAAAGGCCGTGAATCCGGTATCCAGCGTCTGATGAGCATTAACCTCCTGAAGCGGATGGAAAGCTCCGTACATTCTTTCTTGCTGACGGTACAGAAGGTTTATCAGTATCTTAAAGATACGGACCAGGTAATTGATTCCTTTATCAAAAATGGAAAAGGTAATTTGAAAGAAATGACGGACCTATCCGGGGCCGCAGGGGAATTTGACGATGATGACCAGAACACGGACTTTTTCTCGGTAGGGAAAAAGCTCCAGATCAATCTGGAGGATATGGATTATATTTCTTGGCAAAGGGATATTGAGGCTGATATCGAGACTCTTTCCCTTTTGATCAGCATGGTGAAAGACATCACGCCGGAATACGACTATAAGTTGAACCAGCTTTTTAAGGTCATTCGTGAGAAGGAAGCCAATCCCATTAATCCGGGAAACCGGAAAGTCCTGATCTTTACGGCCTTTGCAGATACGGCCGAATATCTGTACGAAAATATTGCGCCTAAGGCAAAGGCCTTGGGTCTCAACACGGCTCTTGTTACGGGAAGCATCGAAGGGCGGACCACCATACCGAATTTCAAACCGGAGATGAACCATGTGCTTACCTGTTTCTCTCCCATCTCCAAAGACCGGGATATTCTTTATCCCCAGGATAAGAATAACAACATCGATATCCTGATTGGAACCGACTGTATTTCCGAAGGGCAGAACCTGCAGGACTGTGATTACTGTATCAATTACGATATCCATTGGAATCCTGTACGGATTATCCAGCGCTTCGGGCGGATCGACCGAATTGGCAGCCAGAACCAGAAAATCCAGCTGGTCAACTTCTGGCCGGATTTAACTTTGGATGAATACATCAATCTGAAGGCACGGGTTGAAACAAGGATGCGGATTTCTGTCATGACTTCTACCGGGGATGATGATTTAATCAACCAGGACGAAAAAGGAGATTTACAGTACCGGAAAGAACAACTGAAAAAACTGCAGGAAGAAGTCGTTGACCTGGAAGATATGTCCAGCGGCGTTTCCATTACAGATTTGGGGCTGAATGACTTCCGTATGGATCTCCTGGCCTATATGAAGGAGCATCCGGATATCGATCACATTCCCTTTGGCATCCAGGCGGTGGCCAAAGGAGAAAAGCCCGGGGTCATTTTCGTATTGAAAAATGTAAACGCAGAAATCAATATAAAAAATCAAAATCGGCTGCATCCCTTTTATATGGTGTATGTGGGAAACGATGGAGAAATTATTACCAATCATCTGCAGCCCAAAGAAACTCTGGATGAGATGCGCCATATTGCCAAGGGGAAAAGTACACCGGATCAGACGCTGTGTCATCTGTTCAATAAAGAAACGAAAGATGGCCGGAATATGAGCGGCGTTTCCAAACTCCTTGAAGATGCCATTAGTTCTATTATAGAAGCCAAAGATGAAGAAGATATTTCCAGCTTTTTCTCTGCAGGAGCGACAACCTTCCAGTTAGAAGGATTTTCCGGACTTGAAGATTTTGAATTGATTTGTTTCCTGGTGGTGAGATAAATGATCAATTTTCCGCAAAGTACGGTAGTTCATAAGCGTCTGCCTAAAGAAGCGTTTTATAAACACCTGCCGCTGACAGCTGCGGTGAAAGCAAAATTTGTATCCGATGTGGAACGGATCCAGGTGGAAAACACACTGACCAAGGGTAATCTGAATCTGGCGAAAGAATCGGAAATAAAGGAAATATTGTTTCTATCGATTACTCTTAAGAAACAGGATTTTGATGGTAAAATTATAGAAGCCATCGCAAGGCAGAATCCACATAAGCTTGTTTTTCTGTTTGTTTATGAAGATCAGCGTCAGCTGGCGGTTTATCACAGCAAACTGTACCGTTCGGCATGGGTACAGGAGAAAGAACTGGACATTGCTCTTCAGGGCAGCACGCTGGATGAAATCTGGGATGATCTGGTTCGTCAGATTGCTATTTCTTCAGAAGCCCTGCTGAAGCAAGAAAATCAATCGGTAGAGGAGCAGCTGCGGAAGCAGGACGAAATCAACCGACTGCAAAAGTTGATCGAGAAAACAGAAGCCGCTGCCTGGAAAGAACAGCAGCCTAAGAAACGGTTTGAGCTGTACACCCGGCTGCAGGAGTATAAACGTCAAATGGAGGAAATTACAAATGGAAAAGCTTAAAATGCATACACCGGATTTGGCTGAAGAAAATTACAAGAAGCTCGCTGCCCTGTTCCCCAATGCAGTGACGGAGACCATGGATGAGGGCGGGAATGTAGTCCGTGCCATCGATAAAGACGTGTTGATGCAGGAAATCAATGCCAAAGTAGTAGATGATGGACAGGAACGGTATCAGTTTACCTGGCCGGACAAACGGAAAGCGGTTATCCTTGCTAACCAGCCAATTGCCAAAACGTTACGGTTTGAAAAAGCGAAATCCGTAGGAAGAGACGGTACGCCTGGAGGAACCGATTCGGAGAATATCTATATTGAAGGGGATAACCTTGATGCACTGAAACTGCTGCAGGAAACGTATCTAGGTAAAGTGAAAATGATTTATATTGACCCACCCTATAACACTGGAAATGATTTCATTTATGAAGATAATTTTTCACAAACAACAAACGAGTATTTAAGGAATAGTGGACAAACTGATTATGATGGTAATCGTCTAGTCAAAAATAGCGAAAGTAACGGTAGGTTTCATACTGATTGGTTGAATATGATTTATTCGAGACTTAAATTAGCAAAGGATATGCTTGCAGATAATGGCGTAATTTTCATTAGTATTGATGATAATGAACAGCAAAATTTGAAAAAAGTTTGTGATGAAATCTTTGGAGATAATAATTTTATTGCACAATTCGTATGGGAAAAGAAGAAAAAGCCATCTTTTCTGAATGCTAATCTTGGAACTAAAACTGAATACATAATGTGTTATTCTAAAAAACGTAGTCTTACTGGTGCCTTTTCCGTAAGTGTTACTGAGGAAGGTAAGAAATATCCTTTTAATAATGCTGGAAATTCTATTAATACACTTATTTTTCCTCCTAATAGCGTTTCGTTTGGCATATCAGATGGAATCGTTCATCCCCAAGATATGTCGGAGGGAAATATTATTACAAGGCTACTAACTGACGTTGAAATCAAACAAGGAAAAAACGTTAATGAATTTAAACTTGAAGGAGAATGGCGATACTCGCAAAAGAAGTTGGATGAAATAGTAGCTAATAATGAAAAGATTATAATTAGCAAGATTCCATTTAGACCTAACCACATAAAAAAAGGAGGAGAAATTAAGAAAATACATAATTTACTTGCTATTTCAACTTATAATGTCGGTACAAACGAAGACGCAACAAAAGAACAAACTGAATTAATGGGGAAGGCTTATTTTGATTACAGCAAACCTACAGGTCTATTAAAATTTTTGATTAAATCTGCTAGTTATAATGAAAGTAATTGTATTATTATGGATTTCTTCTCAGGAACAGCTACTACCGCAGAAGCTATACTTCTGTTAAATAGCGAAGATGCAATGAATAGAAAATTTATAATGGTTCAATTACCTGAAAAAACAGACCTTGCTGGAGAAGCTTATAGAGACGGTTATCATAATATTTGTGACATTGGAGAGGAACGCATCCGCCGTGCTGGCAAGAAAATCAAGAAAGAAACTGGTGCAGACATCGACTATGGTTTCCGTTGCTTTAAGATAGATTCTTCGAATATGAAAGATGTCTATTATAAACCTGCTGAGGTAAAGCAGGCAGAAATCGATTTGTTTGCAGACAATATCAAGGCAGATCGGACACCAGAAGACCTGCTCATCCAGGTCATGCTGGATTTGGGTGTTCTACTTTCTTCAAAAGTAGAACGGACTGAAATTGCTGGGAAAAAGGTCTTTTCTGTGGCGGATGGCTATTTAATTGCCTGCTTCGATGATGAGGTAACGGAAGAGGTTGTGACTGCCATTGCTAAGAAGAAGCCGTTCTATGCGGTATTCCGTGACAGTTCTATGGCCGATGACAGCGTTGCAGCCAATTTTGAACAGATTTTTGCGACCTACAGTCCTCAAACAGTAAGGAAGGTGCTGTAACATGGCAAAAATGAAATTTAAATTCACGATACAGGGCTACCAGACAGAAGCGGTTGACAGTGTGGTCAAAGTTTTTGCTGGTCAGCCGTTTCAGGATAAGGTGAGCTATCGCCGGGACATCGGAACCCAGGAAATCCAGGGGAGTTTACTCACAAACAATGCCCCGGATATGGATTTATATACGGGGTTTGCCAATGCGCCGGTGGCGCTGAATCAGCCTCAGTTGCTGCAGAATATCCAGAAGGTCCAAACGGATAACAATATCAAAACGTCCTCTACGTTGGCAAAGCATATGGGGGCTTGTTCCCTTGATGTGGAAATGGAAACGGGAACCGGGAAGACGTATGTCTACATCAAGACCATGTTTGAACTGAACAAGCACTATGGCTGGAGTAAGTTCATTGTGGTCGTTCCGTCCATTGCCATCCGGGAAGGCGTGCAGAAAAGCTTTCAGACGATGCAGGACCATTTTATGGAACTGTATGGGAAAAAGGCTCGTTTCTTTGTCTACAATTCCAAAAATCTGACGGATATCGATAATTTCAGTTCCAGTGCGGATCTTTCGGTGATGATCATCAATGTCCAGGCATTCAATGCCCGTGGCAAAGATGCCAGAAGGATCCGAATGGAACTGGATGAATTTGGCAGCCGGAAGCCCATCGACGTTATACAGGCAAACCGGCCGATTGTGATTCTTGATGAACCCCAGAAAATGGGGGGCGAAAAAACACAGGCATCTTTGAAAGAATTCAATCCGTTATTTACGTTGAACTATTCGGCAACACATAAAGAACATCATGATCTAGTGTATGTACTGGATGCACTGGATGCCTACCAGATGAAGCTGGTCAAAAAAATCGAAGTGAAAGGATTCGATATTAAAAACTTCCGGGGAACCGATGGCTATCTTTTTCTGGAGAATATTGTCATTTCTAAGAATAAACCGCCCATGGCTCGTCTGGAATTCGAAATCAGGTACGACAAGTCGATTAACAGAGAAACCCGTATCGTAGGTGTGGATGATGATCTTTACGCACTTTCCAAGGGGATGGAACAATATCGGGGTTACCATATTAATGAAATTGATCCAATTCGAGGGATTGTAACGTTTACAAATGGGATGGAGATCCATACGGGTGAAGTCCTGGGGGATGTCAATGAAAAGGATATCCGTCGGGTACAGATCCGGGAAACCATCCGGTCTCATTTCGAAAAGGAAAAGGAACTGTTTAACCGCGGCATCAAGACACTGTCTTTGTTCTTCATCGATAAGGTGGAAAATTATCGGAAGTATGATGCGGATGGGAACGAGGTTAATTCTGAATATGGGCAGATGTTCGAAGAGGAGTATACTTCTATTCTGAAAGAATATCTGACGTTATTCCCTACGCCTTATGAACAGTATCTGCGTAACATTGATGTTCATTCTACTCATACTGGATATTTCAGCGTGGATAAAAAGGGGCATAAGGTAGACTCCAGCCTGAAGCGGGGAACCGATGTCAGTGATGATGAATCTGCTTATGAGCTGATTATGAAAGACAAGGAGAAATTATTATCTTTCGATAATCCGGTGCGGTTTATCTTTTCTCATTCTGCCCTGCGGGAAGGGTGGGATAACCCGAATGTGTTCCAAATCTGCACGCTGAAGCATGGCGGGGATTCTACAACCAATAAGCGCCAGGAAGTGGGCCGTGGACTTCGAATCTGCGTCAACCAGTTTGGCGACAGAATGGATGAACACGTCCTAGGGCCGGAAGTCCAGGAAGTGAATAAGCTGACGGTCATTGCCAGCGATGGTTATAAAGAATTTGTTTCTTCCCTTCAGAAAGAAATTAAGGATGACTTGTACGAACGGCCAACCAAAGTTACCCTGGAATACTTCCAAAACAAGCGGGTCAAAGTTGGGGATGACGTGGTTACGATTACCAGCGACCAGGCTTCTTCCATTTACTTCTATCTGGTAAAACATGATTACATTGATGAAGATGGACATGTGACAGATCAATATCGCACTGACGTTGAAAATAGAACGTTGGCCCCGCTTCCAGAAAAGGTAAAAGATATTGCAGCCGGCGTTCATGCCCTTGTCCAGAGTGTCTTTGATGAACATGCGCTGGATGGCATGATTGAAAATGGCAACCAGACTAAAATCCGGGAGAATGCGCTGAACGATAATTTCTACAAAAAAGAATTCCAGACTCTTTGGAATTATATCAATCATAAGTGGAGTTATACGGTACACTTTGACAGCAAAGAACTGATTGAAAAGGCAATCAAACATATTGAGGAGAAGCTTTTTGTCTCAGAACTTCAATATACGGTAACGCTGGGAATCCAGGGAGAAGACTGGTCTGCCGAGACGGTGAAAGACGGCAGTGGCTTTGTAGCAGATCAAAGTCACACCTACAAGCTGAAACGGGCAGAAACCAGCCAGGTCAAATATGATCTGATCGGTAAAATCGGAGCAGGAACCCATCTGACCAGAAAGTCTGTTGCGGCCATTTTAAAGGGGATTTCTCCCGTTAAATTTGCTATGTATGCGTATAATCCGGAAGAATTCATAGCAAAGGTGATCAAACTCATTAATGAAGAAAAGGCGACCATGATTGTAGATGCCATCACCTACAACCAGACAGATGGAACCTACGAATCTGAGATCTTTACGGCTGAAAAGAATAAAGATTTTTCCAAGGCATACCGTGCCCGGAAAAATGTCCAGGATTATGTTTTTGCAGACGGGACCGCAGAAAAATCCATTGAACGGAAATTCGCGGAAGCCATGGATGTAGATGATAAAGTGGTTGTGTATGCAAAGCTGCCGCGGGGCTTTCAGATCCCGACTCCTGTTGGGAACTATGCGCCGGATTGGGCCATAGCCTTCCAGAAAGGGTCTGTAAAACATATTTATTTTGTTGCGGAAACCAAGGGATCCATGGAAAGCCTGGATTTGCGCCCCATTGAACAAGCGAAGATTAAGTGCGCTAAGAAGCTATTCAATGAAATTTCAAAGGATGATGTGGTATATGGGCAGGTAGATTCTTATCAGAATCTGCTGAGCTTGATGAATGCAATCTAAAAGAAAAATGGTAAAACTGCCGTAAAGAAGCAGAGCTTGATTTGAGATTTTTATCGAACGGGGAAGTGGATATTAGATGCACGGGTTAAAAATCTATTTGGCGGACGGGACTTTTAAGGGGACCGTGACGATGAGCAGTGATTCATCAAAATTTACGGCAGTCCGCGTCAGCCGGAAAGCAATGCATGACTTTGATACTGAGCTGGATGGCACGGGGATTTATTTTCTCCTTGTCGGTACTAATGCGGTTTATGTAGGTCAGACCGGATTGGATACTCTTCAAAAGAGAATATTGAATAAGCATTCTGCCGACATTGACAAGTCATGGCATACCGTGCTTGCCTTTAAGTTTGCCGATTTTACCATCACTACAAATGAGCTTTTGTTCATTGAAAACGCTATGTGTGAGTATGTCCATGCTCACTATCCGAAGTGCCTGACCACAACTCCGGCCAAGGAAAACTGCAATTCGAAATACAGAAAAGATCATTATCATCTTGGAGCTGCACAAATTCATACTTGCGAAGATTACATCAAAGACATCGAGCATTATATTTCGATGTTTCCGGGATCCATCTTTGATGGATTTGTACAACCAAAACCTCCAACTGGTGCGCCTGGACCCCAAAAACAGAAAACGCTTTTTCAGTTTATAAATAGTAAGCAGGGTGTGAAGGCAACGGCTGAAATCGAGATTCACACAGGCAATACGCAGCCAAGAGAAACAAGAGTGAAGGCAGGGGCTACGCTGTCTAAGGATGTATCACCCAATTTTAAATCTTCGGATTCTGTTAAACAAGAAAGAATGGAACTGGAAAAAGAAGGCAAGATTATTGACCGTGTATTGCAAGTAGATGTTCCCTTCAAATCCCAGAGTGCTGCTTTAGCTTTCCTCAATGGTACTTCTTTAAGTGGAAATAAATGCTGGAAGACAGTTGATGGAAACATACCGCTTGGGGATTTACTAGTGTAAACGACTAAAGGGGCAGAAATTAAAGAAATAAAAATTTATACTTTGCAGAGGAACGTCCAAGTGACGGGCCTCTTATTTTTTTGTCTCAAGATCGATCAAAAAACCTTAGCCGGTATAGGAGCCATGGCAGCTTCTCATACCGGTTTTTTTGCATGCCCAGAAAAATTATTTAAATTTTTTTTGGAGAAACCGTCAGAAAATCCACTCTCCCAAGGCTAAAGAGTGGAGGGGGAAAACGATACTAACCCTCAGAAAGGAGGAAAAGCCATGAAGCAAAGAGTTAGCATCAGCGTTTCTGCGACAAAGGGTGGTGGGCATATCGCTGCCGTGCGGTCTGTGTCCGTGCGGGAACGGATTCTGCGGTTCCTGCTGGGTGGGAAGGAAAAAGTAACCATCATCGTGCCAGGCGACTCCGTAGAGGAACTGGCCATCAGGGAAATTAACGAAGGAGGAAACTAAGGTGACGAAGGACAATCTTGAAAATCTGGCGAACGAAATGGCCAATTGCACAAAGACCCTGCTGCGGATTGTAGAAGCTCTGGAAAACGAGATGAACAATAGAACAGCAGAACCGGAAAAGATGGTTCCGGAGCGGAAGGCCCTTTCTTTTGAAGAAGTCCGGAAAGCGGCGGCTGACAAGTCCCGCCAGGGATTCACGGCAGAAGTGAAAGCCCTCATTGAAAAATATGGGGCGGAAAAGCTCTCCAGCGTAAAGCCGGAAGACTATGAAGCCTTCATGAAGGAACTGGAGGAGATCAGCCATGCCGGATAAGCAGCATGCGGTTCTTTCCGCCTCGTCCAGCTACCGCTGGCTGGCCTGCCCGCCTTCTGCGTTGGAATGTGCGAAGCGGCCGGACACCACAAGCGACTTTGCCCGGGAGGGTACGGATGCCCATACCCTTTGCGAATACAAGGTGAAGGAAGCCCTGGGCAGGAAGGCTCAGAATCCTACGGGGACCCTCGACTATTACAGCGAGGAAATGGCTGAATGCACGGACGACTATGCTCAATTCGTTATGGAGAGGCTTGCGGAAGCAAAGAAAGAGTGCAAGGATCCCATCGTCCTTGTAGAACAGCGGCTGGACTTTTCGAAATGGGTGCCGGACGGATTCGGTACAGGAGACTGTGTCATTGTGGCGGATGATACCTTGACCGTCATCGACTACAAGCACGGACTTGGTGTGGAAGTCAGCGCAGAGAAAAATCCCCAGATGATGTGCTATGCCCTGGGGGCACTGGAGCTTTTCGACGGGATTTACGATATCCGCCAGGTGTCCATGACCATCTTCCAGCCCAGGCGGGAGAACGTGAGCACCTGCACCCTGACCAAGGAAGAACTGCTCCAGTGGGCGGATAGGGTGCTAAAGCCTACTGCAGACCTGGCGGCCAAGGGAGAAGGGGAGTATACGGCCGGTGACCACTGCCGATTCTGCAAGATCAAGGCCACCTGCCGGAAACGGGCCGAGTATAACCTGGAATTGGCCAAGTACGACTTTGCCATGCCCTCCACCCTGGAAGACCGGGAAGAGGAAGCCGTCCTGGCCAAAGCCGATGACCTTGTAGCTTGGGTGGGTGACATTAAGGACTATGCCCTGCAGCAGGCTCTATCCGGCAAGGCATGGTCCGGCTGGAAACTGGTGGAAGGGCGCTCCAATCGCCGTTATGTAGATGACGATGCGGTAGCCGCCAAAGTGGAAGAAGCCGGATACTCTCCCTACGAAAAGAAACTCATGGGCATCACAGCCCTGACCCGCCTTCTGGGGAAACGGAGGTTTGATGAACTTCTGTCCGGCCTCATTGAAAAGCCCCAAGGCAAACCGGTCCTGGTACCGGAATCGGATAAACGCCCGGCTATGCATACCGCGGCGGAAGATTTTAGCAGTGAAAATTAAGGAGGAACAAATGATGAAGAATTATGTAAACCCTTGCAAAGTCATTACCGGAGCAAATACCCGCTGGTCCTACGCCAACGTCTGGGAACCCAAGTCCATCAACGGAGGAACCCCCAAGTACAGCGTGAGTCTCATCATCCCCAAGTCTGATACGAAGACTGTGGAAAAGGTGAAAGCGGCTATCCAGGCAGCCTATGAAGAAGGACAGGGCAAGCTCAAAGGAAACGGCCGCATCGTGCCGAAGCTGGAAACCATCAAGAACCCTCTCCGTGACGGAGATCTGGAACGGCCTGGGGATGACACCTACAAGGACAGTTACTTCATTAATGCCAATTCTGCCACAAAGCCCGGCATCGTAGATTCTTCCTGCCAGCAGATCCTGGAACGGTCTGAAGTGTACAGCGGGGTCTATGGAAGAGCCTCCATCAACTTCTACGCCTTTAATTCCAATGGCAACAAAGGCATTGCCTGCGGCCTGAACAACCTGCAGAAGATTCGTGACGGGGAACCTCTGGGCGGAAAACCCAGAGCAGAAGACGACTTTGCTACGGCAGACGATGATGATTTTCTGGACTAAGGAGGTACCATAATGGAAAATATTTTGAAATTGATTCTGGATTGTCTGTACTGTCTGGTTGCCCTGTGTGTTGGCGGCTTTTTCGTGGCCATGATCTACACGGATATCAAAAAGGACCAGCGGGATGAAATTGCAGCCCGGAATCGGGAAGAAAGGGAAGCAGAATATCATCGCAAACAAATGGAATCCTTTCGGAAATAAGACTTGGTAAATGGTGGCGGCGGGGCCTTGTGCTTCGCCGCTTTTCTCGAGGTGAAACGTATGAAAACCATTAGTATCGATACTGAAACATACAGCGATGTGAACCTGGCTAAATGCGGGGTCTATAAATACGCCGAGTCCCCGAATTTTGCAATCCTCCTTTTTGGCTATGCGGTGGATGGGGGCCCAGTGCAGGTCATCGATCTGGCCCAGGAGGAAACCATCCCGGAAGAGATTCTGGAGGCCCTCACCGATGACTCCATCACCAAATGGGCCTTCAATGCCAATTTCGAACGGGTGTGCCTGTCCCGGTATCTGACGGACCTGGGGAGGAGCCTGGATCCCTTCCATGACCAGCACCCGTTGTCTCAGGACTGTGCCCGGTTCCTGAACCCGGCCGGCTGGAAGTGCTCCATGGTCTGGTCTGCTTATATGGGGCTGCCCCTTTCTCTGGAGGGAGTGGGGGCCGTGCTGAATCTGGACAACCAGAAGATGAAGGAAGGACGGGACCTGATCCGTTACTTCTGTGTGCCCTGTAAGGAAACCAAGACCAACGGGGGCCGGACCCGGAACCTTCCGAACCATGCTCCGGACAAGTGGAATCTCTTCAAGAGCTACAACAAGCGGGATGTGGAAGTGGAAATGACCATCCAGGAGAGGCTGCAGAAATATCCGGTGCCGGACCGAGTGTGGGAGGAGTACCACCAGGACCAGGAAATCAACGACCGGGGGATAGCCATTGATCTGGAACTGGCCCGGCAGGCAGTGGCCATGGATGCCAAAAGCCGGGAGAGCCTGATGGCAGCCCTCAAAGAAAAGACCAGACTGGAGAATCCCAATTCCGTCCTCCAGATGCTGGGTTGGCTCGAAGCCCGTGGTCTAAAGTCGGATTCCCTGGGAAAAAAGCAGGTGAAAGAATTATTGAAAACGGCCCAGGAGCCGTTAAGAAGTGTGCTGCAGCTGCGGCAGAAGCTGGCCAAGTCTTCCGTGAAGAAGTACCAGGCCATGGAAATGACCGCCTGTGAGGACGGCAGGGCCCGGGGCATGTATCAGTTCTATGGGGCGAACCGTACTGGACGGTATGCGGGACGGCACATTCAAATGCAAAATCTTCCTCAGAACCATCTGCCGGACCTTTCCGAAGCCCGGGAGCTGGTGCGGCAGGGAAACTACGAGGCTCTGGAACTGCTCTACGATTCTGTGCCGGACGTGCTGTCTCAGCTGATCCGGACAGCCTTTGTGCCCAGGCCGGGGATGAAGTTTGTGGTCTCGGACTTCTCGGCCATTGAGGCAAGGGTCATTTCCTGGATGGCCGGGGAGAAGTGGAAATCCGCAGCCTTTGCAGCCGGGAAGGATATCTACTGCTCAACAGCCAGCCAGATGTTTGGAGTGCCCGTGGTGAAACACGGGGTGAATGGGGATTTGCGCCAGAAGGGGAAAATCGCGGAATTGGCCTGTGGCTATGGTGGGTCCGTTGGGGCACTAAAGGCCATGGGAGCCATTGAGATGGGGATCCCGGAAGAAGAACTGGGACCTCTGGTCCAATCCTGGCGGGCCGCCAATCCCCACATCGTGGATTTCTGGTGGCAGGTGGATGGGGCTGTGAAGACCGCCATCAAGCAGCGGATCCCTGTCCAGGTCAACAATCTCCGATTCCTCTGCAAAAGCGGCATGCTGTTCATCGAACTCCCCAGCGGACGCAGGCTTTCCTATGTGAAGCCCCGGATCGGGGAGAACAAGTTCGGCGGGGAGTCCGTAACCTACGAGGGCATCGGAGTTGCCAAAAAATGGGAGCGCCTGGAAAGCTACGGGCCGAAGTTCGTAGAAAACATCGTCCAGGGCACGGCCCGAGACATTCTCTGCTACGCCATGCAGACCCTGCGGCACTGCGCCATTGTAGGCCACGTCCACGATGAACTGATCATCGAGTGCCGCAAGGACGTAAGCGTGGATGCCATCTGCCAGCAGATGGGAAGGACCCCACCCTGGGCGGAAGGTCTGATCCTCCGGGCGGATGGGTATGAATGTGAGTTTTATCAGAAAGATTGAACGAAACCGTCAGAAAACACCTCCTGCCGTGGCTAGTAAGCAGGAGGTGTTTATTCATGAACGATATGCAGAAAGCACAGATTCGGGAACTGCGGCTCCAGGGAGTCGGGTATCGGAAAATCGCCAAAGAAACAGGCATGTCGGAGAATACCGTCAAATCCTACTGCCGCAGACACCCTTTATCCCTCAAGGAGCCAGAAACGGAACAAGCCCATCACTGCCTGCAATGCGGTCAGCCTATTGAGCAGAACGACAAACGGAAGGAGAAGAAGTTCTGCTCCGATGCCTGCCGGATGGCCTGGTGGAATAGCCATCGGGATAAGGTGAACCATAGAATCGTACGAAAGCTGGAATGCCCTTGCTGTCACGAGACATTCATTGTCTACGGGAACGGGCAGCGCAAATACTGCTCCCACACTTGCTATGTAAAAGACAGGTTCGGAGGTGGCCAGGATGGACGCTAAGCAGTTGAAGCAGGAGAAGATGTACCTGGCCGCCATGCATTTCATCAGGGGAATGCTCCAGGAGGGTTTGATTACAAAAGCTGAATACGGAAAAGCCGAGCGGCAGATTCGAAATAAATATTCTCCTGTGATCGGCCCATTATTAGCAGATATCGACTTGCTATAAATCCGGTTCAGAGTGAGTAATAGTAGCAAAAGGAGTTGATACAATGAAGAAAATCACGCGGGTCAGTCGGCCCATGCCGACCATCACGCGGAGAAAAAAAGTGGCAGCCTATGCCCGGGTCTCCGTGGAGTCGGAACGGATGAACCATTCCCTATCGGCTCAGATCAGCTACTATAACGGCCTGATCCAGAGAAACCCGGAATGGGAGTTTGCCGGTGTCTATGCAGACGATGGAATCAGCGGAACAAGCATCGACAAGCGAAAAGGGTTCAAGCAGATGCTGGCGGACTGCGAAGCAGGAAAGATTGACATTATCCTTACAAAGTCCATCCAGCGCTTTGCCCGGAATACGGTAGACCTCTTAACGACGGTGCGGCATTTGAAAGACCTGGGAATAGAGGTTCAGTTCGAGAAGGAGCATATTCACTCTCTTACCGGTGACGGCGAACTAATGCTTTCCATCCTGGCATCCTTTGCCCAGGAAGAGAGCCGTTCCATCAGTGAGAACATCAAATGGCGGGTGAAGAAGCAATTTGAGAAAGGAATTCCCAACGGCCACTCCCGTGTGTTTGGATACCGGTGGGAGGGGGATCATCTGGTTATTATTCCGGAAGAAGCGGCCATTGTGAAGCGCATCTTCCAGAATTTCCTTGATGGGAAGTCAAGGCTAGAAACGGAACGGGAATTTGCTTCCGAAGGAATTACTACAATAAATGGCTGTCAATGGAAAGATTCCAATATTAAGAACGTCCTGACCAACATCACATACACGGGAAATCTGCTCCTGCAGAAAGAATTCATCTCAGATCCAATCACTAAAAAGAGAAGAAAAAACCGAGGAAAACTGCCCAAGTACTATGTGGAAAATACCCATGAAGCCATCATCGATAAGGAGACATTCGACTATGTACAGCAGGAAATCGCAAGACGGAAAAAACTGGGCCCATTAGCTAATAAATCCCTGAACACTTGCTGCTTTACCGGCAAGATTAAATGCGGTATCTGCGGAAGAAGTTTCATGCACAACATTCGTAAAGATCGTGGCTTGGAGGACTACTGGGAATGTGGTTCACACAAGATACGGGGCCAGAATTGCGGCATGAAAGGCAGTATTCCCCAGGCCGTCCTTGTCAGGGAATGCAAAGAAGTCCTGGAGCTGAAGGAATTCAACGATGAAGTCTTTCTGGAGAAGGTCGAAAAAATAGTGATGCCGGAGCAACATACCATGGTATTTCACATGAGAGACGGCCGGGAAATCACCCGGCACTGGGTATCGACGGCCAAAAAAGACTGCTGGACAGAAGCATTTAAAGACCGGCAGCGGGCATGGGTAAAAAACTACATGGCAAACGGCTCTCATACCAGATTTTATCCATTCACTACCCGCGTGAAATGTGCCATTTGTGGTTCATCCTACCATCGCTGTCTGCAGAAAAAAGCGGCCGGAAAGGTTGCCTATTGGCGCTGCATAAAGGGCGGTCAATGTGAATCAACCGGCCTGCGGGAAGATTTCTTGGAACAGCTAGCTGCAAAGGCTATGGGGATAGAAACCTTTGATGGCGATCGGTTCCGCCAAAAGGTCGAGTGGATTGCAATGGGAGAAAAAGGACGAATTACCTTCCATTTTAAAGATGGACTGATTCAGGAAATTCCGTACACTTCGCCAAGAAAAGAAGGTACACCTCATACAGAAGCATATAAGAAACTTATGAGTCAGAAGAAAAAAGAGTACTGGGAGAAAAAACATAAGGAGGCCGAGAAAGAATGCCGAAAGTAGTCAGAGCCATACCCGCCACCATTAACAAATTTACGGCAAAGCCGGTCGACAGCCGGAAGAAAAGAAAGGTTGCTGGATATGCCCGTGTCAGCACGGATCATGAAGATCAGCAGACAAGTTATGCTGCACAGGTCAAGTATTACACGGAATATATCAAGAGCCGGGATGACTGGGAATTTGCCGGGCTGTACTCCGATGAAGGCATCAGCGCCACAAATACTAAGCACCGGGAAGGCTTTAATCAGATGGTGAGAGATGCCCTGGACGGGAAAATAGACCTGATCATCACAAAGTCCGTTAGCCGGTTTGCCAGGAATACCGTTGACAGCCTTTCCACCATTCGGAAACTAAAGGAACACAAGATCGAGTGCTATTTTGAAAAGGAAAACATCTGGACCTTCGACAGCAAGGGAGAACTACTCCTAACGATTATGAGTTCCCTGGCGCAGGAAGAAAGCCGGAGTATTTCAGAAAACGTCACCTGGGGGCACAGGAAGCGGTTCGCCGATGGTAAAGTCAGTGTCGCTTACAGCCGTTTCCTCGGATACAAGAAAGGCCCGAACGGCGGACTAGTAGTTGTACCGGAAGAAGCAAAAACGATCAAGCTCATCTACAGGCTCTTTTTAGAAGGCCTGGGAATGACGACCATTGCGAAGGAACTGATGAACCGGGGGCTCAAGACACCGGGTGGGAAATCTAAATGGAGCACAAGTACCATTTCCAGCATCCTTCAGAATGAGAAGTACAAGGGGGATGCTTTGCTCCAGAAAAGTTATACGGTAGATTTCCTGACAAAGAAAACAAAACTCAACGAGGGGGAAGTTCCCCAATACTATGTAGAGCATGATCATGAAGCCATCATCGAGCCTCAGACTTTTGAACTGGTGCAGGCAGAACTGAAACGTAGAAGCAAGGCACGGAAGTACTTCAGTGGTACTAGTATCTTTTCCACGAAGATCCAGTGTGCTGAATGCGGAGGGTGGTACGGAGCGAAGGTCTGGCATTCCAATGACAAGTACCGCAGGATCATCTACCAGTGTAATAACAAGTTTCGAAACAAGACGGGGTGCAGCACACCGCATCTGACGGAGGAGGAAATCAAGATGTACTTCGTCCGGGCAATGAACAAGATGATTACAGAGAAGGATGAGATCATCCAAACCATCGAGGACGCTAGGCAGGTGATCTGTGATAACGGAGACCTTCTAACCAAACGGGATGCCATGCAGAAGGAAATCAGCCTCCTAGTGGAAATGGCCCAGAATGCTGTGGAACGAAATGCACGGGTGGCGCAGAACCAGGAAGAGTACCAGAAACAGTATGATGAAATCATCAGCCGCTATGATGCAATGAAGATTGAGTACGAACAACTGTGTGAGAAGATTGAAAAGCGTCAGGCTCGGAATGAGCAGCTCGGACGGTTCATCCAGGAACTGAAAGGCCGGGAGAGCCTGCTCACCGAATTTGACCATTCACTCTGGTGTGCCCTGGTCGATAAAATGATAGTAAAAGATAAAGAGAATGTAACCGTGGTCTTTCAAGACGGGACGGAAATCAAGGCATAAATAGAAACCGCTTTGCAGAAATGCAGAGCGGTTTTTTCTTTGTCCAAAACACCAGGCATGTCAATTTTAACAGCAATTGCAGGGGGCTTCTGGGGTGCACTTCACTTTGCACCCCAGGGTGCATCGTTCAAGAATTTAAGGGAATAATCGTGTAATTGTATCAAATATTGAGTGGCAACCGAAATCGAGACGGTTCTATAGCGTCTCGTTTGGTATCCCACAGAGGAACGGAAGGGAAGTCCATTTTCTACCAGCAGGGGGGGGAACCCCCTTTTTTATCACATTGTCAGAACGGTCTGAAAAAAAACAGAACCTTTGAATTCTTAGTTTTGACCATGGATGGAGCCAAGGGAGCGAAGGAGGAGAAAATGAAACGTTTCTTGGGAAAAAAGATGGCAGGTGTACTCAGCGCCCTGCTCCTAATGGGAATATACGGCCATGCTGAGGCAAAGGACTATCTCAATACGCATTGGATGGACGATCCGGATGTTGAGGAATCAGATACGTCGAATCAATTCTATATTGACTCTTCCGATCCTTCATATGAGGGAGCGGACGAGGATCAAGGAAACGTCGGCATATGGGTGAAGAACCACGGCGTTGTCAGTATTACGGCAACGGAAGGCGACAATACAGCAACGAGCCGCGACTCCAACGTGGGTACCGAGGCATGGTGGGGTGTTTCTGTTTCCAATACGGCTACGCTGAACTTGACGGCGACGAAGGGCAGCAATCATATCATCGGTCTCGGCGAAAATGATTATGGCGTCGGTGTATACGAGGGAAGCCATCTCAACATGACAGCCGGGACAGACAATAAAATTCAGGGTGCCGCCTATGCCGTGTGGGGTAATTCTACAGCTAATGATTTTTCATTGAATTATCCTATCACTATCAACATTAAATCCACCGGCGGCAACAATGAAATCACTTCAATTTCCACGTCTGATACCCTCGGGGCACATGGTATTCAAGCGGTTTATAAAGTCACTGTGGATGTAACGGCAGATGCAGGAAATAATATCATTTCGGCTAGTGCGGCAGATGGTCTGAGAACCTATGGTATCTATGCGTACTCCAGCGACGCTAGTGTGAATCTCACAGCTGCAGAGGGCAGTAATACTGTTTCTTCCTCGCATCGAGGTGTCTATAGTGCCTATTCTAACATCAACCTGACGGCCGGGAAGGATAATACGGTGGAGGCAACTTCTCCCGGCAGCAATGTAGCCCTTGGTGTATACGGATGGGATGGCACCGTCAACTTGACATCAGAAAACGGCAACAACACGGTCACGGTTACCGGTCCGACGGATTCGATTGGTGTTTCCAATGGAGGACGCAGCGGAAATGAGGTAATCAATCTCCTCGCCAAAAATGGATCCAACGAAATTACAGTGACTGGAATCAATGATGCCGCTGAAATCTATGGCATTCAAAATATGGGTGGCACGGTCACGGTCTCTGCCACGAACGGAAACAATACCATTAAGGCTAAGGATGCTTCCAATGCTTTCGGAATCTATGATTATTTGGGCGGCACAAAGGTGACGGCTGAAAACGGTAATAACGAGATTACGAGTTCGAATGCAGCTGTATATTCCGTGGCTAGCGAAACAGAAGTTACGGCTACGGGGGGCAGCAACATTATTGAGGGAACGGAAGCTGGCGTGTACGCTACGCTTGGCGGATCCGTCAAAGTGAATGGCACCTCGCAAATCAGCAGTGATAATATAGCCCTTATTGCGGCGTCGCCATATACAGATTCGACCCAGACGGTGAACGCGGCCATCAATGTTAATTACGGTGCTGGCAGTTCTATCAACGGCGATATCGCAGCAATGCAGGACGGTACGGTGACGATTACTCCGGCAAGTAGCGATGGGACAATCAATGTGACCAGCAACATAGTTGCTTACGGACATGAACCGATAGCGCTTGATCCGAGTGATCCCAATTCGGATACTCGCGAGGCAGAGCCTTCCGAATATGAAGGTGGCACCGTTGAACTGGACCTCACGGACGGCAGTATGTTTACAGGTACGTCTTCGGTGGCGTATGACCTGGCAGACGACAAGGGCACGGAACGGGAAGGCACCGTCAATATCGACCTGCCGGCCCAATCCCTGTGGTACATGACGGACTCCAGCAGCGTGACGAAACTTTCTGGAAACGGCGGCACAGTGTACTTCCAGAATGGCGGCTATTCCCTGCAGATCGGTACGCTTACCGGTTCCCATACTTTCGCCATGGACCTTTCCATGGACGGAACGCAGAGTGATATGCTCTACATCAACAATGGCACGAGTGACGAGCAGACGCTGCAAATCAAGAACCTGGCCGAGCTGGACAGCGAAATGCAGCCCGGCGACGCAGTTCGTTTCGCCGTGGTAGGGGATTCTCTGGACGAATTCCGTGACGGCAAGGTTGTTGCCGCGACGACGAGCAGCATTTATCGGAACACCCTGAGCATCGAATACCGGGATGTGGCGACAGATCCACTCAACACGACAGCCTACAACGACGAATATAACGGTGACGGCACGATGAAGCCGACTACGGACGATGTGAATGCTCTCTATGTCGAACCGTATACGGATCCTCAGAATGTGTACGTCGTGAAAACAGCAGAAGAGCTCAACGACGGTGCCGTAACGCCGGGCCGCAACCGCGATCTCGTCTGGCGCTACATAACGACTCTGGATACCTTCACCAAGCGTGACGGCCAGTCCCGGTACTTTACGGACGAAGGTGACCGCGGCGGCTGGATCCGCCTGGGATACAGCGACCTCGGCATCGACGGCGTCGGGGAAATGGACGGCAACACGTACGAACTGGGTTGGACCACCATTTCTCGGCAGAACAAGGAACGCAAGCACCGCTTCAGCGCTTCCGTGGCCTACGGGAAACCGGAAGGCAGTTTCGAAGGATACGGCGGCGACCTGGAGGTCCGCGATTTCTCCGTCAACCTCTATGACACGCACGAATACTATCCATCCGCCGAAAAGCTGGCGAAGAAACCGGCATGGAAGAAAGACTCCCACGCGTACTGGGATAATTACCTGAAGTACCACCATGTCAAGACGGAGTACGATGCCTACGATCATGTGGTGGGAACGAATTATTCCGGCGATTACAGCCAGAACGTCTGGAATCTGTCCACCGAATACGGCCACAAGCTTATGATGAACGAAGACTGGTTCTGGGTACCGCAGGCACAGCTGCAGCTGTCGTACCTCGGCAGCTACGATTACACGGACTCCCAGGGACTGCGGGTAGACGGTGACCATGACTGGAGCTTAATCGGGCGTCTGGGCTTTGACGTGGTCCGTGACTTCCGCGATAAACAAGAAAGCAAGCTGTATCTCAAAGCCAGCCTGCTTCACGAGTTTATGGACGGCAATGACGTAACAATCCGCTATGACAGCGACAGGTATGTGGATGAAGGCGACCAGAGTGGTACGTGGGGCGTTGTAGGTCTTGGCTACAGCAGCAAGATCGGCGACGAACAGTACTTCTACCTGGATGCAGAACGTTACTTCGGCAATGATTTTGAACGGACCTATGACATCCGCGCCGGCGTGAACTGGAAGTTCTGACAGATAAGATGTTTTAGGAGAGGCAGTGAGGAAATGATTTCATTTCTTCACTGCCTCTTTTTTATCCATTTTTTGTAAATAACACTGGACTTCACAAATTTTTCAAAGTAGAATAAATGATAGAAGTGTTGATAAATATATTCCTTTTTGACTTTACATCAATGGATAATAATAACAAATAAGGGGGGTGCTCTGATGGGAAGATGGAAGAGGACGCACGACTGGAAGAAAAGAATGCTGCCAGCCCTTGTGGCAGCGGCGATTCCGTGTTTTTGTATCCTGCCGCAGGCCGAGGCCGAGGATTCGTATGCGACTTCGTATCTGACGTCCGGGCAGGAGACTTCCATCGGGGGCACTTATGTTCTTAAGAGTAGTAATACGGTTGGCAGTGTAAATACGTTTGCCCTCTTCAGCGTCAACGATGAAAACGGAGAGACGATATCGGCCAAGGCTATCTCGGATGTTTCCATATCGGGAGGGTCTTCCCAATACTATATGATAGGCATGGCAAGCGGAGCCAGTGATGAGACGATTACCCTGGATATGCAGGGCCACGATTTGACTATTGATGGCAATTTTGTCGTTATCGGTATTCGCAATAACAATGATGGAACCAGCAATGACACCATCCAGATCCTGAACGCCGGCGATATTACGCTGCGCACAGAGAACGCGGGAATCAACAAGGTTATGAATTCCGGAACGAGCGGCACGCTTGAAATTGAGGGAAACTCGTTAACGATTACGAGCGACGAAACAGTGCCCAATGCCTATCCGGGCTTTATGACGACCCGCCAAAGTGTGTCCACGGTCCATACGACGGGGGACATCACCATCGATGTGCACTCGCTCGGCACAGGCGTGGCCAGTGGGGGCGAAACATTTTTTAACAGTGAATCCGGTTCGATTCTGGTAAACTCCGCCGGCTCTGCCGTCAAAGTGGGTGGCGGGGGAACGCAGACGTTCACGGCGGGAGAGGATATCCGGCTGTGGACGTGGACCAGCGTGGCTACCAGTGCTACCTCGATGAATAAGGATGTCGTGTATGCCGCCGGAGACGCTGTTTTTGCGATGGACGCAGGGAATGACGTCGCTGTTGTCAATACCATAGACCATGAAGGCACGGCGGCTGTCCATAATAACGGCGGTACGATTACTTCTGTGAGTGGGGGAACCACGAATATTACCGGTGAAATGGGATACGGTATCCTGAACGACAGCGGCACGACGGAACTGACGGCCGGCGAGGGCATTTTCCTCGGCGGCGATGCGACGGATTATGACGGAAATGCAGTGACCGGGGCGCTGGAAACGGGCATTGCCGCTTCCGGCGGGACGGTGACACTGCATTCGGATACGGAAATTACAGCGGATCAGGCCGTCGTTTCCACCGGCGGCACGGTGACCTTCGAAGCGGGTGCAGCCCTCAGCGGCAGCGATGGTGCCATCGTTGTTTCCAACGGTGGCATGGTTTCCGCGGAAGATACGGAAACTGCCAAGCAGGTGGACGGCCTTATTTCTGTGACAGGAACAGGGAGTGAAGCGGATGTCGTCTTTGCCGGATCTGACTCCTACCTGAACGGCAATGTCCAGGCAGCGGAAACAGGGACGGCTGCGCTGACCCTCAGCGACACCGCTGTGTGGACCGGAGAAGCCGAGACAGGACTTACGGCGTATGAGAATGGCGAGGCCACGGAAGATGAGATTGGCACCATCAACCTGGAACTCAATGACAGCGCCGTCTGGCTTATGACGGATTCGAGCGTTATTACGCTCTTGTCCGGCAACGGCGGTACGGTCTACTATCAGGACGGCGGGGATGCGCTGCAGGTGGAGACAGTCACTGGCTCCCATACCTGGGCCCTGGACCTGAACTATTCCGACCATTCGCAAAGTGACATGATTTACGTCGTGAACGGGACATCGGACACACAGACGTTGGTCGTGAAAAACCTGAGCGAACTGGACAGTCAGATGAGTGACGGCGACGCCGTGCGTTTTGCTACGGTGAAGTACGCTGGTGGCGGCTTTGTAGAGGGCACGTCGTATTACGTGGCCAACGGCCTTTATAACGATACGCTGACCGTCGACTACCGCACCATTTCCGAAGACCCCGACGCTGCCGAAAACTACGACGGTGGCAATAAGCCATCACAGGAGACAGTCGCCAGCCTCTATGGCGGCGACGATGCGACGAACATTTACCTGGTCAAGACGGTTGATGCAGAGGAAAACGCCGGCACCGTCACACCGGCCAAGTCACGCGATATCGTCTGGCGCTATGTGACGGACCTGGACACCTTTACAGATCGTACGGGCCAGAGCCTGTATTTCACGCCGGATGCGGACCAGGGCGGATGGATTCGCCTGCGGTACCGCAACCTGGGTGTCGACAACGTGGGCGAAGTGGACGGCAACACCTACGAATTAGGCTATACGACCGTATCCCGCCAGAATGAGGAACGGAAACACCGCTTCAGTGCTTCCGTCTCCTACGGCAAGGAATCGGGCAGCTGGGAAGGCTACGGCGGGGACCTGGACATCCGCGACTTCACGGTCAGCCTGTTCGACACGCACGAATATTATCCGAGCAAGGAAGAAATGGCGAAGAAACCGGCTTGGAAGCAGGGGACACACAGCTACTGGGACAATTACTTTAAGTATCATCATGTGAGAACCGACTACAGCGCCATTGATCATCATACAGGATTGCAATACGACGGCGACTACAGCGAGAACGTGTACAATTTGTCTACGGAATACGGCCGGATCAACAAGCTCAACGAAAACTGGAGCATCGTTCCGCAGGCACAGCTGCAGTTGTCCTATCTGAGTGGCTTCGATTACACGGATTCCCAGGACCTGCAGGTGGACGGAGACCACGACTGGAGCCTGATCGGCCGTCTGGGCTTTGATCTGGTGGACAAACTGGACGCGAAGCAGGACAGCAAATTGTACTTCAAAGCCAGTCTGCTGCATGAGTTCTTCGACGGCAACGACATTACCGTCAGTGCGTCGGGCGACAGCATCCGGCACGAAGGCGACCAGAGCGGCACGTGGGGCGTCGTAGGCTTGGGCTACAGCGGCAAGATCGGGGACAGACAGTACTTCTATCTGGATGCGGAACGCTATTTCGGCAACGATTTTGAACGCACCTACAACATCCGCGCCGGTGTGAACTGGAAGTTCTGACTGACAAGATGTTAAAAAAGAGGCAATGGGGAGAGGATTTCCTCTCTTCATTGCCTTTTTTTGTTCGCCTGAAAAATGGTACTGGACTTCACAAATTTTTCACGATAAAATAAATTATAGAAGATTTAGTAATGATACTCCCTTTTAATTATGAATCAATGGATACGCTGCATTGACGTGGGCGTATCCCAATGATCGGCATAATTACAAATATTGGGACAGACTTGCAGGGCCTGCAGGTGGATGGGGACCACGACTAGAGTCTGATCGGCCGCTTTGGCTTCGAGCTGGATGCGGAGAGACACTTTGGCAACGATTTTTCTCGGACCTATGATATCAGAGCTGGGGTAAATTGGAAGTTCTGATGGCAGGGTAGTTCAAAAGGGGCAATGGAGAGATGATTTCATTTCTTCATTGTTCCTTTTTTATTTTTTCCTTGATTTTGCTAAGGAGTTTTATGATGAACAGATCGAACAGAAATTACCACCTGAAAAGCAGAATATTATCAGGCCTCGCGGCTGCAGCCTTTCCATATTTCTGTATACTGCCGCAGGCCGAAGCTTCGTATTTGCAGCCCGGTCAGGAGACTACGATCGGAGGAACTTACGTTATCAGCAGCACGGACTCCTTTGCCAACTTCAACAGAGCCGGCACAAACAGTGAGACAATCTCGGCCACAGCCGTTTCGGATGTTTCGATTTCAGGAGGGTCCACTGGTTTGTATATGATTGGCATGGCAAACGGGTCCAGCAACAAAACAATTACGCTGGATATGCAGGGCTATGATTTGTCGATAGATGGGGCCTATGTTCTTATCGGCATCCTGAATAACGGTGATGGAGCCAGTAATGATACCATTCAGATCCTGAATGCAGGCGATATTACGCTGCACACGGAGCATGAAGTAGCCAACAAAATCATGAATAGCGGAGATGACGGCTTGCTCGAAATTGAAGGAAACTCCTTGACAATCACGAGCGATGAAACGACGGCCAACGGCTATCCTGGATTTATGGCAAGATACGGCAGCGTTTCCAGAATCTATATGGCGGAGGATATCGTCATCGATGTGAATTCCTACGGCGTAGCGGCGCATCGTCAATGTGATTCGCTCTTTGAAAGTGAGTCTGGTTCGATTCTTGTGAATGCCGCCGGCGCGGCTGTCAGAGCGCTTACGGAAGGAAAGCAGACGTTCGAAGCGGGACAAGATATCCGGCTGTGGACATCGGATACGGTGACTGTGGACACATATGTGAGTAAAGACACCGTGTACGCCAGCGGTGATGCTGTGATAGCGATGGACGCCGGAAATGACATTGATGTCGTCAACACCATCCAGGATGATGAGACGTCGGCTATCCACAACAACGGCGGTACCATTACGTTGGCAAGCGGTGGTACGACAACGATTACCGGCGAAATGGGGAGCGGTATCCTGAGCGGCAGCGGCACGACCGACATTACGGCCGGGGATGGGATCTTCATCGGCGGCGATGCGACGGATTATGACGGAAATACAGTGACCGGTGCGCTGGAAACGGGGATTTCTGCTTCCGGCGGGACAGTAACGCTCCATTCTGATACGGAAGTAACGGCAGACACAGCTGTCGCTTCCACCGGCGGCACGGTGACCTTCGAAGCGGGTGCTGTCCTCAGCGGCAGCGAAGGTGCCATCGTCGTTTCGGACGGTGGCACGGTTTCCGCGGAAGATACGGCATCGGCCAAGCAGGTGGACGGTCTCATCTCCGTGACAGGGACGGGGAGCGAGGCAAATGTTGTGTTTGCCGGGTCCGGCTCCTATCTGAACGGTGACGTGGAAGCAACGGAAACAGGAACGGCTGCCTTGACCTTCAGCGGCACGGCCCTCTGGACCGGCGAGGCCGAGACGGGCCTTACGGCATACGAAAACGGCGAAGCGACGGAAGACGAGATCGGCACGATCAACCTGGAACTCAATGACAGCGCCGTCTGGCTTATGACGGATTCGAGCGTTATTACGCTCCTGTCCGGCAACGGCGGCACAGTGTATTATCAGGACGGCGGCGACGCGTTGCAGGTGGACACCGTGACGGGCTCCCACACCTGGGCCCTGGACCTGAACTACGATGACCATTCGCAAAGTGACATGATCTACGTGGTGAACGGCACCTCTGATAGCCAGACATTGGTGGTGAAGAACCTGGATGAACTGAACAGCCAGATGAGTGATGGTGATGCCGTACGTTTCGCCACGGTGAAGTACGCCGGAGGCGGTTTCCAGGAAGGCACAACATATTACGCGGCCAACGGGATTTACAACGACGCACTGACCGTCGACTATCGCACTATTTCCGAGGACCCCGATGCGGACGAAAACTACGACGATGGAAACAAGCCGTCGCAGGCAACCGTAGCCAGCCTGTACGGCGGCGACGATGCCACGAATATTTACCTGGTCAAGACGGCCAATGCAGAATTGAATATCGGTGCCCTTGTACCGGCAAAATCGCGTGACATCGTCTGGCGCTATGTGACGGACCTCGATACCTTTACAAACCGGACCGGCCAGAGTGTGTATTTCACACCGGACGCAGACCAGGGCGGCTGGGTCCGCCTGCGGTACCGCAACCTGGGTGTCGACGGCGTGGGCGAAGTGGACGGAAACACGTACGAGCTGGGGTACACGACCGTATCCCGGCAGAACGAGGAACGAAAACACCGCTTCAGCGCTTCCGTCTCCTACGGCAAGGAATCGGGCAGCTGGGAAGGCTACGGCGGGGACCTGGACATCCGCGACTTCACGGTCAGCTTGTTCGACACGCATGAATATTATCCGAGTGCCGGGAAAATGGCAAAAAAGCCGGCCTGGAAGCAGGGAACGCACAGCTACTGGGACAACTATTTCAAATACCACCATGTGAAGACCGACTACAGCGCGATCGACCACGATACGGGAGTGCAATACGACGGAAACTACAACCAGAACGTGTACAGCCTGTCCACAGAATATGGCCGGGTCAACAAACTCAACAAAACGTGGAGCATCGTCCCGCAGGCACAGCTGCAGCTGTCGTACCTGGGCGGTTACGATTACACGGACTCCCTGGGACTGCAGGTGGACGGGGACCACGAATGGAGCCTCATCGGGCGTTTAGGCTTCGACCTGGTGGACAAGCTGGATGCGAAACAGGACAACAAGTTGTACCTCAAGGCCAGCCTGCTGCACGAATTCTTCGACGGCAACGACGTCACGACCCGTTATGACAGCGACCGCTACATCAACAGCGGAGACCAGAGCGGTACGTGGGGCGTCGTCGGCCTTGGGTACAGCAGTAAAATCGGGGACAAACAGTACTTCTATCTGGACGCGGAACGCTACCTCGGCAATGACTTTGACAGGACATACAACATCCGCGCTGGTGTGAACTGGAAGTTCTGAGGAACGCCAAATATCGAAAGAGGGTAATGGGGAGAGGGCTTCTTCCCTTTATGACCTTTTTTGACCATACATCGGTGGATATGGCATATCGACGAAGGTGTATTCCGATGAAAAGAGAAAACAAAACATACTACTTAAAGAAGAGAATACTGCCAGTCCTTGTTGCAGCGGCTTTTCCGTACTTCTGCGCCATGCCGCAGGTGGAGGCTTCGTATCTGCAGCCTGGTGAGACCACGATTGGGGGTTCCTACGCCCTCGGCGATGATACCTTTGCTAACTTTTCCGGCACGGGTGCCTCCGCAAGCGGTCAGACGATTACTGCCACTGCTACTTCCGATGTCTCCATCTCCGGAGGTTCCAGCACCATGTACGCCATTGGCATGGCTCTCGGAGCCAGCAATGACACGATTACCCTGAACATGCAAGGGCATGATTTGTCGATAGACTCCAATTATTCCATGCTTGCTACGTCTAATGATAATGACGGGACTAGTAATAATACCATCCAGATCCTGGATGCCGGGGATATCACGCTGCATACAGACAGAGACGCAACGAACAAAGTGTTGAATTACGGGACGAACGGCTTATTTGTAATCCAGGGGGAATCCTTAACAATCACAAGCCAGGATTCAACTCCGAATGAGTACCCTGCGTTTATGACAGGCCTCCAGAGTGTCACCAGGGTCAATATAACGGGAGATATCGTCATTGATGTGAACACCATTGGCGCAGCCACGTATGCACAAGCGGAAACACTGCTGGAAAGCGAATCCGGCTCCATTCTTATCAACGCGGCCGGTACAGCTGCCGGAGCGACCGGAGAAGGGCAGGAAACGGTGAAAGCGGGGAAAGATATAAGGCTGTGGTCGAATGGTATCGTAACAGATACAATGAAATATGTGGTACATACCACTCTCAGCGGTGTTTATACGATGGAGGCAGGAAACGACATAGATATCGTCAACACCATCCAGGATGACGGTGCGGCAGCCGTGCATAACAACAGCGGCTCGATTACATCGGTAAGTGGTGGCACTACAACGATTACCGGTGTAATGGGAAGCGGCATCCTGAACGAGAGCGGCACGATTGATATTACGGCCGGCGGGGGCATCTTCATCGGCGGCAATGCGACGGATTATGACGGAGATGTAGTGACCGGAGCGCTGGAAACGGGCGTTGCCGCTTCCGGCGGGACAGTAACGCTCCATTCTGATACGGAAGTAACGGCAGATACAGCTGTCGCTTCCACCGGCGGCACGATCACTTTTGAGGAGGGTGCCGTCCTCAGTGGCACCGGAGGCGCCATCGTTGTTTCGGGCGGCGGCACGGTTTCCGCGGAAGATACGGCATCGGCCAAGCAGGTGGACGGCCTCATTTCCGTGACAGGAACTGGAAGCGAGGCAAATGTCGTCTTTGCCGGGTCCGGCTCCTATCTGACCGGCGACGTGGAAGCAGCGGAAACAGGAACGGCTGCGTTGACCTTCAGCGGCACGGCTCTCTGGACCGGGGAGGCTGAGACGGGGCTCACGGCGTACGAGAATGGAGAAGCGACGGAAGACGAAATCGGCACGATCAACCTGGAACTCAATGACAGTGCTGTCTGGCTTATGACAGATTCCAGTGTCATCACACTTCTGTCCGGCAACGGCGGTACAGTCTATTATCAAGATGGCGGCGACGCGCTGCAGGTGGACACCGTTACGGGCTCCCACACGTGGGCATTAGACCTGAACTACGACGATCACTCCCAAAGCGACATGATCTACGTGGTGAACGGTACCTCGGACACACAGACGCTGGTTGTGAAGAATATCAATGAACTGGACGGCCAGATGAGCGACGGCGACGCCGTGCGGTTTGCTACAGTGAAGTATGCCAGCGGTGGCTTTACGGAAGGCAGGTCGTATTATGCGGCCAATGGAATTTACAACGATGCCCTGACCGTCGACTACCGCACCATTTCCGAGGACCCCGATGCGGAGGAAAACTACGACGATGGCAACAAGCCGTCGCAGGAAGTGGTCGCCAGCCTGTACGGCGGCGATGACGCCACGAACATCTACCTTGTCAAGACGGCGAACGCGGAACTGAATGCCGGTGCCATTGCACCGATACGGTCCCGCGACATTGTCTGGCGTTATGTGACAGATATGGACACCTTCACAAACCGGACCGGCCAGAGTGTGTATTTCACGCCGGGCGCAGACCAGGGCGGCTGGGTGCGCCTGCGGTACCGCAATCTGGGCATCGACGGCGTGGGCGAAGTGGATGGCAACACCTATGAGCTTGGCTATACGACCGTTTCCCGCCAGAACGACGAGCGGAAACACCGTTTCAGCGCTTCTGTTTCCTACGGGAAGGAATCAGGCAGCTGGGAAGGCTACGGCGGGGACTTAGATATCCGCGACTTCACGGTCAGCCTGTTCGATACCCATGAATATTATCCGGGGAAGGAGGCAATGGCAAAGAAGCCGGCCTGGAAGCAGGGAACGCACAGCTACTGGGACAACTACTTCAAATACCACCATGTGAAGACTGATTACAGTGCCATCGACCACCATTCGGGAGTGCAATACGACGGAAACTATAATCAGAACGTATACAGCCTGTCCACGGAATATGGCCGGGTCAACAAACTCAGCGAACGGTGGAGCATCGTCCCGCAGGCGCAGCTGCAGCTGTCCTACCTGGGCGGCTACGATTACACGGACTCGCAGGGCCTGCAGGTGGACGGGGACCACGATTGGAGCCTGATCGGGCGCTTAGGCTTCGACCTGGTGGACAAACTGGACGCAAAGCAGGACAACAAGTTGTACCTCAAGGCCAGCCTGCTGCACGAATTCTTCGACGGCAACGACGTCACGACCCGCTATGACAGCGACCGCTACGTTAACAGCGGGGACCAGAGCGGCACGTGGGGCGTCGTCGGGCTGGGCTACAGCAGCAAGATTGGAGACAAACAGTATTTCTATCTGGATGCGGAACGCTATATCGGCAACGATTTTGACAGGACGTACAACATCCGCGCTGGTGTAAACTGGAAGTTTTAAACATAAACTGTTTCATTTGCGACCATAAATAGGCTTTAAAAATAAGCTTTAAAAATATTTAAAATACGTTATAAAAATGTTTTAAATGCGTTATAGATATGTTATAATGCAAGCGAGGCTAAGAGATATCGTTTTTCCAAAAATAATATCGTATTCAAAGACACGCAAGTCGAATCCTGCTGCGGTGCTATGTAGGGGATAGCACCGGACAGATTGTCCTGGTTGGGAAACGTGGACATGGCAGCAGTGATTTTTCGGGCTGCAGGTGTCCTTCCGGCAGTGCGTACAGGCCAGGGAAGGCGCCGCCGGCCGCTCGTGTTCTTTTACGTGCCGAGGAAGTGAGGAAATCAGGGAGGGGAAGGTCATTTAAATTTTCGGGAAATTTAAATACCGGAGGGGGAAACAACATGAAGCGCAGGAACGGTCTTTTATTGACTGCGTTAGTGCTTACGAGCATCTGCACGTGGTACCCGGCATGTCATGTATCTGCTGGAGAGAGTAACAGCATATACTCCGCGGGACCTGATTTTTCGTACGACAGCGGAGACGACCTGGTCAACGCGGATCAAGGCCTTGTGATTCATACTGAATCAGCGACGGAGATGCCGACGTATTCGTCCTATAGTGTCGTCGCCAAGCTGGGTGCAGATGACACGCTTCCCAGCACTGATAATTGGGACGATCCCAATTGGCTGCACTGGAATTATCATTCTACGTTAATGAGCACAGGCGGGGACAGAACCATCAACAATGTGTCTCTCGAGACGACCGGCCGGGCGAACGAAAAACTTCGTGTCCTGCAGATTTACGGCGGCACCATCAATATGGACAATGTCACCATCAATACGGATGTAGAGAACGCCTTTGACGGCAGGCTGCTGGAAGTCACCAATATCCGTGTGGCCAACACTGGTCCGACGAGCGCCAATGTCACCATCAACAATCTTTATCTGAACAGCACCGTCGATTTCAAGGATGCGACCCAGGCTGCCCATAATGGGGTGTATGCCCTTGTCGAAGGTGCTTCCCAGGGAGCAGAATCGGTCCTGACCCTGACGGGGGATGTCTTCATCAATACCAACCTGTCCTCCGTGAGGGACGCCTATGACGGAGAATATGGCATCGGCGTCAGCAAAAACGATGCGGTGAGCGGCAAGTACGGCGGCGTCGTCAACATCAACGCCACGGCGGACCAGGAAGGGAATATTGTCGATCCCGACGCCACCATCCAGATCTTTGGGAACATCGATGTCAAAGGAGGCATGGTGCGGCTGGCCATGAGCGGCAGCGATTCCGTGTGGTACGGCGCGGAAGTAGGGGGGATTGTAGCGGATGAAACCACCGGCTGGTACAAGCCCCGTGAAAACAGTTTCCTCATGCTCCGCCTTGCCAACGGTGCCCAATGGGTACCGGATATCATGCAGACCGATGACCCGGCTTTTGGCGACGGGTCTGTCAACGCATCCTACATCGGGATGGTCAACCTGGAAAGCGGCGGCATCATCAACATGCATGGTCTCAACAAGCATACCAATGCTGCCGAGACGGTGGATCACCTCTATATTGGCAAGCTGAGTTCCGACGGCGGTATCCTGCGCATGGATGCCAATGGCAGCACCGTGGACAGCACGTACCGCAATGATTCCGACTTTGTGGTCATTCCGACAGGTGAAGGTACACTGTATGTCCAGCCGATTGACGGCAGCAAACTGGAAGGCGTCAGCGCGAGCAACCCGGTCCGTATCGGTGATGTGACAAGCCATCTGACGCTTGTCGGCCTTGCCGGCAATTCCACGCTGGTGGAAGGCACGCTGTATGATTACACGCCGATTCTGGCAAAGAACGTCGTGTCCACGAAATTCGGGACCCTGGCCGATGACGACTGGTACATTGTCGGGGTCGAAAGACAAACAAACGAAACGACGGATACGGCCCGGAGCGCAACGTCCCTCCTGTACGGGGACTTCATAACCCATCGCTCCATCGATACGCTGAACCAGCGCATGGGGGAACTGCGGGATTACGCCGATGCGGAAGACGGGGTCTGGGTCCGGTGGAAAACCGGCGAGATGGAATCCCATCAGTTCGGCAACTACAGTTACGACTGGGACTTCTACCAGATCGGCTACGACCGGCGCATTGCAGCCAAACGCGGCAATTGGTACGTGGGCGGTGCCTATCAGACAACCCTCGGGGACGCAGACTATAAGGACGGCAGCGGGGACCTGCGCAGCCATGGCGGCTCCCTCTACGCCGGATGGGCCGGCAACGGCGGCGAGTACATGGACTATGTCCTGCAGTACAACCACTACAAAAACAAATACACTATCGTTTCGGATGACACGTCGGCCAATGCCGATTACGGCAGCAATGCCTGGTCGGCCAGCGTCGAATACGGAAAGAAGTTCAACCTGAGCAAGGAATGGTTCTTCGAACCTCAGTCCCAGCTCGTGTTCGGTACGATCAGCGACGCGGATTATTCGATTTCCAATGGCGTCGAGGTCCATCAGGATGGGATGAACAGCCTGATTGGCAGGCTGGGATTCCGTCTGGGACGGGTGTTCCCAAGCCACTATAAAAAGGAACCCAACCAGTTCTACGTCAAGGGCAACGTCTTCCATGAATTCGGCAGCGACAAGGACGTCAGCCTTCTGGGCACCGATTCGTCCACCTTCAACGGGACGGTGGCGGCCCGTGACACCTGGTACAAAGTCGGTGTCGGGGGAAAACTCACCCTCGGCAAACGGGCGGCCCTGTACGCCGATGTGGAAAAGTCCTTTGGCGGGGACATTACCACGAAGTGGCAGGTGAACGCCGGACTCCGGTGGATGTGGTGATCCAATATTAAGTTGCATATTGAAAAGGCAGTGAGGAAAGGGTTTCCTTTCTTCACCGCCTTCTTCGTTTGTTCGGTTTTTAACAGGATGTTTGAAAAGAACGCGTTACCAGGACCAGCGGAGCCCCGTATTGAACTGCCATTTGGTCGTGATATCGCCACCGAAGGATTTTTCGATGTCACCGTACCAGGAAAGTTTTCCCGAGTTGAAGTGGTAACCGAGCCCGGCCAGATACCATGTGTCATGGGTTACGGCTTCCTGCCGGAAAGTGGATCCGTCGATGCCCCAGAGGCCGATCGTGCGGTCTCCCATGAATTCATGGAGCGCATTCAGTTTGAAGTAGAATTCATTGGGATGTTTTTCATTCCCGTTCTTCAAGGTCCGTCCGATGCGGAATCCCAGGCGGCCGATGACGCTGCTCAAGGAATCCTGGTAGGCGCGGACACCGTTGGAGAGGGTGTAGTGGACGTCGCCGAGGTAGCTGTAGACTAATTGGGCCTGCGGTTCAAAGAACCAGTCGTGGGACAGATTATTCTTGCGCCCGTATTCCGCGCTGGCCGAATAGGACCGGTCGGAGTAGGCCGCGTCAATGGCTCCGGCACCGTCCCGGAGTTGGAATTTGTTCCGATAATGTTCCGTCTGGAGTACATAGTCGGCGTAGTGTCCCTTTTTGCCCGTCCAGCCGGCGTACAGGGAAGCGCCATAGCTGTCCAGGTCGCCGGAACCGAGCCTGTAATCCACGTCTCCGTTGGTGCGATGGCCGGCGGCACCGACATGCCAGATGCCATTTTTGGCCTCGATCCGCTTATCGTAGCCGACCTGGAAGAAATCGTAGTCATATTCATACTTGCCGTACTTATGGGCTTCCATTTCACCGGTTTTCCAGCGAACCCATATGCCGTCTTCCGTATCCTCATAGTCGCGCAGTTCGCCCATGCGCTGGTTCAACGTATCAATGGCCCGGTGGGAAACCAGGTCCCCATACATGAGGTTATAGGAGCTGACGACCTGGTAGACCGTTTCGTTCGGCCGGCCTACGACGCCGACGATGTACCAGTCGTTTCTGCTGACACCGTTGATTTCATCAATGCCGTAGCGGACGTCACCGTCCACATTCTTGGCAATGATCGGGGTGTAGTCATACAAGGTCCCTTCGACCAGGGCTGCACTGCTTTCCAGCCCGACCATGGTAATCGATTCGGGCGCGTCGCCGATACGGACCGGGTTGCTGGCACTGATACCTGCCAGCTTGCTGCCGTCCAGGGGCTGCACATACAGCACATTGTTGGCAGTGGTACTCGTGGCTTCGCGGATGGTGATGAAATCCGACCCGTTCAGATGCGTGGAGTCTCCCTGGCTGCCGTTCGCATCCATACGCAGGATGCCGTTGTTGGTCGTCAGGTTGTAGACGGTCAGATTATTGACGGTTTCCTCAGCATTCGTGTGTTTGTTCAGCCCGTGCATATTGATGACACCATTGTCATTCAGGGTAATGGCGCTGATGTAAGCGCTCCGCGAATTGGGATCGCCACCGTCATCGACAGGCAGGATGTCCGGGACCCACTGGGCCATATCGGACAGGGTGAGCTCCAGCGTGCCATAGGGATTGAGGTCGCCATATTCGTGAGTTGTGGTGTCGTATGTAATGCCACCCACTTCTGCACCATGCCAGAAAGATTCGGGACCGGAAAGGTATGCCACGACATGACCCTGCTTGCTGCTGTCCCCTTTGATGTCGATGTTGCCGAAAATCTGTACCTTGGCACTGGGGTCGTTGACAGAGCCGTCTTCGTTTACGTTGATGTAGACAGTACCGCCGTACTTGCCGCTCACCGCATCGTTTTTGGTGACGCCCAGGCCGTAGTTTCCGTCGTAGATTTCCGCGAGGCCGCTCATGTTCACGTTGATGTAGACGTCGCCAGTTACGTTGGCAACGGGATCGGAGGTGACGTAACTGCCATCCCCGTTCACGTACAACCCGTTGTGGGCTGCGATTCGTGCATTTTTCGGGTCCAGCTCGCTGTTGATGTACAGATTGTGGATATTGGCCGTTCCGTTTCTGACCTCTAATTCCGCAGTTGCTAAATAGGAGCCAACTACATCCGTATAATTTACTACGTCCGAGTTGATTACAACATTGTTCAAATTCACGTCGTTCAAGACAGAAATTGCGTAATAACCATCGGTTACCGATCCTGTCATATTGATGTTGACGTTGTTGACTGTCGCACCTTCGGCTCCGTTCAGCCCTATCCGCATGCCATAAGTGGGATTGACCCCGCTGGTTCCGCCAAGCGTGGCATCTACTGTATAGCTGTTGATAGTCTGGCCGCTTACGTCCGATGTCAGGTAGACCTGCAGCACCTGTTCATTGTCCACCAATTCACTCCCGCTGGAATACGAAAAATTGTCGGGAGATGTGATGTTGATTACCTTTGCTCCGGACGCTTCCAGCAGGCCGGGCATGGCAAAACAGCTTCCCATCGCGCATAAGAGACAAAGAATCTTTTTGGTTTTTCTCATTTTAGTGTCCTCCGGAAAATAATGTTCTAATACCAATAATACCGATGAAATGGCGGTGCACTTCAACGGTAAGTGGGGGGCAGGTAACAAGTCTAAGTCAGGATTAAAATTGCTGAAGATTGGTCATTTTGATGTCTTTTTTGTGTATTTCTGATTCGTTTTTATTATATAACAAATATGTTTTAACTACAATTTTATTTTCGGAAAATTAGTATAAAAATCAAAAATGGAAAACGGCGGGAAGCGCAGGAACGCCTTTTACCAGGTCAGGACAAAATAAAAAAGCTCGTGGCCAATCAGCCGCGAGCCACTTTTTTTGCTTTCCGTTCCTGCCTGTGAGAAGGGGAGCAGGAGTTTATTTCTTTTGCTTGTTATGCCCTTGCGATGGGGGCAGGTAAAAGGACAATCCGTCACAGAGAAGATGCGTGGCGATGTCTTCCACCCTGTCGATGGGAACTTTTTTGCCGTCGGCAACCCATTGCCGGAACAGCAGGAGGGATGTATTGGTCCAGAAGGCCCAAATCAGATTTTCCTCCGCCTTATCGGGAAGAAACAGTCCGCCGTAGTGCTGCTGGTAATAGGTAATGGAGCGGCGGTTGATTTGCGCCGTAACCTCTCCATAGCCGCCATTGCACAGCAGTCGTTCGTGCAGCCGCGGCATGGAAACCGTCAGGGAGAAGAACTTGTGGATGTAATATTTCAAATCTTCCGTTGTTTTGATGGGGATCGGCTTGTCGAGCATGTCCTGCAAAATTTCTTCCTGCAGTTCTGCCAGCAGGTCATCGAGAGCACCATAATGCAGGTAAAAAGTTTTCCGGTTGATTTCAGCACGCTTTGCAAGCTGTTGTACTGTAATGTCTTTGTAATCCATCTCGCAGATCATTTCTTCAAAGGTACTGCGGATTCTTTTTTTTGTCTTTCTCACACGAAGATCTTCTGTTTCAGCCATCGTAACCTCCTGTTTCGCAACAAAGTGGACGGCAGTGTGGTGTATTCCCCAGCGGCAGGAAAACTGGTCATTGTAAACACTACCCACGTGAATTATAATACACACATGAGGATTAATCAAGCCGAACAGGCAGGGAGGAATGCAAAAATGGGCAAGAATAAATTTTTGCGAACGGTAATGGCAGTGTTGGCAGCGGCTGTGATGATGACGGCCCCGCTGAGTACACCGTCCGCGTATGCAGCGGACAGGGTACCTGCGGTTTCGGAAACGGTTCTGCAGACCGCAGGAACAGTGCTGGCGCAGCGGTACGGCTATACGGTGACGGAACAGCCGGTCCTGAACGCGGGCAAGTACATCTACGGCGAACTGTATCGCCCGCAACGGAGTGGGAAGGTTCCCCTGGTCCTCTTTTCCCACGAGCTTGCCTGCAGCCATGAGACGGGCGTGGATTATGCCAGGGAACTGGCTTCCCGTGGCGCAGCCGTTTACATTTTCGACTACCGCGGCGGCGGGGTGAAAAGCCGTAGCGAAGGGAAGACCACGGAGATGTCTGTGATGACGGAAGTATCCGACCTGGAGTCCGTGCTCCGGACCGCCGAAACGTGGAATTTTGTCGACAAGAATCATGTGGTTCTGCTCGGTGCCAGCCAGGGCGGCGCTGTAGCCTCCATCGTGGCAAGCCGCCATGTCAACGACCTGCAGGCCATGATTCTGTTGTATCCGGCATTTGTCATTACGGACGATTTGCATAAGACCTATGCCTCGCTGGATGAGGTGGAGGATATCGTCAATTACCGCGGCTGGATTACCGTAGGCAAGCGGTACGTTTCCGATATGTGGAACTTCGACATCTACCGGGACATGGGGAAATTCGACAAACCGGTCCTCCTGCTCCATGGAGACAAAGACCAGGCGGTTCCCCTGGAATATTCAAAGCGGGCTGCCACCGTGTATCCGAAGGGAAAGCTCCATGTCATCCACGGCACAGATCATATGTTCCCGGAACGGAGCAGTTATCAGGAGGCCATGGGGGAAATCGTTACGTTTTTGGAAGGCCAGGATGTCCTGTCCGGAAAAGCAGATAAATGAACGCAGTTGCTAACAGGAGGGATTCGTATGAAAAAAGGCAAGTTGTTTAAAAAACTGATGTACGGGTGTGGTGTTGCCATGCTTCTGACGGCAGCCGGTATGGGCGGCGCGGCGCAGGCTGCGCAGACGGAGCAGGATTGGTTTGCCCCGCTGCCGAAAGTAACGCCGGCTCCGCAGCATGCCGACCATGGTGCGGATAATTTCTATCAGAGCCAGCAGGTAACTGCCAGACCGGTAACGTTCAAGAACCAGTTCAATATGGATGTTGCGGGAATGCTGTACATCCCGAAAACCTACAAGACGGGACAGAAACTGCCGGCCATTATTGTCGGACATCCTATGGGAGCCGTCAAAGAACAGAGCGGCACTCTCTACGCGCAGAAGATGGCAGAGCGCGGTTTCGTCACCCTGGCTATCGATACGCCGTTCTGGGGATCCAGTGCGGGAGAACCGCGGAACAGCGTCCTGCCTGACTTGTATTCGGAAGCCTGGATGGCGGCTGTCGATTACCTTGGCACGAGGGACTTTGTCGACCGGGACAACATCGGCGGCATCGGCATTTGCGGGAGTGGTTCCTTCCTGATCAGTGCGGCGAAAATCGATCCGCGCATCAAGGCCGTCGCGACGGTATCCATGTATAATATGGGGGCTGCCAACCGCAATGGCCTGCGTCATTCCCAGACGCTTGCCCAGCGGGAAGCTTACATCGCCGATGCGGCCCAGCGGCGGTACGAAGAATTCCTGGGGGCCCCGCGGAAACTCATGGGTGGTACCACGCATACCCTGCGCGGCGCCGATGCCATTCAGCAGGAGTTCTATGATTTCTATCGCACCACCCGTGGTGCGGCCCATGGCAAGGGACAGGACATGAATACGACGACGCATCCGACCTACACGAGCAACGTCAAGTTCATGAATTTCTATCCGTTCGAAGACATTGAGACCATTTCCCCGCGGCCCATGCTCTTCATCACCGGCGACCAGGCCCATTCCAGGGAATTCAGTGAAGACGCCTACCGTCGTGCCAAAGAGCCGAAGGAACTCTACTACGTAAAAGGTGCCGGGCACGTGGATCTCTACGACAAGACCGAACTGATTCCGTTCGATAAGTTGAATGACTTCTTCACCAAAAACCTGCACAAATAAGAACGGATCGGGAAACGCGGATTCGCAGGCCTGCAGCGTACGCTGCAGGCCTTTTTTACGTTCTTCAGATGATAATGCCTGTGTTTTCTGCTACAATAATGATAATGAGGAAAAAACAGCAGGGGGGAGGCCTCTTCATTCAATGACCAAAATCCTTTTTATCTGCCACGGTAATACTTTCTGATTTTTTGACAAACCGCATGAAATCGGGCTTTGCAGAGGATGAAAGAAGAAAACGTACTACTATTTTACTACTGACATACTATATGTAGTATCTGATAAAAATAAAATACACAATAGATAGTAAAAAGCCTCGCGTATATCCAAGGATATGCACGAGGCTTTTTCTATTTATCAAGTGGTCCAAGAAAAACTCTATCTGGCGGTGGGGCGCCATGTATATTTTAAAAGGTCATCTGGGCCATCACACCTATACTTGGTTTTGTGATTGATGCCACACTTACTTTGGTTGCCCTATTTATACTGAAAACTATATATATACTAAAGTATGTATATAGTTTGCTTTATTGGCGCCGAATAGGCATGATTAAACCCCCAGTTCAACTGGGGGTAAGTAAAATTTCTTAAAGTAAAAAAAGAACCTCTCATGATACAATGTAGATGGTCTGGCAACCACTATATTATTCAGAAGAGAGGTTCATGTCAGCGTATCTCAATTCATGGGATATTTAAAGAGTAAAAGTAGCCTGATGATTTTTGACCGCCATGCAAACCTGAAATATAAATATGGGAATCGACATTTTTGGCGCCGAGGTTATTATGTGGATACAGTGGGAAAATATGAAGGAGCTATTAAGGAGTATATTCGCAATCAATTACAAGAAGATATTGAAATGGATACATTAGATTTCAAGGAATACGTAGACCCGTTTACGGGTAGCAGGAAAAAGTAGGCCAAAAAAAGCCCCCGAGTAGGGGGCAGCCTGTAATAAAAGTGTGATTGCCAGACTTTTATTCGGTGCACTCTTTAGAGTGCTACCACAGGAGTTAGGCCCTTATAGGGCCTGAGCAAACCACCAGTTTTACTGGTGGTTATGATTCCGGATATCTTGCCGTTCCTTCCATATTATGCTATAGTTTATTATAATAAAATTATCATAAAATGTAAGAGGGGGGGGTGAAAATCATGTATCCTGTCCAACTGATGATTTCTTACTTTACAACTAGTTTTACGGCCATCATGCATATCGGCAGAGAGGTGACGGCTAAACAATATACAGGGGGGGATTTACAAGATAGTAAAGGCACATATATAAAAAAACAGGCCCAGGAATGGGTGCGTCTTGTTTCATATAGATATAAAGAAGGACAGTGTAGGCATATACTGTCCTTTTTGGCATGTTTGCATTCGTTTGTTATTTCCAATTATTGGTTACCACCTGTCTGCCATTCAGTATGGAATGACAGGAGCATGACCATGTTCGTATGAAATGTGCTGTTTGCGGCAAAGAATTTACCCCCGACCCGTATTATCCAGCGATACTGCGGATATACCTGCAGGAGGTATGCCGATCACCATGGAATCAATGACAATCGTGTCGAAGGGCCTCTTTATGCTTCCGTTATACGGGAATTTACGTGTCTGCGGTGTGGTAAACACGTGCGGGTAACAGATGGCAGAGACTGCCGTACTAAATTCTGTTCACAGCATTGTGAAAAATTATATTGGAAATATTCCAAAAAAGTATCTTCGGTAGTAATGCATCGAGAATTTACCTGCCGGGAATGCGGTAAAGTCGTCATCGTGACAGAACCTAAAGACCGGCGTCGTTCTTTTTTTCGTATAACCGAAAATAGTGTGAGAAACGTATACCTACTGAAAGGAGATTATCTATATGAATAAAATATACAAAGTCGTGTGGAATAAAGCAAGAAATTGCTATGTTGTAGCTTCGGAATTTGCTAAAAATCATCAAACGGGTTCAAGCCGTATAAAAGCTGCATCTGTAGCGGCTGTTATGGCAGCAACTATGCTAACTATCGGGACAGGCGTTATATATGCTGCTGATGTAGCGGTAAGTGATAGAGGTGAAAAAAATCTATACAACAAAGAAACTATTTTATATGACAATACAACAGATAACACCACGCAGTTAAATGATCCTAATTTAAAACATGTTAATCCTAATTATCCGGGTAATGGACATACAGATAAATGTGGTGAGTTGACGTATAATACAACATTGACCATTGGGGACATTAATAAAGTTGTCGATAGATTAGTTGAGAATGATAACGTGCTTTATGCTCAGGACATTAAAAATGTAACCATGGAGAATGGAAGCATTTCCTTGATACGTAATGATGGGAGTCCCGTTACAGATAAGATTGCTTTAACTGGAAACGATGGTACGAATGGTCAAGATACATCAGTAACTGTTAAAGTTGGAGACAAATCTCAAACATTTCAGACAGGCTCTGTTGTTACGGCAGAGACAGATGCTAACGGAAAAGCCACAGGATTAACTATTAATGGAACACCTTATGATATAAAAGATACTACATACAGTGCCGGAGATAATGTAACGATTGATAAAGATGGACATACCGATTATAAAGTCAATCTGAATAAGGATTTGACCGGTATTGAATCTATGACCAATGGTTCATCTTCTATCCGCATGGGAAATGGTGGCACTGTAACAATCAACAAGGTTACCATTGATCAGAGCGGCAAAATTAGCGGTGTAGCGGCAGGTCGAATTGCTGCCGACTCTACCGATGCCATCAATGGCAGCCAGTTAAAAGATGTAGAATCGGTCGCTAATAAGGGCTGGAACTTGTCAACTAACGGTAATGAAAAAGCTACGCAGGTCAAACCGGGAGATACGGTAGACTTTTCTGGCGATGATAATATTAGCGTTGCAAATGATGGTACTAAAGTCACGATGACCTTGAAGAAAGACTTGACAGGCTTGAATAGTGCGAAATTTGGAGATACGACCATCAATACTGACGGATTGACTGTTGGTAGTGGAACCAGTGTCTTAGCATTTAGTACAAAGAGAGTCAGTGTTGGCGGACAGCAAATTCATGATGTTGCAGACGGCGAAGCTGATATGGATGCAGTCAATATGAGACAGTTGAATAAACAGACGGCAGCATCCAAGACAACTGTTTCTGATGGGACCAATACCACTGTTACCTCTACGGCAGCGGAAGATGGACATACCGATTATAAAGTCAATCTGAATAAGGATTTGACCGGTATTGAATCTATGACCAATGGTTCATCTTCTATCCGCATGGGAAATGGTGGCACTGTAACAATCAACAAGGTTACCATTGATCAGAGCGGCAAAATTAGCGGTGTAGCGGCAGGTCGAATTGCTGCCGACTCTACCGATGCCATCAATGGCAGCCAGTTAAAAGGTGTAGAATCGGTCGCTAATAAGGGCTGGAACTTGTCAACTAACGGTAATAAAAAAGCTACGCAGGTCAAACCGGGAGATACGGTAGACTTTTCTGGCGATGATAATATTAGCGTTGCAAATGATGGTACTAAAGTCACGATGACCTTGAAGAAAGACTTGACAGGCTTGAATAGTGCGAAATTTGGAGATACGACCATCAATACTGACGGATTGACTGTTGGTAGTGGAACCAGTGTCTTAGCATTTAGTACAAAGAGAGTCAGTGTTGGCGGACAGCAAATTCATGATGTTGCAGACGGCGAAGCTGATATGGATGCAGTCAATATGAGCCAGTTGAAGAAGCAGACGGCAGCATCCAAGACAACTGTTTCTGATGGGACCAATACCACTGTTACCTCTACAGTAGCGGAAGATGGACATACCGATTATAAAGTCAATCTGAATAAGGATTTGACCGGTATTGAATCTATGACCAATGGTTCATCTTCTATCCGCATGGGAAATGGTGGCACTGTAACAATCAACAAGGTTACCATTGATCAGAGCGGCAAAATTAGCGGTGTAGCGGCAGGTCGAATTGCTGCCGACTCTACCGATGCCATCAATGGCAGCCAGTTAAAAGGTGTAGAATCGGTCGCTAATAAGGGCTGGAACTTGTCAACTAACGGTAATAAAAAAGCTACGCAGGTCAAACCGGGAGATACGGTAGACTTTTCTGGCGATGATAATATTAGCGTTGCAAATGATGGTACTAAAGTCACGATGACCTTGAAGAAAGACTTGACAGGCTTGAATAGTGCGAAATTTGGAGATACGACCATCAATACTGACGGATTGACTGTTGGTAGTGGAACCAGTGTCTTAGCATTTAGTACAAAGAGAGTCAGTGTTGGCGGACAGCAAATTCATGATGTTGCAGACGGCGAAGCTGATATGGATGCAGTCAATATGAGCCAGTTGAAGAAGCAGACGGCAGCATCCAAGACAACTGTTTCTGATGGGACCAATACCACTGTTACCTCTACAGTAGCGGAAGATGGACATACCGATTATAAAGTCAATCTGAATAAGGATTTGACCGGTATTGAATCTATGACCAATGGTTCATCTTCTATCCGCATGGGAAATGGTGGCACTGTAACAATCAACAAGGTTACCATTGATCAGAGCGGCAAAATTAGCGGTGTAGCGGCAGGTCGAATTGCTGCCGACTCTACCGATGCCATCAATGGCAGCCAGTTAAAAGGTGTAGAATCGGTCGCTAATAAGGGCTGGAACTTGTCAACTAACGGTAATAAAAAAGCTACGCAGGTCAAACCGGGAGATACGGTAGACTTTTCTGGCGATGATAATATTAGCGTTGCAAATGATGGTACTAAAGTCACGATGACCTTGAAGAAAGACTTGACAGGCTTGAATAGTGCGAAATTTGGAGATACGACCATCAATACTGACGGATTGACTGTTGGTAGTGGAACCAGTGTCTTAGCATTTAGTACAAAGAGAGTCAGTGTTGGCGGACAGCAAATTCATGATGTTGCAGACGGCGAAGCTGATATGGATGCAGTCAATATGAGCCAGTTGAAGAAGCAGACGGCAGCATCCAAGACAACTGTTTCTGATGGGACCAATACCACTGTTACCTCTACAGTAGCGGAAGATGGACATACCGATTATAAAGTCAATCTGAATAAGGATTTGACCGGTATTGAATCTATGACCAATGGTTCATCTTCTATCCGCATGGGAAATGGTGGCACTGTAACAATCAACAAGGTTACCATTGATCAGAGCGGCAAAATTAGCGGTGTAGCGGCAGGTCGAATTGCTGCCGACTCTACCGATGCCATCAATGGCAGCCAGTTAAAAGGTGTAGAATCGGTCGCTAATAAGGGCTGGAACTTGTCAACTAACGGTAATAAAAAAGCTACGCAGGTCAAACCGGGAGATACGGTAGACTTTTCTGGCGATGATAATATTAGCGTTGCAAATGATGGTACTAAAGTCACGATGACCTTGAAGAAAGACTTGACAGGCTTGAATAGTGCGAAATTTGGAGATACGACCATCAATACTGACGGATTGACTGTTGGTAGTGGAACCAGTGTCTTAGCATTTAGTACAAAGAGAGTCAGTGTTGGCGGACAGCAAATTCATGATGTTGCAGACGGCGAAGCTGATATGGATGCAGTCAATATGAGCCAGTTGAAGAAGCAGACGGCAGCATCCAAGACAACTGTTTCTGATGGGACCAATACCACTGTTACCTCTACAGTAGCGGAAGATGGACATACCGATTATAAAGTCAATCTGAATAAGGATTTGACCGGTATTGAATCTATGACCAATGGTTCATCTTCTATCCGCATGGGAAATGGTGGCACTGTAACAATCAACAAGGTTACCATTGATCAGAGCGGCAAAATTAGCGGTGTAGCGGCAGGTCGAATTGCTGCCGACTCTACCGATGCCATCAATGGCAGCCAGTTAAAAGATGTAGAATCGGTCGCTAATAAGGGCTGGAACTTGTCAACTAACGGTAATGAAAAAGCTACGCAGGTCAAACCGGGAGATACGGTAGACTTTTCTGGCGATGATAATATTAGCGTTGCAAATGATGGTACTAAAGTCACGATGACCTTGAAGAAAGACTTGACAGGCTTGAATAGTGCGAAATTTGGAGATACGACCATCAATACTGACGGATTGACTGTTGGTAGTGGAACCAGTGTCTTAGCATTTAGTACAAAGAGAGTCAGTGTTGGCGGACAGCAAATTCATGATGTTGCAGACGGCGAAGCTGATATGGATGCAGTCAATATGAGCCAGTTGAAGAAGCAGACGGCAGCATCCAAGACAACTGTTTCTGATGGGACCAATACCACTGTTACCTCTACAGTAGCGGAAGATGGACATACCGATTATAAAGTCAATCTGAATAAGGATTTGACCGGTATTGAATCTATGACCAATGGTTCATCTTCTATCCGCATGGGAAATGGTGGCACTGTAACAATCAACAAGGTTACCATTGATCAGAGCGGCAAAATTAGCGGTGTAGCGGCAGGTCGAATTGCTGCCGACTCTACCGATGCCATCAATGGCAGCCAGCTCCATGCGGTACAGCAGGAAGCCGGTAAACATACGAAAGTAGTCAAGGGCAGTAACATTACTGTAGAAGAAACCGATCAGGATGGTCAAAAGACATATAAAGTAGGCCTGAATAAGGATCTTCTTCTCGGCGATATCCCTGGCAAGAATGTTAGCATCAGCGGTACAAATGGCACCATCGAAACGACAGGATCTATTACCACAAAAGATAGAGTCTATGCCGATAAAGGCGCTAAATTAGCCGATGTAGATATCACTGGAGATACTATTTCCAATGATAAATCTTCTGTGAAGTTGGATAAAGAAGGCACCGTTACTGTCAATAATAAAGTAACTATTGATGGAAACGGAAAAGTTAGCGGTGTAGCTGCTGGAGAAATTTCTGATACTTCTACGGATGCAGTGAACGGTAGTCAACTCAAAGCGACCAACGATCGCGTATCTAAAGTAGAAGGTGACATCACGAATATTAAGGGCGATATCACAACTATTAAGGGTGATGTAACGAAGTTGGGAGATCGTGTCACAAAAGTAGAACAGACAGCAGGTAAACATAGCAGTGTTTCTACAACAGATAGCAATTTGAGTATTGATTCAACAGGAACAAATGACGCAGGCGGTATTGATTACAAAGTCAGCCTGAAGAATGATTTGAAACTGGATAGTGTTACTACTGGCAATACAGTGATGAATAAGGATGGCGTCACAGTAGGAAAAGATATTTCTCTTACGAAAGACGGCTTGACGGCAGGAGATACCAAGGTTACGAATGCTGGTTTGTCTATCAGCGATAAGACGTATGTCAGCAAAGATGGCCTCAATGCGAATAATCAGACGATTACCAATGTAGCAAACGGCAAAGTGGAAAAAGGCTCTACCGAGGCCGTTAATGGCGGTCAGCTCTATAACGAAACGAGAGTTGCAAAAGACGGCAACTTCGTCAAAAAGTCTAACACGGCTGGTGAAAACTTGTCGGCTTTGGATAACCAGGTAACGGCCAACACGGAATCTATTTACCATATGAATGGTCGTATTTCTGACCTCGATAACCGTGTCAACAAAGTCGGTGCCGGTGCTGCGGCTTTGGCAGCATTACATCCATTGGATTTTGATCCGGATGCGAAGTGGGACTTTGCGGCAGGCTATGGCAACTACCGCGGCGCTAATGCAGCTGCTGTTGGGGCATACTATCGTCCGAATGAAGACACGATGTTCTCTGTAGGCGGTACCTTTGGTAATGGCGAAAACATGGTTAATGCCGGCGTAAGCTTCAAACTAGGTTCCGGAAGCAGTCATGTATCGACTTCTCGTGTAGCGATGGCGAAGGAAATTAAAGAACTGCGCGGTGAATTGGAAGCTATGAAGTCAGCCATGCTCGATGCCAATGCAGGTAAGAAGATAGATACATCCAAACTGCAGCTCTTCCCGGATGTACCGCAGAATCACTGGGCTTACGAATACGTAGCACAGCTGGCCGGCAACGGCATGATCGAAGGCTATCCGGATGGCAACTTTGCCGGAGACCGCCCGATGACGCGGTATGAATTTGCAGCTATCTTGTATCGTGCCATGACAAAAGGCGCTGTCTTGTCCGACAAGATCCTCAGCGAATTCTCGCATGAATTAGAATACTTCACTGTCGATACGATAGCAAAAGACAAAGCAGGCAATCCGACGATTCAGCGTGTTCGCACAGTCAAAGAAAACAAAAATAAATAAGCTCAACGAACCATTGAATAACGGATAGGAAAAAGAACGATGCAAAGAGAAAAATTTTGGTTCTATAATAAATGTTGGGGTCTTGTGGACACTCCTGTTCACAAGACCCCTTGTCTTACGATAAAATAAAGACATATCTAAGCTACATTTCACCTCAACCACCACGAAGAACTGAAAGGAGAATAGATATGTCTTTCTTTCATTTTATCGAAAAAAGCTTCCATTGGGAAGAGGGTTCCATAAAAGAATTTGAAAAATTGGGATCCAGCCTCCTCCTTTACGTGGAATTCACTTCTACAGCTTCTCGTTGCCCCTACTGTCATCATAAAATTCTCCATATTAAAGACTATCGGGACCAAAAAGTCCTCTTAGGGCACTGGAACACCCATCCTGTTTCTGCTATTGTTCATAAAAGAAGATTTTTTTGCCCTTGCTGCCATAAGACATTTTATGAAAAAATTCCTGGCGTCGAGCATTACCAGCGGCGTTCTAACGATGTAAAGAACAGCATCATCCAAGCCTGTTCTGAACTGGCGAGCTTTAAAGCCATTGCCAGAAGCCATGGTGTCTCTGTTTCCACCGTAATCCGGTATTTTGATGGACTTACTTTTAAACGGCCTCTCCATCTGCCTGAAGTTCTTTCTTTAGACGAATTTCGTGGGAACGCTCATGGGCAAAGATACCAGGTCGCTGTGAATGACCCTCAGCGTCATGAAACTCTCGATATTTTGCCAAAGAGGACAGCGCTGGAATTAATTCGTTATTTTAGCCAATTTTCAAGAGCAGAGCGATTGAAAGTAAAATTTGTCGTAATGGACCTTTCGTCACTTTTCCGCAAGGTCATCAGAACGATGTTTCCTGGTGCAACAATTATTGGTGACCGATTCCACATACAGAGACTGGTCATTTGGGCGCTTGAACGGGTTAGGAAAAATGTACAAAAGTTATTCGACGAAAAAAGAATTTATTTCAAGAGAAACAAACATATCTTGAACAAGAGAGGTGATCGTCTGACAGAAGAAGAACTGGCCAGCCTTCGGGAAATCTTGAAGCAGTCTTCAGAATTACAGAGAGCCTATGCCTTAAAAGAGGCATTCTTTAAGGTGTTTTCTATGAAAGAACGGTCTGCTGTTGCTTCATTCTTATCTCGTTGGTTATCATTAGTCGAAGAAAGTGGGGTTGAAGAATTCAAGAGTGTTATAAAGACGTTCACTGATTGGAAGACAGAGATTTTGGAAGGATTGAGTCAAGCGTATTCGAATGGTTTTACGGAAGGAATGAACAATAAGATTAAGGTGTTAAAGAGAGTAGCATTTGGTTTTCGCAACTTTGAACGATTCCGTTCTCGGATTTTACTACTTTCGATGGTGAAATTAAAATAAAAACAGACGTGAGCAAAAATCGCTCACGTCCGTGTGTGGTAGATGAATTGGAGCTTACCCCAACATTTGACAAAGAACCTTTTTTTGCTATGGTAAGCTGAGATGGGCTGGATTCAGAAAATTTTACTGAAAACCTGATTTCTTTAGTGAAATTTTACGTTAAATTTGGTAAAATATTATAATATGTATTTTGCTTTGCCAGCGGTCTCTGCAGTGCTGGTTTATTCTTATGCAAAAAATCTATTAAAAGAGCATAAATATAGAAAAGAAGTGAGACGACGGGATGAGTACACTGGAAGACCTTGTGGTCGGTACAAAAGTCAAGGGAATAGTGGGAAATGAAGCGGTTACCCTTATTGCGGCCAATTGGTGCGGCAGCAATGCGGTAGAAGTGGTCTACAAGGATTCGAATGAGAACCTGGGCAGCCAGATTCTTTATCGGGACAGAGAACCGGAACTGGAACTGGAAACACAGCATCTGCCCTGGAGTTTCAAGGGCGATCCCAGTCGCATGAAACTGGCATCCGAAGCCTATCGTATTAGTCTTGCTCATTTGTTTGATCCCTATTTGGCGATCCATACGTCTTCCGTGGAACCACTGCCTCATCAGATTTCTGCAGTGTATCAGGAAATGCTCCCCCGGATTCCACTCCGTTATATCCTGGCGGATGATCCAGGAGCTGGTAAAACCATCATGACAGGTCTCTACATCAAAGAAATGATGGCCAGAGGCGATTTGCAACGCTGCCTGATTGTTACTCCTGGGAACTTGGTGGAGCAATGGCAGGATGAATTGTATTCCAAATTTCACCTGCGTTTTGAGATCTTGACCAACGAGCGCATGGAATCTGCTGTTACCGGAAATATTTTTACAGAGACCAATCTTTGCCTTGCAAGAATGGACAAATTGGCCCGAAATGAAGAACTGCAGGCTAAACTTCGAGTCTCTGACTGGGATTTGATTGTAGTGGATGAAGCCCATAAAATGTCTGCTACCCTTTGGGGAGGGGAAGTAAAGTACACGAAACGATTCCAACTGGGCAGGCTGCTTTCTACCATCACCCGGAATTTCCTATTGCTGACGGCCACGCCCCATAACGGAAAAGAAGCAGATTTTGAGTTATTCCTTTCTCTGGTGGATCCGGACCGGTTCGGAGTCAATCATGGAAACGGAAAGCGGACTGTGGATGTAAATGATGTAATGCGCCGCCTGGTCAAAGAAGAACTGTTGAAGTTCGATGGTACTCCTTTGTTCCCGGAACGTAGAGCCTATACGGTCAATTATTCTCTTTCCCCATTGGAGGCTCAGCTGTACCAGGAAGTGACGGAATACGTACAGGAAGAATTCAATCGGGCAGATAAACTGAATAAAGAACGGAAAAATACTGTGGGCTTTGCATTGACCATCCTGCAGCGGCGGCTGGCTTCTTCACCAGAAGCCATTTACCAATCGCTCCACAGGAGAAGAGAACGCCTGGAACGGCGTTTGGCAGAAGAACGCCAGGGAAAACGGACGGAAGATTGCCAAACCCTGGATTGGGATGAAATGGATGATGATGATCTGTCGTCAGAGGAACAGGAACAGCTTGAAGAGCATGTAGTGGACCAGGCCTCTGCCGCTGCTACCATTGCAGAGCTGGAAGCAGAAATCGATACTCTGAAACATCTGGAACAATTGGCTGACCGGGTACGGGTCAGTGGAGTGGACCGGAAATGGGATGAATTGTCCAAGCTGCTCCAGGATGATGTCTTTATGTTTGGCAAAGATGGCCAGAGAGAAAAACTGATTATTTTTACGGAGCACAAGGATACCCTCCATTATTTGGCAGGAAAAATCCGTTCCCTTCTGGGAGACCAGGAGGTTGTGGTGACTATCCAGGGCGGTATGCGCAGAGATGAACGGCATAAAGTGGAGGAACAGTTCAAGCAGGATGTGAAAGTGCGGATCCTGATTGCCACCGATGCTGCCGGCGAAGGAATTAACTTGCAGCGTGCCCATCTCATGATCAATTATGACCTGCCCTGGAACCCCAACCGCTTGGAACAGCGTTTTGGTCGGATCCATCGGATCGGTCAGTTGGAAGTCTGCCACCTTTGGAACCTGGTGGCTGCGGAAACCCGGGAAGGGTACGTGTTTCAGAGGCTTTTCACCAAATTGGAAGAGGAACGGAAAGCCCTGGGCGGCAAGGTGTTTGATATATTGGGGAAAATGACCTTTGATAACAAGTCCCTGAAAGATTTGCTTATCGAAGCCATCCGCTATGGCAATGATCCCAAAGTACGAAATCGGCTGAATCAGGTGGTGGATGCATCTATGGATCCGGAAGTATTCCGGAAACTGATCCAGGAGCAGGCTCTGACCGATGACGTGATGGACGTCCACACTGTGAATCGGATTAAAGAAGATATGGAACGGATGGAGGCCCATAAACTGCAGCCTCATTTTATTGAAGCATTCTTTTTGGAAGCCTTTAAAAGTGTAGGAGGACGGGTACAGAAACGGGAAAAGGGACGGTACGAGATTCCCTTTGTCCCGGCAGCCCTCCGGCAGCGGGATCGGGTTATCGGGTTCGGTGACCATGTGCTGAGAAGTTATGAACGGGTTTGTTTTGATAAATCCTTCTGCACCATCCAAGGAAAGCCGGATGCAGATCTTTTGTGCCCGGGACATCCTCTTTTGGAAGCCGTGATCGATCTGATCCTGGAACGGAATAGAGAAACCTTGAAAGAAGGAGCCATTTTTGTGGATGAGGAGGATTATGGAACGAAAGCCCGTCTCCTGGTCTATATTGAAGATGCCATCCAGGATGGGGTGATGCTGCCCAGTCAAAAACACCGAATCATTTCCAAACACATGCATTTTGTGGAACTGCAGGAAGACGGAACTGCGAAAAACGCTGGCTATGCTCCCTATTTGGATTACCGGGAAGCCAGCGAAGAAGAAAGAGCGGCTGTTGTATCCTGGCTTCCGCAGCAAAAGTGGCTGAGCAGCGGAGTGGAAGAAAAAGCAAGAAATTACGCGGTCCAGCAGTTAATTCCCGCCCATTTGGCGGAAGTGAAAAAGCAAAAAACAGCCTCTTTGGATAAGACAGCCAAAGCCGTTACACACAGGCTGACACGGGAAATCCAATATTGGGATGCCCGAGCTGTGGAATTGGAACAAAAAGAGGCTGCCGGCAAAATCAACGCCAAACTGAACTCTCAAAAGGCCAGACAGAGAGCCGATGAACTGGCACGCCGGAAAAATGAACGGCTGGCGGAAATCGCCAAAGAAAAGAATATTTCTCCTTTGTCGCCCATGATTACAGGGGGAGCCCTCGTAGTTCCCAAAGGGCTGGCTTATTCTGTTACTCATAAAGAGAAACCCGTACCGTTTGGGCAGGGAGACAGGAAGAGTATGGAATATGCTGCCATGAAGGCCGTGATGGATATGGAAACGAAACTGGGGTATTTTCCCAGGGATGTAAGTGCTGAAAAATGCGGCTATGATGTGGAATCCCATATACCGGAATCCAAACAGGACACAGCCCATAACAATGCCCTCCGATTCATAGAAGTAAAAGGACGGCAAAAAGGGGCTTCTACTGTTACTGTCAGTAAAAATGAAATTTTGACGGCGCTGAACCGGCCGGAACAGTTCATTTTGGCCATTGTGGAAGTGGATGGGGAGAAAACTCATATCATCTATCTGCAGCGGCCTTTCCAGAATCCCCCGGACTTCACGGCCACCAGCATTAATTACGATATCCAGGATCTGATCCGTCAATCAGATATCCTGCTTCAGGAGTGAGTCGAACGATGGCAATCAAAAAGTTAATTGAGGTGGCACTGCCACTGGATAAAATCAATGAAGCCTGTGCTCGGGAAAAATCCATCCGTCACGGGCATCCTTCTACACTGCATCTGTGGTGGGCCCGGCGGCCTTTGGCAGCAGCTCGGGCTGTTATCTGGGCCAGCCTGGTGGATGATCCTTCGTCCCATCCTGAGCTGTTTCCTACGGAAGAAGAACAGCACAAAGAGCGGGAACGGCTTTTTGCCATTTTGGAAGATCTGGTGATCTGGGAAAATTCCAATAACCAGGATGTGTTGGAGGCAGCTAAAAAGGAAATTCTGAAATACAACCAAGGAAAATTCCCTACCCTGCTGGATCCTTTTGCAGGCGGGGGAGCCATCCCTCTGGAAGCCCAGCGCCTGGGACTGAAAGCCATTGCTCATGACTTAAACCCGGTGGCAGTTATGATTAACAAGGCCATGATCGAGATACCGCCCCGTTTTGCCGGAAAGGCACCGGTGAACCCGGACGCTCGGGCTTCTTTACTAAATACGGATTGGGTAGGCGCTCACGGTTTGGCTGAAGATGTCCGCTATTATGGGGAGTGGATGAAACAGAAAGCCTATGAAAAAATCGGACATCTGTATCCCAAGGTCCAGCTGCCTCCAGAAGAAGGGGGCGGGGAAGCAACTGTGATTGCCTGGATCTGGGCACGGACTGTAAAATGTCCCAATCCGGCTTGTGGCTGTGAAATGCCGTTAGCAAGTTCTTTTGTTTTGTCCAAGAAAAAGGGGAAAGAAGTTTGGGTTGAACCGATTATTCAAGACAATGAAATTAAATATAATATTCGTCATGGAAAATGTCCAAAAGAAAAACAATCAGTTAAATTGAACAAGGGGGCTTCATTTAGGTGCGTAAAATGTGGTTCTGTTACTGAGAAAAAATATATACATGATGAATTTTCGGCTCATAGAAATGGTACCCAATTAATGGCGATAGTAGTTGAAGGGAAAAAGAGTCGTATATATATATCGCCCCTTGAAACACAAAGTCAAATAGCACTATCAGCTATACCAGAGTGGGTTCCAGAAGACCAAATGAATACAAATACACCTGATTTAGTAAGTGGACGAGGCTATGGAATCACGATGTGGAAAGAATTATTTACCAATCGCCAGCTCACCGCCCTCACCACCTTCAGTTCCCTGATTTCAGATGTTATGGCTAAAGCAGAGCAGGATGCTCTGGCGGCAGGCATGGAGAATGATGGAAAAGGCCTGGATGACGGTGGCAAAGGAGCCAAAGCCTATGGGGAAGCTGTAGGAGTGTATTTGGCATTTGCGGTGGATAAATTGACTGATTATCAATCGACGATTTGTTCATGGAATCCTCCTAGAGACGGGTTACGTAATACTTTTGGAAGACAAGCTATTCCAATGGTATGGGATTATGCAGAAGGGAATCCATTTAGTAATTCATCAGGCTGTTTTGATAATATGTTGGAATGGATTACTAAATGCGTTGAAGAACTTCCGGCTTCAACCTTAGGGGAAGCTGAACAATTTGACGCTCAAACGGATTGCGGATTACGGGAAATTATGGTTTCTACGGATCCTCCTTACTATGACAATATTGGGTATGCAGATCTATCGGATTATTTTTATGTCTGGATGCGACAATCCTTAAAGGATGTCTATCCAAATCTGTTCAGTACCATGCTGGTCCCTAAAGGAGAAGAACTGATAGCCACACCTTATCGCCATGAGGGAAGTAAAGAAAAGGCAAAAGTGTTTTTTGAAAATGGAATGCTTTCTGCTTGCCGACAGATTTATAAATATTCGCAAGAGAATATTCCGGTTACCATTTATTATGCCTATAAACAAAGTGATACTAGTGAGAATGGAAAATCTTCATCAGGTTGGGAAACCATGTTGTCTGCTATTGTTCGTGCAGGTTTTTCCATTACAGGGACATGGCCAATGCGGACAGAGCGTTCTGCAAGAACGATAGGGCTTGGCACCAACGCACTGGCATCTTCCATCGTCCTTGTCTGTCGTAAACGGCCGGAAGATGCGCCGCAAACCACCCGTCGGACATTAATTTCACAGCTCCGGCGGGAGCTGCACCCTGCCTTAAAGAAGCTTCAGGAAAGCAACATTGCTCCGGTGGACTTGGCACAGGCGGCCATTGGGCCAGGGATGGGTGTGTTTTCCCGATACAGCAGCGTTTTAGAGGCCGATGGGACCGAAATGACTGTGCGCAGTGCGCTGCAGGTGATCAATGAACAGGTAGATGCCTATTTCAATGAACAGGTAGGCAGTCTGGATACGGAAAGTCGCTTCTGTGTGGATTTGTATCTGCAGAACGCCTACGAAGATATTTCTTTTGGAGATGCGGAAATCCTTTCCAATGCCAAAGGAGCTCATATTCCCAATATGGTAAATCATGGGGTTCTGTATGCTAAAGCCGGTAAGGTCCATTTGGTTAAGCGGGAAGATCTGCCCCAGGTGGTTCTTTTGGATGAAACCAATATTTGGCTGCTGACACAGCAGTTGACCTATGCTATGGAAACTGGGGGCATTGAACAATGCGCCAAACAGGCGGCCGCCCTCTATGGCAGCAATGCAGAACATGCCAAAGATCTGGCCTATCGTCTGTACACCGTTGCCGAGCAGAAAGGTTGGACCAGTGAAGCTTTTGCCTACAATGCCCTGGTGGTTTCCTGGCCGGATATCCAAAGCCGGGCTGCAGAATTGAAAGCCCAGCAGCCGGAGCAGTTAGATCTGTTCTAAACTTACAAACCATTAACAAAGGAGTCAGATGTTCCCATGAAAAAAATCATAGAGACCAGACTCCCTGTGCATATCCTTACTCAATCAGCCATAGGGGACAAGGTGAAAAAAGGCCATCCGGGGAATCTCCATCCCTGGTGGAACCGGAGTCCTATTGACTCTTCTGCGGCTCTTCTGGCTGCTGCGCTGAAAGATACGCCCCAGGAAGAAACACAATGGCATACTGTTCTTGAAAGATTGGGACAGCTTGCCGAAGGTGGAAAAGTACAAATTCCAGCCCCTTCCAATGGTCTGGTAGTGTGTGATCCTTTCGCCGGGTTTGGAGGATTGGTAATGGCAGCCCAGAAATTGGGGCTGCCGGTTATTGCCAGTGATCTGAACCCAGTTGCTGTTACTCTGACTAAAGCAGCAGCTGAAATTCCAGCAGAATTTGGAAACCAACAGCCAGTGAATCCCGATGCCAGTGCCCTGTTGACAGAAGGGACAGAAGGCCTGGAAGCAGATGTGGCCTATTATGGGAAAAAGCTGGGGGAAAGGGTACGTACACTCTTGGAAAACCAGTATCCACTGGTCAATCTCCCGGGAGAACAGCAGCCACTGCCCGTATTTGCCTGGATATGGGTTCGGACCATGGAATGCCCCAATCCGGCATGCGGCTGTGAAATGCCTTTGGCTTCCAGTTTTGTCCTTACCAGGACGAAAGGAAAAGAATACTGGGCAGAACCGGTGCCAGAAGGGAAAAAGCTGACATTCCAGATTCATCAGGGAATTTGCCCTCATGGAAAAGGGACCAATAAACATGGCAGCAAAGGAGCCCGATTCATCTGTCCCCATTGTGGCAGCACTGCCCAGGATGAGGAAGTAATTCGTGCGGGGAAAGATGGCCATCTGGGTATCCAACTGATGGCGGTGGGAGTCCAGACACAGAGAGGGAGGGTATTTCTGGCTCCGGATGCTGTACAAAAACAGGCAGCTGCCTATGTCCGGACGGAAGAAGAAGCATTGGGAACGATTCCCAATAATGCCCGCTGGTTCGCTCCGCCCCGGTTCGGTATTACCCAATTTTCCCAGCTGTTCACACTACGGCAGAAGTGTTTTCTGGATACTCTGTGTGAACAGCTTCCAGTTATCTGCAAAGAAGCAGAATTGGACGCCTTAAAAAAACAAATGGCAGATGATGGAGTGCCTTTGGCAGAAAAAGGCAAGGGGGCTTTGGCTTACAGCCAGGCTATTGGAGTGTATCTTAGCTTGCTCATCAGTAAACTGGCAGACTTTCATTCCGCATTCTGTACCTGGGACAACAGAAATGGCAATATCCGTTCGGTCTTCAACCGACAGGCGCTGCCCATGGCCTGGGTCTTTGGGGAAGGAAACCCATTCATTTCCGGACCTATAGGAAATTTCCATACGGTGCTGAAAAATATGACGGATGCCATTTCTGGACTTTCAGGTTCGCGTCCTGCTGAGGTTTTTCAGGCAGATGCCTTGGATGTATCGTTTCCCGAAGGCTCCATCTTGTTTACGGAGTTGCCCTATTTTGACAATGTGGGATATGGGGAACTGTCTGACTACTTCTATGGTTGGCTGAAAAAGGGATTGGAGCCGATTTACCCGAATCTTTTCCAACAACGAAGTACTCCGAAAGAAGAAATTTGCTCGATCCCAGAACATTTTGCAGGGAATGCAGCAGCTGCTGCAGAAAAATACAAAGAGCAGATCCGTACAATTTTTGCTCATTTCTATCCCCATGCGTCTAAGGAATATCCTTCTGTAGTCTTCTTTGCCTACAGAGAATCAGATAGGGAGAATGCTTTTGATTTTCTCTTGCAGGGAATTATAGATGCAGGTTTCAGTATTACGGGATTGTGGCCAGTGAGAACCAACGTTTCCCAGAAAAAAGGAGGGCTGATACGGGTTGCAGTAATTTTCCGCAAGAGAAAATCTGATGGAGTTACAGGAACCCGGAGGTGGTTCATTAATGTACTGAAACATCGGCTCCCGACCATGTTGGATGTGGCTTACGAGGAAAACCTGCAGGAAGATGAAAAACAGATCATTGGCCTGGGGATGGGGCTGCAGATAGCTAGCGAGTTCCAGAAGGTACTCAATGCGGATGGGACACTTTTGTCTCTTTCGGATACGCTGAATCTAATAGGGCAGGAAGTCAGGGATTATTGTCAGGCACATGCTGTTGATAGGCAGAAAGAGGAGGAAAATGATGGCTGAACGGGAAAATTATGAGCTGGTCCAAAAGGGAATGGATATCCTTTTGCCCTGGCTCTCTGCTTTTGTATGTGGGGAATTGCGGCGTGTCTATAAAGACCATTGGTGGGAACAGGTGCGGGAAGCCCTTACAGATACTGATAATCATCAGATGGATATACCTACTTCGGGAGAGCCTCTGGAATTGCAGGATTCACTGGATATGGCCAACTGCCTTCGGCTGATCCAGCGTAGATGGAAGTATGTGTTTAGCCAGAAAATGTCTTTGAGCCACAGAAACTGGGCTTCAGAGCTTATGGGGGTACGGAATACCCTGGCCCATCAAGGAGCGGGAGATTTGTCCCAAAGTTATGCAGAACGGGCACTGGATACCATGGCTCTTTTGTGTGAATCCATAGATCCAGAGGCTACGGAGGAAATCCGTGCCCTGTATCGGAAAGTACGGTATGGATCGGAAGCTGGGACAAAAGGAGTGCAAGAAAATGCGCTCTCTTCAGAAGAATTGAGAGCCAAAAAGAAAGAAAAGACTGCAGCCGTGTTGAGAACCAACTTAGAGGGGAATCTTCCCAGCTGGCGGGATGTGATGGAACCCCATCCGGATGTGGCCGAAGGCCGCTATAAGGCTGCTGAGTTTGCCGCGGATCTTTCTCAGGTGGCCAAAGGAGAGGGCGCCTATGAATACCGGGATCCAGTGGAATTTTTCAATCGGACCTATGTGACTGATGGGATGAAAAAGCTTTTGGTCCAATCCCTGGAACGGGTAACTGGACGGGGCGGAGAACCTGTCATCCAACTGAAAACTGCTTTTGGTGGCGGTAAAACTCATAGCATGTTGGCATTGTACCATTTACTGCGGGGGAAAACTACCGCTGAAACCATCCCGGTAGTGAAACCCATCTTGGAAGAAGTCGGGATTACAGAACTGCCCAAAGCCAATGTAGCTGTTTTGGTGGGCACAGCCATGAATCCGGCCAAATGGAGTAATCCTGCTACTCTGCCTGGGTATAGAGTGAGTACTATTTGGGGGGAAATGGCCTTCCAACTGGTTACTTCTGCAGGGAAGCCGGAACTTTACGGGAAATACATCCGGGAGGCGGACAGGAATGGAACGTCCCCAGGCTCGGAAGCGCTGAAGAATCTGTTTAACGAATGCGGTCCCTGTTTGGTGCTAATGGATGAACTGGTTGCCTATGGAAAGAAACTGTATGGGAAAGACAATCTGCCGGCAGGAACCTACGACAATTTTATTACCTTTATCCAGGAAATCACGGAGGCAGCCAGAGCCAGTGAGAACAGCCTGGTGGTTGCTTCTATTCCTGAATCTGATATTGAAATCGGGGGGACAGCGGGACAAAAGGTCCTGGAAACCATTGAACATACCTTTGGACGGATGGAAGCCATTTGGAAACCGGTGGCGGCCAACGAAGGCTTTGAAGTGGTCAGGCGCCGCCTTTTCCTGAAATGCAAGGATCCAGAAGCCAGAGAAAGGGTTTGCGAAGCTTTTAGTGCAATGTATCAGGAAAATGCAAAAGACTTTCCTCTGGAAGCCAAAGAGGTAGATTATAAGAAACGTCTGATTTCCTGTTATCCCATTCATCCGGAAGTGTTTGAACGACTGTATGAAGATTGGGCCACTTTGGAAAACTTCCAGCGAACCAGAGGTGTTCTGCGCCTTATGGCAGCGGTGATCCATGCCCTGTGGATGGCCAGTGACGCCAGTGCCATGATCATGCCAGGATCCATTCCGTTGGATACATCCAATGTACGGGATGAACTGCTCCGCTATTTACCGGAAACCTGGAACAGCATTGTAGATAGTGAAGTGGATGGAAAAGACTCTATTCCCTACCAAAAGGACCAGGCCAACAGCTATTATGGACAAAGGATTGCCTGCCGGAGAATTGCCCGGACTATTATGCTGGGCAGTGCTCCCAGTACAGCGGCCATTCGGCAACAGGGAATCCGTGGGGTAGAAATTTCCCGGGTTATGCTGGGAACTGTGCAACCAGGGGAAAATACTGCAACGTTTAAAGATGCACTGAATACCCTTCATGGCTCCTTGTCTTATCTGTATTACAATCCGAATGGGGATCGCTATTGGTATGATACGAAACCTACGCTGAGAAAGGTAGCTGAGGATCGTGCCAGTCAGATTTCTTCCGCCAATGTGGACATGGAAATCAGAGAAAGGCTGAAAAAGATCCGGAAGGAAGCTCCATTTTCTGGCATCCATATTTGTCCCAGTTCTTCCAACGATGTACCTGATGAACAATCGATAAGACTGGTTATTCTGTGGCCCACCGATACTTTTAAAAATGGTTCCCTGGATTGTAAAGCCATGGAAAAAGCCAAAGGGTTCCTAGATTATCGGGGGACGGCTCCCAGAGTATATCGAAACACCCTTGCTTTTGTTGCTCCGGATCAAAATAAAATTGGAGCGTTGGGACAGGAAGTCAAGCGATATCTGGCATGGAAATCTATCTTTGAGGATAAAGATAAGGATGAGATGAACCTGGATGGAAATCAGATAAAGGAAACCAAAAACAGTTTGGATCGCAGTAACGCCACGGTGGAGGCCAGACTGAAAGAAACGTACTGTTGGCTGTTGGTTCCTTATATCGACCAGTTTGATCCCAATACCATCCAGTGGGATACCTTGGATATGGGCGGCGGTAGTGACAATATTGTAGAAAAAGCTGCCAAGACCATGGAACAGGCAGAACAAGTGATTTCTAAATGGGCACCGGCTCCTTTGAAGCTGGCGTTAGACCAGTACCTTTGGAAGAATATAGACTATATTTCTGTTAAACAGCTGTGGATCTATCTATGCACTTACTGCTATTTGCCCAGAGTGGCCAATTATGGAGTTTTGGAAGAGGCCATCCGGAAAGGTGTGGAGGCTGCTGACTTCTTCGGTCTGGCTGGTGGATATGATGAAGAAAAACAACGGTATATGGACCTGAAGTGGCATCAGCCTGTTTTCAGTGTGAATCCATCCGATCTGCTGGTCAAAGCCGATGTGGCGAAACAGCAGATTGACGCAGAAAAAAGTGCTGCAGGACCGAGCGGCGTGGCGGAGCAGGGAAGCCCGACTGATTATCCTGGTAAACCCGGGGAAAATAGCCACCCTGGAGAAACACCGACTGTACCCCAGAGCGGTGACAGTGGACAGCCTCAGGCTCCAATAGGCCCGAAGTACACACATTTCTTCTTGTCTGCCAAGCTGGATAACACACGTGTAATCCGGGACATGGATACATATGTGAAAGAAGTCATCCAGCATCTCCAGGAAATCGATGGAGCAAAGGTTGAAATTAGACTGGAAGTGCAGGTGGATGCCCCTGGGGGGATTCAGGATTCTACAGTACGGACTGTTTCTGAAAACTGCAGAGTGCTGAAGGCAGATGATTTTGGGTTTGAGAAGTAAAAAAGAAATTTAAATATTGACCATTTATTCCGGTGCTTCTTGTTTGAGGTAATTCAAATGAGCGGCACTGGATTTTTTTGTTCTAACTATTTCAGCAACCAAGCTTAAGGATCATCAACTCCGATAAAATTCGCTATCAAAAATTTCTCTTTTAAAATGAGCATCTTGTGCTATAATAAATTCATAAGCGAACACATGTTCGTGACAAGAAAAACAAAGACAATCCGAGGGGGTAGGCTACATGGGAAAAGTAAGAAAACACATCAGAAACCTGCACGATGGGTCTGAGGATGGGGAAAGGATCTTTGATGCCATCGTGGAAGAAGGTAGGGTGACCATTGAATTAAAAACCAGTAAAAAGCAGCTGGTTCAGGTTCCTTGGGAAGACATTGTGACACAAGTGGATGCAGCGAAACATACAAATTCTAGAAAATAGAAGTTACCTGTGCGGCCCTATTCTTTATACGGAGCTGTCAAACGGAGCTATCTACGTTGACCGAAAGGTCATGTAGATGGCTCCGTTTTTTTGTTTCAGCAAGTTCAAAAAGTAACTTGTTGAAACAAAAAAGTACAGCCAGATTCCCGGCTCAAGGTTCATTCCCGGACGCGGGAGTGCCCAGAGCGGCGAGCCGGGCCCTATATACCGTCAGCCTACTGGGGTGGTTGATCATGGAAGCGGAGATGCATCTTATGGTCAATAACGACAGGCTGCCTGTGTGGATCTTCGCTTCGCATTTTGCGAAGGAGTTCCGCACATGGCCAATCAAGAGAAAACCAGAGTCAAACAGCAGTATTTTATTCCCCTGGAAGTGAAGGAGGGAACTATCATCACGAAAGAATTTGAAGACGCACCACGGATGTGGTCGAAAATCGGGAACCGGAGGGTCCGTACCATTCTCATCCCGGCAACCAAAGAGCAGTATGAGGCCTATATGCGTCCGGAATGGAAGGAAGACAAGCGGCAGCAGCGGCTGGCCAAGAAACGCCGGAAGCGGGAAATGGCCCAGGAGGAACACCGAGTGGACCCGTCCGCCCAGGGCTGGGATACAGCCGTTTCTTTTGAACAGCTGTGTGAAAGGGAATATGGATTTAGAGAAGAAACTGGACAAACGGGATTGGACGAAATCCTGGAGAAAGAGGAACTGCTGGCAGCCCTGCGGCGTGAACTGGCCAAGCTGGAAAAATTGGACCGGATCATCTTGCAGATGGCCATGAGTGGCATCAGCGAAGCGGCCATTGGCAGGGAAGTGGGCCTTTCTCAAAAAGGGGTCAACAAAAGAAAGCATCGGTTGCTGGAACAGCTCCGGAAGCAGCTGAAGGACTATCGATAATGGGAGCCCAAGATTCAGCTGGAAAAATTTTAGCCGGATTTTTGGAAAATGGGTACTTATTCCCAGAGAACTTGTCCTGTTAGGGGTGAAGGGCAAACGAAGAAGCCCCTGGAGAGGAGGACAAGCCATGGAAAATGGACAAATGCTGAGAAACCGAAGTCAGGACCTAGACCGGGAGCTGGCTGGGGTTCTGATGAAAATCAGCGACACAGCCGAACGCGCTGCTCGGAACCTGCTGATGCTGCGGATGAAGAGAAACGGGAAAGGAGTCAATTTCAATGAAAGAGGAAACGTTGGTCAAAGTATCCGGTGAACTGGAAACCTGTGGAAAAGCCCTGTTGAAGCTTGCGGAAGCACTGCGGGCCAAAGAGGAAACCCTGGCGCCAGAACCCCAAAAGAATGAGCCGGGTTCTACCAAACTTACCCTGGAAGAAGTGCGGAAGGTGGCGGCGGATAAGGCCCGTCAGGGATTCACGGATGAGGTCAGAAGGCTGATTCAAAAGTATGGGGCCGACAAGTTGTCCAGTATGGATCCGGAAAAGTATGAGACCTTTCTAAAAGACCTGGAGGTGATGGGCCATGCCGGGTAACCATGCGGTGCTTTCTGCCTCGTCCAGTTACCGTTGGCTGGCCTGTCCCCCTTCAGCCCTGGAATGTGCCAAGCTGCCGGATGTGCAAAGTGAATTTGCCCGGCAGGGAACGGAAGCCCATGCCCTTTGCGAATTCAAGGTGAAAAAAGCCCTGGGGCAGAAAGAAAAGAACCCCACCAAGAACCTAACGTATTTCGATGAAGAAATGGCCGAATGCAGTGATGCTTATACCCAATTTGTGTTGGAGAGTCTGGCTGCGACTAAAGTTGTCTGCAAGGATCCTCTGGTTCTGGTAGAACAGCGGTTGGATTTTTCCCGGTGGGTGCCGGAAGGGTACGGAACCGGGGACTGCCTGATTGTGGCGGATGACACCCTCACCGTTATCGACTACAAACACGGGCTGGGGGTCCTGGTGGACGCGGAAAAAAATCCCCAGATGATGTGCTATGCCTTGGGGGCGCTGGATCTTTTTGACGGCATCTATGATATCCAGAAAGTCTCCATGACCATCTTCCAGCCCAGGCGGGAAAACGTCAGTACCTGCACCATGTCCAAAGAAGAATTGCTTCAATGGGCGGAAACGGTGCTAAAGCCAACTGCAGAACTGGCGGCCAAGGGGGAAGGGGAGTACAAAGCCGGTGACCACTGCCGGTTCTGTAAGATCCGAGCCACCTGTCGGAAGCGGGCTGAGTACAACCTGGAGCTGGCCAAGTACGACTTTGCCATGCCTTCCACCCTGGAAGAACCAGAAGTAGAAGCCATCCTGGCCAAAGCGGATGAACTGGTGAGCTGGGTTGGGGACGTGAAAGACTATGCACTGCAGCAGGCTCTTTCCGGCAAGAACTGGGCAGGATGGAAAGTGGTGGAAGGCCGGTCCAATCGGCGGTATGTGAACGAAGACGCCGTGGCAGCTAAAGTGGAAGAGGCTGGGTATTCTCCCTATGAGAAGAAACTCCTGGGGATCACGGCTCTGACCAAACTGCTCGGGAAACGCAGGTTCGATGAACTGCTGGCCGATCTGATTGAAAAGCCCCAGGGCAAACCGGTCCTGGTTCCGGAAACGGACAAACGGCCGGCTATGCATACAGCGGCTGATGATTTTTCTACAGAAAATGAAGGAGGAAATAAGAATGACTAAGAATTATGTGAATCCGTGCAAAGTGATCACCGGGGTGAATACCCGCTGGAGTTATGCCAATGTATGGGAACCCAAATCCATCAATGGGGGAACGCCCAAATACAGCGTCAGTCTGATCATCCCCAAGTCTGACACCAAGACGGTGGAAAAAGTCCGGGCCGCCATTAAGGCTGCCTACCAGGAAGGGGAAGGAAAACTGAAGGGGAACAGCCGGGTGGTACCGGCCCTGGAAGCCATCAAAAACCCGCTCCGGGACGGGGATCTGGAACGGCCGGGAGATGACGCTTATAGAGACAGCTTCTTCATCAACGCTAACTCTGCTACCCAGCCGGGCATTGTGGATGCCCACTGTCAGCACATTCTGGAGCGCTCCGAAGTGTATTCTGGGGTGTATGGCCGTGCCTCCATCAGCTTCTATGCCTTCAACAGCAATGGGAACAAAGGCATCGCCTGCAGTCTGAACAACCTGCAGAAGATCCGGGACGGGGAACCCCTGGGCGGCAAACCTCGGGCAGAAGACGACTTTGCTACAGTGGATGAGGACGATTTTCTTGCGTAAGTGGATAGGAGAAAAAAGGTGGCAGGATGCGTTCTGCCACCTTTTCTATAAGGAGAACCTTATGAAAAGCCTTTCGTTAGATCTGGAAACGTACAGTGATGTGAATTTGGCCAAGTGCGGCGTGTATAAATATGCGGAGTCACCTGCCTTTGAAATCCTCCTTTTCGGGTATGCAGTGGATGGGGGACCCGTGCAGGTCATCGACCTGGCCCAGGGAGAAACCATCCCGGAAGAAATCCTGGATGTTCTCACCGATGACACCGTTACCAAGTGGGCCTTCAATGCTAACTTCGAACGGGTGTGTCTTTCCCGGTATCTCACTGACCTGGGGAGGAGCCTGGATCCCTTTCATGACCAGCATCCCCTATCCAAGAAATGTGCCCGGTTCCTGAATCCGGCCGGATGGAAGTGCTCCATGGTCTGGTCCGCCTATCTGGGGCTGCCCCTTTCTTTGGAGGGAGTGGGGGCCGTGCTGAATCTGGACAACCAGAAGATGAAGGAAGGGCGGGAGCTGATCCGGTATTTCTGCATTCCCTGCAAGGAAACCAAGGCCAACGGCGGCCGGACAAGGAACCTTCCCCAGCATGCTCCGGAGAAATGGAATCTGTTCAAAAGCTACAACAAACGAGATGTAGAAGTGGAAATGGCCATCCAGCAGCGGCTGCAGAAGTACCCGGTGCCAGAAAAAGTGTGGGAGGAATACCATTTGGACCAGGAAATCAACGATCGGGGCATTGCCATTGATCTGGAACTGGCCAGACAAGCGGTGGCCCTGGATGCCCAAAGCCGGAAAAGCCTGATGGCTGCCCTGAAGGAACGGACTGGCCTGGAGAACCCCAATTCTGTCCTTCAAATGCTGGACTGGCTGGAACAACACGGTATGAAGACGGATTCCCTGGGAAAGAAGAATGTGCAGGAGCTTTTGAAAACGGCCCAGGAGCCTTTGCGCAGCGTTCTCTTGCTCCGGCAGAAACTGGCCAAGTCCTCGGTGAAGAAATACCAGGCCATGGAAATGACGGCCTGTAAGGATGGCAGGGCCAGGGGTATGTTCCAGTTTTATGGAGCCAACAGGACTGGACGGTTTGCGGGGAGACATATCCAATTGCAGAATCTACCTCAGAATCACATGAGTGATCTGGCAGAGGCCCGGGAGCTGGTGCGGCAGGGAAACTACGAAGCCCTGGACCTTCTCTATGATTCCATCCCGGATGTGCTGTCCCAGCTGATCCGGACGGCCTTTATTCCCAGGCAGGGGATGAAATTTATGGTCTCGGACTTCTCGGCCATCGAGGCACGGGTCATTTCCTGGATGGCCGGTGAAAAGTGGAAATCCGCAGCCTTTGCAGCCGGGAAGGATATCTATTGCTCAACGGCCAGCCAGATGTTTGGGGTCCCGGTGGTGAAACACGGGATCAACGGGGAGCTCCGTCAAAAGGGGAAAATCGCAGAATTGGCCTGTATTGCAGAAGGGCAGATGGTCCTTACGGATCATGGCCTTATTCCTATTGAGAAAGTTACAACAGATGACCGTGTATGGGATGGAAATCAATGGGTCCACCATGACGGAGTAGTTTATAGAGGAGAAAGAGAGGTCATGACCTATGAAGGACTTACAGCCACTGCCGACCACCTGGTCTGGGTGCAGGGGAAACAAGAGCCGGTACAGTTTGGAATCGCCGCCTCCAGCGGCGCACATCTCTTACAAACCGGAAATGGTAGGAAAGCGATACGGCTGGGTCAAAATCATCAGTCCGGAAAAAAGATGGAACAAGAACTGGAATCATTGTTATGTATTGACACAATGTCAGGGCTGCGGATCCATCCAATGGACTCTGTTCGATGCTCTGATAAGCGGCAAAAGCAAGGGATGTCAGCACTGTTCGCAAGCAAGAAAAATACCTCTGTGGCTCTACAAACGGTTGACGGCAGCCAAACAACGCTGCGAAAATCCCAGGGATTCTGGGTATTCGAATTATGGAGCCCGGGGAATCCGATTCATGTTTCCAAGTGTGCTTGCAGCAGGGTTATATTTGCTGGAGCATTTCGGTGTCCCAGACAGGGAATACGAAATCGACCGAATCAACAACAATGGAGATTATGCTCCGGGAAACCTCCATATGGTCCCATTGAAGGTGAATCGAGGCAATCGCCGATTAACGGTACTGTCGGAATTCCAGCAGAAATACTGGCCGTATTCTTATACGACTGTAATACGGAAACTGACACAGGGAGAAAGCAGGGAGAAAATCATAGAGGATGCAGCAGAAGCGGTCAAGGAAAAACGAAAAAGCTGGTATATCATAAGCGCACGGCTCGACTTTATGACATACGAAATGCCGGGCCATATCACCGTTTTACCGTATCGGGATGTCTCGTCCACAACTGTGGCTATGGCGGATCCGTTGGGGCACTGAAGGCTATGGGGGCTCTGGATATGGGAATTCCGGAAGAAGAACTAGGCTCCCTGGTCCAGTCCTGGCGCTCCGCCAATCCCCACATCGTAGATTTCTGGTGGCAGGTAGATGGGGCGGTGAAGACCACCATCAAACAAAAAATCCCTGTTTGGGTGAACAACATTCGCTTCTCTTGCCAGAGCGGTATGCTGTTCATCGAACTGCCCAGCGGCCGGCGACTTTCCTACGTGAAGCCGCGGATCGGGGAGAACAAGTTTGGCGGGGAATCCGTAACCTATGAAGGCATCGGGGCCACCAAGAAGTGGGAACGTCTGGAAAGTTACGGTCCAAAGTTCGTGGAAAACATCGTACAGGGAACGGCCAGGGATATCCTATGCTATGCCATGCAGACCCTCCGGCACTGTGCTATTGTTGGACATGTCCATGATGAACTGATCATCGAGTGCAGCAAGGATGTCAGCGTAGATGCCATTTGCCAGCAGATGAGCCGGACGCCACCTTGGGCGAAGGGGCTGGTGCTTCGGGCAGATGGGTATGAATGTGAGTTTTACCAGAAAGATTGAAACTGAGGTACTTATCCCAGCGGATTCTGTCCTGTTACAGGTAGAGAAGAAAATCTTCTCTAGTCCATATAGCGGGATTGGGATCCGCTGTTTGTTTTTGAAGGAGTGATAACGCCATGTTTTATGTGAAGGAGCCGATTACGGACAATATGGAATTCCAGATGGAAATTACGGACAAGAATGTGTTTTGTCGGTGTCCGGTTTGCGGAAAGGAAGTATCCGTGAACCTGGGAGAAGTCTTGGGCAAAGGGAAAGGGGACCTTTTTGGCACAACGGTTTTGTGCGAGGAATGTTCCCGGGAACTGATGGAGGTGGGCCATGGAGATGGATCCAAAACGGAATGCTGAACATTATCCGGATCCCACGGCCTATCAGGCCATCCGGAAGGCAGAGCCGCCCCGGTTCCCCTTCCGGCCGGTCGTGTACATCTGTTCGCCCTATGTGGGGGACGTGGAACGAAACGTCCTGCGGGCCCGGCGGTACTGTCGGTATGCGGTAGATCAGGGGTTTATCCCCCTGGCACCCCATCTTCTTTTCCCCCAGTTCCTGGACGAAAAGACGGAACGGAACCTGGCCCTTTTTATGGGGATTGCCCTTTTGTCCAAATGTGCTGCGCTCTGGATCTTTGGAGAAAGCATCTCCCAGGGGATGGAACTGGAGATCCGCTATGCCCAGAAAAAGGGAAAGCCCATCAAGTATATCAGTGAGGTGATCTAAGTGAAATTTACGGTATTTACCGCATCCTGTACCGGTAGAGAAGCTAACTGTCGGTATCCGCAAAAGCGGGAAATCCAAACTGCCCAGGATCTGAAGGAAGCAGCCGCCTTCGACCATGTCTGCGCGGCTTATAAGAACAACTATCGGAGCCGGGACAATTTCCTCTGGTCGGATGTAGTGGTGATGGACTGCGATAATGATCACACGGAAAATCCCCAGGAGTGGGTGACAGGAGAGGGGTTCCTTGCCAGGCTGCCAGGAGTGGCTGTAGCCATTGTCCCTTCCCGGAATAACGGAAAAGCCAAAGACGGACGAACGGCCCGGCCCCGGTTCCATGCCTATTTTCCCATTCCGAAGCTAGAGGACGAAAAGGCGTATTCCCTATTGAAACAGGAAATTCGGGAGAGATTTCCCTTTTTCGATGAAGCAGCCCTGGATTCTGCCCGGTTCCTGTATGGAACGCCTACGGAATCTGTTCTGTGGCAGGAGGGGGAAGAAACCATTCTGACCATTTTCCAAACTACCCGGCAGGAAGGCTCCATTCCTCAGGGTCAGCGAAACAATACCATGAGCCGTTTTGCCGGGCGCATTGTCAAACGGTACGGAGATTCGGAACGCGCCCATTTCATCTTTTTGGAAGAAGCCAACAAATGCAATCCGCCTTTGGAGGCAGAGGAACTGAACAAAATCTGGCAGAGTGCCCTGCGGTTCGGGAAGAAAATTGCCGCCCAGGAAGGGTATGTGAGTCCGGATCAGTACAACCAGGATTTTAGCCGAGGAGAGAGCCTGCGGCCCAGTGACTACTCGGATATTGGCCAAGCTAAGGTGCTCTTACGGGAATACGGCAATGAACTGCGGTATACGGAAGAAGCCGATTTTATCCGTTATAACGGGGTGTATTGGATGGAATCCCGGCAGGCGGCTGTGGGAGCCGTAGAAGAATTCCTTGACTTGCAGCTAGCCGATGCAACGGATCAAACGGAACGGGCTGTTCGGGAGCTGGTCCAGCTGGGGCTACCCCAGGATATTGTCCGGAAAGGAGGACGGGCCCTGGAAAAGATCATTGAAGTAGGGCAGCAAAAGGCCTATGCAGGGTATTTATCAGCAGAAGCTTACCGAACCTTTGTGATGAAGCGACGGGATATCCGGTATATCCTGTCGGCACTCCAGGCTTTGAAGCCCATGATCCTGCTCCCCATCCAGTCCCTGGATGCCGATGAATTTCTCCTGAATACCCCTTCAGCCACCTATGACCTGCGGAAAGGGATGGAAGGAAGCCGGGAACACCGGGCAGAAGATTTTATGACCAAGTGTACCACCGTGGATCCTGGAGAAGAAGGCCGGGAAATTTGGGCAAAAGCCCTAGGCGAATTCTTCACCCATGACCAGGACCTGATCCAGTATGCCCAAGAAATCAGCGGGCTTATGGCCATTGGGAAAGTGTATGTGGAAGCCTTGGTCATTGCCTATGGGGACGGCCGAAATGGGAAATCCACCTACTGGAATTCCCTTGCCCGGGTGCTGGGAACCTACTGTGGAGGCATCTCAGCGGACGCCCTGACGGCGGGCTGTAAGCGAAATATCCGGCCGGAAATGGCAGAACTCAAGGGAAAACGGATGGTGATTGCGGCAGAAATGGAAGAAGGGGTGCGGCTTTCTACTTCTGTTTTGAAGCAGATCTGTTCTACCGATGAAGTGGGCGGCGAGAAGAAGTATAAGGCCCCGTTCCAATTTGTGCCCTCCCATACCATTGTTCTCTATACCAACCACCTGCCCAGGGTAGGTGCCAGTGACGAAGGGACCTGGCGCAGGTTGATCGTCATTCCTTTTACGGCACAGTTTACTGGGAAAAGTGAAGTAAAAAACTACACGGACTACCTTGTGGAGAAAGCCGGACCGGCCATCCTGAAATGGATCATCGAAGGAGCTCAGAGAGTCATTGAGAAAGAGTATCACCTGGAACCTCCCAAGTGTGTCCGGGATGCCATTGAAAAGTATCGGGGACAGAATGATTGGCTCCATCATTTCCTGGATGACTGCTGTGAATTAGCACCTGGCTTCCAGGAAAAATCTGGGGAGCTTTATGGAGCTTATCGGGCGTACTGTCAGCAGATGAATGAATACACCCGGAGTACGTCCGATTTTTATGCCGCACTGGAAAGTGCAGGGTTTGCACGTAGGCGTACCAAAGTGGGACGGTTTGTTACTGGATTGCAGTTGAAAGTAAGTGATTTTCTAGAATAAAACGTCCAGGTGTCACTCAATGACAGTCTCTCCTATAATTCTCCTTTAGGACTGAAAAAATGGAAAAAAGCCTATAGAGGAAGTTTAAGAATAGACCGTCATAGAGTGACACCGGGGAAAATATCGAGGTGATGAAAGTTGCGGGAACGTATCCTGGAACTAAAACTTGTGAAGGAAACCCGGAAACGAGGCGGCATAGCGTTGAAGTTCGTGTCGCCTTCGTTTTCCGGCATGCCGGATCGATTGGTCCTCTTGCCCCATCAGGTGATGGGATTTGTGGAAGTAAAGGCCCCGGGGGAGAAGCCAAGGCCTTTGCAGGAAAGCCGACATGCCATGCTTCGGAAGATGGGTTTTCCGGTGTTTGTCCTGGACAATTCGGAAGAAATACCCATCATCCTGGACAAAATCACCTGCGCCCAGGACGGGAAAGGAGGGGAAGCCGGATGAAATTTGTACCCCACGGGTATCAGCGATATGCCATCGAGTACATCAAGAACCACCCGGTGACCGCACTGCTGTTGGATATGGGCCTTGGCAAGACAGTGACCACACTGACCGCCATCCGGGACCTGATGTACGATTCCTTCGAAGTTCACCGGGTGTTGGTTGTAGCCCCTCTCCGGGTAGCCCGGGACACCTGGCCGGAAGAGATCCGGAAATGGGACCATTTGAAGGACCTTACCTGCAGCGTAGCGGTGGGGACCGTAACGGAACGGAGGCGGGCTCTCCAAAAGCAGGCGGACATTTACATTGTGAACCGGGAGAACCTGGTGTGGCTTTGGAAAAACTGCCGGCTGGATTTTGATATGGTGGTCCTGGACGAGCTGTCCAGTTTCAAGAACCAGCAATCCCAACGGTTCAAAGCCATGAAGGCCCTGCGGCCTAAGGTGAAACGGATCGTGGGCCTTACAGGAACTCCCAGCGGTAATGGGCTCATGGACCTGTGGGCCGAATTCCGGCTTCTGGACATGGGAGAACGGCTCGGAAAATATATCAGCCAGTACCGGAACACCTACTTCCAGCCGGACAAGCGGAACGGCATGGTGGTGTTTTCCTACAAGCCCCTGCCGGGAGCAGAGGACGCCATCTACCGGAAAATTTCGGACATCACCGTATCCATGAAGGCCACAGACTATCTGCAGATGCCGGATTTGGTACGTGTGAAAACCGAGGTCAATCTTTCGGACTCGGAGCGGAAGCGGTATAATGACTTCAAAAAGTCCCTGGTGCTGGAACTGCCGGGAGGCGAGGTGACGGCGGCCAATGCGGCTTCCCTTACGCTGAAGCTGACACAAATGGCCAACGGAGCCATCTACACCGATGACGGAAAGACCATCCATCTCCATGATCGGAAGCTGGATGCCCTGGAGGATTTGGTGGAAAGTGCCAATGGGCGACCAGTGCTGGTGACCTACTGGTTCCGGCACGACCGGGAACGGATCCAGGAGCGGATGGAAGCCAGGGAGCTGAAGGAGTCCCGGGACTTTGCCGACTGGAATGCCGGGAAGATTCCGGTGGCTCTCATCCACCCGGCTTCTGCCGGCCATGGGCTCAACCTGCAGCAGGGTGGATCCATCCTGATCTGGTTCGGGCTGACTTGGAGCCTGGAACTCTACCAGCAGACGGTGGCCCGGCTCTGGCGGCAGGGGCAGGAGAGCCGGACGGTCATCGTCCAGCACATTGTGACGAAAGGCACCATGGACGAACGGATCCTGAAGGCCCTGGAGAAGAAAGACAGTTCCCAGGCGGCTCTCATTGAAGCCGTCAAAGCGGATTTGGAGGGAAAAGCATGAACGCGAAAGAGTACTTGCAACAGGGATTCTACCTGGATAAAAAAATAGAGAGCAATCTGCGGGAGGTGGCTGAGCTCCGGCACCTGTGCCTGGGAATCTCCGCAGCCGGGCTGGAAGAAAGCCACAACCCCAACCGGCCCACGGAAGCTCCCTTCGTCCGGACCATCGAGAAGATCTGGGAGCGGGAGCAGAAAATCAACCGGGAAGTGGACCGGCTGGTGGACCTGAAGTATGAGATTGGCCAGGTCATCGACCGGGTGGAAGACGAAGCCCAGCGGCTGGTCCTCCGGGACCGGTACATCCACTTCGATGCCTGGGAGGACATTGCCCGGAGCATGGGCAAAGGAATCCGGTGGGTCTACACAGTCCATGGGGAAGGGATGGCAGCCGTTGAAAAAATTTTGGAGGCGTGCAGTGAATTGCAGGAAAATGCAGTAGCGAAACACTAGAATTCAACAGGCCCTTCGTGGTATGATAGAATCACGAGAAAAGGGAATAAAGACAAGCCTTGCGGGATGTAAAAATCCTACAAGGCTTTTTTCATGCCCGAAAAGAGGTGGCAGCTGTGCCGAGAAAACCGAAACGACCCTGTTCCTTCCCAGGCTGCCCGAACCTGACGGATGGGCGGTACTGTGAGAAGCATCAGAAGATCATCGACAAGCAGTACGAAAAGTATGAACGTAGTCCGGCAACGAAGAAACGGTACGGCAGGACCTGGAAGAAGATCCGGGATGCTTACGTGGCCAGCCATCCTCTTTGTGAAGTGTGCCTGAAGCACGGCCGGTACGTGGTGGCGGAGGAGGTCCACCATAAGAAACCTCTGGCGGAAGGCGGGACCCATGCCTGGAACAATCTGATTGCCCTGTGCAAAGCCTGTCATACCCGGATCCATGCCCAAAGAGGAGATCGGTGGAACCAAAAAGTCACAAGAAAAAGTGGACTCTCAGAATGATAAATCTGAAACAAAGTGGTATACCCAGGGGGTGTATGAATCTCTGGAAGCCCGGAAAGCCAGAACGGGCGAGGGGTCACGCACGAAAAAAACGCGTATTCAAAAAGGGTATTGACCCATAGAAATAAGGGGGTGTGAAAAATAGCCAAAGACGGAACCATGCGAGGGGGACTGCGGGTCGGCCAGGGTCGAAAACCCAGGGCCCTTCTGGACAAGCTGCCGGACAATCCGGGGAAGCGGCCTCTGAAGGTGATGGACCTTCCGGAAGGGGTGGGCCTTACCGGAGAAGATATGCCGGAACCCAAAGCCTACATGAAGGAAAAGCAGCGGAACGGCGGAAAACTGGAAGCCGAAGAAATCTACAGGGAAACCTGGCTGTGGCTGAAGGCCCGGCACTGCGAGAAATTGGTGAGCCCCCAGCTGATCAGCCAGTACGCCATGGCGGTATCCCGGTGGATCCAATGTGAACACGCCATCTCGGAATATGGCTTTCTGGCCAAGCACCCTACCACCAATGCCGCCATTGCTTCTCCCTACGTAACCATGAGCCAGAACTACATGAAACAGGTGAACCAGATCTGGTACCAGATCTACCAGGTGGTGAAAGAGAACTGCTCGGTGGAGTTTTCCGGCAATACGCCCCAGGATGATGTGATGGAGCGGCTGCTGCGGTCTCGGAAGGTGTAATAGGGAGGAAAAGAAAGTATGGAAAAAACAACCAAGGAAATGAAGCTCATCCCCATTGATGAGCTGATCCCGTATGTGAACAATGCCCGGACCCATTCTCCGGAACAGATCAACAAGCTCAGGGCCAGTTTGCGGGAATTCGGGTTCATCAACCCGGTGATCATCGATAAAGACAAAAACATCATTGCCGGTCACGGCCGAGTGATGGCTGCCCGGGAGGAAGGAATCCAAGAAGTCCCCTGCGTCCTGGTGGACTATTTGACCGAGGCCCAGAAAAAGGCCTATATCCTGGCCGACAACCGGATGGCCCTGGATGCCGGGTGGGACGAAGAGATGCTGCGGGTGGAAATCGAATCCCTCCAGGGAGTGGACTTCGATGTCAGCCTGACCGGATTCGATGAAGACGAAATTGCCCACATCTTCGATGAAGAAACCGAAGCCAAAGAAGATGACTTTGATGTAGAAGAAGAACTCCAGAAGCCGGTGTTCTCCAAAGACGGGGACCTCTGGCAGCTGGGAAAGCACCGGGTCCTGTGCGGGGATTCCACCAAACCGGAAACTTACGCTCAGCTCCTGAATGGAGTGCAGCCAAACCTGGTTCTGACGGATCCCCCATACCTGGTGAATCTCCGGAGTACGTCTGGGAAGATCAAGAACGATGACTTGAACGACCAGGAAGGGTACGAATTCCTCAAGAAAGCCTTCTCTTGTTTCCATGATGCCATGACCCAGGACGCCTCCATCTATGTGTTCTATGCCACCATGAAGGCCCGGGTCTTTTACGATGCTTTTGAAGATGCGGGATTCAAAGTGGGCGCTGGCCTAATCTGGAAGAAGCCCAAGGCCCCCTTTATGCGCACCGACTGGAAGTTCAATATGGAACCCATTATCTTCGGGTGGCGAAAAGACGGGAAGCATAACTGGTACGGGGACCAGAAACAGAAAGCGGTCTTTGAGTTTGACGGGATCAAGAACAGCAAGGAAGATGGTTTCGGCCATCCCTCCAGTAAGCCCGTGCCCATGCTGGCCTATCTGATCAAGCTGAGCAGCCAGATCAACGGGGTGGTGCTGGACGGGTTCCTTGGATCTGCTTCCACCCTCATGGCCTGCGACCAGCTGGGCCGGATCTGCTATGGGGTGGAACTGGAACCTAAGTTCGTGGATGTGGCGGTGAAACGGTACCTGGCTTCCCATGAAACGGAGAAAGAAAGTGTGTATGTGATTCGGGACGGAAAGAAGTACACTTACCAGGAAGTGGCAGGTGCGGAAAAATAAGTACAAAAAGAGCCACATTTTGCTTGCTATTATTCTCCTTTAGAGTGATAAATAACAGTACCAAAATACCCCAAGGAGGTACTAAAAATGAAGGTTGAATACTACAGACAAGGTGCAGCGAGAAAAGAACTGGTGCAGGCCATCAGTGACATTACATGCACAAAGGCGAAATACCTGTTTCTTCCCACCCGGGCTTACCAGATCGGCAGCATTCGGGTGGAGGAGTTCGGAACTGTAGAATGTGAAGACACCGAGCTTCTTCAAAAGGTGGTGAAAGAACTGGTGAACCTGGGGATCAAGCCGGCAGAACCGGTGGACTTTTTGGAGGAAACGGCTCCGGAAACCACGGATCCAGTGGAAACGGTGGCAGCCGAGGAATCCCCAGAGCCAGCGGAAGAACCGGAAACAGCAGGAACTCCTGAAACAGAGTCGGCCCAGAATGGTACGGAATACGCAGAAGAACCGGAAACGAATGAGGCCGATACCCTGACCATTTCCCTTCCGGACAATCTGACGGACGAGGATTTTGCCAAGCTCCAAAACCTGGTGGATTCCAAGGCCAACCTGTTCAGAAAGGCCCTGGGGACCGACGACCTGACCATCCAGCGGGCAGATGGGAAGATTTCCTTCCCCTGGTTCCATGGAACAGGCAGTGCCAGAGCCCAGGCCTATGCCAAACTGGTGACAGCCCTTTGCCAACTGGCCAAGAAGTCCAAACGGATCACTGCCAAAGAACATGAAGTCCCCAATGAGAAATACGCCTTCCGATGCTTTCTCCTGCGACTGGGGTTCATCGGGAAGGAGTACAAGGACTGCCGGAAGATCCTGCTGGAAAAACTCAGCGGGTCCGCAGCCTATCGGGATGGAGGAGGAAAAGATGCGGTTTCCCAATAAAGAAATGCTGGAATTTCTCTGCAGAGAATATCCTTCCGGAACTCGGATTATCCTGGTGCGGATGGATGACTCCCAGGCCCCGCCTTTGGGAACAAAAGGTACTGTGACCGGTGTAGATGATATGGGATCTATTCTGGTGGATTGGGACAACGGTTCCCACCTTAATGTGATCTATGGGGTGGATGTAGTCCGGAAACTGAATAAAGAAACAGAATAACAAATAATTATTCTCAAAATCCCTTGCTATTATGTGCGTTTAGAGTGATTAATGTACATGCCAAAAAGCAAAGATACACAATCACAAGGAGGAAAAAACAATGACGAAGATGGAAATGATCGAAAGATTCTACGGGCGGAACGAGGAACTGGAAAGAAAGTTCGAGGCAGCAGAAAAAGCCGGGGACGCAAAAACCATGGATGCTTGCCAGGATGCCTACCAGGATCTTCTCCAGGAAGTCCGGACTGAGGGGGAAGCCTTTGGGGACATGATGCGGCTTTACAGCGACATGAAAAAGCACGGCAACAGCCGGTTGGACCTTTCCGGGACCTACCGGGAACCAGAAAAGATCCTCGAAACCTTCCGGGAATTTGGGGTGACGGAATTCACCTTCTCCTCCACCTGGTCCAGCGCCATTCAGGTGGCCTGGGAATTTACCCAGATGGGCTGCACTCTCAAAGGAATGACCGAGATTTACGGATCTGGCAGGAAACTCATGAGCAACGAATACGAAAAAGTCCCCGCCTTCCTCTTCAGCCTTTGAGGAACGGGGGACAGCAAGAACCAAGGAGCCTCCGGGCTCCTTTTCTACTGCAACTTTTAGAAGAAGGGAGGGATCCCCGTGCGGAAACTCAAAAAGTATAAGCCCACAAAATTCAAAGCCAAAACGTCCACCTACAATAAGGAACTGGCGGATTATGCGGTAGCCTTTATCGAGAGCCTATGTCACACCAAGGGGACTTGGGCGGGTCATCCTTTTGAGCTCATCGACTGGCAGGAACAGATCATCCGGGATCTGTTTGGGACCATTAAGCCCAATGGGTACCGACAGTTCAACACGGCCTACATCGAGATCCCCAAGAAGCAGGGGAAAAGTGAGCTGGCCGCAGCTGTGGCACTCCTGCTCTGCTGCGGGGACGGGGAAGAAGGGGCCGAAGTCTATGGCTGTGCCGCAGACCGGCAGCAGGCCTCCATCGTTTTTGAAGTAGCGGCCGATATGGTCCGGATGTGCCCGGCTCTCAGCAAGCGGGTCAAGATTCTGTCCTCTCAGAAGCGGATGGTGTTTCGTCCCACCAACAGCTTCTACCAGGTCCTTTCGGCAGAAGCCTATTCCAAGCATGGGTTCAACATCCACGGAGTGGTCTTTGATGAGCTCCACACCCAGCCCAACCGGGAACTGTTCGATGTGATGACCAAAGGCTCCGGGGATGCCCGGATGCAGCCCCTGTACTTTCTGATCACCACAGCCGGGACGGATACCCACAGCATCTGCTACGAAGTCCATCAGAAGGCCATGGATATCCTGGAAGGCAGGAAACATGACCCTACTTTCTATCCCGTTATCTACGGGGCTGCGGAACAGGATGACTGGACCGACCCGAAAGTGTGGAAGAAGGCCAACCCATCCCTTGGAATCACGGTAGGGATCGACAAAGTGAAGGCGGCCTGTGAATCGGCCAAAGAGACACCCAGCGAAGAGAATGTGTTCCGTCAGCTGCGGCTGAACCAATGGGTGAAGCAGTCTGTTCGGTGGATGCCTATGGACAAGTGGGATGCCTGTGCTTTCCCGGTGAGGGAGGAGGATCTGGAAGGACGGATCTGCTACGGCGGCCTGGACCTTTCCAGCACCACGGACATTACAGCCTTCGTGCTGGTGTTCCCGCCTCTGGACGACCAGGACAAGTACTGCATCCTGCCTTACTTTTGGCTGCCGGAAGAAACCCTGCCCCTGCGGGTAAAGCGGGACCATGTGATGTACGACATCTGGGCCAAACAGGGATTCATCCAGACAACCGAAGGAAATGTCATCCACTACGGGTATATTGAAAAGTTCATCGAGAAGCTGGGTGAAAAGTTCAATATACAGGAAATTGCCTTTGACCGATGGGGCGCCGTACAGATGGTCCAGAACCTGGAAGGGATGGGCTTTACGGTGGTCCCCTTCGGACAGGGCTTCAAGGACATGAGCCCTCCCACCAAGGAGCTTATGAAGCTCACGCTGGAGCAGCGAATTGCTCATGGAGGGCATCCAGTCCTTCGATGGATGATGGATAACATCTACATCCGGAGAGACCCTGCTGGCAACATCAAGGCAGATAAAGAAAAATCCACAGAAAAAATCGACGGGGCCATAGCCACCATCATGGGCCTGGACCGGGCTATCCGGTGCGGAAATCATGCCCAGGAAAGCGTCTATGACTCCCGAGGTATGCTTTTTGTATAGAAAGGAACTTCCCCCTATGAATTTATTTTCCAAACTTTTCAAATCTAGGGACAAGCCCAAAAATAGCCTTCTGGGCGGCGGGCACTGGTTCTTTTTTGGGGGCTCGTCTTCCGGGAAGGCGGTCAATGAGCGCTCTGCCATGCAGATGACGGCGGTCTATGCCTGCGTCCGGGTCCTTTCGGAATCCATTGCCGGGCTTCCCCTCCATCTGTTCCGGTACAACCGGGAGGGAAATGGGAAGATTCGGGACTTCCAGCATCCCCTTGCTGGACTTCTCCACGATGCCCCCAACCCGGAGATGACCAGCTTCGTGTTCCGGGAGACGCTCATGACCCATCTTCTTCTGTGGGGCAATGCCTTCGCCCAGATCATCCGAAATGGCAGGGGGCAGGTAGTTGCCCTGTATCCCCTTATGCCGGACCGGATGGAAGTGTGCCGGGATGGGGATGGGGAGATCTACTACCTTTATACCAAGGCCACGGACGAGAATCCGAAAATCAAGGGATATGGCACCGTCCGTCTCCGGAAGGAGAACGTGATGCACATTCCCGGTTTAGGGTTTGACGGGCTGGTGGGGTATTCTCCCATCGCCATGGCCAAGAACGCCATTGGCATGGCCATCGCCTGCGAGGAGTTCGGGGCGAAGTTCTTCGCCAACGGGGCTTCTCCCAGCGGCGTCCTAGAGCATCCGGGGACCATCAAGGACCCTCAGAGAGTCCGGGAAGCCTGGCAGTCCCAATTTGGAGGCAGCAGCAATGCGGGGAAGGTGGCCGTATTGGAAGAGGGCATGAAGTATTCGCCCATTGGCATCTCTCCAGACCAGGCCCAGTTCCTGGAAACCCGGAAGTTCCAGATTGACGAGATTGCCCGAATCTTCCGGGTCCCCCCTCACATGATCGGAGATCTGGAGAAATCCACCTTTTCCAACATTGAGCAGCAGTCCCTGGAATTTGTGAAGTATACCCTTGGGCCCTGGGTGTCCCGGTGGGAGCAGGCCATGAGCCAGGCACTCTTGACACCGGAAGAACGGACCCGGTATGAAATCCACTTCAACGTGGACGGGCTCCTCCGGGGTGACTACGAAAGCCGGATGAACGGCTATGCCGTAGGTCGCCAGAACGGCTGGCTTTCCGCCAACGATATCCGGGAACTGGAGAACATGAACCGGATCCCGGAAGAAGAGGGCGGGGACCTGTACCTGATCAACGGGAACATGACGAAACTAAAGGATGCCGGGCTGTTTGCAGGAACCGGCAGCAAGGAGGAAACCCATGAAACGTAAATTTTGGAACTGGGTGAAGAACGAGGGGGAAGAAACCCGCACCCTGTACCTTTCCGGTGAAATCTCCGATGAAACCTGGTTCGGGGACGAAGTGACTCCGAAGCTCTTTAAAGATGAATTGATGGCCGGCAGCGGGGACATTACCCTTTGGATCAATTCTCCCGGGGGCGATGTGTTTGCGGCAGCCCAGATCTACAACATGCTGATGGACTATCCGGGGCATGTGACCGTAAAAATCGATGGCCTGGCCGCCTCTGCAGCCAGTGTCATTGCCATGGCCGGGAGCCAGGTGGAAATGTCCCCGGTGGCCATGATGATGATCCACAATCCCATCACGGTGGCCATTGGGGATAGCAAGGAGATGCAGAAAGCCATTGATATGCTCTCTGAAGTAAAAGAAAGCATTGTAAACGCCTACGAAATCAAGACCGGCCTGTCCCGGAACAAGATTTCCAGGCTGATGGATGCCGAGTCCTGGTTCAACGCCAAGAAGGCGGTGGAACTGGGATTCGCGGATGCCATCCTTTATACCGAAGGAAAAACGGAAAATGACATCAACGTGGATGCCATGCTATTTAGCCGGGCAGCAGTGACCAATTCCCTGCTGACGAAGATGGCCATCCAATCCAAACCGAAAGAACCTATCACCAACAAGGTCCCCGCGGACAAACTCATGAAGCGGTTGGGCCTTCTTGTGCATTAAGGAGGAATTTCCATGAATCAGATCCTGAAACTGAGAGCAGAACGAGCCAATACCTGGGAAATGGCCAAAGCCTTTCTGGAATCCCACCGGGATAAAGACGGCATGGTCTCTGCAGAAGACAGCGCTGTTTACGACCGAATGGAAGAGAAAGTGGTAGCCCTGGGGAAAGAAATCGAACGGCTGGAACGCCAGCGGAACATCGATGATGAAATGAATAAGACTATTGATACGGCACTCAAGGTCAATCCCGGTGCCGGAAACCTGAAACCGGACACCAAAGTGGGACGGGCCAGCGATGCCTACACCAAAGCCTTCTGGCAGGCCTTTCGGGGGAAAGGTAACATCCAGGAAGTGAAGGATACCCTGACCATCGGCTCTGACCCGGAAGGCGGGTACCTGGTTCCGGATGAATATGAACGGACTCTTGTGTCCGCTCTTCAGGAAGAGAACTTCTTCCGCAGCCTGGCCCATACCATCCGCACGTCTTCCGGGGACCATACGATCCCTGTTGTGGCCAGCCATGGGGAAGCGGCCTGGATGGAAGAAGGCAGCGCCTATCCGGAAAGTGACGACACCTTCAGCCAGGTGAACCTGGGAGCCCATAAGCTGGGAACCGCCATCCGGGTTTCCGAAGAACTGATGAATGACAGCGTCTTTGACCTGGAAAGCTACATCACCCAGGAATTTGCCCGTCGCATCGGGACCAAGGAGGAAGAAGCCTTCCTGGTGGGCGATGGGAAACATAAGCCCCTGGGGGTGTTCCAGGGAGCAGAAGTAGGGGTAACGGCAGCCAAGACCGCCATCACCTTCGACGACATGATGGATCTGTACCACAGCCTGAGAACCCCCTACCGCAGAAATGCTTCCTGGATCCTGAACGATTCCACGGTAAAAGCCATCCGGAAACTGAAGGACAACAACGGCAACTACATCTGGCAGCCTTCTGTCCAGGTGGGCCAGCCGGATCGGATCCTTAGCCTGCCGTATCGCACGTCTTCTTTCGTGCCGGAACTGGCGGCCGGCAACAAGGTCATTGCCCTGGGAGACTATTCCTACTACTGGATTGCCGACCGTCAGGGCCGGAAGTTCAAACGGCTCAGTGAACTCTATGCAGCCAACGGACAGATCGGGTTCCTGGCCAGCGAACGAGTGGATGGCCGCCTGATCCTGCCGGAAACCGTAAAAGTCCTGCAGGTCCAGGCCGGCTGATGACCGCTTTAGAGGGAGGCGATGAGCATGGCAGTGACGGGACTCATAACGCTTGAGGAAGCCAAAGCCTATCTCCGGATAGACGGAAACGAGGAGGATGACCTGATTGCCCGTCTCATTGCTTCTTCTGAGAGGCTCTGCCTGGATACCCTCCGAAAAGAAGAACCGGAAGAAACGGCGGCCTTCAAAATGGCTGTTCTTTTTTCGGTGGCCTATCTATACGAGCACAGGGAGGATGCGGATTACCACAATCTGCTCCTTACCCTGCGCTCTCTTTTGTTTGGGGAGCGAAAGGAAGCCTTCTAATGAAAATCGGAAAGATGGACAAACGGATTACCCTCTTTCGTCCCATCCCCACAGAAGATGGCTACGGGGGGTTCCATACGGACTACGAAGAAATGGGACAGATCTGGGCCCAGGTGGTCCAGACCAACTATGCGGAGCAGGAAGCCCAGGGAACTCCCATGAACCGGGAACAGCTGCGGCTGAAGATCCGGCCCCGCAAAGATTTGAAACGGGGATGGAGAATGCTGCTTTCTGGAGAACTGTACGAAATCGAAACCGTGGACAACACCTATCGGGACAGCACGACCCTGATCGTCCACCGGTATGAACAGGGGGTGTAGCCATGGCCGTTTTTACGGTCAAAGTTCCGGAAGGGGAACTGAGTAAGGCCATCCGGCAGATTTCTGCCTGGGATGGGAAGACAAGACTTCGGGTGGAAGCAGTCCTGAAAAACGGGACGAACGCGGTAGCCCGGGAAGCCCGGCAGCGGGTACCGGTGCGGTCGGGGAAACTGAAGAAATCCATCAAGACCCGGTTTTCCACGGTGAAGCTGGAAGGCCAGGTGTACAGCAATGTGCCCTATGCCCATTTGGTGGAATTCGGCAGTAGGGCCCATACGGTAAGGCCCAAGAAGAAAAAGGCCCTCCGGTTCTTTAAGGGAGGCCCTGTGTTTACGAAACGGTCCCGGATTCCGGCCCAGGCAGGGAAGCCCTTCTTCAAGCCTTCCTACGACTATGTGGAACCCCAGCTGCTCCGTGATGTGAAGAAAGCGGTCCAAGAACCATGAAGCGATTACCCAACAACGCCATCCATAAGGCACTGGTGGCCTTTCTCAGAGAACATACAGGGCTGGCGGTTTATGACTACGTGCCTCAGGAGGCGGTGCTGCCGTTTATCACCCTGGGGACCATGACCGTCCAGGACAAATCCACCAAAACCGAGGATATGACCCACCTTTCGGCCCACATCCATATCTACAGCAATTACAAGGGACGGTATGAAATCAACTCTCTGGCAGAAAAACTCATCAACCTGTTCGGGAGCATCCAACTGGATCTTTCCCCTGATGAATTCTATGTATCCGCCCAGGGGGTGGATTTCTACGAAACATACCCGGAGGATGAGATGGGCTACAGCGGGGTGATCACCCTGGAAGTCCTCATCCAGAACATTCATAAGGAGGAGTAATATGGCAACTACCACTTTTCCCAGCCGGAGCGAAGCCTCCAATACGGCGACTGCCGGTAAGGATTATTTGATCTATCTGAACGCAGGAGAATCGGATACCAATCCCACCTGGCTGCTCTTAGGGGGCCAGCGGAGCGGGGATCTGACCCGGCAGGCAGACGAAATCGACGCCAGCAGCAAAACGTCCAGCGGGTGGAAATCCACCATCCCCGGCCTGCGGAACTGGTCCCTGGACCTGGAATCCGTGTACCTGGCCGGAGACAAGGGGGCCAAATTCCTGGAAGCCTCTTTTTTTGCAGGAAAGCAGGTCCACATCAAATTCGAGTACCCGGACAAAAGCTATGTAACCGGCTGGGGCTCTGTGACGGAATGCAGTCTGTCCACCCCTCATGATGATGTGGCCACCCTGTCCGGGACCATTTCCGGGGACGGGCCCTTAAGTGAATTGAAGAGTGCGGACGGAACGGTTGTTCCTACCGGTAAATAGGAGGAATCGGAAAACATGAAGAAAATCGACTTTGAAGTCTTTGGCCCTGGCCAGTACCTGTATTTTGATATCGGCCGGCTGATCCAGGTAGAAAACATTACCGGAAAAAGTGCCGGGGACATTATCCGGAACCAGGAATTGAACCTGGGGATCCTGACCGCTCTTCTGTCCATCGGGCTCCGGCAGCACGGCATCAAGAATCCCCAGTGGTACGCCAATAAGATGCAGGAACTCATCGATGAAGGCCACGAGATGGAAGAATTTGTCCAGCCGGTGGTGAAGGCCATTGCCGGGTCCGGCATTCTGGGGAAAGAAGTGTACTACGCCATCTTTCCAGAAGAAGATCCGGGGAAAGAACCAGGGAAGAGTAAGACGAAACCAAAAAACTGACGACGGGACAGGAAGAAGTCCCGTCTTTTAACGAGTGGCTGGGGTGGGCGGAAGAAGTGGCCTATGGGCTTTTGCATCTTTTGCCTGCCCAATTCTATGCCCTGACTCCCCTGGAGCTGGATCGGATGGCGGAATGCCGGGCCAGGGCAGAACAACGAAAGAAATGGGAGACTGCTTATTGGGTGGCCTGCCTGATGAGCATCCATACCCGGAAACCGGTACGGACGGAAAAGCTGATGAAACCCTTCCTGCCCAGGAAAACCAGCAGCCAAATGGCAGCCGAGCGGGATGCCTTCTTCGAGGAATTCAGACGGAAAGGAGCTGACGATCGTGGCAACCATCGCTGACCTTCTGGTAAAGATCGGAGCAGATACCTCCGATCTCCGGAAAGAACTCAATGCCACCAAACGGCAGATCAAGTCCGCCTTTGGGAGCGAAGCCCTGGACGTGTCCAAGAAATCTCTGGCCGTCTTAGGAGGCATCGGGGCCGGACTGGCTGCTTTGGGTGTGGCATCGGTGAAAGCCGGCGCCAGTCTCCAGAGTACCAAGACTGCTTTCACCAATATGCTGGGGAGCGCGGAAAAAGCCCAGGACTTTCTGGGGAAAATGCAGGGATTTGCAGCCAAGACTCCTTTCGAATTTAGCCAGGTGTCCCAGGCGGCCCAGAAGTTCATCGCTTTCGGATTTTCGGCCGAACAGGTCATTCCTACATTAACTGCGGTGGGGGATGCGGCAGCCGGCGTGGGCCTTGGAGCAGAAGGCATTAACCGGATCACCCTGGCCCTGGGGCAGATGGCGGCCAAGTCGAAAGTCCAGGCCGGTGAAATGATGCAGCTTACCGAAACGGGCATTCCGGCCTGGAAGATGCTGGCAGACCAGATCGGGGTTTCCGTACCGGAAGCCATGGACAGGGTGTCCAAAGGAACCATTGATGCGGCAACGGGCATTACGGCTTTGGTCAGTGGTATGGAACAGTCTTTCGGGGGCATGATGGATCAGCAGAGTGAGACCATCAGCGGCACCTGGTCCACCCTCATGGATGGACTGGAACAGTCGGCGGCCCAAGTGGGCCTCCAGATTGCGGAAGCCCTAAACCTGCCGGGGATCTTCCAGTCCTTAGGGGATATGCTGACCAACTTTGCAGCCACCGTCCAGTCTTCCGGACTTACGGAAGCTCTTATGACAGCCATTCCTCCTGAATTCCAGGCAGGAATCCTCCTCATTGTGAGTACTCTCACTGGCCTTGCCATTCCGGCCATTGGGCTTTTTGTGACGAAGGTGACCCTGATGGCCGCGCCTTTTCTGGCGGCGGTAGCAGCGGCAGCTCCTTTTATTGGGGTAGCAGCGGCAATGGCCACGGCCCTCTATGCCATCTGGAAAAGCGGGATGACCGTAGAAGATGTGCTGGGAACCATGGGCATCAAAATGGAAACGGTCACCCGGGCTGTGGATGCCGTTCAGGCAATGATGAGCGCGGCGGCCCAGTCCATTATTGCCAACCTTCAGGCTCTGGAACCGGTGTTCACCTTGGTGGCTGCCGTGATGGGGGCAGCTTTCTATGCAGCCCTGCAGGTGATTGGCGGGGTAGTGAACGGAGTGCTGAACTTCATCAGCGTCCTTAGCGAATGTGTGACCTGGATCCTGAACGCTTTTACCTATCTGGTAGAAGGCATTGGGTCCTGTATCGATGAAGTAGGAAGCATCCTGTCCGACATGGCTGGCAGCATCCTTCCCTCCTGGGCTTCTAGTGCCCTTTCTACCATTGCCAACTTTGTCAGTGAAGCCATTAGCTGGCTCTCCAGCTTGATCCAGAAAATCCTGGAAACCAACAATGCTCTGGGTTCCATGGGTGGCGAAAGCGGTGGAGAAGGTGGCGGGGGCAGTAGCACTCCTGCCAAACGGGAATTTAAGCTGCCGGACTTCAGCAACCTTCGAGGGGGAGGCGGGGATATCCCGGTTCCTTCCGGAGGAGGCGGAGGCGGCGGTGGTTCTGGTGGCGGCGGAGGGGGCGGAAGCTCCGGAGGCACGGACCAGCTGGCCAATGCCGCGGCCCAGACCAGCAAGAGCATCGAAGAAGAATGGTTCCGGACCTTCCAGACCAAAAGCGCCCTGGTGGACCGGTGGTATAAGGAAGAAACGGACGAACTGGAAAAATCCAGATCCGCCAACGAGAACTACGAACGGGATAAGACCCGTCTGGCAGAACTGTATGCCCAGAAGCGGCTGGATGCCCTTTCTGAGGAACAGACCAAGGCACGAGAGCTGATGAACAAGGCCCGGGATCTGTCTTTCGATGCGGTGACGGCGAAACTCATTCTCTACGGTTCCAAACAGGAACAGGAAGTCATGAAGATGCAGTCTGACATGGAAAAAGCGGTGGCTTCCATTGATGACAAGTACGCCAAGCTGTCCCAGGACTTTATTTCTTTGACGGCCAGTGAAAAGGCTGTATTCCTGAACGCTCTGAAGGAAAAAGGCATCGCCTATGAACAGGCCAGTGCTAACGAGATTGCCTTTGACAAACAGGCCAATCTGGAAAAAGCAGCAGCCTACAAAAGCTATATGGAGGAACGAAATGCCTACTTTGCCCAGGGAAAAGACATCCAGGCGGCCCTGGATGAAGCCTACAACCAGAACTCCCTGGCCATGCTCCAAGAGACTCTCACTGCAGAAATGGCCCTTCGGCAGAGCAACATCGATGCGGAAAAGTCCCTGATGGATACGTACCAGGAAGCCTATATGAATGCCCACATGGGAACTCTGGAACTCATTGCGGACATGGCATCCACCACCTTAAGCGGCCTGGAGACAGCCTTTACGGATATCCTGACCGGGGCCAAAAACGCCAAAGATGCTTTCCTGGATCTGGGGAAGGCCATGCTGAAGACCATTGCCAGCTATTTCTCCCAGATGCTCTCCGGGATGTTGGTGACGGCCCTATTCGGGGATAAATTAAACGCAGCCAGTGCAGCCAAAACCGTAGCCCAGGGGACGGCAGCCGCCGGGGCCCTGGCTCCAGCAGCCTGGCTGAAATTGGTCATCGACCCGTCTGCAGGGCCTGTGGCCACGGGCCTTTTGGCCGGAGGAACTTCTGCAGCAGTAGGCATCGGGATGGCGGCAGCCGCCACCAACAGTGCAGCAGGGACAGCCGGTGCAGGAAACAAGACACCCCATTATGCCAAAGGCGGATATTTCACCAGACCTCTGGTAGGGGTTCTGGGGGATGCCGGGGATGAAGTGGCCCTGCCTCTCAACCGGGCGGTATTCGACAGCATTGCCGAAGGCATTACGAACTCCAGTGAATCCACGGACAGCCGGGAAATGAACACCACGTTCAACAACTACGGGGACATCAACAATGCCGCCGATCTGGATGATTTGATGGATGGGTTTACGGAAGCTGTTCTGGCCGGACTGAGAGGTGCATAAGATGCAATTCCCGAAACGAAAAGAAAACGAACAAAATTTCATCATCACCAAAGATGGGGTGGAATATAAGCTCCCGGCCCATTGGAGCCTGACGGACAGCGGCAGCTACACTTTCCGGAATAAGCTCCAGTCCCGGGCCTTTGCCCATGGAAGTGATGCAGTGGGGGATGGAAAGATTGACGGCCGAACGATTCAGGTGGAATTTTCCATGGAGGGGGTTACAGAAGAAGACCACGATGAAGTGCTGAATGAAGCCTACACTTTCTTTGGCCAGACGGACTATTCTCTCATGGCCGGACGTCCAGACCGGGTGTACCATGTGGCCTGCCTGTCCAAGATCAAGCACAAGTTCGAGAACGGGTTCAAGCAGAGACGAAGCAACATTACCGTGACCCTTCTCCTGGCAGACCCGTTCCGGTACGAAGCCCAGGAATCCAAAGTGGTCTTTCTCTTTCCCCAGGCAACGGTGCAGGCCGAGATGGTGCTCCATAACCTGGGGAGCGTGGATACCCCGCTGACTTTCCGGTTTATCCCCAAAGACCGGATGCCCAACCTCACCGTCTGGCACCAGGAAGCCAAAGAAAAGTTTACCCTGACCGATGCCCTGCTGGTGGCTCCCAAGACCTCCATTGTGAACGGGAGAGAAGGAACGGTCTGGCGGGACAAGGATAACAGCATCAACGCCTTTACCGGGGCTTTCCTCCACGCCAAACCGGGAGCGAATCTCTTTCTCTACACAGGAGGAGCAGGCACAGTGGAGATTACCTATACCAACAGGTGGTTTGTATGACGAATTTCATCTTTGGACGGGGTCTGTTCGGTCGGTGGATCTTTGCCGGACCTGCTGGGGCCGGTGAAGGAAACAGCGACCGGGGGAAGATCCATGAGTACTATCCCGGCCAGTTTGTGGTCTATGCCTACAAAAAGGACGGGACCCGGACGGCCATTTTTGGAGGAGGCAGTGAGGCCAATGCCCTGAACGAAGTGACCTTTGAAATCACCAGCACCGGCTGCGGCCAGTGCCAGCTGACCTTTTATCGGCAGCCCGACAACGTTCAGCTAGATTATATGCAGCGCATCGACATCCATCTGTATGGAGACCGAAAGCCATGGTATAGCGGTTACATCATCAGTCGGCCCATTGAAGGGACGACGGACACCAAGTTCGTGTACAAAGGCTACGGCTTCTATAACCGACTGGAGAATGTGATGCTCTGGAAGACCTACGAGAACACCGATGTAGGAGATATTGTCCGGGATATTGCCCGGCAGGTGGAACGGCAGACTCTGCAGGTGGTCTACAACGACAGCAAAATCCAGAGCGTAGGGTACAATCCCACCAAACTGGTCTTTGATGGAGTCACGGTGAAAGAAGCCCTGAACACCCTGGCTGACTTTGCCGTGGACTATGTGTATGGGGTGGACGAATACCGGTGCCTGTATTTTCGCCGTAGAGAAACTTCCGTCAACGAACAGGCCCGTTTGACCGTGGGAAAACACATCACGTCTTATACCCCTTCCTGGGATGTGTCCAAACTGGTGAACTGGGCCCGGATCAAGGGGGGCAGTGTGGATGACCAGGGAGAACAGTGGCTCTGCATTGTGGAGGATCAGGAAAGCCAGAACAGGTATGGAGTTCACCAGGCTGTCTGGAATCTGCCGGAAGCCTACGATGCGGCCGATGCCAAACGGTGGGGGGAAAACCAGATCCGTCAGTATAAGGGCCCCGTAAAATCTGCCAAAATTGGTGGGGTGCGGCTGGAATATCCCTATCCGGATGGGACCTTTAATGTCCGCCATATGTCTACGGACGGTCTGGCCGAAATTCGACGGTTGGACGGAAATGCAGATACCTATCCCATCAAAAAGATTAAATATACCTTGTCCGGGTCTAACGGCATCAAGACGGAGATGGAACTGGGAGAACCTCAGTTTTCCGTGGACCGGTATCTGTCGGAAATCGAACGCCGGTCCAAGGATATGGAGCAGTCCCAGTCTTCGGTCCTGAAGCAATGGAAAGGAGGAAGCTGATGGCCATCCATGATTATCGATTCAATCCCTTTGAAAATACCTTCGACATCAAAAAGATTTTTGACGAAACTCATGTAGTCCCTACTAACAGTCCCTATACCATCCGGCTGGCGGAAGTTCCCCAAAAAACATCGCCCACCACACTGCAAGTGAAATATCAAAATGGGGTGCTCCTGACGGAAGTGTCGGAAGAACCGGCCCAGGGACAGTACTGGCCAGATTACCTGACTACGGAGCACGGCATTGAAGGGTGGAATACCGGGACCCTGAAGTTTTCTGCCGCAGATGCAGGAAAAACAGTACAGGTTACCTATAACGGGATGGGAACACTGACCGATGATCGGCTCATCGATCAGGTGGAAATTGCGGTTACTTCCAGCACACAGGCGGACAAGGATGCTCGGGTGATGGGCTTGAATTCCTGGGACGTGGAGACAGGACCTACATCGGCATCGAGCCCCCTGTCCATCAAGTCCACCTACCATATCCGGAAACACCGGGGCATCCCGGCTGGAACCTACACGCTCCGGCGCATCCTCCAGGAGCTGGTGAACCGGTCCCATACGGAAGAATACTGGAAAGAGAATTCTCAATGCAACTGCAACTGTAACTGCGATTGCAGTGATGATTCGGGAGGCGGCTAAGATGCTGGTCATTGACGAAAATAAGAACATCCAGGTGTCCCAGTACGACACCTTTTCCATCCGGTTTCGCTTTACCAACTACAAACTGACCCATGCGGACAAGGTGGTTTTTGCCATCAAGAAGACTACCAATTCCTCTGAAGTGGTCTATTCGGATAATTTCTACAATCCGGGCAATAATTTTGTAGATGTGGCAGTTCCCAAGGGAGCCCTGGATTCCCTGGAGCCTGGGGCATACATTTACGATCTGGCCATTATGAACAGCGAGACGGAACGGATCCTTACCTGCTTCTTTACGAAATCTTTCATCATCAAGGGGGTGGCCCATAATGTCTGATGCGTCCAATGTAGAAGTGACCCTGACCGTCCAGAACAATAGTGAAGTGGAAATGGGGGATGTGGTGGACGGGTACGCAGCGGATCAAGCCCGGGAATACCAGGAGAAGGCAGGGGAGTATGCGGCAGATGCCCTCATCAGCAAGAATATGGCGGAAGCCTGGGCGGAGAGTGACAGTGCTCCTGCAGGGGAAGGTACCCATTCATCTAAAGTTTGGGCAGATACAGCCAGACAATGGGCAGAAAGCATCTCGGAACCGGACGGGGTTTCCGGAGCAAGGTCCTCCAAGACCTGGGCGGAAACAGCCCGGGCCTGGGCCGAAAGTGATGCAGCACCGGATGGAGTTTCCGGGGCCAAGTCTGCCAAGAGCTGGGCAACGATTTCTTCCCAAAAAGCGGCCGAAGCATCCACCAATGCCAAGGCAGCGGATACCAGTGCCAAAGCTTCTGCCAGCAGTGCGGCTGCAGCCAAGATGTCTCAGGAAGGAGCCACCACCCAGGCTACCCTGGCACGGCAAAGTGCCGAAAGTGCTGGGGAGAAGCTGGCCCAGATGCAGATTGACCTGAAAGTGAAAGCAGATGTGGACAGCCCGGTCCTTACGGGAACGCCTGTGGCACCGACTCCTGGCAATAATGCCCAAAGTACCCAGATTGTCAATGTGGCCTATGTGAAGCAGAAAATTGCCGAACTGGTCAATGGCTCGGATGCTTCTCTGGATACCCTGAAGGAGCTGGCGGACGCCCTGGGAAATGACCCGAACTTCGCCACCAGCATCATGGCGGCCATTGGGAAAAAGTTGGACGCTACCGCAATGGCCCAGGCGGCTTTGGCCGATGGGAAGGGAAACAACATTGCAGAGACCTATGCCACCAAGGCGGAACTGACTGGAGAAACGGCAACTCTTGCAGCCGTGGCCAAAAGTGGAAGGTACAAGGATTTGCTGGAACGGCCTACCATTCCGGATAAAACCAGCCAGCTCACCAACGACAGCCGGTTTGTGGCAACGGATGAAATGGGGAATGTGACCTTGACCGGTACGCTGACGGCTGCGAAAGTCTACAACGCGGTGTATAACGACTACGCAGAATTCTTTCCTCGGGGTGGCGACACCCAACGGGGCGATATCATTGCCCTGGATGAAACCACTGGGAAAGAGCAGTATGGCCGGGCAACCTCCAGCAGTCAGTGTGTGGTGGGAGTCCATACAGAAGATTTTGCTTCCATCATTGGCGGCCGGACCCTTTCTCCAGGAGATGATATTCTGAAAACCAATCTGCCCACTTATATCCCGGTAGCCCTGGCCGGCCGTGTGCCCGTCCGCATGTACGGGAAGGCCAGAAAGGGCGGTTGGGTCATCCCTTCGGAAATGCCGGGGGTTGGCCGGATGGCTCTACCAGGGGAAAGCCTTACCCAGACTGTGGGACAGATCGTGAGGGAGGATACCGCAGAAAACGTTCGGCTGGTGAAGATCATAGTAAGGAGTGGAAGATGAAGTACGTAAGACGGAACATCAATACGGTATTCCTCATGTTGGGGAATTCCTGCAACATGAATTGTGCCTACTGTCTGCAGCATCCTTTGGTGCATAAAGCCCTGACCCGGGAAGTCAATCCGGAAATTTACGACTTTCTGGAAGAAGTAATCAATGAAAATACAAGGTCACTCCATCTGCAGTTTTATGGTGGGGAGCCTCTTTTGTACTTTGGGACCATCCAGGAAGTGGTGGCTGCGGTGAAACAGCGAAAACTCCCTATGACCTTTGGGATCATCACCAATGGACGGGCACTGACGGACGAAATGGTCCGTTTTTTTAATGCCCGGGATTTCACGGTCTGTGTTTCCTGGGATGGGCCTCATGTGAAGGAAACGAGAGGGTACGATGTGTTTTCCGTGCCGGAAATCCGGGAACGGATCCTGGCCCTGGAACATCTCTGTCTTTCTGCAGTTCTTTCTGCCAAAGCCTATCCCAGGGAAGTCCTCCAGGCTTTCCAGCAGATTTCGGAAGAGTACAGCGCTATCCATGGATACCAGGTTGCGGTGAACCTGGATGAAATCATGGATACCGGCCTTCCTAAGAAGGACCTGCTGGCTATCGACTACGGACGGGTAGCGCGGGAGATGAAGGAAATGACCCTCCGGTTCCTGGATGGCTTCGGGAAAAGGGTCCCTGTAGAAAGGTACACAGAAGAAGCTTACATCCGCCAGTTATTCCATGCTTTGAAGGAATTCTACCTGACAGGAAAAGGAAAGTGGAATCGGTATACTGCTGCCTGCGGGAATGGTCTCACGGTGCTGAATCTGGATCTCCAGGGAAATCTCTACCCTTGCCATAATACATCCCGAAAGGTTGGCACCATCCGTGATGGTTACTTTTCGTATTTGCAGCGGATCCTTGCGGGAGATCATACTCGTGAACACAGAAAAGAGTGCTTATCCTGCACGGCCCTCGCCTTTTGCCAGGGAGGCTGCAAGCTGGTGGGGGACAAGGCCCGGAAGGAATCTTACTGCAAGTTCAAACGGGCCGTCTTTACCCCGGTCCTCATGGCCATCCAGCAGTACGGGCAGAAGCTATTGGAGAAGAACCATGGCCAAGAACGGAACCATCAATAAAACTTCTTTTACAGATACGGCTGCTCTTGGGGATACCAGCGAGCTCAAAGTAAAGGCCATTCATGTGGCGGAACTGCAGACAGCCCTGGCACAGCTCGCTACCTACGCGGCCAACGTGGACAACTGTGGGAACTGCGTGTATTGCCAGACTTGCCAGGGTTGTCAGACCTGCCAAGGGTGTCAGAGCACAAAATGCCAGTCCAGTTCCTGCCAGACCTGTCAGAGCATCAGCCAGTGTAGCTCGAGAAACTGCACCTGCCAGACAAGAGGACAATGTGACTGCAACTGCAGTGGTGGCAACTGTAACTGTTCGGATGATTCGGGAGGAGGGCCATAATGGCAAGTCAGAACGAGATTGTATGGAAGAAGGACCTGACGGACATCCAGTCGGGACTGGAAACCCTTGCCACAAAGACGAAGATTTCCATCGACCTTTCCTCGATGAACTATGACAAGGTGAAGAAAATCAACGTGGCAGCCCTGGAAACAGCGGTGAACAAACTAGAGGAGGCCTTTTCGGGAAACTGTTGCCAGGCCAACTGCTGCCAGACTTGTCAGGGGTGCCAGTCTTGCCAGACATGCCAGGGATGCCAAAAATGCCAGACCTGTCAAGGGTGCCAAACCTGCCAGGGGTGCCAGAAATGCCAGTATTACATGACCCAGAACTGCAATTGCGACTGCAACTGCAATTGCTCGGATGACAGCTAAAGGAGGAACAACTTATGATCATTGCAAAAGGAAACGTAAGTACGGCGGAAGGGCCTGTGCCGGTAGAGAATCTAAAACCGGGAATGCTGGTGGTGGACCGGGGCCATCGGGCAAGGAACCTGCTGATGGTAGAACAGGTCCAGCTCCATCAGACACTCCATTTTGAACGGAACAAAGACCTGGTCCTGGCGGGAAACAGCCTTCTTTTCACCCTTACTGGGTTGCGAAGCGCCATCTCCCTCAAAGGCGTGCGGAAGGCTATGAATGGACGAATCCAGATGCTCTTTGAAGGGAGAAAGATGCAGGAGGATGTGATGAAAATCAAAAAGGAAGAAGTCACCGGCTATCGCCTGACCATCGAGGGTGGCAAGGATGTCCTGGTCAATGGGTACGATGTAGCAGACAAGGAGGAAGGGGTATGCTGAAGATCTATTACAACGAGGAATCCAATGCGGATTACCGGATCCACCTGACTCTCCGGGGCGATTACTGCAAGGCGGAATGCACCAGCAACAGCGAAAGCCGGAAGGGAGCGGATGTGATCGAGACCATGCATCCTTACAGTTCCTACGTTCTTACAGAAGGAAACGGGACCGTGAAACTGTTCCGCCGTCCCATGGCTTCGGACTACCGGTTCCTTGACCTTAACCGGCTGGGAGTATCCATCAAGCTGGACTTTGCCGTCCTGACCCAGCTTTATGGAAATACCACCATCCTCGATATCGATACGGGCATCATGGCGGAAGGCCAGCGGGATATTGTGGTGCGGATGTTCAACGGGCAGAAGGAAAACCTGACCCTTGACACGGACCAGGAATATGAACTGTTGCCCTTTAACACCAGCGACTTGATCCTGGGGGATCATCCCAGGATGAAACTCTGGGACAGCTACAGCCTTTCCGCTGGGGACCGGGAACTGATGGCCAACCGGAAAGGATACCTGATTGATGGAGATCCGGAAGAACCCTTCATCCCGGAAGGTGATAAGGATTATATCGATTTTACCATCCAAAAGTACAAGGGGAATTTCTCTACAAAGGAGAAGTTGACCAGGGATATTGACGATGAAGAAGTCTTTGTGGAAGCGTCTGCCGGCCTTGTGAATAACAGGCGGGTAAGATTGGTGAAGGGAACAGGCACTTTCCGTTTGTATCCCTTTGGGTACGAAGGCCCGGTGAAAATCAAGTTGGGCCGGAAGTGGTACGAAGTGTGGAACGACTACCTGGTGTTTGTTGGAAAGTAGGATGACTATGCAGAAAAATAGGCTAGATTTGTCGACCAAGGTTCAACTTACCCTTTACTTGGGCAGCCAGTGTAATCTCCACTGTGCCTATTGCCACCGGGAGGCCTCGGACGGGGAAGGGGGAATTTCGGAAGAATTCCTGGCGGAACTAAAAGAGAATCCTCCTGGATCCATCAAGTTCATGGGAGGGGAACCTTTGCTTTACATGAAAGAGGTCCGAAAGGTGGTGGGGGCTGTACCAACGGCCAAGTTTTCAGTCAGTACCAACGGCATCGGCATCGAAAAGCACCTGGACTACTTCCGGGAACACCATTTCCAGATTTGCATCAGCTACGATGGAGCAGAAAAGGACCTGCGGGGCTATGATCCCTTTACTGCTCTTTTGGAGTATCCGGATCTGGCGGTTTCCACTACCCTGTACCACGGGAATACGGATATGGGAGCCATCATGGAGCGCTTTCGGGAGAAAGAGAAGGTCATCGGACGGCCCCTTTCCTTCTTTCCCCATCTCATGCATGTGACCAGTGAAGCCAATCAGCCCTATGCCCTGACCCAGGAAGACTATGATTCTCTATTGGAGCAGTACAAGAAATATGTGGGACTTTACCTATCCCGGCTCCGGAGATTCGGTATCCGGGACAAACGGTATGATGGCCTCTACCAAACCCTGGAGCGGCGACGGGAAGTCCATTACACTTTTGGGGAGACTTACTGCAGCAACCGGCACATCCAGAAGGTGGATGCCCGAGGGCAGGCTTATCCTTGCTTGTATATCCGGAAAGAGAAACTGAGAAAGGATTGGCTGAAGGAACAGCAGGCTCTCATTGATTCCGTCAGTCCTGGCTGTCGCCAGTGTTCCGTCTACGGCATGTGCGGCGGGGCCTGTATCGTCAGCCAGGAGCATGCTCAGGAGTGCCGATTCTACAAGGCCCTCTATACCTGGTTCCAAAAGGAAGTGACCCGACCATGAACTCGATTTATATCTTCCCTGAGGCCATCCATACGGAAGATACCATTTCTCTGGACATGGAAGAAAATGGATTGCGCTTTTTCTGTAATAACAAACGAGTGGTTATTGATCTTGCTGCATTGCGGAGCGGGTCCTCCACGGTGATTCTGAAAAATCCCATCACCGGTACCGTCTACCCGCTGTTTAACTTCCGGGAAATCCTCCAGGTGATGGATCTGGGGCCCCAGGAGCTGCTCCAGACCCTTCGCATCAACGGCTATGTGCAGATCGACAAGTCCGGGAAGGATACCTTCATCAAAGTGTTCCTGCCCAATGGGCAACCTGAATTAAAGAGTCGGACTCATGACTTTTCCCGGTTTCCCCATGTGGCCATGGCCGATCTCCATAAGCTGGACCGGGCTTTCAGTTGGTCCGCGCATACGGGGAAGGTCCAAATCCATTATGGCCGGATTGAGGGATCCCTGGTGTTTGACCGCTCAACCTTTTGGAAGGAGCCGGTTTATGTGAGCCATGCCGGACAGAGCCAGGAGCTGACCGAGGGGGAAAACTGGTTTTCCTTCGTCTGGAGTCCTTCGGAAGATGTGTACTGTGGGCCTCAATGTGGACGGTACAAAGGGCGGGCACTCCATATTTCAGGTTTCCAGCGGTAAAAGAAAGGAGGGGCAACATGGATTTTATCAGCTACACCTTTGTGAACGCCGTGATCAGTGCCCTGGCCGTATTCGGGTGCTGGCTCATCCTGCGCCCTCAGAAAATCGAGAATCGGGCGCTCCACAAGAGTATCGATAATAATACCAAGGCCCTGGAGGACCTGACCGGTCTGATCAACGAAATGCGAGTGGCCCAGGCAAGTGTGGAGACGAACATTACCAATCTCTGGCACCGGTACAAAGATCTGAAGGGAGAAGTGGACAGAATCCATGACCACAATCGGGATCTGGGGAATCCGCCATGTTCGAAAAAGTAAGAGGGTGGCTCAAGAAGAGCCTTGGGACTGTAAAGAAGCGCCTGAACCAGTTCCAGCAGCCCATTAAATGGATCGTCATAGGGTATCTTGTGACGGTCTTTTTGTTTGTGGTTTCTTACTACGGATTCTGGATGTATCTGGCCGTGATGGGAAAAATCCAGCTGCCGGATCTATTGGCAATGATACGGGAACTAGTGGGGCCTGCCATGGTAGGCTTTGTCACCTTCATTGCAGGCTGTTTCGTGGATCTTGATGGAAATGGAGTCCCGGATCATTTTGAAAAGGAGAAGGATAAGAAATGAAGATTTTTATTAATCCTGGGCATATGCCAGGTGTGGACAGTGGGGCCGTCAATGAAACTTATGGAGTCACCGAAGCGGATATCGTAAAAGAAATCGGAGCCGGAGTCCAACAGTACCTGAACCGGGTGGGCTATGACTGTATGCTGGTCCAGTCCGACAATCTTTGCGGGGAATCTCCCAACTATACCAATATTTGTGCCAGCGCAAATGGGTGGAAGGCAGATCTCTTTCTTTCCATCCACTGCAATGCGGCCGCGGAAGAAGCCCAGGGGACGGAAACTCTGGTGTACAGCAGGGACAGTGAAGGAGCCTGCGCCCTGGCAGAATGCATCCAGAACCAGATTGTCCAGAGCCTGAGCACCGTGGACCGGGGTGTGAAGGAACGGCCGGGGCTGGCGGTGCTTCGGGAAACGGATATGCCGGCGGTCCTTGTGGAAACGGCGTTCATCACCAACGAAGAGGATGTGCAGCTCCTGATGAATCAGAAGGACGACTTTTCCCGTGCCATTGCCCGCGGGGTGACGGATTATGTGGCCCGGAAAGGATGAGAGACCATGGACATGTGGCGGATCAGCGATGAATTTCTCTTAGGCTATCTTTTGGGCATCTTGACCGGGGTGCTCCTGTTCACCTTGGTCATCTGAAGAAAGAGGGTGGGGATGATTGAGAAAAAGCGTCTGGGTCTTGCTGCTTTGTTTGTTATTCTCCTTTCCGCAGGTGTCCTGGGCCTCTACGTATACCATAACAGAAGAGGAACTGACCCAGTTGGAGCAGAATATCAGCGAGCTGCAGACCATCAACAACAGATTACAGAAGGAATCCAAGCAGCAGAAGAAACGCATGGAGACCTTGGAGGCGCAATTGACCGAGGCACAGACCGAATTACAGAAAGCCAGGGAACAGTCCAATCGGCTCGGGAGTCAATTGAAAGATCTGGAGAGAACCTCGATCAGGCAGGAAGAATCCTTGCGGATTGCCAACGAATCCTTAGCCGCATACGAGAAAGAAACCAATAGAATACAAAAACGGCTAAAGGCACAGCGGAACCTGGCCTATGGGATAGGGACGGTGCTGCTGGCGGCTTTGGTGCGGAAATGAAGAGGGCCATGGTGGGAAAAATCCTGCCATGGCTTTTTTTTCGTGCAAAAAGTACTTATTCCCCCTTTCCTGTCCTGTTACCAGTAGAAACAGACAGAACAGGAGGTTTGAAAACTATGGAAAGTAAAGAGATTCCCTTTAACCAGCGGTATGCCCTGACCGTGAAGGAGGCCAGGCAGTATTTCCACATTGGGGAAAAGCGGCTGCGGCGGATTGCGGCGGAACACCCTGGGGCGAAGTTTTTGGTCTGGAATGGACGAAGAGTGCTGATCATCCGGGAGGAGTTTGAAAAGTTTCTCCGCCAGACATCCTGTATTTAAGTTGACTTATTTGACATTTGGAGTGATGAATTAGGATGCCAAACAAGGAGAAGGGGGAAAAACAATGAAAAAAATCCATATGCGGGGCCGTGTGCGCCGGGATAAGAAAAGAAGGATCTTACGGGCGGGAGAGTCCGTGCGGATCGATGGAAAGTATCAGTTCAAATATATGGTGAACGGGCGGCCGAAATTCCTGTACAGCTGGAAGCTGGAGCTTACGGATCCCTTGCCACCGGGACGGAAACCCTGCCGTTCTCTCCGGGAGATGGAAGACAGCCTGGAAGTGAAACTGGTGATCTGCCCCAATGCCCATTCGGATTCCATGACCGTCCTGGAGCTGGTCCAGCGGTACCTGATGCTGAAAAAGGGCGTCAAACCCAATACCCTGAGCAACTACAAGTTCATAGTCAATGCCCTGAAGAAGGACCCGTTTTCCCAGAAGGCCATTGGGAAGGTGAAAATGTCCGATGCCAAATTATGGCTGATCAAAATGCAGTCGGAAGGGAAAGGGTACAGTACCATCCACAGTATCCGGGGCGTGGTACGTCCGGCCTTTCAAATGGCCGTGGATGATGAGATCCTCTGGAGGAATCCTTTCAACTTCGAAATGAAGGATGTGCTGATCAACGACAGCGTACGGCGGGAGGCTCTTTCCAAACGGGACATGCGGATTTTCCTGGAATTCATCCGGAAGGACGAATACTTCAAGAGGTACTACGAAGGAATCTACATCCTGTTCCATACCGGGCTGCGGATCTCAGAATTCTGCGGGCTGACGGTGAACGACATTGACCTGGAAAAGCGGACCATCAACGTGGACAAGCAGCTCCAGAAATCCAACAGTAAATATTACATCCTGTCCACCAAAACCAAGGCCGGGGCCCGGCTGTTGCCCATGACGGACGAAGTGTACCGGTGCTTTGTGACCGTCCTCCGGCAGCGGAGGCCGCCAAAGGTGGAACCCATCATCGACGGAGTGGGGCAGTTTCTTTTTTATGATAACAGGGGCTTTCCCATGGTGGCCCAGCACTGGCAGAAGTATTTTCAGCATATCCTGAAGAAATACAACAGCACCTACAAGTACCAGCTGCCGAAGATCACCCCTCACGTGTGCCGCCACACCTACTGCACCAACATGGCTCTGTCCGGGGTGAGCGCCAAGACTCTCCAGTACCTGATGGGTCACAGCGACATCGGCATCACCCTGAATGTGTACACCCACATCAAGTTCAACGATGCCCAGAAGGAAGTGGAAGTGATCCAGGCCCGGCAGCAGAAGGAGATGGAAAGCGTAAGGGAAGAACTGGAAAAGGTGGGCGAGATCCAGCCGAAGGTGATCCGGTTTCCGAATAAGGCGTAGAAACTGGGAAGGCAGTTGGCCTTTGCCGGAAAAAAGAGAAGACCCGCAGTCTTGTGATTGCGGGTCTTTTCTGTGGTGTTTTTGGGATAGGTCGTTTGGTATAATGGGCATAGAGAAAGAAAAAAACGGTTGATGGGGGTCTGAAACATGAGCATAAACCGAAGTCATAAACATGGACTGTGCGTTGACACAATGTGGGAGGATTTGAAGCCCCAGGTGAATCAGGTGATCCAAAAATATTTTGCAGAACATAATCTTTCAGTAGAAAAGCTGAAAAAATGTAGGATAAGTGAAGATTATGAAATGCGAGGGTACCAGGCACCTGCTTCTCCTTATAATGTGCCAACCAAGGATTACGGTAAAAATGTGATGGATGATTCAGTTGTACCGCCAATTGTTTTGCTTCTGCGTAAAAAGGGTGACAGGCTGGAAGTCGAGCCTACAAGATATACAAGACCATTTCTAACCAAGGAATCAGATTACTTTCTTGTAACGGTTGATTTTCTAAAATACCGGATCAATTCTTTAATCCAGCACGTCGTTTTTGATTATAAGGGAATTCCCTGCGGGGTGGATCCCCTTTCTCATCATGAGTTCGATGTATGGTATGGCGACAAAGCGGAAACAATGACCAGCATAGATGACGTTATGAACAAGCCGTTCTTTGATGGAAAGAGTCTTACTGAAATTGCTTCTGAAATAGAAAATGTGGAATTCTAGATGGTTGTGCTGTTTTTAAAGATGCGGTAGGTGCAGAATCATGACAAGTTCTGACGAAATAGATAAAAAATCATCTAAGGATGAAGAAGTCCTGGCGAAAATCAATTCTGAACTTCAAAATATGGATCGAATTTATATAATGGCTTCTGAACCGCTTGAAGGGCGCTCCATTGAGGAAATGCAGGAATTAGCAGAGAAGACAACAGATACGGAAACGCTGGCGAACCTCTATGCGGCCGTTTGTAATGAATTTTTCTGGATAGAAGATAACGAATATGATTTTCCCCAGGGAACACCGGAATATGCAGAAGCGATTCAAATAACCGATCAATGGGGAAATCTTATGGACGAACTGGAAGCACGGCTTATGCAGATTGCGGCAGAGGAAAGGCTGCTTCTGCCGGAAGAATCCGTTAGCTGGCGTCTAAATCGAATAGAACGATTTATGAAAAAATATGGCCTTGTGAATGCCGGTGGCTGGTGGGTCAAAGAAACACTGAAAAATGAAGAACTGCAGGGGCAACTGGCATTTTTGATTCCGAATCTTGGTCATTGAATTTGTGAGAGCGGCCAGGGATGGGTTTGCCTTCGGCGAACCCCTACGCCGTCTTCGTCGGGGTGACGGGGAGAAGGTTCAATTGGGTGGAACTCCGTTTTTCTCCTTCAAAGGAACCCGCTGCCGGGTTCCGTCCATCGGCCGCTGACCGCTGACAGTTGACTGCTGACAAAAGGGAATGCCGCATATTTTGTGCAGCACTCCCTTTTCTGCTATAATCAATCCCAGAAAACGCTTAGTAGTAGGAATTGCCCAAAATACTACTACTTTTACTACTTAGAGGAGAAAAGTTATGCCAGGTTATGCCATTTCTTGTCTTCCCTGAATGGACTGGCAAAATCCGGGAATCGGCATTAATTCAGCATAGTTTGGCATAACATGGCATAGAAGGGAGTTTCGTGTCCATGATCAAAATACTATTTATCTGCCACGGCAATATCTGCCGCAGCCCCATGGCGGAGTTCGTCCTGAAGGACCTGGTCCGCAGGGAGGGCCGGGAGGCGGAGTTTCAGATTGCATCGGCGGCAACGACGACGGATGATATTTTCGCCGGCATCGGCAGTCTCGTCTATCCACCCGTGCGGGACCTGCTGGTGCGCCACGGCATGAACCCCGCGGGGAAGCGGGCCCGCCTGTTGAAAAAACGGGACTATGCCGCCTATGATTTTCTCGTGGGAATGGACGAGGAAAACCGGGCCGACATCCGACGGATCTGCGGCGGCGATCCGGACCATAAAATTTCGTTGCTGCTGGACTTTACAGACCATCCCCGCGAGGTAGTGGATCCCTGGTATACGCGCGATTTTGAACGGACGTACCGGGATATCCTGGAAGGGTGTACGGCCTTGTTGTCCCATTTGCAATTGACACAAGGGCAGGGGGAAGGAGAACCATGAAAGAAGCAATCCAGATCCGCGGAGCGCGGGTCCATAATCTGAAAAACATAGATGTTGATGTGCCGCTGGGAAAAATCGTTGGCATTGCCGGCGTGTCCGGGTCCGGGAAATCGTCCCTCGCCCTGGGCGTTCTCTACGCGGAAGGGTCGCGGCGCTACCTGGATTCCCTGTCCACCTACACGAGGCGGCGCATGAGCTTTTCGCCCAAGGCGGACGTGGACGAAGTCCTCTACGTGCCGGCAGCCCTGGCGCTGCACCAGCGGCCGGGAGTGCCCGGCATACGGAGCACCTTCGGGACGGGGACAGAACTGCTCAACAGCCTGCGGCTCCTGTTTTCCCGCCTGGCGTCGCACCGCTGCCCGCAGGGACATTACGTGCCGCCGTCCCTGAACGTGGCGGCCGAACAGGAACTCGTCTGTCCGACGTGCGGGGCACATTTTTTTGCGCCGTCGGCGGAAGAATTGTCTTTCAACAGCCAGGGGGCGTGCCCCCGCTGCCATGGAACGGGCAGAATCCAGACGGTGAATCTTGAGTCCCTGGTGCCGGATCCGACGCTCACCATCGACGAAGGTGCCGTCCTTCCCTGGCAGACTCTCATGTGGTCCCTCATGAAGGATGTCGCCCGCGCCATGGGCGTGCGCACCGACGTGCCATTCCAGGACCTGACAGACCGGGAAAAGGACATCGTCTACCACGGCCCGGCCGTCAAAAAACACATCTTCTACAAGGCCAGGAACACGAATGAGGCGGGAGAACTTGACTTTACGTACTACAATGCGGTCTACACGGTCGAAAATGCCCTGGCCAAGGTGAAGGACGAAAAGGGCATGAAGAAGGTGGAACGCTTCCTGACGCAGGAAATCTGCCCGGAGTGCCACGGCTCCCGTCTGTCGGAGCAGGCGCGGGCTCCCAAAGTCCGCGGCATCTCCCTGGACGAAGCGTGCCGCATGACGCTGGGAGAACTGGTCGAGTGGGTACGCGGCGTGCCGGACAGCCTGCCGGAACCGATGCGCCCCATGGCCCAAAGCATCTGCGATTCCTTCCTGGAAAATGCCAGACGCCTGATGGATCTGGGGCTTTCCTACCTGGCGCTGGACCGGGAGGCGTCGACCTTGTCCAACGGCGAGCGGCAGCGGATGCAGCTGGCCCGGGCCGTCCGCAACCGGACGACGGGGGTCCTGTATATCCTGGATGAGCCATCCATCGGCCTGCATCCGGAAAACCTGAAGGGCCTGCTGGGCGTGCTGCACGATTTGATCGCCGACGGCAACTCCATCGTGCTCGTGGACCACGATACGCAGGTCCTGGCTGCCTGCGACTGGCTCATCGAACTGGGACCGGACGCAGGGGTCCGCGGCGGGACCATCCTGGCCGAAGGGACCGTGGAGGACATCCTCCAAAACCCGAAGTCGAAGATCGGACCGTTCCTGCACCGGGAGAAGCGGACGCTGGTGCGCCGTCCCTGTGCCAAGGAGCACCTCTTCGACCTTGGGACCATCCGTTGGAAGACCGGTGCCATCCACACGGTGCAGCCGCTGGACGTGCGCATTCCCAAAGGCCGCCTGACGGTCGTGACAGGCGTTTCCGGTTCGGGCAAGACCACCATGATCCTGGAAAGCCTCGTTCCGGCCGTGGAAGCTCGGCGGAAGGACCGCCCTCTGCCGGCGCATGTGCATTCCCTGGAGGCCCCTGGCATCCGGCAGATCAAGCTGATCGACGCCACGCCCATCGGCATCAACGTGCGCTCCACGGTGGCGACCTACGCGGACGTGCACGACGAATTGCGAAAAGCCTATGCGCGCCTGCCCGAAGCCAAAAAGCAGGGACTGAAGGCCGGCGACTTTTCCTACAACACGGGAAGCCTGCGCTGTCCCGTCTGCGACGGCACGGGAGAGATCAATCTCGACGTCCAGTTTCTGCCGGACGTCACCATTACGTGTCCCGAATGCCACGGTACCCGCTACCGGAAACTGGCGGAGACCATCAAACGCAAGCCGAAAGGAAAGCCGGACGCGTATTCTTTGCCGGACCTGATGGCCATGGACATCTGCGATGCCATGAATGCCTGCCGGGATCTTAAGAAGGTGACAGAACGGCTGCAGGTGCTGGACGACCTGGGCCTGGGCTACCTGACCCTGGGAGAGGAGACACCCAGCCTCTCCGGCGGGGAGGCGCAGCGGCTGAAGCTGGCCAGCGAAATGGGGAAGGGGCAGGCCGATACGATTTTCGTCTTCGACGAACCGACCATCGGGCTCCATCCTCTGGACACGCAGACTCTGCTCCGCGTGTTCGACCGGCTCGTGGAATGCGGCGCCACGGTGGTCGTCATCGAACACGATCTGGATGTGATCACCAATGCGGACTATGTCCTCGACATGGGTCCCGGCGGCGGGGAAGAAGGCGGCCGGATCGTGGCCAGCGGGACGCCGCAGGACATCGCGGCCTGCAAAGAGAGTGTCACGGGGAAGTATATTCGGTAACACGATCAAATGAAAGGGATGGGAGTATGAAAAAAATTTTGGTTCTTCTCGGCGTACTGCTGACGTTGTGTTCCACGGTGTTTGCCAATGACATTACGGATGCCAATCTACTGACGGAATGCCGCATCGGGCCGGTCGGCCTGAAAGTCCGCTATGACGCGGCGGTGCTGCAGAGGGTGTTCGGAAACATGACGGAGCCCCCGATACATAAATGGGTTTCTTACGCGGACGGCTACAACTTTACGGGCCTGACGTATGAAGGGGCGAGGGTCGGACTGTACGACGGCATTATTTCCGTTGTGGGAGTGACCGTTCCCCGTTCTGCCAACGGTATCGTGCTGGGGACGCCCCGCGGCATCGTGGTGGGCCATGATCTGGACACGGTGCTGCGGCTGTACGGGGAGCCGTATTCCACGCGGACTTCCACCGAGCAGGACGGGCATAAGAGAGACTACTATACCTACGGCAGTTATACGGAAGGACTCGTCTTCGGCATCAACCATGACACAAAGCTTGTCGAATACATTGGCATCAATCTGCCCTCGGACTGAAAACGGCGGCGGGAGCGGCCCCGGTGCGTCAGCGGGCCCCGTTTGTGCTATAATGGAGGCGTAGGAATCCTGCGCAGGCAGGAGTCCTTTTACGAGGAAAGGAGCAGACACATAGATGAAGATTCAAAACATTGGCATTGCCGGCGCGGGTACCATGGGGTACTCCATGGCGGATATTTTTGCAGCCCGCGGCTACGAGGTGACGCTGTGGAACCACCGGCAGCCGACGCTGGACCGTGCCAAGACGAAAATCAGCGCGGAAAGCCGCGACAAAATCCATTACACGACGGACATGAACGACATTGCCCATTGTGACATTGTGATTGAAAATGTGACGGAAAGCATGGACATCAAGAAGGGCTTTTACGAATCCTTCAGCAAGATTGTGGACGACGATACCATCCTCGCGACCAATACGTCGGGCCTTTCCATCAATGCCCTGGCGAAATTCGTAACCCATCCGGAACGGTTTGTGGGCATGCACTGGTTCAACCCGCCGACCCTGATTCTGCTGATCGAAATCATCAAGCATGACAAGACCCGGCAGGATGTAGCGGAAACAGTGCGGGAACTGGCCGTTTCCATCGGCAAGAAGCCGGTCCTGGTCAACAAGGACGTGCTGGGATTTGCGGCGAACCGGATCCAGCTGGCCGTGCTGCGGGAAGCGTTGTCCCTGGTCCAGAAAGGGGTCGTCTCCGCAGAAGACATCGATGCGGTCATGAAATACGGCCTGGCGTTCCGCTGGGCTTGCATCGGGCCGCTGCAGACCACGGACTTCGGCGGCATCGACACGTTCTACCATGTGTCGGAGTACCTGATGAAAGACCTGGAAGACAGCCACGAAATTCCTCCGCTGCTGAAAGAGCACTACGACAAAGGGGAGTTGGGCGTCAAAACCGGCAAAGGTTTCTACGACTACTCGAACGGTAAGGACGTGGAAGTGACGAAAGAACGGGACGAAAAACTGAAAAAGCTGTACGCGGCATTGTACAAGTAAAGCGGCAGGCAGGGGATGGCAGTATTCCCCGCCGCTGCATTCGGAAAGATGCTTCCCCGGAAACGGGGAGGCATCTTTTTTTATGCTTTGCATTCCTCCCGCAGCGCGGCCGGAGAAGCGGCTCTGCACATCTGGTTCTATCAAATAATCATAAACTGGTACTTTTAATATAATCAGTCGTTGACTACAATGGGACTGTCAGTATGTAACCCACCGATTTCCTATCGACTGAAGGAGGTATGTTTATCGTGGAAAAAGTACAATTGCAAGCCGAATATGGTTTATATATCAACGGCGAATGGCGGAAGGCTTCTGACGGAAAGACGTTCGCGTCGTATTGCCCGGCAGACAATTCGTATCTCGCTGATTGTGCCGAAGCGACGCGGGAAGACGTCGACACGGCTGTCAAAGCGGCGCAGAAGGCTTTTGAAAGCTGGAAAAAGACCACGCCGGCACAGCGTGCGGCTTTGTTGAACAAACTGGCGGATGTCATCGACGCCAACAAAAAATACCTGGCCATGGTGGAAAGCATGGACAACGGGAAACCCATCCGGGAAACCCTGAACGTCGACATTCCCATGGCGGCACAGCATTTCCGGTACTTCGCCGGCGCCATCCTGGCGGAAGAGGGATCCGCGACGGTGCTGAACGAACAGCAGCTGTCCATCATTCTCCGCGAGCCGCTGGGCGTCGTCGGCCAGATTATCCCCTGGAACTTCCCCTTCCTGATGGGGGCCTGGAAACTGGCACCGGTCCTGGCGGCGGGGGACTGCACGGTGCTGAAACCGTCCAAGGAAGCCAGCTTGACGCTGCTGGAATTCGCCAAGCTGACCAACGGTATTCTCCCGCCGGGCGTCTTCAACGTCGTCACGGGGGCAGGCTCCCGGGCCGGCCAGTACATCCTGGAGCATCCGGGCTTTGCGAAACTGGCCTTCACCGGATCCACGGAAGTCGGCCGCAGCGTCGCCCTGGCCGCGGCGGAAAAAATCATTCCGGCCACGCTGGAACTGGGCGGCAAGAGCGCGAACATCTTCTTTGACGACTGCAACTTTGAGCAGGCCCTGGACGGAGCCCAGCTGGGCATCCTCTTCAACCAGGGGCAGGTCTGCTGCGCCGGCAGCCGCATTTTCGTGCAGGATACGCTCTATGACCGTTTCGTGCCGGCCCTGATCGACGCCTTCAACAAGGTGAAAGTCGGCATGCCCTGGGACGAAGACACCCAGATGGGGGCTCAGATTAACGAAGCGCAGACGAAGAAAATCCTGGGCTACATAGAGCTTGCGAAGCAGGAAGGCGCGACCATCCTCTGCGGCGGCGAAGGCTACGCCGACGGTCCGCTCTCCAAGGGTGCCTATGTCAAACCGACCCTGATCGGCAATGCCACCAACGACATGCGCGTGTCCCGGGAAGAAATCTTCGGGCCGGTGGCCGTCGTCATCAAGTTCCATTCGGAAGACGAAGTCATCCGCATGGCCAATGACAGCGATTACGGCCTGGGCGGCGCTGTGTGGACCCGCGACATCAACAAGGCCCTGCGCGTAGCCCGCGCGGTCCAGACGGGCCGTATGTGGGTCAACACGTACAACCAGATTCCCGAAGGCGCCCCGTTCGGCGGCTACAAGCAGAGCGGCATCGGCCGGGAGACCCACAAGATGATCCTGGACCATTACACCCAGGTCAAGAACATCATGATCAACCTGAGCGAAGCCCCCTCCGGCTTCTATCCTCAGAAATAACCAGCTTACCCGGGATTTTTCCCTGGCAGATATTCCATCCCATTTATTTTCCCCTGTTCCTGCCGTTCTTCGGATGCGGCAGGGACCCAACGAAAAAAGCCCCCTCCCGTCGGGAGGGGGCTTTTTCGCTATGTCCGGGGGAACAATCGTTCCGGACAGCCCTTATTTCCGGGCCAGCAGCTCTTCAAATTCGGCTTTCAGCTTTTCATTGTCGTTCTTCTTGCTTTCCTTGAAGCGGTCGTAGGTTTTCTGCAAGTCCGCATAGATGTAGGATTTGTCTCCTTTTTCCATGTTCAGGGCAATCCGGAAATCGGACAGGGCGTTTTTGTAGTCGTCCTTCAGGCCGTACAGCTCACCGCGATTGTTGAAGGCCGGGGCAAAATAATTCTGCGAACCGACACTGCGGCTGTAGGCTTTGATGGCCTTGTCGTACTCTTTCAGGAGGTAATAGGCCATCCCCTGGTCGAAGTTGGAACGGCGGTTGCTGCGGTCCTGCTGCAGGGCATAATTTGCTTCCCGCAGGGCTTCTTCGCCTTTCCCTTCCCGGATATACTGCTCAGCCTTGACCATGTGGGCCTGCGGGGAGTAGCGGCTCTGGGGGCGGCTGATTTCCTTGTCCATGCTGTTGGTGTAGGTCTGGTAGTTGGTTTCTGCCTTCGTGAAATCCGGCAGGTACTGGGCATGGGCTGCCATGGGGAGGACGGCAGAAGCAAACAGGACTGCCGTGGTGACAAGAGATTGGATTTTCATGATACTTTCTCCTTTTGTTCTTGATGCTTTTTATAGGAATCGAACAGAACTCCGACGACGGCGCCGAAGATGGCAATGGTCAGCCAGCCGAATCCTTCGTCATACAATGGGATACCGGACAGTGTCTGGCCGAGCGAGGCAGGGATTTCCACGTGGGCCGCTTTGATTCCCTCAAAGACCGAAGCCACCGTGACAATCCACATGGTGCAGCGGAAGACACGTTTGTTGCCTGTAAAGCCGCAGACATGCAGCAGGGACAGGGCGATGATGATCGGGTAGAGGAAGCACAGCACCGGAATGGCTCCCATGACGATGCTCGTGAGACCGAAGTTCGAGATGATCAGGCTGGCTGCCGTGATGTACAGGGCCAGCCGCTTCTGCGATACCTTATGGTTGAAGAGGATTTCGAAATAATGGGAGATGGAAGAAATCAGGCCGATGCTCGTGGTCAGGCAGGCCAGGATGATGATGACCGACAGGATCAGATACCCGTAACTTCCGAGATATTCACTGGCTATGGCGACCAGCACCGGCGCGCCTGTCGCAAAGTCCCCGCTCAGGTACCGGTGTGCTTCCGCGCCGGCATAGGCGAGGCCATAGTAGATGGCCGCCAGGAGGGCCATGGCGATGAGACCGGCGATGACAAAGGCCTTGAGGGTCTGTCTCCGGTCTGTCAGGCCGCAGTCTTTGATGGCTGCCAGCGTGCCGCCGGCAAAGATCAGGCCGGCCAGCATGTCCATCGTATTATACCCTTCCTGGAACCCTTTGTAAAAGGGATTCGTCAGATACAGGCCCTGCGGGGCTTCCGGCGTAAACGACGGCCCCGAGAAGACGCGGACGAACAGGACGATCAGGCAGATCAGCAGCGCCGGCGTCAGGATTTTTCCCAGCCAGTTGATGACCTTGCTCTCGTTGTCCGCCACATAGTAGCTGAACAGGAAATATATCACGGAGTAGAGCAGCAGGTACATGGGGGACGGCGCCCCGAGATGCGGTGCCACAACGACTTCGTAGCTGAATGCCGCCGTACGGGGGATGGCAAACAGGGGGCCGATAACCAGGCTTGCCGTAAAGAGCAGGATCTTGGCATAGGCCACGTTGACAGGACGGGCGACTTCGGTCAGGTCGTCGGATCCCGTGAACGCCACGGCAAGGACCGCCATCAGGGGAAGGCCGACGCCGGTGATGCAGAATCCCAGCGTAGCCATGTTCAGGTTCCCGCCGGCCAGATAGCCGAACAGGGGAGGGAACAGCAGGTTCCCGGCCCCGAAAAAGCTGGAAAACAACACGAAACTGATTGCCAGCAGCTTACCCCAGGTTAAGGAATTTTGCATAATGACACCTGTTCCTTATTTGACGATGATGCGGTAGTACTTTTTCTTCCCTTTGCGGATCAACACGCCGCCGTCTTCGGCAAACAGAGCCGGCGACAGGGCGAATTCGGGATCTTCGACGGCTTCGTTGTTCAGGTACAGGCCATGCTGGGCGATCATCTGGCGCGCTTCCCGTTTGCTCGAGAAAATCTTGTGGGCTGCCAGGATGTCGATCAACTTGGCGGACTGGTCGGCTGCCGTGATTTCCAGGGTCGGCACGTTTTCCATGTCCATGCCGCCGCCGAAGAGGGCTTCCGTGGCCTGCACCGCTTTGTCCGCTTCTTCCTGGCCGTGAACCAGTTTTGTAACCTCGTAGGCCAGGACCTTCTTCGCTTCGTTGATCCGTTCGTCCTTGAACGACGTGAGACGATGGATTTCGTCCATGGGGAGGAAGGTCAGCAGGCACAGGCATTTCTCCACGTCGGCGTCGTCGATGTTGCGCCAGTACTGGTAGAAATCGTAGGGCGACGTCTTGTTCGGGTCGAGCCACAGGGCGCCTTTTTCCGTCTTGCCCATCTTCCGGCCGTCCGCCGTGGTCAGCAGGTTGAAGGTCATGCAGTAGGCCGGTTTCTGGTCCTTGCGGCGGATCAGTTCGACGCCGGCGATCATGTTGGACCACTGGTCGTCGCCGCCCAGTTCCATGATGCAGCCGTACTTCTTGTGCAGGGTGTAGAAATCAAACGCCTGCATGATCATGTAGTTGAATTCGAAGAACGTCAGGCCCTTATCCCAGCGCTTTTTGTAGCATTCTGCCGCCAGCATGCGGTTGACGCTGAAATGAACGCCTACTTCGCGGAGCAGCTTGATGTAGTTCAGGCCCAGCAGCCAGTCGGCATTGTTGACCATGAGGGCCTTGCCGTCGGAAAAGTCGATGAACTTGCTCATCTGCTTCCGGAAGCAGTCGATGTTGTGCTGGATGAATTCCGGCGTCAGCATCTTCCGCATGGTATCTTTGCCCGACGGGTCGCCGATCATGCCCGTGCCGCCGCCCAGCAGGGCGATGGGGCGATGGCCGGCCCGCTGCATGTGGGCCATGGCCATGAGGGCGATGAAATGGCCGACGTGCAGGCTGTCTGCCGTGGGGTCGAAGCCGATATAAAACGTGACCTTCTCCTTTTCCAGCAGTTCACGAATTTCGTCTTCGTGGGACAGCTGCGCGATAAAGCCACGCTCTTTTAAAACATCAAAAACTGACATGGGTAAACTCCTCCTAGTTTGATTGTATTCTCTATTCTACTACTTTCCCGGGGTAAAGGCAACTTTCCTGTGCCGGACGGCAGGGCCCGGGCAGGGGATGTTCTGTTCTTGACGGACCGGAACTGATTCAATATAATAAATGTGTACAACCACGACAAAAGCCGTACGGACGTTTCGTGCCGACCCGCTTCCGGACAAGGTTCCGGACGTTCCGGCAGGACATCCGCGCCGGCTGGAATAAGAGACAGAGGAGGAATTCCTGATGAGACCTGATTTGATTGTTCCGGGCGAGCACGAGGAAGAGTTTGCCGCCGCCCATGACACGCGTGTCGTAACGGTGCCGTTTTCCCCGCTGGAAAAGCGGATGGCGAAGGAGAAACCCCAGCTGATGCCGGGGCTGAAGGTGCTGCGGGAAGAGTTGGGCGACGCTGAATTCGAACGCCTGATTACCCGCATCCACAACATCAATGTGGCAGACGAACGGTGCCTCATCGTCGCGGAAAGCGAACTGCACCGTACGTTTATCATGCGTGACGCCCTTCCGGCCATTGCCAAGGCGTTCCACGTGACGAACATCCGCGTCGTGACCCAGGGCTGAGGCCCCGGTCCGTTCCGACTTCCGGACAAACGAACACCCGGCTTCCTGAAGAGGGAGGCCGGGTGCTTTTTTATGCCGCAGGTACCGCCGGCCGGTCAGGGCAGGGGCTCCAGCTCGTGCAGGTCGTACGGCGTGGTCTGGTACACCAGGTTGATCCAGTTGGAGTAGAACAGGTGGGCGTAGGAACACCACTTGAAGACCGGCGGCTCCGACGGGTCGTTTTCCGGGTAGTAGTATTTGGGGATGGCCGGGTGAAGGCCTTTGTTTTTGTCCCGGACGTATTCCTCTTCCAGCGTGCGCCGGATGTACTCGAAGTGGCCCAGGACGAAGACGCGGCGGATGTGCTCGGCTGTCACGATGTTGACGCCGTGGAAGGCGGAGCGGGACAGGACGGTCAGGGCCGGGTTGGCTTCGACGGCGGCATGGTCGATGTCCGTGTGGCGCGACTGGGGGATGAAGTACCGGTCGTCGAAGCCCCGCAGCAGGGGATGGTACTTCATGGTCAGGTCATACTGGTAGATGCCGGACAGTTTTTTCGGCAGGATGTGTTTCTGGATGCCGTAATGGTAATACAATCCGGCCTGGGCGCCCCAGCAGTAGAAAAGGACGGAAAAGACGTGGCTCTTGGCCCAGTCCAGGTACTCCGTGAACTCCTGCCAGTAGTCGACCTCTTCAAACTCGAAGCATTCGACCGGGGCTCCCGTGACGATGAATCCGTCGTAGTAACGGTCCTTGATGTCTTTGTATTCCAGATAGGCCGAGTCCAGGTACGAGTTGTCCGTGTGGGTCGCTTCGTGCGTGACCGTGCGGCAGAAATCCACTTCGATCTGGATGGGGGAATTCCCCAGCAGGCGCAGCAGCATGAGTTCCGTTGGTTTTTTCAAGGGCATCAGGTTCAGGATCAGGATGCGCAGGGGGCGGATATCCTGCATATGGGCCCGCTGTTCCGTAATGGTGACAATTCCTTCCTGCCGCAGATTTTCAATGGCAGATAACTGATCGTTGACTTTGATTGGCATACTTTCATTCCTCCTGCTTCCTATCGGCCGGGCGTTTCCGGATAATAAAAAAACTTCCATCCCTCTTGGGACGGAAGTTCCGTGGTACCACCCAAATTCATCCGGTCGTCGCCGGCCGGACCTCACAGGTACGCACGTCTGCAGCGCCGGGCGCTGCTTCGGATCAATACCCTGGTGCTGTAACGGGCACTCCCGGATGACTTGACGGGCCGAAGCCCTTTCAGCCGATCGGTTCCAAGGCCATCTTCGCCGGTTTTCCCTGTCCTTTCTTGCACCGAATGAAAGGTCTCTGTGTCAGTTCCCGCCGGGTACTCTTCTTTTCATCACCGATATCTTGTTGAATTCTGCATTCAACACTATCATCGACCAACGGGAAAGTCAAGAAAAAGTGCCGTGCAGGTGCCGTTTTCCGCGCTACGATGGATTTGCAGGGGAAAGTCTGTGAAAAATGTTACAAAACAATCCCCCCGCCGCGGCTTGCCAGTTTTCCTGTCGTTCGCTACAATGGAGAGTAACGGGACTTTCGACATCCCGGGAAAAGAGGAAAGAGTATCCATGAAAATCAGAAAGGCAACCATGGCGGACCTGGCGGCGGTCACGGCGGTGGAAGCGGCTTGTTTCCCGCCGGCGGAGGCGGCGACGGAGGAACAGTTCCGGGCGCGTCTGGCCGTCTACGGGAACCATTTTCTGCTGCTCCAGCACCAGGACGACGTCATCGGGTTCATCGACGGCCCTGTGACGGCGGAACCGGATTTGACGGACGCCATGTACGACGATGCCTCGTGCCACCGCGAAGACGGGGCGTGGCAGATGATTTTCGGCCTGAATACCCTGCCTGCCTGGCGGCGCCGGGGTTGTGCCGGCCGCCTGATCGAAGCCCTGAAAGACGATGCGCGGCAGGAGGGCCGCCAGGGACTGGTCCTGACCTGCAAGGACCGCCTGGTGCACTATTACGCCAGGTTCGGTTTTGTCAACGAAGGCCTGTCCGAATCCTCGCACGGCGGGGCAGTCTGGTATCAGATGCGCCTGACCTTCTGAAACAGCAATTCGACAGAGGGATCCCATAGAAAGAAGGCTTTTTCATGAAACAAATTATTTTCACGTGTCCTACATTAAAAGGAGAACTGCTGGCGGCACTGGACGCCGCCGGAAACGAGACGCCTGTCATGGTGCTGCCCCAGCGGCTGCACAGCTATCCCGACGAACTGCACGACTACCTGCAGAACTGCATTGACCGCTCGGTCCACGTGGAGCGCGTCATTCTCCTTCCGTCGGGCTGCGGCGGCAGCACCGTCGGATTGAAAGCGGCGTCTGTGCCCGTCGTGCTGCCCCGGTCGCGGGACTGCATCGACATCCTCCTGTCGGACAAGAGCCTGGCCGACGCAAAACGCACCCGGGATATCAAGGGCGTGTTCATGACAAAGGACTGGGCGGAGTTCCAGAAAAACTCCAGTCTCGACTTTGACAAGCTGGCCCTGGAAAAGGGGGAGGATGGGGCGAAAGCCTATTTGAAGAAGATTTACGGCCCGTTCAATCATTTTTATCTGATCGATACGGGCTGCTACGACCTGGAACCGGTCCGCACCTATCTCCAGCCGACGCTGGACGCCATCGACGGCACCCTGACCGTCCTGCCCGGTCCGTGCGGCATCCTGAAGAAAGTCGCTGCGGGAACCTTCGACGGGGACTTCTGCATCGTGCCGCCCGGGGAGACGGTTCCCAAGGGATTCGCCATGCCGAATTTCTTCTGACCGCGGGAGACAGCCGGAGCTCCGGACCTGGCGGCCGGCAGGCTGACGGCCGGAAAGCGGCCGCCATTGTTTCCGGGCAAAAAAAAGAACCGCCTGTGCGGTCCCGTACGTTCTGAAATTGGTCGGGGCGGCGAGATTCGAACTCACGGCCTCTTGTACCCGAAACAAGCGCGCTACCAAACTGCGCCACGCCCCGACAACAACCTTAGTATACTGGAAACGACGCCCTTTGTCAACGGGGGATTTTCAAAAAATTCCCCGGTTTTCTGGAGAGGAGAGGCTCCTGTTTTCGGAAACAGATTTTTCCTTCATTTTCTCTATTTATCTCTCCGGAGAAAGTGACAAATCGCGGCAAGTGTTGTATTATATAGAAGAGTGTAAGCAGCCTTGCTGTCAGAATCCCTGATTTTCGGGCTGCAGGAAAGGCTGGGCAGCAAACCAATGCGGATTATCACAGGAAAAGCCCGGGGCCTCCACCTGACCGTTCCCAGGAACTACGATGTCCGTCCGACGGCGGACCGGGTGAAGGAATCCCTCTTCAACATCATCGGCCAACGGGTGTCGGGCGCGGCAGTGCTGGACCTCTTCGCCGGGACGGGAAACCTGGGACTGGAAGCGTGGAGCCGCGGTGCCCGTTACATTCAATTCGTAGACCACAATCGCAGCTCGCTGAAGCTTGTGCAGAGCAATATTGCCAAGTGCCATGCCGAACAGGACTGCAAAGTCCTCAAGTACGACGCCGAAGCGGCGGTGGACCTGCTGTACCGGCAGGGCCAGCGCTTCGATCTGATTTTCGTGGATCCCCCTTACAACAAAGGATGGATACAGAAAATCCTGCGCAAACTGACGCAATTCCCCCTGTTGACGGAGTCCGGGTGGCTGATACTCGAACATTCCCGGCACGATGACTTGTCAGGCCAGGTGCCGGCGGGATATGAACTGTTCCGCAGCCAGCAGTACGGAGAAACAATCTTGACCTTCCTTTGCTATGCGTCTACCCCTGCAACGGCGGATGCCCCCTCGGGGACACCTGGCGGACCGGATACACGCAGGCAGGATGCCTGACCGGCAGGACAAAACCGGAAACAAATGAGCCCGCGTACAAGGTAGTAGGGGAAGGGAAGGAAGTTACCCCCGAGCGGGCCTGGGAGGAATGTGCATGCGTAGAGCAGTATGCTCCGGCAGCTTTGACCCCGTTACCAAGGGTCATCTCGACATCATCGAACGAGCCAGCCGTATGTTCGATGAAATTATTGTGTGTGTGTTTTACAATCCGACGAAGGACAAGTCTTTGTTCACGCCGGAGGAACGGGTAGCCATGCTGAAGACGGCCACACGACATCTTCCGAATGTCGTCGTGGAGAGCTACAGCGGACTCCTGAACGACTTCTGCGTCGCCCGCAAGGCGCCGTTCATCGTCCGTGGCCTGCGAGCCTTTACGGACTTTGAGTACGAGTTCCAACGGGCCTTGCTGCTGAAGAAAATCAATGAATCCCTGGAAACGGTGTTCATTATGACGAATGCCGCGTATTCCTATATCAGTTCGTCCGGCGTGCGGGAAATTCTCGCATTTGACGGAGACATTGACATGCTGGTGCCGAAAGGCGTCAGCAAGCAGGTACGTCAATTCATGAAGAACAAACACCTGGATTCGTGCAATTGACGAAGCGCGGTCCCGGCGGGGCCGTGGGTAGTAAATTCAAAGAAAGAGGATGAAATCATGATTGAGAGAGAAAAAGTAGGGAACAATGACACACTGAATGCCATCTTTGAAGATTTGTACAACCTGCTTTCCGAAGCGAACCGCATCCCTCTGACCGATAAGATCATCGTCGAGGAAAGCGATATTTCGGGAATCCTGGAGGATTTGCGGGAAGCGATTCCCCGGGAAGTCCGCAATGCGGGCAAGGTCCTGGAAGACCAGCACAACATCGTGACGGCCGCCCAGGAAGAAGCTTCGGCCATCGTGGAAAAAGCGAAAACGGAAGCGGAGCACATTGTAACGGCTGCCAAGGAAGAGGCGGAACGCACCATGCGGCAGGATAACGTGGTGCAGCAGGCGGAAGCCCTGGCCACGGACATCAAGAACAATGCCATGCGCCACTCCGACCAGGTGCGGGCCGATGCGGATACGTATTCGGATCAGCTGCGCCAGGACTCTCTCAAATATGCAGACGAAATGCTCGGATATCTGGAAAAGACCCTGCAGACCAATCTGGAATCGGCTGTGAACGCCCTGCGGGAAAACCGCGAGAACATTCAGGCGGAACAGGCAAAACTGGAAGAAATCATCCAGGACCGGACGCGGAATGCGCCGGAAGCACTGGAAGAAGAGCAGGAAACGGAACAGGAACCGGAGGACGAAGAACCGGAAGAATAAGCGGCTCTCGTCCGGCGGCGCGTTGTCCCTGCCACTTTTCCTCTTTGACGGAATCCTTTGCAACAGAAAGACCCTTCCGATGGAAAAACCATCCGGAAGGGTCTCTTTTTGCGCGGTCAGCCGGCGACGGCGGCCGTGCTTATTTTTTTATTTTTTATAGTAGGGAGAAATCTGGTAATCCAGGCCGTAACATCCCGTAAAGCCGCGCAGCTGGCACCACAGGTCGGTGGCACGGAAATCGGCCTGCAGCAGGAGCCGCTGCTCTTCGGAGACCGTATCCGACAGCCGTTCCACGTCAGCGGCCTTGGTCAGGACGGGAGCGGACGCCGTTTCTTTCATCTGCTTCAGCAGCAGCCGGCCCCGTTCACTGAACGCGAGCACGCGGAGGACGGGAACGCCGGCTTCGCGCGTCCAGAAGGCGCGCGGCAGGTCGAACAGGAGCATCAGGCAGACGCGGTGGACAACCGGTGCGGCGTACCGCTTGGTCACGACCTGGCGCAGGTACGCTTCCCAGCCGTCCTGCAGGGCCGTCCGGGCGTTCCACAGGCGGGCACAGAGACCGGCGTCGGCATTACAGCGCTCGTAGATGTCAGAGCTCCGGTGGGTGGCAAAATAATAGGCCAGCAGCGGGGCGAGCCGGTCCCCGAAGGGGCGGGCGTCTCCCAATTCCGGCACCCTGCTTCCTTCCGGCGGCAGCGGTGTCCGTCCGGACAGGGCGCGGAACAGCCTGGCGGCAGACGGGGCCGGCAGGACGGCCTGCAGGGCCGCACGGTCTTCTTCCGTCCAGGCAGGCGCCGCCTGCCCGGCGAAGCGGCGGATGGCCGTGGCCGAAGCATACGGAGGGACAAGATCCGTGCTGTGGTAGGACTGCCCCAGGCGGGGCAGGGGATGCAGTGTCAGCGGCAGTCCCTGCTGCCCGATGGCTTTCTCATAGGCCAGGGCCAGGATGTTGTTGGATCCCCGCAGCAGCGGGGCCGCCGCCGGCAGATGAGCGCGGATGGCCCGTTCCCAGGCCGTTCCGTAGGAATCCCCTTCCTGCAGGAGCCGCCGCAATTCCACGTTGCCCTCTTCGGACCAAAGGTAGCGCGCCGTGTCCCGCAGCAGCGACGCCGTGGCGTCCAGGCTTGCGCCCGGCAGGCCTTCGGCACCGCAGAACACGTGGCGTACGACACCTGTGGCGGCCAGCGCCTGCATGGCACCGGAGGCGAAGTAGTCGGCACTGCGGAGGGACGCCAGCACGGGAAGTTCGAAGACGAGGTCGACGCCGCAGTCGACGGCGGCAGCCGCCCGGGTCCACTTGTCGAGCAGGGCCGGTTCTCCGTGCTGGACGAAACTGCCGCTCAGGACGGCGACGACCGGCGTGCCGGCGCCGCAGGCTTCCCGGATCATGGCCAGCTGGCGTGCGTGGCCGTTGTGGAAGGGGTTGTATTCTGCTGTCAGGCCGGCCGCGGGCTGCGCCGGTTCCAGTGAAAACCGTGGCATGGTGTCTGCCTCCTTCCTACAATAATATAATCATCAGGCACGGGTCCCGAATGTATCTTGCCAAATCAATCACCTCATATTATAATGAAAACCTGAGATTCCGCGCAAGGGCTTCGCCGGTTTTGCGGATCCGGAAACGGAGAAGGGCGGAGCCGCCGTGAATTTCCTTGACAAAGAATTTCACGGTAGCTATAATTGTAACGATTGGTGAAATATGATTAAGGTCAATGTCGCAGAAATCAAAAAACAACTGACCGGTGAAAAAGCCTTTCAAATGGATGTGTCCCCGGACGATTTGGAATTGTCGGAGACGGATTTGCCGGTGGTCGGCAAGGTACATCTGGAGGGAACCATTACCAATGCCGGTGATGTGCTTCTCGTGCAGGCAGACATCAAAGCCCGTGTGCGCCGGACGTGCGCGCGGTGCCTGAAGGAGTTTACCGCCGAGAGCGAGGCGGAGGCGCTGGACAAGTTTTACCCGGTCGGCAGTCAGAGCGTTGAGAGTGATGCTTATGTCTACGATGGTGATTTCGTTGATTTGACGGAGTTGCTTCGTGAGAGCCTGCTGTTAGCGGAACCTCTGAGAGTCTTGTGCAAGGAAGATTGCAAAGGGATCTGCCCGGTCTGCGGGGCGGACCGCAATGTCCATCCCTGTGACTGCGATACCCGGTCGATCGACCCGAGACTGTCGGCATTAAAGCAATTCATCAAAGATTAAATTCACCATTATAGCGTGAGGAGGTGTATTTGAAATGGCAGTACCGAAGAGAAAAATGACGAAAGCCCGTCGTGATGCCCGTCGTGCCAACTGGAAACTGACGGCTCCGAACCTGGTTGAATGCCCTCAGTGCCACGAATTGAAGATGCCCCATCGTGTTTGCCCGTCCTGCGGCTACTATGATGGCAAAGAAGTTGTAAAAACGGAAGACTGATTTCGGAGAATTTACCTCGAACCCACCGGGTTTCGGGGTTTTTTCTTTTTCCACCAAAAAAGTCACATTTGCATCTTGCATTGAAAGGTATGAGCCTGTATAATGGGAACAGAATTTATGACTAGGTTATAAAAGTCAGGTGATAAAAATGAATCCTTCGAAAAAGTTAATACGGCAGAAACGGCTGCAGTCGCTGATTCGAAAGAATCCATTTTTGACGGACAGCCAGCTGGCGGAACGACTCCATGTGAGCGTGCCCACAGTCCGGCTCGACCGCATCTGCCTGAATATCCCCGAATTGCGCGTGCGTACCCGCATGATGGCGGACGAGGCACAGACGCGGCTGCGCGCCATCGATAAAAAGGATATCGTCGGCGAGCTCGTGGACCTGGAGCTGAACAAGGTCGGTATTTCGACACTGACCATTACGAGCGACATGGTATTGGAAAAAACCGGGGTAGGCCGTGGCTACTTCATGTTCGCCATGGCGGACACGCTGGCTCTGGCGCTGGTGGATACGGATTTCGCCCTGACGGCGGTCTGCAATGTCAAGTACAAGATCCCTGTCCACGCAGGAGACCGGCTTGTCGCCAAAGCCGAGGTCATGCATATCAAGGAAGACCGCTACTATATCAAGGTCATTATCCGCAGCGAAGAAGCGGAAGTGTTCCGGGCGAAATTCATTATCGTTGCCATTGGGCAGGAGAAGGAGTCACGAGAAGCATGAAAATCGCATTAGACGTAATGGGGACGGACTACGGGCCTTCGGAACTGGTATTGGGCGCCGTCATGGCCGTCAAGGAGTACGATTGCGATGTGGTACTGGTAGGCGATGAACCTACGATCCGGGAATTGCTGAAGAAGTACAAGGCGGAGGACAATCCGCACCTGTTTGTCAAACATGCGTCCCAGGTCATCGGCATGTCGGAACATCCCGGCATCGCCGTGAAGACGAAAAAGGACGCTTCGATCGTTGTGGCGACGGATTTGCTGCGCAACAAGAAATGCGACGCCCTGGTTTCGTCGGGCAGCACCGGTGCGGCCGTTGCGGCGGCCCTGTTCCATCTGGGCCGTATCAAGGGCGTGTCCCGGCCGGCCATTGCCACGCCGATTCCGAACCTGACGGGGACGACGGTCCTGCTGGACAGCGGGGCGAAAGTCGACGCCAAGCCGGAACATATGATTCAGAACGCCATCATGGGTTCCATCTATGCGGAACTGATGCTGGGCATCAAGAATCCTCGCGTGGGCCTGCTGAACATCGGGGAAGAGGAAACGAAAGGAAACGAACTGGCCCTGACCACGTATCCGCTGCTGCAGCGGGAAAAACTCATCCATTTCATTGGCAACGTGGAGGGCAGAGACATCAATAAAGGTACCGTCGACGTCGTCGTCTGCGACGGCTTCGTCGGCAATGTGGTCCTGAAATTTGCTGAAGGGCTGGCCACGGCCATCGTAACGATGGTGAAGGGAGCCGTTTTGAACGGCGGCATCCTGGCGAAGCTGGGCGCCCTGCTGATCATGCCGGCCCTGCGGAACCTGCGGAAGACGCTGGATCCGGAAGCCTACGGGGGAGCGCTTCTCCTGGGTGTCCGGGCACCGTTCTTCATCTGCCACGGCAGCTCCAAGGCGCGGGCTATCAAGAGCGCTATCGGCGTCGCAGTCCATGGTGTCCGCAGTGACATCGTGGCACGCATTGCCGATGACATCGCCAACCAGACCAAGTTGGATGAAGTGGTGCCGCAGACAAAGGAATCGCAGCGGATTCGGATGTAATCCGCTCACACGAAGGAGAAACGATACATGGGTTTTAGTGCAGGAATTCTCGGGGTAGGTGCCTACCTGCCTGAAAAAGTCATGACAAACTTCGACCTGGAAAAGATGGTCGATACGTCGAATGAATGGATTGTGGAACGGACGGGCATCCGCGAACGGCGCATCGCCGATCCGGAGACGGCCACGTCGGACATGAGCGTCCAGGCCGCCCGGGCAGCCCTGGCCGACGCGGGAGTGAAGGCGGAAGAGCTGGATCTCGTCATCGTCGCCACGGCCACGCCGGACTACCCGTTCCCGTCCACGGCCTGCCAGGTGCAGGACCGCATCGGTGCGAAACACGCCGGTGCCTTCGATCTGGCAGCCGGCTGCAGCGGGTTTGTCTATGGCCTCAGCGTCGCGTCCCAGATGGTCGCCAGCGGCCTGTACCAGAAAATCCTTGTCGTCGGGGCGGAAACCTTGTCCCGCATCACGGACTGGACGGACCGGAACACGTGCGTCCTCTTCGGAGACGGCGCCGGCGCAGCCGTCGTCGGCCGCGTGGAAGAAGGCCTGGGCGTGCTGGCCCTGGAACTGGGATCCGACGGCAGCGGTGCCATGGAACTGTATCAGCCGGCCGGCGGCAGCCGCCGTCCTGCCAGCCATGAAACAATAGACGAGCACGGCCATTTCATCCGCATGAACGGAAGGGAAGTCTTCAAGTTCGCCGCCCGCACCATGCCGGCGACGTGCAAACGCGTGCTGGCGAAGGCGGGACTGAAAGTGCAGGACGTGGACATCCTGTTCCCGCACCAGGCCAACCTGCGCATCATCGACAACGCCGTCAAGCACTTGAAGATCGATCCGGACAAAGTCTGGGTCAACATCGAAAAATACGGCAACACGTCGGCGGCGTGCATTCCCGTCTGCCTGGTGGAAGCACAGCAGGAAGGCCGTCTCCACAAGGGGGATGTGGTCCTGGCGGTCGCCTTCGGCACGGGCCTGACCTGGGCTTCTATCGTGCTGAAGTGGGCCAAGTGACCGGCGGTATCAAACAGAAGGAAACGGATGTATTGTCCGTGACGGATAGCAAATAGTTAGGAACGGTTTAAGACAGAGGGAGGTCATTCTAATGACAAAGGTAGCATTTCTGTTCCCCGGGCAGGGGTCTCAGAAAGTGGGTATGTGCAAAGATTTCTATGACAACTTCGCCAGTGCGAAACACGTATTTGAAGAAGCAGATGAAGCTCTGGGCTTCTCCATTTCCAGGATGTGCTTTGAAGGGCCGGAAGACCAGCTGCGCCTGACCATGAACACGCAGCCTGCCATCCTGACCTGCAGCATTGCCGCCCTGGCCGTGCTCCGGGAACACGGTGTGGACTGCACCATTGCCGGCGGGCACAGCCTCGGGGAATATTCCGCCCTCGTCGCGGCAGGCGCACTCAGCCTGACCGACGCGGTCCGTGCGGTCCGCAAACGCGGTCAGTTCATGCAGGAAGCAGTTCCGGTGGGTGAAGGTGCCATGGCAGCTGTCATGGGCCTGGAACCGGAAAAGATCGTTTCCGTCTGCCAGCAGGTAGAAGGGGAGTCGGGACAGGCCGTACAAGCTGTCAACTTCAACTGCCCCGGCCAGATCGTCATTGCCGGTGCCGTCGGTGCCGTCAGCCAGGCGGAGGAAGCCTTGAAGAACGCCGGCGCCCGCCGCGTTGTTCCGCTGCCGGTCAGCGCACCCTTCCACAGCACGCTCATGCAGCCGGCGGCAGACCGCCTGAAGGAAGTCCTGGATCAGATTGAGTTCCATGACGCCAGATTCCCGGTCGTGGCCAACGTGACGGCACAGCCGGAAACCAAGGCGGAAAAGATCCGGGCGCTTCTGGTCAAACAGGCCGCCAGCCCGGTTCAGTGGGAAACGTCGATGCACACCATGATCGACGACGGGTACGACACGTTCGTCGAAGTCGGCCCGGGCCGCGTCCTGACGGGCTTTACGCGCAAGATTGACAAGACGAAAGAAGCCCTGAATGTCGAGGATATGAGCAGCCTGGAAAAAACTCTTGCACATTTCAAGGAGGTTAGATAAAATGCAGTTAGATGGTAAAGTGGCGCTTGTTACGGGCGCTTCCCGCGGCATCGGCCGCAGCATCGCCCTGATGCTCGCCTCCCGCGGCGCGGATATCGTGATCAACTATGCCGGAAACACCGAAGCAGCGGAACGGACGAAAGCAGAAGTCGAGGCCCTGGGACGGAAAGCCATGGTCATCAAGGCAGACGTGGGAGACACGGCGGCCTGTGAAAAGATGGTCGAAGAAGTCGTGGCTGCCATGGGCAAGATCGACATTCTGGTCAACAACGCCGGGATTACGCGTGACACGCTGCTCCTGCGGATGAAGGAAGCCGATTGGGACGCCGTCCTGACGACGAACCTGAAGAGCGTATACAACTGCACCAAAGCTGCCATCAAATATATGATGAAAGCCCGCAGCGGCCGCATTGTCAACATCAGCTCCGTCGTCGGAGCCATGGGCAATGCCGGTCAGGCGAACTATGCCGCTGCGAAAGCCGGCATTATGGGCTTTACGAAAGCCATCGCCAGAGAAACGGCTGCCCGCGGCATCACGGTCAACGCCGTGGCACCGGGCTTTGTCGAAACCGATATGACGGCTGTCCTTTCGGACAAAGTCGTCGAAAATCTGAAAGCGGGTATCCCCATGGGCCGTCTCGGCGTCCCGGAGGATATTGCTAAAGCAGTGGCCTTCCTGGTATCGGATGACGCTGCGTATATCACCGGCCAGACGCTGCATGTCAACGGTGGTATGTATATGGTTTAAACAACTACCCATACCAGCGAGAGGAGGTGAATGTGATGAGCGAAAACAGCACGTTCGAAAAAGTAAGAGATATTACTGTTGAACAGTTGAGCGTAGATGCAGACGAAGTCAAGATGGACTCTGCCTTCATCGACGACCTGGGGGCTGACTCCCTGGACATCGTGGAACTGATCATGGCTTTCGAAGAGGAATTCGGTGTAGAAATCCCCGACGAAAAGGCTGAAAAGATCCGCACTGTTGCCGACGCAGTCAAAATGTTGGACGAAGAAAAGAAATAATCTTTGGCAATATTTTTGCAGCCGGGGAGGTTCTTTCCGAAGGACCTTCCCGTTGGCTGCAGTTTTCCTGAAATGGGGGATATCTGTTGAAATTACCAGTGCTTAAAATAGGAAATCTGGTTGCCCGCCTGCCCATTGTGCAGGGTGGTATGGCGATCAGATTATCGACGGCACGGCTTGCAGCAGCAGTCGCCAATGCTGGCGGAATCGGCCTGATTGCGGCTTCCGGTATGGAAGAAAAGGAATTGCGGACGGAAATCCGTCTGGCCCGCAAACTGACGGGCGGCCAGGGCATCATTGGCATCAACTGCATGGTTGCGGCACGCGCTTTTAAAGACTTGATTGTAACGGCGGCCCAGGAAGGCGTAGACCTGATCGTGGCCGGTGCTGGTTTTTCAAGAGATATCTTCGCCGTCGGCAGAGAGTATCATGTAGCGGTTGTCCCGATTGTCTCTTCTGTCAAACTGGCTAAGATTTCCGAAAAGTTAGGCGCTTCCGCCATCGTCGTCGAAGGAACGGAAGCCGGGGGTCATCTGGGAACGCAGCAGTCCATCAAGGAAATCCTGCCGGACATCGTCAAATCCGTCCACATTCCTGTCATTGCGGCAGGCGGTGCGGTCACGGGGTCCGATGTGGCAGATCTCCTGAAACTGGGTGCCAACGGCGTGCAGATGGGCAGCCGTTTCGCAGCCAGCGAAGAATCCAATGGTGCACCCTTCCTGAAAGAGATGTATCTGAAAATGACGCAGGACGATGTCGTTCAGATCGACAGTCCTGTCGGTTATAAAGGCCGTTCTATCCGCAGTCCGTTCTCTCTCCTTTCCCTCGCAGGGAAGGCGCCGAAACCGACCGTGTGTGACTCGTGCCTGAAGCATTGTACCCATTCTTTCTGCATTATCCGTGCGCTGACGCGCGCTCAGCAGGGAGACGTGGATACGGGCCTCATCTTTACCGGTGCGAACATGTGGAAAATCCACGAGATCCTGCCGGTACAGGAGATCTTCCGCCGCATCGTGGCGGAAGCGGCCGCTGTCCAGTGAGTCAGCAAAGACAAAACTATTACGAGGTGATTAATTTGAAGAGACGCGTAGTTATTACAGGTTTGGGCGCCGTTACCCCGATTGGCAATGACGTGCCGACGTTCTGGCAGAATCTGGTCGCCGGCAAATCCGGCATCGACCTGATCAAGGCATTCGATACGAGTGCCCTGGCCGTCAAGATTGCCGGTGAAGTCAAAGATTTCAATTACACGGATTACGTGGATGCCAAAGAGGGACGCCGGATGGACCGTGTAGCCCATTTCGCCGTCGCGGTGGCCAAGCAGGCTGTAGCTGACGCTAAATTCGATTTATCCCAGGAAGACCCGACCCGCTGCGGCGTCTGCGTCGGCACGGGCATCGGCGGTATCAATACGTTCCTGCAGCAGTCCCTGAAGTTTGCGGCCAAGGGTCCGTCCCGGATCAGCCCATTCTTCATTCCCATGGAAATTCCGAATATGCCTGCGGCCCACATCGGGATCAAGCTGGGCTTCAAGGGCCCCAATACATGCATCGTAACGGCCTGTGCCACGGGCACGAACTGCATCGGTGACGCCCTCCGCACCATCCAGTACGGCGATGCCGACGTCATGATCGCCGGCGGCGTCGAAGCGTCCATCAACGAAATGGCCATTGCAGGCTTTGAAAACGAAAAGGCCCTGGCGGTTCACAACGAAGACCCGCAGGGTGCCTCCTGCCCCTTCGACAAACGCCGCAGCGGCTTTGTCATGGGCGAAGGCGGCGGCGTCCTGCTGCTGGAAGAACTGGAACACGCGAAGAAACGCGGTGCCCACATCTACGCGGAACTGAAAGGCTTCGCCATGAATACGGACGCCTATCATATCACGGCTCCGGATCCGTCCGGCGAAATGCCGGCAGCCTGCCTGCTCGGCGCTATCCGCGATGCAGGACTGACCCCCGATGATATTGACTACATCAATGCCCACGGCACTTCTACCCATCGCAACGATTTGAACGAAACCATCGCGGCCAAGAAGATTTTCGGCCAGCGTGCCTACGAAGTCCCCATGAGCTCCAACAAGTCCATGACGGGCCATCTGCTGGGCGGTGCCGGCGGCATGGAAGCCGTTGCGACCACCCTGACCGTCGTCCACGGCATTATGCCTCCGACGATCAACTACAAAGTGGTGGACAAGGAAGAGGGCCTGGACCTGGACTATGTGCCGAACGTGGCCCGGGAAAAGAAGATCAACGCAGCCTTGTCCTGCAACTTCGGGTTTGGCGGGCACAACGCGGCCATCGTCATTACGAAATACGAAGAGTGATTTGAATGTACCCACAAAAAGTGAAGACCGTGCCGGATATCTATTCCGAACCGGTCGGCGAGAAGCGGAAAGCTGCTTTGGAGACGCTGTGCCGTTCCCTCGGCATCCAGATGCACAATTACCGCCTTCTCGACATCGCCCTGACCCATTCCTCCTACGCGCATGAGCGTCACCAGACGCACCTGCACTACAACGAACGGCTGGAATTCCTGGGCGATTCGGTGCTGAGCGTGATCGTCAGCACCTATATTTTCCAGCATTATCCTCATTACAACGAAGGCCGGCTGACCAAGCTCCGCGCGCAGGTCGTGTGCGAAGCCTCCCTGTACCTGCTGGCCAAACAGATTCACCTGGGGGACTATCTCCTCATGGGCCGTGGCGAGGAGCACGGAGGCGGCCAGTACCGTCCTTCCATCCTGGCGGATGCCTTTGAGGCCGTCCTCGGCGCCTATTACCTGGACCAGGGGCTGGCGGCAGCGGAACGCTACCTGCTGGGCCTGATGGAACAGGAAATCATCGATGTCTGCAACGGCAAACTCATGGTAGGCGATTACAAGACCATGCTGCAGGAGTACGTGCAGAAGCAGTCCGGCGAAGACGGCGTGCGGTACGAGCTCCTCGGGTACGAAGGACCGGAACACAACCGGATCTTCGAATCCGGTGTCTACATCGAAGGCAGCCTGATGGGGACCGGCAAAGGCCGGACCAAAAAGGAATCGGAACAGCATGCGGCGCAGGAAGCGCTGGAAAAGTTCCGCGAACACAGACAGTGAACGACACAAACGAAAAAGGACAGCTGCGGCTGTCCTTTTTTTATGCCAGGATACTGTGTTGTTTTTTTTGCAGCGTCATCTCCGGGACAAGAGGTAAATGGAAAAGAGTACCAGGAAAATGCCTGCGACGCTGACCAGGTTCGGGATTTCCCGGAACAGCAGGATGCCCAGCAGGGCGGCCACGACGGTTTCGACCGAGGCCAGGACGGGGACGATGCTGTTTTCCCGGATTTTCTGCACGCCGAGAAAATACCACACGTACGCCAGGGCGGTGGGGAAGAGGGCGTACAGGAACGCGACGCCCAGCAGGGGCGCCTGCGCTGCCGTCGTCCAGTCCTGCGGTTTCAGGAAGAACAGCAGGAACAGGGCGGAAAACACGTAACTGTAGGTACTCATGACAAAGGCATTGGTCCGGTCTCCGGCAATTTTCCCGATGACCGAGGTCAGGGAGTAGCAGAAGCCGGCCCCAAGGCCTGCCAGAATGCCCGCCATCGACAGAGAGGCCGTGTCGAACCGTCCGCCCGTGACGGCCAGTACACAGCCGACGACGTCAACGGCCAGGGGCAGTATCTTATCCCGCCCGATCTGTTCCCCGAACAGGAGATGTGCTTCCACGGCGGCAAACACCGGCGCCGTGTTGAGCAGGACGGCGCTCGTCGTGACGCCGGCCTGTACGACGGCCACGCTGTAAAAGATGTTGTAAATGCCCTGGCAGATAAGACCCAGCAGGGCGCAAACCGCCAATGTCTTGCGGTCCACAAGGAGGCTGCGGATTCCGTAGCGTACGGCTGTCAACCCGATTAAAATCACGGCGGCGAAGAGCAGCCGTAAAAAGCTGGTCAGGACGGCGGAAGAGCCGTACCGGGACATCTGCATGACGAAAAAGCCGATGGTGCCCCAGACCGCGGCGCCGAGAAAGACCTGCAGGCGGCCCTCCCGTTCAATCTGGTTGTATTCCATGTATCGTAAACTTCTTTCTGGCTGGTATAGAAGCGGGCCGCCCTGTTACAGGACGGCCCGTCTGTTTCTGTTTCGTCTTACTCCCATTCCATGGTATCGCCCGGTTTTACAATCACGACTTTGGTCCCCGGCACTTTCGCTTCTACTTCTTTCTTGAACGGCACAGGGTCCTGCTCGATGACAGGCCACGTGCTGTAATGAATCGGAATGACGACAGGTGCTTTCAGGAACGCTGCTGCAATCGCCGCGTCGTGGGGATCCATGGTGAAGTTGCCGCCGATGGGGATCAGGGCATAGCGGAAGGGATCCAGGTCCTGGAGCAGCCGCATGTCCATGTACAAGGCCGTGTCCCCGGCATAGTAGAATTTCGTGCCGTGGAAATCAATGATGAACCCGCAGGCATGGCCGCCGGCAATGCCACTGCCGTGGAACGCCAGGGTGATGCGGACTTTGCCGAAGGGGAAGTGATACGTGCCGCCCAGATGCATGGCATGGGCACGGCAGCCGTGTTCTTCGGCCTGTGCGGCGATTTCCGCCGTCGAGATGATCAGGGCGCCGCACTGTTTGGCAAGTTCATAGGCGCAGCCCAGATGATCGCCGTGGGCGTGGGAAATGAAAATATAGTCGACGTTCAAATCTTTCTGTGTGACGCCCTTGGGATTTCCATCCAGGAACGGATCGCAGATCAACGTTTCGCCCTGGGCCGTCACGGTGAAGCATGAATGATGGATATAGTGGAATGTCGCAGTCATGGCAATACCTCCTTGTTTGCGAATGTTCGGAAAGAGAGCCCTTCGGGCCCCTTTTGCTTTATTATATCATACCGTGCCCGGCGCGGGAACGAGGTGCCAATAACACAGCACCCTAAAATTTTGCATGAAACAGGAAAATGTTATAAAATGATTACTGTAGTGACTCTTCGACAGACGGACAAGAGTGTTCCTGTTCGAAGACTATGAGAAATGAACATGCCTGTCCCAGGACGGGTATGAAAACACAGGATAGAGGAGGAACCGACTCATGCCGTATTGGAAACAAGCAGGCGGGCTGCTGGCCGCATGCTGGCTGCTGCTGCCATGGACTGCTTCTGCCACGGTACCGGAAGAGCCGGCGGCAGCGAAGCCTGTCGTGAAGACGGTAACAGCCGCCAAACCAGCGGCTAAGACCGTGCCGGCCGCAAAGAAGGCATCGACCTGGAAGCCGGCCGCCAAACCTGCAACCGCTGTCAAGAAGCCGGTGACGCCGGCTGCGAAAGCCGGAACCGCCGCTGTCAAGAAGCCGGCTGCCAAACCGGCAGCTGCCGCCAAAAAACCGGCAGCCAAGAAACCGGCCGCGAAAGTGGAATACGGTCCGTACAAGGCGGGGGATACGAAGATTCCCGCACCGGCAGGTCCGGTGGAAAAGGGCGACATCATCGCCCGGGCCGGCCGCGTGATCCGCAACAAGAACTACCTGCTGCCTGCAGGATACCAGCATATTACCATCGCCGGCAAGGCGGAGGCGACGAAGAACCAGGCAGTGCGCCTGATTCTGAGCCAGACGCCCATCCTGAACATCGGCTGCAGCGCCGGCGAGATTGTCAAACTCTACTGGGAAGAAGCGGAGCGGGAGGGCATCCGGCCGGATATGGCGCTGGCCCAGGCCCTGGTGGAAACGGGCTTTTTCCACTTCGGCGGGGATGTGAAGCCCTGGCAGCATAATTTTTGTGGCCTGGGCACGACGGGCGGCGGTGTCCGCGGCGCTGCCTTCAAAACGCCGCAGGATGGCGTGCGGGCGCACATCCAGCATCTGGTAGCCTATTCCCGGAAAGACGGTCCGAAAACGGCTGTCATCGACCCCCGCTTCAAGTCGGCGCGGGCCATCCGCCTGCAGCAGGGTCTGGTGACCAAATGGTACGGGCTGAACATGACCTGGGCTATGGGCACGGAGTATGCTGAAAAGATCTTCACGATCCAGCAGCGGATGCTGCTCTGTGAGGATTCGGAGCCGAAAGACACGTGGCACGACTACCGGAAGATGGAAAAAGAATACGAAAAGATTTACGAAGACCGGAAAAAGCACGGCTGGGCTTCGCCGAAAAAGAACAAAGAAAGCAAGACAGCCCTGACGAAAAAGGGGAAGAAGTCTTCTGCCAAATCCAAGGCGAAGGTTTCCACCAAACCGTACGTTTCGACCCGGCCTGTGCCCCGTCCCGGCGGCCGGTCGTGAGGAGAGAGAAACATGCACGTTGTGTTATACCAGCCGGAGATTCCCGGCAACACGGGGAACATTTCCCGTTTGTGTGCCGTCACGGGGTGCCATCTGCATTTGATCCGCCCCCTGGGCTTCAACACGGATGACAAGTCGTTGAAGCGGGCCGGCCTGGATTACTGGCATCTGCTGGACATCGACTATTACGACAGCCTGGAAGAATGCCTGGAAAAATACAAAGACCATCCGCAGTATTTTCTGACCAGCAAGGCGACCAGGGGCTACACGGACGTCCATTACGACCCGGAAAGTCTCCTGGTGTTCGGCCGGGAGACGTCGGGCCTGCCGGACTGGGTGCACGAGCGCTACAAGGACCAGTGCCTCCGCATCCCCATGCTTCCGGATCCGAAGGCGCGGTGCCTGAACCTGTCGAGCTCCGTGGCCATCGTCGTGTACGAAGCATTCCGGCAGCAGCCGAATTTCGGCGGCCTGTCGCTGGTGCCGACGGAACACCACGGCACCCTGCATTCGCAATATCGTTGAGGGAACCCTCACAAGGAGAAACCATGAAAGTCTTAAAGGAATTTGAATTTGACGCTGCCCATTATCTGCCGAGCTACAACGGAAAGTGCGAGCACCTCCACGGCCATACGTACCGTCTCGTCGTCATGGTGGACGGCAGTCCCGACGCAGAAGGCATGGTCATAGATTTTACGAAACTGAAACAGATCGTCAAGGAGCGGGTTCTGGCGAAAATGGATCACCAGCTGCTGAACAACCTGCTGCCCAACCCGAGCGCCGAAAACATCGCCATGTGGGTCTGGGACCAGCTGGAGGAGCCGTTGTCTGCCTCCAACCGTCACTTGTACGAAGTACAGGTGTGGGAAACGAGAACGAACGGCTGTATCTACAACGGGGAATTCCACAAGGGGGAACCATGCTGAGAGATGTACAATCCGAGCCGGATACGCGCAATATCCCGCTGAAGCATGTCGGCATCAAGGATTTGCGCTGGCCCCTGACGGTGCGGGACCGGCAGAACGGAAAGCAGCATACCGTGGCCACGGTGTCCCTGGCCGTCGATCTGCCGCGGGACCTGCGGGGCACGCACATGAGCCGTTTCGTCCAGTGCATGAAGAGGCTGGACGTGGTCAACCTGGCTGCCCTGGAGGAAGTCCTGGACGACCTGCGGAACAGCCTGGAAGCCGACAGCGCGTACATGAAGCTGTCGTTTCCGTATTTCATCGAAAAGAAGGCGCCTGTCAGCGGGCTCACGTCTCCGCTGGACCTGAACTGCACCTTTACCATGGAAAAGGGAAAGGGAAGGCCTTTCCGTCAGCGCGTGCAGGTCGTGGTTCCCGTGCAGACCCTGTGTCCCTGCTCGAAGGAAATCAGCGACTACGGCGCCCACAACCAGCGGGCCGAAGCGTCCCTGGAAATCGAGATGAAGCAGTTCATCTGGATCGAGGAGCTGGCGGAAATCGCCGACGCCGCGGCCAGTTCGCCCATCTACGGCCTGTTGAAACGGCCGGACGAAAAGTTCGTGACGGAACACGCCTATGACAATCCGCGCTTTGTCGAAGACGCCGTCCGTGAAATTGCGCTGCGCCTGGAAAAGGATCCTCGTATCTCCTGGTACCGCGCGACCGTGGAAAGTATGGAAAGCATCCACAACCACAACGCGTTTGCGACCGTTGAGAAAGGGTGGATGAACGAATAAAAAAAGTACAACGGAAAAGGAGGTATTCATGCTCTACGAAATCAATGCCGATGCCCTGGAGGGCGAAATTGCGGGTCTGGGGGTCTGCCAACCCTGTGCCCCGATTCTGGTGGACAAAGGACGTATCATGGCTTTGAAGGTCACAGATGTGCGCACGCCTGCGGCGAACATCATCAAGCAGGAAATGCTGGCTGCCGGCGGCGACTGTGCGACGCCGGGCACGACCGTTACGTGCAGCGTACCCCGTGTGGATGTCATCCTCCTGGGCGGCCGCAAACAGTACGACATCCTGCTCTACAAGCTGCGCCAGATGCCATACTTCGGCCTTCCGACCGTCGTGTCGGAACTGCAGCACTACCTGCACCGCAGCCCGAAGAGCACGCTGCTGGCCGACGGGCGCCGTCTGACCTATGAGAAAATGGCCGTCATGGGCATCATCAACGTGACGCCCGACTCGTTTTACGCCGGTTCACGCCGGCAGGGAACGACGGCCGTGCTGAAACAGGCGGAACGCATGCTGGCAGACGGGGCAGCGGTCCTCGACATCGGCGGCGAATCGACGCGGCCCGGCGCGGACCCCGTCACGGCCGAGGAGGAACGGAACCGTGTCCTGCCGGCGGTAGAAGCAGTGAAGAAAGCCTTCCCCGAGGCAGTCATTTCCGTAGACACGTACCGCGCGGCCCTGGCACGGGATGCCATGGATGCCGGCGGGGACATTATCAACGATATCAGCGCCATGGAGGCGGATCCGAACATGATGCGGGCCGTCATCGACACGAAGGCGCCGATCATCCTCATGCACATGCGCGGTGTGCCGAAGAACATGCAGACCCAGTGCCAGTACGACAACGTGGTACAGGAAGTGGCGGCGTACCTGCGTGCGCGGGCGAAGCTCCTGCGGGAGTGCGGCATCACGCCGGACAAGATCATTCTGGACCCGGGCATCGGGTTCGCCAAGAATACACCGCAGAGCCTGGCCCTGATCCGGGGGCTGAACTCCCTGACGAGTACCGAATATCCCGTGCTGATGGCGGCGTCCCGCAAAACCGTGATTGGCGAAGTCCTGGGCGGCCTGCCTCCGGAAGAACGGCTCGAAGGAACCCTGGCCATCTCCGCAGCGTCGGTCTACGCCGGCGCGAACATGGTGCGCGTCCACGACGTGCGTGCCAACGTCCGCGTCATCCGCATGATCGAGGCAATCCGCCGGGCCGGCCGGGAAGGGAAGGACTGACATGGGCATCTACATTGCCCTGGGGTCAAACCTGGGCGACCGGGCAGCCAATCTGCGCCGCGCCCTGGAGCTTCTGGCGGAGCAGGGCGTGCGTCCGGTCCGGGTGGCGCCCTTGATCGAAACGAAGCCCTACGGCGTGACGGACCAGCCGGATTTCCTGAACACGGTGGCGGCCGTTGAAACGAGCCTGGAACCGCTGGAGCTGCTGCACGTCCTGCTGGCGACGGAGCAGCGCATGGGGCGTGTGCGCCGGCGCCACTGGGGCGAGCGGAACATCGACCTGGATCTGCTGCTGTACGACGACCGCTGCCTGGACACGCCGGAACTGGTCCTGCCGCATCCGGACATGCAGAACCGGGACTTCGTCCTGCAGCCGCTGGCAGCCATCGCACCGGACGCGGTCCATCCCGTCCTGGGCAGGACCGTCGCCGAACTGTGGCGCGAACTGCAGCACCGCCGGAAACCATAGCGGCGGCACACACCGCACTTCGTCAAACACAATCGAACAAGACAAAAAAAGAAAGGATGTTGTCTGTTTCCCTGCTGTATGGCAGAGGACAGCAACATCCTTTTTTGTTTCCGGAAGCCGGAACTTATTTTGCGTCTGCGCCTTCGTATTCGGCAATGCAGGCGTTCAGGTCTTCAATCAACGCCGGAACGTCGATGCCGTGGGCACCGGCGCCTTCGCCGATGGATTCAAAGCTGGAGGCCATGCAGCCGATGCAGCCCAGGCCGTATTCTGCGAAAACCTGCATGATTTCCGGATGCGCCTGCACCGCTGCGATAATATTCGTGTCGGCCGTGATTTTTTCAACCTTCTGGGCCGTCTTCGCTGCGTCTTTCAGTTCCATATCCTTCACCTCGTCTCGTCGTAAGATGTAGTGACTGCGGCGGCAATCCGCCTGTCAGTGGTTTCATTATAACATTGCCGGTCCAAAAGGAAAAGTGACAGGGTCACATATTTTCCGGTTTTCACAGATAAAATTCCACAAAAAATTTTTATCAGAAGGAAAAATTTCAAAAAAATCTGGATACACAACATCTTGACGTAATTTTGACGTCACTATCTATATGTTGTTACTTGTCTCTTTTTGGACCGGTCCATCCGGTCCTTTTTGGCTTGGGAAGAGGGGTTGCAGGGGGTGCGGATGTCTTGCAAAATCACGTTTGGGACGGTATAATTGTAAAAAAGTGGTGAAATGTGGGGAAAAGAGGTGGAAAAAATGCTGCTCGGTGAATACGCACACTCCCTGGACGAAAAGGGACGTTTGTTCATTCCTGCCAAACTGCGCGAGGCGCTGGGCAAGCATTTCTACCTGTGCAAAGGGTTCGACGGCTGCCTCATGATTTACGACGAAGAGTCGTGGCAGCGGTTTGCCGACCGGTTGAACGCACTCCCCATGGGACAGAAAAAAGCCCGTGACATCAAGCGTTTCTTCTTCTCCGGTGCGGCCGATGTCAGCTGCGACAAGCAGGGCCGCGTCCTGCTGGCAGCCAATCTCCGCCGCTACGCTTCCATCGACAAAGATGTCGTAATCATCGGCGTCGGGGACAAAGCGGAAATCTGGGCGGCCGAAACGTGGCAGGAAAAGGACCGCAACGCCGACCAGGAAATGGCGGCGGAACTGGAAGATCTCGACTTGGATATCTGAAGGAAGGGGCAGCTATGGAATTCAACCACGTCAGCGTCCTGCTGCAGGAAAGCGTAGACTGGCTCGTCACCGATCCCGACGGCATCTACGTGGATTGCACGCTGGGCGGGGGCGGTCATTCCGCAGCCATCGCGTCCCGCCTGTCCCCCCAGGGCTGGCTGGTCGGTATCGACCAGGACGACGATGCCCTGGCAGCCGCCAGAGAACGGCTCGCCGGCGTATCGTGCCGCCTTTCTATCGTCAAATCCAATTTCAAGGAGCTGAAACGGGTGCTGCAGGAACTGCAGATCCCGTCCGTTACCGGCATCCTGTTCGACCTGGGTGTTTCTTCGTACCAGCTCGACACACCGGAACGGGGCTTCTCCTATATGCATGACGGTCCCCTGGACATGCGCATGGACCAGGAAAATCCGAAGACCGCCGCTGATGTTGTCAATACGTATTCCGAAGCCGACCTGGCCAGCGTCATCTGGCGCTACGGCGAGGAGCGGTGGGCCAAACGGATCGCCCAGTTCATCGTGCAGGAGCGGAAACAAAAGCCCTTCACGACCACAGGGGAGCTGGTGACGGTCATCAAAAAGGCCATCCCCAAAGGAGCCCGGGAAGACGGGCCCCATCCGGCGAAACGAACCTTCCAGGCGCTCCGCATCGAAGTCAACGACGAGCTGAACATCCTGGACCAGGTCGTGGAAGACGCCGTATCGGTCCTCCGGCCGGGAGGGCGCATCGGAGTCATTACCTTCCAGTCCCTGGAAGACCGGATCGTGAAACAGAAACTGGCGCAGCTCCACCGGGGCTGCATCTGCCCGCCGCATATGCCCTGCGTCTGCGGGCGCAAGCCGGAAATCGGAAAACCGGGCAAAACGGAACCGGGGCGTGAAGAGATAGAGAAAAACCCGCGGGCCCGCAGTGCCCGCCTCCGGTTCGCGGAAAAATTGTAAGTCCGCATTTCCAACCGTTATTCAACAGCCCGCGACGGCGGGTAAGGCATCGATCAGGATGGAGAGATTATCATGTTAGCACGCAATTACAACTACGAAGAACAATGGGCCGTGCCAGAACACCAGCAGGAGACCTACAGTCGTCCCCGCGTCATACGGACAGAGCGGCAGCGCCGCATTGCCAAAAACCGGTCCAAGATGATTCGCCGCCGCCTGGCGGTGGTTGCCGTGGTTTTCTTTGCCATGTACGGCCTCATTACGTGGCGCAGCGCTGCGCTGCACAATGCGTTCATCAATCTCGACTCCCTGCAGCGGCAGGAATCGCAGCTGACGGCGAAGAATGCGGAATTGAAAATTGAAGTCGACGGACTCAAGGGACCCGAGCGGATTACGTCTATTGCGGAAAAACAGTTAGGCATGAGCGTCGCCCGGAGAAACATCTATGTAAAAGTGAATTAAACTGTGCTATAATGGTACAGACTATGGACAGGCAGCCTTAGCAACAAGGCTGCCCTTTCAATTTCAGGACCGGCCCCGGCCGGCCCTGCAACGAGATATCAGGAGGAACCTATGGAAAAGAAATTACAGGCACTGTTGGATCTGCTCCCGGAAAAGAAGGTCCTGGGCAATCCGGACACAGTGATTACGGATATGACCATCGACTCCCGGACCGTACAGCCGGGCAGTCTCTTCGTGGCCCTGAAAGGGGTTCACGTGGACGGACACCGCTTTCTCGGCAAAGCGGCAGCAGCCGGAGCGGCAGCAGCCCTGGTGGAAGATGTCCCGGCCGATGCGCCGGCAGGCCTCACGCTGGTCCAGGTGGCCGACGTGCGGGCGGCCATGGAAATCCTGGCCCCGTTCTTTTACGACTATCCCGGCAAGACCATGCGCATGATCGGTGTGACGGGCACGAACGGCAAGACGACGAGCACGAACATCATCCGCCGTGTCCTCATGGCGGCGGGCCACAAGTGCGGCCTTATCGGTACCATCAACGTCCTGATCGGCGACGAAGCCATTACGTCCCACAACACGACGCCGGACACGGTGGACCTGCAGAAATTCCTGTACCGCATGAAAGAAGCGGGCTGCGACTACGTCGTCATGGAAGTATCGTCCCACGCCCTGGCCCTGAACCGGGTGGCAGGCATCGAATACGACACGGCCCTGCTGACGAACATTACGGAAGACCACCTGGACTTCCACAAGACCATGGAAGCGTACCGCGACGCCAAGAGCCTCCTGTTCGAGCATTTGTCCGACGGGACGAAGCCGGGCAAGTGCGCCGTCTTCAACGCCGACGATCCGTCGTCGGCCATCATCGAAGGACGCACGAAGGTACCGTTCCTGACCTACGGCATGGGCCACGACAACGACATCTACCCGCTGTCCTACGACGTGGGCGCCAAGGCCATGCACCTGCAGCTGCACACGCCGGCCGGGGAGATGGACCTGCACCTGAAGATTACAGGCAAATTCAACGTCTACAATGTCATGGGCTCCATCGGCGTCCTGCTGGCGGAAAAGGTGTCCCGCGACGACATCGTGAAAGTCCTCGACGGCTTTGCCGGCGTACCGGGCCGCTTTGAACTGGTCGAAGCGGGCCAGCCGTACACGGTCATCGTCGACTACGCCCACACGCCGGACGGACTGGAAAACGTCCTGTCCACGGCGCGGCACATCACGAAAGGGCGCCTGTGGGTCGTCTTCGGCTGCGGCGGCGACCGGGACAACAAGAAACGGCCCATCATGGGCGAAGTATGCCTCCGCCTGGCCGACGACCTCGTTGTGACGAGCGACAATCCCCGCTCCGAAGACCCGGAACGTATTCTCGATATGATTTTCACGGCTCTGCAGGATGTACCGGCCGGCAAGACCGTCAAGCGCCTGGCCGACCGCCGCGAAGCCATCCATTACGCCCTGGCCCACGCCGCGGCGGACGATGTGGTCCTCATTGCCGGCAAAGGCCATGAAGACTACCAGATCCTGAAAGACAAGACCATCCATTTCAGCGACAGAGAAGTAGTGGAAGACTATTGGAAAGGAAAACAGGCATGATTACCTTAGGGGAAGTGGTGACAGCGACGGGTGCCAAAGTCAGCACGACAGGACCCCGCCCGCAGGATGTACCCGTATTCACGGGCGTCAACACAGATACACGCACCATCCGTCCGGGGGAGCTCTTCGTGGCACTCCGGGGGGAACGGTTTGACGGGCACGCTTATGCCGCCCGGGCCGTCGAGGCCGGCGCCAGAGGCGTCGTCGTTTCCGCCCCGGTGGACGTGCCGGAAGGAACAGTGGTCTTCCGCGTGCCGGACACGCTGAAGGCCTACCAGGACATTGCCCATGCCTGGCGGATGCGTTTCCCGGACCTGAAGGTCGTCGCCATCACGGGCTCCAACGGGAAAACATCCACGAAGGACATGGTGGCGGCCGTCCTGGGAGCGAAGTACCGCGTCGTCAAGACGGAAGCGAACTTCAACAACGAAATCGGCCTGCCCAAGACCCTGCTGCAGATCCGTCCGGATACGGAAATCGCCGTGGTGGAGATGGGCATGCGCGCCCTGGGCCAGATCAAGGCCATGTGCGCCATTGCCTGCCCGGACGTGGCGGTCATTACGAACGTGGGTGCCACCCACCTGGGCGAACTGGGCAGCCTGGACAACATCGCCCGGGCGAAGAGCGAAATTCTGGAAGACCTGCCGGACGACGGGTACGCCGTGCTGAACGGCGACCTGCCCCGCGTGCGGGCCATGCAGGCGAAGACCCGTGTGCCCGTGGCCTGGTTCGGCCTGCACGAAGACGACGACGTCCGTGCCACGGATCTGGACATCCGCGCCGACAGCAGCACGTTCGTGTGCCATGCCGGCGGGGAAGAGGAGACCATGGTCCTGCCGGCGACGGGGGAACACAACGTCATGAATGCCCTTGCCGCTATTGCCGTAGGACGCCGTTTTGGTGTAAAATTAAAAGACATGAAACAGGCGCTGGCCAGTCTTTCTTTGACGGGCAGCCGCCAGGAAGTGCTGCACTTCGGTCCGTATACGGTACTCAACGATGCCTACAATGCCAGCCCGGCCTCCATGGAGGCGGCGTTTGCCACGCTGGCGCGGCTGAAGGAAGCCGGTTCCTGCCGGACCATTGCCGTCGTGGCGGACATGCTGGAACTGGGGTCTCTGTCCGCGGAAGCTCACAGCGAGGTGGGCCATCTGGCGGCGCGGGCCCATACGGATTTTCTCCTGGCGTACGGGCCGGAATCGGTCCACACGCGGGACGCGGCAGCGGCAGACGGCGTGCCGGCCTGGCACTTTGCCGACCGCGCCGGCGCAGAAGCGAAATTACGGGAGATTTTGCAGCCCGGCGATGTGATCCTTCTCAAGGGGTCCCATTCCATGGCCGTGAACGGCATCATCGATACAGTATTTAAAACGTTGTGACAGGGGATACGTCAATGCGGGTATTTACAGATATGCAGGTGCTGGGGACACTGGTGACAGCGTTCCTCGTGTGTGCGGCACTGGGGCCGGTCCTGATTCCGGTCCTGCACCGGCTGAAGTTCGGGCAGAGCATTCGGGAAGTCGGCCCGGCCAGCCACCAGAAAAAGAGTGGAACGCCGACCATGGGGGGCATCATGATCCTCGCCGGCATCCTCGTGTCCGTCCTGCTGTGGGACCGGCTTACGCCGATCGTGGTCATCGCGCTGGTCCTGACCCTGGGGCACGCCATCATCGGTTTTATCGATGATTACATTAAAGTGGTGAAGAAACGGAACCTGGGCCTGACGGCGAAGCAGAAGTTCGCCATGCAGACGGTCCTGGCTCTTTGCTATATCTATTACGTGGAGGTCCACGCCGGTCCCTGGGCGACCCTGTTGTGGATTCCGGGTACGCAGCGGATCATTCCCGTCGGCCTGGCCTATTACGTGCTGGCCTTCTTCCTGCTCGTGGGGACGACGAACGCCGTCAACCTGACAGACGGCCTGGACGGCCTGGTCTCGTGCGTGACCCTGCCGGTCATGCTGTCCTATGCACTGATTGCGCTGCTGGCGGGGGCAGCGGACCTGAGCCTCTTCGCCGTGGCCGTGGTGGGCGCCCTGCTGGGCTTCCTGATCTGGAACCACCATCCGGCGAAGGTCTTCATGGGAGACACAGGCTCCCTGGCCCTGGGCGGCGCCGTGGCCGCCATGGCCCTCCTGACCCACACGGAACTGCTCTTGATTGTCCTGGGCGGCGTCTACGTCTGCGAGGCCCTGTCCGTCATTATCCAGGTTACGTATTTCCGGCGCACGGGAGGCAAGCGGTTCTTCCGCATGACGCCGATTCATCATCATTTTGAACTGGGCGGCTGGAAAGAGACGAAAGTCGTAGCCGTCTTCACGGTGGCCAGCGTGGTCTGCTGTCTCCTGGCCCTGGCGTTGTTCTTCGAGTACATTTGGGGGTAATGGGGCTTATGTTATTCGGAAAGAAAGAGGAAGAAGCGCCCCGCACCGTTTCTTCCGTCATGGTCGTCGGAGCCGGCATCAGCGGCCGCGGTGCCGCAGGCGTGCTGGCCCGGCAGGGAAAGCAGGTCTTTTTGTACGATGATCGCCCGCAGGAGCTGGAACCGGCCCTGACGGAGCTGCTGCAGCGCAACGGCGGCGGCTTTGTCTGCGGCCATCCGGAAGCGGTCCTGCCCAAGGTGCAGCAGATCGTCCTGTCCCCGGCGGTGCCGTACCGCCTTCCGTTCCTGGAAGAAGCGCGGAAGCAGGGCATCGAGGTCATCGGCGAAGTGGAAATGGCCTGGCGGAACTATGCCGGCCACATGGTAGCCATTACGGGCACCAACGGCAAGACCACGACGACGACGCTGGTCGGGGAGATGCTCAAGACCCTGCCGTGCAAGTCCGTCCTCGGCGGCAACATCGGCCTCGCCCTGAGCGTCCAGCTTGACGGCCTGGGCAAAGATGACTGGGCGGCAGCGGAGCTGTCGAGCTTCCAGCTGGAGTCGGTGCAGGATTTCCATCCGGACATCGCCGCCGTCCTGAACCTGACGCCGGATCACATCGAGCGGCACGGTTCCATGGAGGAATATGCCCGCTGCAAGCGGAATATTTTCCGCAAGCAGACGGCGCAGGAAATCACGATCCTCAATTCCGACGACGAAGAAGTGCGCACGTGGGGGCGCTACGCCAAGTCCCGCCTGTGCTACTTCAGCCGCAAGGTCGTCCTGCCGGAAGGCGCCTACATGGATGACGGCTCCTTCTTTATCAAGTGGGACGGGCAGACCCATGAGATCTGCCACCGCGACGAACTGAAAATTTTCGGCAGCCACAACGAAGAAAACGTCCTGGCCGCTATTTGCTGTGCCTTTTTTGCCGGCGTGTCCGTGGAAAACATCCGCAAGGTGCTCCTGGCCTTCCGGGGCGTGGAACACCGTATCGAGTATGTCACGACCATCCACGGCGTGCCGTATTACAACGATTCGAAAGCAACCAACACGGATTCGACCATCAAGGCGCTGGAGGCGTTCCCCAAGGGACACATCATCCTCCTGGCCGGCGGCCACGACAAAGGGACGCCGCTGGGGCCCATGATGGAACTCGTGGCGGAAAAGACCGACGCCCTGATTCTCCTGGGCGAGGCGCAGGAACGGTTCTACGAGGCGGCTGTCGCCGCGGGCGTGGAACACATCATCCGGGCAGACGGATTCCGCGAGGCCGTGGAAAAAGCCCACGACATGGCCCTGCCGGGACAGGTCGTGCTGTTGTCGCCGGCCTGCTCGTCCTTCGACATGTTCCATGACATGGGCGAACGGGGCCGCTGCTTCAAAGACCTGGTCCGCGGCTTTGCCAAAGAGGACGGCCAGCAGCCGGAAAACACGGGGGACACGGCCGGAACGGCCGCTGCCGCCGGCAATGTACGGAGGAACGAATGAAAATCATCTTATCCGGCGGCGGGACCGGCGGTCATATCTATCCGGCCCTGACCATCGCCGATACGATCCGCAGCCTCGAACCGGACGCGGAAATCCGCTTCGTCGGGACGCGGCACGGACTGGAGAAAGACCTGGTCCCGCGGGCGGGCTATCCCATCGATTTTATCGACGTGCAGGGATTCAAGCGCAGTCTCAGCCTGGACACGCTCCGCTCTGTCTACAAGCTAGGCAAGGGCCTGTGGGAAGCGAAAGGCGTCCTGGACCGGTTCCAGCCGGACCTGGTCATCGGGACGGGCGGCTACGTGTGCGGCCCCATCTGTTTCTGGGCCGCCATGAAGAAAATTCCTGTGTGCGTGCAGGAACAGAACGCGCTGCCCGGCGTAACCAACAAGATTTTGTCCCACTTCGTGGAACGCATCTTCTTAGGCTACAGCGAGGCAGACAAGTACTTCAAAGGAAAGGCGCGGAAGATCTTCACGGGCAACCCCATCCGCCCGGCTATCCTGCGCCGCAAGAAAAAAGAAGGCCTGCAGGCCTTCGGCCTGGACGAGGATAAAATGACGGTCCTCGTCACGGGCGGCAGCCTGGGGGCTGCGTCCATCAACAAGGCCATGCTGCAGGTGGAAAAGCGACTGTCTGGCCGCGTGGACGTGCAGGTCTTGCACGCCACGGGCAAGAACAACTACGATCACTATATGGAAGCGGTGCAGGAAGCCGGCGGTTTTGCCGACAACATCCACATCGAACCGTATCTGTATGATATGCCACTGGCCCTGGCGGCGGCAGATCTGGCAGTCTTCCGGGCCGGCGCCATCGGGCTGGCGGAACTGACGGCCAGAGGCATCCCGTCCATCCTGATCCCGTACCCGTATGCGACGGCAAACCACCAGGAATTCAATGCCCGGTCCCTGGAGGCCGTCGGCGCGGCCGAAGTGATTCTGGACCGGGAACTGACGGGCGACGCCCTGCAGGAGAAGATTGAAGATCTGCTCGTGCACAAGGACCGGCTGTACCGGATGCAGAAAGCGGCCCGCAAGGCCGGGCGTCCCAGGGCGGCCCAGGAAATCGCCAGACAAGCGCTGTCCCTCGCCCGCGGGACCAAGCGCATCCGCTGACGGAACCGGCGGCAGGAACCGTCCGCGGCAGCAGCGGGAACCACAACAGCACCAATACCGTACCAATACCGTACGAAAGCAGGGGGATTTTTTAGATGTTGGAACAGTACAAACACATCCACTTTATCGGCATCGGCGGCGCCGGCATGAGCGCCCTGGCCTATGTCCTGGTGAAGCGGGGCTACGAAGTGACCGGTTCGGATCTGCACGCCGGCCACATGGCAGGACAGCTGGCCGAGGCAGGCGCCCTGGTGTATATGGGACATGACCCGTCACAGGTCGAAGGGGCCGATGCCGTCGTCGTGTCCAGCGCCATCCACGACGACAACGTGGAACTGGTCGCCGCCAAAGCCAAAGGCATTCCGGTCCTGCACCGCAGCGACGTCCTGAAGGAATTGCTGAACAAGGAAGGCGCCAGGGGCGTGGCCGTAGCCGGCGCCCACGGGAAGACGACGACAAGCGCCATGATTTCCGTCATTGCCGAAGAAGCAGGCCTGGATCCGACCATCGTCATCGGCGGGGACGTGCGGTCTCTCGGCGGCAACGCCCGGGACGGCAAGAGTCCGTGGGTGGTGGCCGAATCCGACGAAAGCGACGGCTCGTTCCTCAAATTCCATCCATACATTCCGGTCATTACGAACATCGAAGACGACCATCTGGACCATTACGGTACGGAAGAGAACATCTACCAGGCCTTCAAGCAGTTCCTGGGCGACATGAAGGAAGGCGGCACGGGCGTCCTGTGTATGGACAACCCGAAGGTGCGCCGCCTGGCACAGGAAACGGACCGTCCGTTCATCACGTACGGCCTGACGGACGACTGCGACTACTATGCCAAAGACATCCGCCACACGCGCGAAGGCAACTACTATGATTTGTACCACCGCGGCGAGAAGATGGGCACGATCCACCTGATCATCCCGGGCCGGCACAATGTGCTCGACAGCCTGGGAGCGGCCAGCGCGGCGCTGCTCATGGGTGTCCCGTTCGCGTCGATCCGGCGGTCGCTGGCAGCCTTTGCCGGCGCCAAACGCCGTTTCGAGACCAAGGGACGCTGCAACGGCATCTGGGTCGTGGACGACTACGCCCACCATCCGACGGAGATTGCCGCCACCCTGCGGGCTGCCAAAGAAACGGGCGCCCGGGAAGTGGTGTGCGTCTTCCAGCCCCACCGTTATACGCGGACGAAGCTGCTCCACGACGAGTTCTGCGAATGCTTCCGCGCCTGCGACAAGCTCATCCTGACCCATATCTATTCGGCCGGCGAAGCCCCCATTGCCGGGGTGACCAGCGAAGCCCTGGCCAACGATATCCGGAAAACGACGGGGCAGGACGTGCGCTACATCGACCACTTCGACGATGTGGAAACCTATCTGGCCAGGAACGCCGTGCACGGCGATCTGATCCTGACCATGGGCGCCGGCGATGTGTACCGCATCGGGGAAGCCCTGGTCCAAGAACTGCGTGAGGTGGAAAAATGACTTTCAAGAAATCCAGTACGGTCGCCGTGGTCATGGGCGGCCCTTCCGAAGAATCCGAAATTTCCCTGTCCACGGGCAAAGCCATTGCCGCGGCGCTGCGGGAAAAAGGCTACGAAGTGGCGGAAATCCGCCTCAATCCCCGTGACTTTTCCGAGCAGCTCAAGGCCAGCGGCGCCGACGTGGTGTTTGTAGCGGTCCACGGCTTGTTCGGCGAAGACGGCCGTCTCCAGAGCGCCCTCGAAATGATGGGCGTGCCGTACACGGGCTCCAACGTCCTGTCCAGCGCCCTGTGCATGAACAAGATCGCCACGAAGCGCGTCTTCCTGGGCAGCGGCGTGCCGACGCCCGAAGCGGACTTTTTCTATGACAAAGACAAAGACGATCCGAACCTGGCGGCGACGATCGTCGAAAAATATTCCCTGCCGGTGGTCATCAAACCGGCCTCGCAGGGTTCCAGCATCGGCGTTACCATCGCAAAGACGAAAGCGGAAGTCGCGGAAGCGCTCCGCACGGCCTTCTCCTACGACAAAGAAGTGCTGGTGGAACGGTATATCGCCGGCCAGGAAACGTCGGTCTGCATGATGCGGGAAGCGGACGGATCCGTGACGGTGTGGCCCATCGTCCTGGTGAAACCGCGGGCGGAATTCTACGACTTCACGTCCAAGTATTCCGTCGGCGGCGTGGTCCACGTCGTACCGGCGCCGCTGCCGGCCGAAACCCTGCAGGAACTGGCAGACATTTCCGTCCATGCCTTCGACGTGCTGGGCTGCGACGGCGTGGCCCGTACGGACTGCATGGTCGGCGCAGATGGCAAATGCTATGTGCTGGAAATGAATACCGTGCCGGGCATGACGCCCACGAGCCTCGTGCCGGACGCGGCCAAAGCCGCTGGCATTTCGTTTGCCGACTTGTGCGAAAAGATTCTGCAGACGGCCCATCTGTAAGCGGCCGTCCGCCCCGGAAACGGCAGGACAAGGAAGTGGACAGTAGAGTAGAGGAGCCCAACGATGAAGACCATGGATGAACGGCTGAAGGAAAACCGTCGGCGCGTGCGTGCCAAACGGCTCCGTGCGCTCTTTTTCCTCGTCCTGTTCCTCGTCGTCTTCGGCGGCGCCTGGCATTATGTCCACCGTCCGGAGTTCGCCTTCGGGACGATCCAGATCCACGGGACGGATAAAATTACCGTCGACCACGTCCTGCGCATGAGCGGCGTCGGGCGTCCGGTCAACCTGTTCCGCGTTTCTAAAAGCGCCATCCTGAAAGGACTCCGGGGCGACGTACACGTGGCGAGGGCCGAAGCCTACTACAACTTTGGCGTGCCGCCGGTGCTCAACATCTACGTGAATGAACGCGTGCCTGTCCTGTACGTACAGGCCGGGTACGGCGACTATGCCAAGCTGGACGGCACGGGCATGGTCCTCGACGTGACCGACGGCATCAAAGACGCCTCCGTTCCCCGCCTGACGGGCATCCGCGTGGGCAACGTCTTTACGGGAGACACGCTGGAATCGGAGGACGTGCGCGACGTAATCCAGTTCCTCCAGAAGCTGTCGCCCGAAGCGAAACAGCACGTGGCGGAACTGAACATCGACAGCAACCACAAACTGGTCCTGCGCATGGATTACGGGTTCCCCGTCATGCTCGGCCCCCTCAACGAACTGGCCGGCAAGGCGGAACTCTTCATGACCGTGTACAAGGAAATGAAGGGAAAGAACATCCAGGCGCTCTACATGGACCTGGAATACAGCAAACCCTACGTACGCCTCAAGGATTCCGCCGTGGAACAGCAGCGCATCGAGGCGGCGCAGCGCGAATGGCAGGAGCAGAAAGCCCAGCAGGAACGGCGGGAGAAGCTCCGGGCCGAACGGGAGAAAGAAGCAGCCTCCCAGACAGAAAAACCGAAATTATAAGGACCGCAGGCGGATGTCCTGTGCATCCAGCCCGGCAGCGATACGAAGTAAGAGGTAAGAGGAAGAGACTTTATGTTAACGGTGAAACGGCATTACACGAAAATCCTGATTTTCGTGGTCTGTGTCATTCTGGGCTTCATGATTTCCATGCAGCTGAAATCGAACCGGCAGTCCCGGTCCGTGTCGGTCCAGCGTGCCGAAGAACTGTCTGTCCGCCTGCAGCAGGTGGAAGCGGACCGGAACAAGCTGGCCGCAGAGTTGGAAGGGTACCGGACGGGCAAGTTGTCGTCGACCCTGAAAAAGGAAATGGATAACCTGAACGCCTACGCAGGGCTGACCGCCCTGGAAGGCAAGGGTGTCGTCCTGACGGTGGATGACAGCAAGCAGGTCGTCAAACCCGGCGACAACCAGAATCTGTACATTATCCACGACGAGGATCTGCTCCGCGTCGTCAACGAACTGCGCGCCGGCGGGGCGGAAGCCATCGCCATCAACGACCAGCGCGTCACGGGCAGCAGCGAAATCCGCTGCGTGGGTCCCACCATCCTGGTCAACGAAACGCGGCTCGTGCCGCCCTTCGTCATCCGGGCCATCGGCAACCCGCAGACGCTGGAATCTTCGCTGAAGCTGCGCGGCGGCGTCCTGGACAATTTCAAGTTCTGGGGCATCAAGGCCGAAGTGACCAAGTCCGACAAGGTACAGGTCCCGCCGGCGTCGGCCCATCCGTCCTTTGAATTTGCCAAAGTCATTCCTTCGGATCAGGTGAAGGAAGCGGGCGGCAGTTCCGGGAAAGGGGGCGCGGCGAAATGATCTATGCATTGCTGGGCCTGGCCCTGGGCGTCGTCCTGGGCATTCTGGCACCGGGCTATATCCCGCAGTCGTACGCCCCGTACTTTTCCGTGGCCCTCATGTCGGGCCTGGATACGGTCTTCGGCGGCCTGCGTGCCGCCATGGAGCAGCGGTATGAAAACACAGTCTTCCTCTCGGGCTTTTTTGTCAACATGCTCGTGGCCGTGTTCTTCTGCTACGCCGGCACGCTGCTGAACATCGACTTCTACCTCATCGTCATCCTGGTGCTGGGCATGCGCGTCTTCAACAACCTGGCCATTATCCGCCGGCTCTATCTCGATGAAAAAGAGAAGGAACGGGCGAAAAAGGAAGAGGCCGCAGCGGAAGATGCGAATAAGTTGTGAAGTTACGGAACTTTTTTGCATAAGCCGTTCAAAGTATGGTAAAATAGTGCTATAATCATACTAAAAGCACAATATACAGTCATTAGTCCATACATTTGGCAATGATCCCGCCGGACGAACCGGGGGAAATTTGATCAGGGGGAACCTAATTATGTTTGAGAACGACACGAACGACAACGTCAATTCGGGTATCGAACAGGCCAACTTGGCCAAGATCAAAGTCGTAGGCGTCGGCGGCGGCGGCGGCAATGCCGTCAACCGCATGATTGACGCCGGTGTGAAGGGCGTGGATTTTATCGCCGTGAACTGCGATGCCCAGGCCCTGATCCTTTCCAAGGCACAGACGAAGATCCAGATTGGTGAGAAGCTGACCAAGGGTCTCGGTGCCGGTGCGAACCCGGAAATCGGGGAAAAAGCAGCCCAGGAATCGGTCGATGAATTGACGGAACGTCTCAAGGGTGCAGACATGGTCTTCGTCACTGCCGGCATGGGCGGTGGTACGGGTACCGGTGCGGCCCCGATTGTGGCGGAATGTGCCAAAAAGGCCGGCGCCCTGACAGTAGGCGTCGTCACGAAACCGTTCTCCTTTGAAGGAAAACGGCGCATGAACCAGGCCGAAGGCGGCATCGTCAACCTGAAAGACAAGGTCGACACGCTGATTACCATTCCGAACGACCGCCTGCTCCAGGTCATTGACCGCCGTACGAGCATGCTCGACGCCTTCAAGATTGCCGACGACGTACTGCGGCAGGGCGTGCAGGGCATTTCCGATTTGATTGCTGTTCCCGGTGTCATCAACGCCGACTTCGCGGACGTCAAGACCATCATGTCCGACGCCGGTTCCGCCCTCATGGGTATCGGGACGGCCAAGGGCGACAACGGCGCCGTTTCGGCAGCCGAAGCAGCCATCAAGAGCCCCCTGCTGGAAGCCTCCATCGAAGGCGCCCGGGGCGTACTGTTCAACATCACCGGCGGCAAGGACCTGTCCTTGTTCGACGTCACGGAAGCTTCCAATATCATTACGGAAGCCGTCGACCCCGAAGCCAACATCATCTTCGGTGCCGTCATTGACGAAAGCCTGCAGGATGAAATCCGCGTAACGGTCATCGCCACGGGCTTCCGCGGCAACAATCCTGCCGTAGCAGGCCAGTCCAAGGTCAACCCCGTGGGCTGGAAGAGCAAACGCGACGGCAAGAAAGACGCAGCCCGTCCGGCCGGAGCACCGGCAGAACCGCCGACGACTCCGAGACAGCCGAGCAGCAATGGACACGTCCTCAGCAACAACTTCAAAGAAAACACGGTCGCGGAAATTCCGCCCTGGATGCAGGGTGGCCGTTGATACGGAGACACGGGCGGCAGCATAGTCTGCCGCTTTGTCATATCAGCGAACGCCTTTGCCGGATAGAGCATAAGGAAAGGAGAGTGTACCATGAAATGTCCGTTTTGTTCTTATGAAGACAGCCGGGTCATCGATTCCCGTTCCGTAGAAAACGGATCGTCGATCCGCCGCCGGAGGGAGTGCCCGTCCTGCGGGCGCCGCTTCACCACGTACGAAAAATACGAGGAAGCGCCTCTCGTCGTCAACAAGAAGGACGGACGGCGGGAACTCTTCGACGGGATGAAGCTGCTGAACGGCCTGCTGAAAGCCTTTGAAAAGCGGCCCGTGTCCATGGAAACAATCCAGAACATCGCCCACGAGATCGAGCGGGAGCTGCGCCTGAAAGGCGAGTCCGAAGTGAGCAGCCGGGAAATCGGCGAACTGGTCATGCAGCACCTGGAAAAGACCGACCAGATCGCCTACGTGCGGTTCGCTTCCGTCTACCGCCAGTTTGCGGACGTGCAGAACTTCATGCAGGAACTGCAGCGCCTGGTCCGCAACAACGACAAGGCGGCCGAAAAAGCGGCGGGCGAAAAGGCGGCGGAAGGGGAGAAACCTGCGCCGACTCCGGACAAGAAATAACGGAAAAAAGCATAAAAAAAGAAGGCTGTCGATTCCGCGGGAGCGGAAGGTGACAGCCTCTTTTTTGTTTCTCCATTATTTTGCAGCGTTCACTTTTTTGGCAAGTCTGGATTTCTTGCGGGCTGCAGCGCTCTTGGAAATAACGCCGGCCTGAGCTGCTTTATCGAGTAAACCGGATGCGACTTTCAGGGTAGCGGCGGCTTCCTCAGCGCTGCCGGCTTTCGCCTGGGCCTCTACCTTCTTGGCAGCGGTGCGCAGGGCGGATTTCTCCTTGGCGTTCTTCGCGCGGCGTTCCGCATCGGTCTTTACGCTACGGATAGAAGATTTGATGTTAGGCAATGGATTCACCTCCTACAAATAACTTTACCAAAACATTTTAGCACGCCTTCCCGGTTTATGCAACTAATTTTTAGTTTTCCGCCAGGGCCTGCGTCAACTGCTGCAGGGCCTGTGTCAGGGTGGCGCGGGGGCACGCGATATTGAACCGTTCGAAGCCGTCGCCGGAAGGACCGAAGATGGCACCGCTGTCGAGCCACAGGTTGGCGCGGTGCACCAGCAGGTCCTGGCGCTGCACTTCCGTCAGGCCGAGCCTGCGGAAGTCGACCCACAGCAGGTACGTTCCTTCGGGCTGGATGAGGGTCAGCTGCGGCAGGTTTTGCTTCAGATAGTCATCAAAGTAGCGGATGTTCCGGTCCATGTAGGCCCGCACTTCCTGCAGCCACGGCAGGCCGTCCCGCAGGGCTGCTTCGGCGGCAACCAGGCCCAGCGTGTTGAGCTGGGAGTAGCCGAAGGCATTGACCTGTTCCTTGAACCGGTTGCGGATCGTGGGATTGGGAATGAGGATGTTCGAGACCTGCAGGCCGGCAATGTTGAAAGTCTTGCTCGGCGCCGTCAGGACGATGCAGCGGTCGGCGAATTCTTTTCCCAGCGTGGCAAAGACCGTGTGTTGGTGTCCGTTCCACGTAAAGTCCTCGTGGATTTCGTCCGCTGCGACCAGGACATCGTGCCGGCGGCAGATGGAGCCGAGGCGCTGCAGTTCTTCCGGGGTCCACACACGGCCTACCGGGTTGTGGGGGCTGCACATTAAGTACAGCCGGATGTGGTTGTCGACGATTTTCCGTTCCATATCGTCGAAGTCGATTTCATACCGTCCGTCCCGCAGGACCAGGTCGCTGGACACGCGGCGCCGGCCGTTGCACAGGATGTCCTCGCTGAAAGGGTAGTAGACTGGCTGGTTGATGAGCACGGCGTCGCCGGGGTTGGTAAAGGCGCAGACCACAGCAGCCAGGGCGAACACGACGCCCGGTGTCTGGACGAGCCATTCCGGCTCGATGTCCCAGTGGTGCTGCGTGTGGAACCAGTGTTTTAACACGGCGCCGTAGCGGGCCGGGTCGCTTTCGCTGTACCCGTAGATGGGGTGCTCGATGCGTTTGCGCAGGGCGTCCGTAATGGCCGGGGCCACAGGAAAATCCATGTCGGCCACCCAGAGGGGCAGCACGTCCTTCGGATAACCGCGCCGTTCGGCGGCGTCGTATTTCAGGCAGTCCGTGTTGCGGCGGTCAATGAGGGTATCGAAATTCATGGGCGCCTCCTCAGGCCAGGGCCTGTGCCAGGTCGGCAATCAGGTCGTCTGCGTCCTCCAGGCCGACGGACAGGCGCAGGAGCCGTTCGTTGATGCCCTTGGCGTAGCATTCTTCCTTAGGCACGTCGGCGTGGGTCTGGAGCAGGGGATAGGTCATGAGGCTTTCCGTGCCTCCCAGGCTTTCGGCAAAGAAAATCAAGTGGATGGATTCCAGGACGTGGCGCGCCGTCGCTTCGGAATCGACTTCAAAGGAAATCATGCCGCCGAAGCCCGTGGCCTGCGCCTTGCTTACCGCGTAGCCGTCCTGGTCCGGCAGGCCCGGGTACAGGACCTTTTTCACCTTCGGCTGAGCCTGCAGCCACTGCGCGATTTTCAGGGCCGTTGCGGCGTGGCGTTCCATGCGCAGGGGCAGCGTCTTGAGGCCGCGGCTCAGGAGCCAGCTGTTGAACGGATCCAGGCAGGCGCCGATGGTGTTGTGCAGGAAACGGATCTTTTCCGCGTCTTCCGGGTGTTTGGCCACCAGGATGCCCGCCAGCAGGTCGTTGTGGCCGCCCAGGTATTTGGTGGCGCTGTGCAGGACGATGTCGGCGCCCAGGTTCAGGGGCTGCTGGAAATACGGCGTCAGGAACGTGTTATCTACAACAACCTTCAGTCCCTTGCTGTGCGCCCATTCGCTGACGGCACGGATGTCCGTGATGCGCATGGTCGGGTTGGACGGCGTTTCCAGGTACACGGCCTTCGTCTCGGGCCGGTACGCCTTCTGTACGGCCTCCAGGTCGCCCGTGTCGACGGACGTGTACGTGACGCCGTTCTTTTTGGAAATGACGTTGAAGAAGCGGATGGAGCCGCCGTACAGGTCGTCCGTGGCGATGAAATGGTCTCCCGGGGAGAATAATGTTTCCATGAGGCACTGGACGGCCGCCATGCCCGAGGAGAAGGCAAAGGCTTCGCAGCCGTTTTCCAGCAGGGCCATGGTCTTTTCCAGCTGTTCCCGCGTCGGGTTTTTCGTGCGGATATAATCGTAGCCCGTGCTCTGGCGGACGCCGGGATGGGCGTAGGCCGTCGTCGGGTAGATGGGAGCGACTACGCTGCCGGTCGCGTCCGGATGGTAGCCGCCGTGGATGCACAAGGTTGAAAACTTCATACTCATTCTCCTTCCTCTTTCCTGGCAAATCCTAGCAAAAAAATATGTATACGACTCTACGTTACTCATTCCGCCGTTCCTTGTCAAGAAAGGGCGGCGAAAATCGGGAAAATCGGCGCCCGGAGCCGGAGGGAGACGAAAAATTTGCAACAATTGAAACGCTTTATTATTCCAGGGTGTTCCGGAAGATTTCATAAAGGCTGGGGGACATACGATGCGAATTGTGGTCTTTCTTGATGGCGAAGAGGACGTTGCGGAATGCATGGGCATAGACATCTTCGCGGAGAATGTCCCGGAAAAGCCGGGCCACGTGGGCGGGCGGATTGTGGAAAGCGCCGCAGCCCAGGGCGCCCAGCACGAGTACGTCAATCTCCTGCGCCATGGCGATATTAAGGATGGTACGGATCTTGTTTTCCAGGGCCGGTACCAGCGCGGGAATGATCTCCAGGCTGCCGTTCCGCATTTCCGTTTCGGGGCGGTTCAGGCCCGCCACGGCGATGAAGTTTGTTTTCCAGGGATGCTCCAGGAAGGCATAGCCTGTCTCTTCCGTGTCGCGGAAAACGGTCACATCGGGGGAGTAGATCCCGCCGAAGTTCCGGTCCATAGGATAACTTTCGGGACGGCGGGCCACGCCGTAGGCCTTGCCGAAATCCAAAAACTGGTAGAGCGAGCGGAAATAGTCGGAGCAGCGGAAGCAATATTCTTCCTGTGCCCCGGCCCCGGTAAAGACGCCGCCGCCCGGGTTGGTGCGGCTGGCCATGTTCAACACGGCGACTTTGCCCTGGCCCTCTAGGGAATATTTCCTCGCCGTGGCGAGGCAGTCCGCTTCGACGACCTTGATCTCCATCGCGGCATGGCGGTTTCGGACAGGCGGGTGTTGTTCTTCCCGGTAGAACACGGTCCGCTTGTCCATGTCCGGATCCAGGTGCAAGCCTACCGTTTCTATGACGGGTTCGCCGGACGGCGTGCGGGTCAGGCGTTCATAACGGCCGGTCTTGACGGCTTGCACGGTATAACGGAAGACCTGTTTGCGGAGCCTGTGATAATCCGTTGCCACGGGCGAGAGGAATGTCTGCAGCCATTCGTCGGGGTCCCAGGGCCGGTCGATTTTTCTGTCTACATACATAATAGGTAAGCCTCCTTTTTATTTACCCTTACGACTTCCATTATACTCGTTCAGTCCGGATTTTGCTTCTTGAAGAACTGTACCGTAAAGCGCGCGAACTCCTTCGCCAGATCCGATTGGAAAAGGTTCCCATTGCGGATGAAATACACGTTCCGGTAACAGTCGATGTCCGTGATGGGAATCTGGACCAGATTCTCGTCCCGGATGGGCGGGTACAGGGCGATGCCCATGTTGAGACGGATAAGGGAAACGAGGACGTTCGGTTTGTCGATGATGTTTTCCGGGGAGAAGTTGAGGCCGGCCATTTGGAAATAATGGCGCTGGATTTCGTACATGTCGTTGTCCGGTCCGGGAAAGAGAAAGGTTTCCTTTTTCAGGTCTGCCAGGCGGAGACTCTTTTTCCTGGCCAGGGGATGGTCCTGGCTCATGGTGATGAAAAGGGGCTCCCTGGCCAGCAGGGTGGCGTTCTTTTCGTGCAGGACCTCGCAGGAAGAGAGAAAGAAAAAGTTGGAGGTGGTGTCCCTGGGGGAATAAGGCTGGTTCTTTAATGAATACCGGCTTTCGGGGTAGCGTTTGCGGAAGGCGTAGGTCAGAAAGGGCAGCCTGTTGCCGACGGACGAGAAGGAAATAACGATCAGGGGCGAATGGACGCCGTTGGCGCTGCGGATTTTCTCCAGGCAGTTCCGGTAATCCATGCTGATGCGGCGGGTCATTTCGAGGAATTCTTCGCCGTTGCGGTTCAGGAGAAGGCTGTTGCCCTTGTGCTGGAACAGGGAAAATCCCAGTTCCTCTTCCATGGTCCTGATGGTCCGGGACAAGGCGGGCTGGGAAATGTTCAGCGCCCTCGCCGCATCGGAAAGGCGTTCACTTTCGGCAATCACCTGAAAGATATGGAGGGTATGGAAATTCATGGTATCACTTCCTGTCTTGAAGGATTAAGTTAAACTAAGTATAACATAAATGATATACTCGTTACCAATTTTTGTCTTTTACGGCGCATCAAAATCCATGTACAATAATATCAACATCAAATTTACAATACAGCTTATTCCGTTCAGAAAGTAAGGGGGAATTGTAATGATTGCGGTATTATTGCCAGTCCTGTTCCTGATACTGGTCACCGTATGTAAAAAGATACCGCTGATTGGCGGCAGCATGACGGCGGCCTTCTTCGGCGCCGGCGTCATTGCCCTGCTGGCCGGCGGCAAGACGGATCCCATTGCGTGGCTGCCTGCCTGGCTGCAAAGTTTCAATTCCATTGCCTTCATCTTCTATATCGTCATCCTGGGGGCCGTCTTTTCCGCCCTGCAGGTGGAAACCGGGGCCATGGAGACCGTGTTGAACGTGCTGCGCGCCCTGTTCGGCAAAACACCGGCAGGCCTCGTCTTTGCCATCCTGGCGGCCCTGTACATCGGCGGCGCCCTGATGGGTACCGTTGCGGCCGTAGGCGCCGTCATCGGCCTGCTCGTCGTTCCTTCCTTAAAGGAAATGGGCATGGACGCGGACCTGATCTGTGCCACCATCGTGACCGGCGCGTCCCTGGGCGGCATGATGCCCCCTGTCTCGAACGCTGTCATTCTGGCTTCGGGCCTCGTGGGCATCGACGCAACACCGGCTCTGCTCATCAGTTACGTGTCCGTGGGCATCGGCATGGTCATCATTTCGGTGTTCTTCTGCAAGGTTTACGTCAAAAAGGAATACCGGATTCCGGAACACCTGATCCCGAAGGAATCGGCCCTGACCATTCTGCGCCGCAACTGGACGAAACTCATTCCCCTGGTGGTACTGATTGTGTGTGTCATGCTCAACAGCATCCCGGCCCTGAAATTCGACCTGCCACGCTGGATCCTGAGCCATCTGCCCGGCTGGCACGGCAACCTTTTCGTATCCATCAAGGGCGTCTACGTGCTGGGCAAAATCACGAACAACATCGTCATGTCCATGATTTTTGCCATCATTGCCTGCTTCCTCTGCCACCGCGGTCTCTGGAGGAACATCAAAGGCAAGCTTGTCCGGCAGGTGGAGCATGTGTACGAAGCCGAAGTGATCCTCATTGCCACGGCCTTTTTCCTGGGCGCCTTCAAGCTGGGCGGCCAGAACCATATGATTTCCCAGTGGGCAGCCGGTCTGGACAGCACCTTCCTCATCCTCGGCGGTTCCTTCGCCCTGGTGCTGGCAGGCATGCTGACAGGCGGGCAGAGCACGGCCCAGTCCATGATACTCCCGATCCTGGGGCCGGCCTGGCACGGCATCGGCATTTCCGATCTGAACATCACCCTGGCGAGCGCCCATCTGGGCATGGCGGGGCAGGGGCTGCCGCCGTGCGACATGAACACCTTCATCATTGCGGGCCTCGTCGGCGGTCTGCTGGGCCAGACCGTGAACCCGCTGCGGTCCATGGTGTATTCGTCGCCGTACTGCCTCTATCTGGTGGCAGCCGGCCTGTATTTCCTGTTTTGAGGGGTAAGGAGGCACTATGCGTTTAACGGAACAATACATGGGGACTTTGTCCCTCACACCGGAACGGGATGTGACGGCAGGGGAATTTTCCACCTGGACCATCCGCTTTACGGCCGGCGAATACGGCATCGATGACGGGGGCTCCCTGGTCCTTGCCTGGAAGAGTGTCAGCGACTGGGACACGCCCCAGTTCGACGATCCCCGGAGTCCGGGGTACACGACGGTCACGACGACGGGGAACTGCCGTCTCAAGGCATCGTACCATAAATTCGTCCGCTCTTTCGGCAACAGCATCCTGATTGATGTGTCCGGCGGCTATATCCAAAAAGGGGACACCATCACCGTCGTCATGGGCGACACGTCGGGCGGCAGCCTGGGCATGCGGGCCCAGTCTTTCTGCGAGCGGGAGCACGAAATCCGGGGCTACCTGAATCCCTTCGGGACCAACCGGTACGAAGAAATGCCCATGCGTCTCAAATTGAAAATCGTCCCGTCGTGGCATCACGAGCTGCAGGCTGTGGTGCCGGGCACGGTCGAAGTGGGCAAGCCCTTCGCCGTCCGCCTGCGCGCCCTCGATGAATTCGGCAATCCCACGGGCCGGTACAGCGGCACGGTTAAACTGAGGATTACGGGCCGGCGCGGCACCGTTGCGGAACAGGTCCGTTTCCCTGAAGGGACGAACGGTGTCTGCACGGTGGAAGGCTGCGTCCTCGACGAGCCGGGCTTCTGGGCCCTCTGCGTCGAAGACGAGGCGCACCATTACCGCACCTGCAGCAATCCGTCCCGCGCGGTGGAACCGGGGGAGAAGCACCTCTACTGGGGCGACATGCACGGCCAGACCCGGGAAACCGTCGGCACAGGGCGCCTGGACGATTACTATTCCTTTGCCCGCGACAAGGGCCTCGTCGACTTTACCGGCTGGCAGGGCAACGATTTCGAGGTGACACCCGGGACCTGGGATGCCATCCGCCGCTATACGAAGGAATTCAATGAAGAAGGAAAATTCCTCGTCTTCCTGGGGTACGAATGGTCCGGCGTCACGCCCCAGGGCGGGGACCACAACGTCTATTTCCTCGATGACACAGACGATTTCTATCCCAGCAGCAACTGGAGCGCGCCGGGCTGCGACGCCGCCCTGAATGCCTTTCCGGTGACGGAGCTGCACGAAAAGCTCCGGCACCGGGACGATGTCATGCTCATTCCGCACGTAGGGGGCCGCTACGGCAACCTGGACTTTTTCAACCCGGCCTATACCAGCGTCATCGAAATCCATTCCCATCACGGAACGTTTGAATGGTTCGCCCTCGACGCCATGCGCAAACACCTGAAGGTCGGTTTCATTGCTGCCAGCGACGACCACACGGGCCGCGTCGGCCTGTCGTATCCTCTGAGCGGGCACGGCAAATCGGCTTCCGGCGCGTTCGACGTAGCCAGCGGCCATACGGGCGTCTTTGCGGAAAGCCTCACGAAGCGGGACATCTGGAAGGCCATCAAGGCGCGGCACTGCTACGCCTCCACCTTTGACCGCCTGTACCTTTCCACCACGGTCAACGGCATCGCCATGGGGGACGAGGGAACCCTCACGGAGGCACCGGTCTTCCATGTGGAAGCCGGCGGCCATTGTCCGCTGGAAAGCATTGAAATCTTTGACTGGGACAAGTCGATCTACAAAGAGGACCTGCTTCCCCGATGCCAGCACCGCATCCGCATCCGCTGGAGCGGCGTCCTGTACCGCGGCCGCGGCAAATCGGCCAAGTGGGACGGCATGCTCTACGTGGCCGACGGAAAAATCGTCCATGCGGAAACCTACGCCTTCGACCGCATCGACCAGGGAATCGTCCAGCACTCCGACAAATACATCAAATTCACGTCGTCCACGTCGGGCGATTACGACGGCCTTATTCTGGACCTGGAGACGACGGACGACACAACGCTCAAGCTGAGCACGCCCCAGGGTACGGTGGAAGCGTCCGTGCGGGAGATTCTGGCCAACGGCGTCGTCCGCGACATGGGCGGCCTCAACCTGAAAGTGGAAATGGCCCCGGCTTTTGAAGATGTCCCCTGGGACCAGGTTCCGGAAAAGCTCTTCCTGACAAAGGACATCGCCCTGCCGAGCGCCGCAGGGGAGCACGCCTACTGGATCAAGGTGCTCCAGAACAATGGCAACGCGGCCTGGTCGTCGCCGGTGTTCGTGACGGTGAAACCGGAGTGACCGTTCCTTCCTATTGCACAGGGCCCGTCTTTCTTGCTATAATTAATTATTATCACCTGTTTCATGTGATAAGTACTGCCAGGGTCTCACCCCCCTGGCAGTGGCAACTCATCCAGAAAGGCGGGCCTGCGGGCCCGGTAGTATACGAACTATGCAGCAAGATCACATTCGCAACTTTTCCATCATCGCCCACATCGACCACGGCAAATCGACGCTGGCAGACCGTCTGATCGAAATGACGGGCACCCTGCAGAAACGGGAAATGGAGGAACAGATCCTGGACTCCATGGACCTGGAACGGGAGCGCGGCATTACCATCAAGGACCAGGCCGTGCGCTGCTTCTATACGGCGTCCGACGGCGAGCAGTACATGCTCAACTTCATCGACACGCCGGGCCATGTGGATTTCAACTACGAAGTCTCCCGCGCCCTGGCGGCGTGTGAAGGGGCCCTGCTGGTCATCGACGCGTCGCAGGGCATCGAAGCCCAGACGCTGGCCAACACGTACCTGGCCCTGGACAACGACCTGGAAATCGTGCCGGTCATCAACAAGATTGACCTGCCCAGCGCCGACCCGGACAAAGTGAAAAAGGAAATCGAGGACGTCATCGGCATCGACGCCAGCGAAGCCATCCTGTGTAGCGCCAAGACGGGCGAGGGCGTGGGCGACGTCCTGGAAGCCATCGTCCACCGCATTCCGGCGCCGCAGGGCGACGAAAGCAAGCCCCTGAAGGCCCTGGTCTTCGATTCCAAGTTCGATTCCTACAAAGGCGTCATCCTGTACCTGCGCCTGTACGACGGATCCGTCAAAAAGGGCATGAAGATCCGCATGATGTCCACGGGCGCCGAGTACGAAGTGACGGAAGTGGGCATTTTCAAGCCCAGCCCGGAAAACGTGGATGTACTGACTGCCGGGGAGGTAGGGTTCCTGGCAGCGTCCATCAAGACCGTAGGCGAAGCCCGCGTGGGCGACACGGTCACCGACGCGGCCCATCCCTGCGACGAAGCCCTGCCGGGCTACCGCAAGGCCACGCCCATGGTCTTCTGCGGCCTCTATCCCGTAGAGAACACGGATTACGACAACCTGCGCGACGCCCTGGAGAAACTGCAGCTCAACGACGCGTCGCTTCTCTTTGAACCGGAAACATCGACGGCCCTGGGCTTCGGCTTCCGCTGCGGTTTTCTGGGCCTGCTCCACATGGATGTCGTCAAGGAACGGCTGGAACGGGAATTCAAGCTGGACCTGATTACGACGGCGCCGAACGTGGTCTACCAGATCCACAAGACGAACGGCGACATTGTCCTTGTCGACAACCCGTCCGCCTTCCCGGACCAGACCACCATTGCGAGCGTGGACGAACCGTTCGTGCGGGCCACCATCATCGTGCCGAAGGAATATGTGGGTGCGGTCATGGAACTGTCCCAGGAAAAGCGCGGCGAATACGAGAACATGACGTACCTGGACGAAGACCGCGTCATGATCCACTACGCCCTGCCGCTGTCCGAAATCATCTTCGACTACTTCGACCGCCTGAAGTCGTGCAGCCGCGGTTACGCCTCCCTGGATTACGAACTGGCTGGCTACCGGCCCAGCGACCTCGTCAAGGTCGACATCCTGCTGAACGGCGACCCCGTCGACGCCTTGTCGGCCATCGTGCACCGCAGCAACGCCCAGGTCCAGGGCCGCAAACTGGTGGAACGGCTGCGCAGCCTCATTCCGCGCCAGCAGTTCCAGATTCCGGTCCAGGCCGCCATCGGCAACAAGATCATCGCCCGCGAGGATGTAGCCGCCCTGCGCAAAGACGTGCTGGCCAAGTGCTACGGCGGCGACATCAGCCGGAAACGGAAGCTGCTGGAGAAACAGAAAGCCGGCAAAAAGCGCATGAAGCAGGTCGGCACGGTCGAACTGCCGCAGGAAGCCTTCATGGCTATCCTGAGCATGGACAAGAAGTAAACGGCAGCCTGAACAGACTCTAAAAACAATATGACAGCACGATGCTGTCTCCATGACATCAACTATGAAACCATACGAACGAATCGAAGGGGTATACGTCCATACCCCTTTTTGTTTGCAAAAATGCCGCTACTGCGACTTTCCGTCCTACGCCGGCTGTCCGGCGGCCCAGCGCGAGCAGTACGTCCGGGCCCTGTGTCAGGAAATCCGGCAGGGGCGGGACTGGTACGGCACGCTGCCCGTGGATCCGCACGCGACGATTTATTTCGGCGGCGGCACGCCCACGGTCCTGACAACGGACCAGTTGGCACGCATCGTGTCGGCCCTGCGGGACGCAGGCTGGTGGAACGACCCGGCCGAGGTGACAATCGAAGCGAACCCCGGCACAGTGAATCGGGACTCCCTGCGCGCCCTGCGCGAACTGGGCTTCGACCGCATCAGCCTGGGCGTCCAGTCCCTGCAGGACGAAGAACTGCAGGCCCTGGGCCGCATCCATACGGCAGCCGAAGCGCGGGAAGCTGTGACTCTGGCCCGCGACGCCGGCTTCAAACGCATCAACATCGACTTGATGTACGGCCTGCCGGGGCAGACCCTGGCTTCGTACCGGGACACTTTACGGCAAGCGGCCGCCCTGGGGCTGCAGCACTTGTCGGCATACAGCCTGATCCTGGAAGAGGGGACGCCGCTGGAACAGCTCGTGTCTTCGGGACAGGTGACGCTGCCAGACGACGACACGGTGTACGCCATGTACGAGGAAACGGACCGGTTCTGGACGGCCCAGGGCCTGCAGCGGTACGAGATTTCCAATTATGCCGTACCGGGGCAGGAGTCGCGGCACAACGAAGTGTACTGGCGGTACGAACCGTATGCAGCGTTTGGCGCCGCCGCCTGCGGTTTCGACGGCTTCCGCCGCCGCACGAACCCTGCCGGCGTGGACGCATACATTGCCGCCGTGCGGCAGGGAACGGATGCCGGCCTCTGGTGGAGCGAGGAACGTCTGAGCGCTCCGGTGCGCCTGGAAGAAGCGCTCTTCATGGGCCTGCGCATGGTGCAGGGCGTGTCCCTGTCCGAACTGGACGAACGGTTTGGTGTCGACATTCTTTCTATATATAAGGTAGAGATTGCGGACCTGCAGCGGCGGGGCATGCTTCAACGCGACGGGGACCGCATGGCTCTGACGAAGTACGGCATGCGGTTCGGGAACGAAGCATTTGCCGCGTTTATCCGGTCGGAAGGGTAAAATTACCTCCCGACTGGCAATATTTTTGAAAAAATCAGGACAAATTCAAAAATTTTACCTTTTGACTATTGACAAGGTCAAGGGGCGGTGCTATTCTAACATTGTGAGTGATGTTAGCACTCCACCAATATGAGTGCTAATAGAATGGCACCGCCTTTTTTGGTGCCTGTTTGGAGAAGATGAGGTGGGATTATGTTATCAGACAGAAAGAGAAAAATCCTGCAGATCATCATCGAAGATTATATTGAAACGGCGGAACCGGTCGGTTCTAGAACCATCGCCAGAAAGCACAACCTGGGCCTCAGTCCGGCCACCATCCGCAACGAGATGAGTGATTTGGAAATGCTTGGGTACCTGGAACAGCCGCACACGTCGGCTGGCCGTGTCCCGTCCGCAGCAGCGTACCGCCTGTACGTCGATTCCCTGAAACCGGCGAACCTGACGGACAATGACCGGGCGCTGATCGACGGCTGGTTCCGGGAACGGATCCGCAACATGGACGACATTTTCAAGTCCACGGCCAAGATCCTTTCGCGCATGACCCAGTCCGTATCCGTTATCGTGGCCAACAAACAATCGTCGGCCCGTTTTCAATACCTTAAGTTTCTGCCCCTGAACGACACGCAGGTGATCCTGTGCATCGTCACGGACGACGGGAACATGGACAACGGCCTCATTACCATCCCCGCCGGCATGACGCCGGGCGAGCTGGATTATCTGGCCGGCCGGATGAGCAGGCTCCTGGCGGGCAGGCCCATTTCGGAAATCGACGCCGATGTCCTTCAGGAAGTGTACTCCGAAGTCTCGCAGGACGAAGTGATGCTCCACTCGCTGCAGCGGACCCTGCGGTCCATTGCCGCCAAGAACAGTGAGCAGAAAGTCTTCCTGGGCGGAACCAAACAGATCCTCAACCAGCCGGAATTCCAGAACATGGACCGCGTCAAGGACCTGCTGGGCATCCTGGAAGAGGAAAAGGTCGTCAAAGACCTGGTCGCCGCCGGAGACGGCGAGTCGGGACTGAAAGTCACCATCGGCTCGGAGAATAAATTCACGGGCATCAAGGACTGCAGCATGGTCCAGGCCACGTACCGCCTGAACGGCGAAATCGTGGGCACCATGGCGGTCCTGGGACCGACGCGGATGGAATACCGCAAGGTCATCGCCGTGATGAATTATCTGCACCAGTACCTGGAGACCCTGTTCAAGAACCCAGACGGGTTCCGGGACCAGCTCCAGCGTAAACCATAACCTTAACAGACAGGAGGAAGAACAGTGTTCGATACGCAGCATACACAGGAACAGGCCGACATGGAGCAGAACCTGACGGCCACGACGCAAGGCGGCACGGACGCGCAGGACACTGCCGCGGCAGCGGCGGAAACCCCGGAATCGCCGGGGATGTCCCCCACGGACGGCACGCAGCCGGACGCAGGCGAGACGGCATCCGGTGCGGCAGATACTGCTGCCGGCACGGAGACCGGCGAAGCTGCGGGGGAGGAAGGCACCGCGGAAGCGGAAGACGTTCCGGCCCTGCAGGCCAAGCTGACTGCCCTGGCGGCACAGCTGAAGGCGAAAGAAGACGAAATCGCCGAGAAAGACAAACGCTATGTGCGTCTGCAGGCCGATTTCGAAAACTTCCGCCGCCGCACGGCCACGGAAAAGGCCGATCTTTCCAAGTACGTCACGGCTGACGTCGTCGGAAAGTTCCTTAAGATATTGGATAACTTCGAGCGGGCCGAGGCCAGTGCCGAAACCGCCCGGGATATCAAGAGCGTGACCGACGGCATGTCGGCCATCATGAAACAGTTCCACAAGACGCTGGACGAACTGGGAGTCAAAGAAATTCCCGCCGCCGGCGAAAAGTTCGACCCCAGGTATCACGAAGCCGTGATGCGCGGGCAGAACCCGGAACTGGAAGAAGACACCATAGACACAGTCTTCGAAAAAGGCTATGTCCTGGATGATAAAGTGATTCGCCACAGCAAAGTGCGCGTCATCACGAATGAATAAGAAACGAGACTGATACAGACAGTTTGCCAGACATCAGTTTAAAATCAAGGAGGAATACATCATGTCTAAAGTAATTGGGATTGACCTGGGCACTACGAACTCCGTAGTTGCTGTCATGGAAGGTGGCGAACCCACCGTTATTACCAACCCGGAAGGCTCCCGCCTGACTCCTTCCGTCGTCGGATTCACGAAGGACGGCCAGCGTCTGGTCGGCCAGATGGCGAAACGCCAGGCGATTTCCAACCCGACCCGTACCATCAGCTCCATCAAGCGTCACATGGGTGAAGCAGGGTACCGCGTGGAAATCGACGGCAAGAAATACTCTCCGGAAGAAATTTCCGCAATGATCCTGCAGAAACTGAAAGCGGACGCCGAAAAGTACCTGGGCGAACCGGTCAAACAGGCCGTTATCACCGTACCGGCGTACTTCTCCGACTCCCAGCGTCAGGCCACGAAAGACGCCGGCAAGATCGCAGGCCTCGAAGTCCTGCGTATCATCAACGAACCGACGGCTGCGTCCCTGGCTTACGGCATCGACAAGACGGACGACCACACCATCCTGGTCTATGACCTGGGCGGCGGCACGTTCGATGTCAGTATCCTGGAACTGGGCGACGGCGTCTTCGAAGTAAAGGCCACCAACGGCGATACGCACCTGGGCGGCGATGACTTCGATAAACGCATTGTCGACTGGATGGTGGACGACTTCAAAGCCAAGAACGGCATCGACCTGTCCACCGATAAGATGGCCATGCAGCGTCTGCGTGAAGCTGCTGAAAAAGCCAAGATCGAACTGTCCAGCATGGTCCAGACCGAAATCAACCTGCCGTACATCACGGCGGGTGCCGACGGCCCGAAACATCTGGAAATGACCCTGACCCGTGCTAAATTCGAAGAAATGACGGCCGACCTGGTCGAACGGACTGTCGGCCCGACCAAAAATGCCCTGTCCGATGCGGGCCTGACCCCGGACAAGATCGACAAGGTCATCCTCGTCGGCGGCTCTACCCGTATCCCGGCTGTCCAGGAAGCCATTAAGCGCATCATGGGCAAGGAACCGACCCGTAACATCAACCCGGATGAATGCGTCGCCATCGGCGCTGCCATTCAGGCCGGCGTCCTGGCAGGCGAAGTCAAAGACGTCCTGCTGCTCGATGTCACGCCGCTGTCCCTGGGCATTGAAACCCTGGGCGGTGTCTTCACGAAGATCATCGACCGTAACACCACGATTCCTACGTCCAAGAAGCAGATCTTCTCGACGGCCACGGATAACCAGCCCTCTGTCGACATCCATGTCCTGCAGGGCGAACGGGAAATGGCTGCAGACAACAAGACCCTGGGCCGTTTCGAACTGTCCGGCATCCCTGCGGCTCCGCGTGGAGTGCCGAAGATCGAAGTTGCCTTTGATATCGACGCCAACGGCATCGTAAACGTCAGCGCCAAGGATCTGGGCACGGGCAAGGAACAGAAGATTACTATTACTTCGTCCGGCTCGCTGTCCAAGGAAGAAGTAGACCGCATGGTCAAGGAAGCCGAAGCCAACGCCGAAGCGGACAAGAAACGCAAGGAAGGCGTCGAAATCCACAACCAGGCAGACTCCCTGGTCTACCAGGCAGAAAAGACCATCAAGGATATGGAAGGCAAGGGCCACGACGACCTGGTTGCCAAAGTCAAGACGGCTCTGGAAACCTTGAAGACCGACCTGAAAGGGACGGACAACGACAAGATCAAGGCCTCGATGGATGCCCTGACGAAACCGCTGTATGAACTGTCTGCGGAACTGTACAAACAGAGCCAGGCAGCCGGCGGTGCGGCTGGCGCAGCTGGTGCTGGCGCCGGTGCAGGTGCATCCGGTGCGGCCGGTGCAGCCGGCGGCGAAAGCAAGAAGTCGGATGACGACGTCGTCGACGCCGAAGTCGTGGATGACAAGGACAAGAAGTAATTCGTCGGGATGGTGTTGAAACATGGCTGAAAAAAGAGATTATTATGAGGTGCTCGGCGTCTCCAAAGACGCCAGCACCGATGATATCAAAAAAGCATACCGCAAGTTGGCACGCAAGTACCATCCTGATTTGAACAAGGACAATCCGGAGGAAGCTGCGGAGAAGTTCAAAGAAGTGAACGAAGCCTACAGCGTCCTGAGCGATGACCAGAAGCGTGCCCAGTACGACCAGTTCGGCATGGCCGCGTTCGAAAACGGCGGCTTCGGGGCCGGCAACGGCGCCGGAGGATTCGGCGGATTCGAAGGATTCGGCGGTGCCGGCGGGTTCGGCGGCGGAATGGATGATATCTTCGATATGTTCTTCGGCGGCGCAGGCCGCCGGGGCGGCCAGGCGGCAGACCGCGGTCCCCAGCGGGGCAGCGATCTTCGCTTCGACCTGGACCTGACCTTTGAAGAAGCGGCCTTCGGCGTTGAAAAAGAAATCGCCCTGCGCCGCGATGAAGAATGCGACCACTGCCACGGCACGGGCGCCGAGCCGGGCTCCAAAGTGGAGACCTGTCCGGAATGCCACGGCACGGGCCAGGTGCGCCGCGTCCAGAATACCATGCTCGGCCAGATGCAGACGGTCACCACGTGCCCGCGCTGCCATGGCGAAGGCAAGATCATTACAGACCCCTGCCGCGAATGCAGCGGTACGGGTCTGAAGAAGGAAGTCAAACACCTGAAAGTCAAGATCCCTGCCGGTGTGGACAACGGGTCCCGCCTGCGCGTGGCCAACGAAGGTGCCGCCGGTACCAAGGGCGGTCCGCACGGCGACCTGTACGTCTACCTGTTCGTCAAGCCGCACAAGTTCTTTGAACGGGACGGCTACGACGTGCACTGCGAAATCCCGATCAACATCGTGGAAGCCACGCTGGGCGCGGAAAAAGAAATTCCGACGCTGGACGGCAAGGTGGTCATCAAGATTCCGGAAGGAACGCAGCCGGGCCGTGTCATGCGGCTCCGCGGCAAAGGCATTCCGCGTCTCCGCGGCGGCGGACGGGGCGACCAGCTGGTACGCATCAAGGTCGTCGTCCCGACCAAACTCAAGGAGAAGCAGAAGAAAGCCCTTCAGGAGTTTGCCGATCTGTCCAAAGAAAGCCTCAACCCCGAGGAAAAAGGCTTCATGGATAAAATCAAAGACTTGTTCAAGTAACAGAACAGTATCATAACAAATACAGACCCTTGCAGGGTATCTGCAGCGAACACTGCAGTGCCTTGCAAGGGCCTTTTGTGTGTAAAAGAGATTTAAGCTCATCTCGTACGTTAATTATTGGGCCTGCGCCGATTTCTTATAAGTCGTGATGAAGTGTTCATAATTAAAAATTCAAATTGCTCATAAAGTTCCTTGCTTCTGCAAATTTGATACTGTGCAAACATGCAGTGTTTTTATCATCTAAGTATGATATAATATAATGAATTGTTTTTTTAAAAGACGGGAGGTTAACGAGGGGTTATATAAAGATTACAACCTAATAAATATACATTTTTTGTCGATATAAGATAGCTTGCAGCATTGCATTGAGTTTGTTTTGATATCGAGGCCTTGTGAATAAAAAAACTTAGATTTGGGGTGCATTAGTAATAGGTTTACTAAAAATATTTAAGGGGAATGATATGCGGTGGCAAAAAAGATTCTCTGGAATGAATACGAAGAAGCTGTGCTTCTTGATGCCTTAATTAAAGTATTAAATCATAAACTTACGAGAAGTAGCGCCATTTCAGACGTTTCGAGGAAATTAAGAATTTTCGCTGCGCGAAGAGGTAATGATATCAATGAAAAGTTCCGCAATGAAAATGGTATAAACCTACAAATGGCTTGTCTCGAATATGCCTACACTAAAGGATCCTCTGGTCTTGCTGTGACTGGTGGATGGTATTTTGATATTGTCCGACTTTATAACCACGATCGCAGGAAATTTGAGAGTTTGCTGCGTACGGTGGAAGACGTCGTTGAAAAAAATGGGGACAATAGAACTCGTTTTGAGGATTGGCTTAGTGGTGCAAGATCTTCGAACGAAAGTCGTGATATCATTGCCTCACTAAAAACATTTGAGTTATTGCTGAGGAAAAGGGGAAGCTGTAGGGACGGAATTTTTAAAATAAATAATCCGTCGCAAATCGAAAATCTCATCAAATCTATTGGGAACAATAAAAAGGGGATACGATTAATTTCCAAGCGGCTTCGTGATGCTGTTTTGAAGGCTTTGCATGTCTATAAGCTATATCTTGGAAGACAATCATTAAAATTGGATTCTGAGCAATTGGAAAGTAAAAGCTCCGAGTTTCGAAGATGGTTATCTAAAAAGGGAGGGATGGATTCGTCCGTTTGCAATAGTTATGTGGTATCAATTAGAAGTTGTGGGGAATTCTGCCAGAACCTTGATATTGGAGCAGGTAACTTATTTGAATTAAAGTCAAGTTCTCAATTGGAGAGAGTAACAAAATTAGTCATCGCAGATGTAAATTTTCAAAATAAAGATAAAAGTAAACATTACCTTTATTCATCAGCACTGGGTAAGTATATCGAATTTCTAAAATGGAAAGAGTCTAAAGTTAGAACTGTTCGAGAAATGCAACCAAGGTTAAATTCTAGTGCTGGGGAAGTTGATGAAGATGAAATACAAAAGATCAGAGCAACGCTGGAGCTTCCGACATTTGCATATGGATTTAGAGGTGATTATGTAGAACTACAAAGATTTCGACAAAATTATAACAAAATCAATAATTCGCAATGTCCTCTAAAGGATGATGATTTGCGAAATGTGATAAAAAACATGGGCTTCGAGTATGAAGGAAAAATTTACATTTTGTCGGACTCGGTCGTTGAACAAATTATGGGGAAGATCAGGGCTTATAAAAATCAAGGAGCCAGTATAATTTACTATGATCAGTTCTACAATTCCAACTATGAAGAATGTGACAAGACAAAAATTATATCCTCTGAAATGCTTAGAGAAGTGTTGAAGAGCAAAATGCAAGATATGATTTTTAAGAGTGATTATGTTCTTTTAACAACTAACGAGCGGTTGGAAAGCGATGTTATCAAAGATGAGATTATACGCGTCTGGGGGAATAGCACACAGCAAAGCTTTGAGGAGCTTTCAAAGAAACTACAGTTCATACCCTCTGGTAAGGTTAAGAATGCATTGAACCATCGTTCCGAGTTCATTACAAATTCTGCAGGGGTTTATTTACAAAAAAGCAGTTTTACAGCGAGTGAAGACGAAATAAAGAAATTAAAAGATTACGTCGAAAATCAATGTAATGAACATGGTAGCGTGTCCCTTGATACCATCCCCTTTGAGAACCTAAGGGAGGAAAACCCCGATTTCTCTGATAAGGCGTTTTATGAATGCTTCTTTGAAGCTATATCCGATAAATTTGAGAGAAACTGTAAAATTTTAACACTGAAAGGGAGCGGTATAGATACATCAACCGCAATTGCTGAGTTTTGCCGTTCCAGGGGACGGTGCACGTTTGAACAACTTAAGAATATATCCGAGCAAGTTTCTGGAAAAGCATGTGCTCCTGAGATCATCGAAATTGCAAATGACAACATGGTCAGAATTGATAGAGCCAACTTTGTGTCGGATAATAAGGTAACTTTTGATGTTGAAGTAATTGACAAGGCCTTGGACAGGATTGTGAAGGATTATTTCATTGGTTTGCGAGAAATCATGACCTTTACTTTATTTCCTTCCTGCGGGTATAGTTGGAATCTTTACCTTCTTGAAAGTTATTGCCGTAGATTTAGTAAGAGGTACAGGTTCCTCACGCGAAGCAAAAAATCTTTGAACAGCGGCGCAATAGTTTCCAACGAATGTTCTTTTAATTACCACGAAATAATGGTACATGCTGCGGCTCGATCAAATCGGGACTTGAATAAAGAGGAAGTTTTTGAGTACCTGAAAGAAGCAGGATACATTGAGCGTAAACGGTATTCTGCAATGGATCAATTGCTTAAAGAAGCAAGAGAATTACGAGAGAGGAGAACTTAGGTTGTATTCTTATACTTTTGATGAGGAAACAGGTGGCATCCTTCTTAATTCTAGCCCGACCGTATTTTCAAAAGAACCAAGGCCAGTTTATGCCTCAGAATTAGATATGCTAGGTTTCGATAAATATTGGAAATATAAAAGGCAAGATGATGTTCCATATATGTGGGCTGAATCCGTACAATACTGGTATAGAGGGAAATTGGTGGCAAAACTTAAGGGCGGGAATCTTTATGAGGCACCGGAGATAATTATACCCAAAGACGACAATGGAAATCCAGTGTTGCCAGAACGTGATGGTGTTCCTTTAAGGCCCATTGACATAAAAGGGATGGTTCGTAAAAACCGTGCGATGATGGATATCATCGAAAATACCACCATAAAAAAAATAGTGGCAGCTTATGAGAGAAATAAAAATAGATTAGATATATTTCATGTAGCTTTTTCAGGTGGCAAGGCTAGCGCAGTGCTCCTTAACCTTGTGAAAAGAGCTTTGCCAAAAGAGAGCTTTGTCGTGATATTTGGCGACACTGGTATGGAGTTCCCCGATACGTACGCCAATGTAGAACAAGTGAGGAGTGAATGTGAAAAAGAGGGAATTCCTTTTTATATTGCCCGTTCCCATATGGATCCGCATGAGTCTTGGAAAATTTTTGGCCCGCCGGCGAGAGTTTTGCGATGGTGTTGCAGTGTACATAAAAGCGCACCACAAACGATACTACTGAGAAAAATTACTGGTAAAGAGAATTACGTTGGAATGGATTTTGTGGGGGTCCGGAAATATGAAAGCATAAATAGAAGCGGATATATTTATGAAAACTATGGGAAAAAACAAAGAGGCCAATACAGTTATAATGCTATCTTGGAGTGGACTTCAGCTGAAATTTGGCTTTACATATATGCAAAAAATATTTATATCAATAAGGCTTATAAAATGGGAAATTCAAGGGTGGGATGCCTTTTTTGTCCCATGAGTGGGAATCTAAGTAGCTACATAAGGAGAAGAAGTTATACAAAAGAAGTTGATTCTTATGTCAAATTGATTCGCGATTCACAGGTTGACCAAGAAAACCAAACAGTAACGTCGTACATTGTAAATGGAGGATGGAATGCCCGTAAAAATGGTCGGTCTCTAAGAAATAATGAATTTCGCTGTATCGAATCAATAAGTGCGGGAGAATTAACAATTGATATCAAAAATCCAACTTCGTCATGGAGAGAGTGGATGAAGACGATTGGAAAAGTTTTGAAAATCAACAATGAACGTTATTCTGTCTTGTACAAAGACCGGCACATTGAATTTCTTGTCAAGAGTACGAGGGAAGGTTACGTTGTCAAAATTCCTGAAAAGGTTTTGAAAGAAGAACCTACTTTCGGGAAATTATTCAAGCAGGTATTCCGGAAAGCCACTTATTGCATTGGGTGCCGGGTTTGTGAGATGAACTGTCCGCAGGGATGCATATCATTTTTGGGTGGAAACTTAAAAATAGATGGATGCATACAATGCCATCAATGCCATAATATTGACAGTGGATGCCTACTTTTCCATTCTACCAGATATCCACAAGGCGGAGGTAAAGAAAAAATGAGCTTGAATTCGTTTGCTGATCATGCCCCTAAAACCGAATGGCTGCAATCTTTTTTTACCCTAAAAGAAGAGTTCTTTCAGCATAATACTTTGGGGCCGATGATGTATGACATGTTTAGGCGGTTTTTGAGAGATTCTGGACTAAGTTATAAAAACCATTTTACTGAATTTGCGGAACTGATCTCGCAGATAGGGTGGGATACCGACACAGCAATGGGCTTAATTCTAACGAATCTGTCCATGATAAATCCTCAAATCAAATGGTACATTAAAAACTTACAGTTAAACGTTTATTATGCGCGTAAAGATGTTGAAGAAATGCTAATGGCGTGCGATGTTAAAGCAAAAGATGCAAAGTCGATAGTAAAATCATATAAACGAATTGTGGAAACACCCATAGGGACTGTCCTTGGTTTTGGCTATGTAACTGATGACTATGAGCTTGTGAGGACAAGGTGTAACATTTCTGATAATAAAGTTATTCTTTATGCACTCTACAAATTTGCGGAACGTTGCAATAATTATAAAGAGTTTACTTTGTCATGGTTGATGAATGGGAGCATTGAACGTGACGGGATAAGTCCGAGCGAGTTTTTTGGCATAAATTACGAAGACATGAAATCAATATTGATGGGACTGACTGCTAAATATCCAGAATTCATTAATGCTACATTTACGAACGATTTGGAAAAAATAACTTTGACGGAAAAGTCATCTAATGATGTACTGGGGCTTTTTAGGGGAGAATAATTATGGCTGATGTTGAAACAGGAAAATATAACCAATACTTTGATGTTGACGAACGGTACTTTCCGTGCATTGATGATTCCGCTATAGAGGGCGGCGCTAGATGGGATGATACTTATCCCCATTCTACGTTCATAAATTTATTGCACAAAGTTGAAAATATGTTGGGCGGGAGCACAAACCGTTCCATTTGGATTCATGGTGCTTATGGAACCGGAAAGTCAAAATGTGCATTTGCGATCAAAAGGATTTTAGAGGTTCCAGAGAAGGAACTCAGGGCATACTGGGATAGCTATGATGCCTTGAAGAAAGAAAATGATTTGTTAGCAAAACTTATTGGGCATCGTAATCGTGGAATACTAACAGTATATAGATACGCTACCGGTAGCATAACCACACCCCAGAGATTTTTTTTCGCTGTCCAAGAGAGTATCAGTGAGGCACTAAAAAAAAATAAACATATCACATACAAAGGCGAAAATACTCTTAAAGATACTGTGGTCGCATGGCTTGGAGATCCTGTCCATGCCAGATTTTTTGATGAACTTTTAAAGAAACCGGAGTGGCGCGGAAAATTTTCTCAATCATCTGCCGCCGAAGTAAGGGAAGATTTAAATACATCAAGCAATGTGAAAGAATTGATGGCTAATATATCTGAGATGGCAGATGCAGAAGGTTTTAAAGGCATGAGTTTGGATGCTGACCTTCTGAAACAATGGATCAAAGACATTATTGAAAAAAATCACATTAAAATTGTGTTTTTTTGGGATGAATTTAGCAAGTTTTTCGAGAATAACAGATATTCACTAGATGAATTTCAAAAAGTCGTTGCTCTTTGTCAAGAAGCCCCATTCTATTTAGTGATTGTTACACACCAAGCATCCAGCATCATCGATAGCCAGGATGAATCTTGGAAGATTGTACAGCAAAGGTTTGATAGAGTCGAACTTACTTTACCGGATAATATTGCTTTTAATTTAATTGGACATGCATTTAAAATAAAAACCGCTGCAATTGACACTTGGAAAAATTGTGCCGAGAGCTTGAATGAGCGTCTGAGCGCATCGCGAAATGCGGTGATGAAAGCTGCAAAAATCCAGGATGCTAAGGTAATCAAAGACATAATGCCAATCCATCCAATGGCGGCATTAGTGCTCAAAAATATAGCTTCAGCATTTGCCGCAAACCAGAGGAGTATGTTCGATTTTATAAAAGTCAAAGACGACTCCAAAGCTTTTCAATGGTTTATATCGAATTATGGACCTACTAGTAACCACCCGCTTCTTACTGTCGACATGTTGTGGGATTTCTTTTATGAAAAGGGAAAGGATAATCTGTCGCCAGATATCCGCATGATTCTTGACACTTATTCTCAGCAGGAAAATTTAAGAAGTGATGAGCAAGAAGTGTTAAAAGCTGTGCTGATTTTGCAGGCTATTGACAAGCGTTTAGGCGGTGAGATAGATATTCTCAAGCCAACTGATCAGAATATTTCTTATGTATTCGAAGGCATCACTTCGGGAGGAATGGATACAAAAAGCAAGAATATTGCAAAAAGTCTCTGTAAAGCAGCGTTTTATTAGGGACCCCAGCATAAAACTACATAAGCCGAAGCTTCAAGCGGGAATAAGAACAGTTCATGGCAAATTAGCCAAGGACTGTTCTTTATTTTTATGCTTATTTTCTAGGAATATTGCTTGCTATATTCCGGGCACAGAGTGATGTATGTACTACCAAAACAAAGGAGGTACATACCATGAAGCTTACATTCAACGTAACCAAGGAAAACAAGAAGGCATTCGCAAAGGCCATCGAAGCGATAACCGGAGAAAAGGCAGTTTACCAGTTCACCCCGACCTACGCCTTCCAGATCGGCGACCTTACCGTAAACCGGGATGCAACCCTTACTGCTCCAGACGACAAGGACATCGGGAGCCTGCTCGAAGCCCTAAAAGCCCAGGGGTATGAACTATCAGAAACCGAGGGAGCCCCGGAAGAAAAGCCGAAGGAAGAAGCACCTGCCGCAGACGAGAAGCCGGAAGATCTTGAGGAAGTGCCGGAGCTTACGGTAAGCCTTCCGCTTACCACTGCAAACGTCGGAATCCTCACGAGCATCCTCTCCTCCAAGGGGGACCTGATCCGGCACGCCCTCGGGGTCACAGACCTTCGAATCAATGTCACCGAGGACAAGATTGAATTCCCTTGGTTCACCCGGGAGCTTACTGCCGAGGAAGCAAAAGCTTACACCACTTTCCTTTCCCTGCTCTGCAAGTTCTCAAAAGAGCTGAAACACGCCAGCAGCAGGCCGGTCGAAACGGACAATGAGAAATACGCTTTCCGCTGCTTCCTTCTCCGCCTCGGCTTTATCGGACCGGAGTACAAGGAAGCAAGAAAGATCCTGCTTCAGAACATGACCGGTAATTCAGCATTCCGGCATGATGCTCCTGTAAAAGTGGAATCTACTGAGGCGCTGAAGCAGGAGGTGGCAGAATGAGATTCCCAAGCGAAGAAGAGATCCGAAACCTTCGTGAGCACTACCCGACAGGAGCCAGAGTGGAGCTCCTTGAGATGCAGGACGAGCAAGCCCCGCCGATCAGAACCAAGGGAACTGTCCGCTGCGTGGATGACATCGGAAGCATCGGAGTGAACTGGGATAATGGGAGCCGCCTGAGCGTGGCTTTCGGAGCAGACTGTTGCCGGTCGCTGGTGCCGGAGTTTACACAGACAATACGGGATCAGATCCTGAAGATCCGTGAGAGTGGTGAAAGCAACATGCTCCTCATACCAGCAGTCCAGCGGATTGCATCCGATCTTGGGTACTATGAGCTGGTGATCTTCATTGAGGATCACAGGAAAGCCTACGTGACCTTCATCATGACGGGGCACGTCTAAGATCCACAGGTTTTGCACAAGAATTTTGTGCAGTTTATGGCCTCCATTTCCTTGCTATATATCGCCTGCAGAGTGATATATGTACATGCCAAAGGAAAAGGCAAACAAGCACAAAGCAAGGAGGACAAAGCCATGACAAACATTTTCGAAGAAACCTACAACCGCATTCAGAAAGCAAAGAAAGCCTACAAGGAAGCCACTACTGCAGAGGAGAGGGACACCGCAAGAGAAGCCGCGAAGGAAGCCGAGGACAAGATCGATGCGATGGGTGACATCGCCTGGAAGATCTGGAGGGCCTACGAGAAATCAAGAGACAACGAGAACGAGATCCTCGATTTCGACGACATCATCTGGGACCGGGATGTGGAAGCCCTCACCGCCTGCATGAAGGAGAACGGCATCAAGGCCTTCACCTACTCTTGCCGGGCAACCGATGCGGTCGAGACGCTTTGGCTTTTTAAAGAGGCAGGCTGCACGATCGGCGAGATGGTTGAGGTCAACCTCCGGAAGGACTTTTTCGGAAAAGGCTACGAGAAGGGCCACGCCTTCAGAATGACACTGAACTGAAAACGGAAAGGGAGGGAGCCCCGCAAAAGGGGCCTCTTCCTCGTACAAAATACACAGTTTCCGGGGCGGATCTTTGTGACACATATCCGGCGAATCTCCTTGCTATATAGCGCTCGTAGAGTGATATATGTACATGCCAAAGGAAAGGGCACACAAAGAAAACGGAGGACAAAGCCATGTGGAACAAAGGAAGCCTTTTAATACCAACAGACGATGGAGAGAAAACCTGCAGATACTGCGTAAAGACCTGCGGCGAAAAGAGTGAGACCTACGGAATCGAGGACGGCAGGATCATAAAGATGGAGATCAGGGTTGACGGAAAGCAGACCCTCCTCTACGAGAGAGGCTGGGAAGTTGAGCCGGAGGATGAAACAACCCAGCTTGCCTACGCGGTACTTATTAAGAAATTCAACTAAGCTTCAGGAAGCGTTGCTGAAGCGCAGAGCGCACAAGCTGCAAAAGAAATTTTGCTGCGGCGGGGGGGGAGGGAAAAATCCCTGTGGCCAGATCATGGCTGACCGCCGCCCCCTCTTCCGTTAATTTCCGCGAAATTGCAAGAGGGGGTATTCAGTCCGACACCAGCCTCAAAGCGGCTTATTTCCGTGCTTTATCGTCTATCTAGCAGCGTCATAAAGTTTATATACTTCAGATAGAATCGGCCATATGTATCGATTTTCGAGTACATCAGGCGCCAGCTTTGTAGAAAAATACCGCACCAGAGCGAAACTCTCCGGCACGGCACATTTTAGAATACATCAGCTATTGGCTGCCAATGCTCATCTGCCATATCTTCGGCAAACACAGTGTTATTGATATAAAGATGGTTATCCTTGTCGCGAACAAATCCCCAGTTCAGTTTATGGGCAGACGCATAGTGCTTGAATGCTTCAAACTTATTCTGAATCTGCCGGTCAATGTTCTTATCCTTTCCTTTTGCCTCTCCGCCTTTTGTTTCAATCACCCAGATGGTACCGTCTTTCTTCTTTATGATGTAGTCATCGTAGAAGAGCCACTGATGCCAAAGCGAATCCAGATATACGATAGAGAAGTATTGCTGACCGCTGTCGCCGTTCTTGTAGACCCAGTCTATATCGTCACGACCTTCGCAATACTGCTCGAACAGCTGCTCAGGCATACTGCGGATCAGCGAGGTGGCAAATCCGGAAGTGTATTCCTTATAAGCGTTGCTCAGATATTCGACTTCTTCCTTCACACCCGGGTCGTACTTGAAGAAGTCCTGATCCGGAATGTGAAAATCCGATACCTTTGGTTCCGGCATGTGCATCTGAATATTGCGCTCGCCCTGCTTGGACGCCGCTTCTCTGAATTCTTCCTTGAGCAAATGCTCATAGTCGATAAAGAAGCGGGCAATAAAAACACACAGATAGCCACCCCGCGCTATTCCGTAAATATACTTATGTTAGATAGGATAACAAATTAGAAATTTGTGGACGAGAAAGGATGTCAATTTTAGAAAAGAATAAAGTGGGGACTTACTATAAGCGAAAACGGAAAAACATTGATTTTTTGTCTGATTATTTGGATCAAAAAATTTTTGTCAATATTCACCTTGCATGTTATTCCAAAAGCTCCGCAGGCGGACATCACAGCCGGATAATCTGCTGCCATACCTTTTGTGTCTCGATATAGCCCGCGTAATGCCGCTTTACATTTTTGCAATATTTTTCAAATTCCGTGGAGATGGTCAGAAAGCGCTCATCCTGAAAGTTTTCAGCCATTAGCGGCACGGCGCGCTCAAGAGAAGACCTTATGGAGCGCATCTCTGTCTCAAATTCGTCTGGCTTGGTAATGTAGCAGAGTAGTGGCTTATACCTCACCCAGCCCACACATGCCTTGAAAAAGCGCGTGACTACCTGAGGCGACTCGGCGGTTATATGCGCAAGATGTATCGGCAATACGCCATCCAGCAGGTGCTGATAGTATGAAAAGCCGTCGTGAAACGCATAGCACGGCACCTTTAGGACCTTGCGGTCCCGGAGCATGGTGGAGAGGAAGGTATCTTCGCCTCTGGCGCCGGGCGGGTTATAAAATGGCAGGGAGCGCAGCGGATCCCGGAGGTTTATGCATAGGTTCGCTCCAGAGATGAAGCGGCAACCGTTTTCCCAAGGGACCTCTATCGTCTCCGGTTTTGCCAATACTGCGGTGGAGGCATAGGTGACTCCGCCTGTGGCCATGAGTTGGCGGATGGTGTCCCAGTTTATTATGTCGTTGCTGATGGCCTCGATAAACAGACGGAAATCCGACTCACCAAGGGTGTTGTTGAAGCGCATCTGCGGAATGGGCGAGATATATCCGCAGTGATAGCCGTTAGTGTAGTCGGCGTCTTCAATCTCCTTGAGATGGTCGTAGAATACACGCTGGCCGCTCCAAAGACACAGGTCGTTGTTGTTTGTGACAGCCATTGGATATTCGTCATCGTCCAGAAACAGCAGATAGTCCATTTTCAACTCTATGGCGGCGAGAAGTATGGCATTACGTTTGCCAGCATATCCGGATCCGAACACGCGTTTTAATGCTTCAGGTGACAAGCTATCCCGCTGCTCTAATTCGGCAAGCTTTCGTGCGGTGTTTTTGGGGCCGATGAATATTATGTCGTCGAATGCGTCCACTATGTCTTGTTTGAGATTTGTAAAGTCCGTGGACTGGGTATTCTGATAGTTGAGGTCGTAGGAAACAAAAAGGCTCAGGTGTACATCGATGTCCTGAGGCAATTCCTTTTTTGTTTCATTCCAAGTGGCTATGTAGGCGTTCAGTACTTTTTTGAATGAGCGTCGCCCAGTGGCAAAGCCTATTCCGAAATCTATTTTTTTCATTATCCAGTTCCTTTCCCTGCGTTTCGACAAAGCCGATACCAGTCTGTTTTTTCATGCAAAAATCACTAATTATAATATAACAAAAGGCTATGTCACAACAAACAGTTGATAAATAGCCATTTTTATAGGGGAGTATCAGAACTCCCCTACAAACTGTTATTTGCAGTTATCTATACTCATTTGGAATTTCGATATGAAGTGTCTCACACAATAACTTCACATCATGTGCATCATTTTCATCAAACTCGTATCCCAGATGGAACATTACTTGACTATATGGTTCAATACAGGAAACCTCTATTTCCTCAATTCTTCCTTTACCCGAAAAAGTTTCTACCGGAAAACAATCCCCATCATAAAGAATTTCACCTTCGTCCGTATATTCAAAACAATGCAAATCAATAATTCTGTTTTTCAAATCTTCCCATACAGTATGGTTCAATGTTGTATATTCCATCTTAATCTCATAAAAGCCATTAGCTTTCATTATTTCTATAAAGTTCTGATAATCGTTCTTTTCTACAAAAATGTCAATATCATTATGGGCTCTTGACTGATATCCAAGAAGAGCATCTACACCCCAGCCACCATCAAGAAAGACTTTAATCTCCGCATCTATTGCAAATTGAAGAATCTGTTTTACATCTGTTATATTGACCATCTTATCATCTCCACAAATTCTAATTAGGCGACCAGAGGAACTGCTGGTCTGTTTGATAAATCTCTGCATTTAGCAGTTTTCAATGTTGCCAAAACGAAAGTTAAGAAGATGTTCCTTTTCTCCATGTCGCTTTCTTTGGCGTAATTTACAAGGTTATTCCACACAAGATAGTTGTTCAGATACTTGGTAGAAACACCGTTAAAGCCACGCATAAACCTCTTTAGCTGGCTATGGTAGCTATTGATATGTTGGATATTATAAATGCCTTTCTTGGCTTTGCCAGTCTTTAACTGCACAAGGTCAATGCCATTGGCATTTGTAAATCTCACATAGGAGTTCATCTTGTCCGTAACAAGAGTGGAATTGGTCTTAATCCTACCATCATAAATATGATGTAAATCTCTTGTAGAAACTCTACCAGTATTCGTAATCTTGGAGATAGACAAGCCATTCCTATTAACCGCACAAGGAACACATACCTTTTCTTGGGACAAGCCTCTGATATGTGTAGAATGACCACGCTTATGAGCCTTGCGTGGCATAGCAAATGTCTTACTCTTGCTATGATTGCCCTTGTACGAGATGGCGAAAAAAGTTTCGTCAGCCTCAATAATGCCGTCAAGGGTAACATCGTCTGCCATATTCTGAAGTGCATCCAAAATCTTGTGTCTCCAAAGGAATGCGGTGTTTCTGTGAATCCCACAAGCAACAGCAGTCTTACGAATGGATAAGCCATTCATCATACAATCAATGTACTGCTCCCACACGGACAAGTCTTTTCTTGTACCAGACACAATGGAGTTCGTAGCAATCACGAAGGACTTGCCACAATCCTTACATACATATCGCTGTGTGCCATCTTTACGATGACCATTGCGAACCACATGGATACAGCCACAAAGAGGGCATACACGACCATTTGCAAAGCGTTCCTTTGCTACGAAATCTTCAATATTCAAAGACTTTACAAAGGCAGGACTTAAAAGCATTGTTTTAAGGCTTTCCTGCTCTGCGACAGTCAACTTACCGATAATATCTAATGCGTCTTTGATAGTAGGCATATCCAATTACCTCCTTCGGTGGTACTGTTTCTTACTATTATTATACGCTATTTCTCGTCAAAAATCAACCATTTGTTGTGACAGAGCCTAACAAAATATCGCCGCAAAAGCAAATTCGGACGAATGAGGGTTGTGGTCATAGTTTTGCGATATAACTTTTTAAAACATATGATTTTAAGTGGGATAAGACAGTAAAAGGCTTTATAGAGAAAGAAGAATTGATTGTATATTAATAGACTGATTTGCATATCACGAGGAACTGAATTTAGTTGAGAAGACAGCATAACTGTTCGGAGAGGTCAACGGTCGAGATAAACAGGCATAGTTCTCCGTTGACAGTCCCGCCCATCTGCGCTGACGGGTAGTAATCAGGGGGAGCGAAAACCGAATAACACCGCGCCATGAGCCGCAGAGATTTTTTGAAAATCCTGCGGCTTTTTTGCTGCCCTTTTTTCAAAAAACTTTGGCTTAATTTGCAGGTTGGTGATCTAGCCTAATAGGCAAATAGGTCAGTAGCCTTCATATCGCAGATCCTGAAGAAGTCTGAAACGCCGTTGAGCACTGTTTTGACCTTCAGCAGTACCTCATCGGCATGCATTCCTGCATACTTTCTTACCATTACCAGCAGTGCAGCATATTATCTGTTGATGTACTTCGTTGCCACTCCTCTGTACCCACGGTTCCATTCATCAATCTTGGAATGGAAGGAGTTAACATTGTTCAGGTGGTCGATGGAAGTATAGGACTTGTGATCACCGAGAACTCGGAATTCGCAGTTCTTCCAAGCAAGGACTTTCTGATAGGCAGTCTTGCCATCAATCCAGACAAAGCTATGCTCTGCAAAGTTCGGACTAATCTTAGCAATGTCCTCTGCTTTCGGAGTAGCCATGTTGGTAGCTCTCAGTACTGCGTCTCCTTCTCTCTGGACTGCAGTGACGAGGCATACCTGTTCATCGGAAAGGCCACGCTTTGAGGCTTTCTCTCCTCTGTAGCGCGGCTTAACATCTTCTCGTTTCTCGCCCTTATGGCTGTTCAGAATATACTTCTCGTCCATCTCTATCTCGTTTGAAACCACAGTTTCGCTGGCAATAGATTCCAGAGCGTGCAAGAACTTCATCCGCATTCTCCAGACAGTATAGGTACTGATGCCAAGATTCTGAGCGGTCGTATGAATCGGAACCTGCTGAAGAGTATCCTTGATCAGCTGATCCCATTTGGAACGATCCTGCTGGGAATAGTAGGTAAGCTGTCCATAGTCGACCACAGTTCTGTGATTGCAGGAATGACATAGAAGCATCTGCTTTCCAGAGTTGGCTCTGCCTCCTCTGGTCCAGTTCGGAGTCTCAGAACCGCACTTAGGGCATACCTTGATACAGTAACTCTGAGAAGTCTTATTCAGGATGGCACAATTCTCCAGATCAGACAGGAGCTTATCCTTCTGATACTGGTACAGACTGGAAAACATACTGGTAATTTTCTGAAGATCTTCGATATCTGACATGGTTTTCTACCTCTTTATACAGGTAGTCTAAGCTGATATCCCATAATCACTGTACCTCATCAGGTACAGTGCTCAAGAAAATCACCAAGTCGCTAATTAAGCTTTCTTTTTTAATGTGTCCAGAAAGGCGAGCATGCGTTCGCGCTTCTGCTGTGACAAATTTGCCATGTAAACACCTCTTCTTTATTTCTCAATCATTACTCGGATTTTTGTCTTATCAGTCTTTTCCAGCGTGCCTTGATCAAGGCAGCGTAGCCGCTCCGAACGGATCAGTGCATCCACAGCCGCTTTGCCGTAGCTGTCCAGCGACGCGTACATCCGAAGCGTCTCCGAATAGTCATCAGCTATTGCCCATCTTCCGAGTTGGTCGATGCCTTCTTCCGTGAGTTTTGGAGAAGATGCATCATCTGATCGTCCGGTCAGGTAATCAAGCCTAACGTCAAACAGATCGCATAATTCATTCAGTTTGTCAAAGTCCGGCATACGCTTGTCTGTCTCCCACATGGCCACAGTACCTTTCGATACGCCAAGATGATCTGCAAGCGTTACCTGCGTGTACCCGTTTCTCTTCCTCAGTTCTTTCAATCTTTCTCCGATCATAATGAGCACCTCCTATGTGAGAATAATACCCTATTTAATGTGCTTGCGTCAACCATATTTTACTTTATTATAAATATTTATATTGTTTTTGTGAGATGCATGTTGACATAGGTAACGCTATGTGATATTCTCAAAATGTAAAATCTAACAGTTAGTGAGATTTTGATATAACGGAAAGGAGGAATCGGAAATGGAGAAAACCACTATCAGTGTTCAGGAGATGGCTGCAGAGATGGGAATCAGCCTGCCGAAAGCTTATGCCCTCGTCAAAGAACCGGACTTTCCAACGATACATGTCGGCAATCGGATTCTGATCCCGGTTGAAGCATTTCATGAGTGGCTTGTCGTTGCTTCCAATAAGAAGAAATGAGTGCCTCGAAGACGTCGGGAGAAAGGAGGAAAGGAAAACGATGGAACCGATAACCATTGATGAGCTGAAGCAGAAACGGATCTGGGTCTGCTGGCATTATGAAAAAAGAAAAGATAAGCAGACAAAAGTTCCGATCACTGCATCCGGGATCCATACCGGCACGGACGACAGTCATTCCGGAGACTGGATGACTTATCAGGAAGCCCGTGAAGCTGCCGGGAAGAACGGCTACGACGGAGTCGGCTTTGTAATCCCGAAAGGGTTCTTCTTCCTTGATGCCGATGACAAGCAGCTTGACGATCCTTTCATCAAACTACTGCCGGAGCGCTTCCAGTCGTACACGGAATGGTCCGTGAGCGGAACCGGGATTCACATCTATGGCCAGTGCGATCTCAGCAAACTGCCTGTCGCGGAGACAAATGATGGAAAGCTGAAGATTGATACAGCCCATTATTATGTAAAGAATCCGAACAACCAGCTGGAACTTTATATCGGGGGACTCACAAACCGCTTTGCCGTATTCACTGGGAACGTGATTGCGGATAAGCCGCTTGCCGTCTGCACAGAGGCGCTTCTGACTACATTCAACAAGGACATGCGGAAAAAAGAGCCTGTCCGCTACAGTGAGAAACGCGATTCAGGTTCCGAGGAGGATTTTGACCTGATCTGCTCTCTCCGAAAGCAGAAAAATGGTGAAAAATTCAAGAAGCTCTTTGATAAAGGCGACTTCAGCGATTATGGTTCACAGTCTGAGGCGGATGCTGCACTCTGTGCGCTTATCGCTTTCCGGACAGGAAATGATCCGGAGCGCATAGACCGTATCTTCCGTGATTCTGCCCTGTATCGGCAGAAGTGGGAACGGGAGGATTATCGTACCGCTACGATCCAGTATGGAATAGATGCCTGCGATGGGCAGTTTCACCGCTCCGTAATGCCGCATGAAGACTTCATCCGGTTTGATGCAGACGGTATGGCATATGTATCTACTCCCAAGCTGGTAAAGTACGTGCGGAAAAATCTCATCTACATTCTCGTTCGGGACAGCGGCAAACAGGGACTTCTGAAGTTCGTCTACAACGATGGCGTTTACCGTTTATATTCGAACGACATGTTCATGGGCGAAATCAAGAAATTTATTGCTGCCTATGATGAAGAGCTTATCTGCATGAGAACTTTGAATGAGACGCTGGGGCAGATTAGCACAGACCTCAACTATGTCAGTCAGGACGAGCTGAATGCAGACGAGTCGATCATCAATTTCAGAAACGGGCTTCTTCGTGTAACAGAAGACGATCTCGAACTGGAGCCTCACGATCCGGCAATCTACTCCACGATACAGATCCCCTGCGAATGGACAGGAAAGCCATCGCCAACGCCGGTATTTGACAAGTACATTAAAACGCTTACGGATAACGATCAGGACGTAGAACAGCTTTTATTGGAATTCATCGGCGCATGCCTGTCCAATGTGAAAGGCTGGCGTATGAAAAAGGCCCTGTTCCTTGTGGGAAAAGGCGATACAGGAAAATCCCAGCTTAAGAGTCTGGTGGAGCTTCTGCTCGGAAAGGGCAACTTCGCAAGTCTTGATCTGAGAGAAATCGAAGCAAGATTCGGTACTGGAGTGATCTATGGCACGAGACTTGCCGGAAGCTCAGATATGAGCTTTGTCACGGTGACGGAACTGAAAACCTTCAAGCTGCTCACCGGAGGCGATGAAGTACACGCTGAGTTCAAGGGGCAGCAGGGATTTACGTATCGATATAACGGCCTTCTCTGGTTCTGTATGAATCGTCTCCCGCGCTTTGGAGGCGATGACGGACAGTGGGTATACGACCGCATCATGGTGGTCAAATGTCCGAATGTAGTTCCCAAGGAGAAACAGGACAAGCATCTGCTCGACAAGATGTACGCCGAGCGTGATGGCATTGTCTACAAGGCAATTCTGGCCTTTCAGCAGGTGCTCAGGAACGGCTGCCGATTCTCGGAACCGGAAAGTGTCCGTAAAGCCCGGGAAGAATACATGGCGGATAACAATACGGTGATCAGCTTCTTTACCGAATGCATGTGCCGCAAGGAATCCGGCAAGGCCGCAGATGGATGCACCACGAACGCCATCTATGATGCCTACCGTTCATGGTGCGGGAACAACAATAACGGCTATGCCAAGACAGCGAAGGAATTCCGTGAAGCACTATCGTCGTACCTCGGAACTACCTACAAAGATATGAAAGATATGACTGTTCATACAGAGCACGGCACCTGTTTCCGGGATTACACCCTGAACGAGGAGGCAATGGAGGACTATTCCGGTTTTCTCCGTTATGCATGACCACAGTAGTGTCAGTTCTGTCAGGAATCCTGACAGTGTCAGCTTTCAAAAAGTCAGTAATCATGCGGGTTTCAGAGCTTTTCTGACAGAACTGACAGTATTTCTTATACCGGCACAGAAAATCAAAAGTTCTGTGTGGAATGTGAAAAATAACAAAAAGGGTGTAGGAAGTACGCTCTGTGGAAATGAAGTTCAGATTTCTGTCAGTTCTGTCAGGAATCCATCGAAAAGCCAGTAACCATGCGGATTCCCGGGCTGACAGTTCCTGAAATTACTGTCAGGCAACTGTCAGTTCTGTCAGCGAAGGAGGTGATGCCCTTGAGGGCCCTTTGATCATGAAAACAGCAATGACTCAGGAAAACAAGCCAGGAAGGAGGAAGTCAGATGATGCTCAGACCATGTTTACCAATCGTGAATTATGATTTGCCGCTGAAGCCGGAAGACCGCAGCTACTTCTCAGATGAGAAATATGAGTGCGTGTCCCTGTTCCGGACCAAACAAGGAGCCCCTGTTCTGCTCCTTGAGCGCAGAGATCCGGCCAGACTGTGCTGGAAAATACAGACCGGTTCCATAGCAATGTATTTTAGAAGTTTCAGCGAAGCCAACGCCTACTGCAAGAGAAATTATTATGACCTGCACGGCAAGCGGCTTCAGACTGTCTAAGAAGGAGGAAATCAATTATGGCAGTATTTGGATTACACAAACCGAACAACGCAGATGGAAGATTTGTCTATCTTTCATCACACAAGACCTATTCCAGCGAGGATTACGCCAAGCAGAACTACAAGCTCTATCTGACAGATGAGCTGGACAAGGACGAGCATGGACGTATTTTCACCTATTACCGTCTTCATGCAATGGATGCGCACTCCCCTGAACAGGCGATGCGCTACAGCATCTGCTGTCCGAAGTGCGGCGCTGTCCTGCGCCAGATCGGAAGAAGTCTTAATTATCACGACCTTGGGCTCTATGAGTGCCCGGAGTGCAGTGCAGAAAAAGAAGGGAGAAACTGATATGGGTATCTATAACGCAGTCGGCGCGGCCTATGAGACCGCATTCTGGAAAGCAATGAAAACACACGTCATTGACCGTGCCACGATGGAGAACGGAAGAAGCACGGATACGGACGCATATTACCTCCCTCTCGGGAAACAGAATGAAATGGAAAACGCGCTCACAAAGGAAGATTCATTCCGCAGTATCGCTACATTCATCCGGGCATATGATCACGACAGCAGGATCCTCGCCTGTGATACCGAGGACACGGCTGCCTTCATTAAGGAAACTGAGGTAATTCCTGCCGTAGACGGACAGCAGGACTTCTCCAAGACCCCGGTTGATGTCTACAAGCTGGCGGCCCTTGTCTCTTTCGATGAAGATTTTGTAAATGATTCTGCCTTTGACTTCCAGAAGTTCCTTCTGAGAAGGTTCGCCCGGGTTATGGGAAAAGGCGAAGAGAAAGCCTTCATCAACGGCACAGGCAGCGATGAGCCAACCGGCATTCTGCACGAAGAAAAAGGAGCCCCGGCTAATGTCGAGACATCGGTGTTTGCCTTCGATGACATCATCAAGCTGTACTTTTCCATTGAAGCCGAGTACCGGGATCATGGCACATGGCTGATGAACGACAAAACCGCCCTTACGCTCCGCTCCATGAAAGACAGCTCCGGGAACTACCTGTGGAGAGGATCGGACGATCTGCTCTTTGGCAAGCCTGTTGTCGTTTCCAACTTCATGCCGGATGCGGAGAGCGGGAAGTCCCCGGTTGTATTCGGAGATTTTTCCTACTACTGGATCATCTGCCGTAAGCCGGTGTCCGTCCGTGCTCTGCGTGAGCTGTACGCCCTGCAGAACAAGGTTGGATTTGTCGGGACAGAATATCTGGACGGAAAGCTCATCCGCCGCAAGGCTGCCGGACGCATTCTGGTGAAATAACGGCTCGCATCCGCTCTGTGGCAGACAGATTTGCATGGGGTTAATACCCCGTTTGAATTCGCGTTTTCTTACACGGCAGGGGGCGGCGGTCACGTAGGCGATTCCTTTTTACGATTATGACCGCCCCTGCCCTTTATTCTGCGGAGGGATTCAGAAAAATCAGAAAGGAAGGAGGTACAGCGGATGGATACTGAATCACGACACGTCACCGAGAGAATCATCGGCGGCACTACCTACATTATCGAGTCGGTAGTCAGTGAATCCGCAAAAGAGACAGCCTATGACAAACTGAGAAAAATGATCGAAAACGAAGCCAAACATATGACAATCAATGACAATACAGAGCCAAAAGAGAAAGCATCCTGAGACACTTGACTTCTCCGGCACTGGGAGGGATAGATAGACTGCCCGCTTGAAGACTGTCGGAAAGGAGGAACACAATTATGATGAACACACTCACAGCAGCAAGACAGTCTTCTACCGTACCGGAAAGCGAGAAGATCACCGCATTATACTGCCGCCTGTCACAGGATGATAAGCTGCAGGGTGATTCCAATTCCATCCGCAATCAGAAGATGATGCTACAGAAATATGCGGATGAGAATGGATTCTCCAATACAGAGTTCTTCGTTGACGACGGCTTTTCCGGCACAAACTTTGACCGTCCGGACTGGAAGCGTCTGATGGCGCTTGTCGATGAAGACCGTGTGGGAACGATCATAGTAAAGGACATGAGCCGACTTGGAAGGGATTATCTAAAGGTCGGCATGTACACAGAGATGGTTTTCCCGAATGCCGATATTCGCTTCATCGCCGTAAACAACGGTGTTGACAGCGACAGCCAGACAGAGAACGACATGACGCCGTTCATCAATATCTTTAATGAATTCTATGCCAAGGACACCAGCCGGAAGATCAAGGCAGTCAAGAAGGCCAAGGGCGAGTCAGGCAAACCGATCTGCTCGAATCCGCCCTACGGCTATATCAAAGATCCTGGGGATAAAAACCGCTGGATCGTAGACGAGGAGGCAGCAAAAAATGTGAAGGACATATTTCAACTGTGTATTCAGGGATATGGTGTGACAAAGATAGCGAATATCATGACAGAGCGCCATATCCTGAACCCAAGCGCTTATGCCGAGGCACATGGCAGAAAATCACTGACAAAGCGAACTTATACAAGTGATTACACCTGGGTCGGCCCTACAATCTCGCTAATGCTCTCACGTCCGGAATACCTCGGGCACACCGTAAACTTTAAGACGTACACTAAGTCATACAAGAACAAAAAGACATATTACAACGATCCGGATAAATGGAAGATCTTTGAAAACACGCATGAAGCTATCATCGATCAGGACACTTTCGATATTGTGCAGCGTATCCGCCAAGGAAAGCGCAGGATGCAGCCAATCACGGATGAACCATCCATTCTTTCCGGTATGCTCTATTGCGGCGACTGTGGTCATAAGATGTACCTCAAGCGTAAACGTGCTAAAGGACCCGAGAATGACGCCTTTGTCTGCTCACAATATCGCCATTCCACAGGCGCCTGCACCTCACACCAAATCCGAGATAAGGTTGTAAAGCAGATCGTTCTGGATGATCTCCGCCGTGTGACCGCCTTTGCACGGGACCACGAGGATGAGTTCGTGCAGATCGTCATGAAGCAGTCTGAATCAGACACAGACCGCGATCTCCGCAGACAGCGCAAAGAGCTGGAAGACGCTCAGAATCGAATGAATCGTCTGGACACTATCGTCAGCAAACTGTATGAAGATAACCTTGACGGTAAAATCTCCGATGAGCGTTTCATGCGGATGAGCGCCGGATATGACAACGAGCAGAAAGAATTGGAACAGCGGATCAATGCGTTGAAGGCAACAATCGGAAAAGAAGAAAAACAGTCTGTGGATATTGAGCGGTTCCTTGCACTGGTACGGAAATACACAGATCTACAGGAGCTGACCGCAGAGATCGTCCGGGAGTTTATAGAGAAAATCTATGTTTACCAGACACAAACCATCAACGGGCATCGGGTCCGCCACATAAAAATTGTCTACAACTGCATCGGGGCCTTCACAGCTCCGGAGCAAGAAAAAAAGGTCTGAGCGGCATACATGCTGCCACTCAGACCATTCTTTTCACCCAACTGGGGTCCCTATGGAAACCCTTAGAACAAGGGCATTTTGGTGCAAACTCCTATTGGGAAAAATAAGTTTGCGTATGGTGTAGCGGTCCTTGCTGGTGATCAAGTTAAAATTAACGACTTTAAAAAAAGCGTAAGAGAAAGTAGTACGACGGCAAATCTCATTGAGCAAGCCAACTTTGGTGCATTATTTTATAAAAGTTTGGAACCAGCGTTGCGCTTACGCTTCGGCGTTCTTGATGAAGATAAGATGCTCATGGTCACAATTGGTGATTTTACTAAAAAGGTAAACTCTCTCAAGAAAGAAACGAAAGGAAGCTCTACTAAGGAAAATCAACAAGCGTGGCACTTTAATGCGGTTGTGGCCTTAGCAAAGGATAACACCGAAGCAGTTGCACTGCGCAAGAAAATTGCAGATGCTGTGTCAGGTGAAGAATTCGATAATATTACGTTTATTGATGCTACAGATACACCTCTGAATGAGGATGATTTTAACACCTACTTAGATTACTCTGCCATGGCAAATTATTATCAGGGAAATAATGGATCGATGGCCAGAGATAACAAACAGAAAGCAGATGCTATCCTTTCCGTTAATTGGAAAAATCGTATTTTTGATGGATTGTTTAGAATTTGGAACAAAGATAACAAAGGTGGAAAGACAGTAAATGGATTCTCTAAGATGCAGGAGGTTTTAAAGGATATTGTCTTGAAAAAATTCAAGTATGTCCTGGATTTCCGTACTGGGCTGACAGAAACGCAATTTAAATTAACCAACGCTAGATCTGCTGCAATTTGTGGCATTAATCAAAAAACCGAAGGAATTATAAAAGGCGCGGAGAAGAGTACTCTTTCTGCAGTTTGGAACGTTGACAATTATTGGAAGCAGCCCGGTACTTCTGACTTAGAAATTTCTCGGGTTAAAAATGCAGTTGAGGATCTTATTGAGCAATCTCTCAGTCATGAAAAGCAGGTAGCGTTAAGCCAAATTTTTAACCTCCTTACTAATGAGTACGGTTACTCTCCCAGTAATTTCACAGTATTTTTGATTGGCTTTTTGCTCAAGGAATATAGCTTGAGCAAGTATAGATATGTTGATAAAAACGGCGTCAATGGGGAAATGACGCCGGATAAATTGGCGGATATGATTTCCGGCTATGCAAAGAATCTAATTGATACCCTAATTGTCCAAATGTCGGATGAGGAACGTTCTTTTTATAAAATTACTAGTGAGGTTTGGGGAATACCTGCGCCTCAACTTTCGTCACCAGCAAAGGCCGCAATCATGGTGAAGGACAAGATGCAAGATATGGGTTTGCCCATTTGGTGCATCAAAGAAGTTGCTGACGATGGGCTATACGAATTAGTTTCTGATTATATCAACATCGTTCAAAAAGAAGAAGCTAAAGATGTCCAGCAAATTGCTACAGAAATAGGCGCCGAAGCTTTACAAAACAATGATTTGTCTCCAAAGCTTAAAGAATTGTTAACTCGTGACAATTTAAGTAAGGGAATGCTGGCGTATGTTAAAAAATTTGAAGGGGGAAAGCTAACGAATTTAGTTGCACAGATTAATGCTACGGAAAGTCAGTTACTCTCGGATATCAGCGAACTTTTCTCCGTAGATTACTCTAGTATGTGGAATATGGAAACTGGAAATGATCAACTACGCAAATTGATTGTTAACTATGAGTATGTGAAAACGACGAACCATATTTTGGATACTAAGGCATATTCGAGAGAAGACGCCGACCAGAAGTGGAGAGAAAAGCTGGATTTCGTTATGTGCTCTAGTGAAATACTTAAGGAAGAGTACCCTAACTTAGAGAATGTTTTTAACTTTTTAAAACAAATTGCCCTTAATAATGTGATTCTGCCGGATAATATGAAGCTTTTTGTTGAGGAATTGAATAATAATGCAGATGCACTCAGGAACTATTTTTCTGATGAAATTAGTGTGTTTAAAAGGGCGTACGGGGCTTATCTTGACGGGCTAAATGACAACGATGTAGAAAAACTTCGTTCTTCAAATCTTAAAGGAATTTTCAAAAGGACAAGAACTGAAAGTAATGCTATCGTAAAGAAAGTTGCCGATGAGTTTCGCAAAGGCCAAGTTAAAACTAAGTTGTTCAATCTTTGGATAACAAGGACGAAAACAAAAAGTCCTAGACAATGGTCTGAACTACATCGGACACCGGTACTGGCGCTGGTGCCCAAAAACGAATATGATTCAGCTGAAAAGGCATTTGACGCCCTGAATAAAGAGCTTGTTACGGAAGATCAGTGTGAAGAGTCTTTGCGTTTTTTGACTAGTGCGAAGTTCTTTGAAAAATTAAACGATGAAGATAGTATAAACATGGCATTTCGCAGTTTACTGGGAGATTATAGAAAAATATTGACTGATATAGACAAAGTGAGGGATGCTCTTGAAACGACCAATGTTCCAGCCTACGATTGGGCGTCTCATCCAACTATAAAACTTAAAATTGAGGAGCTTGCGTCAGCTGAGTATGATGCTGGGGTGAGTGATATGCTTGTTGAACAAATTCAATCTATGGGCGTCGATGAGCTAAAAGACAAGCTTATTTCACTAGTGCAAAAAAATGTGAAACTTGGAGTGCAAATTCTGGATGGAGATGAATAGACTCATGAATCTTAAGTCAGTGGATGATTACTGTCTGTCGAACATTCACAAACCGTTTTTCATAGTCGTTGGCGATGAAGAGTATAGCGAGGTACTTAACGCACTATCTAGTAGAGGGTTTATTAAATTACGTGTGAGCGAATGCTGTAGACGAGAGGACAAAGTACCAGATTTAGATACCCTGCAGGGAAAACTTGAAACTGCCGATATTTCGTTCAATCGCCATAACATAGTTGTGGTGGGGTTGGGAGAATATTTGGCACTGCTTGGGGCGTCAAAAGCTAAAGCTATCTTGGAAGATATAACTAATTTAAATTTGGGAAATGCACATGTGGTTCTGCTTCTACGCGGAGTGGCTTCGCAGGTGAAAGAACTTGTGAAGAAAGATAAGAGATTATTGGAAAATTGTCGGATTGCCATAAGCGATAAACATGAGACTACTGTCAGCCTAAAGCTGTGCAGTATTGACCTTGGTGTATACGAAATTACGGGAATTAAAAATATTTTACGTGCACTAGAAGATGGGAAAACAGGCGTCATATCAGCTAACACAGAAATAAGGTTTGAAACATCTCTAATCCCTATTCAACAGGTTAATAATGCATATGACGCTATTACGAAGCACGTAAAAATGGATTCAATCACGAAGGATTACGGGGTTGATTCCATGTGGGAAGAATTGTTGAAGGATCTAAAAAGTAAGGGCTTTAATATCAAAAGGTTGTTTTCTGAACGTGGATTTGACGACTTTCAATACGCAGATTTTTATACTCTCCTGTATGGAAATGATTATGATAACTGGCTGTTTTATATTTTCCTAACCTTGAATTTCCAAAAATATTCGGGGAAGTATTTGGGATACTGCATACAGACCAGTATCGGAATTAATGAATTCAAACAGCACGTCTTAACCGGCATTACACTGATTCCGAGAGATGATGGAAGGTTTAACCGTTTTTATCAGGAAAGAAAACGCCTGCTGTCCAATTATCCTGGCGCTGAGTTAGCACAATTTATAGATTATTTGCACGAGACGGATGCAAACGAAAGTGTCTACTATTTGACGGACAATACCCTTGTTGAAAGAGAGGAAGTCATCGTTTGGATTGCAAACCATGGTATTCCAGAGGACTTGGCAAAAATTTACCCCAGCCTTGCGGCATACATGAAAGATTATTCGTTTGAATGTGAGGATATTGATGTAAGCCTTGCAAATGAGCTTGCTAACTACTTTAAAAGATATAAAAAGCTTAAACTAACGAACAACCTGAGTGATGAATTCCTTAATCAGGTTAAAAAGTTGGCAGTGGAAAGAATATACAATCAATTAGAGAAAAGGGACGAGTTGGTAAAACAAAAAAATGATGGAGCAACTCAACTGTTTTGGATAGATGCCCTTGGGGCTGAGTACATTGCGTTCATCAAAGAGGGAGCTGAAAGACGTAATCTCAAAATTTCGATTCAAGTAGGACGTGCAGAACTGCCAACCCTTACCAGTTTGAACGATAACTTTTTTAAAAATTGGCCACAAAACTTACGGCTTCCCAAGGAAGAAAGACTTGACGAGATTATTCATGACGAGACAAGAGGATACTATCGTGGCTCAAGGAACCTATATCCTGTACATTTAGCCAGCGTGCTTGATGTCATTGACGCCGCCTTGGAACAAGTTTCCACGTCTTTGTGGAACAAAAAATATAGGAGAATAGTAATAGCGAGCGATCATGGTTCCTCGCGATTGGCAGTTCTATGCAATGGGCAGGAAAAGTACTATACCGAGACGAAAGGAGAACATTCTGGAAGATGTTGTGAGTACTTTGAAGGCTGTGATTCTCCATTTGTGGTGAATGAGAGGAGTAATGGTTATAACGTTATTGCGGATTATGGCAGTTTTAAGGGTGGGCGGGCATCAAATGTTGAAGTACATGGTGGTGCGTCATTAGAGGAAGTTGTTGTTCCAATAATTACTCTTTCCCTCAACGATTCTAACCTTACTGTTTCTGTCGACGAAAACGAAGAATTTAAGTCCGATTACGTAAATGGAACAACAATTACGCTTAATGTTGACCAAATAATTGAGTCTCCCTTGTTTATTGCTTATAAATCCAAGAAATATAGAGCCAAGAAAGTTACAGATGATCTTCATTATCAAGTAACCATATCCGAAATGAAACGGGAAGGAAATTATTCTGTGGACGTCTACCTGGGCGAGAATTTCATTTCTAAACTCTATATTAAGACGCATAGTAAAATCGCCACGAAGAATAGTGATTTTGATAACTTGGAGTGACAAGGAGGTTCAACTTGGTCAATACAGAAGAAAAATTACGCCAATTCTTTGATGAAATGGTTGTTTATAAAGATCTAAAAAAACAAAGTAATATCTTTTCGGCACTCAGCCTTCCGTCATTTATGAGGGATTGGATTCTGCAAAAATTTGAAGATGAGCAAGGTGTCTTTGATGTCACACGTGTCCTAGAATTTGTTCAGAAATATCTTCCAAAAAAGGAAGATTGGATGGCTATTAAAAATCGTATTGTGGTGGACAGAGAGCATGTTAGATTTTTGGCTAAAATCTCTGTCGATATCGATATAAAATCAGGACAAGTCTCCTTCTCGTTGCCAGATTTTGGGCTTACAAATAAGGACACCATGATTGATGAAGAGGTGTGGGACGAATGCAAAGAAGATTTGCTGCATGGATACGAGACATGGGGACTGGTGGAACTGGGGTATCAATCCCCCAATGAGTGTAGAACATCATGGGGCGGGAGTACGAATGGATTCTACAACAAAAATAAAGGTGAGAACAAGGGAAAGGTTATACTTCTCTCTTTTAAGCCGTTTTGCCCGTATAAAATTGATTTGACCTATTTTAAGAATATAAGGAATGAATTTACTGTCGATGAATGGATTGACGTTCTTCTTGGCGCCGTAGATTATAATGCGGCCGGTTATAAGGGTAATAAAGAGAGCAAGCTTACGATGCTCACCAGACTACTTCCTTTTGTTGAGAAGCGATTAAATTTGATTGAGCTTGCACCAAAGGGGACTGGGAAATCGTATCTGTTTGGACGTGTAAGTAAGTATGGTTGGCTTTCAAGCGGCGGTACCATGAGCCGCGCTAAAATGTTTTATGATCAGAATCGGCATATGGAGGGACTTGTGGCAGGAAACGACTTTATCACTCTGGATGAGGTACAGACAATTTCATTCAAAGATGTTGATGAGATGCGTGCTGCGCTTAAAGGATATCTTGAATCTGGAATATATACCGTGGGAAATCACGAAGGGACGGCGTATGCCGGCGTAATCCTTTGTGGTAACATCAGCCAGTCGGTTATGGAAGATGATGGATTCAGTAATATGTTTGAGGAATTGCCTAAAGTCTTCCATGAGTCCGCCCTCATTGAACGTTTTCATGGCTTTATTAAGGGATGGAACATTCCCAGGATGAATGATGACCTGAAAGCTTCTGGGTGGGCACTTAATTCTGAGTACTTTTGCTCTATAATGCATGAACTAAGAGATGATATGAGTTACAGAGCTATTGTAGATGACCTCGTTTATGTGCCAGATGGTGCCGACACAAGGGATACAGAAGCTATAAAGAGAATATGTACGGCTTACCTCAAGCTTCTTTTCCCAAATGTCAGAAGTGCAAGTGATATTTCTGCGGACGACTTTGAAAGGTTTTGCCTGGGAAGGGCAAGAATAATGCGAGATACGATCAAATTTCAACTAGGGCTTCTGGATGAAGAATACAAGGGAAAGGATATTCCCGCGCTAACGGTACGTGGTGAATATAGTGCGAACTGAAATGACAGAATGTTATGTGTGTGGGAAAAAAAATATTAGCAAAAATGAAATTGGACTCACAAAAAAATTATTCGGAAAGGAAACCAAAAGGTTCTATTGCATTTCATGTATGGCGGAGGAGTTGCAGGTAACACCAGAGGAACTTCTTGATAAAATTGAGGAATTTAAAGACGAAGGCTGTACGATGTTTGACTGAGGAGATGGGGTAGATGATTTACGCAGATAACGCAGCCACGACGAAATTGGATCCGGACGCGTTTACAGCCATGAAACCATACCTCATGGAAGAATATGGAAATGCATCGCAGCCATATCGTTTTTCAAAATCGGCTAGAGTTGCTATTAAAAATGCGAGAGAAGTAGTGGCGGAATGTATTGGGGCCGTACCTGAAGAAATTTACTTTACCTCTTGTGGAACTGAAAGTGATAATACCGTTATCAAATCTGTCTTATTTGATGACAAAGCAAAGAAAGTTGTGACTTCAAGTATTGAACATCACGCTATACTAAATTCATGCCATTCTATCGAGAAACTGGGAGTTCCCGTTGAGTATTTGGAAGTAGATAAGACGGGGATTGTCAGACCTGAAGACCTTTCTTCAAAAATTGACAGCGATGTCAGTTTGGTGTCTATCATGATGGCAAATAATGAAATTGGTACTATAGAACCAATTCGAGAATTATGCCAAGTCGCACATTCCAAGGGTGCATTATTCCACACAGATGCAGTACAGGCCGCCGGTCATATTCATATCGACGTTAAGGAACTCGGTGTGGACATGCTTTCGGCTTCAGCCCATAAGTTTAATGGGATGAAGGGGAGTGGCTTTTTGTTTGTGAAGCGTGGTACCCCGTTACATGCTTTCATGGACGGGGGAGCTCAGGAGCAAGGGAAACGTGCCGGGACCGAAAATGTTGCTGCTATTGTTGCGATGGCTGTAGCACTCAAGAAAAACTGCAATCGGATTGATGAGACAACTAATAGACTCCATCATTTTGAGAACGTTTTTTTGCAAAGGTTAAACGATGCAAACATTGACTTTATTCGAAATGGAAATGAAAGACATCTTCCAGGCAATATCAACATCTCTATCAGACATACGGAAGGAGAAATGCTTTTACATAGGCTAGATCTGAAGGGAATTTGTATTTCAACTGGTTCAGCTTGTGATTCTGTGAATACCCAGATTTCCCACGTAATAAGGGCTATTCACGTCCCGGATGACTATGCTAAAGGAACAATTCGTATATCACTCGGATGGGAGAATACAGAAGACGAAGTAATCACCATGGCGGACGAGCTCATCAAGATACTTCAGAGGTGAGTTTTAGTGCATTTACCAAAAAAATAAACCTTTATGACGGAGGTAAACATATGAGTCCCCCTGCCACGGTCTGCGTTGATGTCGCTAACGGTATAGATATCAGGTAGGATTGGCAGGGGACATCTTTATAGGTGGTTACACAAATCAAACAGTGGGGAAAATTTGTCTGTATGGGATGTTATCATACTTAGGAAAGACAAGGTAAGGTTGCAAATCATTAGTTTAATAGACTATAGGATCCTCTTAAACCAGACACTTTTCAATTGGGAAGGAAGGGAGTCATAGTGAAGTACAGGAATACAGGATTCCGCTCTTTCTATCACGCTTATATCGCGGTTCCCGTGACGGAGGATCTACGGAAAACTATTCGGCAGTTTCCTGGAGCAGGCGAAGCGGGGTATGTCCTTACGTACGGATACATTGATCGCGTAGCCGGCATGACGCTGGAAGTACTGGCTTCAGCTGACAAAACGAGTCACAGGTTCCGGTTTTGGGATACAAACCTGGAAGCTGCTGCCAGAATTCGCGTCGGCGCCGTCCAGGATGCAGAATGCTATCACCTGGACGATGACGAAAGGAAATTGTACGGCTGGTATAGGGGAAAAATCGACGCCCTGGCTGCTTATGATGCGACCGATGACGTGGAACAGTCTCGCCAGATGACGTTTTTGGACGCGTCCCGCCAGCCGCTATACCCTGACGACGTCCTCGTGTGGCTGCACAAGGATGGTTGCCACGCAGAAGGATGCTGGGTTCAGATTGACGCCTTGGATGACAAGAATCACGTTTTCTTCGGTACGTTGCTCAATGAGCCGGATCAGGATTTCGGATGTCATGAAGGAGACCGAATTTCCTTTTTCGTCCACCAAAGAAAGAATCGACAATATGTCCTATATGCGGATTGGAACCGGATAGACAATATTCCTCCGCTGTATTCGACCCAGGATATGACTCTGGAGGAGGCTATTCGCGCGTACTATAGGGAACCGTCCATGGAGAACGCAGAGACTGTCCTTCAAATCCTGTCTAACAGTACCATCCTGATTCCATGCGAAACGAAACTCAGCGCGGAAGATCAGGAAGCCTTTTTGGAATTGCTGGAGGAAAAAGGGAAAACGCTGACAGGGGAAACTGTCATTTCCCAAGGACCCATCCGGTTGGTTCCCGATATCTTCCAGAAGGGTGGAGAGTACTTTTACCCAGTCTTTTCGGCAGAGACAGCCATGGTGGGAGACTATGGCAAACAGTTTTCTATCGTGGAAAAGCCGTTTCTCGAAATCTTGCCAATGGTTCAACACCATCCGAAGAGGTTGGCCGGCATCGTGGTCAACCCGATGACACAGCCCTTCGTGGTGCCGATGGAACTGGTGGATTGGGTAATGAAGTAGATGAGAACCTGAAGGAGAAAAGTAGCCAGAAATAAAAAAGCCCAAGGATACGATTTTTATGTCTCCACAGAGAGCGGAATAGAAATGAACGAAAATGGACTATTCTCCATCTAAAAAAGACTGATTTTGATCAATAACAGTGTCATACTGTGGCTAATTACAAATGAAAAGGAGCGGGTAAACGTGATTCGTTATACGGCGAAAGCTTTGGATGATTTTCATAGGAATTGGAAGATATGGCTGGCTACAATCGGCAAAAGTGAGACTCGAGTTGCCAAAGAAATGGGACAGACGCAAGGTGGGTTAAATAAAAAGATTGTACAAGGTACAATAAAATTTCTTGAGTTACAAGAAATCTTGCACCATTACGGATACAGACTTAAGTTGGAAAAAGAAGATTAAGGTATGGCTTGCATGCGTGTGGATACTCCCATTAAGGAACGCTTGACGTACTTCAAGGGTTATACGAACCATAATCCTTTTCAAATCTATCTTTAATTGGCTTTAATTGGGAATTCACAAGAGTAATCGTTTATTGCCACATTTTACAATGCGTATAACTGCCTGGCGATTTTCGCAGGCAGTTCTTTTTTTGTTTTGGCAAGGGTTCGGGGATTTGCCATCTTTGCGAGCTCGTTTTATGGTATAAATAAGATATACGGAGACAGTTCCGGACGTGTTGAAACGGTCCGGTTGTTTTGTTTGCAAGCAGGGAAGGAGGAGGTTGCAATGAAAACCTTCGGTACGTTTTTTGAACTGGGCGGCCGCGGTGCCATGGAGAGCCTGTGCCGCACGGGCCTGGATTATGTCATTATCGATACGGAACACGGCTGCTTTTCCGAGGAAACGACGGCCGACCTTATTCTGGCCGCGGAAAAAGGCAATATGCTGCCTTACGTGCGCATCGGCGATACCCGCCGTCCGTACGTGCTGCGCATGCTGGACATCGGCGCCCGGGGCCTGATCGTGCCGTACATCAAGACGCTCGACCAGGTACGGGAACTGGTGGATGCCGCCAAGTTCCCGCCTGTGGGGAACCGCGGCTTCTGTCCCAACCGGACGAGCGGCTGGGGTGCCGACGCGTGGGCGCAGGACGTGGACGCCTATATGGCGGAGTGCAACAAGCGCTGCAAGGTCATACCCCAGTGTGAGACGAAGGAAGCCCTGGACCTGATTGAGCAGATTACGGCCATGCCCGGCGTGGACGGCATTTTCGTCGGGCCGTGCGATTTGTCCATCGCCCTCGGCATTCCTCTGCAGTTCGACAATCCGGTCCTGCACCGGGCCATCGAGCGCATCCTGCGGGCCTGCAAGGACGCAGGGAAGGAGAGCTATATTTTTGCGGGCAATCTGGACGATGCATCCCTCTGGGCCCGCAAAGGGTTCGACAGCATCGCCTACGGGCTGGATGCCGGCGTGCTGATTCAGGCCTTCCAGAACCTGGTGCACGATTTTCACGCCAAGGTGGGAGAGTAGCCGCATTTCCGTTGGGAAGCAGGCTGTTATGTGCTATAATACAGGCGTGTCTTTTTGCGCGCCATGCAATCACTTTTCCCGAAAGGAGCCTTGTCCATGCACCGCTTTTTTATCCCGAAACCCTACCGCCCGGTCATGACCATTACCGGCATGGACGCCCACCACATCGTGGATGTCCTGCGCATGCAGCCGGGAGACCGCGTGCAGGTGGCGGCCGACGACGGCATCCGGTTCGTGGCGGAAATCACGGAGACGGGGCGCAATACGGTGACAGTCCGGTCCGTGGAAATCCTCCACGAGAGCCACGAGCCGTCGGTCCGCATCGCCTTGCTGCAGGGCCTGGCCAAAGGGGAGAAGATGGACTGGATCGTCCAGAAGGCAGTAGAAGTGGGCGTTACGGACATTTATCCGCTGGCCATGGCCCATTCCGTCGTGCGGCTCGAGAGCAGCCGGGCGGATAAAAAGATTCAGCGGTGGCAGAAGATTGCCGAGTCGGCGGCCAAGCAAAGTAAGCGCGACATCGTGCCGCAGGTGCATCCTGTCCTGCCGCTGGAACAGGCCCTGGCCGACGCGGCGTGCGACGTGACGATCCTGGCCTACGAGAGCGAAGACCAGACGGGCTTGAAAGCAGTCCTGCGGGCCCATCCGGAGGCGCGCAGCTTTGCCGTCATCATCGGCCCCGAAGGGGGCATTGCGACGGAAGAGGCCGAACTGGCCCGGTCCCACGGGGCCGTGGCAGCGAGCCTGGGACCGCGGATCCTGCGGACGGAAACGGCAGGACTCGTGGCGGCCGTCGCCATTTTGTACGAAACAGACAACCTGGAGTTGTAAAAGTCGGAGAGAGAGGGAGAAACGATGGAAGAATGGCTGGAGGTCAGCGTCAAGGTGACCCACGAAGCCGTGGAAGCCGTTGCGGAGCTGCTGCGCGAAACGGGGGCGCGCAACGGCGTGTTGATTGAAGATCCGGTCCTGCTGGAAGAACTGCGGGAGCATACGGAGTGGGAGCTGTGCCCGCCGAAACCGTCGGACGAAGAGCTGAAAGTCGTGACGGTGTCGGCGTTCTACCCCGAAGACGAGGAACTGCAGCCCCGCCTGGCCCGCATCGACGAAGGCTTGGATCTGATCGGGCAGCGTATCGGCACGTTCCGTTTCGGGCCGGTCCTGTTCCGCAAAGTGAGTGAAAAAGACTGGGCCAACGAATGGAAGCAGTATTTCCACGTGACCCATGTGGGAAAACACATTGTCATCAAGCCGTCATGGGAAGCGTACGAAGCGGAGCCGGACGACGTGGTGCTGGAGCTGGACCCGGGCATGGCCTTCGGGACAGGAACCCATCCGACGACGTGCCTGTGCCTGCAGGGACTGGAAGAAATCATCCGGCCGGACACGCTGGTCTTTGACGTCGGCACGGGCAGCGGCATCCTGGCCATGGCGGCTGCCAGACTGGGGGCCCGGGCCATCAAGGCCGTGGACATCGACGGCGTGGCCGTGCGCACGGCGAAGGAGAACATCGCCAAGGCGGGCCTGACAGACCGCATCGACGTGAAGCAGGGCGACCTGCTCCACGGGACGGAAGGGCAGGCCGACGTCATCGTCGCCAACATCCTGGCGGACGTCATCATCCAGCTGCTGCCCGACGTGCCGGGCAAGCTGAAGGACGACGGTGTCTTCCTGGCCAGCGGCGTCATCGAGCAGTATCTGGACGACGTGACCCGTGCCGCCGAAGCCGTGGGCCTGACCGTCACGAAGGTCGACCGCATCCAGGACTGGGTGGGCATCCAGATGCGCAAGAAATAAAAATACAACGCAAACAGATGGGGAGTTTTCAAAGTATGTTGAAAGTCGCATTTTTGACGCTGGGCTGCAAGGTGAACCAGGCAGACACGGCCAGCATGGAACTGCTGTTCCGCAAGGCCGGCCATGCCATCGTTCCCTTTACGGACGACAGCGCCGATGTTTATATTGTCAATACGTGTGTCGTGACCAACACGGGGCAGCAGAAGTCGCGCCAGATGGTTCACCGCGCCACGCGGAAGAACGACAAGGCCGTCGTCGCCGTGGCGGGGTGCTATCCCCAGACGGCGCAGGACGAGGTCAAGGCCATCGCAGGCGTCGACCTGATCCTGGGCACGCAGGACCGGCACCGCATCGTGTCCCTGGTGGAGGCCGCCGTGGCCCGCAAGCGGGGCGGGGAACCGGCCCGGCAGGACGACGAAGTGCGGCCCTGGGACGGCCAGGTCCTGTTCGAGGAAATGGCCGGCGGCAACGAAGAAGACAAGACGCGGGCCTACCTGAAAATCGAGGAAGGGTGCAACCAGTACTGCGCGTACTGCATCATCCCGTACGCCCGCGGCCCCGTCCGTTCCCGCAGCCTGGAGAGCATCCGGGCGGAGGTGGAGAAACTGACCGCCGCCGGCTACCAGGAAGTGGTGCTCATCGGCATCCACCTGGGCTGCTACGGCCAGGACAGGAAAGACGGCACGACGCTGTACGACGCGGCCAAAGCGGCCCTGTCCGTACCGGCGCTGCAGCGCCTGCGCCTGGGATCCCTGGAATCGGTGGAAGTGGAACCGCGCCTGCTGGATTTGATGAGCCGGGACAAGCGCTTCTGCCCGCACCTGCATCTGCCCCTGCAGAGCGGCTGCGACAAGGTGCTGCAGGACATGCACCGGCCGTACGACACGGCGAAATTTGCGTCCCTCCTGCAGGACATCCGCGCCAAAGTGCCGGGCATTGCCATTACGACGGACGTCATCGTCGGCTTCCCCGGCGAGACGGACGAGGACTTTGCCAAGACGTACGAATTCGCCAGGCAGTGCGGGTTCGCGAAGATGCATATTTTCCCGTATTCCATGCGGCACGGCACGCCGGCGGCAGCGCGGAAGGACCAGGTGCCGGAAGCGGTCAAGAAGGCCCGGGCCGAGAAGCTGGGCGTGCTGGACAAAGAGATGCAGCAGGCCTATTTCGCCGCCAATGTGGGCCGTACGGTGCAGGTGCTCGCCGAGCAGCCTGTGCGCAAGGAGAAACCGTCGGACCCGGACCGGATGGAAGGCCTGAGCGAGAACTACGTGCGCGTGGAATTCCCCGGAACGGCGGACCTGGCACGGACCATTGTGCCCGTGCGCATCGTGGCGGCCGGCGTTGACAAGTGCGAAGGCGAACGCCTATAATTTACGTATAAGACAGTGCAGCCGGGCCGGAGCCCGGAAGAAGGAGTGAGAAGCATGGCAGATTGTGTATTCTGCAAGATCGCGGCCGGGGAAATCCCGTCGCAGAAAGTGTATGAAGATGATAAAGTCGTGGCATTCAAGGATCTGGAACCCGCGGCTCCCGTCCATGTGCTGCTGATTCCCAAAGCCCACTACGACAACGTGACCAAGGCCAATCCGGAGATTCTGGGCTATATGATGTCGAAAGTCGGCGAAATCGCTAAATCCCTGGGCCTCATGGAAAAAGGCTTCCGCCTGGTCGTCAATACGGGCGATGACGGCGGACAGACCGTTCACCATCTCCACATGCACATCCTTGGCGGAAAAGCCATGGGATGGCCTCCGTTCCCGCCGGAAAAATAAGGCCGCAACACGGCATGCCAATTGACATTACGCCGTGTTTACGCTATAATTATCGAGTGAGATTCTGTACACGTTTTCCGTCGCAAAGCGTGTGCGGATTTCCTATACCTAAACACTTCCCTAAGTGTGTGGAGGGAGGGAGAAAAGATGGCAGAAATCAAAGTAGGCAAAGGCGAGTCTCTGGAAAGCGCTCTGCGTCGTTTTAAGAGAGCTACCCAGAAGGCTGGCATTCTTTCCGAAGTAAGAAAGCGCGAACACTACGAAAAACCGAGTGTTGCCCGTAAGAAGAAATCCGAAGCAGCCAGAAAACGTAAGTCCAGATAATGGAGGCGGGCTGTTATGACCACAAAAGAAAAACTCATGGCTGATATGAAGCAGGCGATGAAGGACCGCGAAGCGGGGAAGCTCCGGTTGGAAGTCATCCGCATGATCCGTTCCGACATCCGCAATGCCGAAATCAACGAGAAAGGTAAGGAAGAGCTGACGGAGAACGAAGTCCTCGCCGTCATCATGAAGGGCGTCAAGATGCGGGAAGATTCCCTGGCGGAATTCACCAAAGCCGGACGCAAGGACCTGATTGACCAGACGAAGGAAGAAATCGCAATCCTGAAATCTTATCTGCCGGCAGCGATGAGCGACGAAGAGCTGACCAAGGTCATTGAGGAAGCTATCGCCGAAACGGGTGCCCAGGGACCGAAAGGCATCGGGCTGGTCATGAAGACCGTCCTGCCGAAGGTTCAGGGACGGGCCGATGGAGCACGCGTCAGCAAGATTGCACGTGCCTTACTGATGAAATGAAGAGACGAGGCTGTAACGAAAGTTACGGCCTTGTTTTTTTATGCCTTCGATAAAAAAAGAACCCACCGCCGCGGTTGGTACCGCAACGGTGGGTTTCTGTTTTACGGGGTCAGGCTTTTTCCCATTCCGTATGGAAGATTCCTTCCTTGTCTCGCCGCTGATAGGTGTGCGCGCCGAAAAAGTCGCGCTGTGCCTGGATCAGGTTGGCGCTGGTATAGCTTGTACGGCACATGTCGAAATAGGAGAGGGCGGAGCTGAGTCCCGGAACGGGGACGCCAGCCGCCTGAGCCAGTGCCGTCACGTGGCTCCAGCCGGGATGGGCTTCACAGAGAACCTGACTGAAATGCTTGTCCAGCAGCAGGCTTTCCAGGTGTTCCTGGCGCTGGAAAATGTCGCTCAGCGTGTCTAGGAACGCGGCCCGGATGATGCAGCCGCTGCGCCAGATTCTGGCAATGGACGCGAAGTTCAGGGACCAGTGGTATTCACGGGCTGCTGCCGCCATGAGGGAGAACCCCTGGGCATAGGCGCAGATCTTGGAGGCGTACAATGCCGCTTCCAGCTCCTGCAGCACCGTTTCCTTGTCGGGAACTGCCGGTGCCGCCTGCGGCTTCAGGACCTGTGCGGCTTGCTGGCGCAGGGAGTGCTGTGCGCTCAGATACCGGGCGAAGACCGCTTCGGTAATCGTCGGCGTCGGAACGCCCAGATCCAGGGCGCTGATACTGGTCCATTTTCCCGTGCCTTTCTGGCCGGCCACGTCGAGGATGCATTCCACCAGAGGCTTTCCAGTCTCGGCGTCCTTCGTTCCCATGATCTTGGACGTGATTTCCACCAGATACGACGAGAGGCGGTCCTGGTTCCAGCGCTGCCAGACAGCCTGCATTTCGGCGTGGTCCATGTGCAGGACATTCTTCATGACGCCGTAGACGTCTGCAATGAGCTGCATGTCCGCGTACTCGATGCCGTTGTGGACCATCTTGACGTAATGGCCGGCACCGTCGGTTCCGATATGGACGACGCAGGGGTCGCCGCCAGCCTTCGCGGCAATGGCTTTCAGCACCGGTTCCAGCGCCTTGTACGACGCGTCACTGCCGCCAGGCATGAGGGAAGGACCGTGCAGGGCGCCTTCCTCGCCACCGGAGATGCCCATGCCGACGAAGTGGATTCCTTTTGCTTCCAGCGCTTCCGTACGCCGGCGTGTATCCTGGAAGAAGGAATTGCCGCCGTCAATGACGATATCGCCAGGGGTGAGGTGGGGGAGCAGCTGCTCCAGTACCTGGTCCACCGGGGCGCCGGCTTTGACCATCAGAAGGATGCGGCGCGGACGTTCCAGCCGCGCGCAGAAATCACCCAAATCGGTGCTGGCTCCCAGGTATTCGTTTCCGTAGGTCTGGATAAACGCTTCCGTTTTCGCGGCCGTCCGGTTGAATACAAGAGTCGGAATCTTGTTCCGTGCCAGATTCCGCGCCAGATTGGCACCCATGACGGCAAGGCCGATCAATCCCATTGAAAATTTCATGCATATCACCTGCTATGTTAGTTTAGAGAAAAGCCGGGTTATTGCTTGACAGCATTGTTCCAGGCTTCCAGAAGATGGGCGCGGTTCTTGCCGGACCATGCGAAGTCGTAGTTGATGAGCTTCGTATCTTTGAAGGCCATGGCTTCTTTTGGAGGCGTAGCTTCCGGATTGGTCAGGAACTGATAGGAGCCGTTCTTCTGGCCCAATTCCTGGGTCTTCTTCGTGAGGCACCAGTCTACAAACTTCTTGGCGCCTTCCTGGTTGGGGCCGCCTTTGATGATGGCGACAGCACCCAGTTCATATGCCGTGCCGTCTTTCGGAACAGCCAGCTTCACATTGTCGTAGCCTTCTTTGATCAGGCGGATGCCGTTGTGCAGATAGGTGATACCAACGGCACATTCACCCAGCGCCGCGCTGCGGGCAGGAGCTGCACCGGCTTTGGTGTACTGCTTGACCTGCTTGTTCAGCTTGGCAAAGTAATCCATGGCCTTCTTTTCGCCCCACATCTGGGACAGGGTGGAGACGAGCACATAGCCCGTAGAAGCAGAGCCGGGGTTGGAGACGATGATCTGGCCTTTCAGTTTCGGATCCAGCAGGTCATCCCATTTCTCCGGCAGCTTCATGTTCTTTTCCTGGAAGAAACGGCCGTCGCAGATGAAGCCCAGGTAGCCCTGGTATACGCCTGTCCAGTATCCGTCCTTATCCTTGAAATTGTCCGGAATCTTTGCGGCATTCGGCGATTTGTAGGCTGCCAGCAGGCCTTCGTTCGCTGCCACGATGTAGCTGTCTGCGCTGCCGCCGTACCAGGCGTCGGCTTTCGGTGCCTGTTTTTCGGCACGGATACGGCTCAGGGTTTCGCCGCCGGACATGCGGACGAACTTGACTTCGATGCCCGTGTCTTTCTTGAATTCATCGGCCAGCACCTTCGCCTGTTTTTCGACGACGCCCATGTAAACCGTGATCTCTTTGGGATTTCCTTTCGGGGCCTCGGCCTTCTTGTCTCCGCCGCCGCAGCCCGTCAGGCCTCCTACGGCCAGTGCCGCAATGGTCATGCTCATGACTGCCTTTTTCCAAAATTTCATGTAAATCCTCCTCCTTCGTTGAGTCGTTTTATTTAAAGCACGTGCTTCAAATACAGGGGAACGGGGAATAGTTCTGTGTGCTGCCGGCCATCAGACTTTCTGGATGGCGTGCAGGTTGCGCGGCCGGAACTGCAGGTACACGTCTTCGCCTTCGTGGTAAATCCGGATGCCCGCAGGGTCGTAGGCTTCCAGGTTGAGTTCGATGCCATCGACCAGCACGGTGTACTCCTGCAGGGATCCCATGTAGGTGGAAGACGTCACTTTGGCCTTGATATCGCCGTGGTCCTCCAGGTCCACGCCTTCCGGGCGGACCACAATGTCTACTTCTTCTCCGACGGAGAATGTATTTGTCCCTTTTGCGATGGTGAAAGGATGTCCCAGCATGGTAATCTGCAACTGGTTCCCGTCGATGCCCTCCACGCGGGCAGGGATGAAGTTGGCGTTGCCGATGAAATCCGCGACGAAGCGGTTTTTCGGATGCTGGTAAATGTCCTGCGGGGAGCCCTCCTGTTCCAGGCGTCCCGCGTTCATGATGACGATGCGGTCCGACAAGGCCATGGCTTCGGACTGGTCGTGCGTTACGTAAATGCTCGTAATGCCGACGCTCTGCTGGATCTTGCGGATTTCCTTGCGCATGTAGGTACGCAGTTTCGCATCCAGGTTGGACAGCGGTTCGTCAAAAAGCAGGACGGCCGGTTCCATGACCAGGGCACGGGCCAGGGCGACACGCTGCTGCTGGCCGCCGGACAGCTGGTTGGTGCTGCGCATTTCCATGCCTTCCAGCCCGACCAGTTTCAACATTTCCAGTACCTTGGTGCGGATGACATCTTTGCTCATTTTTTTATTGACCAGCCCGTAGGCCACGTTGTCAAAGACGTTGTAGTGGGGGAACAGCGCGTAGCTCTGGAATACCATGGCGCTGTCCCGGCGGTCCGGCGTCATGTCGTTAATGCGTTTCCCGTCGACGAGGATGTCTCCGGAGGAAGCCGTTTCAAAACCGGCGATCATACGCAGCGTCGTCGTTTTCCCGCAGCCCGAAGGACCCAGCAGGGTGACGAACTGGCCTTTCGGAATGGTGATGCTGACGTCGTCTACGGCGCGGAAGATGCCGCTGCCGTCGGGATTGTTGAATTCCTTGACGAGGTGCCTGAGTTCGATACTTGCTTGCTTAATCATAGGACCTGCTCCTTTGCGAATGTCTTGATTTGGATAGTTGACTTTCTATGTTCTCAAGGTTGATTCATCGTACTGTTTTTGGACCCCATGCTCCGCAGCAGGCGGTTGATGAGGAGAATCGCAGCGTAGACGATCAGAATCAGGATGGTGGAGAAGGCGCTGGCGACGCCGTAGCGGCTGTCTTCCACCTGGTCCAGGATGAGGATGGTCAACAGGCTGTAGTTTGCCGAAACAAGGAAGATGACGGCACTGATGGAGGTCATGCTGCGGATGAACGCGTAGACCAGGCCGCCGAAGAACGCGTTTCGTATCAGCGGCAGCGTAATGGTCCGGAATACCTTCATGGCGTTGGACCCAAGGTCTGCAGCGGCTTCTTCAATGGCCGGGTCGATCTGTTCCAGCGACGAGACGCCGGCCCGGATGCCAATGGGCAGGGCCCGGACGACGAACGCCGCGATGAGGATGGCTGCCGTACCGGTCAGCTGCAGCGGCGGCGTATTGAAAGTCAGGATGTATCCGATACCGATGACAGTACCCGGCACTGCGATGCTGAGCAGGGACGAGAAGTTGATGAACCCGCGGCCGATGAACTTCTTTCGTACGACCAGGAAGGCGATGATCATGCCGAGGATACCGGCAATCGGGGTTGCGATGATGGCCAGCATGGTCGTATCTTTGATGGCCCGCCCGCCGACGTCAATGGCGTACCGGTAATGGTCCAGTGTCAGGGAGTAGTTCATGCCCCACACTTTGATGAACGAAGCCACAGGAATCAGGATGTAGATGGCCAGCACGATGGCCGTAATGGTGAAGCAGATACCGGCGATGGGCCACACAATGGCGCGGTCCCGAATCATGACGCGGGCCTGGGAGGCCTTGCCGGTGATGGTGACGTAAGACTTCTTTTCCAGCCAGTATTTGGACAGGATGAAGAGGATGATGGCAATGTCGAGCAGGACGACAGCCACGGCAGCGCCGCCCTGGATGTCGTAGCTCCCGATGGCCTGCAGGTAGATCTGCGTTGCCAGCGTGATGTAGTTTCCGCCGATGGCCATAGGATTGGCGAAGTCTGCCACCGACTTGATGAATACGAGCAGGAACGCATTGGCAATGCCCGGACGGACCAGCGGAACCGTGACGGTCCGGAACGTACGCCACTTGGAAGATCCCAGATCGCGGGCTGCGTCTTCAATCGACGGGTCGATGGACCGGAGCATGCCGGCCAGCAGCAGGTAGGCGATGGGGAAGTAGGAAATGGTCTGCGTAAAGACCAGACCCGTAAATCCGTAGATGTTCGCATCCCGCATGCCCAGCATGGTGTACGTGATCAAGCCGCGGGCGCCGAACAACATGATGATGGACATGGCAACGGAGAACGGTGGCGATACCATCGGCAGCATGGCCATGAGCGAGAAGGCCTTTTTACCGGGGATGTCCAGGTGCGAAGTGCAGTACGCAAACAGGAACCCGATAATGGTGGCCAGGACGCTGACGATGATAGCCAGTTTCATCGTGTTGATAAACGCCTGGTAGTTCTGCCGCGTGGAAACGATTTTCCAGTACGCGGTCAAACTCACGGTTCCGTCGGTTCCCACTACACTTTGCCGGACGACTTCCAGCAAAGGCCAGACGACGAATATCAGCAGCAGGACGATGATGCCCACGGTGCTGATCGCCACAATAGGGTCTCGGAAAGTGGCACGAGTGGTCGCAATGGCTGAGGACAAGGAATGTTTCTTCATTTTCTCTCTCCTTACTATGGATCTGTCGCTTGACTATGTTCCACGGGACATACAGCGAAATGTATAAATTGTGTAAAAAATATAAAAATATTCTGACATTTTTAAACAGACATATCCCACCAGGCACATACGCCGGACACATATGTGTAATCACGATTCTTCATCCGGACGACGTAATCCGGATTTGAAGCAATTTTATGTTTCTTCATAAAGTAATATATCAGAAAAAATTTACGATTTCAATAACGGATTAACGGGAGCGTTCAGACTTAAAAGGACCGGGTTCGGGGGAAGGGGAAAACTTCCTCTATGGGGGCTGTGCCAATTCCAATTTTTTTGTGACACAGCGCCGGTGTACTATTGGTTTGTGTCGCTTTCGACGGGGCTTTATAGTATAATAGAAAAAGAGCCATTTTCAGATGGCAGTCCGCTGCTCCTGTGGAGGCAGCGAGGAAGGAGACCCTATGGAAAGTATCTATCTGGCCCTGGCGGGCGTCGTGCTGCTGGGCATCGAACTGGCGATTCCGGGCTTCGGCGTATGCGGAATTGCGGGGATTTTGTGCCTGACGGCCAGTGTCTTCTTCCTACTGGGCGGAGGCATGGCGGCAATCGCAGCCATCGTGGCGTTGTACGCCGTACTGGTCCTGGTGATCCTGTTCCTGGTCTGGTACCTGCCCAAGGACAGCAAGTACAACCCCTTTGTCCTGTGGGAGCGGCAGAAGAGCTCCGGCAGCAATGCCTTGTCCCGTACGGTACAGGATTACACCGGCAAGGAAGGGAAGGCCCTGACGCCCCTGCGTCCGGCCGGCATCGCCGAAATTGAAGGACGCCGTGTCGACGTGCAGACCCAGGGCGAGTTTATCGACGCCGGTACCGCCGTCCGCGTGCTGCGGACCGAAGGCGGAAAGGTCGTCGTGGAAGCAGTAGAAGCAGTAAACCAGTAAAGCACCATCGAAAAAGCGAATGGAGGAACTTGTATGATTTCAGCGATTCTGGGCAGCGGATTCGGCATCATCGTCGTATTGGTGCTCATTGTCCTCTTTTTCCAGTTTGTGCCGGTCGGCTTGTGGATTTCGGCCATTTCCGCCGGTGTCAACGTGGGCATCATCAACCTCGTGGGCATGCGCCTCCGGCGGGTCATTCCGTCGAAGATCGTCCTGCCGCTGATCAAGGCGAACAAGGCCGGGCTGAACGTGAATGTCAACCAGCTGGAAGCCCATTATCTGGCCGGCGGCAATGTGGACCGCGTCATCGATGCCCTCATTGCGGCGCACCGTGCCGATATCGACCTGACCTTTGAACGGGCCTGCGCCATCGACCTGGCCGGCCGCGACGTGCTGGAAGCCGTGCAGATGAGCGTCAACCCGAAGGTCATTGAAACGCCGGTCGTCAGTGCCGTGGCACAGAACGGCATCGAGCTGCGCGTCAAAGCGCGTGTGACGGTGCGGGCCAACATCGACCGCCTGGTCGGCGGCGCCGGCGAGGCGACCATTATCGCCCGTGTCGGCGAAGGCATTGTCACGACGGTCGGTTCTTCGGCCGCCCACACGGACGTGCTGGAGTCGCCGGATCACATTTCGAAAACCGTGCTGCAGAAAGGCCTCGACGCCGGGACGGCGTTCGAGATCCTGTCCATCGACATTGCCGACGTGGACGTGGGACGCAACATCGGTGCGTCCCTGCTGACGGACCAGGCCGAAGCGGACAAGCGTATCGCCCAGGCCAAGGCGGAACAGCGCCGCGCCATGGCCGTGGCCAAGGAACAGGAAATGAAGGCCTACACGCAGGAAATGAAAGCGAAGGTCGTGGAAGCGGAAGCCCAGGTGCCGGCAGCTATGGCCGAAGCCCTGCGCAACGGCAACCTCGGCGTCATGGATTACTATCGCATGAACAACATCAATGCCGATACGAAGATGCGTACGTCCCTGTCCGGGGAGGATACGCCGGAGAAGAAGAATTAAGCAGACAGGCAGGTAAGCCATGGATATGGAAAAACGGGGACCATCCCCCCTGGATGACGAGGAGTGGCTGGCAGAACAGCTGAAGCGGGAAGCGGCTATCTTCCAGGATCCGGCGGAACGCAAGCCGTCCGCGCCGGCCCGGCAGGAGCCGCCGCAGGAAGCGGCACCGGCACCGGAACCGGCGCCGGATCGTACGCCCCGGCCGTACCGGGTACCACCGGATCGGCAGGATCCGCTGGAACTGCCGCCGGATGTGGTGCTGGAGGGGCAGGGACCTTCCCTGGAGGAAGTGCCGCTGCCACAGCCGGACCAGCCGCCGGAGCCGGAACGGCCGGCACCGCAGCCGGTGTTGCCAGGCCTTGCCGCACCGGGAGGGAAAAAATACACAAGGGAAGAGCTGCGCAATGGCATCCGTATGGCTGTCATTTTGGGCAAGCCGAAAGCCTTGCAGACAGAAAGGGACGAGTGGTAATGCTGGAAACAGTCAATCTGGACGAACGGTTGAAAAAAGAAAAATTGAAGGTGCTCCTGGACGAGAGTCTGGGCAATGCCCTGGGGCAGGTCCAGCGGGACGCCCGCAACGCAGGGCTGCCGGTCATCATCCTGTTTGAAGGATGGCGCCATTCCCGCCGCAGTGAAATCCTGGGCAAGATGATGCAGTACATGGATGCCCGCGGGTTCCGTGTATTCTCGTCGGCCAAACTGGACAAGCGGAGCCGGCAGATGCCGTTCTTCGCGGCGTACTGGCTGCTACTTCCCGCACCAGGCGACATGGCCGTGTACCGTCATTCCTGGTACTACCAGAAGAACGAGAGCGAAGTGGATGAGGACTACGAAGGAACGAAGACGACCTTCGAGCACATCAACAAATTCGAAAAGATGCTCACGGACGGGCATTACTGCCTTTTGAAGTTCTTTGTCCATGTTTCGGAGAAACAGCAGATCGAGAACAAGAAGAAGGCGGCCAAATCCCTGGGCAAGGCCTGGGAACCGTTTTCCGATATCTACTCCGAAGAGGGGAACTATAAGGAATTCTACCGCCGCTACGACGAAATGCTGGCGGCGACAGACACCCTGAACGCCCCGTGGCATGTCATCAACGGGGAAGACCTCGACGTGGCGGAATACCAGGTGTTCACGACCATCGTGGAGGAACTGGGCAAGGCCGTGGCCGACTATACGGAAAGCAAGAAGCATCCGCAGCCGTCCACTAACATCAGCGACAGCAACAAGAAATTCGACATCCTCAAGACCATCGACTTGTCGAAGTCTGTGACGAAGGAAGAATACAAGAAGAAACTGAAGGAATACCAGTCCCGCCTCAAGGTCCTGCAGGTGGAAGCGTTCCGCAAGCACGTATCGACCATCCTCGCGTTCGAGGGCTGGGATGCCGCCGGCAAGGGCGGTACCATCCGCCGTGTCACGGCAGCTCTGGATCCCATGGGCTTCGCCGTCCATCCGTATTCCGCACCGAACGTGGTGGAGCGCATGTACCATTATCTGTGGCGGTTCTGGATCAACTACCCCGAACCGGGCTCCATTGCGCTGTTCGACCGCACGTGGTACGGCCGGGTCATGGTGGAACGCATCGAGAAACTGACGCCGGACGTGGACTGGCGCCGCGCCTACGACGAAATCAACGAAACGGAACGGCAGTGGTCCGAGGCCAACACGGTTATCGCCAAGTTCTGGCTCCAGATCGACCAGGACGAACAGGCCCGCCGCTTCAAGGACCGGGAAGACAATCCCGAAAAGGTCTGGAAGATTACGGACGAAGACTGGCGCAACCGCGCCAAATGGCCGCAATATGAAGACGCGGTCAACGAGATGCTGGGTCGGACGAATACGCCCTGGGCTCCGTGGATCGTGGTGGAAGCCGAAGACAAGCTCTATGCCCGCCTGAAGGTCCTGAAGACAGTGGTGGACATGCTGGAAGCAAAGTTGCAGGAGAAATGAGGAACAAAGCTTGAGCTGGAATCTGCGCAAGGAACTGAAAGACCTGCTGGCCAAAGAAACGGGAACAATGATTTATGCACCGGGGCAGCGCACCCCGGTAGCTTTTTTATACCCCAACACGTACCATCTGGGCATGTCCAACCTGGGCCTCCATATTTTGTACCAGGTGCTGGACCGGCACGGCTGGGCCGTGGAACGCTGTTTCCTGCCGGGACGGAAGGAACTGCCGGAGTATGTCAAGACCAAAACCCCGCTCCTGTCCGTGGAAAACCAGCGGCCTCTGACGGAATTTCCTTACATCTGCGCCACCATGTGCTTCGAACTGGACTATGTCCATCTCCTGGAAGAACTGCGGCTGGGACGCATCGTGCTGACGGCGGCGGAACGGGGAGAGCAGGATCCCTTCGTCATCGTCGGCGGCCCCTGTGCGACGTTCAACCCGGAACCGCTGGCCGATTTCGTCGACTGCTTTGTCATCGGCGAAGGGGAGGAGACCCTGCCACGCCTGCTGGACCTGCTGGAACGGATGCGGTTCGACGGCCGGAGCCGGCAGGATAAACTCCGGGCCGCGGCCAATCTGCCGGGTATTTACGTGCCCGCTTTTTATACGCCGCAGTACAACGAAGAGGGGCGCTTTACGGGCATGACGGCGGCGCCGGGCGTGCCGCGGACTATTGCCCGCCAGTGGGTGAAGGACCTGGAACAGTATCCTCATACGTCGGCTATCGTGTCGCCCCTGACGGAGTTCGCCAATATGTACATCGTCGAAGTGGCGCGCGGCTGCGGCCGCCATTGCCGTTTCTGCATGGCCGGTTATTGTTTCCGGAAACCGCGGAACCGGCAGTTCGACGCCCTGTGGCGCGATATCGAAGGCCGGCCGGCGCAGACCGCCAAGGTCGGTCTCATGGGGGCCGCCGTGTCGGACTATCCGGACATGGACCGGCTGACGGTACGCCTCGTGGCGGAGCATATTCCTTTTTCCTGTGCGTCCCTGCGAGCCGACGCCCTGTCGCTGCAGCTGGTGCAGGCCCTGGCGGCATGCGGCCAGCGGACCATGACGGTGGCGCCCGAGGCGGGCAGCGCGAAGATGCGCGCCGCCATCAACAAGGGCATTACGGAAGAACACATTTACGAAGCCATGGAATACGCTGCCGAAGCGGGTATGCCCAACATTAAGCTGTACTTTATGATCGGCCTGCCCGGCGAGGAAGACGAAGACATCGAAGAAATGATCCGGCTGGTGCACCGCGTGCGGGCCCGCATGGACGAACTGGGCCACAAGGGCGACCTCGTCCTGTCCGTGAACCCCTTCATCCCGAAGCCGTTCACGCCGTACCAGTGGAGCCCCATGACGCCGGTTCCCACGTTAAAGAAACGCATCAAGATGCTGCAGGCCGGGTTCCGCAAGGACCGGCGCATCCGTCTCCTGACGGAATCGTTGAGAGAATCGGTCCAGCAGGCCGTCCTGTCCCGCGGGACACGGCGGCTCGGCGCCGTGCTGCGCCGCTGCCTGGACGAAGGAATTTCCTTCCGCGACGCTCTGGCCGCGGCCGGACTGGACGAACAGGAACTGGCCGGCGCCGCCTATGACGTCGGGGCGCCCCTGCCGTGGGGGCATCTCGATATGGGCGTGCGGGAGCAGTACCTGGCACAGGAGCGGAAGCGTTCCGACGCCGGGGCGTTTACACCGCCCTGCTTCGACGGATGCCGCCGCTGCGGCGTCTGCACGGAAGCAATGGACGGACAGGATTCGGACCGTACGGTTGGAAAGGAAGCGTAACGATGGCGGATTCGTTCGTATTGAAACAAAAAAACGGACTCTGGTGGGGAACCTTTCCGGCGCTGACGGAAGCGGGTTTCCTGTCGGCGTGTTCCTGCCGCCTGCACGGCGACAGCGCGCTCGTGCCGGGGATGCTGAACCTGGCCCTTCATGTGGGGGATGACCCGGATCTGGTGCGGAACAACCGCCTCCGCTTTGCCGAGGCCATCGGCGTGGATCCGGCCATGTTCACCACGTGCGCCCAGGTCCACGGGTCCCGTGTCGCCGTCGTGACGGAGACCGACGCCGGCAGCGGTGCCTTTTCGCTGGAAGACGCCACGTCCCCGGACGGGACGCCCTGGCAGGGAACCATCGAGGGCACGGACGCGCTGATTACGTGCCTGCCCAATGTGCCCCTGCTGCTGTTCTACGCCGACTGCACGCCCGTGCTGCTGGCGGACCCCGTGACGGGAACCATCGGCCTGGCCCATGCGGGATGGCGCGGCACGGCGGCGGAAATTGCCAAAAAGACCGTGGCGGCCATGACGGAACATTTCGGCGTCCAGCCCGGCAACCTGCTGGCGTCCATCGGACCGTCCATCGGGCCGTGCTGCTATGAAGTGGACGAATCCGTGCGGAAGCAGATGCCGGCGTATGCCCGCTTTTTCCAGCCCCACGGCAAGGGTCATTACCAGTTGGATTTATGGGGCATCAACGAAACCCAGCTCCGGCTGGCCGGCGTGCCGGCGGACCATATTGCCGTGGCCCGCGTCTGCACGGAATGCAACCACGAGCTGTTCTGCTCCTACCGGTACGAGCAGGGGAAGACCGGCCGCATGGGCGTCTGCCTGTGCCGTCCGGTTTTGCAAAATACAGAGAGATAGAGTAAAATAACAGAGATATGACAAAGGAAGTGGAGCCTATGCTGGCAGACAATCTTACGCAGGTGCGGAACCGCATCGCCGAGGCCTTGCAGCACCGTACCGGACCGATGGAAACGGGCACGGCGGTGACCCTTGTCGCCGTGACGAAGAACCATCCGCCCGAAGTCATTCCGGCCATCCAGGCCCTGGGGGTTTCCAACATCGGAGAAAACCGGGTCCAGGAAGCTAAGGCGAAACAGGAACTCCTGGGACACACGGGAACCTGGCACCTGATCGGACACCTGCAGGGCAACAAAGTGAAGAAAGCCGTCGCTCTCTTCGACTTGATTGAATCTGTCGACAGCCTGGAACTGCTGGAATCCCTGGACAAGGAAGCGGGCAAGGCCGGCAAGAAGCAGGACATCCTGCTGCAGATCAACGTGGCGCGTGAGCCCCAGAAAACGGGCTTTGCGCCGGAAGACTACGAAGCCGCCGTACCGCAGCTGGACCAGTTTGCCAACCTGTCCGTCCGGGGCATCATGGTGATTGCGCCGGCTACAGACGACGAAGCCCTGATCCGGCGGGTCTTCCACGGAGGATACCACTACTTTTGCACCCTCAAGGCGCAGCGGCCCGGCATCGACTGCCTCTCCATGGGCATGACCTCGGATTATCCCCTGGCCATTGAGGAAGGGGCCAACATGATCCGCGTTGGGACGGCGTTGTTCGGCCCGCGGGATTACAATCTGCGCAATTATTAAGGAAACAACCGTCCGGCCTGCCACGGCGGCCGCGGAGAAATTTAGCAAAACGCATGCAGCGGAGGTAAAAAAAGATGGCGAAGAAACGTATTTTGGACCGTATTTCCGACGCACTGGGCTTGTACGATCCGGACGAAGACGAAGAAATGGATTTGACGCCGGAGGAAGAAGCCGAGCAGCCTGCACAGAAGGCTTCGGCACCGGCCGTGCGCAAGAGCAGCGCTTCCGCTGCAGAAGAACCGGAAGGGAAGGAAAAGAAATCCTTCTTCCGCCGCAGCAAGAAGAAAGCCGATACCAACCTGATTCAGATGAAGGCCATGACGGACATCCGCGTGGTCGTCCTGGAACCGGAAGGATTCGACGACTGCCAGCATATCGCCGACTGCCTGGCCAAGGACCAGCCGGTCGTCGTCAATTTTGAAAACACGGATATGCCGGTGCGGCAGCGGATCACGGATTTCGTGACGGGCACGGTCTACGCCCTGCACGGAACGATCCGCAGCATCGGGCCGAATATCCTCGTCTGCGCACCGCACAATGTGAATGTGGATGCGGAAGCGGAACTGTACGGAATGGACCGGGAGTGAGCAAGATGGCACAGCAGTTGCAGTTGAAAAAATTAGCGCTCATCGGCGGCGGCGCCATGGGCGAAGCGATTCTGAAAGGCGTCGTGGCAGCAGGCCTGCTGCCGGCAGCTTCGATTTCCGTCGGGGCACACCGGCAGGAACGGGCCGACTACCTGCACAACACCTATGGCGTGACGGCCCTGATCGATAACGTGGCGGCCGTGCGCGATGCGGACATGGTCCTGCTGGCCGTGAAGCCGCAGATGGTGGACGACGCCCTGACACCGGACGTGGCAGCCGCTCTGCCGGCCCATGCCGTCGTCCTGTCGATTATGGGCTCTGTTCCCATTGCGCGCCTGGCCGGGATTTTCCCGGGCCACGCCATCATCCGGACCATGCCCAACACGCCGCTGGCCGTCGGTGCCGGCATGACTGCCATCGCACCGGGCGAAGGCGTACCGGCGGCGGCCCTGGAAGACGCGAAAACCATCTTCGGAGCCTGTGGCGAAGTGGTCGTCCTGCAGGAAAAGGACATCGAAGCGGTTACGGCTGTCTCCGGCTGCGGACCGGGTTATGTGTACATCCTGATCGACGCCCTGGCGGATGCCGGCGTCATGGCAGGACTGCCTCGTGCCACGGCCATCAAGCTGGCCGCCCAGACCTTTGCAGGCTCCGGCCGCATGGTCCTGGAAACGGGACTCCATCCGGACGTCCTGCGGGACCAGGTGACGAGCCCCGGCGGCACGACCATTGCGGGCATCCACGCCCTGGAGAACCACGGCGTGCGCGGCGCCATGTACGACGCCGTCCAGGCGGTGCTGGACCGCAGTGAACAGCTGAAGGGAAACAAGTAATGGCAGAACGGGATAAAATACTGAAATACTTCAAGGGTACAGGCGACGAAGAACTGGCAGCCAAGCTGATCGACCTGGCGGAACGGGCGAACCGTTCGAACACGTTCCGCGTCACGGAGTTCCTCGACCCGCACGAACAGAACACGGCGAAGATCGTGGCGGCGAATTTCCCCGACATCGAGCTCGTCACCGACGGCGGGTTTCCCCATGCGGAGCGCGTCAAGGCGGCCTTTGTGTCGGACGGGTTCCACGGCGTGCCTGATTTCGGCATTGCCGCGTATCTCGTGTCGTGGGACAAGCGCTACTACAATCTGGGACACCGCGATGTGCTGGGCGCGTTCATGGGCATGGGCTGCCGCCGGGAAATCCTGGGCGACATCGTCCTCGTCCCGGAAGGGGCGCAGCTGGTCGTGGACAAGACCTTCAGCAATTATCTGGAAAGCAATCTGACGGAAATCGGCGCGGCCAATGTGACCGTCACGCCGCTGGAGCGGTCAGAACTGAAGGTGCGGGAAGAAAAGGTCAAGGAAATCCACGCTACCGTGGCGGCCCTGCGGCTGGACGCCGTTGCCGCAGCGGGGTATGGCACGAGCCGGTCCCGCATGGCCGAAGAAATCAAGAGCCAGAATGTGAAAATCAACTGGAAAGAAGCGAAAAACGCCGCCCAGGCGGTGGAAGAAGGAGATGTCCTTTCCTTCCGCGGCCGCGGCCGGGTGGAATTGGCGGAAGTCCGGGGAACCACCAAAAAGGGCCGCTTCAGCATCACGTTGAAGCGATACATCTAAGGAGGAAGCAGGCATGTTGACACCGTTGGAATTGAAAGGGAAGGTCTTCTCCAAGGGCTTCCGCGGCTATGATCCGAACGAAGTGAACGAGTTCATCGCCCAGGTTGCCAAGGATTACGAGCGGCTGTACCAGGACAACGCCGAGTTGAAGGACACGGTGGAACGGGTCAGCAGCAAGCTGGAGTATTACCAGCGCATGGAAGGAACCATGCAGAATACCCTCGCTGTCGCCCAGGAAACGGCGGACGAGGTGAAAAAGAGCAGTGAACAGAAGGCCAGCGTCATGGCCCAGTCCGTGGAAGTGGAATGCCGCAAGCAGCGGGAGGAAACGTCGACGTACTGCGCCAGGCTGACACAGGAAGCGGAGCAGAAGGTCAAGGAAATCCGCAACGCGGCGGATAAGTACGCGTCGGATGTACGGAACGGCGCCGACGACTATGCCGCCAAGGTACGCACCGACGCCGATAAATACGACAAGTCCAAGCGCGACGAGGCGGACCTGTATTCGGCCAATCTGCTCAAGGATACACAGAATACGGCGACCCGCGCACGGGAAGACGCCAAGGCGTTTGTGGAAAAAATGAAGAGTGCCGCCGAGATTGAGGCGGCCAAGCTGAAGGTGTCTGCCGACGAAAAGTCGCGGTCGATGCTGGCGCAGGCGCGGGAGCAGGCGAGCGCGCTGCAGGCGGAATCGACGTCCCACGCGAACCAGGTCGTGGCGGACGCGAACCACAAGGCACAGCAGATGATCAACCAGGCCAATGCCCAGACCCAGGGCATGATTTCGTCGGCACAGAAGCAGTCCCAGGACATGGTGGCTTCGGCGTCGAAGGAAGCCCATTCCATCGTGGCTTCGGCCCAGAAACAGGCCCAGGACACGCTGGACGAGGCGAACCGCAAGGCCCAGGATGTGCTGAACAAGGCGGCCGAGCAGAGCCAGGGCATGCTCCAGGATTACCGGCAGCGCTGCCATAACATGCTGCAGGAAGCAGAGACGAAGGCCGGCGCGGCCATGGACGTGTACCAGAAGATGCTGGACAACGCCATTGCCCACCGCAAGCAGATGCAGAGTATCCTGTCGACGCAGATATCCTATTACGACGACCTGAATGTGGAAAAGGAAGCCCAGGACATTGTCACGCGCAAAATGAACCTGATGCGGCAGCCTGGCGCGGCCGTGCAGCCGGTTCAGGCCGCACAGCAGGACGCGGACAAGAAAGCCGGGGAACAGGCCGCCCAGCAGGCGGATACCCCCGCAGCGGCAGATGCGGCAGCACCTGCACCGGCAGCAGACGAGAAAGGAGCAGGCGCGGCGGACTCTGCTGAATAACGCGGCGCGCCAGGATGGCAAGATGATTATTTTAGTACGGCACGGAGAGGCGACACACCACACGGAGCATTTGACCGGCGGCTGGACGGATTCGGATCTGACAGACCGCGGCAAAGAGCAGATCCGCAAGGCGGCAGAGCGGCTGGCCGGGGATTTCCGCACGCGGAACGTACCGCTGCGGATCCTCAGCAGTGACCTGAAGCGGGCCAGGGAGTCGGCGCGCATCTTTGCGGACGTCCTGCACCTCGGTCCCGTGGAAACCTATGCGTTTTTACGGGAAAAGAACAACGGCGCCGCGGCGGGCAAAACGGAGAGTGAAGCCCGCCTGCTGTACAATCCGCCGTCGTCCCTGCGGGAGCTGGACCACCGCAATTATCCCGGCGGGGAGACGCGGCGGGGCTTTTTCCAGCGGACCATTGCGGGCTTTCAGAAACAGGGCATCTCCCTGGAAAAGGAGAACCTGCTGATCGTATCCCACAAGGGCACCATCCAGAACATTATTTTCCACTGGATGGGCCTGGACATTGCCGACGTGAACCGGCTGGGCTTTTCTGTCGACATTCTGCCGTCCAGCGTGACCGTGCTGGGCATCAACAAATGGAACGAGCATGCCGTGTTCCTGCTGAACGATCTGTCCCACCTGCACCAGGACGGATACGGCGTGTTTGATTTCAAGTACGGCAGTGTTGACGCCGTACGGCAAAAGTAGTACAATAATCACCGTTAACAAGTTCTTGACCCATAGTGTAAACAGCGATGACGAAGACAGTAGCCCGTTGCAGCGGCAAAGCGAGCCGGGGAGGGTGGAAGCCCGGACGGTAGCGGCAGCGGAGGAAGATCACTTCGGAGCTTCCGGCTGAAACCCGTGCAGGCACGGCGAGTAGGTGCGGACGGAGCGGCGCACGTTATTGTGCTGAAGGAGTGGCGGCCGCAGGCCGTCATGAGGGTGGTACCACGGGTATAGCGAGTCTCGTCCCTTTGCGGGTCGGGGCTTTATTTTTTTGCTGGAAACGAAAGGATTACAGGAGGAAGAACAATGGATTACAGCAAGACGTTGAACCTGCCGCAGACGGATTTCCCCATGCGGGCGGGCCTGCCGAAAGCGGAACCGAAATATCTGGACTGGTGGTATACGAACCAGATTTACGAAAAGAAACAGAAGCTGCATGAAGGCCATACGAAGTGGGTCCTCCACGACGGCCCTCCGTATGCCAACGGCGGTATCCACATGGGCACGGCCCTGAACAAGGTTCTGAAAGATATCATCATCAAATACAAATATTCCCTGGGCTACGATACGCCCTATGTTCCCGGCTGGGATACGCACGGCATGCCCATTGAACATGCCTGCCTGAGCGCCATGGGCGTGGACCGCCACAGCATGACCGCCCTGGAACTGCGCAGCAAGTGCAACGACTATGCCCATAAGTACATCGATGTCCAGCGCGAGGAGTTCAAGCGCCTGGGCGTGCTCGGCGACTGGGACAATCCGTACCTGACCCTGCGTCATTCCTTTGAAGCGGAACAGATCCGCGTGTTCGGCACCATGGCCAACAAGGGTTACATCTACAAAGGCCTGAAGCCGGTGTACTGGTGCCCCCATTGCGAAACGGCCCTGGCCGAAGCGGAAATCGAATATGCCGACCAGAAGACGCCGACCATCTTCGTGAAATTCCCGCTGGTCAAGGACAACGGCAAGACGCCGGCCGGTGCCAACGGCCGTCCGGTCTACGTCGTCATCTGGACGACCACGCCCTGGACCATTCCGGCCAACATGGCCGTCACCCTGAATCCGGACTTCGAGTATTCCTTCGTGGAAAACGGCGACGAAGTTCTGTTCATCGCGTCCGACCTGGTGGACCATGTGGCCTCCGAATGCGGTCTGACCTTCGGCAAAGTGCTCGGCACCGTCAAAGGCCGTGAAATGGAATACGGCGAATGCGAGCATCCGTTCCCCGAATATAACCATCGGAAATCCCTCATCTGCCTGGCAGACTACGTCGACCTGGAAACCGGTACCGGCTGCGTCCATACGGCTGGCGGCCACGGCGACGTCGACTATCTGACCTGCCTGAAATACAACGTGCCGATTGTCTGCCCCGTCGACGAACAGGGCAAGCTGACGGCCGAAGCGGGCGAACGCTTCAAGGGCATGTTCGTCTTTGACGCCAACGTGCCGATCCTGAAATACCTGGCCGAGCTGGGCATGCTCCTCGGCAAGAAGAACATCCACCATCAGTACGCCCATTGCTGGCGCTGCAAGAACCCCATCATCTACCGCGCGACGGAACAGTGGTTCGCATCTGTCGACGGGTTCCGCGACGCCGCTCTGCGCGCCATCCACGACGAAGTCCAGTGGATTCCGTCCTGGGGTGAATCGCGCATCCACAACATGGTGGCAGACCGCCATGACTGGTGCATCAGCCGGCAGCGTGTCTGGGGCGTTCCCATTCCGATTTTCTACTGCGAAGACTGCGGTGAACCGCTGGTCAACGAAGCGACCATTGACAAAGTGGCGTCCATCTTCGAAAAAGAGGGCAGCGACGCCTGGTGGGCCCATACGGCAGAGGAACTGCTGCCGGAAGGCACGAAGTGCCCCAAGTGCGGCGGCACCCATTTCCGCAAGGAAAAGGACATCATGGACGTATGGTTCGATTCCGGTTCCAGCCACATGGGCGTCCTGCGCAAGCGTCCGGAACTGAAATGGCCGGCCGACATGTACCTGGAAGGCAGCGACCAGCACCGCGGCTGGTTCCAGTCGTCCCTGCTGACGTCCGTCGCCGTTACGGGCCATGCCCCGTACCGTTCCGTCCTGACCCACGGCTACGTCGTCGATGGCGAAGGACGCAAGATGTCCAAGTCCCTGGGCAACGGCATCGATCCGCGTGACGTCATCAAACGGTACGGCGCCGACATTATCCGCCTGTGGGCTGCTTCGTCGGACTACAAGCAGGATATCCGCATTTCCGACGTGATCCTGAAACAGCTGGCGGAACAGTACCGCAAGATCCGCAACACCATCCGCTACATCCTGGGCAACACGTACGATTTCGACCACGACAAGGACAAAGTGCCGTTCGAGGAAATGACGGAACTGGACCAGTGGGCCCTGATGCGCCTCCAGTCCCTGAAGAAGGAAGTCAAGGCCGCGTACGATGCCTACGATTTCCACGTCATGTCCCATGCGGTGCATAACTTCTGCGCCGTTGAGATGTCCAGCTTCTACCTGGATATCATCAAGGACCGCCTGTACGCCAGCAAGGCCGACAGCAAAGAGCGCCGCAGCGCCCAGACCGCCATGTACGAAATCCTGTACGACCTGGTGGTCATGCTCATGCCGGTGCTGAGCTTCACCATGGAAGAAGTATGGCAGCACATGCGCAAACCGGCCGGCGCCCCCGAATCGGTGCAGATGGTACCGTGGCCGGAAACGAAGGAAGAATACATCGACGAAGCCAAGGAAGAAAAGTGGGCGAAGTTCATTGCCCTCCGCGGCGAAGTGACGAAAGTCCTCGAAGTACACCGTCGTGCCAAGGACATCGGCAACTCCCTGGAGGCGCAGGTAGAACTGCATGCGACGGGCGAAGCCCTGCAGCTGCTGCGGTCCGTGGAAAAGGATCTGGCGATGCTGCTGATCGTGTCGCAGGCCTCCCTGGTGGAAGATACGGCTGCCGGCGAAGAAACAGGCCGCGAAGACCTGAAAGTCGTCGTCAAGCCGGCCAACGGCCACAAGTGCGAACGCTGCTGGACTTACTCGGAAACGGTGGGCCAGGATCCGAAGCATCCGACCTTGTGCGCACGCTGTGCCTCCGTCGTGGAAGACTGAGCGTAAGCACTGTTTCTCACACAAAACAAAAGACCCCGGAGCAATCCGGGGTCTTTTTTTGTGCCTGGCGGCGGGACCGGTGTCAGGCGTGGGAAAAGTTCTGTTTGACAAAACGGATGAGGGTCCGTTCGTCCCGGTACAACTGGTGTCCTTGTTTCACGACGATGCCCGACGTGATGAACGACGGCGGATCCAGGGGAACGAGGACGATGTCGTCGCGGGGCAGGATGGCCTGCCGCGTCAGGACCGTGGAAGCAGTCCTGTTCCAGACCAGGTTCTTCACGGTGTGGAGCTGCGGCGTGTACAGCAGGACGTGGGGCTGCAGGTTCCGCTCCGTGAAGGCTTTGTCAATCAAGGCGTTCACGAAGAAGCCCCCGTTGAGGAGTACCAGCGGTTCCGCCGCAATCTGTTCCCACGTGACGGATACGCGGCCCGCCAGCGGGTGGGACGGATAGGTGGCGAAGCACACTTCCACCTGCCGGACGGGAAGGTATTCCAGTTCGCTGCTGTAGGACGCGTCGTAGTTGGTAATGGCCAGGTCCAGCTCTTCGTTCTGGACCATGCGGAGGGCGTCGATGCCGCCCGATTCGGAAATTTCCAGGGAGATTTCCGGATGCTCCCGGCGGAACTGTCCCAGGAGGGCCGGCAGGAGCGTGGCGCCGATCTGCAGCGGTACGGCGATGCGGATGTGGTTTTTGCTCTGCGACAATTCGCGGATCGTCTTTTCCAGCTCGTCCATGTTGGTCAGAATGGGCAGGATGCGCCGGTACAGGGCCATGCCGTCTTCCGTGATTTCGATGCGCCGGCCTTCGCGGCGGAGCAGGTTGAGGCCTGTCTTTTCTTCCAGATCCTGCATGGACAGCGAGATGGTCGGCTGGGAGACATGCAGGCTGATGGCCGCTTTGGAGATGTTCTGCCAGCGGCAGACTTCGTAGAAATAGCGTAACTGTGTCAGGTTCATGGTATCCTCCTGCTGCGTTCCGGGTGTGATTGCTTTCTTTTTATTATAACCGAAAACTATAGTATAAAACTATAAATATATTAAATACTTGTATTTTACAACGGGGCCGTATTTCGTCCATAATACAGGTAGAGAAGAAAGAATCGGTTCGGAAGGAGGATGTGCCATGGAAACGGCAATGGACCGGAAATATTTTCCCCATTTCAAGCAGGAAATGGTAGACGTGGGAGACGGTGTCTCCATCAACGCACTGGCCGGCGGGCAGGGGAAGGAAGCCCTGCTGCTGCTGCACGGCCACCCGGAAACGCATTTGATCTGGCGCTTTATGGCGGAACAGCTGGCGGAGAAGTATTTCGTCGTGCTGGCGGACATGCGGGGCTACGGCGACAGCAGCAAGCCCGTGGGCCTGCCGGATCATTCCAATTACAGCAAGCGCGTCATGGCGCAGGACATGATCCGCGTCATGGTCCATTTCGGGTTTCAGAAATTCCACGCGGCGGGGCACGACCGCGGCGCCCGGGTGCTGCACCGGCTGGTGCTGGACGCGCCGGAAACGGTGTGGTCCTGCACATTGATGGACATCCTTCCCACGTACGACATGTACGCCGATACCAATGAAGAGTTCGCCACGAAATACTGGCACTGGTTCTTCTACATCCAGGGGAACGGGTTCCCGGAACGGCTGCTGGCCGCCGATCCCGATTACTTTATCCACTACAACCTGAACTTGAAGATCGGCCCGGCGGCGCGGGAGAATTTCCCCGAAGAGGTGCTGCAGGAGTATACACGCTGCTTCGCCGCGACGGGAACGATCCACGGCATTGCCGAAGATTACCGGGCCAGCGCGGGCATCGACCGGGAGTACGACAAGCAGGACGTGGCCTTGCACAAGCAGATCGACGTGCCCCTGCTCGTGTTGTGGGGCGCCGACGGCGTCGTGGGCCATCTGTGGGACGTGAAAGCCGGCTGGGAAAAATATTCCCACCGCCTGCAGGCGTACGGCATTCCCAAGTGCGGGCACTTTGTGCCGGAGGAACAGCCCGGCGTCGTCCTGTCGAAATTGACCTCCTTCCTGGAGGATGTATCCGCCGGCCGGATTTGAAAGGATCCGGAAATCTGGCGCGGATTGCGTGAGAAAAGAAAGAGGGGAAACGATATGCATGCCATTGAGAAACTGTTGGCCTTCAAAGCCCATCAGAGCGAGGTGCGGACCGGGGAAATCGTCAATTGCGACGTGGACCTGGCTGGCATCAACGACCTGTATCTCCAGACGGTGAAATCGTTTTACGAGATGGACGGGGACAAGGTCTGGGATCCCGACAAGGTCGTGCTCTTTTTCGACCACTACGCACCGTGTGCGACCATCCGGCAGGCGCAGAACCACAAGGAGTTCCGCCAGTTCTGCCGGGAGCAGGGCATTGCAAAGCTGTTTGACATCGACCAGGGCGTGTGCCACCAGCTGCTGGCGGACAAAGGGCTGGTCCATCCGGGCCAGATTGTGGTGGTGACCGATTCGCACACGACCACGCACGGCGCTTTCGGTGCCTTCGGGACGGGCGTGGGCGCTACGGACCTGGCGACCATCCTGATTACGGGAAAACTCTGGTTCAAGGTGCCGGAAATCGTCCGCATCACCATCACAGGCACGCTGCAGCCGGGCGTGTACGCCAAGGATGTCATTCTCCATATCATCGGGAAGCTGGGCGCCGACTACAACGTGTACCGGGCGGTGGAATTCGCCGGGCCCGTCGTGTCGCAGCTGAGCCTTTCGGAACGGATGTGTATGTGCAACCTGTCGACGGAGATGGGCTGCAAGACGAGCTACATCCAGCCGGACGAAGTGACCCTGGCGTACCTGCGGGACAAGAATATCAAAGATTATACGATTTACGAGACCGACCCGGGCTACGAGTATGCGGAAGACCTGACGTTCGACGTGACGGACCTGAAGCCCCAGGTGTCCGCGCCTTCCAGCGTGGACAACGTATACGACCTGGCGCAGTATGCGGGAACGAAGATTCAGGAAGCGTACCTGGGCTCCTGCACGGGCGGCCGGCTGCCGGATATTGCCGTGGCGGCGGAAATCCTGCGGGGAAAGCACATTCCTAAGGACACGCGGATGATCGTCGTGCCTGCGTCCAAGAAAGTCATGGAAGAGGCCATGAACCGGGGCTACATCCAGGCATTGATGGAAGCGGGCGCCTGCATTACGGCACCAGGCTGCGCCGCCTGCCTGGGTGTGCACCAGGGACTGCTGACCGGCGGGGAGACATGCATCAGCTCGACGAACCGCAATTTCCCCGGGCGCATGGGCGCCACGGACGCGCAGATCTTCCTGGCCTCGCCGGCGGCTGTCGCTGCGTCGGCACTCCACGGACAAATTACGGATCCCACGCCGTACGTGGAAGGCATGGAGCGGGAATGAGTCGGGGAGCGGAGGAACAGCATCATGAAAGAGATTGTGGAAGGAAAAGTATTTGCCTTTGGGAAAAATATCGACACGGACCAGATTTACCCGGGACGGTTTCTGGAATACACGGAGCCGGAAGAAATCCGGCAGTACGCCATGTACGGCGCCGACCCGGAGTTTACGAAAAAGTTTAGGGAAGGGGACCTGATTGTCGCCTCCACGAATTTCGGCTGCGGCTCCTCCCGGGAGCATGCGGCCATTACACTGAAGAGCATCGGCGTGGCTGCCGTCCTCGCCGAGTCCTTCGGCCGGATCTTCTACCGGAACGCCATCAACCTGGGACTGCCGGTCATTACGTGCAAGGGCATCCATGAATTCGCCCGGGAAGGGGACGTGCTCCGCGTGAACATCCGGACGGGAAAAATCCGGAACGAAACGACGCAGCAGGAAATCCAGGCCGACCCGTTTTCGGATTACATCATGCATATCCTGGAAAGCGGCGGCATCAAGCCTATGATCCGGGCCCAGCAGCAGGCGAAGCATGCAAAGTAAAGTGAAACGGAAAGAGGAGACGCAGGTCTCCTCTTTTTTTGGATCATTGATGTAATAAAACTATTGACATCTTAGATGTAATATGATATATTACAACAAGAAACGGAAAAGAACGGAGGACGAACCGGATGCACCGGGCTGCGGCCATTCCGTCTGCCGATGTGAAACAGGAGGAAAAACAATATGAACGCACAGGATTGCTTGCAGATGCTCCGGGACATCCGGGATGTTTCGTTTGCCACGGTGGATGCAGAGGGGTTTCCGCACAACCGGATCATTGATGTCATGCTTGTGGAGAAAGACCGGCTTGTGTTCTGCACGGCCCGGGGGAAGGATTTCTACCGGCAGCTGACAGCGAATCCGCACGTGGCCATCAGCGGCCTGAACCGGAAGTGGCAGATGATCCGCCTGCGTGGCACGGTCCGGAAGCTGGAAGACCAGGCGTACTGGCGGGACCGGATTTTCACGGAAAACCCGTCCATGAATGACGTCTATCCGGGAGAGTCCCGGTCTATTCTGGATGCGTTTGCCATCGAAGTGGGAACCCTCGAATTCTTTGACCTGGGAACGACGCCCATCCACCGGGAAAACTTCGGGTTCGGCGGCAGCAAGGCACCGGTCCGGGGATTCTGCATCACGGACCGCTGCATCGGCTGCGGTACCTGCCGGGCCCATTGTCCGCAGCAGGCCATCGAGAAAGGCGAACCGTACCGCATCCGGCAGGACGCCTGCCTGCATTGCGGCCTTTGCTTTGAAAAGTGCCCCGTGCACGCCATCGTGCGGCGCGGCGCAGAAGGAGACACGGAGAAATAAACGGGAGTCGGAACATGATACAGGCAATCTTGGAGTTACTGGTGACGCGGCGGGAATTTTTTGGCGGGCTGCTCGTAGAGCACCTGGCGATTTCGCTGCTGGCCATCGTCCTGGCAGTCATCCTGGGAAGCATCGTCGGCATCCTGATCAGCGAATATAAGAAGTCGGCGAAATGGACCCTGGAAGTGATCAATTTTGTCTATACGATTCCTTCCATCTCCATGCTGGGTTTCCTGATTCCCTTCTCGGGAATCGGGAATGCAACGGCCGTCATCGCCCTGACCATCTACGCCCTGCTTCCCATGGTGCGGGCGGTCCACACGGGACTGACCCACGTGGATCCGCGCATCGAGGAGGCGGCACTCGGCATGGGCAGTACGAGGGCGCAGCTGTTGTTCCGCGTCAAGCTTCCCCTGGCCATGCCAGTCATCCTGTCCGGTATCCGGAACATGGTCACCATGACCATCGCCCTGGCCGGGATTGCTTCCTTTATCGGGGCCGGCGGCCTGGGGGTCGCCATCTACCGCGGCATTACGACCAACAATGCGGCCATGACGGTCGCAGGCAGCCTGCTGACGGCGCTGCTGGCCCTGGCAGCGGATTTTGTCCTGGGCAGGGTCGAACAACGGCAGCGGAACCGGGGAAAGCAGGGGAGACGGCACCGCCGGGCAGCTGGTTTCGTGGCACTGCTGCTGACGGTCTGCGTGCTGGCAGGCCTTGCCGTCACGAAGACGGGCACCGGCCGGACGCTCCATGTGGCTACAAAGCCCATGACGGAGCAGTACATCCTGGGCGAAATGCTGAAAATCCTGGTGGAACAGGACACGGATCTCCACGTGGAACTGACGCAGGGCGTCGGCGGCGGGACCTCCAACATCGAACCGGGGATGGAGAGCGGGCAGTTCGACCTGTACCCGGAATACACGGGAACAGGCTGGAATATGGTGCTGCACGAAAAGGGTGTCTATTCGGAGTCCTTGTTTGAGCGGCTGCAGGCCGGGTACCGTGCCAAAGGGCTGACCTGGGCCGGTATGTACGGATTCAACAACACCTTCGGCCTCGTGGTGCGCAGGGAAATTGCGGACCGGTACCATCTCCGGACGTATTCGGACCTGCAGCGGGTGGCGCCGAACCTGACGTTCGGCGCGGAGTACGATTTCTTTGAACGGGACGACGGCTACCCGGCGTTGTGCCGTACGTACGGCCTGGCCTTCGGCAGAACCATGGATTTGGACATCGGGCTGAAATACCAGGCTCTCCGGGAAAAGAAAATCGACGTGATGACCATCTTTACGACAGACGGAAGGCTGGCAGAGGCAGACGGGACGGTACTGCAGGATGACAAGCAGTTCTTTCCGTCCTATGTCTGCGGCAACGTCGTGCGCTCTGAAGTGCTGGAAAAGTACCCGGAACTGCGGGATGTCCTGCAAAAGCTGACCGGAAAAATCCAGGATAAAGACATGGTCCGCTTGAATTATCAGGTGGAAGTACAAGGAAAGGAACCGCGGGCGGTGGCTGCGGCGTTCTTGCGGGAACGCGGCCTGACCCGGTAGGAAACGGAGAATACCATGGGTGGAAAGGTAATAGAGTTCAGGCACGTTACGAAGACGTACAACGGCAATACGGCGCTGCAGGATTTGAGTTTTTCCGTGGAGGAAGGCGAGTTCGTCACCATCATCGGCTCGTCCGGCGGCGGCAAGACGACGACGCTCCGGCTGGTGAATGCGCTGATTGCCCCCACGAAAGGGGACATTCTGGTGGAAGGAACGAACATCCGGGACCGGGATCCGGTCCAGCTGCGGCGTTCCATTGGCTACGCCATCCAGGGAAGTGTCCTGTTTCCGCATATGACGGTGGAACAGAACATTGCCTACGTCCCGCGGCTGCTGCCGCACCAGGACGAGGAACAGATCGGGCAGGCCGTGGCACGGTGGATGAAGATTGTCGGTCTTGCCCCTTCCTTTAAGGAGCGTTATCCCGACGAGTTGTCCGGCGGGCAGCAGCAGCGGGTTGGGATTGCCAGGGCGCTGGCGGCGTCGCCGAAAATCCTTTTGATGGATGAGCCGTTCGGGGCCGTGGACGAACTGACGCGTGCCAGCCTGCAGGACGAAATCCTGCGCATCCACCGGGAAACGAAGATTACCGTCCTCTTTGTAACTCATGATATCCAGGAAGCCCTGAAACTGGGAACGAAGGTCCTCGTCCTGGACCATGGCTCCCTGCAGCAGTACGATACGCCGGACGCCATCCTGCGCCATCCGGCTAATGCGTTTGTGTCCAGGCTGGTGGCCCGTGAACGGCATACGTGCCTGCTCGGCGAGGACCAGATCGGCTGCTGCGAATTCAGCCGGGCTGCACAGGGTGTTCCGATGAAATAACGACAAAATATAAAATACCCCGGGGTTTCCGTTGGTACAGGCCCCGGGGCTTTTTCGATTCAATCCCAGCGGTTCAGGATGTCGTCGATGATTTCTTTTTTGGTTTTGCGTTTCTTTTTCTGCCGCGTGCGGAAGTTGTCGTCCTCCCGGTCCGTGGAGTAGTCGGCATAGTCGAAGCCGTCATACCCCTGGTCGTAACTGCGGTTGTAGTCGCCGTGGCCGTCGTCGGCATAGCGGACCGGCAGGGAAGGCAGCGGCGGAACGGAACAGGACGGAACGACGGAACATTGGGAAAGGAAAATCATACCATACATCTTCTTTCAGGATCCAGACAATTCGTACTTTGTCTAAAGTTTTGTGGAGAATTATTAAGAAATTGCCTTGTTATTCTAACATAAATTGACAAAAAAGTCTTGGCAGACTAAAATTTATTCGTATGACTTTACGAAATTGATGGAAGCAGACAGGGGGAGAAGCCGTGGAAGTACTGGAAAAACAGAAGGAGCGCTACCCGAAGGATCCTGTGATCCCAACGCGGGTGGCCCGGGACCCGAAGACCGGCTATTACTTGGATTGCGCCGCCCGGATCCGGGAAGTGTACGCCCACAATTGGTTTATGAACAATTGCTTCTCCGTCTATCTGGAAGAAATCCATTGCGGCCACTGCGTGGTCAGCATGAAGACGGACCCGGACCTGCACACGGAAGATGGTGTCCATATCGGAGCCGATTTCCTGGCCGCCCTGGGCGATACGGTCCTGGGCGTTACAGGCGCTTCCATGGGAGAACGGGTGGTGACGGTCATGTCGTCCCTGAATTTTGTCCGCGGGGCGGTGGCCGGAACGCGGCTGTACGTGCGGAGCAAGGTGGCTCACCACGGGCGGACGACCATGGACATTGAGAGCCGCATCACCGACGAAGACGGGACCCTGCTGGCCACGATGCTGTCGGTCATGATGAATGTAGGAAAATTCGAAGGCATTCCTGCCGAGTGGTAAAAGGGAGGAAGACACGTGAAAGACAATCTGGTAATGGTCAATGGCATTATCGTAGAAAAAGACAAGGCACAGATCAGCCCCTTCGACCGGGGCTTTACCTTTGGGGACGGCGTGTTTGAAGTCACGCCGGTGTACAACGGCCGTCCCCTGGACGCGGAAAAACACATGGAAAACCTGTTCCAGAACGTCGTCCAGCTGCGCATCCCCGTGGTCAACACGGTGGACGAGCTGGTGGAACTGCTGGAGGATTTTGCGTCGTACACGGAACTGCAGGACGGGGAAATCTACACGCAGATTACGCGCGGCGCCGGCCCGTATGAACTGGATTTTCCGGAGCAGTGCCGCCCGCAGATGATCATGCAGATCGTCCCGGTGGACCGGCAGGCCCTGGCGTCCCGCCGGGCGGCAGGCGTCAACCTCATGACCGTGCCGGACGAACGGCAGCAGAACCGCAAGTTCAATGTCCTGAACCGGCTGGATGAAATCATGGCGAAGCACACGGCTGCCGTAGGCCGCTGCTACGACGCCCTGTTCGTCAAGGGCGACCGCATTACAGAAGCGACGGACTCCGCCTTTATGCTGGTAAAGGATGAAATGCTCTGGACGGCGCCGGATGCGGACGTCCACGAAAACCTGACACGCAGCCTGATCAAGGACGTCCTGGCGAAGCAGTTCGACATGCAGGTCATCCAGAAAGCCTTTACGAAAGACTTCGCCCTCAAGGCGGAAGAAGCGTTTCTCTGCGGGCCGCGCTGCGAAATCATGCCGGTCACGAAGCTGGACCGCCGGGTCATTGGCGACGGCAAACCCGGTGCCATGACGCTGAAATTGCAGCACGCTCTGGAGGAGTACATCCGCACGGAAACGACGAAGCCGAAGAACGACGCGGAATGAGGAGGATGTAGTGAATACGAGGAAACAAACCGGCCAGGCGCGGGATCTGGCGCGGGCGGCGGTACTGCTGGCAATTGCGTCCATCGTGCAGTGGGTCCGCCTGCTGCTGCCGCTGCCGCCGATTGCCTCCATGCTCCTTGTCGGCACGGTAGTCAATCTGTGCCTGTGCCTGTCTGTGTGGAGCAGCAGCCTGAAGCTGACGGCTGTTTCGTGTCTGCTCCTGCCGGTCTTTGCGTACCTGCAGGGACACCTGGCCTTCTGGCCCCTGATTCCGGTCATCTTTGTGGGGAACCTGGTGTACTGCCTGTCCCTGCACAAAGCGACGGGGTGGAAATACGCCCTGCCGCCGATCCTGAAGGCCATCGTGCTGTGGAGCGGCACGGGTCTCGCTGCGACGCTGTTCCACCTGCCCGATGCCATCCGGCAGACGCTCATGATCGTCATGGCCATTCCCCAGTGGACAACCGCTGCCCTGGGGCTTGTCGTGGGGCTTTTCCTGTGGCAGCGCCTGCGTCGTAAAGTCGGGGAAGTTCGTTGACAAAGACCGATTTCTGTGCTACTATAACACCGTTACATGCCGCTGTGGCGGAATTGGCAGACGCAGCAGACTCAAAATCTGCCGTCCCTAAAAGACGTGCCGGTTCGACTCCGGCCAGCGGCACCAACTTCAAACATTCCCACCTTTCAGGTGGAAGCAATGCCCGAACCGGAACGCCGGTCCGGGCATTTTTCGCATGGAATCCCAATCCGGCTATTTTCGGATAGGCCCGGTTGTGATATAATTTTATATTAATACGTTTCACCATTTTTCTTGGTAAAGTATTGATGCATTTCACTATTTTCCCCGGTAAAGAAACCTTTCCAGGAGAAGCAGCGGGAGGATCCCTGTATGTTACATATCGGTTGTCACTTGTCTTCGTCCGATGGCTTTCTGGCCATGGGCAAGACGGCCCTGTCCATCGGGGCCGATGTCTTTCAGTTTTTCACGCGCAATCCCCGCGGCAGCAAGGCCAAGGCCATTGATCCGGCCGACGCGGCGGCGCTGATGGATTTGCTGAAAGAACATCATTTTCCGGTCATTCTGGCCCATGCGCCGTACACGCTGAATCCGTGCTCGGCCAGGCCGGAAACGCGGGAATTCGCCCGGGAGACCATGGCGGACGACCTGCAGCGCATGGAATATGTGCCGGGCATGTTATATAATTTCCATCCCGGCAGCCATACGAAGCAGGGGGCGGAAACAGGCATCCGGCAGATTGCCGACACGCTGAATGACATTCTGACGCCGGAGCAGACGACGACGGTGCTCCTGGAAACCATGGCAGGGAAGGGGACAGAAGTGGGCCGCACCTTTGAGGAGCTTGCGGCCATTCTGGACAAGGTCCGCCTGTCGGACAAGATGGGTGTGTGCCTTGATACGTGCCATATCTGGGACGGCGGGTATGACATCGTCCACGACCTGGACGGTGTTCTGGAGCAGTTCGACCGGGTTATCGGCCTGGACCGCCTCCGCGCCATCCATTTGAATGACAGCCTGAACGGGCTGGGCAGCCATAAAGACCGCCACGCCTGCATCGGCGCCGGCCAGATCGGCCTAGACGCCCTGGTGGCCGTGACGAACCATCCGCAGCTCAAACACTTGCCTTTCTTTTTGGAAACGCCCAATGATCTGGACGGATACCGGAAGGAAATTGCCCTGCTGCGGGATCATTACAAGGATTGATTGTAGGACGGATTGTTATGAAACGATACATGCATTGGCAGGTCCAATCCTGCGACAGGGACAAGGCCCGCGCGCTGGCCGAAGAGCTGCACCGTTCGCCTGTCCTGACAGCCATCCTGCTGCACCGCGGGCTGGACACGGCCGACGCCATGCGCGAGTTCCTCTACGGCAAGCGCGAACCGTATTACGACCCCTTTTTAATGAAAGACTTGAAAAAGGCGGCGGAACGGGTCTGGCAGGCCGTGGACCGGGGCGAGTCCGTGACGATTTTCGGCGATTACGACGTCGACGGCATCACGGCGAGCTCCACGCTCTATCTGTATTTGAAGGAACGCGGGGCAAAGGTACGCACGTACATTCCCCGGCGGCAGGGCGAGGGCTACGGCCTCAATTCGGAGGCCCTGGAGACGCTCTACCGCGAAGGGACGACGCTGGTGGTTACCGTCGACTGCGGCATCAGCGGCGCGAAGGAAGTACGGGAAGCACCGGCCGGCATGGACATTATCATTACGGACCACCATCGTCCGCCGGAAGAGCTGCCGCCGGCTTATGCCGTCGTCAACCCGAACCAGCGGGACTGCCCGTATCCTTTCAAGGGACTGTCCGGCGTCGGCGTGGCGTTCAAGCTGTGCCAGGCCCTGGAAAAACTGAAGCATCCGGAGGCTCCCCTGTGGGAGGGCCATACGGAACTGGCGGCCCTGGGAACCGTGGCGGACATCGTGCCGCTGCTGGATGAAAACCGGACCCTCGTCCAGCGGGGACTCAAGGCCATGGAAACGACAGACCTCGTGGGGCTGCGCAAGCTCATGGAAGTGAGCGGCTGCCCTGCAGAACATATTACGTCCGAGAACGTGGGCTTCATCCTGGCGCCGCGGCTGAATGCCGTCGGCCGCCTGGAACACGCCCAGCGGGCCGTGGAGCTGCTGACAGCCTCCGACGAGGAACAGGCCGCGGCCATCGCCCAGGAATTGAACCAGGAAAACGCCCGGCGGCAGGAAATCAGCCGCACGATTTTCGAGGAAGCGGAGGCCATGCTGGCCGCGCAGCGGGAAATCGGGCCGGCCATCGTCCTGGCCAAAGAAGGGTGGCACGCCGGTGTCATCGGCATTGTGGCGTCCCGCCTGGTGGACAAGTACTACCGTCCGGTCATCCTGCTGAGCCTCGACGGCGACAAAGCCAAGGGCTCGTGCCGCAGCATTCCGCCACTGGATCTGTACAATGCCATCGCGAACTGCCGGGACGACCTGATCCAGTTCGGCGGGCACAGCCAGGCGGCGGGGCTCACCCTGGAAACAGCCAACGTAGACCGGTTCCGGGAGGACTTTTGCCGCACTGTGTCGGAGCGGCTCAAACCGGAAGATTTTGAAGCGGAAATCAACATTGACATCTGCTGGGACCCGGACGAGGTACTGGACCTGCCGCTGCTGCACCAGCTGCGGGAGCTGGAACCGTTCGGCAACGGGAACCCGGCACCGGTCTTCGCCATGACTGGCGCGGTGCTCCATAGCCCCCGCGCCGTCGGGAAGGAGCAGAACCACCTGCGCTTTTTCACGTCACACGGGGACGCGTCCTACGCCAGCATCATGTGGCAGGGCGGGCCGCTGCTGCCGGCGGTGGCGAACAATGTGACGGCCGACGTGGCTTTTCTGCCGAAGATCAATGTGTTCCGCGGGGAAGAGAGCGTCAACCTGCAAGTGCTGTCCGTGCGGCAGGATCTGACGGTGTTCGACTTCCGCCACCGGGGCGCGGAGCGGGACGACATCGTCCGGGAATTTCTCCGGACGGAGCCGCAGGTTACGCTGTTTGTCAACCCCGGCAGTACGTCGGCAGACGCCTTTGCGGGCTACGGCAACCTGACGGTGCGTACCTACGGCGAAAAGTGCGGGGACGAGGAGCGGGTCGTCCTGTTCTATGATTTGCCGGAGGTGCCGGTCTTTACGGCGGATGCGTTCCCGCTGGACGACCGTTCGGGACGGATTCTGGCCCTGTTGTACAACTGGCAGGAATTCGAGTCCGTACAGGACCGACTGGACGTGGAATTTCCAAACCGGGACCATTTGTCCCTGGCATACCGATATATAGAAAAAACTCTGAAATCCCAGGCCGTGTGCCTGGTTCCGCAGCTGCTGGAATCGGCGCGGCGGGACCATGTCGCGCTGACGGAAAAAGATCTGGCTATTTTTGAGGAGCTGGATTTCTTCCGGGCCCACGGGGCGGAACTCGTTCCCGGTACCCGGGAACGCCGCAGCCTGGACGGCTCGGCGACGTACCGGGCAGCCCAGCAGGAGGGCATGGAACGGCGGGACGGCTACTACACATGCCTGCGGATTACGCGCCAGCGCCTGGACAGCCTGCGGCGCCAGAGATGAGGATGGGGAAAGATGCCTTCTACAGAGAATCAAAACATCAGCATTGAAGATTTCATCAAATACATCTCGGAGTATTTGACGCCGAAACAGGTGGCAAAGGTCCAGAAGGCCTATGAATTTGCCGCCCGGGTTCATGCGGACCAGAAACGGCGTTCCGGAGAACCGTACATCATTCATCCGACCCAGGTGGCGTATATCCTGGCGCAGATGAAGATGGACGATGAGACGCTGTGCGCCGCGTTCCTGCACGATACGGTGGAAGACACGGACACGACGCTGGACGAAATCAAGGAGATGTTCGGGGCCAAGGTCGCCATGCTGGTCGACGGGGTCACGAAACTGGGGAAAATCGAATATATTTCCAAGGAAGAGCGGCAGATTGAAAATTACCGCAAGATGTTCCTGGCCATGGCCAAGGACATCCGCGTGGTCATCATCAAGCTGGCGGACCGGCTGCACAACATGCGTACCATGAAGTACATGCCGGTGTACAAACAGCAGTCTATTTCGAAGGAAACCCTGGAAATTTACGCACCGCTGGCCAATCGTCTCGGTATCTACACGATCAAGTGGGAACTGGAAGACCTGGCGTTCCGTTACCGCGATCCCGAGGTCTACTATAACCTGGTGGAGCAGGTCAAGGTCAAGCGCCGTGAGCGCGAGGCCATGGTCAAGGACGCCATGACGCAGATGCAGGCCGAACTGGACAAAGTGAATATCAAGTGCGAAATCCAGGGCCGCCCGAAGAATTTCTACAGCATCTATAAAAAGATGATGCGGGACCACAAGGAGCTCAATGAGATTTACGACCTTCTGGCCATCCGCGTTCTCGTCGACACGGTCAAGGACTGCTACGGCGCCCTGGGCGTGGTCCACAGTCTGTGGCGCCCCATTCCGGGCCGCTTCAAGGACTACATCGCCGTGCCGAAATCCAATATGTACCAGTCCCTGCATACGACGGTGGTCTTTACGAACGGCCAGCCGCTGGAAATCCAGATCCGCACGTTCGAGATGCACCGCATCAGTGAGTACGGCATCGCCGCCCACTGGCGCTACAAGGAAAGCGGGGGCTCCAATCCGGCGACCGGTTCGACCAAGGCGTACGCGGCCAAGTTGTCCTGGCTGCGGCAGCTGCTGGAATGGCACAAGGATATGAGCGATTCCCGGGACTTTGTCAACACGGTCAAGCTCGATGTCTTTGCCGACGAAGTGTTCGTCTTTACGCCCCGCGGCGACGTCATCGACCTGCCGGTGGGGTCTGTGCCCATCGACTTCGCCTACCGCATCCATACGGACGTCGGCAACCGCTGCATCGGCGCCAAGGTCAACGGACGGATTGTCCCGCTGGACTACAAATTGTCCAACGGCGACATTGTGGAAGTCATTACGTCCAAGCAGGCCAGCGGCCCGAGCCGCGACTGGATCAATATCGCCGGTTCGTCGGACACGCGGAACAAAATCAAGTCCTGGTTCAAGAAAGAGCGCAAGGAAGAGAACATCGAGCGCGGCCGGGACATGCTGGACAAAGAATGCAAGCGCCTCGGCTACGATACCAAGGAATTCGCCAGCCAGGAAAAACTGACGGCCGTGGCAAGCAAGCTGAACCTGCCGGACGTGGATAACATGATGGCAGCCCTGGGCTACGGCGGCCTGACGCTGAACACCATCATGGCGAAGCTCGTCGACCTGTACAAGGCCGAAGAAAAGCAGAAGCTGAAACAGAGCAAGGACCTGACCCAGCTCTTGAATGAACTGAAGCCGCGGACGTCCAACGCCAAGTCGAGCCACGGCATCCTCGTGAAAGGGGAGGACGGCATCATGGTCAAACTGGCCCGGTGCTGCAATCCCGTTCCCGGAGACCCGGTCATCGGCTACATCACGCGGGGCAACGGAATTTCCGTCCACCGCGTCGACTGCCCCAACGTGCTGTCCAACAACCCGGAGGAGCAGGCGCGCCTGATTCCCGTCACGTGGGATGTGACGACGGACCATGTCTATAAGGCCAACATCGTCATCCAGTCTGCAGACAAGCCGGGTATGATGGTCGATATCATGATGGCCATCAGTGAAAACAAGATCAACATCAACAATATCAGCAGCCATACCAACAAAGACAAAGTGGCGACCATCCATCTGGGCCTCGACATTACGAACACGAGCCAGCTGGACGCCATCATGAACCGGATCAAACGCATCCAGGGAGTGTACCGCGTCGAACGCATGACGGCCGGGACGGGGGATCTGGGGAAGAAGAAGAAGTGAGGAGATGCCTATGAAAATCAAACGAATGGTGGTCGGCCCCATTCAGACCAACTGCTACCTCGTGGAAAACGAAGAGACGAAGCACGGCGTCCTCATCGATCCCGGGGACGACGGAGACCGCATCATGGACCTGGTGAAGGATGACGGGGTGACCATCGACGCCATCCTGCTGACCCACGGCCACGCGGACCACATTTCGGGCCTGCCTGAAGTGCGGAAGGAAACGGGCGCCAAGGTCTACATCCACCCCGCCGACGCGGACCGGCTGACGCACAGCAAGTCCGTGTTCTTCCCCGGGCCGGCGCGGGATTTCGGCGCTGCTGATGTCCTGTACAAGGACGGTGACACGGTGGAGGCGGCGGGCTACACCTTCCGGGTGCTCGATACGCCGGGCCATACGCCGGGCGGTGTGTGCCTCCAGTGCGGCGACTACGTGTTCTGCGGTGATACGATTTTTGCCGAATCCATCGGCCGGACCGACCTGCCCGGCGGGTCTTACGACCAGCTGCTCACGTCGATCCGCAACAAAATCCTGCCGCTGGACGATGACGTGACCCTGCTTCCGGGCCACGGTCCGGCGACGACAGTGGGCTGGGAACGGCGTCGGAACCCGTTCCTGCAATAAGGGGAGGCCCCTGAAAGCCATGACAAATAATTCGGTTGTAAAGTACATTCAACAGCATACTTCGTTGAAAATCCTGGTTCTGGCCGTTGTTTCCATCCTGATGTACGAAGTGACCTCGGTCCTGTTGTCGGTCATTCTCTCCATCGGGCTGGCCTTCGCGTTGTATCCGCTGACGCGGGCCTTCGGCCGGATCCGGCTGGGCAAGACGGGCATGCATCCTTCCCGGGTGGCGGCCATCCTTCTTGCCTTCGTGGCCCTGGCCGTCTTCCTGGCGGTGGTGGTGTCCTTCATCGTGCTGCCGTTGTTCGGGCAGATCAACGAACTGCTGCAGCAGATGCCGGCCTACACGAAACAGCTGCAGGGAGATTCCCTGCGGAATATCCTGACCCATCCGGAGACGGGGACCCCCATGCTGCCGTCGAGCCTGGAAAGCCTGATTACATCGACCATCGCCAGCGTGACCAGCATCCTGACGGAAGCGGTGCAGCATCTGGTCAGTTCGACCGTGGACATCGTGTCCAACCTGGTGGGCCTGATTATCGTCCCGTTCCTGGCATTCTACTTTTTAAAAGACTGGCGGGAGCTGTGCCGCATGATCGTCCACTTGTTCATGCCGGCATCGCGGCCCAAGGTCGGACGCATCCTGACCCGCATCGGCGTCGCCATCAGCGGCTTCGTAGAGGGCATGTGGAAGCTGTCCATCCTGGCGGCCTTCTTCGTGACGGTCACCATGCTCATCCTGGGCGTTCCGTACCCTCTGGTCTTCGGGTTTATCGCTCTGTTGTCGGAGACGATTCCCATTGTCGGCGCCATGATGGCGGCCATTCCGGCGATTTTCGTGGCGTTTACGAGCGTCTCTCCGCAGACGGCCGGGTACGTGGCATTGTTCTACATCGTATACTATTCCATCGACAGTCACGTGCTGCAGCCGGAAATCATGGGACGCAAAGTCAACCTGCACCCGGTGATCATCCTGCTGGCGTTGCTGATCGGCGGCAAGCTGTTCGGTATTTTCGGCATGTTGATTGCGACGCCCGTGGCAGCGGTCTATCGCGTGCTGTATGACGAGCTGTGGTATTACGACGGCGAAGAAGAAGAGTTTCACCAGCGTGCCGTCCTGGACCGCATGCGGGAGCAGCGGGAGACGGGCAAGCTTCCGGATCAGCTGACGCTGGAAGAAGAAGTGACTGCCGAAGAGGACGCCTTTGCGGAAATCAAGGCGGAAAAGGAAGCGGCGGTGCAGATGGAAGAGGAAGCGCGCCGCACGGCCCGGACTGTCGCCCAGGAGCAGGAAGAGGCCCGCAAGCCCGACGAAATGGGAAAGTGGAGCGGCGAGTAACTGCCTGCCATCCCGATGGAGTGGGGTGCACAATGGGAAAATGCGTGCCCTCATTGCCAGCCTGCGGCAAAAGTGTTACAATATTTAGGCGTGTTGAAGCATTGCTCTCTGTTCCCCGCAGGGGAGCGGCAGGGCAGGCTGTTTGAGTGGATAGATATTAAGGGGGAATTACCTTGTTGACGACAGTGCCTCGCGGCACCAAGGACATCCTGCCGTCGGAAGTGGGTGCATGGCGTTACGTGGAAAGAGTTCTGCGGGACCTGTGCGCACGGTTCGGCTTCCAGGAAATCCGGACGCCGATTTTCGAGCATACGGAATTGTTCCAGCGCGGAATCGGTGATACGACGGATGTCGTGGAAAAAGAGATGTATACCTTCACGGACCGCGGCAACCGCAGCATCACCCTGCGTCCGGAAAACACGGCGTCGGCCGTGCGGGCGTTCGTAGAGCATAAGATGTATGCGGACGCCGATCCGGCAAAGTTGTTCTATATCGGGCCCATGTTCCGGTATGACCGGCCCCAGGCCGGGCGGCAGCGCCAGTTCCACCAGTTCGGCGTGGAAGTGCTGGGCGTGGCCTCTCCGAACGTGGACGCGGAAATCATCGTCCTGGCCGTGGAAATCCTGAAGACCCTGGGCCTGCGGGATCTGCAGCTGAAAATCAATACAGTGGGCTGCCCCAAGTGCCGCCCGGTGTACCGTAAGATGCTGCAGGACTATTTCCGGCCGCATTTCGACGAATTGTGCCCGCTGTGCCAGTCCCGGTTCGACCGCAACCCCATGCGGATCCTGGACTGCAAGAACCAGAAGTGCCATGCCCTGGCAGAAGGAGCACCGAAACTGCTCGACTGCCTGGACGATGACTGCAAGGCCCATTTCGAAAAAGTGCAGGAATACCTGAAAGCAGTTGGTATTTCCTATGAAATCGACCCCACGCTGGTGCGCGGCCTGGATTACTACACGCGCACGGCTTTTGAAATCCAGTATCCGCCCCTGGGCGCCCAGAGCGCTGTCTGCGGCGGCGGACGGTATGACGGCCTCGTCGAGGAGGTCGGTGGCCCTGCGACGCCGGGCATCGGCTTCGCCATGGGCCTGGAGCGGCTGATCCTGGCGTTGGAAAGCCAACATCTGCTGCCCACGTTCGACGAATCCCTCGAGGTGTTTGTCGTAGCGCCGAAGGAAGACACGGAAACGCTGGCCTTCCGGATCGTCACAGAGCTGCGGGAAGCCGGGCTCAAGGCGGCCCTGGATTACAAGCAGGGGAGCATGAAGAGCCAGATGAAAGCGGCCAACCGCCGCAACGCCCGCTACGTCGTCATCCTGGGCGAAGATGAGCTGGGCCGCGGCTGCGTCACTGTCCGTGACATGCGGACCGAAGACAAGGAGCATAACCAGAAAGAGATTCCTCTTTCTGACATCACAACAATCTTAAAGACAGAGGTGCACAAGAATGAGTGAGAAATTTAAGAGAGACCACCACTGTGGTGCCCTGACCAAGGCGGACACGGGCAAAGAGGTGGCATTGTGCGGCTGGGTTTCCAAACGCCGCGACCATGGCGGACTGATCTTTATCGATCTGCGTGACCGTTCTGGTATCTGCCAGATCGTCATTGATCCCGATGCCGGCGAAAGCTTCAAGAAAGCCGAAGCCATCCGCTCGGAATACGTCATCCAGGTCTTCGGCAAGGTACGGGAACGTACTGCCGACACCATCAACCCGAACATCGCAACGGGCGACATCGAAGTAGTGGCGGACACTCTGAATATCCTGAACAGTTCCAAGACGCCTCCGTTCTACATCCAGGATGGCATTGACACGGACGAAAACCTGCGTCTGAAGTACCGCTATCTGGACCTGCGCCGTCCGGAAATGCAGGCCAACCTGATTCTCCGCCACAAGGTGACGAAGCTCATGCGCGATTTCCTGGACGAACATGGATTCCTGGAAATCGAAACGCCGATGCTGTGCAAGAGCACGCCGGAAGGCGCCCGCGATTACCTGGTACCGAGCCGTGTCAACCCTGGCAAGTTCTACGCGCTGCCCCAGTCTCCGCAGATCTTCAAACAGCTCCTCATGGTAGCCGGGTATGAAAAGTATTTCCAGATCGTCCGCTGCTTCCGCGACGAAGACCTCCGTGCGGACCGGCAGCCGGAATTCACGCAGCTCGATATGGAAATGTCCTTCGTCGACATCGAAGACATTCTGGAGCTCATGGAAGGCCTTATTTCCTACGTCTTCAAGGGTGCCCTGGGCGTGGACATTCCGCTGCCCATGAAGCGCATCTCCTGGGATGAAGCCATGGACAAGTACGGCAGCGACAAACCGGACCTGCGGTTCGGCATGACACTGATCAACATGGTCGACGCCGTGTCCGGTTCCGACTTCAAAGTGTTCAATAACATCATCGCCGACGGCGGCATCGTCAAGGCGATCAATGTCAAGGGCGACGCCAAGATCCCCCGCCGCGAACTGGACGGCCTCGTCGATTTCGTCGCCATCTACGGCGCCAAGGGCCTGGCCTGGATGCAGATCCAGGACGACGGTTCCGTCAAATCGCCCATTGCCAAGTTCTTTGACGAAGCCCACCTGGCCAAGATCAAGGAAACGGCCGGCGCAGAACCGGGAGACCTGCTCCTGTTCGTCGCCGACAAACCGTCCGTGGTCGCACAGGCACTGGGTGCCCTGCGTATCGAAATGGCAAAACGCCGCAATCTGATCGATCCGGACAAACTGTGCTTCACGTGGGTCACGAAGTTCCCCATGTTCGAATACAGCGAAGAAGAACACCGCTACGTCGCCATGCACCATCCGTTCACGGCGCCGTGCGATGAAGACCTGCCGCTCCTGAAGACGGATCCGGGCAAGGTCTATGCCAAGGCCTATGACATGGTCCTGAACGGCATCGAACTGGGCGGCGGCTCCATCCGTATCCACCGCCGCGACGTCCAGAACGCGGTCTTCGAAGCCATCGGCCTGTCCGATGAAGAAGCACAGGAGAAGTTCGGTTTCATGATGAAAGCCTTCGAATACGGTGCTCCGCCCCATGGCGGCCTGGCCTTCGGCCTGGACCGTATGATCATGCTCATGGCCAAACGGTCTTCCATCCGCGACGTCATCGCCTTCCCGAAGACGCAGAATGCCAACGACCTCATGTGCGAGGCCCCGAACACGGTCGACGAAAAGCAGCTCCGTGAACTGCACATCCGTACGGCCCTGGTGACCAAAAAAGAAAACAAGAAATAAGCGGGTTCCGCTGACAGGGCGGCGCGGGAGCGCCTCCTTTGTGGAGAATCCGTGAAACAGACCCGGTGTAAGTTGAAAATTTATGCCGGGTCTGCTATATTATAGGTAACAGCAAGACAACAACTTCAGATACTTACCCTGCGGTGTACGTCATTCTCTTCTTTGCGTTGAGCCAACACTTTTACCTAGGGAGCTTGGAAGTCGTGTTCATCAAAAACCAGCCGTCTCGAACGGACTTTTGCGGTGAACAGCAGAGCACCCACCTGCATTTGCAGGTTCAAACTTACGGAGTCAAACGGCATTGTGGGGTATTTTTGATGCAGGGCTTCCCTTTGACACCGCCTTCCGCGGGTTGAAGGGAAGTCTTGTTATTGTCAGGCGTCCGCCTTGTGGGGCGGCGTCCGGAAACGGAAAGACGGAGGAACGACACGATGGACAGTTTATTCGATAGTCCGGCCTACCAGCCGCTGGCAGACCGGATGCGTCCGCAGACCCTGGCGGATTTTGTCGGGCAGGAGCAGGCGGCGGGGCCCCACAGCCTGCTGCAGCGCATGATTCAGCGGGACAGCCTGCAGTCCCTTTTGTTCTACGGGCCGCCGGGGACGGGCAAGACGACCCTGGCGCGGATCATCGCCCGGATGACGCAGAGCCGGTTTGTGTCCGTCAATGCTGTCTCGTCCGGCGTGCCGGAGCTGCGCAAGCTCATTGCGGAAGCCCAGGCGACGCGGGCCGCCGGGCAGGGGAGGACCATCGTCTTCATCGACGAAATCCATCGCTTCAACAAGGCCCAGCAGGATGTCCTGCTGCCGTACGTGGAAAATGGGACGATTGTTCTCATCGGTGCGACGACGGAAAATCCGTTCTTTGAAATCAATTCGCCGCTCCTGTCGCGGCTGAAAATCCTGACGCTGGAACGGCTGCAGCCGGCGCAGATTGAAACGATCCTGCAGCGGGCCCTGACGGATCCCATCAACGGGCTGGGAGCGGAACACCTGACGCTGGAACCGGCGGCCCTGCACATGCTGGCCGATGTGTCCCAGGGGGATGCGCGGAGTGCCCTGAACCTGCTGGAACAGGCGGCTCTCATGGTACCGCCGGGACAGACGGAGATTACGGCGGCGTCCTTGCGGGACATCCTGGGCACGGCGTTCCGCCGTTACGATAAAAAGGGAGACGCCCATTACGACATCGTCAGTGCGTTTATCAAGAGCATGCGCGGCAGCGATCCCGACGCGGCCATCCATTACCTGGCACGGATGCTGGAGGGCGGCGAGGACCTGCGCTTCATCGCCCGGCGGATTGTCATCTGTGCTGCCGAGGACGTGGGCATGGCCGATCCCCGCGCGCTGGTCGTGGCCAATGCAGCGGCGCAGGCAGCGGATTTCGTCGGCCTGCCGGAAGCGCAGCTGATCTTGTCGGAAGCTGTGCTGTACGTGGCGACGGCACCGAAGAGCAACACGGCGACGACAGCCATCGCGGACGCACGGGCCGACGTGCGGAACAAAGACTGCGGGTCCGTCCCGAAGCATCTGCGGGACGCCCATTACGCCGGCGCCGCCCGCCTGGGACACGGCACGGAATACAAATATCCCCACGACTATCCTCATGCCTGGGTGGCCCAGCAGTACCTGCCGGATCCGCTGGTGGGGACCCGCTATTACCATCCCAAGGGAGAAGGGTACGAAGCCCGGTTCCAGCGGGACGGGGACGACGGCGAGAATTGACTTTATGACAGGGATTGCATATAATTATTAGTATGCTTTTACACCTTTCACATGACAGAAGGAGCGATATTGACATGAAGTACATGAGCGGGAATGAAATCCGCAGACGTTTTCTCCAATTTTTCCAGGACAGAGGCCATCTCTGGCTGCCGAGCGCGTCCCTGATTCCGCAGGACGATCCGACGCTGCTCTTGATCGGTGCCGGCATGGCTCCGTTCAAACCCTTTTTCACGGGTAAACTGAAACCGCCTTCCCCGCGCATTACGACCTGCCAGAAGTGTGTCCGTACCGGCGATATCGAAAATGTCGGCCATACGGCACGCCATCATACGTTTTTTGAAATGCTGGGCGATTTCTCCTTCGGCGACTACTTCAAAAAGGAGATCATCCCCTGGAGCTGGGAATTCCTGACAAAAGAGCTGGAATTGCCGGCGGACAAACTGTACATCACCATCCACACGAAAGATGACGAAGCGTACCAGATCTGGCACGATGTCGTCGGCGTGGAGGACAGCCATATCGTGCGCCTGGAAGATAACTTCTGGGAAATCGGCAGCGGCCCGTGCGGTCCCTGCTCGGAAATTCATATCGACCTGGGCGAAGAACGGGGCTGCGGTAAACCGGATTGCGGCCCGGGCTGCGACTGCGGCCGTTTCCTGGAACTGTGGAACCTGGTCTTCACGCAGTACAACCAGAATGAAGACGGGACGTACACGCCCCTGGTGCATAAGAACATCGATACCGGTGCCGGCCTGGAACGCCTGGCGTCGGTGCTGCAGAGCAAACCGTCCAATTTCGAGACGGACCTCATGTTCCCCATCGTGGAATATGCGGCCAAGGAATCGGGCGTTGTTTATAACAGCGATCCCAGGAAAGACGTGTCCCTGAAGGTCATTGCGGACCATGCGCGCAGCCTGGTCTTCATGATTGGCGACGGCATCCTTCCGTCCAATGAAGGCCGCGGCTATATTCTGCGCCGCATCCTGCGCCGCGCCGTCCGTCACGGCCGCCTGCTGGGCATCGATCACGAGTTCCTGGGCGGCGCCGTCGACGTGGTCGTCGGTATGTTCGGGGACTTTTATCCGGAAATCCGGGAAAAACAGGACTATATCAAGAAAGTCATCCATATGGAAGAAAGCAGCTTCCTCAAGACCCTGAAGAGCGGCAGCGAACTGCTGGACAGCGAAATCGCCGCCATGAAGGCCGCAGGGAAGACGGTTCTCGACGGGGCCGCTGCTTTCAAGCTGGCCGATACGTTCGGGTTCCCGAAGGAACTGACCCAGGAAATCCTGCAGGAGCAGGGCCTGACCATGGACGAAGAAGGCTTCGCCAAAGAACTGGAAGCACAGCGCCAGCGCGCCCGTGACGCCCGGGACGACAAGACCGGCCGTCCGGTCATCTACAACGACCGTGACCTGAATATTGCGGCTCTGAAAGTCGACGAAGAAGCCACGTCCGGCAAGATCATGAAACTGTATCCCATGCAGGATGCCCAGCCGGTGGATTCCATTTCCGACGGCAAGGACGCCGCCGTCATTCTCGACGTGACGGGCTTCCATGCCGAAGGCGGCGGCCAGGTCGGCGACATCGGCACCATCAAGGCACCAGCCGGCGTATTGAAAGTAACGAAGACGAAGAAACTGCCTGACGGCGTGACGTACATGGCCGGCACGGTCGTGGAAGGCACGCTGAATGTGGGGGACGAGGTTACGTACGAAGTAGACCTCGCCCGCAAGGCCGACGTGGCCCGCAACCATACGGCGACGCACCTGCTGCAGGCAGCCCTGCGGACCGTACTGGGCGACCATGTCAACCAGGCCGGCAGCTATGTCGGCCCCGACCGCCTGCATTTCGACTTCTCCCATTTCTCGCCCATGACGGCGGAAGAACTGGACCGCGTCGAAGCCATGGTCAACGACCAGATTCTGGCCGGCAAGACGGTCACCTTCCGGGAGATGCCCATAGACGAAGCCAAGAAGCTCGGCGCCCGGGCCCTCTTCGGGGAAAAATACGGCAAGATTGTCCGCGTCGTCACCGTTCCGGATTTCTCCATGGAACTGTGCGGCGGCGTACATGTTCATAACACGGCCGAAATCGGCCTCTTCAAGATTGTCAGCGAATCGTCCAGCGGTGCCGGCGTGCGCCGTATCGAGGCAGTCACGGGCCATGGCGCCCTGGCCTACGTCAAGGGCCTGCAGCAGACCCTGGGCAGCGTGGCGGACAAACTCCACTGCCGTCCCACGGACGTGGAAGACCGGATCGATGTCCTGACGGAAGAAGTCAAGGCCGCCAACCAGAAAGCGAAAGCACTGGAAGCGAAGATCGATGCCGCAGCGGCGAAAGCTGCCGGCGACCAGGTCCGCGACATCAAAGGCGTGAAGGCGCTGGTGCAGAAAGTATCCGTCGCCGACGTGCCGGCCCTGCGTACGCTGGGCGACCGTCTCCGCGACACGACGCAGGGCGTCGTCGTCCTGGCTTCGGTCTTTGAAAACGGCAAAATCGGCATCCTGGCCATGGCGACGAAAGACGCCGTGGGCAAGGGCATCCATTGCGGCAACATTGTCAAAGAAGTAGCGAAACGCTGTGGCGGCGGCGGTGGCGGCCGTCCCGATATGGCCCAGGCCGGCGGCAAGGACGCTGCCAAGCTGGACGACGCTCTCGCAGCTGCGTGGGGCGTGATTGAGGGACAGATCCACTGAGAATGCCTGCCGGACGATATGGCAGTTTGTATTGAATGAAAATGTAAGGAGAGAATCTACATGAGCGAAGTTCGCGTACGTTTTGCACCGAGTCCCACGGGCAACCTCCATGTCGGCGGTGCCCGGACATGCCTGTTCAACTGGCTGTTCGCCAGAAGCACGGGCGGGAAGCTGGTCCTGCGCATTGAAGATACCGACCCGAGCCGCTTCAAACCCGGTTCGGTGGAACAAATCATCCGCAGCCTGAAATGGCTGGGTCTGGATTGGGACGAGGGCCCGGAAGTCGGCGGCCCGAGCGCCCCGTATTTCCAGTCGCAGCGTACGGAAATCTACCAGAAATACCTGCAGCAGCTGCTGGACGAAGGCAAGGCTTACTATTGCTTCTGCACACCGGAAGAGCTGGAAGAGCAGCGGCAGATCCAGAAAGCGCGGAAACAGCCGTTCCGGTATCCCCGCACGTGCCGCAACCTGTCGAAGGAAGAAGTGGAACGCCGCCTTGCAGCCGGCGAACCGCATTCCATCCGGTTCAAGATGCCTATGAGAGGCACCATGCGGGTCCACGATCTGATCCACGGCCGCATGGACTTCGACATGTCCCAGTTCGATGATTTCGTCATCGCCAAGACCAACGGCACGCCGACGTACAACTTCGCCGTCGTCATCGACGATCATCTGATGGGCATGACCCACGTGCTCCGCGCGGAGGAACACATTCCCAACACGCCGAAGCAGATTAAACTGTTCGAAGCCCTGGGCTTCGAAGTGCCCCAGTTCGGGCATATGTCCATGATTCTTGCGCCGGACCGCAGCAAGCTGTCCAAGCGCCATGGCGCACAGTCCGTCGAGGAATTCCAGGCCATGGGCTACCTGCCGGAAGCCCTCCTGAACTACCTCCTGCTTTTGGGCTGGTCTCCCGACGGGGATCAGGAAATCATCACGAAAGAAGAGGCGGTCAAGCAGTTCCGTATGGAACGCATGTCCCACAAGGGCGCCGTCTATGATATCAAGAAACTGTACTGGATCAATGGCCAGTACCTGAACAGCCTGCCCCTGGAACGCATTGTGGAAGAAGCGAAACCCTTCTTCGTCAAGGCGGGACTCGTGACGGAAGACTGGTTCGCCGAAGCGGGCCACGAAGCGTACTTCAAGCATCTGGTGGAAGTCCTTCGCGTCCGTGTCAAGACGCTGCAGGAAATTGTCGATGCGTCGACCTATTTCTTCCGGGACTTCAGTGAATACGACGCCAAGGGCGTGCGCAAGTTCTTTACGCCGGAAGGGGCTGCCCAGCTGGCGAAATGCCGGGAACGCATTGCCGCAGCGCCGGCGGAAGCCTTCAACGAAAAAGATTTGGAAACCCTGTACAACGCCATTGCCGAAGAAGACGGCGTGGCGCTGGGCAAGGTCATCCAGCCGAGCCGCCTGGCCTTGTCGGGCCGCACGGTGACGCCGGGTATGTTCGACGTCATGGTCCTGTTGGGCCGGGACAAGACGCTGGAACGAATGGACAAGGCCCTGGCGTACATTCGTACCCTGCCGGAGGCATAAGGCCGGTACGGACGTAGTAAGGAGAAAAACATGAAAAAGATTGCATCCATGCTGTTGACGGGACTGCTGCTCTTCGGGGCGACAGCCTTTGCAGACCAGCCGACGACGGTGTTGACGGAACTACGGAACACCAAGGGTGCGTCTGTCCAGGTTCCGTATCTGGACGGCACGAACGACGAGACCCTGACGCAGAATGCCAACCGCGTGCTGGCGTCGGCGGCGGAGGATCTGGCCGGCCGCAGCGGGACGGTTACGTTCACGGTGACGCTGAACCGCCCGAGCCTGGTCAGCGTGCTGCTGACAGGACATCAGGGGAACCGGACGACGTACCGCGCCGTCAACATCGACTTGACGACGGGGAAGGAATTCGGACTGGATTCCTTCTTCTTCGACAACGAGAAACGGCAGTCTATCGTGGGCAAGAAACCGGGCCAGGTCCTTTTCACGGAACAGGGTGTCCGGTACGGTGACAATTTCGGCAGCTTTGTCTCCTACGACAAGCTGGTCCCCTGTGCCCGCATCGGGGACATCGGACGGCTGCTCCGGGTCTGGAAAGTGACGGAAAATGCCGGCGGCAAGCAGCTGACGGTCCGCCGCGGGGACTTTATCGCCGCGAAACTGAGCGCCGATCCGACGTCGGGCATGCAGTGGGTGCGGACCATCGACGGCCCGAAGGACGGGCTGGTCGGCACGGGGGAATCGTTCGTCATTCCCCATGAAACGCCCCAGGGCAGTACCGGCGCTTCGGCAGGAACGCTGATCCAGTTCCTGGGCGCCATGACTCCGGGGACCTACCAGGTGAAGATGAGTTACCAGAAACCATGGGATAAAATGGGCGGCATCCGCCAGTTCACCTATACGGTTGTCGTACAGGGCGATAAGTAAACAGATTTACGGAAGCAGCATCGTGAGGAACGGTGCTGCTTTCGTTGGATTTTACGGAACCGGTTTCTGACCGGATTTTCCCGCGGAAATTGCGGGTTGAATGAGGTTTTTTATGGAACACGAAATTGAATTGCTGGCCCCGGCCGGAACGTGGGAGGCCATGGAAGCGGCCGTCAACGCCGGAGCGGATGCCGTCTATCTGGCCGGCAAGGCCTTCGGCGCCCGGGCGTACGCGGATAATTTCGACCGCGACGAAATGAGCCGGGCCATCCGCTTCTGCCATCTCCATCACGTGCGCATGTACGTGACGGTCAACACGCTGGTCGACGACCGCGAAATGGCGGACCTGGAAGACTACCTGATCTTTTTGAACAATGCCGGCGTGGACGGCATCATCGTGCAGGACCTCGGGATTATCCGGGCGGCGCAGCGGATTGTGCCGGATCTGCCTCTCCATGCGAGCACGCAGATGACGGTCACCAATTCCGCCGGGGTCCGGTTTACGGCAAACCACGGCATGGTCCGTGCCGTACCGGCCCGTGAGTTGTCCCTGAAGGACCTGGCGAAGGCAACGGCGACAGGCGTGGAAATCGAAGCGTTTATCCACGGCGCCCTGTGCGTGTGCTATTCCGGCCAGTGCCTCATGAGCAGCCTCATCGGCGGCCGCAGCGGCAACCGCGGGCGCTGTGCCCAGCCGTGCCGCCTGCCGTACACCCTCGTCAACGGCAAGGGGGAGAACATGCTTGCCGGCGACAACGCAGCCGGCCAGTACCTGCTGAGCCCCAAGGATATGAACACGCTGTCCATCCTGCCGCAGATGATCGATGCGGGCGTCGTGTCCTACAAGATTGAGGGACGCATGAAGCGCCCCGAGTACGTCGCTGTCGTCGTCGACGTCTACCGCCGCGCCATGGACAGTTACCGGGCAGGCCATTACGAGGTGCCCGCACAGGATCTGGCCAACATCGAGCAGATTTTCAACCGTGATTTTACGACGGCGTACCTGGTGAAGAACCAGGGCCGTCAGATGATGAGCGACCGGCGGCCGAACAACCGCGGCGTCCTCGTCGGCCGGGTTCATTCCCTGAACAAGAACCATACGAAAGCCGTCCTGAAGCTGGAGAAGGACCTTCACCGCGGGGACGGCCTGGAGTTCTGGATCAAAGTCGGCGGCCGCGTCGGAACGACCGTGGAGAACCTCGTCGTGGACGGCCAGTCTGTGGAGACGGCGCCGGCCGGCTCGCTGGCGGAAATCGACATTCCCAAAGGCGTGCGCCTCAACGACCGCGTGTTCCGCACGCTGGACAGCGAACTGATGGCGTATGCCAGCCGTTTCTACGGCGAAAAGAACAAGAAACGGATTCCCGTCACGGCCCATGTAACGGCCCGCCTGGGCAAACCCCTGGTGCTGACCCTGCGCGACAGCGACGGAAACGAGGGCCGCGGCGAAACGAAATTCCGCGTCGAACAGGCGCAGAAACACGCCCTGGACGAGGCGACGCTGCGCAAGCAGATCGGCCGGCTGGGGACGACGGAATACAGCCTGGAAGGGCTGGAACTGGACGTGGGCGAGGGACTCATGTGCCCCGTCAGCGAGCTGAACGAAGCCCGGCGCCAGGCCTGTGAGGCGTTGGACGAAGCTCGTCTGCAGGCTTTCCTGCCCCGGCGGACGCCGGTCCGGAACCGGGGTATCCTGGCCAGTGCCATTGCGTCCGTCGAAACGACGACAACGCACCCCCGCTACACGGGCACGGAAGTGTCTGTCTGGGCCGACACGCTGGACAAGGTGCAGGCAGCCCTCGACGGCGGGGCCGACTGGATTCTCTTCGGCGGCGATCGTTTTGCGTCGAAAGATCTGACCTTCGCCGATTACGCGCGGGCCCTGGAGATGGTGCGCCGTGCCGGCCGCAAGATTGCCTTCGGGACCTCGCGGATTGTCAAGGAACCGCAGCTGCCGTACTACGAGAACTTCCTCCGGCAGGTGGAAGCTGCCGGCCCGGATGCGCTCTACATCCACAATGTGGGCCTGTGGCAGCTGGCACAGGACCTGTCCGTGCCGGTGCCGTTGTGGGCAGACATGAGCCTGAACATTTTCAATAGCCAGGCCCTGCGGTTCTGGCAGGAAGCCGGTGCCGCCGGCGCTGTGCCGTCCATCGAGCTGAACATGGGGCAGCTGGAGCATCTGGCCAAGTCCAGTCCGCTGCCGCTGGAATGCCTGGTCCAGGGACCCATCGAGATGATGGTGTCCGAGTATTGTGCCGCCGGCAGTTTCCTGGGCCATCTGGACAAGGGCGCGTGCACGTTCCGGTGCCGCGAACCGTTGTACCTGCATGACCGCAAGGATGCGGAATTCCGGCTGGCCGGCGACCAGTTCTGCCGTATGCACGTGCTCAATTCCCAGGATCTGTCCGTCCTGGGCAGCGCGGCGGAACTGGCCCGCATGGGGATTGCGCGCCTGCGCATTGACGGCCGCACGTACGACGCGGACAAAATCCGCGAACTGACGCGGCTCTACAAGGAAGCCCTCGCCGCCGGGCCCGGTGCCATGGAAAACCTGCCCGGGACCACGCGGGGCCATTATTTCCGCGGCGTCCTGTAAGGGCCGGCAAACAGATGCAGGGCGGAGATGCCGCCTTGCACGGAACACCACGATAGGAACAGCACTATGTCACGTTTTTCAATCAAGACACTTGAATTCGATAAAGTCAAAGAGCAGGCTGCCCAGTGCGCGGCGACGGAGCTGGGCAAGGAAAAAATCCTCGCCATGCCCGTCAGCGCGGATTACGAGACCGTGCGGCGGCGCCTGACGGAAACAGCGGAAGCGAAGCATCTCCTGGATGAAGCCAAGCGCTTTCCGTTCGGCGGCCTGTACAACATCGCCGCGTCGGTCAAGCGGGCCAAGATGAGCAGTGTCCTCGAAGTGGACGAGCTGCAGAACATCAAGACCAGCGCCGCATGCTTCGGCGCCCTGAAGGTCTTCCTGCTCACGGGCAGCGACCAGCACCCGAACTTGGCCGCATACGGGCGGGAACTGCAGGAGTTTCCGAAGATTGTCCGCCAGGTGGAGCAGGCCATCTCCGACAAGGGGGAAATCCTCGACACGGCGTCGGTCAAGCTGAGCGGTCTCCGGGTGGGCATCCAGTCGGCCAAGAACCGCGTCAAGACGCAGCTTGAACACATCCTGCACGACCCGAACAACCAAAAATACTTCCAGGACGCGCTGGTGACCATGCGCGGGGACCGGTACGTCATTCCCATCAAGCAGGAATACCGCCTCAATTTCCCCGGCGTCGTACACGACCAGTCGGGCACGGGAGCGACCCTGTTCATCGAGCCGCTGGCCGTGGTCAACCTGAACAATGAAATCAAGCGCTACCTGGTCCAGGAAAAAGAAGAAGTGGAACGCATCCTGCGGCATCTGTCGGCACTGGTGGGCAGCGAAAGCGAGGCACTGCTGCACTGTCTTGACATTGCGACGGAAGTGGACACCATTTACGCCAAGGCGTTGTATGCGCTGCAGACGCAGGCCGTGGAACCGGTCCTGTCCGAACACGGGCCGCTGCGCATCAACAAGGGACGCCATCCGCTGCTGCCCCGGGACACCTGCGTACCGTTGGATATCGAGCTGGGCGGGGCGTTTCACACCCTGCTCATCACGGGCCCGAATACAGGCGGCAAGACCGTGGCCCTGAAAGCGACGGGCATTTTTGCCCTCATGGCGCAGACCGGGTTCTTCATTCCGGCACTGGCAGCGGAGCTGCCCGTGTTCCGGGCCATCTACGCCGACATCGGGGACGAGCAGAGCATCGAACAAAGCCTGAGTACCTTTTCGGGCCATATGAAGAACCTCATCTCCATCCTGCAGGAAGTGCGGGCCGGAGAGCTGGTCCTGGTCGACGAAATCTGCTCCGGCACGGACCCGAACGAAGGGGCGGCCCTGGCCATGTCGATCCTGGATCATTTGAACCGGGAAGGCGTCTGGTCCATCGTCACGACCCATTACAGCGAACTGAAGACATTCGCCTTCGGCCGGGAGGGCATGGAAAACGCCAGCGTCGAATTCAATCCCGAGACACTGCTGCCGACGTACCGCCTGCTCATGGGCGTGCCGGGCAGCAGCAACGCGTTTCACATCAGCGCGCGGCTGGGACTGTCCGATGATATCATCCGCCAGGCCGGGACGTTCCTGAACCAGGAACAGGCCCATATGGAGGATGTCCTGCAGGGCCTGGAAAGCCAGCGGCGCCGCTATGAAGAAAGCAGCCGTGAATTGGAACGCCTGCGCTTCGAGAGCGAAAAACTCCGCAACGAGCTGGCGTCCCAGAAACGGGACTTCGAAAAACAGCGCAATGAAATGCTCCGCAAGGCGCGGTACCATGCCGATGAGATTTACCGGAACAGCCGCCGGGAAGCAGAGTCCGTGCTGAAGAAACTGCGGCGCCTGAAAGCGGACACGGATACGAAGCAGCTGGAGGAGACCGCCATGGAGGCGCGGCGGAAGCTGAACAAGCAGCTCAGCCGCGAGGAACCGCTGCCCAAGGGAACCCGGCTGTCGCCGAAAACGGCGAAAGAGGGCATGACAGTCTTCGTGACGAACCTCCGCAAGGACGGCGTCATCCAGACTGTGAAGGGCTCGGAAGCCCTGGTCAGCGTCGGCGTCCTCAAGGTAACCCTGCCGCTGAAAGACCTGCTCCTCGTCAAGGACGCGCCGAAGCCGCAGCCGGAACAGTCCCGTTACAAAGCCGGGACGGCGCACGAACTGTTCGTGTCGAAGACGGAATCGGCGGAACAGGAAGTGGACGTGCGGGGCATGACGACCGACGAAGCCATCCCGTATGTGGACCGGGCCATCGACGACGCCCTGCTGACGGGCATGACACAGGTCCGGATTATCCACGGCAAAGGAACGGGCGCCCTGCGCGCCGGGCTCCACGCCTATTTGAAAACGCACCGCAACGTGGCGTCGTTCGCCCTGGCCAACGAGGCCGTCGGCGGCGCCGGTGTCACAATTGTAACGGTACGGTGAGGAAAACAGGCCGGCGGCGTCAGTTTGTGAATTTTGTTGAGTCCCGGTACTTCTATTTGATATAATCATACAGGAAGTACTGCAAGGGGGTTATTATGGCGTTATTAGTGAAAAAATTCGGCGGCAGCAGTGTCGCCACACCGGAAAAGATTTTCCACCTCGTGGACCGTGTGCTGGCGGAAAAACACGAAGGGGACAAGGTTGTCATTGTCGTGTCTGCCATGGGCGATACGACGGATGATCTGGTGACCCTGGCCGGCCGCATTGCAGAACACATGCCGAAGCGGGAGATGGATGTGCTCCTGTCCACGGGGGAGCAGGTTTCCATCGCGCTGCTGGCGGCCGCCTTCCAGGTGCGGGGCCAGAAGGCCATTTCCCTGACGGGGCCCCAGGCGGGCATCCGGACCAACGGGAACCATACGAAGGCCGGCATTGTCGAGGTCAAAGCCGACCGTGTCCTGGCAGAGCTGGAAAAGGGAAATATTGTCATCGTCGCCGGCTTCCAGGGCCTGGACGAACAGGGTGATATTACCACGCTGGGCCGCGGCGGAAGCGATACGACGGCCGTGGCGGTGGCGGCAGGCATCCACGCGGATATGTGCGAAATCTTTACCGACGTGGACGGCGTCTATACGGCCGATCCCCGTGTCGTGCCGGGCGCCCGCAAGATGAAGGAAATCACGTTCGGGGAAATGCTGGAACTGGCGCGGCTGGGTGCCGGCGTCATGCAGCCCCGGGCCGTGGAATACGGCGAACACGCCGGTGTGGATATCCATGTACGCTCTACCTTCCACAATGTGGAAGGCACCATCATAAGGAGGGAATACACGTTGCAGGGAGAAAAGGAATACGTCGTCCGCGGCGTAACAAGTGATGTCAATGTAGCCAAAATCGCAGTGCGCGGTGTCGATGACAAACCGGGCGTCGCCTTCCGGATCTTTGATGCGCTGGCGAAGGTCAACGTCGACGTGGACATGATTGTCCAGAGCGGCAGCCAGGTTCCCAACAAGAACGACATCGTCTTTACCTGCGGAAAGGCCGATATGGCGGATGCCGTCAGCGTCCTGGAAACACTGAAGACAGAAATGGGCTTTACCCGCATTGACGTGGAAGCCAATGTGGCGAAGGTCTCTGTCGTCGGCGCCGGGATGCTCGGCAACCCGGGCATTGCCGCCGGGATGTTCGGCGCCCTGGCTTCGAAAGGGATCAACCTGATTGTTGTCAGCACCTCGGAAATCAGCATTTCCTGCCTGATTGCGCGAGACAGAGTCGACGAGGCCGTGAACGTGGTCCACGACTATTTCTTCCCTCAGGAGAAGAAGTAAAAGAGACGTCGGATTCAGAGTTGGAAGGAGTGGTCGAAATGAAAAGCTTTACTGCCTTACAGGCGAGAGGAAAATCGGCAGAGGATAACATTTTCGCTGCCAACGCGCTGGCTGTTGCCGACGCGGCGAAGAACGGCGCAGACGCCGTAACGAACGGCACCATCGGTGCCATGATGGACGACGAAGGGAAACTGGTAGCCCTGCCGACCGTCCTGAAGGTATTCAAATCCCTGCCGGATGACGAGTACGTAGCCTATGCGCCCATCGCGGGCCTGCCGGGCTTTTTGGAAAAAGTGCAGGACGCCTGCTTCGGCGACGTGAAACCCAAGGGATATCGCAAAGCCGTTGCCACGGCCGGCGGTACCGGCGGCATCCATCACGCCATCTGGAATTACACGGAGCCGGGGGACAAGGTCCTGACGGCCGACTGGTTCTGGGGTGCGTATTCCGTCCTCTGCAAGGACATGGGGCGGACCCTGGATCACTACAAGATGCTCACGGATGACGAACAATTCAATCTGCCGGCCCTGGAAGAAAAAGTACGGGAACTGCTGGCGGTCCAGTCCAGCGTCCTCGTCATCATTAACACGCCGGCCCACAACCCGACGGGGTATGGATTGTCCTGGGAAGACCTGGAAGGCGTCGTCAAGATGCTGGGCCAGGTGACGGAGGAAATGGGCAAACCGGCCATTCTGTTCCTTGACGTGGCATACCTGGATTACGGCGGCGAAAAACATGCGGTCCGCCGTGTCTTCGGCGCTCTGGACAACCTGCCGGACAAGGTGCTGGCCATTGTCCAGTACAGTATGTCCAAAGGCTTCACGATGTACGGCCAGCGTGTCGGCGCCATGATCTGCGTCGCCAACACGCCCGAAGCGGCGCAGGAGTTTTTTGACGTGAACCAGTACACCAGCCGTGCTACCTGGTCCAATATCAACCGTCCGGCCATGAAGACGCTGGAACTGGTTTATAGCGACCCCGCCCTGCTGGCGGCGGTCGAGGCGGAACGGGAACACTACTACCGCATGATCAAGGCCCGCGCCGATGTATTCGTCCGCGAGGCAAAGGCATGCGGCCTTCCCATGATTCCGTATCTGGCAGGCTTTTTCCTGTCCATTCCGTGCACGAAGCAGCAGGAAATCTGCGACAAACTGCACGAAGACCATATCTATCTGGTACCGCAGGCAGGCGGCATCCGCATTGCCCTGTGCTCCGTACCGCTGCCGAAGATTTCCGGCATGGCCGCGAAAATCAAGAAAGCCATGGACGCTGTGTTAGGCTGAGAAGGAGGGGTGGCAATGATCCGCATCACTATGTCAGACGGGTCCGTGCGGGAAGTTCCCAGAGGAACGACGCTGGCCCGGTTGGCCGCTGTGTGTCCGGAAAAGTTTGACTCTCCCATCGCCGAAGGTGTCGTCAACGGTGTCGAAGCCAATTTGAATCTGCACTTGATGGCGGATTGCACGGTCGGGTTCCTGCCGCTGAATTCGGCGGAAGGAAACCGCGCTTACGTGCGCAGTCTGCTGTTCCTCTTCCTGGCGTCGGCGTCGGAATTGTATCCGAACATCCACGTCGAAGTACGGAATTCCCTGGGGAGCGCGTTGTACTGCGTGACCCAGCAGGGATGGTACAGCGCCGACATGCTGAAGAGCATCGAGGGCCGCATGCGGGAATACATCGCCCGGAAAGAACCGATTGAGTTTTTGTGGGTGCCCCGGAAACGGGCCATCGACAGCGTCATCGAAGATCCCGTGATGGGGGAAGACCGCCTGGGGCTTCTGGAAATGCGCCCGGACCTGGAACAGGTTCCGGTGAACCGTATCGGCGACCATTTTGAATTCTTTCTGGAACCCCTGCTGCCGTCGACGGAGTATCTGGGGGCGTTTGAAATCCTGCCGTTCGAGGAAGGGTTCGTCCTGAACTATCCCACGGAAGAGGACTACACCAAAGTCAAGCCCTGGGACCGTCACCGGCGCATCAATTCGATTTACCACGAGGCCGAGGAATGGGCGGCCATGATCGGCTGCAATACGATTTCCAAGCTGAACCGCATTATCCGGTCCGGAAAGTCCGATCAGATTGTGCGCGTCGCCGAGGCCCTGCAGGAAAAGAAAATCGCCCAGATGGCGGATTATGTGGCTCTCCACAAGGATAAACTGCGGTTCGTCCTCATCGCCGGGCCGTCGTCTTCCGGAAAGACCTCTTTTGCCCAGCGTCTCAGTGTCCAGATGGAAGTGAACGGGCTGAAGGCCATTCCTATTTCCATGGACAATTACTACATGAACCGCGAGGATACGCCGCGGAAACCGGATGGTTCCTACGACTACGAGAGCGTCGATGCCATCGACATGAAACTCTTCAACCGGGACCTGCAGTCCCTGCTGGAAGGGAAGCAGGTACGCCTGCCGAAGTTCAATTTCAAGACAGGCATCCGGGAGCCGTCGGGCGAAATCATGCAGCGCGAGGAGAACAGCATTTTCGTCATCGAAGGAATCCACGCGTTGAACCGGCGGACGTCGGCTTCGATTCCGTCGGAAAACAAGCTGAAGATTTTCGTCAGTGCCCTGACGCCCATGTCCATCGACAACTACAACCGCATCCACACGACGGATATGCGGCTGCTGCGCCGCATGGTGCGGGATTTCAAGTTCCGCAGCCATGACGCGCTGGAAACCATCGAAGGGTGGCCGTCCGTGCGGGAAGGGGAGGAAAAGTACATCTTCCCGTGCCAGGAAGAGGCGGACATGTTCTTCAACACCAGCTTAATCTACGAACCGGCGGTGCTGCGGAAATACGCCGAGCCGCTGCTGCGGAAAATCCGGCCGGAGGAGGGTGAAGCCCATCTGATTGCGAGCCGGCTCTTGATCCTCTTGTCTCTCATCGAGCCGATGGAGGAGACCGCCATTCCCAACAATTCCATCATGAAGGAATTCATCGGCGGCTCGACCTTTGCGTCGGCCCTGTAAGACAGGCCGGGATGTGGCGCTGATTTAGCAAACGAAAAGACGGGAAAGCAATTTGCTGCTTTCCCGTCTTTTTTGTTTTCTGCTGGAAGGGGAATCCTGAGTTACTTTTTGCTGGTGGACTTTGTCGGTTTGTTGCTGACGACGGGCGACTTTTTCTTGGTCGTTGTCGTCGTTTTTGCTGTGCTCGACTTTTTGTCCTGGGAGGCGTTCTTCAGCTTGCCCTCTTCCTGAGTCTTTTTATCTTTTTCTGCTGCCTTCTTATCTTTGTCTTTATCCTTGTCCTTGTCTTTGTCCTCTTCCTTGCCGACGTCCTGGCCGCGCGGCGTCACAGCACCGGCCGGGCGGATAAAGTTGGCATAGGGAATTTCGCGGACCGCCTGGGTCATAAAGGCATGCCAAATGGAGAGCGGCGTCATGGAACCGGTCATGAGGCCCATGGAACGGCTACGGTCGTCGCCGATCCAGACGGCGCAGCTCAGGTTCGGCGTATAGCCGACGAACCAGGCGTCTTTGTAATCGTCCGTCGTGCCGGTCTTGCCGGCGGCCGGACGTCCCAGGCCTGCACCGGCTGCCGTACCGCTGACCAGGACATCCATCAGGATATCCGTCGTCTGGTAGGCTGCTTTGGCACTGACGACCTGCTTCGGGCTCGGATGGTGTTCATAGATCACTTTGCCGTTCCGGTCGAGAATCTTCACGATGGCCACCGGTTTGTTGTAGACGCCGTTGTTGCCGATCGTGCCGTAGGCTGCTGCCATTTCAATGGGGCTGACGCCTTTGGTCAGGCCGCCCAGGGCCATGGCTGCGTTCACGTCGTTCCGGCTGCCGCTTTCTACCAGCGTCGTAATGCCCAGCGCTTTGGCAGTGCGGATGATTTTTTCCGGTCCCAGCTGCATGGCCAGTTTGACGGCCGGCACGTTGTAGGAGAGTTTGAGAGCGGTCCGCAGCGTAATCTTGCCGTGGTACGTGCGCTCATAGTTCTGCGGTTTCCATCCGCCGACGGAGACTTCGCTATCGTCGATGAGGGTAGCGGCATTCATGCCGTTGTCCATGGCGGTCAGATATACGAACGGTTTAAAGGAAGAACCGGGCTGGCGTACCGCCTGGACGGCGCGGTTGAACTTGTCCTGCCCGCGGCCGCCGACCATGGCTTTGATGTAGCCGGTCTGCGGGTCGATGGCAATGAGGCCGACCTGCGGCTGGGTCAAGTGATCCGGATCTTTCGTATAGATATCGGGCAGGCGGGTAATGGCGCTTTCCGCCGCTGCCTGCATGTTGCTGTCGAGGGTCGTGTAGATTTTCAGGCCGCCCTTGTACAGGACATCATCGCCGAATTTCCTGGCAACTTCCTGGGCGACGTAATCGAAGAAGTAGCCCTGCATGTCTTTCTTGGAGCTCTTCCCCGGTTTCCGGATGTTGATTTTTTCGGCTTTGGCTTTGTCCGCTTCTGCCTGGGTGATGTGACCGTACTTGACCATCTGGTCGAGCACCAGGTCGCGCCGTTCCTTGTTGGCCTGCGGATTTTCCATGGGGTCGAAATAGTTCGGGCTCTTGGGGATGGCAGCCAGGCAGGCTGCTTCCGCCAGATCGATATCCTTCACATGTTTTCCGAAATAGGTGAGGGACGCCGATTCAACACCGTAGGAACCCTCGCCGAAGTAGATCTGGTTCAGATACATCGTGAGGATTTCGTTCTTCGTATACTTGTTTTCCAGCTGTTTGGCAAGGAACGCTTCCTTGATTTTACGGGTCAGCGTCCGTTCCTGCGAAAGGAAGGCATTTTTTGCCAGCTGCTGCGTGATCGTGCTGCCCCCCTGGACATCGTGTCCCAGAATGTTGCTCACGAGGGCACGCAGCGTACCGCGGTAGTCAATGCCGCCGTGTTCATAGAAGCGGTTATCTTCAATAGAGATAAAAGCGTACCGGACATGCTTCGGAATCTGGTCGAACTTGACCGGGATCCGGTGTTCCGCTGATGCCGTGGTGTACACGACTTTCCCCTTGTTATCGTAAAACTGGGAGACGGCGTCCGGCACCAGTCCGTTTTCCAGGGCGGAGTCGGAGAGCTTCGTACAGGACAGGGACAGGAAAGCCGTCATCAACAGAGCGGCGAGAACCAGGAGCAGCTTCAAGCCGGATTTAGGTGATGATTTCATCGAGTGAGACCTCTGCTTTCTTTGGAGTAATGGTTCCATTGGATGCAGCGTCATGCCACGCCGCAAACGTGCCCGCCGGCAGACGGGCCCAAAGATACATATACCATTATAACACGCAGTCCCTGTTTTGTCATTTCCGCATCAACGGCGACAGAAAGCGCGTGGAGGAAATGGAAAGTTTGTGAAAAAGAGAAAAAACCCCTTGCAAATTACGCGAAAAAAGGATAATATATATGTACTCACCCGCGAGGGTGAGTGCTATTTTCAAAAGTTTTTTTGGAAATAGAGAAAAAACAGTTGACATCGTTTGTAAAATGATGTAGACTGAACAAGCTGTCGCAAGACAGCGGGAACCTTGAAAACTGAATAACAAGAAACCAGATGAATGTGCGGGTCACATCTTTGGAAACAAAGATGGACCAAGTCATTAATTTCGGAACAACAAAGAAGAGCCAAATCGGCTTTTCCATAAAAACTTTTATGGAGAGTTTGATCCTGGCTCAGGACGAACGCTGGCGGCGTGCTTAACACATGCAAGTCGAACGGGGAATTTTGCTTCGGCACGATTCCTAGTGGCGAACGGGTGAGTAACGCGTAGGCAACCTGCCCCTCAGACGGGGACAACATTCCGAAAGGGATGCTAATACCGGATACGAAGCTTCTGCCGCATGACGGAAGCTTGAAAGGTGCCCTCAAAGCACCGCTGAAGGATGGGCCTGCGTCCGATTAGCTTGTTGGTGGGGTAACGGCTCACCAAGGCGACGATCGGTAGCCGGTCTGAGAGGATGAACGGCCACATTGGGACTGAGACACGGCCCAGACTCCTACGGGAGGCAGCAGTGGGGAATCTTCCGCAATGGGCGAAAGCCTGACGGAGCAACGCCGCGTGAGTGATGAAGTTCTTCGGAACGTAAAACTCTGTTGTTCACGACGAACGGGGGGATCAGGAAATGGGTCTCCAGTGACGGTAGTGAACGAGGAAGCCACGGCTAACTACGTGCCAGCAGCCGCGGTAATACGTAGGTGGCAAGCGTTGTCCGGAATTATTGGGCGTAAAGCGCATGTAGGCGGTTCCTTAAGTCGGTCGTGAAAATGCGGTGCTTAACGCCGTATGGCGATCGAAACTGGGGGACTTGAGTGCAGGAGAGGAAAGGGGAACTCCCAGTGTAGCGGTGAAATGCGTAGATATTGGGAAGAACACCGGTGGCGAAGGCGCCTTTCTGGACTGTGTCTGACGCTGAGATGCGAAAGCCAGGGTAGCGAACGGGATTAGATACCCCGGTAGTCCTGGCCGTAAACGATGGGTACTAGGTGTGGGAGGTATCGACCCCTTCCGTGCCGGAGTTAACGCAATAAGTACCCCGCCTGGGGAGTACGGCCGCAAGGCTTAAACTCAAAGGAATTGACGGGGGCCCGCACAAGCGGTGGAGTATGTGGTTTAATTCGACGCAACGCGAAGAACCTTACCAAGGCTTGACATTGAGTGCAAGGCTTAGAGATAAGCCCCTCTCTTCGGAGACACGAAAACAGGTGGTGCATGGCTGTCGTCAGCTCGTGTCGTGAGATGTTGGGTTAAGTCCCGCAACGAGCGCAACCCCTATCCTATGTTACCAGCATCAAGTTGGGGACTCATAGGAGACTGCCAGGGAGAACCTGGAGGAAGGCGGGGATGACGTCAAGTCATCATGCCCCTTATGTCTTGGGCTACACACGTACTACAATGGTCGGCAACAGAGAGCAGCGAACCCGCGAGGGGGAGCGAACCTCAAAAACCCGATCCCAGTTCGGATCGCAGGCTGCAACCCGCCTGCGTGAAGTCGGAATCGCTAGTAATCGCAGGTCAGCATACTGCGGTGAATACGTTCCCGGGCCTTGTACACACCGCCCGTCACACCACGAAAGTTGGTAACACCCAAAGCCGGTGGGATAACCGCAAGGAGTCAGCCGTCTAAGGTGGGGCCGATGATTGGGGTGAAGTCGTAACAAGGTAGCCGTATCGGAAGGTGCGGCTGGATCACCTCCTTTCTAGGGAGACATGTGGAACGAAGGTTCTGCAGAGACTCCGGTCGACAGGGACCGGTGAGAGATCACCGAAGCTGTTGAAGCTGAAGTCCCTGAGGCACATTCATCTGGCGATTGTTATTTGGTTTTGAAGGTTCCCCAAAAACCTTCGTTGGACCTTGAAAACTAAACAGAAGAAACGAAAGTCTTGATTCAAAGATGAGTTGAATCAAGCAACCTCAATTCAAAGCGAAAGCTGAGAGTAGAGAATTAACGAGTCATAGCAAAAGCTATATTGACAAGAACCGGAAGAGCAAACACGAAAGTGTGAGCGAAACCAGTTCTCCCAAGTAGAGAAATCAAGCTACAAAGGGCATATGGTGGATGCCTTGGCGCCATGAGCCGAAGAAGGACGCGATAAGCTGCGATAAGCCGCGGGGAACTGCAAATAAGTATCGATCCGCGGATTTCCGAATGGGGAAACCCGGCAGCCGTAATGGGCTGTCACCCGCAAGGGAGGGAACCCGGTGAACTGAAACATCTAAGTAGCCGGAGGAAGAGAAATCAAACGAGATGCCCACAGTAGCGGCGAGCGAAGCGGGCAGAGCCCAAACCGGCGGCCTTCGGGCCGCCGGGGTTGAGGACCGGCGTAACCGGACGAGTTGCTAGTAGAATTACCTGGAAAGGTAAGCGAGAGAGGGTAAGAGCCCCGTATACGAAAGCGACGAGGACGCGGCCGGAATCCAGAGTACCACGGAGCACGAGGAATTCTGTGGGAAGCAGGGGGGACCACCCTCCAAGGCTAAACACTACATGGCGACCGATAGTGCAGAGTACCATGAGGGAAAGGTGAAAAGAACCCCGGGAGGGGAGTGAAAGAGAACCTGAAACCGTATGTCTACAAGCAGTCGGAGCGAAAGCGACGGCGTGCCTATTGAAGAATGAGCCAACGAGTTACGTGTGCCAGCGAGGTTAAGCAGAAGATGCGGAGCCGCAGGGAAACCGAGTCTGAATAGGGCGGATAGTTGGTATACGTAGACCCGAAACTGCAGTGATCTACGCATGGCCAGATTGAAACGCAGGTAAAATTGCGCGGAGGATCGAACCGGGACATGTTGAAAAATGTTCGGATGAGCTGTGCGTAGGGGTGAAATTCCAATCGAACGCAGAGATAGCTGGTTCTCCTCGAAATAGCTTTAGGGCTAGCCTCAGGCAGTAAGCGCAGGCGGTAGAGCACTGATCGGGATAGGGGCCGTAACGGCTACCGAACCCTGTCAAACTCCGAATGGCAGCGCTGCAGAGCCTGGGAGTCAGACTACGAGTGATAAGATCCGTGGTCAAAAGGGAAACAGCCCAGACCATCAGCTAAGGTCCCCAATGCCGTACTAAGTGGAAAAGGATGTGGGGTTTCATAAACAACCAGGATGTTGGCTCAGAAGCAGCCATCATTTAAAGAGTGCGTAATAGCTCACTGGTCGAGAGACCCTGCGCCGAAGATTCCCGGGGCTAAAGTACGGAACCGAAGCTATGGATGCATCCTTCGGGATGCGTGGTAGAGGAGCGTTCCCATCGGGCTGAAGTCGTCCTGTAAGGGACGGTGGACTGGTGGGAAGTGAGAATGTTGGCATGAGTAGCGAAAAGAATGGTGAGAATCCATTCCACCGAAAACACAAGGATTCCTGAGCAACGATCGTCGTCTCAGGGTAAGTCGGGACCTAATCCGAGGCATGGAGCGTAGGAGATGGACATCCGGTTGAAATTCCGGAACCGGCAGGAATCGTCAAGAGCAATGGAGTGACACAGGAAGGCAGGCGCGCATGAGATTGGAAGTTCATGTGCAAGCGTGCGACGCGTGGGGCAGGCAAACCCGTCCCACATCAAGCGCCAGGCGTGACGCGGAGGAGACCGCAAGGGATCCGAAGGTGCCGAGCCTACACTGTCGAGAAAAGCTTCTAGCAAGAGACCTGCCGCCCGTACCGTAAACCGACACAGGTGTGTGGGGAGAGAATCCTAAGGTGCGCGGGAGAACCCTCGTTAAGGAACTCGGCAAAATGTACCCGTAACTTCGGGATAAGGGTAGCCGCCTGGTGTGAAGGAACTTGCTTCCGGAGCACCGGATGGCCGCAGAGAAGAGGCCCAAGCGACTGTTTACCAAAAACTTAGGTGCCTGCCAAAGCGAAAGCTGACGTATAGGTGCTGACACCTGCCCAGTGCCGGAAGGTTAAGGAAGGAGGTCCGGGTTCGACCCAAAGCCTTCGACCGAAGCCCCGGTGAACGGCGGCCGTAACTATAACGGTCCTAAGGTAGCGAAATTCCTTGTCGGGTAAGTTCCGACCCGCACGAAAGGTGTAACGATTTGGGCGCTGTCTCAACGAGGGACCCGGTGAAATTGAAATACCTGTGAAGATGCAGGTTACCCGCGACTGGACAGAAAGACCCCATGGAGCTTTACTGTAACCTGACATTGGGTTCTGATACTGCATGCACAGGATAGGTGGGAGGCACGGAAGCCGTTCCTTCGGGGACGGCAGAGCCGCCGTTGGGATACCACCCTTGCGATATCGGAATTCTAACCGGAACGGCAACGACGTTCGGGACAGTGTCAGGCGGGCAGTTTGACTGGGGCGGTCGCCTCCCAAAGTGTAACGGAGGCGCCCAAAGGTTCCCTCAGCGCGGCCAGAAATCGCGCGCAGAGTGCAAAGGCAGAAGGGAGCTTGACTGCGAGTCAGACAAGACGAGCAGGGACGAAAGTCGGGCTTAGTGATCCGGTGGCATCCAGGTGGAAGGGCCATCGCTCAACGGATAAAAGCTACCCTGGGGATAACAGGCTGATCTCTCCCAAGAGTTCATATCGACGGGGAGGTTTGGCACCTCGATGTCGGCTCATCACATCCTGGGGCTGAAGTCGGTCCCAAGGGTTGGGCTGTTCGCCCATTAAAGTGGTACGCGAGCTGGGTTCAGAACGTCGTGAGACAGTTCGGTCCCTATCCATCGCGGGCGTAAGAGATTTGAAGGGGGCTGCTCCTAGTACGAGAGGACCGGAGTGGACGAATCAATGGTGTACCAATTATGCCGCCAGGCGTACAGTTGGGTAGCTACATTCGGGAAGGATAAACGCTGAAAGCATCTAAGCGTGAAACCTGCCCTAAGATGAGATCTCTCACAGCATAAGCTGGTAAGACTCCTTGAAGAAGACAAGGTTGATAGGCCGGGAGTGTAAGTGCAGTGATGCATTGAGCGGACCGGTACTAATAAGTCGAGGGCTTGATTTCACAAGGCTTGTTAAACGTAGTTTCTTCTGTTTTGTTTTGAAGGTCCAAACCTTCTGAAATCCGGTGACGATGGCTGAGAGGAACCACCTGTTCCCATCCCGAACACAGCAGTTAAGCTCTCACGCGTCGAAAGTACTTGGGTGGAAGCGCCCTGGGAGGATAGATTGTTGCCGGTTCGACAAACCCCTTTACGAGGAATCGTAGAGGGGTTTTTGATTGCCTGTTTTTCCCTGAAAGGCAGCCATTCTGCCATTGGGATTCCTTTTTTGGCTGTTGCGGGTATTCCCCTTCCTTTTGGGGCCGGACTTGTTATATAATGAAACCAAATCGAAACCGGAACACGGGAGGTACCTATGGAAACTACACAAGTTACGAATTTCAGACGGGAAGTGCTGCGCCGGATTGCCAAGTACACATGGAACGACTGTCTGCCGGAACATGTTTATGATATCCTCTACGAAGTCGTGACCGATGAAACACCCCGTGTGCGCTGCTGCGTCCACAAAGAAAGAGCGGTCCTGAAGAACCGCATCCAGATGGCGCTTTGGCAGCCCCTTGGCCTGAACATCATCAACGCTTCGAAGGCGGCGCTGAACGGGGAATTCGATAGGACGCTGCCCGTGGTGGACGTGCTGCCCAATGCCTGCGACGCGTGCCCCATCGAAAAGTATTATGTGACGGACGTGTGCCGTCATTGCATTTCCCACAAATGCATGAACAACTGCCCGAAACACGCCATTTCGATCCAGAACAACCGGGCGTTCATCAACCGCGACATCTGCATTGAGTGCGGCCGCTGCTCCAAGTCCTGCCCGTACGGCGCCATTATTGAAATCAACCGGCCTTGCATGTCGGCGTGCGCCCTGGATGCTATCTCGGCAGGCCCGGACAAACGGACGGTCATTGATTACAAGAAATGTGTCCATTGCGGCAACTGCCGTACGGCGTGCCCCTTCGGTGCCATTGACGAGCGGAGCATGATCATGCCGCTGCTGCTGGCTCTGAAGAAGAAGAAAAAGGTCATTGCCATGCTGGCTCCGTCGTTCGTCGGCCAGTTCGGCATGAAAACCACGTTCGGGCAGCTGGTGCAGGGGCTGAAAAAGATGGGCTTCTTCAAAGTGACCGAAGTGGCCGTAGGGGCGGATATTACGACGCTCCACGAAGCGGCGGAATTTGTGGAAAAGGTGCCGAAGGAAATTCCGTTCCTGACGAGTTCCTGCTGCCCGGCCTTCGTGGATCTGGTCAAGAAGCATTTCCCCGAATATGAAGACAATATTTCCAAGACGACATCGCCCATGGCGTCGTGCGCCCGGTATCTGAAGGGCAAATATCCAGACGCACTGACGTGCTTTATCGGGCCGTGCATCGCGAAAAAGGCGGAAACACTCGCCCATCCGGAATGCATGGATTTCACCCTGACGTTTGAAGAATTGCAGTGCCTCTTCGAAGGCATCGGCATCGATCTGAATGACCCGGACGCACCGGAAGTAAAGAGCGAAGCGGCGGCCGGCGGTATCGGCTTCCCGCTCCTGCGTGGCGTCCAGTCCTCTCTGAAGGGAGTCCTGCCGGAAGACCTGCAGCAGAATTGCCGCCTCGAATATGCGGCAGGCCTGCGCAACTGCCACGATAAGCTGCAGCAGATAAAAGACGGGAAGCTGCAGGCCGATTATCTGGAAGGCATGGCCTGCGCCAACGGCTGTGTCGACGGACCGGGTGCCCTGGCCATGCAGGGAGTGACCCGCGTCCTGGTGACGAAGTTCGCCGCCGCCACGGGCCGGAAGACGAGCCTGGAGGACGCACATGCCGTCGAGGCCGTCGAAGACAAGAAACTGAATTTCGAAGTGTAACGGACAGAAAATCTGACAATCCTGTTGTCAGAAGGCCGAAAAAGTGTTACAATACAATGGTTAAATTCAGATTATCCTGGAAAAGAATCATTGGAGGTTTGCAAGTATGTCCGGACATTCTAAATGGGCGAATATTAAGCACAAAAAAGGCAAGGCGGATGCCGCCAGAGGAAAGATCACCACGAAGATCGGCCGCGAGATTACCATCGCAGTCCGCATGGGTGGTCCTGACCCGGTGGGCAACATGCGCCTGAAACTGGCATTGGCGAAAGCCAAGGCGAATAACATCCCGAAAGACAACATTAAGCGCGCCATTGCGAAAGGCACCGGTGAAACGGGCGGCGCCAACTACGAGGAGATTACGTACGAGGGCTATGGCCCGGCTGGCGTGGCCATCATGCTGGATGTCCTGACGGACAGCCGCAACCGCGCTGCTGCCGATGTCCGCCACGTCTTCACGAAGCACGGCGGCAACATGGGTGAAACCGGTTCCGTAGGCTGGATGTTCAAACGCAAAGGCGTTTTCACCATCGACCGTGAAGAAGGCATGCAGGGCAAATCGGAAGACGATATCATGATGATTGCCCTCGATGCCGGTGCGGAAGACGTCAAGTCCAACGATGACAGCCTGGAAATCTTGACGGATCCGGACGACTTTGATGCCGTGGAAAAGGCGCTGGCCGACAACGGAATCGAAACGGTCATGTCCGAAATCACCATGGTTCCGGATACGATGGTCAAGCTGGAAGGCGAAGATGCCGAAAAGGTCCGCAAGACCATCGAAATGTTCGAAGACCTGGACGATGTGCAGGAAGTCTACACCAACGCAGATCTGCCGGATGAAGAAGACGAAGAAGAAGAGTAATGGACTCAGGGAGGCAGGCTTTTCGGAGCCTGCCTTTTTTTATGGCTCCGGGGAAAAAGCAAATGAGTGTTCACAAATTTTTTCCCTGTGGGCCTGTATAATTCCCCTAAATAAGGTATAATGAAGCATGTGAAGTAAAGGGGGAAGAGCATGCTTGCGTTAGGCGTCGATCCGGGTACCGCCATCTGCGGATATGGCCTGGTAGAAATGAAGAACAGCACATTGCGCCCGGTTCTGTACGGGTCCGTATTTACGGACAAGGACTGGAAGCCCGAAGTCCGTTTGCAAAAGATCTACAACGATATTTCGGACATTCTCAAACAGTACCATCCGGATCTGTTGTCGATCGAAAAGCTTTTCTTTGCACGAAATGTCAATACGGCCATCCCCGTGGCCCAGTCCCGCGGTGTCGTACTGCTGGCGGCAGGGCAGCAGGGAGTCCCGATCCTGGAATTCACGCCTATGCAGATCAAGCAGGCCGTGACCGGAACGGGCAGTGCCAACAAGAAACAAGTAATTTTCATGGTGCAGCGGCTCCTGGGCATTCGGGAAAAGATTGATCCGGATGATACAGCCGATGCCCTGGCTATGGCAATCTGCGGCCTTTATGAAGAGCGTGTCCTGCGCTTACGCAATCACGGGACAGGTGCCCGTATCCAGGAAATTCTCGAGGCCCAGCGGAATCCGCTGAGCAAACGGTAAGAAAGACAGACAGGAGTGTTTCAGTATGATCGGTTCCATCAAGGGCACCGTCGCGGCATTGACGACGGAGTACTGCCTTCTGGAGACAGTGGGCGGCGTGGGCTACCGGGTCTTTATGCCGGCGACCCAGCTGCAGACGCTGTCTATGGGGCAGGAGACGCGGGTGTTGACATATACGGCCGTACGGGAGGATGCCATCCTGCTGTACGGATTTTTGAACCAGCAGACGTACGACTTGTTCTGCCTGCTGCTGCGTGTCAGCGGTGTCGGTCCCAAGGGGGCCATGGGAATCCTGTCGGGCATCAAACCCGGCGATTTCTACCTGGCCGTGCAGAGCCGCGACGTGAAGACGTTGACAAAGCTGCCCGGCATCGGGAAAAAGACGGCAGAGCGGATGATCCTGGAGTTGAAGGATAAGATCGGCACGCTGGAAGGGCAGGAAGAGGACCGCCAGTTTGCGGAACTCGTGGAGAAGCAGCAGAGCGGTGCCGTGGAACAGGCCATGCAGGCACTGGCGGCCCTGGGGTACGCCAATGCGGAAATCCAGCCGGTCCTGCGCAAGATACCCGATTATGACAAACTGGGCAGGGACGAGCTGATCCGCAAAGCCCTGCAGCTTTTCGCAAACCGGTAACGACAAGGGGAGGAAGACATGGATTTTGACGACCGTATCGTGGACGGCTCGAAACAAGCAGCCGATGCGGAACAGTACAGCCTGCGCCCCCGGACGCTGGCGGAATACATCGGTCAGGACAAGGTAAAACAGAATATTGAGGTTTTTATCAAGGCCGCCCTGGAACGCAAGGAGGCCCTGGACCACGTGCTTCTTTTCGGGCCTCCGGGCCTGGGGAAGACGACGCTGGCCAACATCATCGCCAATGAGCTGCACGTCAACATGCGCGTCACGTCGGGCCCGGCCATTACCCGGCAGGGAGACCTGGCTGCCGTGCTGACGACGCTGGCCGAGGGGGAAGTGCTTTTCATCGACGAAATCCACCGCCTGCCGAAGGCCGTGGAAGAAATCCTCTATTCTGCCATGGAAGATTATCAGCTCGACATTGTTATCGGGAAAGGGCCTGGTGCGCAGAACGTGCGCCTGCCCCTGCCGAAGTTCACGCTGATCGGGGCGACGACGCGCCTTGGCTCTCTGTCAGCGCCCCTGCGGGACCGCTTCGGCGTCCAGTGCCGGCTGGAATTCTACACACCGGAACACCTGGCCATCATTATCCGTAAGTCGGCGGAAAAACTGAACGTGGCCATAGAGGAAGAAGGGGCCATGGAAATCGCCCGCCGCTCCCGCGGCACGCCTCGTGTGGCGAACCGCCTGCTGAAACGGATCCGGGATTTTGCCCAGGTCATGGGCAACGGTGTCATTAATCAAAAGGTGGCGGAGGAAGGGCTGGCCCGCCTCGAAGTGGACCAGTACGGACTGGACCGGAACGACTATCGCATCCTGTCCACCATCGTCAAGAATTTTGGCGGCGGCCCTGTCGGCGTCGATACGATCGCGGCGGCCGTCAGTGAAGAGTCGGGAACCATCGAGGACGTCATCGAGCCCTATCTGATGCAGCTGGGACTGCTCCAGCGCACTCCGCGGGGCCGCGTGGCCACACGGAAGACGTACCAGTATCTGGGCCTGCCGTATCCGGAACAGAATACGACGCCGGAACAACCGTCTCTTCTGTAAGGCCTGGTGCGCTCCGGCGTACCTGGAAAGGAAATCATGAAACTATTGCTGCATGCATGCTGCGGACCCTGCGCCTGCTATCCGACGCAGGCCCTGCAGGAGGAGGGTGTGGATTTCACGCTTCTGTTCTACAATCCCAACATCCATCCGTATAAAGAATTCAAGCGCCGCCTGGCGGCGCTGCGGGAGCTGGCGGAAAAAAAGGACTACCGGCTCGTCATCGACAAAACGTACCCCTTGGAAGAGTGTGTGGCCGGTATGCTTGCCGAAAAGCCCGGCCCGCGGTGCGCTTTCTGCTACCGCATGCGCATGCGGTATGCTGCGGCGTACGCGAAAGAGCACGGCTTTGACGCGTTCAGCACGACGCTGCTCTACAGCCCCTACCAGAAACACGAATTGCTGGTCCGGGAAGGCCGGGCCGCGTCGGAAGCGTTCGGGATTCCCTTTGCGGAATACGACTGGCGGCCCTATTACCAGGAAGGGGTTGACATCAGCCTGGAACTGGGCCTGTACCGGCAGCCGTACTGCGGCTGCGTCTTCAGTGAGCGGGACCGCTACATGGAGCACAAAAAGGCACCGGCAGGGGAAGTTCCGCCCAACGACAAAGGCTACGTGCGCATTACGAAGAACATTATCCAACTGGAGAAGCAGGACCGTCTCTTGCACCTTTGACGGTTCCTGCTTCGAGTCTGTCAGCAGAGAGGCAATCTATGAAACACATTCTGTGGTCCGTCCTGTTCCTGTGCAGCCTGTTGTGGTCCCAGGCAGTCTGGGCTGCTTCGGGCAGCACGCCGTCCATCGACATCGGCATTGTCGTGTCCCAGTACTCGGCGGAAATTGAAGCAGCTGCCCCGGTGACGGCTTCCCTGCCGGACGGTACGAAATGGACGCTGGAAGCCGGCCGGTATTTCTTTTCCATCGACGGGGGAAAGATCCGCCAGGGAGACAATCTGTATGCGGGTCCCGTCGTCCTGACCCCGTCGGCAGGCAGCGGGAAAACAGGAAACAGCACCAAAGGGAAGGGCCGTGCCAAAGCGGCACCGTCCCTGCTGGTGAATAAACAGGATTGCCCCGGCGAAGTGCGGATTTACGTGTCCGACGGCGGCTCGGACCTGACAGTCGTCAACCGGGTTCCGTTGGAACTGTATGTGGAATCGGTCCTGGGGCCGAAATCCTCGCCGGTCTGGCCGAACGAAGCGATCAAGGCGCAGGCGGTGGCCGTGCGCAGCCTGGCCTGGTATGACAAACAGCACCAGGGGAACCGGCTGTATGCCGTCCGTTCCGTGGAAAGCGGATCCTTCTACGGCGGCAGCCGTACGGTGAACCAGGCGGTAGCCAAAGTGGCGAAAACCACGGCCGGCCAGGTCCTCTACTACAACGGTTCCCCAGCGGCAGCTTATTCTTCGGAAAGCAGCGGCGGCCGCACCGTGGCCGCTTCGGAAGTGCTGGGTTACAGCGTGCCGTATCTTCCGTCCGTCCAGGACTATGACCAGGACTGCCCGGGCTATCAGTGGGAAAAGTCCATTCCCGTGTCGACCATCAGCCGGCTCCTGGGCCTGCGGAATCCGTCGCTGGGAAAACTGACGGGCTACCGCCTGTCTTCCCGGACCAACCCGGATGAACGGGACCGCTATGCCAGCGGCCGTGTCCGCTCCCTGTCCTGGCAGGGGGAGAAAGGCAGCATTAACATGACAGGCACCGAATTTGCCGATATGCTGGCCTTGTCCAGCAACGACTTCGATATGTATTTGACGGAAGCCGTGCCGGACAAGCTGGACATTCCCATTGAAAACGGCGTCGGCATCGAAATCGGGCGCAAGCAGATGCCCATTGACGTGAAGGAACCGACGCGCCCGGCGTGGCAATCCTCCATTCCGGGATTCCATTTCCTGACCGGAAGCAAGGACGAAGTCATCCTGTTCAAGGGCCGTGGCATCGGCACCGGCCTGGGCCTCAGCAAGTGGGGCGCCCGAGGCATGGCTGTCGCAGCGGGAGACAAGCCCGGGTATTACCGGACCATCCTGTCCCATTACTATCCCGGTACGTACCTGGTAACCGTGTATACCGCAGCGGGGGAACCGTAAAAAGGTTTCCGCACGCTGTTTCCCATTACATCTTATCGCGCAACAACAATCCCAACATGGAAAGGAAGCTTTACGTTGAAAGTTACGGAATTTGATTACGACCTGCCGAAAGAATTGATTGCCCAGCATCCCATGGAACCGCGGGATCACAGCCGTCTCCTGGTGGTCGATAAAGACACGGGCGCCATGGAGCACCGCCATTTCTACGACCTGCCGGAGTACCTGCATCCGGGGGACCTGCTGGTATTCAACGACACGCGTGTCATTCCGGCCCGCCTGCACGGGTTTAAAGATACGGGCGCCCACGTGGAGGTCTTTCTCCTGACGCGCCTGAACAATACGGACTGGGAGGTTCTCGTGCGTCCTGGAAAACGGCTCCAGGTCGGAGCGCACATCAAATTTGGCGATGAGCTGGCCTGCACAATCATAGACCACACGGATTTCGGCGGGCGCATCGCCCGGTTCGAGTTCGACGGTGTCTTCGAGGAAATCCTCGACCGTCTCGGCGAAGTGCCCCTGCCGCCGTACATCACGGCGAAACTGGAAGACAAGGAGCGCTACCAGACGGTTTACAACCGGGATCCCGGTTCCGCCGCCGCCCCGACGGCAGGCCTGCACTTTACGAAAGAACTCCTGCAGAAGATCAAGGACATGGGCTGCGAAGAAGTGTTCGTGACGCTCAACGTCGGGCTGGGAACCTTCCGCCCGGTGAACGAGGAAAACATCGAAGACCATCCCATGCACAAGGAATTTTACAGTGTGACGCCCGAAGCGGCGGCGGCCATCAACAAGGCTAAAGCCGAGGGACGGCGTATCGTCGCCGTGGGCACGACAGCGGTCCGTACCCTGGAATCAGCCGGGGCGACGGGCACGGTCAAGGCCGGCGGCAACTGGACGAATATCTTTATCTATCCGGGCTTCCAGTGGCACATGGTAGACGCCCTGGTGACGAATTTCCACCTGCCCCAGAGCACGCTGCTCATGCTCGTATCCTCTTTCTCCACGCGCGAAATTATGCTCCACACGTATGCGGAAGCCGTCAAGGAAAAATACCGTTTCTTCTCCTTCGGCGACGCCATGTTCATCACCAAACTGGAAAAGGAGTAACTATGCACGCAGTCACGTACGAATTACTCAAGGAAGACGCCCGCGGCAAAGGGCGCCGGGGCCGTCTCCACACCCCGCACGGCACCTTTGAGACGCCTATGTTCATGCCGGTGGGAACGCAGGCCACGGTGAAGACGTTGTCGCCGGAAGAGCTGTACGACATGGGAAGCCAGGTGATCCTGGCCAACACGTACCATTTGTTCCTGCGGCCGGGCAGCGGCCTGATCCAGCGGGCCGGCGGACTGCACCGTTTTATGAACTACCACCGCGGCATGCTGACGGACAGCGGTGGATTCCAGGTCTTCAGCCTCGGTGCCATGCGTAAGATTACCGAGGAGGGAGTCCTGTTCCGGTCCCATATCGACGGCTCGAAGCAGTTCCTGTCGCCGGAAGTTTCCATGCGCGTCCAGGAGGAACTGGGCGCGGACATTGCCATGGCTTTCGACGAATGCATTCCCTATCCGTCGGACGAAGCCTATACGAAACGGTCTACGGACCGTACCCTGCGCTGGGCCAAACGCTGCCTGGAAGCCCACCACCGTCCGGACCAGGCCTTGTTCGGCATTGTCCAGGGCGGGATGTTTCCCCAGCTCCGCCGCGAAAGCGCCCTGGGGCTGCAGGAGCTGGATTTTGACGGCTACGGAATCGGCGGCTTGTCCGTTGGGGAACCGAAGCCGCTTATGTATGAGACCCTCGACGGGACGACAGACCTGATGGACAAACACAAGGCCCGCTATCTGATGGGAGTCGGTACGCCGGACTGCCTCGTCGAAGGCGTCAACCTGGGCGTGGACATGTTCGACTGCGTGTTCCCGACCCGCGTCGCCCGCAACGGCACGGCCATGACACGGCACGGGCGGCTGGTCATCCGGAACGCCACGTATGCGGAAGATTTCCGCCCCATTGACGAAGAGTGCCAGTGCTACACGTGCCGGAATTTCTCCCGTGCCTATGTGCGCCATCTGTTCAAGGCAGAGGAGACGTTCGGGCTGCGCCTTGTCTCGATCCACAACCTGTATTTCATGCTGGACTTCACCCGCCGCATCCGGGAAGCCATCAAGGAAGACCGCTTCCAGGAGTTCCGCCGGGATTTCTGGGACCAGTGGGAAGAAAAGGACCCCCGGCCGGCGGACTTGTAACGGTGCGTCCCCCGGACGGAAGACAGTATAATTCCAACAGACAAATCATATTTTTTCTGATATAATGTTTGTACTGTTGATAGATGGGAGAGGAACCAACCGGTTCCGTCAGTGTATAAGGAGGATTTGGCATGGACAACATTATGGCAACCGTCAGCGCCCTGTTTCCGTTTGTATTGCTGATCGCGATCTTCTACTTCATGCTGTGGCGCCCCCAGAAAAAGGAACAGCAGCGCCGGCAGCGGATGCTCAATGCATTGAAACGCGGTGACAAGGTTATTACGAACAGCGGCATCTATGGCCAGCTGACCACGGTCGGGGAGACGAAGGTCACCCTGAAAGTGGCGGAAAATGTAGAAATTGAAATGAACCGTACTGCTATCGGCGCCTTCCAGGATGCCGCCAAGCAGGAGCGGGTGGAAAAAGGGGAATAATACATGGAACAGGATGCCGCGGCAGCGACACGAAAAAAAGAACTGCGGCAGGAGCTGAAACGGCGCATGGACGCACGGACGGACGCCCGCGTGGCGGCCGACTCCGAGGCTATTGCACGGCAGGTCCTGGCGTCCCCCGTATTTCGGGAGGCCTCCCTCGTGTTCGGCTACCTGGCTTTCGGCCGGGAACTGTCCGTGGATGCGATCCTGCAGGAGGCCATACGTCTTGGCAAGACCGTGGCAGTACCGTTCATCGTGTCGAAGACGGAATTCAAGGCTGCCGTCCTGCCCCGGCTGGAAAATCTGCCCCTGGACCGGTACGGCATCCGCACGGTACCGGAACCTTGTACGTTTGTGGATCCCCGCAGCCTGGACCTGATCCTGGTGCCCGGCGCCGGATTTTCGGAGCAGGGGGCCCGGCTGGGACGCGGGGCCGGTTACTATGACCGGTTCCTGGCAAAGACCGGTGCACGCCGGCTGGCCATTTCCTGCGAGGATTTCCTGACATCCGCCATTCCCATGGAACCGACGGACTGCTGGATGGACGAGATTGTGACGGAAACGCGGTGGATCCGCTGCGGCACAACTCCTGAAAACGCCCGATAAAGAAGAAGCGGCTGCGGCCGTTTGTTTCTTTTTACGGAATATATTTTTTAGCGGGACCCAGTACGTACCCGCTTGAAAGGGGAAAATCAATCTTGAGATGGAATGAACTTGGCAAATTCCTGGTCATCGCCGTCGCGATTATCGGTGGATTTTGCATGTATATCCGGCCCCTGGCCAGTACGGTCAAACAGGGCCTGGATCTGCAAGGCGGCACGCACGTCGTGCTGCAGGCCCTGGACACGCCGCAGCTGAAAGTGAATGACGACGCCCTGGAACGGGCCACGCACATCATCGAGCGCCGTGTCAACGCACTGGGCCTGACGGAACCGGTCGTGCAGCGCCAGGGCAAGGACCGCATCATCGTGGAACTGCCGGGTGTCAAGGATCCGGAAAAAGCCATCAACATGCTCGGCAAGACCGCCATGCTGGAATTCAAGGATCCTCAGGGCAAGACCGTCCTGAACGGCACGGATTTGAAAGATGCCAAAGCCACCATGGGCAACGGCAACCGGCCGACGGTCAACTTGGAATTCACGGATGAAGGCGCGAAGAAATTCGCCGATGTAACGGCCCGGAACGTAGGCAAGCAGATTGCCATTACCCTGGACGGAGACGTGCTGACGAACCCTGTCGTCCAGGAAGCGATTACAGGCGGCCGTGCCCAGATTACGGGCGAACGCACCATGGAAGAAGCCAACCATCTGGCCATCCTCCTGCGCAGCGGCTCCCTGCCGGTGAAACTGGAAGTCATCGAAAACCGCACTGTCGGGCCGACGCTGGGCCAGGATTCCAAGGAAGCCAGCCAGAAAGCGTTCCTGATCGGTGTTGCCGGCGTCTTCGTCTTCATGCTGGTGTTCTACCGCTTGTCGGGCCTCGTCGCGGACATTGCCCTGCTGCTGTACACCATGCTGCTGCTGCTGCTCATGCGGTACCTGAACGCAACGCTGACACTGCCCGGCATGGCAGGTATTATCCTGTCCATCGGCATGGCCGTCGATGCGAACGTGTTGATTTTCGAACGGTTCAAAGAAGAAATCCGGGCGGGACGCTCCCTCCGCAAGGCCATGGACAGCGGTTTCTCCCGCGCCATGTCCACCATCCTGGACTCGAACATTACGACCCTGATGGCCTGCCTGGTCCTGTTCTACCTGGGCACGGGTCCTGTCAAGGGCTTCGCCATTACGCTGGCCCTCGGCGTCCTGCTGAGTATGTTCTCGGCCGTCACGGTCAGCCGTTTCTTGTTGAAGTTCCTCGTCAATTCTGAATTGACGAAGAATCCCTTCTGGTACGGTATCATGTCTCCGAAACAGACGGAAGGGGGGAACAAGAAATGAAAAAGTTCTCCATCGTCAGACACTGGAAAATTTTCTTCACCATTTCCATCGTCTTCCTTCTCATCGGCTACGGTTCCATGATTTTCCGCGGCTTCAACATGGGTATCGATTTTACGGGCGGCAGCATTATGGACCTGTCGTTCCAGAAACCGGTGACGGTTTCCGAAGTCCGGCAGGTGCTGGACAAGCATAACCTGGGCAACGCCGTTATCCAGCTGGAAAGCAGCGACACGAACGTGACGTCGTCCAAGGGCGTCATCATCCGTACGGCCGTCATTTCCGATACGGAACGCAAGAGTGTCATGAATGACATGACCAGTGCCCTCGGCCAGTACCAGATCCGCCGCGTGGAAAACGTGGGCGCCACCATCGGGGGAGAATTGGTGCAGCAGGCTGTCATCGCCATCCTCCTGTCGTGGGTCCTCATGATCATCTACATTACGATCCGCTTCCAGTTCAAGTTCGCCCTGGCCGCCATCATCGCCTTGATGGTCGACGTCTCGGTTACGCTGAGCTGGTTCAGCCTGACCCAGATGGAAATCGACTCGAGCTTCGTCGCAGCCCTGCTGACGGTCGTCGGCTATTCCATCAACGGCACCATCGTTATTTTCGACCGCATCCGCGAGAACCTGAAGGTACACCGCCGCAGCGAAACGATTACGGACATGATCGACCACAGCATCTGGTCCACCATGACCCGTACGTGCTACACGACCCTGACGTCGCTCTTCGCTGTCGTCGCTATCTTCCTGTTCGGCGGCGCGACCATCCACAACTTCTCTTTCGCCATGCTCGTCGGCTTCTGCAGCGGCGCGTATACGTCCATCCTGCTGGCCGGTCCGCTGTGGCTGTTCCTGCAGGGGAAACACGCCGGCGATTGAGGCCTGGAATCTGTAATCACGCTGCGGTGCTGCAGCAAAACCGTCTGTTGGAAAACGGCAGACGGTTTTTTAATACATAAGGGAGGCAGATGTCATGGATACAAAGGCAGCAAATTCAGCAGCAGGTAAACCTGCGCCGGAGGCCGGGGACCGTTCCCTGACCTTGCAGGGACCGTACGGCCCGCTGCCGGTTGTCGTCACCATGGGACAGACAGCGGCAGCCCGACGGCGGGTACTGGTCATGGCCCACGGGTTCCGCGGGTCCCTGGAAGGCGGCGGCCGGGCGACGGAAATGGCCCACGACTTGTCGGACCTGTGCACGGTCGTGCGCTTCGGGTTTACGTGGTGCACGACGCTGACCTGCCAGATCGGGGAATACAAGGCCATCCTGGACTGGGTGCGCCGCACCTTGAACCCGCAGCAACTGTATTGCCTCGGCCGCAGCATGGGCGGGGCGACGGCCCTGCTGGCGGGATGTGCTGACAAGGCATACGCGCCGGACGGCCTGGTGCTCTGGTCTGCGCCGCACGATCTGGAGCAGACGTTCCGTCAGGTCCTGACGGATTCGGTGTTCGAGAAACTGCGGGACGGCCAGGACTTGTGGCTGGAAGACGGGAAGGGACGGGATCTCATTCGCGCCGCTTTCGTCCAGGACATCTTCCAGTACAATCTGCCGCAGGCGCTGGCAGCGTGGCCCTGCCGGCCGGTCCTGATCCTGCACGGAACGGAAGATACGGTGGTGACGCCGGACCAGGCTGTGGCCAATTACGAGGCCCTGCCGGAACCGAAGACCCTGATCCAGGTGCCCGGCGGGGACCACAGCTTTGCCCGCGGCGGCCCGGAAGCGGCCCGTCATGTCCGGCAATGGCTGGAGAAGCGCTGGGAAAATTTTGTCAATTGACATGTTTCCGTTTATAATAAAAGACAGCGGAAGGATTCGGAAAATCGAAGACCAGGAGGAGTTACGCGTGAAAAAATATATCTGGCTTTTATTGACGTTGTTCCTGTGCCTGTCGGTCAGTGCCTGCGGCAAAGCAGGAGAACCGGCGCAGCAGAAGGCAGAAGCCGTGCCGGCGACGGCAGTGTTCGAGACGAGCCTGGGTACGTTCCGGTGCCGTCTGGATACGAAGAATGCGCCGCGGACGACGAAGAATTTCATCGACCTGGCGAACAAGGGCTTTTACAACGGCTTGATCTTTCACCGCGTCATCGACGGCTTTATGATCCAGGGCGGCGATCCGAATGGAAATGGAACGGGCGGCCCGGGCTACACGATTGAAGACGAGTTCAGCCCCGAGCTGAAGCACGACCGTCCGGGCACGCTGTCCATGGCGAATGCGGGCCCCAACACAGGCGGCAGCCAGTTCTTCATCACGCTGGCGGCAACGCCCTGGCTGGACGGGAAGCACGCTGTCTTCGGGTATGTCTCCGAAGGCATGGACGTGGTTCAGAAAATCGGCCATTCGCGGACGAATGCGCAGGACAAGCCTGTCTTCCCGGTCGTGATCCGGAGAATTACGATTGAGGAAGGAACAACCCAGAAGGAGGCTCAGTGATTTTGACAGATTCTTTTTTGGCCGGTGAACAGGTAATTGAAGTCAGCAGCCAGCAGGAGATGGTCGGCATCCTGGGACGCAACGACGAAAATCTGCGTCTCATCAATGCCAGCTTCGACGCGACGATTGTCGCCCGGGGCAACAAGATCATCTTCAGCGGCAGCGAAGAAGAGGAAAAGCAGATCGGGGCACTGTTCCGGGAACTGCTGTTCCTGTACCGCCAGGGATTGCCTGTTACCACCCACGATGTACGCTACAGCATCTATATGGTGCAGGGCGGCGCCGTGGCCAAGCTGCACAACATGTACGCCGAGACGCTGATCGTGACGTGGCGCGGCCACCAGATCAAAGCGAAAACACTGGGGCAGTACAACTATGTGCGCGCCATCAAGGATAATTTCATTACCTTCGGGATTGGACCGGCCGGGACCGGCAAAACATATCTGGCCGTCGCCATGGCGGTGACGGCGCTCAAGAAGCGGCAGGTGGAGCGCATCATCCTGACCCGCCCCGCCGTGGAAGCGGGCGAAAAACTGGGCTTTCTGCCCGGGGATATGCAGGACAAAGTGGATCCGTATCTGCGGCCGCTGTATGACGCCCTCTACGATATGCTGGGAACGGAAACGGCACAGAAGTATCTGGAGAACGGCGTCATCGAAGTGGCACCGCTGGCATACATGCGCGGGCGCACGCTGAACGGTTCCTTCATTATCCTGGACGAAGCGCAGAATACGACGCCGGAACAGATGAAAATGTTCCTGACGCGGTTCGGCTTCGGGTCCCGCATGGTCGTCACCGGAGACATTACGCAGATCGACCTGCCCAGCGGCAAGGCCAGCGGCCTCATCGACGCGGCGCACGTACTGCGCGGGGTTCCGCATATCGGTATCGAGTATTTTGACGAAAAAGACGTGGTCCGCCACGAAATTGTCGGTGCCATCATCAAAGCCTACGAACGGTCCGGCAGCGCCCAGGACAAGGGAAGCAGCGCGGCCGGGCCGGCGAAACGGGATACACCAGGCAGGGACAGTGAAACGGAGAGGGGAGACAGACCGTGATTATCAATTACCGGAACAATCAGGACAAGATTGAAGTACCGAAAGAAGCGGAACGGCTGCTGCGCAAGGCATTGCAGGCCGGCGCGCGTGTCCACAAGCTCCCGAAAGAGACGGAAGTGAGCGTCACGCTGGTGGACAATGCAACGATCCACGAACTGAACCGTACGTACCGCCAGGTGGACCGGCCGACGGACGTGTTGTCTTTCGCCCTGGATGAGGCGGAGGAGCCGGCAGAGGTAGGCGGCCCGGAAGAACATCTCCTGGGAGATGTGGTCATTTCGGCGGAAATGGCCCAGAAACAAGCCGAGGAATTCGGCCACAGCCTGGAACGGGAACTGGCGTACCTGGCCATCCACAGCCTGCTGCACCTGCTGGGATACGACCATAAAAAAGCAGCGGACAAAAAGGTCATGCGGGCCGAGGAAGAACGGATCCTGGAAAAGATCCACCTGTCCCAGGCCGATCTGGGCGGCGAGCTGCACCAGACTGCCGACGACCGGGAAACGGTGGCGAAAGCCCTGGCAGCCGGCATGGACAAACGCGACGTGGACCGTGCGGGCGGCAAGGTGGCCGAACTGTTTGCCAAAGCCCGTGCCGCCATGGAACATGCATACATTCCGTATTCGAAGTTCCCTGTCGGAGCGGCTGTCCTGACCGACGACGGGACGATCTACACGGGCTGCAACGTGGAAAATGCCTCGTACGGCCTGTCCATGTGTGCCGAACGGAACGCCATCTTCAAGGCGGTCACGGAAGGACACCGGGCGTTCCGGATGCTCCTTGTGACGGGCAATACGACTGCACCGATTGCGCCCTGCGGCGCCTGCTGCCAGGTCATTGCCGAATTCAAGATTCCCCGCATCATCATGACCAATGCGGCTGGGGACGTGCAGGAAGCGACCTACGCCGAGCTGCTGCCCTTCGGGTTCTCCGAGGAAGAACTGGCAGAGGGAACACGCCCTGTTGCAAAAGCGAAGAAGAAAAAGAAAAAACACTGAGTCGAAAGGATTGGGATAGATATGACGCACCATTCCGGTTTTGCCGCTCTCATCGGACGGCCGAACGTTGGCAAATCGACGTTGATGAATGCCATGATCGGCGAGAAGATCGCCATCATGAGCGACCGGCCGCAGACAACGCGGAACCGCATCATGGGGATTCTCAGTACGCCGGATGCCCAGATCATGTTCCTCGACACGCCGGGCATCCACAAACCCCTGCATAAACTGGGCGAGTACATGAACCGCCAGGCGGAACAGGCCCTGGATCAGGTCGACGTGGCGTGCTTTGTCGTCGACGCGACGCAGAAAAAAGGACCGGGCGAAGAATTCATCCTGGCCCGGCTCCGGCAGGTCAAGGTGCCGGTACTGCTGGTCATTAATAAAATTGATGCCCTGGAAGACAAAGAAAAACTCCTGCATATCATTACGACGTATGCCAGCGAGCTGCCGTTCGCGGCCATCATTCCGGTGAGCGCCCTGACGCACGAGGGCCTGGATGAATTCCAGAAGGAACTGGTACAGCATCTGCCGGAAGGGCCGGATCTGTACCCGGAAGATGAATTGACGGACCAGCCCATGCGGGCCATCGCGAAGGAAATGATCCGGGAGAAGGTCCTGTTGAACACACGGGACGAAATTCCCCATGCGGTGGCAGTGGAAGTCACGGACTTCAAAGACCGTCCCAGCGGCACCGTGTATATCAGCGCCACTATTTACGTGGAGCGGGAATCCCAGAAGGGGATTGTCATCGGTGCCAAGGGGGCCCTGCTGAAGAAAATCGGGCAGGAAGCACGCCGGGACATCGAAGGCCTGACGGGGACGGGTGTCTACCTGGACCTGTGGGTCAAGGTACGCCCGGGCTGGCGTAACAAGAAGAAAGCCCTGAAGGAATTCGGATACGAAGAAGAACGCTCTTGACGGTACCGGCAGGAAGGGCCGCTGCGGGCGGCGTTGGTTGGAAAGGAGAGAAGACCTATCGACGGGTTTACATGGACAGGCTGTCTGAAGCCGGCAGCCTTCATCCTGATCCTTATCGTGGCAAATGCTTTTCTCGTCCTGGTGGAGACGGCCTTGTTCAAGAGCCGCCGCGGCAAGCTGGAGGAGCAGGCCGAAGAGGGAGACGAGCAGGCAGCAGCTTTGCTGCCGCTGCTGGATGATAAAATCGGCTATGGGGCGGCAGTTCAGATCGGCATGACGGGGACCGCCCTGCTGCTGGGCTGGTACGGCGGTCCCATTGTGGCGGACGGCCTGGCTTCCCTGGCGGGCGCGGAGGGAATACGGGAGTACTGGGTTTCCATGGTGGTGGCCCTGCTGCTTCTTGTCGTGCTCCATGTCGGCCTGGCGGAGCTGGTTCCCCGTGTCCTCGTGGCAGGACGGGCGGAACGGGTCCTGCAGTCCGCAGCCTGGGCCTTACGCTGTGCCCATTTCCTGTTCTATCCCCTGGTATCGCTGACATCGGCCCTGGCCAAAGGGGTGGTGCGCCTGTTCGGAATCCAGACGGTTCCCGTCGAGGACATTGCCCGGAACGAGGAGGAACTGCGCCGCATCGTCAATGCCAGTGAAAAGCGGGGCGAACTGGACAAGGTGGAAAGCACGCTCATCGACAACGTGCTGGAATTCAACGACCGCGTCGCCCGGGAAGTCATGATTCCGCGGCAGGACATGGTGTGCCTGTTTACGGATGACACGCTGGCCGAAAACCTGGACACCATCCGCACCAGCTGCCACACGCGGTATCCGCTTTGTGAAGAAGACAAGGACCACGTGCTGGGCATGGTTCACGTGCGCGACTTGATGGACCACACGCAGGACAAAGAGTTTGACCTGCGTTCCATTATGCGCCGCATTATCGTCGTGTCGGAGAACATGAGCGGCGCGAAGGTCATGCAGATGATGCAGGCCAAACGGATCCAGATTGCCGTTGTCGTCGACGAATACGGCGGCACGACGGGCCTCCTGACCCTGGAAGATCTGGTCGAGGAAATCATCGGCGAAATCCAGGACGAACACGACCAGCCGGAGGCGCCGGAAATCGTGCACCTGCCGGACGGCAATTACGAACTGGACGGCGAAGTGCTGCTGGAGGAATTGGACGAATTGCTCCACGTGGATCTGGAAGATGCCGACGAGGATGACACCATCGGCGGTTATATTTTCGGCGCCCTGGGGCGCAAGCCCGTGGTGGGAGACGAAGTGACGGCAGACGGCTGGCGGTTCGTCATCCTGAAAATGGACAACCTGCGGGTGGAGCGCGTCCGGGCCGAACGGGTGCCGGCAGCGCCGGCGGAACCGGAAGAATAAGGAATCCGGTCCCCGGACCGGAACCGGCAGCCGGGCAGAAAACAGGGGGAGCCTATGGCGGCGACATCGTATACGGACGAAGTCCTGATCTTACAAGTGAAGAACTGGCAGACAGCGGATAAATACGCTGTCTGCTTTTCGCGTACCCACGGGAAAGTCGTCTTCCTGGCCTTCGGAGCCCGGTATGCCAGGAGCCTGGCCGGCCGGCTGGTACAGCCGTTTGCCCATTTGAACGCCACCTTTCTGGCCGGAGCCAAGGTGGACAAACTGAAGTCGTGCGAGCTGTTGTCCCAGCCGCCGCAGCTGACGCTGCCGCAGCTCGGCTACGCGGCGCTGCTGGCGGAAGTGACGGAACAGCTGACGGAGCAGGGGGAGGAGCAGGAGGCCGTGTTCGACCTGCTGCTGCAGTCTCTGGCCCTGCTGCGGCAGCGCAATCCACGCTTGGTCGTCTTGTCGGCAATCCTGAAACTGCTGGACCTGTGCGGTATCGGACCGGTCTACGAAGTCTGTGTCCACTGCAGCCGGCCGACGGAGGAAGATGCTTTTTTCAGCAACGAACAGGGCGGCCTCATCTGCCGGGATTGCTACGAGGCTTCGCGGTCGGCCCTGACACGCCGGCTGGGAGGACAGTCTCCGGCGGAAGGAGCCATTCCGGGCCTGCCGGAATTGCGCGTGCCGGTGCGGCAGCTGTGGCAGCAGCTGCGCCTGCTGGACCTGGAGCACCCGACGTCGTTTACGGTGCACGGCCGGGAGTTGATGGAACTGGAGCACCTGGTTCTGTCATACCTGCTGTACCAGACGGACCGGCCCCTGCAGAGCCTGGAATTTCTGCACCAGCTTGGAACGGGCGGGAACGACCGCAGTTGACAAACGGGAGCGAACTTCCTATAATGTTTCTATGCAATGAAGAGAACAAGTATTCCGCACAGGCAGCGAGCCGCGGCAGTGTGAGGCGGCAACAGCGGAAGAAGGCACCTCGGAGCAGCAAGTACACAGATTGAGGCGGGCTGTTTCGGCAGCCAAGCAGGGTGGAACCGCGGACTGATCTCCGTCCCTGTAACATTTCGATGTTACAGGGACGGTTTTGTTTTTGTAACACCGTTTCGAGGAGGAAAACATGGATTTTCAGCAAATCATCTTGACGTTGCAAAAGTTCTGGTCGGAACAAAACTGTATCCTGGCGCAGCCGTACGACATTGAAAAGGGCGCCGGAACCATGAACCCGTCGACATTCCTGCGTGTTCTGGGGCCGGAGCCGTGGCGTGTGGCCTACGTGGAACCGTCCCGCCGTCCTGCCGACGGCCGGTATGGCGACAACCCGAACCGTTTGTTCCAGCATCATCAATTCCAGGTCATTGTCAAACCGTCACCGGAAAACATCCAGGATCTGTATCTGGACAGCCTGGCGGCACTGGGCATCAAACCGGAAGAGCACGACATCCGTTTTGTCGAAGACAACTGGGAATCGCCGACGCTCGGCGCCTGGGGCCTGGGCTGGGAAGTCTGGCTTGACGGCATGGAAATCACGCAGTTCACGTACTTCCAGCAGGTCGGCGGCCTGGATATCAAGCCCGTCGCCGTGGAAATCACGTACGGCCTGGAACGTATTGCCATGTACATCCAGGGCGTGGAAAACGTGTACGACGTCAAATGGGTCGGCAACGTAACCTACGGCGACGTGTTCCACCAGAACGAAGTGGAACAGTCCTGGTACGCGTTCCAGCTGGCAGATACGGACATGCTGTTCGATATGTTTGAGAAATATGAAAAAGAAGCGGAGCGCATCATCGCCACGGGGAACATCCGTCCGGCGTACGACTATGTCCTGAAATGCTCCCACACCTTCAACCTCCTGGACAGCCGGGGTGCCATCAGCGTGAGTGAACGTGCCGCCTACATCGGGCGCGTGCGCCGCCTGGCCCGGATGTGCGCCAAGGCCTATGTGGAACAAAGGGAAGCCCAGGGATTCCCGCTGCTGAAGGGAGAGAACAAATGATGAAAACTTTACTCTTTGAAATCGGTACGGAAGAATTACCGGCAAATTATATGCCCCGCATCCTGACGGATCTGCAGGACCTGACGACGAAAAAACTGACGGAGCAGCACATCCCCTTCGATTCCGTGACCATTTACGGCACGCCGCGGCGCCTGGCCATCCTCGTGCACGGAGTGGCCGAGGCACAGGCAGATACGGAAGAAGAATTCAAAGGACCGTCCGAGCAGATTGCGTTCAAAGACGGCAAACCGACGAAGGCTGCCATGGGATTTGCCCGCGGCAAGGGCGTCGCGGTGGAGGACCTGACCGTAAAGGACGGCTACGTGTATGCCGTCAAGCGGACCCAGGGCAAGGCAACGGTGGAAATGCTGCCCGCCGTGCTGGAAGACATCCTGCACAATATTCCGTTCCCCAACCATATGCGCTGGGCTGATTTCGATTTTCGTTTCCTGCGTCCCATCCGCTGGCTGGTGGCACTCTTCGGGACGGACGTGGTGCCGGTGGCAGTCACGGATGTCCGGTCAGGGAAGGAAACGATGGGACACCGCTTCCTGAGCCACGGCCCGGTGACCATCCCGTCGGCCGACGACTATGTACAGGTCCTGCGGGATCATTTCGTCATCGTCGACCAGGACGAACGGCGGGAAATGATCCGGAAGCAGATTACGGAACTGGCCCGCAAGGAAGGCGGCGAAGTGGAAATCGCCCCGGACCTGCTGGAAGAAGTCAATTATCTCGTCGAATATCCGACGGCCCTGTGCGGCAAGTTTGAAGAAAAATACCTGGCCCTGCCGGAAGCAGCGATCATCACGCCCATGCGGGATCATCAGCGCTATTTCCCGATCCGCGGCAAGGACGGCAAGCTGCTGAATAAGTTTATCGCCGTCCGCAACGGCGGCAAAGATTTCCTGGAGAACGTCGTCCATGGCAACGAGCGCGTCCTGCGTGCCCGTCTGGCCGACGCCGAGTTCTTCTTCAAGGAAGACCGCAAAAAACCGTTGTCCGGCTACCTGGAAAAGACGAAGACTGTCGTCTTCCAGGAAGGCCTGGGCAATATGTACGACAAGAGCCAGCGCCTCATGGGCCTGGTGGAAGGTCTCCATTTCGTCCTCGATTCCAAGTGCGATCTGGCTGACCTGAAACGGGCGGCCGAACTGAGCAAGTGCGACCTGGTCACGGGCATGGTCACGGAGTTCACGGAACTGCAGGGCATCATGGGCCGCGATTATGCGCGCCTGGACGGCGAACCGGAAGAAGTGGCCGTCGGCATTGCCGAACAATATCAGCCCCGTTTTGCCGGCGACGCCCTGCCGAAGACGGAAATCGGTCGTCTCCTGTCCCTGGCAGACAAGATTGACAACATTACGGCAACCTTCAGCCGCGGCAAGGCCCCGACGGGCTCCCAGGATCCCTTCGGCATGCGCCGCCAGGCACTGGGCATCCTGAACATCCTGCTGGACAGCCAGTACCACCTGGGCCTGCGCAAGCTGTTTGGCCAGGCCGTGTTCCTGCTCCATGTGGAAACGGAACAGGTCAAACCGCTGCTGCTGCAGATTTCCGAATTCCTGCGCCTCCGCTTCCGCAACATGCTCCTGGACCAGGGCATCCGGTATGACGTCATCGACGCCGTCCTGGCTGACTTGAAGAATGACGATGCGTACGACCTGTACCTGCGGGCTCAGGCCCTGCAGCAGTTCGTCGGTGCAGCGGACGCGCCGGCCATCGTCCAGGCTGCTGTCCGTGTCAACAACCTGTGCGGCAAGATTACGAACCCGGTGAAAGTCGATCCGACCCTCTTCCGGGAAGACGCCGAAAAGGCACTGTACGAAGCTGCGCAGGCGTTGTCCGAAAAGATGCTGCCGTCCCTGGTACGCCACGAGTACGACAAGGCAACCCTGCTGCCTCTGGAACTGACGGCGCCGGTGAATCGTTTCTTCGACGACGTCATGGTCATGGATAAAGACGAACAGATCAAGGATAACCGTCTGGCCCTGCTGGCCGGTGTCCAGAAAATCCTCAATGCCGTCGGCGATTTGTCGAAGATCGTCCTGGCATAACAGGATATCCCGTCATACGACGGAATTGGTTTTCAACGAACAGCGTGTCCCTGCGGGGGCACGCTTTTTTTGCGCCCCCGATGGTCTGGTACATCCGCAGGAAAGGGGGCGGGCCGGCACGATAAAATTTCTGCCCCCTCTCTTGAAAAGTGTTGTTAATAGTGATATAGTATATACTACATTGAGGCAGAAGTGCCAATATTGTGTAATGCATTTCAGAAAAGTGGGAAGCAGTAAAAGGAGCGAGCATCATGGACAAAGAAAAACAGTACCTGTTGTGGTTCGAGCAGATGGAACGCAAAGATGTTGCTATCGTGGGCGGCAAATCTTCTTCGCTGGGCGAAATGACCGCCAAGACCGATGTCCCCGTCCCGTATGGTTTTGCAACCACGGCGTATGCGTACCGTTATTTCATTGAACAGACCGGCTTGAAACAGAAGATGGCAGACCTGATCGGCCAGCTGACGGATGTGGAAAACACGGCTCTCCTGCGGGATGTCAGCGCTAAGCTGCGCCAGGCAATCATGGACGAGGAAATGCCGCAGGATCTGCAGGAAGCCATTACGAAAGCCTACGCAGAACTGGGCGCCAAGATGCACGAAGAGAATCCGTATGTCGCCGTCCGTTCTTCTGCCACGGCGGAAGACCTGCCCGACGCCAGCTTTGCGGGACAGCAGGATACGTACTTGAATGTCCACGGAGCTGACATGGTCATCCGCAAAGTGAAGGAATGCTACGCTTCCTGCTTTACGGACCGTGCCGTGTATTACCGGGAGAAACAGGGTTTTGACCATATGGATGTGGCATTGTCCGCCGTCATCCAGATGATGGTGTACTCCAAGGCTGCCGGTGTCATGTTCACCGTCAACGTGGCCAACGGCGAAGATAAAAATGTATTGATCGAAGGGGCGTACGGCCTGGGCGAATATGTAGTTCAGGGCACGGTAACCCCCGATGATTACCTGGTCGACAAGCAGAGCCTGACCATTGTGGACAAGACGGTCAATCCGCAGGAAGTCAAGCTGATCCGCAAACCCGGCGGAGACGTGGAAGAAGTCCGCGTTCCGGCAGAAGAGGGAAAGCAGCAGAAGCTGACAGATGCCCAGATTGTGGAGCTGGCTGGCTATGCGGTCAAAATTGAAAAACATTACGGATGCTATATGGATATGGAATGGGGCATCGACGAACGGGACGGCAAGATCTGGATCCTCCAGGCTCGTCCGGAAACCGTCTGGTCCCGCCGCAAGGCAAAAGAAGGCAAGAAGGAAGAGAAGGGAGTGGCATCCACCACGGAAAAGAAAGTCGTTGTCAAAGGCGCTCCGGCCAGCCCGGGTCTCGTGTCCGGCAAAGCCCATGTCATCCTCGATCCGTCCCATATCGATGAATTCAAAGACGGAGAGATCCTCGTCACGGAAATGACCGCCCCGGACTGGGTACCGGCCATGAAGAAAGCCCAGGCCATCGTGACGGACAGCGGCGGCATGACGTGCCACGCTTCCATCGTCTCCCGCGAGCTGGGCATTCCCTGTATCGTCGGCACCAAGAGCCGCGGCGATGCTGCGACGGCGGTTATCAAGGACGGACAGGCCATTACGGTGGACGCGACCCACGGCATCGTCTATGACGGCATCCTGGAAGAAGAAAAACCGGCTGCTGCCGCTCCTGCGGCTGCGACCGTGGCAGCGGAATACTTCCCGCCGACGGGCACCAAGATTTACATGAACCTCGGCGATCCGGACCTGGCCGAAAAATATGCCTCCCTGCCGTGTGACGGCATCGGCCTGATGCGCGAAGAGTTCATCTGGACGACGTACATCCATGAACATCCGCTGTATCTGATCAAGACGGGCCACCCGGAAAAAGTCGTCGACATGCTCGCCGAAGGCATCCGCAAGGTCTGCCAGGCCATGAGCCCGAGACCGGTCACGCTGCGTTTCAGCGACTTCAAGTCCAGCGAATACCGGGATTTGAAGGGCGGCGATGAATTCGAGCCGCATGAACCGTCGGCACTGCTCGGCTGGCGTGGTGCTTCCCGTTACTACGATCCGAAATACATCGACGCATTCCGTCTGGAATGCCAGGCCGTCCGCAAAGTCCGCGAAGAATACGGCCTGAAGAACCTGAATGTCATGATTCCGTTCTGCCGCACGATTGACGAAGCGGCGAAGGTTACGGCTATTATGGCGGAACAGGGCCTGAAGCGCGGCAAGGACTTCAAAGTCTGGCTGATGGCGGAAATTCCGTCCAACATTATCCTGGCCGATCAGTTCAACCAGTTCGTCGACGGCTATTCCATCGGTTCCAACGACCTGACCATGTTGATCCTGGGCTGCGACCGCGACAATGATACGGTGTCCGCTATTTATGACGAACGTAATCTGGCCGTCCGCCGTGCGGTCCGCCATTTGATTGAAGTGGCCCATAAAGACGGCAAGACCGTTTCCATCTGCGGGCAGGCACCGTCTGTCTATCCGGAATTCTGCGAGTTCCTGATCAAGAGCGGCATCGACAGCATGTCCGTCAACCCGGATACGGTGAAATTCACGAAGAAACTCGCCGCCCATGTGGAACAGCGGATTCTGCTTGATTCCCTGACCCACAGAGGCCGCCAGGAAGCAGAAAACATCGATTGGTAATGTAAGTTTCAAGACCCTCCGGGAGGAATGAATCCCATTCCTCCCGGAGGCTTTTTTTCTTCGCAGGGAACGGGGGAGAAGTCGCGCTATGTTCCCATCAGAAGTGTGGTATAATAAACTTGTCTGATTCTGGCCATTTTTGACCTGTCAGATGCGGCGCGGAAGCGCCGCCCGGTCCTTCTTTCATGGTACGACCGCGAAAGCGGAGGAAGGAGTAACCATGAAAGTAGTTTCTGTTATCCCCTGGTATCAAGCATTGCCCGGTCCGGCACGGGTGCTGCTGCTGGCTTTTCTGGCCTGTCTCCTGTGGGAGACGGTGGAAGATTGCCGTCATTACCTGATCCATGACAGGGCGGTCCTCTTCCTGGTGGGTGGCGGCCTGCTGTTCGGCGCCGTGTGCGGGATTCCGTGGACGGAGTCCCTGGCCGGCGCCGCCGTGGGCGCCGGGTTTTTGGGAGTGGTCCGTGCAGCCAGTCGGGGCGGCCTGGGATGGGGCGATGTCAAACTGGCCGGAGGCCTCGGCGTCTGGCTGGGTCCCGAACGGACGGCCCTGTGTCTGGGGCTGGCTTTTGCTGCCGGCGGCTGCGTGGCGCTGATCCTGCTGGCCTGCCGCCGGTACCGCCGCGGCAGTGTACTGCCCTTCGGCCCCTTTTTGTGCGGCGGCGCAGCCTTGTCCCTGTGTTATGGTCCTGCCTTGTTGTCCCGCTATTACAGCTGGATTTTGTGAGGAGGGCTGCCCATGGAACAGGAAAAACAGTGCCGGCCGTACAGGCCGCTTTCCTTGCCCTGGCTGCCGGACCGGCTGCAGCGCTGGCTGCGGCCCGTACCGGTCACGGTGGAATGGACGGACACGGAAGTTGTCCTGGAGCGGGAGGGCCGGGAATATCGGGAAAATCTGCCGCCGGCATTCTGTCAGCTGAACTTTTTCAAACATCCGGCGGAAACAGCGGAATGGCTGCATACGCGGCTGCCGGCGCGGCAGGCGTCTGCCTGCCGCTGGATCCTGCCGGAGGGGGCAGCCTGCCTTCAGCCCCTGACGATGCCGCCGCTGGAAGGGCAGGAACTGCAGGAGTTTCTGCGGTGGGAAGGGCCCCAGTCCATTCCCCTGGAGGAAGATACGTTTTATCTGGAAGGCCTCTGCGGGGACGACCTGCCGTCCGGTCTTCCGGGAGAAACAACCCTGCTTCTCGCGGCGCTGCCGAAAGAGCACGTGGCGGGATTGACGGCCATCGGCATGTCGCTGGGGCTGGCGACGGAAGGCGTCACCATCCGTACGGACGGCCAGGTACTGCCGCTGAATTTCGTTCCGCCGCCCCTGCGGCGGAGCGGGCAGTGGAAAAGCCGGCTGTACCGCGTGGCGGCAGTGGTGCTCCTGGCGGGAACAGGCGCCCGCGCCGCCTGGGCGGCGTATGGATTGTACGATGCCCGGGAAGCGTCCCTGCAGGCAGCGGCAGCGATGACGGCCTGGCGCTCCGTGGCCCGCGAGTACGGAGCGGCGCAGGCGGAGAAACAGGACGCCGCCGCCCGGCGGACAGCCTGGCTCCAGGCAAAACGGCGCCATCCGTCCTGGTACGGCACATGTCTTGTCCTGGCCCGGACCATTCCGCCGGACTGCTGCCTGACGGAAATCGTCCAGGAGGAGGCTGCGGAAGGCCACGGGTTCCGGATCCGCGGAGAGGCACTGGGCAGCGGCAGTATCCGCCGCTTTACGGCGGCGCTGGAGCAGGAACGGACGCTGGCGGACGTGCGCCTGCTGGAAACCGGGATCCGGCAGGGCCGCCAGACCTTTTCCCTGCGGTTCGTACGGACCGAACCGGAAAAGGAGGGAACGCCATGAGACGATGTTCCCTTTCCGGCCTGGGCCGGCGGCTCCGGCAGCGCTTTCCTTTCTGGGGAACGCCATCCAACCGTGCCGTCCTGGTATTGCTGGGGGCGTTTCTGGTGTCCCTGTTTGTACAGGTCCGGCTGGTGGCACCGTGGCTGGCGGAGACGCAGCGGCTGCGGCAGGAAACAGGCCGGCTGCGGGAGCGGCAGCAGGTGTATGCCCGGTTTGCTGCCGGGGAAACGGACGACACCAAAGCCCGCGCCCGCCGGGAGAACGCCCTGGCGTGGCGGCAGAAGCTGCCTGACGGGATGCAGGGCAGCGCGCTTTTAACGGCTCTTTCTGCGGAAGCAGTGCGGTGCGGAGTGCACCTGGATCTGCTCCGGCAGAAGCAGCCACCGGTCCCGGACGGGACACAGACCGTCGTGACCCTGGAAGGGACAGGGCCGTACAATGGCTGGCTTCGCTTTTGGAAACAGGTGGAAGAGCAGGGGGGAATGAAGGGGATTTCCCGCGGGAGTTTGCGGACTGCCGGACGGGGACATCTTACCTTCCGGGCCGACTTGACGGCATACAGTGCCCCGCCGGTTCCGAAACCAAAGAGGAAGACAGGAGAAGAACATGCAGATTCGAAATAAAAAGACGAAAATCCTGGTGCTGTTCCTGGTTGTAGTGCTGGGCATCGTGGCTTTTCGTGTCGTCTCCAACATCCTGGCCCGCAGCCGGGACGCCCGGAACAGCCGCCAGGGGAAGGTGGCCGTCGTGACGGCGGAGTATCCGCAGTACCGGACGATTACACCGAAGTTCCGCTTTTCCGGATCCCTGGATCCGGTGTGGCAGGCCGACGTGGCCGCCAAGGTGGACGGACGCATTGAGAAGGTCCTGGTGGAAGAAGGGCAGGCTGTGGAAGCCGGACAAGCCCTGGCCGTCCTGGACCAGGCTGATACAGCGGCGAATCTGTTGAACGCGCGGGGTCTCTATCTGGACGCGCGGACGAGTTATGAAAAGGCGCAGACGGACCTGGACCGCTATGAACGCCTGTACAAGCAGGGAGCCGTTTCCCGGGAGACGCTCGACAACATGCGCTTTGCCGTGGAGAATGCCAAGGGCAAACTGGACGCGGCACAGGGAAACCTGCGGCTGCGGGAATCAGAGAGCCGGGGAACCAACCTGATCACGCCGCGGGCCGGCATCGTCCAGACCCGGTACCATCAGGAAGGGTACTATGCCAAGACCGGCACGGCCCTGTTCAATGTGGCTGATATCTCCACGCTGAGGGCGAAGATCGACGTGCCGGAAGGCTATATCGGCAGCGTGGAACCGGGTGGCGCCGTTGATTTCGTCATTCCGTCCATGAAGGGGCAGAACAAGCACGTCCAGGGAACCATTACCCACATCAGCCCCGTGGCAGAAGGGGCATCCCGCACGTTTGCCGCCGAAGTGTCCGTCGACAACCGGGACGGCCGCCTTCGTGGCGGTGTCTACGCCGACACGACGATTACCGCCGTGCCGCGGGAGCACGTTCTGACGGTGCCGTTGTCGGCCATCGTTATGCGCGACGATCAGCGCACGGTCTATATTATTCAGGATGGCAAGGCTGTCCGCCGCGTGCTCCGAACCGGGTATATCGGGGACAACCTGGTGGAAATCCTCGAAGGCGTCGGCCCGGAGGACCAGGTCATTACGGGCGGCCAGAATAAGATTCGGGAAGGCAGTGCCGTCCGGGTTTCCGGGGAAAAGGACAGCTGACCATGATTGAAACATTCATCAAACGACCTGTCTTCACAACCATGTTCATCCTTGTTCTGGTTGTGTTCGGCATCCGGTCCTATCCGTCCCTGGGCATCGACCTGTATCCGGACATCGACCTGCCGCTGGTAGGTGTGACGGTGACCTACGAGGGGACGGCGCCGGAAGAGATGGAGACCCTCGTCACAAAACCCATCGAAAACCGCATCAGCCAGGTTTCCGGCATCAAGACCATTTCGTCGACCATCCGGGAAGGGTATTCCCAGACAATCCTGGAGTTCGAAATGGGGACCGATCCGCGCCAGATGGCCAGTGAAGTCCGCGAAAAGGTGGCCAGCGTCCGCAAACGCCTGCCCGATGATATCGACGAGCCGGTGGTACAGCGGTTTGACCTGGCCTCCATGGCGATTGCCACATACAGCTTTTCTTCTTCCGTCCGCAGTCCGGGAGAAGTGCGCCGCCTGCTGCAGGATATCGTCGTCGACGAGCTGCAGATGCTGGACGGCGTGGCCGACGTATCCGTCTTTGGTGCCGCGGACCGGGCCATCAAGGTCCACGTCCGGCCGGAAAAACTGGCCCAGTACGGCATCGCCATGCAGACAGTTCTGGAACGGGTCAACAGCGCCAATATCAATACGCCGGGCGGGAAAATCCGCGGCCCGAACAATACCATTACCATCCGTACCATGGGTAAGATGAACACCGTGGACGATTTCAAGCAGATTGCCGTGGCAAGCCGCAACGGGAAGGCAATTCTCCTGACAGACGTGGCCGATGTGGTCGACGACTGGGAGGACGCGGAGACCTTTTCCCGCACGAACGGCGTGCCTTCGGTGACCCTGGCCATCCGCAAACAGTCGCGGACGAACACGGTCCAGGTGATCGACACTGTGCACAGCCGGCTGCAGGAAATCCTGCAGCAGGACCTGCCGCCGGATATCAAAATGGAAACGGTCATGGACCAGTCGCGGTATATCCGCGAGAACGTGGCGGACGTGTGGAACACGATCCTCTTTGGCGGTTTCCTGGCCCTGTTCATTACCTATCTGTTTCTCGGGGACGTCCGTGCCACCCTCATTGGCGGCCTGGCCATTCCGACGTCCATCGTGGCGACGTTCTACCTGATGAAGCTCATGGACTTCACGATGAACAATATGTCCCTCATGGGGCTGTCCCTGGCCGTCGGTTTCCTGATCGACGACGCCATCGTACTGGTGGAAAATGTCTTCCATCATCTGGAACTGGGAAAGGATCCCTTCCATGCGGCGGCAGATGCAACCAAGGAACTGGTCCTTGCCATTCTGGCGACGTCCATGTCCCTGCTGGCGGTTTTTGTCCCTATCGGCAGCATGGGCGAAACGGTGGGACAGTACTTTAAGCAGTTCGGCCTGACCGTCGCCTTCGCTCTGATCTTCTCGACGTTGTCCGCCTATACTCTGACACCGATGGTCTCGGCCCACTGGCTGCGTCCGCAGGACAGGGACCGGCATTCTTCGCTCCGGCCGGCGTGGCTGTCGTCTTTCCTCGATCATTTTGAGAGCTGGTTCCAATACATCCGTGCGCTCTATGCCCGTGGAATGGCTGTGGCCGTGCAGCGGCCGTGGCGCATTATTGGTACCGCTGTCGTGCTGCTGCTGCTCAGCCTGGGGCTGCTGCCGTTTCTTGGCACAGAATTGCAGCCGATCTACGACTCGGGCGAATTCCGCGTACGGTTGAAAGCGCCTCCCGGCATCGGCCTGGACCAGATGGAACGGTGGTCCCGTCCGCTGGAAGACACGATTGTCAAGATTCCCGAAGTGACCGTCGAAACCATGCATCTTGGCGGTACCCGTACACCTGTCAACGAGGGAACCATCAATGTGAAATTGAAACCGCTGGCAGAACGGAACCGCGGCATGCTGGATATTATGGCGGAGCTGCGCAAGGATTTCCGGGATGTGGGCGACATGCAGGTATCTGTCGTCACGAACCAGGGCAGCCGGGGAGACGCCCGGCCGGTGCAGCTGGGGCTGCGCGGCAGCGACATCCGGAAACTGTCCGGGTATGCGGAAACGCTGGCGGACCAGATCCGGCAGGTGCCCGGTGCCACGGACGTCGAAGTGATCGGCGTCGATCCGGAACCGGAAATTATGATCCGCCTGGACCAGAAAAAAGCGGCCCAGCTCGGCTTGGACAACACCACGGTCGGCAACGTGGTCAAGTATGCGTTCCAGGGGAAGAGCACCGGCAATTCCTATACGATCGGCAATAACGACTATGATATTATCATACAGATGGAGCGGGGCGACCGGCGCAGCCTTCAGGATGTGGAAAATCTGAAGGTGTCCGCCGCCGACGGCACGTACGTGCGGCTGGGCGATATAGCCGACGTCCGCCTGGGCAGCGGCCCGACCCGTATCGACCGCGAAGGGCGGCAGCGGCAGATTGCCGTCTACGCCAACACGACGGGCATTTCCCCGGGGGAACTGCTCAACACGATTCAGACGAAACTGATTCCCGACCTCAACATGGATGTGGGGTACCGTTATAAATTGATCGGCGATTCCGATATGATGACCCGCGTACGCCGGGAAATCACCATTGCCATCGTCATGGCCATCATCCTGATCTACATGGTGCTGGCCGCGGAATTCGAGAGCTTCTCCCAGCCGCTGGTCATCATGGTGAGCCTGCCGTTTGCCATCATCGGCGCCGTGCTGGGCCTGCTGGTGGCCAACCAGACCGTGAATATGATGTCTATGATCGGCTTTACCATGCTGCTGGGCCTGGTGACGAAGAACGCCATTCTCCTGGTAGACTACGCCAATCAGGCGCGGGCGCGGGGACTCGGCATCCAGGATGCGGTCCTGCAGGCTTGTTCCCTCCGGCTGCGTCCGATTCTGATGACCACGTTTTCCACCCTGCTCGGGATGCTGCCCGTCGCACTGGGACTGGGCGCCGGCGCAGAGCTGCGTCAGTCTATGGGCGTCGTCCTCATCGGCGGCCTGACGACTTCCACTCTGCTGACACTGGTCGTCGTCCCGCTGATCTACATGCTGAGCGAAAGCTGGCTGGCAAAGCGGAAAGCAAGCAAAGAGGCAGGGCATGATGCGTGACCCTGCCCGTTAAGAAGGAGAGAGAAGATCCTATGAGTTACGAAAGCGATATGCACACACTCTTGTCCGATTTTAGACAGGGAAAGATGTCGGACGGTGAACTGCTGGAAAAATTACAAGAGTTGAATGTGACCGACCTGGGGTTTGCCAAACTGGATCACAACCGCAGCCTGCGCCAGGGCTTTCCGGAAGTCGTGTACTGCGAGGGAAAGTCTCTGCCCCAGGCCCGGGAAATCCTCCGCGTCCTGGCATCCCGGCACGACAACATTCTGGGCACGCGGGCCAGCCGCGAATTGTACGATCTGGTCCGGCAGGATCTGCCGGAGATGGTATACCATCCGGAAGCGCGCCTGCTCGTCCTGGAGCGCAAGCCCCTGCCCAAAGATGAACAGCGTGTCGTCGCGGTCGTGGCCGCCGGGACCAGCGACTTCCCCGTGGCGGAAGAGGCTGCCCTGACGGCGGAAGTCATGGGAAACCGTGTCACGCGGGTCTACGATGTCGGCGTTGCCGGCATCCACCGGCTTCTGGGCAAGCTCGATGTCATCCGGGCGGCCAATGTCCTGGTCGTCGTGGCCGGAATGGAAGGCGCCCTGGCGAGTGTCATCGGCGGCCTGGTGAACAAACCGGTCATTGCCGTGCCGACGAGTGTTGGTTACGGGGCGAGTTTCCACGGCCTGGCGGCGCTGCTGGGCATGCTCAACAGCTGCAGTGCCGGCGTGGCCGTCGTCAATATCGACAATGGCTTTGGCGCAGGACGCCTGGCCAGCATCATCAACCACATGCGTTGACAAGGGCCGTGCGGACCGGTGCAGAGCGGCACGGACGTGCGGACTGAAGGGGGGAACACTACTGTGAAAGCATTATATGCGGAACCGTTTGCCGGCATCAGCGGCAACATGCTGCTGGGCGCCCTGCTGGACGCCGGCGTTCCTTTTTCCTATCTGGAAGAGGAATTTGCCAAACTGCCGTTGGGAGAATATACGCTGGTACACCGGTCTGTGAATAAGAACGGCATCCAGGCGACCTATTTTGACGTTGACCTGCCGGAATACCACGAAGGGGAGCACCACCATCACGGAGAACATGCTCCGGAGGCGGACCACGCTCATTCTCATCACCACGAGCACCGCAACCTGCACGATATCGAAGAAATTCTGGACCGCTCCGCTCTGGATGCGGACGTGATAGACAAAGCCAAGGCCGTGTTCCTGGAAATTGCCAAAGCCGAGGCGAAGGTGCACGGGACGACGGTGGACAACATCCATTTTCACGAAGTCGGCGCTGTCGATACGATTCTCGACGTGGTCGGCAACATCCTGGCGCTGCAGTACCTGAAGATTGAAAAGATCTTTACGGCACCGGTGTGCACGGGCTACGGGTTCGTCCAGTGCGCCCACGGACAGATGCCTGTTCCGGCGCCGGCCACGGCGGAACTGCTGGAAGGCCTGCCGCATTACCAGGGTACGGTGGACAAGGAAATGACGACGCCGACCGGAGCGGCCCTCCTGAAGGTGCTGGCGAAGCCGGTCTACGACCTGCCCAAAGGATTTGTGGGCCGGACCATCGGATACGGCGCCGGCACGCGGAACGTGGCCATCCCCAATGTGCTTCGCGTCAATATCGGCGAGCTGTCGGCCATTACGCAGGAAGAAAGCCAGCCGGCCAAGGCGATGCTGATCCTGGAATGCAACGTCGACGACATGAATCCGCAGCTCCTGCCGTATGTCCTGGATAAACTGCTGGCCGCCGGGGCTGCCGATGCGTGGCTCCAGCCGGTCCTCATGAAGAAGGGGCGCCCGGGACAGACTGTCAAGGTCCTCTGCCAGCCGGCCCAGCGGGACGAGCTGACGCGGATTCTCTTCCTTGAAACGTCTACGCTCGGCGTGCGGTGCTATTTTGTGCAGCGGACGGCGCTGGAACGGCGCTGGGAGATGGTCCAGACCGATTGGGGCCCCGTCCGTGTCAAGGTGGGAGTCCTCGACGGGGTGGTCGTGAACGCCGCACCGGAGTTCGAAGACTGCCGTTCCCTGGCGGAGCAGTCGGGACAGCCGTTGAAAGTGATTCAGTACGCAGCCCTGCAGGCTGTCAAAAAGGTGTAAGATGGAATTTACGGAACTGGTGCAGCAGCTTGTCACTGCGTTTTCCCCGTTGGGAAATGTCACGACAAAAAAAATCAATTACGGGATGCAAATAGTTTTGACAGACGGTGACAAAAAAGCTACACTGAATGTATACAATGGCGAAAAAGGCGTAAAATTCGTCTGGGGCGGGGCGGACACACCGCTGCGTGCCCAGGCGGAGGCCCTGGCCGCTTCTGCTGTCGGTGTTGCTGCAGCGGGACCTGTGCGGTCCACCACGGTGCCGGACAGCCTCCCGTCTGCGGACGCAGCGGGCGGAACCGTGCTGTCTGCCGGCCTGCCAGGCATCCTGCTGCGGGGGGTGCCGGGCTACGACGGAGTCTGGATGGGCAGTGACGAGTCCGGCAAGGGGGACTATCTGGGACCCCTGGCTGCTGCGGCGGTGGCACTGGACGAAGCGTCCGGCAAGGCCCTCGCTGCAGCTGGCGTCCGGGACTGCAAAGCCCTGGGAGATGCCAGAATCCGTGCCCTTGTACCAATCATCCGGGCTAAGGCCCGGGCCTGCACTGTTCAGGTGCTGCTGCCGGAACAGTATAATACGATCTACGCGCAGTACCGGGCGCAGGGGAAGACCTTGAACGCCCTGCTTATGAAGGCGCATGCCGATGTGCTGTCTGCCACGGCGCACCGGGATCCCGCCTGCCACCTGGCCTTGATTGACCAGTTCATGAAAGCCGAACATATCCTCCGCTCCATGCGGATTGCCTGTCCTTCTCTCACGGTCTATTGCCGGCCGCGGGCAGAAGCGGATATTGCCGTCGCAGCTGCCAGCGTCCTGGCCCGCGCGGCTTTTTTGGAAGCCATGGACCAGCTTGCGGCAGAGGCCGGCGTGGCGGAACTCCCCAAGGGAGGCGGCAGTGCGGCCACCGATGCGGCGCGCCGGCTGGTGCAGCGGCTCGGCCGCGACGCTCTCCCTCATTTTGCCAAGCTTCATTTTGCCAATACCATGAAATTATGATACCTTGGTGGGTGCGTAATGCGTAAGTTACATAATAAACTATTCAAACGGATTGCCCTGCTGGTTGTCATCGTCGTTGCCATCTCGGCGGCAGTCATCTACTTTACGTTCGACATACGGGCGCTGCACTACCTGAGCCTGTTCTCGGCGGAGTACGTGCTGCTGGCCCTGGGTTCTCTGGCGGTCGGCCTGTTCTTCGACGGAACGAGGCTCGTCACGCTGGCAAAGGTGACGGACGAACACCTGGGACTCGGGGATGTTGTCAAGGTCGTCCTGAGCAACTATTTCCTGGCTCTGGTGACGCCAGGTGCCACGGGCGGTGCCATTGCCCAGATCCTGTTCATGCGGCGGGCCGGCGTGCCGGTCACGCGGTCGACGGTGATCATCCTGGTGCGGACCATGATGTCCATCATCTTTTTGATTCTCATGCTGCCTTTCTTCATGAGCATCGACAAGGGCATCACCATGTGGATTCCCATGCCGCTGATCACGACGGTCTGCGTCTTGTTCCTGGCCTTACCGCTGTCTGCTGTTTTCCTGATGCATACAGATTATCCGGAACGCATCATCTACAGTGCGTCGCGGCACATCAGCCATGAACGGCGGCGTCAGGCGTTCCGGGCGTATCACGATTTCCGGCACGCTGTATATATCATGGGCCGCCAGCCCCTGATGGTGTTCCGTGCGTTTGTCGAGTCCGGCCTGAGCCTGACTTTTATTTATATGACGGTGCCCTGTTATTTCATGGCCCTGAACTTTCCGTTCGACTGGGTCCTGACGATGGGTCGCATGTACCTGCTGAACCTGGTGCTGTATTTTACGCCGACACCCGGCGGCAGCGGCGTGGCTGAAGCGGGGTTCGTCGTCCTGTTTTCGAAGGTCGTGCCGAGTGGTACGGTCGGAATCCTGGCAGTATTGTGGCGGTTCACGGCAGAGTATATCCCCTTTATGCTGGGGGCTGTCATCACCTTGCGCGCCTTTGGTTCCAATGTCCTGTCGCTGGCGGAAAAGCATATGCAGAAAGAAGATTTGAAAAACCGGACTGTGGAAAATCAGTCTTTACACCGGTTGCATAAAACAGAGGAAGAGGAGCCTCTGCCCAGGCAAACAAAGAAACCCTGACGGATGTTATCCCGAATTGAGGAGAATGTAGTATTATGAAGAACGTAACCCGGACTGTACTGTTGGTGCTGCTTGTCGTGACGCTTGTCACGATGGTCTTCGGCATCGGCACGATTCCGTTGCGGGACCCTTATGAAGCGGCCTATGGGGAAGTGGCCCGCGAAATGGCGCAGTCCGGCAACTATGTGTCGCCGCGCCTTTTTGACCGGTTCCTGCCTGGCATGCCGCCCCTGGGCTTCCTGTTCAGCGCTTTCTGCATCCAGGTTTTCGGCGCCACGGAATTTGCCGTGCGCCTTCCGTCGGCTTTGCTCCTGACGCTGCTGACCGTCCTGCTCTACGTTGCCGTGACGCACACCTTCAATGAACGGGCCGGCTTCTGGTCCGGCATGGCGTTCGGCACGAGCCTGCTCACATTCTATCTCGTCAAGACCTCCGTTACGGACACGTTCCTCGTTTTCTTTGTAACGGTGGCCTTGTTGTGTTTTATCCGGGGGCATTACTGGCTTCTGTACGTGACGTCGGCCCTTCTTGTCTTGTCCGACGGCCCTGTGGCCCTCGTGTTTCCCGCGGCCATCATCCTGCTGTACCTGCTGCTGACAGGCAGAATCTATCTGCTCGGCAGAATGCATGTATTCCGGGGAATCCTGCTGGTTGTGATTCTCTGTGCCCCGTGGATTGCCTTTGAAGTCTACGCCCACGGACTGGAATTCCTGCCGGCATTTTTCAGCTTCCATTATTTCGGCGTACCCTTCCAGTCCACGCAAAGTGCAACGCAGCCTTTGTGGTTCTACCTGCCGGTCCTGCTGGCCGGTACGTTCCCGTGGACGGGGGTGGCCATCAAGTCCCTGAAAGATACGATCTGCGAGAGCCGGACGTCGGATTTGGAAATCCTTCTGCTCTTTCACATCTGGTGGATTTTCGTCTTCCTGTTCTTTACCTTTGCCGGTGCCCGCATCCTGACTTCGCTGCTGCTGGCAATTCCGCCGCTGTCCGTCCTCGTCGGCTGGAACCTGGACCGCATGCCCCGGGAGAACCGCGGGCATTACGGTGGATGGGCGTTTGTCAGCCTGGTCATGTTCGCTGTTGCGGCCTTTGTCTGGATCTACTGCTTCCGCGATGTGCCGCTCCTGTCGTTCGCCAGCCTGGTTTTGAGCGCCATCACGGCGTTGTGCGGCATCGGCGTCGGCATCGCCCTGCTGGGGTATCGCGACGCCGCACTGGGCAAATGGCTTCATGCTGCAGCCGGGATTCTGAGTATGTTTGTCGTTTATTCTTTCTTCCTGCCGGTGCTGCAGGATTCCTACAGCGTGCGGTCCCTGACACAGCAATACATCTCCGCATCCCGGGACAGCCACGCCGCTTTGTACGTGGAACATGACTACCATCCCGGTGTGTCCTTCTACGCGCAGCGCCTGGGACGGGAACTGGATCCCAAGAATGCGGACACGATCAGTGACCTGTGGCGCGACAAAGGGCCGAAATTTGTCCTGCTGTCCCGTCGTTCCTACGACCAGTTGAAGGGAACAATCGGTGGAGAGGACTGGCGGTTGGAAGGGGAGAAGCAGGGAGTCTGCCTGTTCTCCTACACGCCGCCCGTAGTGGTTGTCACCGAGACGCCCAAACCGGCGGCAGGCAAGCCGTCCGCAGCAACGTCGGCGGCTCCTGGTCCTGCCTCGCCCGCGGCAGAGCAGGTACCGCAGGAAGGAACCACGTCCAGGCCGAAGCCGGCATCGCCCGTCGCAGAAGCCCGGGACAGACAGCCGCAGCCGCCGCGGCCCTGAAAACAGCAAACAGCAAAGGACATGCTCTCCTGGAATCCGGAAATTCCGAACGGGAAGCATGTCCTTTTTCTATGCTTTTGGGCTATGACTTTTCCGCCAAAATAAGTATTGGATAATTTGGCCGATTTTGGGTATTCTAAAAGTGGTGGATGGTATTTTTTCTTAGTTGTTGCGATGCGAGGTGAGTCCTATGAAACGATTTCTTTCCACGTGTCTTCTGGCCTTGACGGCTGTTGGAATTTTGGGCTGCGGACAAACGGCCAGCACGACGAAACCGGAAAAGTCCGGTCCTGCACCGGTGGTACAGGCGGCTTCGCCGTCCCTGGCTCATCGGGTGGATAAGGGCAGCAAGGCGCCGGTGGTCTACTTTACGAAGGATATTACGCCGGCAGGACTGCAGAAAGTTTACCAGGCCTTGCACTGGACCCCGTCGGGACGGGTTGCTGTCAAGCTTTCCACAGGCGAGCCGCCGGCAAGCAATTACCTGCGGCCGGAGCTGATCAAGGATCTTGTGAAGTCCGTGAATGGAACCATTGTCGAATGCAACACGGCATACGGCGGATCCCGTGGCGAAACGAAGATGCACTATCAGGTGGCGAAAGACCATGGCTTTACGGCCATCGCTCCCTTCCAGATCTTGGATGAAAAAGGACAGATAGCGCTTCCTGTCAAGGGAGGAAGCCGTCTGAAGGAAGATTACGTCGGCGCCGCCTTTAAGGACTACGACTCCTATCTGGTTTTGTCCCATTTCAAGGGTCACGCCATGGCAGGGTTCGGCGGAGCCATCAAAAACATCTCCATCGGTCTCGCTTCTTCCAGAGGGAAAAAGTGGATTCACAGCGGCGGTACGACGATGGACTCGTTCGGCGGAGAACAGGACGCGTTCCTGGAATCCATGGCGGAAGCAGGGAAGGCCGTGTCGGATTCTCTGGGAGACCGCATTGTTTATGTGAGTGTCATGAACCGCCTTTCCGTCGACTGCGACTGTGACGGCACGCCGGCCGAACCGGACATGCACGACATCGGAATCCTTGCGTCGACGGACCCGGTCGCACTGGACCAGGCCTGCGTGGATTTTGTCTACGCGGCACCGGACAGCAAGTCCCTGGTGCAGCGCATGGAATCGCGTCACGGCATCCATACGCTGGAACATGCAGAGAAAATCGGGCTGGGCAGCCGGTCGTACGTTCTGGAAACCCTTTGAGACACGCAGTCATGCGCGGCTTTGAGCGGGAGCCGCTTCTTCATCCGGCGGCTTCCGCTTTGTATCCTTTCCGGTGATTGCCATGATTGATATCCTGCAGCGTGAATTCATCTATTTGTCCTATTATTTCGAGATCCAGCTGCGTCAGCTGGCGTTCTACTGGGTGCTGGGAATCCTGATCGGCTCCTTTGTCTCTGTCTTTTTGAAGGATCGCATCCATTCCCTTATGCTGCATCTGGAAGGGAAGCACCTGGGAGCGGCGGGCATTGTGCCGGCCAGTTTTCTGGGAGTTCTTTCCCCACTGTGCATGTACGGGACGCTCCCCATTGCGGCGTCTTTCGCCCGCAGCGGGATGCGGGTCGAATGGCTGGCCGCCTTCATGATGAGCTCCATCCTCCTGAATCCCCAGTTGTTCCTGTACAGCCTGGCCCTGGGCAACAGCGTCGCGCTCCTGCGGCTGTTCCTGTGCGTCCTTTGCGGCATTGCCGCCGGTTTTCTGGTCCGGGCGGCGGGAACCCACGGCTTTCTTGATTTTTCTTCGTTCAGCGATCCGGAAAATCACGACACGGACCCCCGTCCGTTGCCGCGTTTCCTGAAAAATATCGGGCGCAACATCCGGGCTACGGGTCCCTGGTTCCTGCTGGGCGTGCTGTTGTCTGCCATGTTCACCCGCTATGTCCCCATGGATGGCTTTGTGCATTTGTTCGGGTCGAACAAGGCGTACGGCATCCTGATGGCGGCGACCCTCGGCGTGCCCCTGTACGCCTGCGGCGGGGCCACGGTGCCGCTGCTGGCCCAATGGCTGGCCGGCGGGATGGGCCTGGGCAACGCTGCTGCCTTCATGATTACCGGTCCTGCGACAAAAATAACAAACCTGGGCGCCCTGAAAATCGTGCTGGGGCCCAGGCCGTTCTTCCTGTATTTGTTGTTTATCTTTGGCTTCTCCATGGTGTCCGGCGTTGTCCTGAACTATTGGACCGTCTGATCTCCGGACACTGTTCCGCACACTCCATGCTTTGGCCTGCTGCCCCCGCAGCAGGCCTTTTTTAATTCTTGCCCAGCAGGGATTTCAATTCTGCCAGTTTGGCGGCAAACTTGTCGACCGTGCTCTGGACCGGTACCGGTGTCGTCAGATCGACGCCGGCCCGTTTCAAAATCTCCAGGGAATAGTCACTGCCGCCGGCGTGGAGGAAGCCCAGGTATTTTTCCACGACTTCGTGCCGGCCGCCGCCCCGGGCTGCCTCGTCGAGGATGGCCTTGCTGAATGCCGTGGCCGCGGCGTAGCCCGTGGCATATTTGTAGACGTAGAAAGGCGTGTAAAAGTGGGGGATGCGGCTCCACTCGTGCCCCAGCTCGTCGTCGATGGTCAGCGCTTCCCCGTAGTAGCGGCGGTTGCTGTCCCGCCAGTAGTTGTCCAGATCTTCTGCCTGCAGCGCTTCCCCGGCAGCGATTTTGCCATGGATGTATTGTTCGAACTCCGCAAACTGGACCTGCCGGTACACGGTGGTACGGACGGTTTCCAGGAACTGGCTCAGCAAATAGATTTTCTGCTCTTTCGTCGCGGACTGCAGCGTGTACTCCAGCAGCAGGTTTTCGTTCGTTGTGGAAGCGACTTCGGCGCAGAAAATGGTATAGTCTGCCTTGGCATACGGCTGGGTCTGGCTCGAAAAGTAGCTGTGCAGGGAATGCCCCAGTTCGTGGGCCAGGGTGCTGATGCCCGTATACCGCGGCTGGTAGTTCAGCAGGATGTAGGGATGGACCCCGTACACGCCCCACGAATAGGCACCGCTCCGTTTTCCCTTGTTTTCGTACCGGTCGATCCATCCCTCCGTCATGCCCTTGCGCAGGACGGTCGTATATTCCGGCCCCAACGGAGCCAGGGCGGCGAGGATGCGGCGGCACGCTTCGTCGTAGTCGCAGGAAAAGCTGTCGGCACCGTGTTCGGACAGGGGAGCATACAGATCATAGTAGTGGAGCTCGTCATACCCGAAGATTTCTTTTTTCAAGCGGATGTATTCGTGCAGTGGTTCCAAATTCTGGTGGATGGTGTCGATCAGTCGGTCGTAGAGTCCGGTCGGGATGTTTTCTTCGGACAGGCTCGCTTCCAGGGAGCTGTGGAAATGGCGTGCCCTGGCGTAGAAGGCGGCACTGCGGCAGGTACCGGTCAGGGTGGCGGCCAGGGTATTGCCGAATGTTCCGTACGTGCCGAAGAGGGACTGGAAGGCGTGTTTCCGCAGCGTCCGGTCCGGAGAGGACATGTTGAGCATATGGACGCCTTCGCTGACAGGGTGCGCCTGTCCCTGGCTGTCGGCCGCGTCGGGAAAGGACAGGTCGGCACTGACCAGCGCCCGGAAGGCGGCACTGCCGGCGCCTGTGGCAAGCTGGCTCTGGGCGAGGAGCGATTCTGATTCTGCCGACAGGACGTGGGCTGACTGCCGTTCCAGATCTTTCAGATAGAAGTCATAGTCAGAAAAATCCGGGTCGTCCTGCAGGGCTTTCCGTTCCTGCGGCGCCAGGGCCAGGATTTCCGAGTCGATGAAGGAAATAGCGTGTCCGTAGGCCGCCAGCAGGCTTTCCGCCTTGCCGGCCAGGGACTGGAAGGTGGTGTCGCCGTTGTCCGCGTCCAGCTGCAGGCGTGCATAGGCGTAGATTTTTTCAATCTCACGCGACAGGTTGTCCTTCAGGCGCAATGCTTTCAGCAGAGTTTCCTTCGTCGACAAGGAGCCTTGCATGCCTTCCATTTCCGCAATCATTTGCTGCAGGGCCTGCGTGGCTTTTTCCCAGTCGGCGACGGAGGCATAAATGTCCGAGATGGCCCATTTCTCCGAAGCGGGGATATCTTTTCGTTCTGTTTTGCTGCCGTAGTTCATGCGTCTCTTCCTTTCTATCACCATGAGAATTCTACATTATAGAGTGACTGTTTCATCCGCGTCCCGGCCGGCAGTCCGTCAGGCCGGACCGGGACGGGAACGCTCCGGTTCCAGTTTACGGCACGGCAGGGTTCCTGTCAATTGACGGCTGCCGGTATACAGGAAACCGCCCCAGGGTGTACAATAGGGAAAGCAGAAGGAGGACGCCATGAAGACCATTTTTGTCGGCACTAACAGCAAATACATTCATACGGCCCTGGGAGTCCGCTACATCCGGGAGTCGTGCCGCCGGGCGGGACTGGACGCGGAACTGCTGGAAGTTTCCGTCAACGAGCCGATCCTGCAGGTCCTGGCACGCCTGACAGAGGCAGAGCCTGCTGCGATCGGCCTGGAAGTCCATATCTGGAACCGCTCCTACGTGCTGGAACTGGCGTCGCTGGTGCGCAAGGTCCTGCCGGACTGCCTTCTCCTGGCAGGAGGTCCCGAGGTGCTGTTCCACCCTGTTGAAACCCTGACGGCCGCGCCGGCGCTGGATGCCGTCGTCTGCGGGGAAGGGGATGAAATCGTGCCGGCGTTTCTGCAGGAAGTGGAACGGTTTCAGAGGAAGCACCCCTCGTGGACCCGGCAGGATCTTCTTCGGTCCGTTGCGCCGTCCGAAGGATTTGCCTGGCGGCAGGAAGACGGCAGCATCGCGGCGCCGTCCCGTCCGGTTGTGGTGGAAGAGCTGGACAATCTGCCCTTTCCGTATCCGGATCTGGAGGATGTCATCCGGGACCATAAAATCCTGTACTATGAAAGCAGCCGCGGCTGTCCGTTCCACTGCGCTTACTGCCTGTCCGGCATCACCCGGACGGTGCGGTACCGTTCCGTTCCGCTGGTCCTGCAGGATCTGGACCGCATGGTGGCAGCAGGGGCGGCACTGGTCAAGTTCGTCGACCGGACGTTCAACCTGGACGAGTCTCATTATCTGCCGATCCTGGAGCATCTGGCCGGCTTGGACACGAACGCGACGTTCCATTTTGAAATCAAGGCGGATATCCTGACGCCCCGTGTGGTGGCGTTCCTGAAGACCGTGCCGAAAGGACGGTTCCAGCTGGAAATCGGCGTACAGAGCACGAACCCCGACGTCCTGGCCGCCATCGGACGCAAAGACAACTGGGTCCGGCTGCAGCAGAACGTCAAAGAATTGCTGGCCGCCGGCAACATGCACATCCACATGGATCTCATTGCCGGCCTGCCCGGGGAGGATCTGGCCAGCTTTGCCCGGTCTTTCAACGACGTGTACGCCCTGCATCCCCAGGCCCTGCAGCTCGGATTCCTGAAAGTGCTTCCCGGCACGGTCCTGGCGCGGCGGGCGACGGAAGATGGTCTGGTCTATATGGACCGGGAACCGTATGAAGTGCTGGCGACGCGGTATGTTTCGTACCCGGAGATGCGTTTTCTGAAAGTCCTGGAAGAAGTGTTCGACCTGACGTACAATGCGGAACGGTTCACGTTTACGCTTCCTTATTTAGCCGCTGCCGGCGGGACGCAGTTCGGCGCCGGCCCTGCCGACGCGTTTGCCTTTTTCCGGGAACTGGCCCGCTGGTACCAGCAGAAAGGCTGCTTCGGCGTGGGGCATACGGGCATCGATACGGCGCGGCTGCTCTACGATTTTCTGCAGGAACGCATGCCCGATACGGCCGCGGCGGGGAAGGAACTCCTGCGCCTCGACGTATTGCGGACGATGCCGAATCATAAGGAACCCTGGCTGGGATGGCACAGCCGGGGAAATTATGAACGCGTGACGGCGTTCTGGCGGGACGAAGAACGAGTGCGCCGCTATGTGCCGGATTTCACGTTCGACAACTGGAGAAATCTCCATAAACGATACGCCGTGGAGGAGTTCTCTCTGGACCCGTGGACGGGCAGGCCGGGGACTACTTTTCTCCTCGTGGATTATCTAAAAAAAGAGTTGACAAGAATACGGCCCGGTGATATTATTTAGAAGTCGCGAGAAACGCGACAGCAGGAACCTTGAAAACTGAATAACAAGAAACCAGATGAATGTGCGGGTCACATCTTCGGAAACGAAGATGGACCAGGTCATTAATTTCGAAACAACAAAGAAGAGCCAAATCGGCTTTTCCATAAACTTTTATGGAGAGTTTGATCCTGGCTCAGGACGAACGCTGGCGGCGTGCTTAACACATGCAAGTCGAACGGGGAATTTTGCTTCGGCACGATTCCTAGTGGCGAACGGGTGAGTAACGCGTAGGCAACCTGCCCCTCAGACGGGGACAACATTCCGAAAGGGATGCTAATACCGGATACGAAGCTTCTGCCGCATGACGGAAGCTTGAAAGGTGCCCTTAAAGCACCGCTGAAGGATGGGCCTGCGTCCGATTAGCTGGTTGGTGGGGTAACGGCTCACCAAGGCGACGATCGGTAGCCGGTCTGAGAGGATGAACGGCCACATTGGGACTGAGACACGGCCCAGACTCCTACGGGAGGCAGCAGTGGGGAATCTTCCGCAATGGGCGAAAGCCTGACGGAGCAACGCCGCGTGAGTGATGAAGTTCTTCGGAACGTAAAACTCTGTTGTTCACGACGAACGAGGGGATCAGGAAATGGGTCTCCAGTGACGGTAGTGAACGAGGAAGCCACGGCTAACTACGTGCCAGCAGCCGCGGTAATACGTAGGTGGCAAGCGTTGTCCGGAATTATTGGGCGTAAAGCGCATGTAGGCGGTTCCTTAAGTCGGTCGTGAAAATGCGGTGCTTAACGCCGTATGGCGATCGAAACTGAGGGACTTGAGTGCAGGAGAGGAAAGGGGAACTCCCAGTGTAGCGGTGAAATGCGTAGATATTGGGAAGAACACCGGTGGCGAAGGCGCCTTTCTGGACTGTGTCTGACGCTGAGATGCGAAAGCCAGGGTAGCGAACGGGATTAGATACCCCGGTAGTCCTGGCCGTAAACGATGGGTACTAGGTGTGGGAGGTATCGACCCCTTCCGTGCCGGAGTTAACGCAATAAGTACCCCGCCTGGGGAGTACGGCCGCAAGGCTTAAACTCAAAGGAATTGACGGGGGCCCGCACAAGCGGTGGAGTATGTGGTTTAATTCGACGCAACGCGAAGAACCTTACCAAGGCTTGACATTGAGTGCAAGGCTTAGAGATAAGCCCCTCTCTTCGGAGACACGAAAACAGGTGGTGCATGGCTGTCGTCAGCTCGTGTCGTGAGATGTTGGGTTAAGTCCCGCAACGAGCGCAACCCCTATCCTATGTTACCAGCATTGAGTTGGGGACTCATAGGAGACTGCCAGGGAGAACCTGGAGGAAGGCGGGGATGACGTCAAGTCATCATGCCCCTTATGTCTTGGGCTACACACGTACTACAATGGTCGGCAACAGAGAGCAGCGAACCCGCGAGGGGGAGCGAACCTCAAAAACCCGATCCCAGTTCGGATCGCAGGCTGCAACCCGCCTGCGTGAAGTCGGAATCGCTAGTAATCGCAGGTCAGCATACTGCGGTGAATACGTTCCCGGGCCTTGTACACACCGCCCGTCACACCACGAAAGTTGGTAACACCCAAAGCCGGTGGGATAACCGCAAGGAGTCAGCCGTCTAAGGTGGGGCCGATGATTGGGGTGAAGTCGTAACAAGGTAGCCGTATCGGAAGGTGCGGCTGGATCACCTCCTTTCTAGGGAGACATGTGGAACGAAGGTTCCGCAGAGACTCCGGTCGACAGGGAAACGAACGCAAGGGAGTTTTCCTGAGGCACATTCATCTGGCAATTGTTATTTGGTTTTGAAGGTTCCCAAAAAACCTTCAAACGAGGGCTCCGCCCTTAAGCTTTTGAAACGGGCCTATAGCTCAGCTGGTTAGAGCGCACGCCTGATAAGCGTGAGGTCAGTGGTTCAAGTCCACTTAGGCCCACCATTTTAAGAGCAGACAAAAACGGACATGGGGGCGTAGCTCAGCTGGGAGAGCACCTGCCTTGCAAGCAGGGGGTCAGGAGTTCGATTCTCCTCGTCTCCACCAGTATTTTTGGACCTTGAAAACTAAACAGAAGAAACGAAAGTCTTGATTCAAAGATGAGTTGAATCAAGCAACCTCAATTCAAAGCGAAAGCTGAGAGTAGAGAATTAACGAGTCATAGCAAAAGCTATATTGACAAGAACCGGAAGAGCAAACGCGGAAGTGTGAGCAAAACCAGTTCTCCCAAGTAGAGAAATCAAGCTACAAAGGGCATATGGTGGATGCCTTGGCGCCATGAGCCGAAGAAGGACGCGATAAGCTGCGATAAGCCGCGGGGAACTGCAAATAAGTATCGATCCGCGGATTTCCGAATGGGGAAACCCGGCAGCCGTAATGGGCTGTCACCCGCAAGGGAGGGAACCCGGTGAACTGAAACATCTAAGTAGCCGGAGGAAGAGAAATCAAACGAGATGCCCACAGTAGCGGCGAGCGAAGCGGGCAGAGCCCAAACCGGCGGCCTTCGGGCCGCCGGGGTTGAGGACCGGCATAACCGGACGAGTTGCTAGTAGAATTACCTGGAAAGGTAAGCGAGAGAGGGTAAGAGCCCCGTATACGAAAGCGACGAGGACGCGGCCGGAATCCAGAGTACCACGGAGCACGAGGAATTCTGTGGGAAGCAGGGGGGACCACCCTCCAAGGCTAAACACTCCATGGCGACCGATAGTGCAGAGTACCATGAGGGAAAGGTGAAAAGAACCCCGGGAGGGGAGTGAAAGAGAACCTGAAACCGTATGTCTACAAGCAGTCGGAGCGAAAGCGACGGCGTGCCTATTGAAGAATGAGCCAACGAGTTACGTGTGCCAGCAAGGTTAAGCAGAAGATGCGGAGCCGCAGGGAAACCGAGTCTGAATAGGGCGAGCAGTTGGTATACGTAGACCCGAAACTGCAGTGATCTACGCATGGCCAGATTGAAACGCAGGTAAAATTGCGCGGAGGATCGAACCGGGACATGTTGAAAAATGTTCGGATGAGCTGTGCGTAGGGGTGAAATTCCAATCGAACGCAGAGATAGCTGGTTCTCCTCGAAATAGCTTTAGGGCTAGCCTCAGGCAGTAAGCGCAGGCGGTAGAGCACTGATCGGGATAGGGGCCGTAACGGCTACCGAACCCTGTCAAACTCCGAATGGCAGCGCTGCAGAGCCTGGGAGTCAGACTACGAGTGATAAGATCCGTGGTCAAAAGGGAAACAGCCCAGACCATCAGCTAAGGTCCCCAATGCCGTACTAAGTGGAAAAGGATGTGGGGTTTCATAAACAACCAGGATGTTGGCTCAGAAGCAGCCACCATTTAAAGAGTGCGTAATAGCTCACTGGTCGAGAGACCCTGCGCCGAAGATTCCCGGGGCTAAAGTACGGAACCGAAGCTATGGATGCATCGCAAGATGCGTGGTAGAGGAGCGTTCCCATCGGGCTGAAGTCGTCCTGTAAGGGACGGTGGACTGGTGGGAAGTGAGAATGTTGGCATGAGTAGCGAAAAGAATGGTGAGAATCCATTCCACCGAAAACACAAGGATTCCTGAGCAACGATCGTCGTCTCAGGGTAAGTCGGGACCTAATCCGAGGCATGGAGCGTAGGAGATGGACATCCGGTTGAAATTCCGGAACCGGCAGGAATCGTCAAGAGCAATGGAGTGACACAGGAAGGCAGGCGCGCATGAGATTGGAAGTTCATGTGCAAGCGTGCGACGCGTGGGGCAGGCAAACCCGTCCCACAGAAGCGCCAGGCGTGACGCGGAGGAGACCGCAAGGGATCCGAAGGTGCCGAGCCTACACTGTCGAGAAAAGCTTCTAGCAAGAGACCTGCCGCCCGTACCGTAAACCGACACAGGTGTGTGGGGAGAGAATCCTAAGGTGCGCGGGAGAACCCTCGTTAAGGAACTCGGCAAAATGTACCCGTAACTTCGGGATAAGGGTAGCCGCCTGGTGTGAAGGAACTTGCTTCCGGAGCACCGGATGGCCGCAGAGAAGAGGCCCAAGCGACTGTTTACCAAAAACTTAGGTGCCTGCCAAAGCGAAAGCTGACGTATAGGTGCTGACACCTGCCCAGTGCCGGAAGGTTAAGGAAGGAGGTCCGGGTTCGACCCAAAGCCTTCGACCGAAGCCCCGGTGAACGGCGGCCGTAACTATAACGGTCCTAAGGTAGCGAAATTCCTTGTCGGGTAAGTTCCGACCCGCACGAAAGGTGTAACGATTTGGGCGCTGTCTCAACGAGGGACCCGGTGAAATTGAAATACCTGTGAAGATGCAGGTTACCCGCGACTGGACAGAAAGACCCCATGGAGCTTTACTGTAACCTGACATTGGGTTCTGATACTGCATGCACAGGATAGGTGGGAGGCACGGAAGCCGTTCCTTCGGGGACGGCAGAGCCGCCGTTGGGATACCACCCTTGCGATATCGGAATTCTAACCGGAACGGCAACGACGTTCGGGACAGTGTCAGGCGGGCAGTTTGACTGGGGCGGTCGCCTCCCAAAATGTAACGGAGGCGCCCAAAGGTTCCCTCAGCGCGGCCAGAAATCGCGCGCAGAGTGCAAAGGCAGAAGGGAGCTTGACTGCGAGTCAGACAAGACGAGCAGGGACGAAAGTCGGGCTTAGTGATCCGGTGGCATCCAGGTGGAAGGGCCATCGCTCAACGGATAAAAGCTACCCTGGGGATAACAGGCTGATCTCTCCCAAGAGTTCATATCGACGGGGAGGTTTGGCACCTCGATGTCGGCTCATCACATCCTGGGGCTGAAGTCGGTCCCAAGGGTTGGGCTGTTCGCCCATTAAAGTGGTACGCGAGCTGGGTTCAGAACGTCGTGAGACAGTTCGGTCCCTATCCATCGCGGGCGTAAGAGATTTGAAGGGGGCTGCTCCTAGTACGAGAGGACCGGAGTGGACGAATCAATGGTGTACCAATTATGCCGCCAGGCGTACAGTTGGGTAGCTACATTCGGGAAGGATAAACGCTGAAAGCATCTAAGCGTGAAACCTGCCCTAAGATGAGATCTCTCACAGCATAAGCTGGTAAGACTCCTTGAAGAAGACAAGGTTGATAGGCCGGGAGTGTAAGTGCAGTGATGCATTGAGCGGACCGGTACTAATAAGTCGAGGGCTTGATTTCGCAAGGCTTGTTAGAGTAGTTTCTTCTGTTTTGTTTTGAAGGTCCAAACCTTCTGAAATCCGGTGACGATGGCTGAGAGGAACCACCTGTTCCCATCCCGAACACAGCAGTTAAGCTCTCACGCGTCGAAAGTACTTGGGTGGAAGCGCCCTGGGAGGATAGATTGTTGCCGGTTCGATAAAACCCCTTTACGAGCAGTCGTGAAGGGGTTTTTTGGTTGTGCCGTTCCTTGAATTTTCTACATAAACATAGTATAGTTAAAACATACTGGAGATTTATGCCATTTCCTCTTGAAGGAGTGATTTTTTTATGCGTATCGTAGTGGTGGGTGTCGGCAAGACCGGCTATAGTATTGCCAAGCTGCTGGCCGACGGAGATTATGATGTCGTCGTTGTGGAGCAGGATGAAGAACGTCGTCAGGTAATCAAGGATACCCTGGACGTCCTGGCGATTCACGGCAACGGCTGCAGCCCGGAGATACTGGCGCTGCCGGAAGTCCGGAATGCCGATGTGTTTATCGCTATGACGGACAGCGACGAAGTAAATATGGTAGCGTGCCGGCTGGCCAAGTCCTTCGGCGCCAAGCATACGGTGGCACGTATCCGGAACGAAGGCTATACAAGCAAGGACCAGGAATTGTTGAGCAAAGAACTCAATGTCGACCTGAACCTGAATCCGGAGCGGATCACGGCGAATGAAATCAATCATGTGCTCATGACGCCGGCCGCGCTGGACGTGGACGATTTTGCCAACGGCAAAGTCCGCATGTTCGGTACCCGCCTGACGGATTCTTTCCCGTATTTGAACCGTCCGTTGAAGGAAATCCACCTGCCGGAAGGCATCCTGATTGCCATGATGTTCCGGAATCACCAGATGATCATTCCCCATGGCGATGATGTGCTGAAAGCCGGCGACAACGCGTACTTTGTGGGGGACCAGAAGGTCATCCAGGAGTTCGCGGAAATCTTTGAGAAACGGTATGAAAAACTGGAGCGCGTGCTCCTGATCGGGGCCGGGCGTGCCGGACGCATGCTGGCGACCATGCTGGACAAGGAAGGCATCTTTGTCAAAGTCATCGACAAGGACGAAGAGCGGTGCCGCCTCCTGTCGGAGCAGCTGGAAACAGGACTGGTCCTGTGCGGCGATGGTACGGACATCGATTTGCTGACGGAAGAAGGCGTGTCCGAGGCGGACTGCATGATCTGCCTGACCGACGATGACAAACTGAATCTGCTGCTGGCCCTCCTGGGAAAACATCTGGGAGCCAAGAAAACCATTGTCCGCGTGGCCCGCAGCGAATACGTGGATATTATGGAAAAGGTCGGTGTTGACATCGTTCTGTCGTCCCGCCTGCTGAGCGCAGCCGAAGTCATCCGGTTTGTCCGCCGCGGCGGCGTCGTTTCGGTGGCCCTCCTGGAAGGTGCCAAGGCGGAAGCCATGGAACTGAATGTGGAAGAAGGGTGCCCCGTTGCCGGCAAGACCCTGATCAAGGCAGACCTGCCGAGAGACTGCCTGGTCTGCGGAATTGTCCACAATGACGTGGCCTTCGTGCCGAACGGCCACAGCGTCATGAACAGCGGAGACCGCGTTATTGTCTTCGCCAAGAGTGAAAGTATGCAGGACGTTATCGACTGCTTTGCCAAGTCATAATACGGAAGGTTGCATGTTTTATGCGTGATTATCCTGTTTTGCGCCTCATGGGGATTGTAGGCCTCATCCTCACCGCAGGCATGGTCCCGCCCCTGGCGTACGCTTTCTGGAAAGAGAGCTACATGATCCTGCCTTTCGTCGGATCTGCCATGGTGGGGCTGGCGTTCGGCGCATATGCGCTGCAGCGCACGAAGAACCGCCGGAAGATGCGCCTTTCCGTCCGCGGTGGGATTCTTTTCATGGGATCGGCCTGGTTCGTCATGAGTCTTCTGTGCTGCCTGCCGTACTGGGCGTCGGGCCGCTACACGCTTCTCCAGGCGCTGTTCGAAAGCGCTTCGGCCCTGACGACGACGGGAGTGAGCTGCATTCCTGAAGACCTGCCGTATCCTTCGAGCCTGCTGATCTGGCATGAAATCATCCAGTGGCTCGGCTCCATGGCGGCCATGGTTCTTTTTTCTGTCATTATGCCTCGTATGGGAGCGACGGCGGCGGCGATTTTTTCTGCGGAAGGGCAGGGCGTGTCCGCGGAACGTACGCTGCCGCAGTTGAAAGAAATTGTCCAGTTTCTGATCATGCTCTACAGCGGCCTGACCCTGGCGGAGACCTTGTGTCTCATGCTCACCGGCCTGGGACCCTTGACGGCCCTCCGTATGGCGGCTTGCACGATCTCGTCCAGCGGGTTTATCCGCGACACGGATTTCGTGGCGTCCCAGTCAAACCTGGGCCTGGAGTTTGTGCTGGCTTTCTTCATGGTCGTCACGGCCACGAACTATGTGCTCCTGTACCGGTTCCTCCAGCGGCGGTACGATGTCTTTGCCAAGGACAGCGAACGCAAATGGTTTTACGGCGTCATCGCGGTCCTGTCCGGCCTGGTTGTGATCAGTCTTTTGGTAAACCATACGTATGATGGGTTGTTCCAGACGATCCGGTACGGCCTGTTCCAGACCATCTCCATCCTGAGCACGTCCGGGGTGGCGTCCATTGACTACACGAACTGGCCGCCCATGGCCCATATGCTGCTTTTCTACGCGGCCCTGATCGGTGGCTGCTCCGGGTCGACGGCCGGCGGCATCAAGATTTCGCGTCTGGTTGTCCTCCTGAAGATCTGCCTCCTGGAGGTCAAACGCGTCCTGCATCCCAAGATGGTTGCTTCCATCGTCATGAGCGGCCGTCCTGTCGCGCAGAATACGATTATCGGCGTCACGCGGTATTTGTTCGCCTATGTCTTGATGATGGGCATCCTCACGGCCCTGTACTCCCTGACGGGGACCGATATGATTGAAGCCATCTCCACGGTTGTCGTCTTTTTGAACAACGTGGGGCCGGCCTATACCGTGCTGGGAGAAACGACGGATTTCCAGCACATGACGAATTTCGGCTACATCGTCCTGTATTTCACGATGATCATCGGCCGTATCGAAATCGTTTCTTTCGTAATCCTGCTGCACCCGGATTTCTGGAAGCAACACAAAGGTTGGTGACATCTGTTGAACATCCGTATCGTCCTGTACCTGCTGGGAAAGCTCAGTCTTTTCCTCGGTGCCTTCTACACGGTGCCGCTCCTGGTAGCCTTGTACTACGGAGACCAGGGCAAAGGGATATTCCCGGCCTGCATCGCCCTCTGTGTCCTGCTGGGCCTGCTTTTTACGAAATACGGCCATTTCAATCGATTTTCGGAGCTCATTTCCAACCGGGATGGCATTCTCGTGACGGTCTTTGTCTGGATCCTGGCGGCACTGCTGGCTGCCGTTCCCTATTGGGCGCTGGGATATCTGGATCCGATCAGCGCCTACTTTGAGGCTATGTCCGGTTTGACCACGGTCGGTGCCACGGTCATCGCGGACGTGGAAATCCTGCCGAAGAGTCTTCTGTTCTGGCGTTTTTGGACCCATTGGCTCGGCGGCCTGGGAATCATTGTGATTTTCCTGGCTATCCTGCCGACGATTTCCGGCAGTGCGGTCCACCTGTTCAATGCGGAAAGTACCGGGTTTGAAGAAGGGAAACTCAAACCGAAACTGAAAAATACGGCCCAGATTCTGTTCTACATCTATCTGGGTATCACTGTCATTTCGGCCAGCCTGCTTTATCTGTCCGGGCTTTCGCCGTATGACGCCATCTGCCACGCCATGTCGTGTGTTGCCACCGGTGGATTTTCGAACTACAACTCCAGCGTGACGCATTTCCAGAATCCCGTGGCCGAGTTGATCCTGGGAATCACGATGTTCATGGCCGGCGGTAACTTCAGCCTGTATTACAACGCCCTGCGGAAGGGACCGAAGACGCTGCTCCAGGACGACGAGTTCCGGACCTACACCTTCGTGTTCCTTGTCATCGGCACGTTGATTACGCTTAACCTGTTCGGGTCTGGGTTTGACGGAAGTATCACTCATTCGTTCCGCGTTGCCTTTTACCAGACGGCGTCGTTTATTTCAACGACGGGGACCGTATCGACGGACTTTGAGCAGTGGCCGGCATTTTCGAAGCTGCTCCTGTGCATGCTCTATATCACGGGCGGCTGTGCCGGTTCCACGGCCGGCGGCGTCAAGATGAGCCGCATGGTCGTCCTGTTCCGGGGCCTGCGCGTCGATATCCTGCACATGCTTCATCCCAAGACGATCCGCCGTGTCCATTACAATGGACATGTCATTTCGCGGCGGACCATGCATATGATTTTGAGCTTTTTCACTATCTACGTTTTTACGATTGCTGTGACGGCCCTGGTTATTGCCGCGACGGGAACCGACGTGCTGACGGCGTTGACGGCGTCGGCCTCGTGTATTTCCAGTGTGGGGCCCGGGTTCGGGTCCATCATCGGCGCGACCGGAACCTATGCCTCTCTCCCGCTGGCAGCTAAGTTTATGTTGTCCTGGAATATGGTCATGGGCCGGTTGGAACTCTTTGTTGTCCTGGCATTGTTGAACCGCGGTTTCTGGCAGGGCAACAGCAGATGGTAAGGACAAGCGGGTCCGGCAGTTATCTTTTGAGGAGGAACGCACTTATGAAGACGTATGAACTGGCGTATGGCAAGGGAACGCAGACAGTGTCCCTGCCGGAAGAAAAAGTCATTTACAATCTCGAAGGCCCGGCGGCCAGCGTGGAGAAGGACATCCCTGCTGCAGCCCGGGAGGCGTTGCGCCATCCCATTGACAGCAAGCCCCTGCGGGAACTGGTGAAACCCGGCGACAAGGTCGCCATCGTGGTGAGTGACGAAACGCGCCTGTGTTATACGGACCAGTTCCTGCCGGTTCTGGTCCAGGAGCTGAATGAGGCGGGCATTCCTGACGGGGACATGGATGTCGTCATCGCCACGGGAACGCATCGTGCGCAGACGCCGGAAGAGGATGAACTGGTTCTGGGGAAAGAAATGGTGCGGCGCCTGCGGGTCCACCAGCATGACTGCCGGGACGAAGCGTCCCTGGTATACGTAGGGACCACGTCCCGCGGGAACAAAGTGCGGATCAACCGGATTGTGGCGGACGCCGACGTGATCATTGCGACGGGAGCGGTGACACTGCATCCCATGGCCGGGTTCGGCGGCGGGCGCAAGGCCATCGTCCCCGGCGTGGCGGCGCTGGATACGATCAACCACAACCACGTCCTCGCCTTGAACAAAGAGCCCGGTTCGGGGTGCAATCCCAACGTCACGGCGGCCAATTTCCAGGACAATCCGTTCCATGAGGATTTGATGGAATGCGTGGAATTCGTCCATCCGACCTTCCTGTTCGACGTCGTCCTGACGCCGGAAGGGGAGCTCCACGAAATCGTGGCAGGCAACTGGAAGACGGCCTTCTACAAAGGCTGTGAAGACCTGCTGAAAATTTCCGGTGTCCCCATCCGCGAGCGGGCGGATGTCGTCATCGCTTCCGGTGGCGGCTATCCGAAGGATATCAACCTGTACCAGGGTACCAAGACCCATATGAATGTGGAAAAGGCCCTGAAGGACGGCGGCATTGCCATCATCCTGCTGGAATGCCCCGATATCGTGGAACCCAAGGTCTTCACGGACTGGCTCCTGAAAGAGGATCTGCAGCAGATGGAACAGGAAGTGCGCGACCATTTCTATATGGCGGCGTTCGTCGCCTATAAATCCCGCTGCATTATCGATTCCCATACCATCTATCTGGTAACGCGGAAGGAAAATTTCGACTTTGTCCGCAAGACCGGCCAGATTCCGGCGGCTTCCCTGGAAGAAGCATGGCAGATGGCCCAGGCCCAGCTGGCCAAAGAAGGCAAGAAGGATTACACTGTCACCATTATGGGGCATGCACCTGTAACCCTTCCTATTTTGAAGGAGGAAGGAAAATGAAAGAATACGAAGTACCCTACGGGAAGGGGACACAGCGGGTCCTGCTGCCGGAAGACAAGGTAGCCCAGGTCCTGCTGCCGCCGGTGACGGAGCGTCCCCGTACCGTGGAAGAGTTGATGCGGGACGCCCTGGACCATCCCATCGGGTCACCGCGGCTGGACGAAATTGTACATCCCGGAGAAACGGTGGTTCTCGTCGTCAGCGACATTACCCGTACGTGGGCCATGTTCGACCGTTTTGTGCCCCTGCTGGTGCAGGAGCTGAACCGGATTGGCGTGCCGGACAAAGACATCAGCGTCATCATTGCCACGGGCAAGCACCGCCTCAACACGGCGGCGGAAAAAGAGGAGATTCTCGGCTCTGATCTGTATCACCGCCTGAAGGTCTATGACCACGATCCGTCGACGGAAGCCTGTGTCTTTTACGGCACGACGAAGCGGGGCACGCCGGTATGGATTGATAAGCGGGCAGCGGCTGCGGACAGAGTCATCCTGACCGGCGGCCTGTCACCGCACATCTACGCCGGGTTCGGTGGCGGGCGCAAGAGTGTCCTGCCGGGCATTGCCGGCGTGGAGACCATCAACCACAACCACAATATGGCCCTGACGGATGAAATCGGCGGCGGCGTCAATCCGGATACGTCCATTATGCGGCACATCGGCAACCGCGTGAGCGAAGACATGTGCGACGCAGCGGCTCTCTTCAGCCCGGATTTCCTCGTGAATGTCATCGTGGACGCCAACGGTAATTTTTACAAGATTCTCGCCGGCGACTGGTATCAGGCGTGGGAGCAGGGAACGCGCGACGTGATGAAGCTGCAGGGGGTTCCCCTGCGGGAGAAGAGCGACATCGTCATCGTGTCCGGCGGAGGCTATCCGCGGGACATCAGCCTGTATCAGGGAATGAAATGCTATGCCCCCGGAGCGGCGGCCCTGAAGGAAGGCGGCATTATGATCGCCGTCCTGCGGTGCCAGGACATGAAGGAACCGCCGGAGTTTTTCGACAGCTTCCGCTATAAGGATATGCTGCAGATGGAAAAGGACGTGCGGGCCAATTTCACCGTCCCGTTCTATGTGGCTTTCTATATGTGCTGCCTGGCACGTTCGTTTACGATTATTCTCGTGACGGAACCGGAGAACTTCGCCGCTGCGCGGCAGACCGGAGCGATTCCGGCGGCGACGCTGGAAGAAGCGTGGAAGCTGGCACAGCAGCAGCTGGCTGCGGCGGGAAAAACGGAGTATACTATCAACATCATGCCCTACGGCGGGGATACGCTGCCCGTAGGCGGGGAGGGTACGGCCCGGTGAGGACCGTACCATTCCTGAAAAATATTAGCTTTAGCTAACTTTTAAATTGACAACTTTGAAAAAAGATGTTACTATTTTGTGAGAAAAAGGTGCTTTGACACCTTTTCTTTTTTTCAATAAAGGTTAGCAATAGCTAACATAAAACGCAGGATCGGGTGGCTTTGGGGAATTGCGGCAGGAGATGTCTCATTAATTGATTTATATTCTTATTGCAATTAAATACGATTAGTAATATAATATCAAATGAAATTCAAGACCACCATATTTCTCCGGGATTTCATTCTGTCCCGGTGTGCTCCGCTTTAAAATGAAAGCCGTGGAAAATGGGTGCGTGGACAGGGAGGAGGGCCCTTTCCGGATGCAGTTTTCAAAGCGCGGTCGTTCATTTTAAAATATTATTCCAGGAGGAATCTACATGAAAAAATCCTTAGTTCTGGCCATGGCAATGGCCCTCGGCGTGACGGCTTCCGCCTATGCCTCCAACCCGTTCTCCGATGTTCCGGCCGGCCACTGGGCCTATGACAGCATCGCCAAGCTGGCGGCAGCCGGCGTCATCGACGGCTACGGCGATACGACGTTCAAGGGCGATCGTCTCATGACCCGCTACGAAATGGCACAGATTGTGGCCAAGGCGATGGCCAAAGGAGCCAACGTGGACAAACTGGCCGCGGAATTTGCAGACGAGCTGGATGCCCTGGGTGTCCGGGTTGCGGCGTTGGAAAAGAAAACCGACAACGTAAAGATCGGCGGCGAAATCCGCGCCCATTATTCTTCGTCCAACAAGTACGACCGGGAAGGCGACAAGAAGCATGAAGCCGGCCTGCGGACCCGCCTGTATTTCACGGGTGCGGTGAACGACAACTGGAGCTACATCGCCCGTCTGGAAAACCAGCAGTGGTTTACCAACAATGATGACAGTGCAGCCTATAAAGGAGAAGACAACGACGTCAACGTCAACGTCGCCATGGCCGAAGGCCGGCTGGGCGGCGTCAACCTGCAGCTGGGCCGGATTGACGACGTCTTCGCCGACGGCTACATCTACGATGGGGAACAAGACGCTGTCCGCGCCAGCTACGGCGACAAGGTGTACGTAGCCGGTGCCTACGGGAAGCCGACAGACGCGAACGAAGACGAAATGACTTTTGAAGAGTTCTGGCAGGCGGAAGTCGGAACCCATACCGGGTCGTTCGTAGACGGCAAAGTGGGCTATATGAGCTTCCGCGATGCTTCCCGGTGGGTCAAGGACGCCGTCGGGGAAGACAAAGACAATATCTGGTATGCCGGCCTGGACTTCAACGTGGCCAAGGATACGGTCCTGTCGGGGATGTATCTGAAGTCCAACATCGACAGCCTGAACGGCAAGGATATTGACGACGACGGGTATGTCGTCGGCCTGTCCTACCGCGGTGCCGATCCTTCCGAACCGGGCACGTGGGGTCTGGGCGCCAGCTACTACGACCAGGGCCGCGGCACCTATCTGGTCCATACCATCGATGGGTTCACCGATTCGGAGTACGGCTTCAAAGGATGGTCTGTTAATGGCAACGTGACCATCGCCAAGAACATGGTAGCCAACGTAACCTACTATGACACGAAAGCCAAAGACGGCGATGATACGGGCAAACACCATGTATTGTGGTCTGAACTGAATATTTCCTTCTAATCCATCGACAGCCGGCGGCCGCGCCGCCCTGTCTTCCGCTTTCCCGTGTGCCGTCAGGCCGGGAAAGCGTTTTTTTGTGCCGTGGGAAGCGGATTGCCGCGGCAGGGATATTGTGTACAATATTCTTAACGTGGTATTTTCTTGTTTTCGTTGGTACTGTAAGAATTGTTACACTATTCTTTTTGCGTGGAAGGGTGCCATGCTTTATAATTAAATTCTGTAAGGATTCTATGTAGTTACCATTCACGATGAGGGGGTAATGTTCATGAAATTATCGAACCGTGTACTGGGTCTGACGACATCTCCGATCCGGAAATTGACGCCGTATGCCAATGCTGCTGTAAAGGCGGGGAAAAAGGTATACCATCTGAACATCGGCCAGCCGGACATTCCGACGAGTCCCCAGTTCATGGAAGCCATCCGCGCCTTTGACGGCAAGGTCATCTCCTACGGTCCGTCCCAGGGCAATCCGGAGTTGTTGAAAGCCATTGCCCGGTACTACCAGGCCTGGGGCATGAACTACACGGAACAGAATATCTATGTGACGAACGGTGGCAGTGAGGCGCTGCAGTTTGCCGCCATGAGCCTCTGCGATCCTGGCGACGAAATTCTCGTATTCGAGCCGTTCTACGCGAACTACACCACCTTTGTCAGACTGGCCAGTGCGAAAATCCGTGCGGTTCCCACGGCAGCGGAAAACGGCTACCGGCTGCCGGCGAAGGAAGTGGTGGAGCAGTACATCACGCCGCGTACGAAAGCGATCCTGCTGACGAATCCGGGCAATCCGACGGGCGTTGTCTATAACAAGGATGAGATGCGCATGATTGCCGACGTGGTCCTCGAACATAATCTGGCCCTGATTTCCGACGAAGTGTACCGCGAATTCGTCTATGACGGCGAATATACGAGCTTTGGTACCTTTGACGACCTGGCGGACAATCTGATCCTGATCGATTCTGTTTCCAAACGGTACAGTGCCTGCGGTGCCCGCATCGGCTGCGTCGTTACGAAGAATGCCGATTTGTGCGCCCAGCTGAACAAGCTCTGCCAGGGCCGGCTGTGTGCGCCGGAACTGGAACAGATCGGTGCCGCCGCCATTTATGAGAAGACACCGAAATCCTATCTGGAAGACGTCAACAAAGAATACAAACGCCGCCGCGATACCATCGCCGCCGGCCTGGCACGGATTCCGGGGCTGCTGTCGTCCCAGCCGAAAGGCGCTTTTTACGTCATGGTCAAACTGCCCGTGGACGACGCCGAAAAATTCGCTATCTGGATGCTGCAGAATTTCGAAGAAAACGGCGAGACCGTCATGATTGCGCCGGGCAACGGATTCTACGCGACGCCGGGGAAGGGAAAGTCGGAAGCCCGTCTGGCTTACGTACTCAACTGCCACGACCTGGAGCGCGCCATGGATCTGCTGGCGAAGGGCTTGAAAGCCTATCCGGGATATACGCTGAAATAACAGGCCGCTGCCGTACAGCGGACAGCAAAATAAAAAACCAGGTACAGCCGGTGTGTCCGGTCGTATCTGGTTTTTCTTTGTGTGGAGGGTGGATGGCCTGGAGGGATCGTGGCGGCGCCTGCTGTCTCTCAGCGGGCCCGGCCTTCTTGCAGGGCGGCCTGCAGATCCGCCGGCAGGGCAGTCGTAATCTCTATCCAGCGGCTGGTACGGGGATGCTGGAAGCCGATGCGCCAGGCGTGCAGGCCGTGGCGTGCCTGTTCTCCCGGCGTGCCGTACAGGTGGTCCTGCCAGAGGGGAAAACCGGCATGGGCGAAATGGACCCGGATCTGATGAGTGCGGCCCGTGTAGAGGCGGCACCGCACGAGGGACAGGTCCCCCCTGCGTTCCAGCAGCCAGTATTCCGTGCGGCAGGGCTTGCCGTCGGCGCGGACTTCGCGTTCGATGATGCTCCCTTCTTTGCGGGCGATGGGATCGTCCAGAATCCCATGCGGTACCGGCGGGGCACCAACCGTGACAGCCAGGTATTCCTTCTGCAGGGTCTGGTGGGCCAGGGCGGCCTGCAGGGAGGCGTATTTGGCAAAAATCACGAGGCCCGACGTAAAGCGGTCCAGGCGCGAAACGGGGTGGATGCCGAGGGACAGGCCCCGGAAATCGTAGTAGCGGCGGACGTAGTTCCACAACGTGTAACCGTCTTCCCGGGCCGTCGGGTGGACCAGCATGCCGGCCGGTTTGTTCAGAACCAGGAAATAGTCATCTTCGTAGCAGATGGCGCCGGGGTTGTCCTGCAAAGGAGGCCAGTCGGCAAGGGCCGGAATGGCACCGGGGCCTTTGGGCGTACCATCCGGAAAACACAGGGGTTTCCGGGGCAGGGATGCTTCCATGACGAACCTTCCTTTCATTGACGTTAACAGGATAAAATGCTATTATGTAACAGAATGCAATAGGAATATCACAGCTCTTCCAGCGGGGAGGATGCTGTCGTTTCAAGTGCTCTTATCAGTATAATGGGAGCGTGCCGGTAAATCAAGCGGACGTGCCTTCTCTGGCAAGGTAGGGCATGGCGGGAAAGGAAGATCAATTCATGAAATCGATAAAATCCGTAGTCTGGCTGGCCTGCCTGCTGGCTGCCTGCCTGGCCCTGGTGACGGGATGCCAGCCGAAAAACGCAGCGACGACGGGCGGAACGGCTTCCAGTTCCGGGGCGTATCTGACACTCAAAGACAGCACCGGCGAGACCGTATCACTGGCGAAAAAACCGGAACGGGTTGTCGTGTTGTCGCCGTCCCTGCTGGAGTTCGTCGATGCGGCCGGAGGCACCATCGTGGGCCGTGCCGACGCCCGGGAATCCCAGATTCCGGCACGGTTCCGGTCTGTGGACAGTGTGGGTCATGTGTATAACATCAACATCGAAGAGGTGGTGGCCCTGAAGCCGGACCTGGTTCTGGCCAACAAAAACCAGCATCTTAAATTCCGTGATATCCTGAAGACAAACCATATTCCGGTCCTGTACCTGCAGCCGAAAACGTATGAAGATGTGAAGGAAGCATTGGGCATCGTCGGCAAGGTGTATGGGTCGACGGACAAGGTGAACAAGAAGATTGCTTCCATGGATGAGGAAATTGCTGCCCTGCGGGCCAGGCTGCCGAAGGTGCAGGAAAAGATCGTCATCCTCCATGCCACACCGTCCACGGTGACGGTCGAGCTGGACAACAGCATTGCCGGCAGTGTGGCCAAACTGCTGGGCTTTACCAATGTCGCGTCCGGCAGCCAGGCCATCGAAGGCCGCCCGGACAAGACGCCGTACAGCATGGAAGCCCTGGTAGAAAAGGATCCGGACGTGCTGTTCATCACGTCCATGGGAGAGCAGAGCAAGATTGAAGCCCGCCTGAAGAAAGATGTCCAGAGCAATCCGGCCTGGCATTCTCTCCGCGCGGTGCGGACCGGCAAAGTCTTTGTTCTGCCGGAAAGCCTGTTCCTGCTGAATCCGGGCCTGAAGTATCCGGAAGCGGTGAAATTCATGGCGAAAGACTTGTATCCGGAGGTATTGGGTAAATGAGTCGACAAACGGACGGCCGTCTGCCGGATCTGTCGGAAGAAGTGACCCGGTTCGGGTTCCGGCGCGGAACCTGGCGGGCTGTGATGCTTCTTCTCTTCGCGGTTCTGGCCGTAGTCGGCGTGTTCCTGTCCATTGCGAAAGGGGCAGCGGACATCGCACCGGCCCAGGTCTGGCAGATACTGGTAAATCCACAGGCGACGCCGCAAGACCAGATTATCTGGAATATCCGCCTGCCCCGGACCATCGTGGGGGCCCTGGTCGGAGTGAACCTGGCTCTGTCCGGCGCTATCTTGCAGGCCATCATGCGGAACCCTCTGGCGGATCCGCACATCATCGGGATTTCCTCGGGTGCCGGCCTGGCCGGCATTGTCGTCATGATCCTGTTCCCGGCCCTGGAATACCTGGTGACACCGGTGGCATTCTGCGGGGCCATGGCGGCAGCAGTGGCCATTTACATCCTCGCCTGGAAGAATGGGATCAAACCCGTACGGGTCATTCTGGCCGGCGTGGCTGTATCGGCGTTTTTGAGCGCCGGGATTTCGGGCCTACTGATTTTCTACAGTGACCGCGTCAACGGCGCCCTCATGTGGATGGTCGGCGGCCTGGCAGCCCGGAGCTGGCCCCATGTGTCGATTATTGTGCCCTATGCGGTGGTGGGGCTGGTGCTGGCCCTGTGCAGTGCCCATTATCTGAATATCCTCGCCCTGGGGGACGACATGGCCAAAGGACTGGGCGTCAACGTAGAAGTGACGCGCATCTTATTGACGGCCCTGGCGGCACTCCTGGCGGCTTCGGCGGTCAGTGTGGTCGGACTCCTTGGATTTGTCGGCCTGGTCGTGCCGCATATGTCCCGCCTGATCCTGGGTTCCGATTACCGCTTTCTGGTGCCGGGGGCAGCGCTGCTCGGCATTGCCATCGTGACCCTGAGTGATACCTTTGCCCGGACGGTCTTCGCCCCGGTGGAGCTGCCTGTCGGAATCATCATGGCGTTTATCGGCGCGCCCTTTTTCTTGTTCTTGCTGAGGAGGGAAATCTGATGTCTGCACAAACCCTCCCTATGATTGAAGTAGAGAACCTGTCTGTCGTACTGAACGGAAAGACGATCGTGCGCGACATTTCCTTTACGGCAGAGCAGGGGAAGATTACAGCCATTATCGGCCCTAACGGCTGCGGAAAAAGTACGACCCTGAAGGCGATCTGCCGTATCAACCCTATTGCGGGCGGAGCAGTCCGTCTGCTGGGCCGTGATGTACGCGACTACGGCTACAAGGAGTTCGCCCGGCAGCTGGCGATTCTGACGCAGTCGCCCCAGGCACCGGCCGACCTGACCGTGCGGGACCTGGTGGCCATGGGACGGTTCCCGTACCGCAGTTTCTTCGGCAAGGCCACGGCAGAAGACCGGAAATTCATTGACTGGGCGCTGCAGGAAACCAACCTGGAAGCGTACCAGAACCGTGTCCTGTCAACGTTGTCCGGCGGTGAACGGCAGCGTGCCTGGATCGCCATGGCTTTGGCCCAGAACCCGAAAGTCCTGCTGCTGGACGAACCGACGACCTATCTCGACATTTCCCATCAGCTTGAGGTCCTGCAGCTGTTGTATCGTTTGAATGAAGAATTGGGCCTGACGGTCGTCCTGGTCCTCCATGACCTGAACCAGGCGATGCAGTTCGCCCACCACGTGGTAGTCCTCAAGGAGGGCTCCCTGGTAACGAGCGGCTATCCCAAAGACATCATCACGGTGGACCTGCTGCGCCGCGTGTTCGGCGTCGTGGCCGAAGAGGCTGTCAGCCCGTCCGGACAGCGGGCGCTGCTGCCCCTGGATCTGGTCCGCAACCCCGGCAAAGGAGTAAACAACGTATGTTCTCGTCCTTTATAAAGTACTACCGGCCCTATAAAGTGACCCTGCTGCTTGTCCTGGCAGGATCGTTTCTGACCAGCGGCCTGGATCTGTTGTTCCCTATGATCGTCCGCCGGATTATTTCCGACGCCCTGCCAACAGGGGACATGCGGCTGCTGTTCCGCCTGTCGGCGCTGCTCCTGGTTCTTTATATCGCCAGCTACGTGACTATGTACTGGGTGAATTACCACGGCCGGGCCATGAGCATCAACATGGAGAATGATATGCGGCGCGACTTGTTCCGCCACCTGCAGGACATGTCGTTCCGCTTTTTCGACAACACGAAGACAGGCCAGCTGCTGGCACGCCTGACCGGAGACATCCAGGAAATCGGGGAGCTGGCATTCCGGCTTCCTCACGACGCCATCGTCTGCGGCTTCACCATGGTCGGTACGATCTTCATGCTGCTGTACCTGAATCTGCCCCTGGGCCTGTTGATTACGACGCTGCTGCTGGCCAAGACGTACCACGCCATCGCTATCAACCGGAAAATGAAGGCGGCCTTCAGGGAAAACCGGAAACGGAACGGCGAGCTGACGGCCCAGACGTCGGAAGCACTGAGCGGCATCCGTATCGTAAAAGCCTTTGCCCAGGAAGATGTAGAGCAGACGCGCTTCATGAAAGGCGCCCGGGACCTGGCTTCCATCCGCAAGAAATCCTACCGCCTGCTGGCACAGTTCACCAGCTCGGTCAATTTCTTTACGAACCTGACCAATCTGGCCGTCCTCGTATCCGGCGGGTTCATGATTTCCCTCGGCGCCATCACGCTGAGTGATTTTATCGCCTACTTGTTGTATGTCAACCTCTTCATGCGGCCGTTGTACCGCCTGACCGTGCTCATGGAAATGGGCCTGCGCGGCATGGCGGGCTTCTCCCGGTTCGAAGAGATGATGGCACTGCAGCCGGAAATCGTCGATGCGCCGGATGCCCTGCCGGCTCCCTCTTTCCAGGGTGCCATCGAATTCCGTCACGTTTCGTTTTCGTATACGCCCGAACACCCGGTCCTGCAGGATTTGAGCTTTACGGTCCGGCCTGGGGAAACGGTGGCCTTTGTCGGTGAAACCGGCGCCGGAAAGACGACCGTGGCGAGCCTGCTCCTGCGGTTCTACGAGCCGACGGCCGGCAGCATTCTAGTGGACGGCACAGACATCCGCCGGTTCCGGCAGAAGGACCTGCGCCGCCAGTTCGGCGTCGTGCAGCAGGATGTGTTCCTCTTTTCCGATTCCGTGCGGGAAAACATTGCCTACGGCGTCCCCGGCGCGACAGACGAATCTATCCGCCACGCTGCGGAATTCGCCGCTGCCGATGATTTTATCGAACAACTGCCGCAAGGGTATGATACGCTGATCGGGGAGCGGGGCGTCAAACTGTCCGGCGGGCAGAAACAGCGCCTGGCCATCGCGCGGGTTTTCCTGAAGAATCCTCCCATCGTGATTTTTGACGAAGCGACTTCGGCGCTGGACAACAAAACGGAAGCTGTCGTGCAGGACTCTCTGGAGAAATTGTCCCGCAACCGGACGACGCTGATTATCGCGCACCGGCTGTCCACGGTACAGCATGCCGACCGGATTTTTGTCCTGAGCGGCGGCCACGTCGTGGAATCGGGCACCCACGAGGAACTGATGGCCAGAAAAGGACGGTATTATTTGCTCTATACAGCTCAGCGCGATATTGTATGAACGTCCGATTTATGGTATAATCTTACCGTAAATTTTACGGACTTGTTCCGTGAACCAAAAACTCAATATGTCCGGGTATTCGAAAGATTTGAATGGCAAGGCGGTGCGACTCCGCCACGATCCCGTCACTGTCATGCAGGAGGCAGGTTCCTCCTCTGAGTCAGAAACCAGCCCGGACTGGCTGTACCGTAATCCACGAGCGATGGAAATGGCGTAACGCAGGGCGCAGTGTCAATATGCTGCGGCTTTGCGTGTTTAGGAAGATTTCTGCGGGTTGCGGCAGAAATCTTTTTTTGTTTGTCTGTACTACCTGAAGGTAAGGAGATAGAAACGATGGAAGACGAAGTAGTTGTTTCCCAGGGCAGGCTGATGCGCCGCGGCTATACGACGGGCAGCTGTGCAGCCGGCGCGGCAAAAGCGGCGGCGGCCATGCTCCTGTCGGGAGAGGAAATCTCCCATGTCCGCCTGGACACGCCGAAGGGAATTACCCTGACGCTGGACGTCGAAGACATCTTCCGCGGCAAAGATTTTGTCTGCTGTGCCGTCCGCAAAGACGCCGGCGATGATCCGGACGATACGCACGGCGCCCTGGTGTATGCGACGGTGAGCAAGCCCGGGGCAGTCCTTCCGGAAGAGGAACGGATGCACCCCCGCACACCATCCGTCCGGCAGCTGGATCCGACCGTGGAAATCTGGGGCGGATACGGCGTCGGCAAGGTCACTTTGCCAGGCCTGGCGCCGGAAGTCGGCGGGCCGGCCATCAACCCGGTGCCGCGCCGCATGGTTACCCAGGCAGTGCAGGACATGAAGGTCCGTTACGGATACGACGGAACTCTCCGCGTTGTGTTATCCGTGCCGAAAGGTCCGGAAATCGCCCCGAATACGTTCAATCCGCGGCTTGGCATCGAAGGGGGCATTTCCTTGCTCGGAACGAGCGGCATTGTGGAACCCATGAGCGACCATGCCCTGGTGGAGACGATGTACGCGGAACTCAACTCGCGCAAAGCCAATGGCTATGAAGACCTGCTCGTCTTTTTCGGCAACTACGGGACGGATTTTGCCCGTGATCAGATGCATCTGGATGTGTCTAAAGCAGTGACGTGCAGCAATTTCGTCGGGGAACTGCTCGATTATGTCGTGCTGAAAGGCTTCCGCAGCCTGCTGCTCATCGGGCATTCGGGCAAATTGATCAAGCTGGCCCAGGGTGTCATGAACACCCATTCCAAATACGCCGACTGCCGTACGGAATTCATCGCACTGCAGGCTCTCTTTGCCGGTGCGCCGCTGTCCGTCGGGCACGAATTGTACGAGTGCAAAACGACGGACGAAATGACGAAAATCCTGAAACGGGAAGGCCTCTTCGAGGCGGTTATGGCGAAAGCCATGGAAAAGATCGACTTCTACATGCAGAAGCGGGTCCATGGCAAAGTGAAGACCGGGGCCATCTTATTCTCCAACGTCTACGGCATTCTGGGAGAAACAGAGCATGCGCAGGAACTGCTGCAGCGGCAGCGGAATCTGGCAGCGAAAGAACAAGGTAATTCATAAATTTAAATACACGCAGTATTGCGCCAGGAAAGGAGATTTGTCATGAAAGGCAAATTATACAGTGTAGGTGTGGGACCGGGAGATCCGGAACTGATGACGGCAAAAGCCATCCGGCTGGTCCGGGAATGTGACGTTCTTGCGATTCCCCAGGGGGACAGCGATGTCCTCGTGGCGAAGAACATCGTTTCCGGCATTGTCGATATCAGCGGCAAGGAGCAGCTGATCGTCTACATGCCCATGGTCAAGGACCACGATATCATTTCCAAAGCCCACCGCAAAGGGGCTGACGATATCGAAAAGTACCTGGACCAGGGGAAGAACGTCGTGTTCATCACGCTGGGATGCCCCACGGTGTACGCAACCTGCATTTACGTGCATAAACTCGTCGGCGCCGACGGGTATGAGACGGAACTGGTTCCGGGAGTGACGAGTTTCTGTGCTGTGGCAGCCAAGCTGAACACGTCCCTGTGCGAAAAGGCAGAGCCTCTGACCATTCTGCCGGGCAGCTACAAAGAATCGTCCCGTTTCCTCGATATGCCGGGGAACAAGATTCTCATGAAGTCCGCCTCGGAAATCGGCCGGGTCCGCGACGAAATCCTGCAGCGCGGTCTCCACGCCCAGATGATTGAAAACTGCGGCCTGCCGGGAGAAAAGATTTACAAAGACCTGCGCGATGTCGATGACAAGAGCAGCTATTTCTCGGTAATTCTCGTCAAGGAAAAGGAGTTTGAAGAATAATGATCTATTTTATCGGTGCCGGCCCCGGCGCAGCTGATTTGATTACGGTCCGTGGCAAGGAGCTGCTGGAGAAGGCGGATCTTATTATTTACGCCGGCTCTCTGGTCAATCCGGATTTGCTGCATTACGCGAAACCGGGCTGTAAAATCATGAACAGCGCGACCATGACCCTGGAAGAGGTCATTGCCGCCATGGTTCCCGCCGCCCAGCGGGGGGAACTGGTCGTGCGTCTCCATACGGGTGACCCCAGTGTGTACGGTGCCCACCGCGAACAGATGGACATGTTGAACAGCTACAACCTGGACTATGAAGTCGTGCCTGGTGTCAGCTCGTTCTGTGCCGCAGCAGCGGCGCTGAAGGCAGAATACACCCTGCCGGACGTGAGCCAGTCTGTTATCATTACGCGTATGGAAGGACGGACCGGCGTGCCGCCGAAGCAGAAGATCGTGGATTATGCGAAACACCACGCCACCATGGTCATCTTCCTGAGTGCCGGCATGCTGGACAAACTCCAGAAAGAACTGATTGCCGGCGGCTACAAAGCCGACGAACCGGCTGCCATCGTCTACAAGGCATCGTGGCCGGACCAGAAGGTCTGCCGCTGCACGGTCGGCACCATTGCTGAAACGGCAGCGAAAAACAACATCCGGAACCTGGCCCTGATTACGGTCGGCGGGTTCCTGGGGTCGGCTTACGAACGCAGTGAACTGTACAATCCGACGTTCGAGACGGGATTCCGCAAAGCGGACGCGTCGAAGCTGCACATCAAACCGGAAACGAACTGAGAGCGGGCCGGAACCATTGCGGTCCCGGGCTGCGGCAGAACCTGGCAGGGCAGGGTGTCACAAACAGAGGCAGAGGAGAATATGAACGCCATCATCTTTTCGTTTACAAAGAACGGGGCAAAGATCAGTCTTTCCCTGCGGGAGTATCTGGAAACCTGTGGATTTGAGACGGAAATGTACACCATGCGGCGCTACGTCGACGAGGAAAAGGGCCTGAAAGTCATGGAACCGTCGCTGAAGGAACTGTGCGGCATGGGGTTCCGGCGGTGCCGCCTGCTCGTGTTCATCGGGGCGACAGGGATTGCCATCCGCACCATTGCGCCGTTTATCAGCAGCAAGGTCAGGGACCCGGCCATCATCTCCATCGATGAGCGGGGCCATTTCGTCATTCCCCTGTTATCCGGACACATCGGCGGGGCGAATTCCCTGGCCACAGGCATTGCGGAATTTTTACACGCCGTACCTGTCATTACCACAGCGACGGATATCAACGGCCTGTTTGCCGTCGACGAATGGGCGGCGCGGAACAATATGGCCATTTCCAACCTGCCCAGTGCCAAGACATTTGCGGCGTATCTTGTCGATTGCAAAAAAGTCGGCGTGAAGAGTGACTTTCCCATTGACGGACCGCTGCCGAAAGGCCTCGTCCTGGCAGAAGAAGGTCCGGTGGGCATGGTCATTTCGCTGCATAAGTCAGTACAGCCTTTCGTGGAAACGGTGGTCCTGCGGCCCCGCATCCTTCACTTAGGCATCGGCTGCCGGCGCGGCACTACCATGGATGATATCGAAGCCCTGGTCCTGCAGGAACTGGTGCGGATGAAAGTCACTCTGAGCGTCGTCAAGGGGCTGGCGTCCATCGACGTAAAGCAGGACGAACCGGGACTGCTGCAATTTGCCAAAGAATATGCCCTGCCCATCCATTTTTACAGTGCTGCAGAACTGCAGGCGGTGGAAGGGGATTTTACCCCGTCTTCGTTCGTGGCGAAAACAGTTGGCGTCGACAACGTGTGTGAACGGGCGGCTGTCAAGGACAGCGGCGGCGGACGGCTCCTGCTGCGCAAGACAAGCCGGAACGGCGTCACCCTGGCTGTCGCCATCGAGGACTATCACGTACGCTTCGACAAAACGGAACGGACCTGACCCTGCCGTGCGGTGAGGAAATCGCAGCGTCAGCGGGGAGAGAATACAGAGGAGGAAACAATCCACATGAGCAAGATTTATGTTGTCAGCATCGGCCCGGGCGGCAAGGAACAAATGACGTACCGTGCCGTGGCGGCGCTGGAATCCTGTGATGTCATTACAGGCTACAACGTCTATATTGATCTGATCAAGGCCGATTTTCCCGGCAAGAAATTCATCCAGAACGGCATGCGCAAGGAAGTCGACCGCTGCCGTGCCACCCTGGAAGAAGCGCTGAAAGGCCAGACGGTAGCCATCGTCAGCAGCGGGGACGCCGGTGTCTACGGCATGGCCGGCATCATGTTCGAGGTGGCGGCAGACCATCCGGAAGTGGAAATCGAAGTCATTCCCGGCATTACGGCTGCCTGCTCCGGCGCCGCTGTGCTTGGTGCGCCGCTGATCTGCGACTTTTGCCTCATTTCTCTGAGCGACCTGCTGACGCCATGGGAAAAGATTGAAAACCGGCTGGACTGCGCAGCCAAAGGGGATTTCTGCATTGCTATCTACAATCCCCGCAGCCACAAACGGTCTGATTACCTGCAGAAGGCCTGCGACATCCTGCTCCGTCACCAGAAGGGGGATGTGCCTGCCGGCATTGTTCACAACATCGGCCGCGAAGGCGAAAGCTATGAAGTGACAACGCTGCGGGAGCTGCGGGACCACACGGACGGCGTGGACATGTTCAGTACCGTATTTATCGGCAACTCCCAGAGCAAAGTGATCAACGGGAGAATCGTCACGCCACGGGGTTACCATTTATGAAAAAGGTTGTCTGGCTGGTTGCCGGAACCAGCGAAGGGCGCCGGCTGGCAGGAGCGCTGGCGGACCTGGGTGTCACCGTCCATGTGACAGTGGCGACGGAGTATGGCGCTTCGCTCTATCCGGACCGGCCGAATATCCACGTTTACGCTAAACGGATGACGTACGACGACATGTGCGCGTTCCTGCGCGAAAAGGATCCGGAACTGGTGCTGGATTCGTCTCATCCGTACGCGAAGATTGTCACGGAGACGGTGCACCGGGCCTGCACGGACCTGGGGTACGAGTACAAACGGATGCTCCGGCCTTCGACGCCCCATCCGGACTGTATCGACGTGCACAACTTCGAAGAAGCCGTAGAGTTTTTGAGCGATACGGAAGGTCCCATCTTTTTGACGACGGGCAGCAAGAACCTGGTAGACTTCGCCAAACTGCCCGGCTACCAGGAACGGGTCACGTGCCGCATCCTGCCGCTGCAGGGGTCCCTGGAAAATGCCCTCAGCCTGGGCTATCCGCCTTCACACATCATCTGTATGCAGGGGCCTTTTTCCAAGGAGTTGAATGTGGCCATGTTCCGCCAGTGCGGCGCCCGCTATATCGTTTCCAAAGATACGGGCAAGGCCGGCGGCTTTGAAGACAAAGTCAGTGCTGCAGCCGAAGTAGGGGCCAAACTGGTCCTCATCGACCGCATCCCGGAGACGGGGGAAGATCTGGACCAGGTCCTGGCAGATCTGCAGCAGCGGTTCGGCTAAAGGAGTCATCATGCTGAAAGTACATATTATCGGCATCGGCCCGGGAAATCCGGACCTGTTGACGGGCCAGGCCCGCCGTGCCATTGAAGAAAGCACTATCCTCGCCGGCGATAAGCGCATGGTGGCGCAGTTCGGCGCAGGGAAAAAAGTTTATACGACCTTCAAGACGGAGGAATTGGCAGCCATTGCGTCCCAGGCCGATCCGGACAAGGATGTCCTGGGCATTCTCGTTTCGGGCGATGTCGGATTCTTCAGCCTGGCCAAGACTATTTCGGGAAAACTACCGGGATGCGACGTTCACCGCTGCTGCGGCATCAGCAGCCTTGTCTACTTCGCATCGCAGCTCCAAATGAGCTGGAATGACGCGAAAATCGTCAGCATGCACGGCCGGAACCAGCACCTGGGAGCGGCTGTCCTGACCTGTCCGAAGGTCTTCGCCCTTACGGGAGGAGACAACCGGCCCCAGATCCTGTGCCGTCAGCTTTGTGATCTCGGCCTGGGCGATGTGACGGTTTACGTGGGCTCGAATTTGTCCTATGAGAACGAGCAGATTGTCCAGGGTACGGCAGCGGAAATCGCGGAAGGGGATTTTCCGTCCCTGTCGGTCATGATGATTTTGAACGACAAGCCCTGCGGAGCGGTGCGCGAAGGCGTCCACGGCCTGGATGACAGTTGTTTCCTGCGGGGCAAGGCGCCCATGACGAAGCAGGAAATCCGGGCAATCTCTCTTTCCAAATTGCAGCCGAAGACGACGGACATCCTGTATGATATCGGCGCCGGCACCGGTTCCTGCTCCGTGGAAATGGCGCTCAGGGCACCGCTGGGAGCGGTCTATGCCTTCGAGCAGAAGGACGAGGCGCTGGAGCTGCTGGAGAAGAATAAGGAACGGTTCGGCTGTGAAAACCTGCACATCATTGCCGGTGAAGCGTCGGAACACCTGGCGGAAGCTCCTGTGCCGGATGCGGTGTTCATCGGCGGCAGCGGCGGCCAGATGACGAAGATGCTCGATGATTTGTACGCCCGCAATCCCCAGTGCCGGGTCGTGATCAACGTCATTGCCCTGGAGACGCTCTGCACGGTTGTGGAGTACTACAAAGGCAGGCCGGACTACACATTGGATGTGGTGAACGTGGCCACGGCCTACAATCGCAAGCTGGGCCGCTACAACCTGATGATGGCTCAGAATCCCATTTACGTTATTACGGCTGTCCCGCCGCAGCAGTGAGACAGCGTTCCGGTGCCGGCAGTCCGGCACCGTACGGTTAGGAGATGAACACCATGACGGCAACCTGCAAGACTCCGCGCCTTCTGTTGGCGGCGCCCCAGAGCGGCAGTGGCAAGACAACCTTGTTCTGTGGTATTTTGCGCGCCCTGTTGAACAAAGGCATCCGGGCGGCAGCTTTCAAAAGCGGCCCGGACTACATCGATCCCATGTTCCATGCGCAGGTCGTCGGCGCTCCTTCCCGCAACCTGGATATTTTCCTGACGGGAAAGGAAAATGTCCGGCGGCTCTTTGCCAAGAATGCGGATGGCAAGGACCTGGCCCTGCTGGAAGGTGCCATGGGATTTTATGACGGCATGGCCGATTCTACCGACGGCAGTGCTTACGACCTGGCCCGCACGGTACAGGCGCCGGTTGTCCTGATTGTAAACGGCAAAGGGGCGGCCCTGTCCCTGGCTGCCATGGTCAAAGGATTCAAGGAATTCCGCCCGGACAGCGGCATCCGCGGGGTCATCCTCAACAATGTGACGAAGATGGCCTATCAGTTCTACAAGAAGACGCTGGAACAGGAGACGGGTGTCCGGTTCTACGGATATTTTCCGCGGCTGGTGGACGCCGGCCTGGAAAGCCGCCATCTGGGTCTGGTCACGGCAGGAGAAGTGGGAAACCTGGAAAGCCTGGTGGCCCGCTGGGCGGCGCAGGCAGCCGAATCCATCGATCTGGACGGACTGCTGGAACTGGCCCGCACGGCGGAACCGCTGCCGTACGAGCCCCTGCCGCTGGAACCGCTGGGTCAGGTCCGCATCGCCGTGGCCCGGGACAAGGCGTTCTGCTTTTATTATCAGGACGCGCTGGACCTGCTGGCAGCCCTCGGCGCGGAGATTGTTCCATTCAGCCCCCTGACGGACTCCCATCTGCCGGACTGCGATGGGATCTACATCGGCGGCGGCTATCCTGAATTGTACGCAGCGCAGCTGGCGGCCAATACGAGCCTGCGGACGGAGCTGCGGGAAAAACTCGCCGGCGGGCTGCCGTGTTACGCAGAATGCGGCGGGTTCATGTACCTGATGGAAGGATTCCGGGACGGAGACAAGGAGTATCCCTGGGTCGGCGCTGTCCAAGGCCACTGCTGGATGACGAAACGCCTGGTTCGGTTCGGGTATGTACACCTGACAGCACAGGAAGACAATGTCCTGTGTCCCGCCGGCGGGACGATTGCTGCCCATGAATTCCACTATTCAGACAGCGATGCCAATGGGACGTCGTTTGTCGCTGTCAAAGCGCGCCGGACGTTGTCCTGGCCCTGTGCCCAGGCGACGAAGACGCTCTATGCCGGATACCCTCACATTCATCTGTGGGGCAATCCGGAGTTTGCCAAGAATTTCGTGCGCGCCTGCGTACAATACCAAGGGAAGGGTGTTCGCAAATGATGCTTCTGGGCTCCATCTTCTGCGGGTTCCTCCTGGACCTGGTCATTGGAGATCCACACAGCTGGCCCCATCCGATCTGCCTGATCGGCAACCTGATTGCCTGGCTGGAAAAACGGGTCCGGGCTGCCGCGGGAGAGAATCCGAAAGGGCTGCTTTTCGGCGGCGCTGTCCTGGTGCTGATCGTCTGCTTCCTTTCGTATGCCGTTCCCTGGGTCATCCTGGCCGTGGCGGGACGAATCCACCCGTGGCTCCGTTTCGTGTTGGAAACCATTATGTGTTACCAGATTTTCTGCACCCGTTCCCTGCGGGACGAGAGTATGAAAGTCTACGACGCGTTGAAGCGGAATGACCTGCCTCTGGGGCGGAAGATGCTCTCGTGGATCGTCGGCAGGGATACGCAGGACCTGAGCGAAGAAGAAGTTGCCAAAGCGGCCGTGGAGACCGTGGCGGAGAACACGGCAGACGGTATTCTGGCACCCATGCTGTACATGTTCCTCGGCGGTGCTCCGCTGGCGTTCCTGTACAAGGGAATCAATACGATGGACTCCATGATTGCCTACCGCGACCCCAAGTACTTGTACATCGGCCGCGTGGCGGCCCGCCTGGACGATGTGGCGAATTTCATCCCCGCCCGGCTCTGCGCTTTCTGCATGATGGCGGCGAGTTTCTTTACGGGCCTGGACGTCCGGCGTGCCTGGAAAACATTCTGGCGGGACCGCTATCACCATCTGAGTCCCAACTCGGGCCAGACGGAGTCTGTGGCTGCGGGAGCCCTGCACCTGCAGCTGGGCGGCGACCACTATTATTTCGGCAAGCTGGTCCATAAGGAAACCATTGGCGAAGATTTGATGCCTGCCACGGCGGAACACATCAAGCAGATGAATGTGCTTATGTATTTTACAGCCATGACGGGCCTGGTGATATTGGGCCTGCTGCGGGCCCTGTGGTTTTTCGGCCATGCGCGCCTGCTGTAACCGGGGAAGGGGAGGAACGTACTGATGTATGAATATGTCCATGGCGGCAACATTTACGATGCCGACGGCCTGCCGGCGCGGGATGTACTGGATTTTTCCGCCAACATCAATCCCCTGGGGATTCCGGCGGCCGTCCGCCAGGCAATCCGGGATGCGATTCCGGCCTGCGTGAATTATCCCGATTCCCAGTGCCGTCTGCTGCGTAAGCGCCTGGGCGAGACGCTGGGCGTACCGGCAGACTGGATTTTCTGCGGCAACGGGGCGTCGGAAATCCTGTTCCGGCTGGCGCACGCCATCCAGGCAAAACACACGCTGATCCTGGCGCCCACGTTTGCTGATTACGAGAGGGCGGCAGCCGCGGCGGGCAGCAAGGTGGATTACCACGTGCTGCGCAAAGAAGACGGCTTCGGCGTGACACCGGCCCTGCTCCGGTCGATCACGAAACGAACGGGACTGGTCGTGCTTTGCAATCCCAACAATCCGACGGGACTGCTGACCGACCGGACCTTGTTGACGGCAGTATTGGACAAGTGCCGCGGCACCGGAGCCATCTGCGTCGTCGACGAATGCTTCCTCGATTTTGTCCCCGATGCCGGACGGTATTCCGTACTGGGGCTGACCAGCCGGTACGAAAATCTCGTCGTCCTGAAGGCATTCACGAAAACCCACGCCCTGCCGGGCATCCGGCTGGGGTACTGCGTGACCGGCAATGCGAAGATTCTCGACGCCTTGTATCAGGCCGGGCCGGACTGGAACGTATCGACCCTCGCCCAGGCAGCTGGTGTGGCCGCCCTCGGCGTACCGGACTATCTGGAAGAGGCGCGGCAGCTGCTGGCGGCGGAACGCAGATACCTGACGGGACAGCTCCGGCAGCTGAACCTGACGGTGTACGACGGAACGGCCGATTACCTCTTCTTTTACGATCCGGACGATCCCGGCTGGGCACGCCTGCTCCGGCAGCGCGGTATCCTGATCCGGGACTGCTCCAATTACCGGGGCCTGGGGAAGGGCTATTACCGTATTGCCGTGAAAAAACGCCGGGACAACCGGCGGTTGATTAAAGAAATGAAGGAAATCACGAAGTATGTATTCACGTTCACTTCTCGTATTGATTGACGGGCTGGGGGATGACCCGATTCCGGCCTGGAACGGCCTGACGCCCTTTGAACGGGCGGCGCACCCGAATATGGACCGCCTGGCGGCAGAAGGCCGTATGGATGAAGTCAGCATCTGCGAACAGGACGTCGTGCCGGGCAGCCTGAGCTGTATCCTGCGCCTGCTCGGCGTGCCAAAGGAAAAGTTCCCTGCCAACCGCGCCTACCTGGAACTGCTGGCAGAAGGACGGGACATTTCCGAGTATGAAATGGTGTTGCGGTGCAATGTGATTTCCCAGGACAGCGCCGGCCGCCTGGTGTCCTTCAACGGCATGGGGCTGTCGGACCGCGAGCTGAAGGAAATCGCCGGCCTGTTCAACCACTTTGCCCATACGATCGAATTTCTACATCTTTCTGATTACCGCAACCTGCTCATCATGAACCGCAAAGAGGCGGTTCTTGACGTGACGACGGCGCCGCCCCACGAAAGCATGGGCATGATCGTGGACGAGCTGCTGGCAGCATTGAAAGATGCGTCCCTGGAGATGAAGGTCTTCACGGAAGAGGCGGACCGGATGCTGCAGAAATACAGCCGCAACGACCTGACATACCGGCTCTACCCCTGGGGAGCCTCGTGCCGGACGGAAATTCCCTCGTTCCGCACGCTCCACGGAATTGACGGAGCCGTGGTCGGACAGACGGAAATCGTCCGGGGCATCGGCAAGGCCCTGGGTATGGAAGTACCGGAACTGCAGTATTGCACAGCCGATATTGATACGGACGTGCGGGAAAAACTCGCCGTCACGCGGCGGATGCTGGAACAGTACCCGTTCGTCCTGGTCCATTTCAACGGGACGGACGAGGCGGCGCACCGCCATGATTACGAAGGCAAGGCGCAGTTTATCTCCCGCATCGACCGGGAATTCCTGGGGCCGTTGCTGGAACACGGGACGGATCCTCTGCGTATCCTGATCTGCGGCGACCACGTGACGAGCAGCGTTACGGGACGCCATACGCGGGGCAGGGGGCCGGTCGTAGCGGCTGTCCTCGGCGGGACAGGCCCGGCGGCTCCCTTGCGGAATTATCACGATATGATTGAATTTATGAGGAAGGTGGGCGAACAACATGGCTAAAGCAATCATGGTGCAAGGAACGATGTCCAATGCAGGGAAAAGCCTGGTTACGGCCGGTTTGTGCCGCATCCTGCATCAGGATGGGTACAAAGTGGCACCGTTCAAATCGCAGAACATGGCGTTGAATTCGTTTATCACAGCCCAGGGAGCGGAGATGGGCCGGGCCCAGGTCGTGCAGGCCGAAGCGGCCGGCATCGAACCGGATGTGCGCATGAACCCGATTCTGCTGAAGCCGACCAGTGACAGCGGTTCCCAGGTTATCGTTAACGGGAAAGCCATCGGCACCATGCCGGCTGTGGAGTACTACCGCTACAAGAAAAATCTTGTTCCCGATATCATGGAAGCGTTCCATTCCCTGAGCGCGGAGAACGATGTCATTGTCATCGAAGGCGCCGGCAGCCCGGCGGAAATCAACCTGAAGGACCAGGACATCGTCAACATGGGCATGGCCCGGATGGCCAAGGCCCCGGTTCTGCTGGTGGCCGACATTGACCGCGGCGGCGTCTTTGCGTCGGTCTACGGCACGGTCATGCTTCTCGAACCGGAGGAACGGGCCATGATCAAAGGAATCATCATCAATAAATTCCGCGGCGACGTCCGCATCCTCCAGCCCGGCCTGGACATGCTGGAGGCCAAGACTGGCATTCCGGTGCTCGGCGTCCTGCCGATGCTGTCTGTGGACATTGAGGATGAAGACAGCCTGTCGGACCGGCTGAGCAGTGAAAAACAGCGGAATGCCCTCGTCGACATTGCAGTCATCCAGGTGCCGCGCATGTCGAACTATACCGATTTCAACGCCCTGGAAATCCTGGACGGCGTCAGCGTACGGTACGTGCGCACCGTGGAGGAGCTGGGCAATCCGGATATGATCATCCTGCCGGGGACGAAGAACACCATCGACGACCTGAAATGGATGCGGCAAAATGGCATCGAAGCGGCTGTGCTGCACAAGGCGGCATCCGGCACGGTCGTGTTCGGCATCTGCGGCGGCTATCAGATGCTCGGCCGGAAACTGTCCGATCCGTACGGCTACGATTCGGGCCACAAAGGCAGTGTCGTCGATGGCATGGGCCTGCTGGACACGACGACGGATTTTGTCGATACGAAACGGACCATTCAGATGCAGGGCCATTTCGGCGACGTGCAGGGCTTGTTCCACGATTTGTCGGGGAAAGAGTTCTACGGCTATGAAATCCACAGTGGCGTGACCCATCTGGATCCGGCACACGCCCTGACGACGGCCCGTCCCATCAACGAAGAAGGGGAGCCGTTTGCCGAAGGAAGCCAGAATGTGCACGGCAACAGGACCGTGTACGGGACGTATATGCACGGCATCTTTGACGCCGAAGGGGTGGCTGCCACGGTGGTGGAAGCCCTGCTGGCGAAAAAAGGCCTGTCTCCGGACGACGTCAAGGTCATCGACTACCAGGCCTACAAGGAACAGCAGTATGACCTGCTGGCGGACAGCATCCGGAACAACCTGGACATGAAAAAAGTCAAGGAAATCCTCGAAAGGGGGATTTGAGGAGCGTCATGACCACGGAGAAGAGTACAGAATCCATTCAGGAGAAACTGGGCCTGATCCACGTCTATACGGGGGCAGGCAAGGGCAAGACGACCGCCGCCATGGGGCTGATCCTGCGGGCCAGCGGCCGGGGACTGAAGGTAACGCTGCTGCAGTTCATGAAGGGCCGTCCCACGGGAGAGCTCTTGTCCCTGCAGCGCCTGCCCGGAGTGCAAGTATACCGCGCCAAGGAAATGACCAAGTTTTCCTTCCAGATGACGGAAGAGGAAAAGAAGGATATGCGGCAGCGACACGATGCCCTGCTGCAGGAAGTCACGGCCCGGTGCCGCGAAGACGGGACGGATCTCCTCGTCCTGGACGAGGCCTTGGGAGCGGTGGGAACGGGACTGTTGGATGAGGATCTCCTGCTGGATTTCCTGGACCACAAGCCGGCCCACCTGGAAGTGGTCCTGACAGGACGGAATCCGTCGCCGGCCCTGCTGGAACGGGCTGATTATGTGACGGAAATGGTCAAACGCAAACATCCCTTCGACAAAGGCATCCCGGCCCGGGATGGGATTGAAAAATAACGAAAGAAGACACGAAAGAGGTAAGACTATGAATCTGGAAAACGTTCTCCCCATGGATATTGAAAAACGCAGCTTTGAAATCATTACGGAAGAATTGGGCCAGCTGAAGCTCGATCCGGAAAAGGAAAGCATCATCAAGCGGGTCATCCATACGTCCGCTGATTTCGACTATGCCCGGACGCTGCGTTTCAGCGACGGCGTCATGGAACAGACTCTGGACGTTCTCCGGCAGGGCGGTTTTACCATCGTCACCGATACGAACATGGCCCGGACGGGAATCAACAAGTCTGCGCTGGCAAAACTGGGCGGCAAGGCAGAATGTTTCATGTCCGATCCGGACGTGGCAGCCCGCGCCAAAGAGGCGCACTGCACCCGTGCAGCTGCCTGCATGGAAAAGGCAGCATCCCTGCAGGGCCCGGTTATCATCGCCGTCGGAAACGCGCCGACCGCCCTGGTCCGCCTGGACGAACTGATCCGGGAGGGGAAAATCCACCCGGCTCTTGTCATCGGTGTTCCCGTGGGCTTCGTCAACGTGGTCCAGTCGAAGGAAATCATTATGAAAAGCGGTGTGCCCTACATCGTCGCCGTCGGCCGGAAAGGCGGCAGCAACGTGGCAGCGGCCATCTGCAACGCCCTGATGTACAAACTGACGTCGACGGAGTTCAAAAACCGCCGGTAACCTGCTGATAGAACAGCCCACCTTCTGTCTGGAAGGCGGGCTGTTTCTGTAAATTTCAGGTTGAGAAAGAAATGCCTTAGTGTTATAATCTGAGTTAAAGAATTGACGGAAAATTTAAAAAAGACACTGCAAATTTTACGCTCACTTTACAAACTATTTATGGCGGGATTTGGGCAGCCGAACCCTGTCAAAACACAATGGAGGCGAAACACATGCGTAAAAAATCTCTCTTTTTCGTAGCTGGAACGATGTTGTCTATGGCGGCTCTCTTGGGCGGCTGCGGTGGCGGCGGTGACAAGAAGGAAGCGGCGAAGGATGCCGGCGGCAAGGAACTGACGGTCTATACGGCCCGCAGTGAAAGCTTGAACAACGCAGTCATCCAGAACTTCGAAAAAGACACGGGCATCAAGGTCAACGTCGTCGTTGCCGGTACGGGCGAGGTAGTAAAACGCGTCGCATCGGAAAAGAACAATCCGCTGGGCGATGTCCTCTGGGCAGGCAGCGAAGCGATGCTGGCATCCAAGTCGGATCTCTTCGAAAAGTACGTTTCCAAGGAAAATGAAAAGATGATGCCGGAATTCCGGAACACGACGGGCTACTTTACGCCGGCTTTCTCGGATCCGACGGTCTTCATTGTCAACAAGAAACTGAAAGGGAATATGAAGATCGAAGGCTTTGCGGATCTCCTGAATCCGGCCCTCAAAGGCAAGATTTCCTTTGGCGATCCGGTCAATTCTTCGTCGGCATTCCAGTCTCTGGTCTGCATGCTCTATGACATGGGCGACGGCGATCCGTTCAGCACCAAGGCCTGGGATTACACGGACAAGTTCCTGAAACAGCTGAACGGCAAGATGGCAAACAGCTCCAGCCAGGTCTACAAAGGCGTGGCCGGCGGCGAATACGTGGTGGGCCTGACCTGGGAAGACCCGGCGGCCAATCTGGTGAAGAGCGGTGCCGACGTGGAAGTTGTATTCCCGAAGGAAGGCGCGCTGTACGCACCGCAGTCCGTCCAGATCATCAAGAACTGCAAACACCTGGACAACGCGAAGAAATTCATCGACTACATGCTTTCGGAAAAGATCCAGAATCTGGTCGGCACGACCCTGACGGTACGGCCTCTGCGGCAGGGGGCAAAACTTGCTGACTACATGACCCCGGCCGACAAGATTAAATTGGCGCCGAAGTACAACGAAAAATGGGTGTCGGAAAACAAAGATAAATTCACAAAGACCTTTACGGAACATTTGGAAAAGACCCTGTAATCTTTTCCCAGCAAGACGAAATAGCGCCAAGTTCCTTGGCGCTATTTTTGTGAAGGGAAGCAGAAGGACCGATCCCGGTCGCAATACACTAGGAGTGATGGTATGAGCGTATCCATTGACATTGACAACGTAATCAAAAAATTCGGAGAGAATACAGTCATCAAGGGACTGTCCCTCCACATCAAACCCGGCGAATTCTTCACCCTGCTGGGACCGTCCGGCTGCGGAAAGACGACACTTCTTCGCATGATTATCGGGTTCAACTCCATTGAAGGCGGTACGATTTCCGTCGACGGCTCGGTCATCAACAACATCCCCGTCAACCAGCGCAACATGGGCATGGTTTTCCAGAATTATGCCATTTTCCCGCACATGTCTGTTGCGGAGAATGTGGCTTTCGGCCTGAAGCAGCGCCACATACCCAAGGACCAGCGGGATTCCATGGTAGACGACATCCTGAAAGTCGTCAAAATCGACCATTTGAAAAACCGCATGCCGACCCAGATGTCCGGCGGTCAGCAGCAGCGCGTGGCACTGGCCCGCGCCATTGTCATCCATCCCCGGGTCCTGCTCATGGACGAACCGTTGTCCAACCTGGACGCCAAGCTGCGTGTGGAGATGCGCAACGCCATCAAACACATCCAGCAGCAGATCGGGATTACCACGGTCTATGTCACCCATGACCAGGAAGAAGCCCTGGCCGTGTCGGACCGCATTGCCGTCATGAACGACGGCGTCATCCAGCAGGTCGGTACGCCGAAGTTTATCTACCAGCGGCCTGCCAACCGCTTTGTCTCCAACTTCATCGGCCTGTCGAATTTCTTCCCGGGCCATCTGCAGGTGGAAGGCGGCAGGGTTTATGTCGACTTCGGATCGTACCGCGAACCCATGGACAACCTGGACGTGACGCCGGCCGGCAAGGGGAGCCTGGCAGAGGCAGCGGGCCTGCCGGTGACGATTGCCGTGCGCCCGGAAGAGTTCATCATCGACCAGACCGGAAACACGGGCCTGGACGCAACCGTGCAGAGCTCCGTCTTCCTCGGCATTTCGACCCATTACTTCATGTCCCTGCCGGACGGCCGCGAGATTGAAGTCATCAAGCCGTCCGATGTTGGAACGATTATTCCAAACGGCACGGCTGTGAAGCTGCGTATAGAACCGTCGCGGATCAACGTGTTTACGGAAGACGGCTCCCGGACCTTGATCCGGGCCACCGAGGCAGGTGAGCACGTATGAAGACATTGCAACGGAAACCGTCTCTTTGGACTATCTTCACGCTGGTACTCCTGGCCTTCTTCGTTCTCTTCGTGGTGTATCCGCTGTTCCTGATCATGTACCAGAGTATCATCGATCCGGTCAACCACCAGTTTACGCTGGACTACTTCTATAAATTCTTCGGACGGAAGTTTTACTGGATTACCCTGGTCCACAGCTTTGCGGTCACCATCTGCGCAACTCTCGTGGCGGCGGCCCTGGGACTGCCGATGGCGTATCTGCTGCGGAGCTATAAGGTACCATTCAGTAAGTACGTCAATATTTTAATCGTTATTTCCTACTTGTCCCCGCCTTTCATCGGGGCCTACGCGTGGATTCAGCTCCTGGGCCGCAACGGCTTTTTCACGAAAATCGTCAACAGCCTGTTCAACCTGCATTTCGAGGGCATCTACGGCTTTTCGGGCATTGTGCTTGTTTTCTCTCTCCAGTCCTTCCCGTTGATCTACATGTACGTATCCGGCGCCCTGAAGAACCTGGACAGCTCGTTGAACGAGGCGGCGGAGAGTCTGGGATGCAATGCCTTCCAGCGGGTGACGGGTATCATCCTGCCGCTGGTCATGCCATCTCTCCTGGCAGGTTCCCTGCTGGTCTTTATGCGCGTGTTCTCCGATTTCGGTACTCCTATGTTGATCGGTGAAGGGTATAAGACGTTCCCGGTCTTGATTTACACCCAGTTCATGGGCGAAGTGAGCACAGACGACCACTTTGCGGCCTCGCTTTGTGTCATCGTCGTCGTGATTACCCTGTTCCTGTTCTTCCTGCAGCGGCTCCTGGCCAAGCACTATTCCTACGCCATGACTGCCCTGAAGCCCATGCAGCCCGTGAAGGCCAAGGGCATGGAAAAGTTCTTTTCCTACCTGTTCATCTACGGTGTCTGCCTGGTCGCTATGCTGCCGCAGCTGACCGTTATTTTCACTTCCTTCCTGGAAACGGTGGGCGGCGCAGTCTATACGGGACGGTTCTCCCTCATGAATTATGAGAACACGCTTCTTTCCAAAGACAATCTGTCCATTTTCAACACGTATGCCTTCGGCATCACTGCGATTATCCTGGTCGTCGTCATGGGTATCCTGATTTCCTATCTGACGGCACGCAAGCCGTCACTCCTGACGAACATTCTGGACACGCTGACCATGTTCCCGTACATCATCCCGGGATCTGTCCTTGGTATTGCGCTGTTGTCGGGCTTCAACTCCGGCGCCATCGTCCTGAGCGGCACGGCCCTGATCATGATTATTTCCCTGACCATCCGCCGCATGCCCTATACGATCCGGTCGAGTACGGCAATCATTTCCCAAATCAGTCCCAGTGTGGAGGAGGCTGCCATCAGCCTCGGCGCTACGGAATTCAAGACGTTCCGGAAGATTATGGTTCCCATGATGCTGCCCGGCGTCATGGCCGGTGCCATCATGAGCTGGATTACGCTGATCAGCGAACTGAGTTCCAGTATCATTCTGTACACGACGGATACGATGACGCTGACCGTAGCCATTTACGCAGAAGTCATCCGCAGCAATTTCGGCAACGCGGCCGCGTATTCGACCATCCTGACGCTGACTTCGATTCTTTCCCTGTTGATTTTCTTCCGCGTTACGCACAGCGAAGACATCAGTGTGTAACAGTCCCTGGCATCCCAGCCTGTTCTGGGAGCAAAAAATGTGGTATAATAAGCCGGTATGCAGGCGGACCGTCTGGCTGCCTGTCAGAATATGCCCCACAGCCAGGGGCCTTTGGAGGTATGGAAATTGGATTTAATTACTGTTGACAAGAGCAAATGCCTGAAGTGCGGACTCTGCGTGGCAGACTGTCCTTCGTGCATCCTGGATATGGGTCCTGAGGGACCGGAATGCCATGTCGACAGGGGGTGTATGAGCTGCGGACACTGCGTGGCTATCTGCCCGGCCGGGGCGATAGACAACAAGTATGTTCCGCGGGCGGAAATGGTGCCGGTGCCGAAGTCCACGTGGACGGCCGAAGATGCCTACAACTTCCTGCGGTCGCGCCGCAGCGTACGGCAGTTCAAGCCGCAGGCTCCCAGCGAGGAGGATCTGCTGAAACTCCTGGACGTGTGCCGCTACGCGCCGACGGCCGGCAACAGTCAGGGCATGTACTTTACCATTATCCGCAATCCGGGAACCATCGCCGCTATCCGGCGTGCCGTGGCCGACTGGATGCAGGCAGAAGTGGATGCCGGCACGGAAAACAAGCGGTATTTCAAGGCTGTCCTGCACACCTATCATGAAAAGCATGTTGATATCATTACCCGCAACACACCGTGTCTCGTCTTTTTGTCTGCCCGCCGGTTGAACATTACGGGCGTCTCCAACAGCGAACAGACCCTGGCTTACGCCGAACTGTACGCCCCGACTGTGGGGCTGGGCACGACCATTGCCGGTTTTGTACAGGCTTGCGGCATTGCGGGTTACCCTCCGCTGCTGGACCTGGTCGGAATTCCGGCGAAGCAGAAGCTCGTCGGCTGCATGATGGTCGGCTATCCGCGTATCCGGTATCAATTGATGCCGGAACGGCAGCATCTCAAATACGAATTCAAAGATTAACGCTATGGCGCGCCCCGATGGACGCGCCTTTTTTGCAAGGAGGAAAGCACCATGGAATACGAAGAGGTATTGCGTCTGGCAAGGGACAAAGTAGGATCGGTGTGCAAAGCCTGTCCCGTCTGCAACGGACGAGCCTGCGGCAACCGGATGCCAGGACCTGGCTGTAAGGGGACGGGGGATGTAGCAGCCCGGAATTATGACAAGTGGAAAGAAATCCGCCTGAACATGGATACGCTGACCGAAAAGGGGCCTGTCGACATGTCTGTCAGCCTCTTCGGCAAAACGCTGCGTTATCCTATTGTGGCCGGGCCTGTCGGCCTGGTGCAGCTCCATTACAGCGACGCCTACTCGGATCTGACGTACAACAGTACCCTTGTCTCGGCGTGTGCAAAGGCGGGAATTGTGGCCATGACCGGCGACGGTGCCGATGCGGCGGTCGTCCCCGGTGCCTGCGCGGCGATCAAGGCGGCCGGAGGTATGGGAATTCCGACCATCAAACCCTGGGGCGACGACATTTTGCCGGAAAAATTTGCCCTGGTGCGGGAGTCCGGGGCCTTTGCCTGTGCCATGGACGTGGACGGGGCAGGACTGCCGTTCCTGAAGAAACTCCATACGTCGGCAGGAACGAAGTCTGAGGCGGAACTGGCGGACATCATCCGCCTGGCCGGCGTGCCGTTTATCGTAAAGGGCATCATGACGGTCCGCGGAGCCCTGAAGGCAAAGCGGGCTGGTGCGGCGGCTATCCTCGTGTCCAACCACGGCGGCCGTGTATTGGACCAGTGCCCGGCCACTGCCGAAGTGCTGCCGGAAATTGTCGACGCGGTCGGCAACGAGATGACGATTCTCGTGGACGGCGGAATCCGCAGTGGTACGGACATTTTCAAGGCGCTGGCCCTGGGGGCGGATGCCGTGGTCATTGCCCGTCCCTTCGTGACGGCCGTCTATGGCGCCGGTGCAGAAGGCGTACAGGTTTACGTAAACAAACTGACGGCAGAGCTGGAAGACACGATGGAAATGTGCGGTGCCCACTCCCTGCGCGAGATCACGCGGGATATGGTGCGCCTGCCACGGTAAATTTTCGGGTGCTGCCGGAAAAAATCTGCCGGCCCCGGTGTCACGGACAGGGAATCCTGCTATAATGGAAACAGGAAGATTCCCGACGGGGACTATTGCCAAGGCGGTTGGGAAACCGTTCCCGGTGCCCGTGGCCATCGAAACATTATGCGAAGGAGAGGTGCCTTATGCAGCAGCAGACGAAGCAGGAATTGGAACTGGTCGAGCAGGAAATCCTGAAGTTATCCGAAGAATTGGATCGCATGGCAAACAGTCTGGAAGTCATCCGGCGCCGTTTGCATAATGCTTCTGTCATTGAAAAAGCCATGGAAAAAGACGAAGTGAAGCCGGGAACCTGGACACCGGACCCGATCGACGTCATCCATTGCGCCCCGTACCTGCATCGGGACGGGACTGTTGCCTTCGACCGGGGCGGCAAGCTGATTGTCGTGCCGCCGACGGTTGTCGAAAAAGCCATGAAGGCCAAGACCCTGTTGGAATTTTTCCAGGCCTTCGGCGTCGATGTGGAAGACAAACGTGCCACGGAGGGAGCGTTGTGGCTTCACGGCAACAAAGAGCTCATCTATCCGTTTGTGGAAATGGCCGAAGGAAAGTTCGGCATCCAGGGGTGGTATACCAATCGGGGACTGCTGACGGGATACCATGACGGCTGGTTTACGAACAGCGACAAGTGATTCGATTCGATCCCGGTCCCTTCGGGGACCGTTCATTGAAGGAGGAACCAAGCGTTGAAAGCATTGAGGTTGATTCAGACACGGCACAGCTGCCGGCATTATTCGTCCAAACCGGTGGAACAGGAAAAACTGGAGCAGATAGTGGAGGCCGGTCGTTTTGCACCGAGCGGCGGAGATAACCAGTATACCCATTTCCTGGTCATCCGGGATCACGCCGTGCTGGAGAAACTGGCCCGCATTGCCTGCGATTCCTTCGCGAAGATGGAAATAACGCCGTCGACGTACCGGTCCCTGGCCAATTGCATCCGTTTCAGCAAACAGGGGAAGTGCATGTTTTATTATCACGCACCGGTCCTGATTGTGACGGCCAACCGCGCCGATTACGGCAATGCCATGGCAGATTGCGCGTGTGCTGTGGAAAATATGCTTCTCATGGCCAATGCCCTGGATTTGGGAAGCTGCTATGTCAACCAGCTGAAATGGCTGCAGGACGATCCGGCCATGACAGAGTACCTGCGGACGCTGGGACTGAAGGAAGGAGAGAAGGTCTTCGCCTCCCTGGTCATCGGATATGCCGACACATTGGACGGACTTCCGTTCCGGCGCATCGTCGCCCGCAAGGGAAATCCTGTCACGTGGATTGATGGAAAATGAGCCTGCCGGACGGGCAGGAATCCCCTGAAGGAGGATTGCCGTACAGACAACGGGAATTTTTCTTCAGGGGTCTTTTGCTGTCCAGGGTACGGGCTATACTGGAGGCAGAAGAGGAGGTGGTTTGTATGAAAGAGAGTATATTTCGAGGAAAGCAGTGGTGCCTTGCGGCAGCCTTGTGCCTGCTGACGGCAGTCCCCTGCCTGGCGGCAGGTGGTACAGAAACAGATTCCGGCCCACTGCCCCTGGGCCTCGCCGCTGCCCTGCCACACGGATCGGCTGCGGGGAATACAGAGCCGGCGGTCCTGCTGACGCCGAACCGGCAGACGCTGGCGTCGGCAGTGAACGACGCGGGATATTTCAAAGGCATCCGCCTGGCCGGGCGTGTCCGCGTCGTGGAGAATTTCCCGGACATCCGCGTCAAGGTGGTGTCGTCTTTCCCGGATCTGCGCGTCAAGGCGGTGGATCACTTTCCCGATGCCATCGGGGAGTGGCAGTTCGTAGACTCGTTCCCTGATTTTACGATTTCCTATGTGACGAGTTTTGAAGATCTCCGCATCCAGTTTGTCGATTCGTTCCCGGGGCTGCCCTGAGGCCGGACGGCAATCCTGACTGCGGCATGATTTCCTGTGCTTCCACTTGGCTGGCGGTAGGCAAGCGGCGCAGAAACTGGTATAATGGGACGAGAAACAGCGTGCAGCACACTCCCGCTGCGGCAGAAACGGAAGGACAGGATGATGACAGACTACAATCTTTTGGTGCAGCAGGTGGAGAGCCTGGGCGCAGAAGAACCCTGGTGGGTTCCGTTCTTCGCCAATACGGCGGCGCTCCTGATGGAAACGCTGCCGGACCTGAACTGGGCCGGCTTCTACGTCCTCCGGGAGGGACAGCTTGTGCTGGGGCCTTTCACGGGAAAGCCGGCGTGCATCCATATTCCCCTGGGAAAAGGGGTCTGTGGGACGGCCGCCGCCGGGGACAACGTGCTCCGCGTACCCGACGTGCACGCGTTTCCCGGGCACATTGCCTGTGACAGTCAGTCGGCGTCGGAACTGGTCATCCCCCTGCACCGACAGGGCCGTGTCTTCGGCGTTCTCGACCTGGACAGCCCGAAACGGGACCGCTTTACCGCTGCAGACGAAGCGGGATTACAGCGTGTGGCAGCAGCATTGGAAAGGATGTGTACGATTTGTATTTGAATGATATCGTAAAAGATCACCCGGCAGACAAAACAGCTTTTATTTTTAAAGATCAGATAACGACGTACGGACAGTTCCGGCAAAATGTGGAAGCCAAGGCAGCGTTCCTGCAGTCCATGGGAGTCCGGGAAGGGGACCGGGTCGGCCTGATCAGCAAAAACTGCCCCCAGTTCGTCGAAACGTATTTTGCCTGTGCCAGGGCCGGGGCGATTGTCGTCCCTATCAACTTTCAGCTGGTGCCGGCTGAAGTGGCTTACATCTGCAAAGATACGGGCATGAAAATCCTGATTCTCCAGAAGAAAATCGATTTGACGGAATCGATGGCGGAACTGGGCGTGGAAACCTGCCCGAAAGAATTTACATTCGAAGAAATGGTGCCCCCGGAAGGTGCGGTGTACCATGAAGTGGAACGCTCATCGAAAGACGCCGTGGCCATTATCTACACATCCGGTACGACGGGACGGCCGAAAGGAGCTGTCCTGACCCAGGACGGCATCGTGGCGAACACCATCGGCATTTCCCGGCGTGTCAATATGACGCCCGACGATGTGTCCCTCTGCGTCCTGCCCATGTACCATTGCTTTGCTTGGGTGACATCGGTCTGTGGCAACTTGTATTTCGGCGCGACCATTGTGGTGCAGGAGACCTTCCATTATGGCGATGCCATGAAACTCATCAAAAAGTACCACATCAACGCGATGTACGGTGTACCGACCATGTACCAGCTTTTTGTCAACAATGCCGATCCGTCGGAACTGGCCCAGTTCCGCTACTTTGTCAGCGGCGGTGCGGCACTGCCGCGGATTCTGTACGATGAATTCGCGAAAAAGTTCGGCCAGCACGTGCAGGAAGGATACGGCCTGTCAGAGGCAAGCCCCGTTGTTACATGCTGCCCGACGGGGAAGCCCCGCCAGAGTTCCATCGGTGTGCCGATTTTCAACTGTGAAGCCCAGATCCAGGATGAACAGGGCCACGAAGTTCCTGTCGGCGAAGTAGGAGAGTTGTGTGCCAAGGGCCCGAACATTATGCTCGGCTACTGGAACCGGCCGAAGGAAACCGCCTATGCGCTGCGGGGCGGCTGGCTCCATACGGAAGACCTGGCGTACCGCGACGAAGACGGGTATATCTTCATCGTCGACCGGCTGAAGGATATGATCATCTCCAGCGGTGAAAACGTATATCCCCGTGAAGTAGAAGAAGTCCTGATGGCGCACCCGGATATCCGGGAGGCTGCGGTCATCGGGATTCCCGATAAACTGCGCGGTCAGGCGATATGCGCCTACGTAGTACCCGAAGAGGGAGCCGTTCTGACGAAGCGCATGCTGCGGAAATATCTGCTGGGAAAAATCGCGGCGTACAAAGTGCCCCGTGAATTTATCCTCTGCACAGAATTACCCCGCAACAATACGGGAAAAGTCATGAAGACGGTGCTGCGCGAAAAGTCCATTGTGGACCTGGTGCATCGCCTGAAATAAACGAAAAACAAAGAAAAGAGGCGGTCCGGATTTCCGGATCGCCTCTTGTTGGTTCGCTTGTTTTTATTTGATGACCTGTTCGTTCGCTTCGGCAAGTTTTCGCTCGGCCCGATCGACGACGGAAGCCACCGCGACGTCGCCGGTGATGTTGACCGTCGTACGGAACATATCCAGGACACGGTCGATGCCCGCGACCAGTGCCAGACCTTCCAGCGGCAGCTGAACGGACTGGAGCACCATGGCGAGCATAATCAGGCCGGCACCGGGAACGCCTGCCGTCCCGATGGAAGCCAGCGTGCCCGTGAAGATGACCATGATGATGTCATTCATGCCCAGATGGATTCCGAAAACGTTGGCAATGAAGCACGTGCAGACGCCCATATAGATTGCTGTACCGTCCATGTTGATCGTCGCGCCCAGCGGCAGGACGAAAGACGTGACCTCCCGGGAGAGTCCCAGTTTTTCCTGGGCGTTCTTCATGTTGACCGGCAGGGTGCCCGAGGAAGAGCACGTCGTGAAGGCCAGCATCATGGCTTCGGACATGCCGCGGAAGAATTTGAGCGGCGAGATGCCACCGCCGAAAGAAGCAAGGGACGAATAGACGATGACGCAGTGCAGAATGCTGCCGATGGCCGCGCAGGCGATGACGGACAGCAGCGGAAGCAGGACCTTCGGACCATTTTTGCAGACAACCGGAAGCAGCAGGGCGAAGACGCCGTAAGGAGCGAACTTCATGACCATGCTGATGACGTTATAGCAAACCTCTGCTGCAGCGGTGAAGAAATTCGTCAAAACCTGGTTGCCACTCTCGTTGATTTTCGTGATGGCGACACCGACAAACAACGCAAAGATAATGACCGGTAAAATATCCGCCTTTGCCATGGAAGCAATGGGATTTGTGGGAATCATGTTCACCAGGACCTGCATGATGGTCGGCGCTTCCTTGACTTTCGGAGCGGCTTTTCCGACCGCTTCGAGTCCCATGCCCGGCTGGATGACACCGGCAACGGCGAAACCGATAATGATGGCGATGGCTGTCGTAACCAGGTACAGGATGATGGTACGGACGCTGATGCGTCCCAATTTACGGCTGTCTCCACCCAGGCTTGTAACACCGACGATGAGGGAACAGAAGACGACCGGAACAATCATCATTTTGATGAGATTGATAAAGATGGTGCCGATGGGGGCAATCCACTTCGTGATGAACGGCAGATTGTCCGGCCCTGCAATCAGGCCGCAAACGACCGACAGCACCAGGGCGATAAAGATTTGAATTGACAGGTTCATAATACCCCTCCCATAACTCCTGAGTCCTTTTCCGCAGGGAAATTTACTACATTTTAACACTTTTTTGGCATTTTTCACATATTTTCACAGAAAGTATACATGTATACATGTATACTTTTGCCACGCAGGAGGAGGCATCCTTTTCCGGCCTTTCAAAAACCGCATGAGGAAGCGGATTTTGGAAGTTTGGCAATAGTATGGTATAATACTCTGATAGTGTCGCAACAGCTTGTTTTATCATCTTGTTTGTCCTTTATACAATGAGAAGATCGGAGAAAGATTGCATGAGCGTGAAACCGAAATATTACCACGTGTTGAACTACGGCTGCCAGATGAATGAAAGCGATTCGGAGCATTATGCCGGCCAGTTGGAAGAGATGGGATATGCTCCTGCCTCCTCCCTGGAGCAGGCCGATGTCGTTGTCATCAATACGTGCTGTGTCCGTGAAAGCGCGGAGTTGCGGATTCTCGGCAAAATCGGAGAAATGAAGCGGATCAAGGCGCAGCATCCCGGACAGATTTTGTGTGTGGCCGGCTGCATGGCCCAGAAAGACGGGGAAGCCCTGCTGAAAAAGTACCCCCAGATTGACCTGCTGCTGGGAACGTCTTACGTTAACTCGTTCCGGAAGCTGTTTGAAGAATATCTGCGGACCCGGGAAAAAGGAGCCTATACGAGCCTGGAAGTGCAGAACAGCGAGTTTGAAGGGACCCGTGTCCGCGAGAGCGGATTCAGTGCCTGGATTCCCATCATGTACGGATGTAACAATTTCTGTACCTATTGCATTGTTCCCTACGTACGGGGCCGGGAACGGAGCCGCAGCATTGAGAATATCCTGGAAGAGGTCCGGAATGCTGTCGCCCGCGGGTACACGGAAGTTACCCTGCTGGGGCAGAATGTCGATTCTTACGGCAAGGACTTCCTGCGGGACGGGGCGCTGAACAAACTGGGTGCCAGCGATGCCGCTTCGGTGAAGGAACCCTTCGCGGCGCTGCTTCGTGCCGTGGACCAGGTTCCCGGCCTGGAACGGGTCCACTTCATGACGAGCCACCCCCGGGATATGTCGGAAGAGGTCATCCGGACCGTGGCGGAAGGAACCCATCTGTGTGAGCATTTCCACGTGGCGCTCCAGTCCGGCAGCGACCGCATCCTGAAAGCGATGAACCGTGGATATACAGGCGCCCGTTTCCTGGAATTGGTGCACCAGATCCGCCAGTATCTTCCCGATGCGGCCATTACGACGGACATTATCGTTGGTTTCCCCGGGGAGACGGACGAAGATTTCGAGGCCACGTGCCGTCTTGTGGAAGCGGCGCGGTTCGATTCGGCCTACACGTTCCTCTATTCCCCCCGCAGCGGGACGCCGGCGGCGCGTATGAAGGAACAGATTCCGGACGACGTCAAACACGCCCGCCTGCAGCGCCTGATGGACATCCAGAACCGGATTTCCCTGTCGGTCAATGAAGGGTACCGGGGCAAAACAGTAGAAGTAATGGCGGAAGGGCCAACGGAGAAAGATTCCCGCATGTGGTCCGGCCGGACGAGAGGAAACAAGCTCGTCCTGTGGCCCCAGGCCGCCGGCACAGACGGGGCGGAAGGCACGGAAGGGTGCCTGCTGCCGGTTCGTCCGGGACAGCTGGTTCACGTGACCGTGACGAATCCCCAGACCTGGCTCCTGAAAGGACGCCGGGCAGATTGAACAAGCCATCCGGTTGGACGGAGGTTATGATATGGCAAATACGTTGACGCCGATGATGCAGCAGTACATGGAGTACAAAAACCAGCATCCTGACGAGCTGCTGTTTTACCGCATCGGTGACTTTTTTGAAATGTTTTTTGACGATGCCAAGACGGTATCGCGGGAACTGGGGCTGACCCTGACGGGACGCGACGGCGGCCTGGAAGACCGCGTTCCCATGTGCGGTGTGCCGTACCATGCGGTGGACGGCTACATTGCCAAACTGATCAAGAAGGGGTACCGCGTGGCCGTGTGCGACCAGATTGAAGACCCGAAGCTGGCCAAAGGACTGGTCAAGCGCGCCATCGTGAAAATCGTCACTCCGGGTACGGCCCTGAACGAATCGCTGCTCGAAGATTCGCGGAACCGGTATCTGGCCCGCATCGAGGAGGACGACGAGGTCTACTGCCTGGCGCTGGCCGATGTGTCGACAGGGGAGTGCCGCTGGTTCACGGCCAACGGCAGTGAACGTCTCCTGGCCCTGGAAGAGCAGCTGTTTCGGTTCCAGCCGTCGGAAATTATCTTCCGGAGCGGAATCAGCCAGTGGGACGAACTGACAGACTGGATCCGGCATAAATTGCCGGATTGTACCTTTTCCGTCTACGCAGCGCCGGACGACGCGGAGGATTTTGTCCGCGCCCATTTCGGGGACATCTCCCTGGAACCGGTGGTCCGGGAAACGGTACAGGCACTCCTGGCCTACCTGCACGGTACCGTCATGGCGGACCTGTCGCAGATCAACCGCCTGGAGCGCATCTCAACGGAACAATACATGAATCTGGACGCGACGGCCATCCGCAATCTGGAACTCATCCGGAACATGCGGGACGGCGGGAAGAAAGGCACCCTTCTGGATGTACTGGATTTCACGTCTACGTCCATGGGTTCGCGCTGCCTGCGGAACTGGATCGAGTGCCCTCTGCTGGACCTCGTCAAAATCCGGGAGCGGCAGGATGCTGTGGAAGACCTGGTCGGAAATCCGGGCCTGCGCGGCGCCATCCAGGATCAATTGAAAGAGGTGTTCGACCTGGAGCGGATTCTGTCCCGCCTGGAAGTAGGAAGCGCCAATGCGCGGGACATGGTGAGCCTGCGGGCGTCGCTGGAGGCGCTGCCGTCGTTGAAGAACCGGCTGCAGGAAGCAAAAGCCGGACTGCTGCAGAAACTGTCTGCTCAGATCGGACTGCATGAAAAAATCCGGGATACCCTGGCAGCGGCCATTGTGGACGATCCGCCGTTTACCGTCCGGGAGGGCGGCATGATCCGCGACGGATACGATCTGGAGCTGGATGAACTGCACGACATCGCCCGGAACAATTCCGCCTGGATGGCCGATTTCGAACAGCGCACCAAGGCCTCGACCGGCATCAAGAACCTGAAAGTCGGCTACAATAAAGTCTTCGGATACTACATTGAAGTCAGCAAGGGACAGACGTCCCAGGTGCCGCCGGAATTTGTCCGCAAACAGACCCTGGTCAACGCCGAACGATACATTGTGCCGGAACTGAAGGATTTTGAAAACAAGATCCTCGGTGCCAAAGAGAAAATCGAATCGCTGGAGTATTATCTGTTCAATAAGATCCGCGGGGAGATCCGGGAGCAGATTCCCCGCATCCAGGACACGGCCCACGCCCTGGCGCGCCTCGATGTCCTGGCGTCCCTGGCCACGGCGGCGTCCAAATACGATTACCACCGGCCGGAGCTGAACACACGCGGTGAAATCCGCATCCTGGACGGGCGGCATCCTGTCGTGGAACGGCTGCTGGACAAGGAAATCTTTGTCCCCAACAACGTGACGCTGAACAGTACGGATGAACGCATGATCATCCTGACTGGGCCCAACATGGCAGGCAAGTCGACGTACATGCGGCAGGTCGCCCTCCTGGTGCTGCTGACCCAGATGGGCAGCTTCATTCCGGCCCGTAGTGCCGACGTGTGCATCGTGGACCGCATCTTTACACGTGTCGGCGCCAGCGATGACCTGGCGACGGGGCAGAGCACGTTCATGGTGGAAATGAACGAAGTGGCTCAGATTTTGAAGTACGCCACGCGGAACTCCCTGATCATCCTCGACGAGGTGGGACGGGGCACGAGCACGTACGACGGCATGGCTATTGCCCGCGCCGTCATGGAATACATCCAGTCCCGCATCAAGGCCAAGACTCTGTTTGCCACGCACTATCATGAGTTGATCGGCATGGAATCGGTCCTGGAAGGAATCAAGAATTACTCTGTTGCCATCAAGGAACGGGGCAACGATATCGTGTTTCTGCGCCGCATCGTGCGGGGCGGTACGGACCGCAGCTACGGCGTCCATGTGGCGCGTCTGGCGGGCCTGCCGAAAAAGGTCCTCGAACGGGCGGATGAGCTGTTGCAGGAATACGAACGCGACCAGGACAGCAGAACCGCCGGCGGCAATCCGTCCGCCACGGCTGCCGAAACGGCACCGGAACCGGCCAAAACCCCGGCTCCTGCCAAACAGGAAGAAGAGGCCATGGGGTCTCTCTTTGCCCAGTCTTTGTCGCAGGAACTGCTGTCGCTGGACGTCATGAGCATGACGCCCATCGAAGCTATGAACGCCTTGTTCCGACTGCAGCAGGAAGCCAGGAAGGAACAAGGCCTGTAAGGTGATAGAAAAGGAGAAGGATACCTATGCAGGAAGCAGAAGTACGCCTCCTTGACACGAACACATCGAACCAGATTGCGGCCGGCGAAGTGGTGGAAAAACCGGCGTCGGTCGTGAAGGAACTGGTGGAAAATTCGCTGGATGCCGGTGCAGACAGCATCGATGTGACCATTTTCGAAGGAGGTACGGAATACATCCGCGTGGCCGACAACGGCACGGGGATGAATGAAAGCAACGCGCGCCTGGCCATGAAGCGGCACGCGACGAGCAAGATCCGTGCGGCGGCGGATTTGAACCACCTCCACACGCTGGGATTCCGTGGCGAGGCGCTGCCGAGCATTGCCTCCGTATCGGAATTTGAACTGCTGACCCGGACGGTGGAGGACGACATGGCCACGTCCCTGAAAATCAACGGCGGTGCGGAAGAGGAATGCCTGCGCACCGGCGGGCCGGTGGGCACGACGGTTATCGTGAAGGATTTATTCTATAACGTGCCGGCACGGCGCAAGTTTTTGAAGACCGTGTCCACGGAAGGCCGCTATGTCAGTGAAATCCTGACGCGCATCGCCCTGGCCCGGCCGGACGTGCATTTCCGGCTGACGAACAACGACAAGGAAGTCCTGGCCACACCGGGCAACGGCAGCCTGAAGGATACTATTGCCGCCCTGTACGGGAAAAGCGTCGCCGCCGACCTCCTGCCCGTTTCCTTTGACGGAAACGAAGTGAGCGTCCACGGCTATATCGGCAAACCGACCTTGCTGAAGGGGAACCGGAGCTGGCAGACCCTGCTGGTGAACGGCCGCAGTATCAACAGTCCCATGTTGTCCAAGGCCATCGAGCACGCATACCAGTCTCAGATCCCCAAGCGAGGCTTTGCCTTTGCTGTCCTGGACATCCGCGTGGCGCCGGATAAAGTAGATGTCAACGTGCATCCCCAGAAGAGCGAGGTCAAGTTCAGTGACGACGGGACTGTCTATAAGGCCGTCTACAAATCGTTGGCAGACGCGCTGACCCGGCCCATGCACGCCGAACGCGAAGAAGGGGAACCCGCAGCCGCTGTGGCGGGCCTGCCGCAGGGGGACTATGCTGCCGCCGGAACGGTGACAGAACACCGGATTGCCGAGGAACAGCGGCACGAGACGGGAATCCAGCCGTCCCTGCAGGGCTTCGACGGACGGCGTCCGACCCCGTTTCCTTCCCACCGGACGGGAGGCGGCCTGGCCGAAGCGGCCCGCCAGAGTATCTGGAATCCGGCAGGCCCCGGAAAGGGAGGCGCTTCCCAGAAAGAGCCCGTGTATTCTTTCGGCGAGGCGCAGGAAAAACTGGCCGAGCAGGACGATTTGTCCCGCCGTGCCCTGGCCATGCAGGAGCCGGGCGAAGACGGCGTTCTGGAAACGATCTGGCCTATCGGGCAGGTAGACAAGACCTTTATCATCGCCCAGTCCGACGATACGCTCTATCTGATTGACCAGCACGCGGCGCACGAACGGATTTTGTATGACAAACTGGTTCTGTCTCATCAGGATATTCCGGCGCAGCAGCTGCTGATTCCGCAGTTCCTGAACCTGCAGCCCGACGAAGTGGAACTGCTGGAGAAGTACCATGATGATTTTTACCGCCTCGGTGTGGACGTGACGCCGGCCGGTGATACTTCCGTCCGTGTGGACAGCCTGCCGGCGGATATTCCGGTCGAAGAAGCAGAAAATTTCATCCGCGACGTGGCGCAGTATCTGCAGGAACACCGTTCGCCCACGGCGGCAGAGCTGCGGCAGGACGTGCTGCATATGGCAGCGTGCCGGGCTGCAATCAAGGCAGGGCAGCTGCTGAACATGCGGCAGATGCGGCAGCTGCTGCTCGATCTGTGCAACACGACCCACCCGTTTACGTGCCCCCACGGACGGCCCTGCATGATTGCCGTTTCGTCGGATGAGCTATATAAGTTGTTCAAGCGGACAGGCTTTGATCTGCCCTCTGAACATGCCAAACCTTATGATAAATGAGAAGAAGCAGGCGGGGCAGGTTTCCTTCATCGTCACCACGAGCGCCCGGGCGGATGCGCATCTGAGGGAGGAAGCCCGTTCCTGGGCTGCCCTGTTCGGCGTGCCTTACGTACGGCGCGGCAAGGGAATGACTCTGCCGGCCCTGCTGGAACAGTCCGGCGTCCAGGCCTTGCTTCTGGCGACGGAAACAGGCCCCCGCGTCCATACGGCGGAAGGCACGCTCTTTTACCATCCCGGCCTCGGCAAGGTCCGGTGGCAGCGGGTGGTCCAGCGGGGAGAAACGGACAACTTTCTGGAAGCCATGGCCCTGCAGCCGGGACAACGGGTTCTGGACTGCACGGTCGGCCTGGCGGCAGACGCCTTGCTGGCCAGCCATGCCGTCGGTCCCGGCGGGGAAGTGACAGGCCTGGAAGCATCGCCTTTGCTCTGGTTCCTGACCAGCCGTGGCGTCCAGACGTACGTGGGTAAGATTGCTGCCCTGACGGAAGACCTGCGCCGCATTACTATCCGCCGGGCGGTGGCGGCGGATTATCTGCGGGCGCTGCCTCCGGACCGGTACGACGTGGTGTATTTCGATCCCATGTTCCGGCACCCGGTCCGCCGGTCGTCGGCCATGCAGCCTCTGCGGCCTCTGGCGTACCGTGAGCCGCTGGCGAAGGACGTGGTACAGGAAGCCCTGCGGGTGGCACCACGCGTCGTCATCAAAGAACGGACCGAGGCCATCCTGCGGGAATTCGGCTGCCGCCAGTTTACGGGTTCCCGATATAGTGGCGTCCGCTTTGGCATTTTGACACGGGAGGAGGAATCGCGATGACGGAACAGCGGCGGAAACGCCTGGTCGTGATTCTGGGACCGACAGCGACAGGAAAGAGCCGCTGTGGCATCGCCCTGGCCCGCCGCGTCGGCGGGGAAATCATTTCCGGGGACAGTATGCTCGTCTATCGCGGCATGGATATCGGGACGGCGAAACCATCAGCGGAGGAACTTGCCCTGGTACCGCACCATCTGGTGAATATCCTGTCGCCGGAAGCATCGTTCAGCGTCGTCGAATTCCGCGAACAGGCAGCCCGATTGATTTCAGACATCCTGGGACGGGGTCATCTCCCCATCCTTGTCGGCGGAACGGGGCTCTACATCCGCTCGCTGCTGGAAGACTACCAGTTCAGCTCTGTGGGCAGCGATCCCGGCTTCCGCCAGCAGTGGGAGCACTTTGCCGCCACGGAAGGAAATCAGGCCCTGCACGACAAGCTGGCTGCGTTGGATCCTGCCGCAGCTGCACGGCTGCATCCGAACGACGTGCGCCGGGTAGTGCGGGCTCTGGAAACGGCGATGCGCGGCGAGACCGTGTCGCAGCAGCGGCAGGGGACGCCGGTGTATGATGCCATTGTGTTCGGCCTGACCATGGACCGGGCCCTGTTGTATGAGCGTATCAACGCCCGCGTGGACGCCATGATCCGTGCCGGCCTCGAAGAGGAAGTTCGGCACCTGCTGGAAGCGGGCGTGCAGCCAGGCTGCCAGAGCATGAAGAGCCTGGGCTACCGGCAGATGGCAGAATATCTGTCGGGGCAGTGCGACTTCGCCACGGCGGTGGACAACATCAAAAAGGGGACGCGCCACTTTGCGAAGCGGCAGCTGACCTGGTACCGGCAGATGCCCTATGTGCACTGGCTGACGCTGGACCGGAGCCTCAATTACGAACAATGTGTGTCCGATATGGCCGCTCTACTTGCCCAACGGTGGGAAAAGAGTTAAAATGAAGTCGTACACCAGGGAAATACAGAGAGAAAGATTCACCATCCCGGGAGTACGCAGTATACAGATATTGGTTGGATTGAGAGGGTGAAACGCATGAACAACACAGGCACCAAAACGACTATGAATCTGCAGGACAGTTTCCTCAACCACGTGCGGAAGGAAAACCTGCCCGTCGTCATCTACCTGGTGAACGGATTCCAGATCCGCGGATTTGTCCGTGGTTTCGATAATTTTACGGTCATCATTGAAAACGAAGGAAAACAGCAGCTTGTTTACAAGCATGCTGTATCGACGATTTCGCCGGTTGCGAATATTACGATTATGCAGCCGGAGAAACGGGATTAACGGAACAGGGGGTCCGGTGCCGGACGGCACCGGGCTGGCGCAGAAGGAGAAAATGACGGGGGTGCTGCTCCGTTGTTTTCTCTTTTTTCCCATTGGAGGACAGGATGGATTACATTGCCATGTTTCTGGAATATCTCCAGGTGGAACTGGGACTGTCCCGCAATACGCAGCAATCCTACGCGCGGGATTTGCGCCTTTTCTGCAAGGCCCTGGGAATCGGCGAAGCCGATCTGCCGAAGGTCAGCCGCACCCGCATCATCCGCTACGTGACGGATTTGAAAATGCAGGGACGGGCGGCTTCGACCATTGCGCGGAAACTGGCGTCGCTGAAAGCATTTTACCGTTTTCTCGTGGCGGAAAATTTTCTGGCCGTGGACCCTGCGGAAGCCGTGGAGGCGGGAACCAAAGGTGTTCATCTGCCGAAGGTCCTGACGGAGGAAGAAGTGCAGGCCCTGCTGGCACAGCCGGATTTGACGACCGCTGAAGGACTGCGGGACCGTGCCCTGCTGGAGATGCTTTACGCGACAGGCATGCGCGTGTCGGAACTTGTGCACCTGAAGCTGGAAGATGTCCATCTGGACATGCAGTACGTCCTGGTTTTCGGCAAAGGATCCAAGGAACGCATTGTGCCGCTGGGCAGCGTGGCCGCGAAGTATCTGGAGCGGTATCTGACCGAAGGCCGGCCCACTTTTTTTGTCAAAGACGAAGAGGATCCGGGCGTCGTCTTCCTGGGACTGGGAGGACAGGCCCTGACGCGCCAGCGCGTATGGGAACTGATTGGGGCGTATGGCAAGTCGGCAGGCTTGCTGAAGCACATTTCACCCCACATGCTGCGCCATTCTTTTGCAACCCACTTGCTGGACAATGGCGCTGATTTGCGCAGCGTCCAGGAAATGCTGGGACACGCTGACATTTCCACAACCCAGATTTATACCCATCTTACCAATAAACGCCTCCGTGCCGTCTATGAAAAAGCCCATCCCCGTAAATAGGAAAGCGGACGGAGTGGAGAAAGGGACAGACTATGACTGAGAAAAAGAAAAAGGGAAGCGGTGTTGGAACATTTATCCTGGTCGTACTGATCGCGCTGATTCTGGCCGGTTTGGCAGGGTTCTTTTATGCTTCCCAGAAGAGTAAACCGAAGGATTTGTCCACCGTAAAGAAAAACGAAGCCGTCGACTTGATGGAAGAATCGAAGCGGGCGCACCACGCGCTGGACGAAATCCTGATGAAGCGCGCCGAAACGTGGCAGCTGCAGGATTCGGACCGGAAGGAACATACGGAAACGATCCCAGCCACGGGGGCCGAAATCCATTATACCCAGCGGGAAGTGGATGTCGGCGTGCCGGCGACTACGGAGTTGAAGGGTGCCTCGGCCTGGGTGGTCCAGCAGATTCCGTCTCATTCCGTACTCCACGTGTTGAACGAAGGACCGGCAAAGTATGACGGCTACGAGGCCTACCGCCTGGATCTGGGCATTTCTGTCAAAAACGGCGACGCCGGGGAAAAGACGTTCGTTACCGATTCGGTATACTTTTTCCATAATAGAAACCTGACCAAGAAAGACAAGGATATTCCCAAGACGACGGCCCAGTCCAAACCGACGCCGTCGGGAACGAAACATTTCGGTAAACTGGCCGTGGTCATCGACGACTGCGGCTATGACAATGCCTCGCTGCGGAAACTGCTGTCGACCAGGCTGCCTTTCAGCTATGCTGTCATTCCGTATAAGAGCGGCAGCAGGGAAGCACTGCGCCTGATCCGGAATGCCGGCCGGACGGCCATGCTCCATATGCCTATGGAACCTATCGACCGCGGGCAGATGTCGGAACCGGGACGCACCATCCTGGTGTCCCAGACGGACGCCCAGGTCCGGAAACTGCTGACGGATGCGCTGGACAGCCTGCCCGGTGTCTCCGGAGTCAACAATCATCAAGGCTCCCGCGCGACCGGTGATGCGGAAACCATGCGGGTGGTCATGAAGGTGTTAAAGGAACGGGGCCTTTTCTTCGTGGACAGCCGCACGAGCTCCCAGTCGGTCGGTATGGCGACGGCCCGCAGGTACGGCGTGCCGACTGGCATGAACAGCCTGTTCCTGGACAACAAAGCCTCGGCATCGGCAATTTACGCGATGATTCGGGAAGCCATGGACCGGGCCGACCGTAACGGCAGCGTCATTGTCATCTGTCACGCCCGCCCGGCGACGGCCGAGGCGTGGACAACCTATCTCGACGAAATCAAGGCCACGGGCATTCAGATCGTGCCAGTGACGAGCGTCCTGCAGTGAATACAATGTGAAACGTATGGTGTGAATGGGAAGTGGTCCGGCCGGGGTTCCGGCAGCGGGCAAATTGTGAAAGGCAGGGGAATGGAAGAATGACACCGGAAGAAGTCATGACACGGTACGAAAAGTACGTCAATCCAGCAGCTACGAAGTTGTTCCGTTTCATGGGCCTGGCCAGTGTGGAAGGCCATGGGGAAGGATGGACCGTGACGGATACAGACGGACAGTCTTTTATCGACTGCCTGGGCGGGTATGGCATGTTCGCTCTGGGACACCGCCATCCGAAGGTAGTGGAAGCCGTGGAGCGGCAGCTCCACGCAATGCCCATGAGCGGCAAGGTCATGTTCAACGAGCCCATGGCACTCCTGGCGGAAAAGCTGGCAGCTGTTACACCGGGCGGCCTGCAGTACAGTTTCTTCTGTAACAGCGGGACGGAAGCCGTGGAAGGGTGCCTGAAGATGGCACGCCTGGCAACGGGCCGCAAAGAGATCATTGCCACTGAGAATGCGTTCCACGGCAAAACGTTCGGCTCCCTGTCCGCAACGGGCCGCGATTTGTACCGCACGCCGTTCCAGCCGCTGGTACCGGGGTTCCGGCATGTTCCCTTCGGAGACATCGCAGCCTTGGAAAAAGCTGTGACGGACGAAACAGCGGCTGTCATCCTGGAACCGATCCAGGGAGAAGGGGGCATTGTTGTCCCGCCGGACGGATACCTGAAACAGGTGGAAGAGTTGTGCCATGCCAAAGGCGCTCTCTTTATTGCCGACGAAGTACAGACCGGTATCGGCCGTACAGGCCGCTGGTTCGGCTGTGATTACGACGGCGCCCGGCCGGATTTGATGGCTGTTTCCAAAGCCCTGGGCGGCGGCATCATGCCTGTGGGCGCTTTCGTCGGGACGGAGCAGGCCTGGTCCGGATTCATTGAAGCACCCTTTATCCATACCTCGACCTTCGGCGGTGGGGAAATGGCCTGCGCAGCTGGTGTAGCGACCCTGCAGGTCATTGAGGAAGAAGGCCTGCTGGACAAGGCGGCTGAGAACGGCGCCTATTTCAAGGCCGGCCTGGAAAAAATTGCCGCCGAATTCCCGAACGTGATCCGCGAAGTGCGGGGCCGCGGCATGATGATGGGCCTGGAACTGACGAAAGAAGGGGCCGGCGGTATGCTGATGGCCCTCATGATCGCCCAGCATGTCCTGGTGGCCTACACGCTGAACAACCCCAAAGTCATCCGCATCGAGCCACCCCTGATCATGCCGGTACCGGTCATCGATCAGGTGTTGTCCGTACTGCATAATGCAGTGAAACAGGTGGACGACGTCGTGGACGATCTTTGAGCATAGGAAGCGAGGGAAAACAACATGCCGTTTGTCAAGACAGAAATGGTCATGCGCGGAGAAAAGCAGGCCATTTATGATGTAATCAAGGACATGGTGTCCTATCCGAAATTTATGAAGAACCTGGAATCGGTTGAAGTACTGGAACAGGACGGCAACACGGACCTGACCCATTGGGTGTCCAATGTGGACGGCCGCAAAATCGTCTGGACGGAACGGGATGTCTTCTATCCGGAAGAATTCCGCATCACGTACAGCCAGACGGACGGGGATTTGAAAAAAATGGAAGGCGCCTGGGAGATGGAAACAATCCCGGAAGGCGTCCGCGTGTCCCTGTCCGTGGATTTCGAGTTCGGCATTCCCATGATTGCGGGCCTGCTGAATCCGATTCTAGTGCGGAAAGTAAAGGAAAACTGCAATGCCATGCTGCAGGCTGTGAAGGAACAGGTGGAACACGCCTGAGCGCGGCCGCGCGGGCAGGGCGGAAAATTGTCAAACCCTGTAAAATCTGATACAATGGACTGGGCCGGAAAGGACGGCCTGGAATCCCCCGTTGGAGACACGGGGATCCATGAAGGAGAGTAACCCATGAAAACAGCTTTTTTGATGACCTTGCTGACGCTGCTCCTCGTATTGGTCGGGGATTATCTCGGCGGCAGCCAGGGCATGCTTGTCATGCTGATTCTTTCGGTCGGCATGAACTTTTTTGCCTACTGGTACAGTGACAAAATGGTCCTGGCCCAGTACCGGGCACGGCAGGTCACGGAGGAAACCGCGCCGGCCCTGTACGGCATTGTGCACCGCCTGGCCGACCGGGCCGGACTGCCCATGCCGAAAGTCTATATCATCGACGACCCGGTGCCCAATGCCTTTGCGACGGGCCGCAACCCGTCCCATGCGGCAGTAGCCGTCACGACAGGCCTGATGAACTATTTGTCACCGAAGGAAATCGAAGGCGTTCTGGGCCATGAAATGACCCACGTGCGCAATCATGACATCCTTATCGGTTCGGTGGCGGCGTCCCTTGCCGGCCTGATTACGACCATTTCCCGGTTCGCCTTCTGGTTCGGCGGCAGCCGGGACGACGACAGCCACAATCCGGTGGCTGCCCTTGCGCTGCTGATTCTGGCGCCAATTGCGGCAGCGATCATCCAGCTGGCCGTTTCCCGGAGCCGCGAATACAAAGCCGACGAAGGCGGCGGACAGCTTTGCGGCAATCCGGATTACCTGGCCGATGCCCTGGAAAAGATTTCCGGCGTGGCGTCGGCGCACAGCATGAGCCATGCGACGGAAGCGACGGCCCATATGTTTATTGTGTGCCCCTTCAGCCGGCGGGATATGTCGACCCTGTTCAGCACCCATCCGTCGACGGAAGAGCGGGTCCGCCTCCTGCGCAAGCAGGCGGCAGACATGCGCGCCCGCGGGGAACTGCGCCCGTAAGGATACGCAGCCGCTTCCCGTGAACGGCCCGCTGCAGCCGGGGAAATCCGGCGGCAAGGCTTGATTTTAGGAAACACCCGATGTAAAATTCACTATCGGGAGTAATACAAAGCTCATCTAATTAAACAAAAGGAGACGGAAACATGGATCAGAAATCTTTGGTACTCGTAAAGCCGGACGGTGTCCGCAAACATTTGATTGGTGAAATCATCGGCCGTTTCGAACGCCGCGGCCTGAAAATCTGCGCCCTCAAAATGCTCGTCATGACGAAGGAACAGGCAGAATATCATTATGCCGAACATGTCGGCAAACCCTTCTTCCCCGAACTGGAAGCCTTCATTACCGGCGGCCCGCTGGTTGCCATGGTCGTAGAAGGCCCGAACGCCATCAAGGCCATCCGTACCATGATGGGCGTGACCGACCCGATCGAATCGACCCCGGGTTCCATCCGTGGGGACTTCGCCCTGGATAAAGGCGAAAACGTAATTCATGGCAGTGACAGCCCCGAAGCCGCTGAACGTGAAATCAAGAACTTCTTCAAACCGGAAGAAATCTACTAAGAAACCTGGCTCAGGCGGCGCTGCCGTCCGAGCCTTTTTTTGCACATCCGTCCGGGCCTGCGGGCCTGGGACGGAATCCCAGAAGAGACAGATCCATCCGTCTGTCTGGTTCCAAAGGAGGTTGCAAGTTATGAAAAAAGCAGCAGTATATACGCGTACGGGCGATAAAGGAACGACAGGGCTGTATACAGGGGAACGGGTTTCCAAGTGCTCTCCCCGCGTAGAAGCCTATGGCACGCTGGACGAAATTACGTCTGCCCTGGGCCTGGCACGGTCCCTGGTAAAGCGGGCCGATGTGAAACAGACCATTTACGATATCCAGAAACTGATGATGTCCATGATGGCTGACGTGGCCAGCCTGAACCTGCCGAAGCCGTATATTACGGAAGAACATGTCAAAAAGTTTGAACAGACCATCGACCAGTATGATGCCCTGCTGCAGCCGCTGAGCCATTTCCTCATCCCCGGGGAGACGCCGGGTGCGGCAGCCCTGGACATGGCCCGCACAACGACGCGCCGCGCCGAGCGGCAGCTGCTTCGTCTCGCGAAGGAAGAACCGGTCAACCCGCAGCTGTTGATCTGCGTAAACCGCCTGTCCGACCTTTGCTTCATCCTTTCCCGTGTGGAAACGGAAGTAGGCGTAAAGTAATTTGTCATGCCGGCAAATCTATAGTATAATAGGTGCTGGAAAAGTAACACCAGGTGTGGCCGGTGCGCCGGCCGCTTAATAGGGAATACCGGTGCAAATCCGGAGCAGTCCCGCTACTGTAACAGGGAGTCTGCCGCAGCAATGCCATTGGGAAACTGAGAAGGCGCGGCCAGATGAAGAACTGAAGCCAGGAGACCTGCCTGAAAGAGGGAACCATCGTACCTACGGGAGATAGGGAAGTGGCTATTCAGGCACAGCAACAGGTTGTCTCTTTGTACGGAGGCAACCTGTTTTATTATGGAAAGGAGCCATGCTATGGGTACGAAAGGCGGCATCGTGTTGGTGTTGGGAGGCGCCCGGAGCGGCAAGAGCGAGTTTGCAGAGCAATATGTCCTGCACGCAGGAACGTACTGCGGCTACGTCGCCACGGCGGAAATCCTGGACGAGGAGATGCGGGAACGCGTGCGTCTCCACCAGGCCCGGCGGGGCCGCCGGTGGCTTACGTTTGAAGCCCCCTACGACGCGGAACGGGTTCTGCCGGAGGCAGGTGCCCGGACCGATGCGATCCTGTTCGATGACATCACGCTGTATCTGAGCAACCTTCTGTACGGGAAACACGCCCTGCAGGGCACGACCACGGAGAAGGCGGCCCAGGTATCCTGCAAGCTGGACGCCCTGCTGGAAGCGGCACGGCGGACAGGCAGGACGGTCGTTTTCGTGTCGAACGATGTCGGTGCCGGCATTGTGCCGGACAACGCCATGGCCCGGGAATATCGGGACATCGCCGGCTGGGCCAACCAGCAGCTGGGACGGGCGGCGGATCGCGTGTTCTATGTCATTGCCGGACAGGCTGTCGATATCAAGCAGCTGGCTTTCCGTTTTCCCGACGGGAGTTCCCCGGTCAATCCAGAGAAAGGAACGGATGTACATGTTGGATGAATTGCAAATTGAACGCCCGGACCCGTCGATTCGGGAACTGGTGCTGCAAAAGTGGAGAAACGTCCTGGGAGACGAGCATCTCGGGGACATGGAGACCATGACGGCAGCCTATCTGGCCATGACGGGCAGACCGGGCCTGAAGGGACTGCGTCCTGTCATGGGCCTCATGTGCGGTGACCATGGCATCGCCAAATACGGTGTCAGCGCATTCCCGCAGGAAGTGACCCTGGAAATGATCCGCGGCTACGGCCGGGGTACGGCAGGCGCCAATGTCATGGCACGCCACGCCGGCGCGGATGTAGTCGTCGTTGACGTGGGCACGAATTTCGACCTTTCGGAATTTGATCACGTACGCCACTGCAAGGTAGCCTGGGGCACGGAAGACTTCACAAAGGGACCGGCCATGACAGCCGCGCAGGCGGAAAAAGCCCTGCGCGTCGGTATGGATATGGCCAATGACGCCATCGACGGCGGCTGCAATCTTCTCGAGACAGGGGAGATGGGCATCGCCAATACGACGTCGACGGCAGCCATTGCGGCGGCCTTTCTGGGCCTGTCGCCGGAAGAGACGACGGGACGCGGCAGCGGCATCAACGACGAACGGCTCCGCATCAAGACGGACATCGTACGCAAGGGCCTGGCCGTCAACAAACCTGTCCAGGGAGACGGATTCGATATTCTCTGCAAAGTCGGGGGCTACGATCACGCCGGCCTGGCCGGTATGATGCTGGCCGGCGCGGCCCGGCATGTGCCGACGATGGTGGACGGGGTCAACGCAACGGCAGCGGCCCTGATTGCCTACAGCCTCTGCCCCGCAGCGGCGGACTATATGCTCTGCTCCCATTTGTCGAGCGATGTGAGCCATCGGAAAATGCTGGAACAGCTGCAGCTGAAGCCTATTATTGACGCAGGCATGCGCCTGGGCGAGGGAACCGGCGCTTCCCTGGCGCTGAGCGTGCTGCGCACGTCCCTCGATACCTACCGTGCTTTGACGGGGGAGTGAAACCATGACGGAAGAAACGAACAAAACGGACGCCGGTGCAGACGCCCTGGCCGACAAAAAGAAGGGAACCGAAGTAGAAGAGGAGACGGGCTGGCTCTGGCACGTCTATCTGCGCCTTCCGTCCCGTTCCACTGGTCCATTCCGGTATGTCCGCGACTTTTTCACGAGCCTGGAATTCCTGACCCGGATCCGCGTGACGAAACGGGACGAGTGGTTTCCCGATGATTTTGCCCGGTCCGTTCCGTTCTTTCCCTGGACGGGGCTGATCATGGGAGCCCTTATGTGGGGTGCCCTGATCGTGGGCCTGTGGCTGCAGTTCAGCGGCCTCCTGCTGGGTATTTTCCTGACCGTGGCAGAACTGCTGTTCCTCGGCACGCTGATGTATGACGGGTTCATGGACACATGCGACGGCATTTTCAGCGGCCGCACGCGGGCCCGTAAATTGGAGATCATGCAGGACAGTCACGTCGGGGCCAACGCTGTCATCGGCGCGGTCCTCCTGATCCTCGCCAAGGTCAGCCTGTTCAGCGTGCTGCCCCTGTTAGGCGGCGGCATTGCCCTGCTGACCATGTATATCCTGACGAGGACGTTGATGACGGTTTATATCCTGGCATTCCCCAACGCCCGTCCCGGTGGGCTGGGGGAGATGTTCAAGCTGGGGGGTTCGCCCTGGTATATGTGGATTGCCATTGCATCGGCAGTCGTCCTTATTTATGCCATCGGCGGTACGGAATACCTGCTCCTCGCGGCTGTCACCGCCATCGGCTGCCTGCTTCTGGCCTGGTGGGTCCGGAGCAGCCTGGGCGGGCTGACGGGGGATACCTTCGGCTTCCTGACGGAGCTGGGGGACCTGCTCTATTTGTTGATTTTGTTCAGCGTCGCCCGGAATGCCATGGCGTTCTGATAAGACTATTTACGACCATTTCGGCGGCAGAACGGCCGCCTTGCAGAGAAAAGAAGGTAAGACTATGCATATTGAAGAATTGGCGACCCAGGTCGTCCCGTTGAGCCGCGAACTCATCGCGGCAGCGCAGAAGCGTTTCGACAACCTGATTAAACCGGTGGGGTCGCTGGCGCAGCTGGAGGAGATGACCTCCCGGTACGCGGCCATTCTCGGCTCGTCGGACAAACAGCTTGTCGTCGTTCCCTCCGTCCGCCTGCTGTTCCTGTGGGGCACGGAACAGCATAAGGACCAGATTGAATCTATCCTGCTGGGGAAGGCGCCGGTCCTTGCCCTGGCAAAACAGGTGCGTGCCAGGGTGCTGCCCCAGTTCCTGACGAGTGAAAACACCTATGACTACCTGGAAGAAGGGGCCATGCTGACGAGCGAATACGTGAACGAAGAAAAAGCAGGCATTGTCTGCCAGGGATGCTTCTGCCCGTCGCCGGCTCCGGAACAGTGGCGTCCGCTGCTGCCGGAAGAAGACGGCCTGCGCTTCCTGGACGCTCTGGGACAGCCGGAAATTGCAGCCATGACCGGTTCCATCCTGCAGGCGGCCGGCATGCGCATTCCCGTTCTGCTGGACGGGGTGGCGGCGTGCCTGGCTGCGGCAGCGGCTTCGAAGTTCAACGCCGCCGTACTGGAATACTGTTATGCCGGTACGGAAACGGATGAACCGGGAGCCGCTGAACTGCTGGCGTGGCTGGGACTCAAGGCCCCGCTGAAACTGCATCTGCAGGACAGCCGCGGCAACGGGGCCCTGGCCTGCCTCGACATTTTCGACGCCGGAATCAAGGCTTACCGGGAAATGGAAACCTTCGAGGAAGCCGGTGTCCATGTGGAAGAAGAAGAATTTTCCTTTAAGGTGCAGGAAGAGAAAAAACGGAACAGGGAGGCGCAGAACCATGGCTAAGCTGTATTTGATCCGGCACGGCGAGACAGAGTACAACAAATCCTACCGGTTTCAGGGGCAGACGGACATTCCCCTGAACGAAACCGGACGTGCCCAGGCGAAGATGCTGGCAAAATATTTCCGGGACATCCCGCTGGATGCCATCTATTGCAGCAGCCTGAGCCGTGCCGTGGAAACGGCGCAGGTCATCGGGCGGGAAAAACAGCTGGAGCCTGTTCCTGTGGACGCCTTCCGCGAATTGGACTTCGGCGCCTGGGAAGGCATGAACAGTGAAGCCATCCAGAAACAGTACGCCCAGGAATGGAAGGAATTTTTCGCCAATCCGGCCGATACGATCCTGCCCGGCGGAGAAAGCATGACGGATGTGCAGCACCGTGCCTATCCGGCACTGCGGAAGATTCTGGAGCAATACCCCCAGGGCAATGTGGCTGTCGTCGCCCATGGCGGAATCCTGCGCGTCCTGATCTGCACCATGCTGGGTATGGACCTGAACCGTACGTGGCATCTCCACGTGGGCAACGCTTCCACGACGTGTTTTTATTACTGGGGCCATTCCTATACGCTGGAATTTGCGAACCTCACGTACTACCTGGACGGACCTTCGCTGGAACTGAAATTGTAAACAGAGAGTGTAACATTGAAAAAATAATTTCAGAAAAAACTGTAACAAATTTGAAATTTCACATTTTACCACGGGGGAGAAAAAACAGCCATTTTGTAACATTTTTCTAACCACATTTGAATTTGTCTATACTTATATAACATTCATGGAAAATTTCGTTGACAAATGGTCTTGTTTTGGTATACTCACCTTAGAGTATCTCTAGGCGTCCTTGCTAATGTATCGCCTTGCTAAGCACGTAAACTGTTACGTTCTATGAAGCGGTCAGTCCAAGTTCGCTCCAGGGGAGTTACGAAAAAAAGGAGTGTATTGCAACATGTACGAAGACAAGACCCTGAAATGCGTCGAATGTGGTTCCGAATTTGTGTTCTCCGCTTCTGAACAGGAATTTTACGCCGAGAAAGGCTTTACGAATGAACCGAAGCGCTGCCCGCACTGCAGAGCTGCCCGCAAAGCCCGTATGAACGGGACCCAGCCCCGCCAGATGTATCACGCGGTTTGCGCGGACTGCGGCAAGGAAACGGAAGTTCCGTTCCAGCCTTCCGAAGATCGTCCGGTTTACTGCTATGACTGCTTCAACAAACGCAGACACAACAGCAGAACCCACGAAGAATAAGAATTACCGACCGGCTGTACAGCAGCCGGTCTTTTTTTGTCCTGACTGCCGGAAAAGGGCGGACCTGCGGCGGCGGGGGAGGTTTTTAAAATAATATCCGTTTCCCAAAACTTATGTGGTATAATGACAAGAGGTTGCCGTTACCGCGTGTGTAAAGGCTCCGGATGTCCCATAAGGAGGGTTCTTTATTTTAGAATTTAAAGATGTGGCCGTGAAAGATCGTGCCCTGTTTGAAACATACCTGAATAAACCGGACCACATGGGGTCCGAGTGCGCCTATACGAACCTGTTTATCTGGCGCGATTATTACCGTACCTATTGGACGGAACATCTGGGCTTCCTCGTCATTAAAGTTGACGTGGAAGACCGTACCTTTTTCCTCCAGCCTTTTGGCGGGAGGGACGAAGACCTGCCGCAGCTGGTCCGTGATTTGAAAGAGTATGCCGGCGGCGGCTTTGAATTCCATGGCATCTACGAGTCTTCCCTGGAACGGCTCGGAAAACTGTCTTTCGAGGAAGAATTTGAAGAAGACCGGGACAATTGGGATTATGTCTATCTGCAAAAGGATCTGGCGACGCTGTCCGGACGGAAATTCCACGGGCAGAAGAACCATTACAATGCGTTTAAAAAGGAAAATCCCGATTATACGTTTGAATTCATCAACCCGGAAAATTACGCCGAATGCCTGAATTTCGGCGAAGAGTGGTGCCGGGCCCGGATGGATACGGACGCCAGCATCTACTGGGAATGGCGGGCCCTGCAGGAAGCATTCGTCAATTTCGAAGCCCTGGGCCTGCGCGGCGGTGCCATCCGCATCGGCGGCCGCATCCAGGCGTTCGGTTTCGGCAAGGCCATCAACGACGTCATCTGTGACGAGAACGTGGAAAAGGCCAATCCCCAGATCCGCGGCCTCTATACGGCTATCCAGAAAGAGTGCGCCGAAAAGGTGTGGTCCGACATGACCTACATCAACCGGGAAGAGGATATGGGCAGTGAGGGCCTGCGCAAGGCCAAGGAAGCCCTGCATCCGGTCTTTATGGTCAAAAAATACAACCTGCGGATCAAGTGAGGGAGGACGCAACCAGTATGGAATTCCGTTTGGCAACCCGGGAAGACCTGCCCCAGGTGATGAGCCTGTGGGACTATTGCTTTGAAAAACAGGACGATCCCTTTTTCCAATGGTATTTTCGCGAATATTGCCTGCAGCACAACCGCATCGTCGGCGGATTTGACGACGAAGGGCGCTTGTGCAATATGCTGCACCTGAATCCCTACCAGGTCCTGCTGCGCGGGCACGTGGCAGACATGCCTTACATCGTCGGCGTGGCAACGGATCCGGCGGCGCGGGGACAACACCGCTCCCAGGGACTGCTGGAGGCAGCCTTTGCTTTTTTACGGGGACAGCACGTGGCGTTTACCCTGTTGATGCCCATTTTTGCCGGCATCTATCAGCCGTACGGCTTTGCCTTCTGCTACGAAAAGCGCATGTACGACCTGCCGCTGGCGGACCTGCGTGTGCCGGAACCGGCAGGGGACGTGTACCTGGAACGGTACCAGCGGCTGGACCGCCGTCTTCTGGAAGATGTTTACGCCGATCGTGCGGCAAGGTATAATGGCCTGGCCGTGCGTACGGATTTTCAATGGGACAAACTGCTGACGACACACATGCTGGAACACGTCCAGGCTGCCGTCGCGTATGAAGAGGGCAGGCCCGCGGGGTATCTGCTGTACAAGATCCTCGACGACCGGACCTTTTTCGTGCAGGAACTGCTGGCGTCCACGGCGGATGCCAGGCTGGCGCTGCTGCAGTTCTGCCGGTCCCATCTGTCGTCGGCAGACCGGTTTGTCTGGCAGGCACCGGCCGACGACACCACGTACCTGCACTTTCCGGACGCTGCCAAAGCAGGGGTCGTGAAGCCGGTCATGATGGCCCGCTGCCTCGACGTGGTACAGGCCCTGGCGGACTACGAGGTTCCTCCGTCCTGCCCGGACATGGACCTGACCCTGGCCATCCGGGACCGTCTGCTGGAAGCCAACAACCGGTTCCTGTCCCTGTCTGTCCGTCGCGGCCACCTGCTGGTCCGGGACGGTACGGGTCAGCAGCCGGACGCAGTCTTCGATATCGGTACGTTTACGCAGCTCTGCTTCGGTGCCTATGAGGCGGAGCGCCTTGATGCGGCAGGCCTGCTGCATACGGCGGATGCGTCGGTAACGACGGCGCTTGGGACCCTGTTCCCGCCCTGCGTCAACTACATCAACGAGGACTACTGAATCTCTCCGGATCTGGAATCCGGGGCGGCGCAAAATACATTACACAGACACCAGACGGGGAAGGCCCCGTTTTATCGAAATCTACCTGAATTTGGGAGGCCACAATGGGAGAAATCAAACGCGTTTTCGTGGAAAAGAAAGATGCCTTTGCCGTCGAAGCAAAGGGCCTGCTGCAGGATCTGCGCGAGAACCTGGGCCTGGACGGGCTGCAACAGGTCCGCATCCTGGCGCGGTACGACTGCATGGGACTGACGGAAGAGGAGTTTGCCGAAGCGCGGCGCCTGGTCCTGTCGGAACCGCCGGTGGATACTGTCACGGATACCCTCGTGACGGCACCGGACGAACGGGCTTTTGCCATCGAACTGCTGCCCGGTCAGTATGACCAGCGCGAAGATTTTGCGGAGCAGTGCATCCAGCTGCTGTCGCAGAATAAAAAGCCGGTGGTGGCGGCCGCCAAGGTGTTCGTCTTGAAAGGGAAGGTCACCGACGAGCAGCTCGCAGCAGTCAAGAAATATTTGATCAACCCCATTGAAGCACGCGAAGCGGCCATGGAAAAGCCGGACACGCTGGAAGATACGTGGGAAGAACCGGCAGATGTCGCCCGCATGGACGGATTCCTGGACCTGGACAAACAGGCGGTGGCTGCTATGCAGCAGCAGATGGGACTGGCCATGAGCGTCGATGACCTGCTCTGGATTCAGCAGTATTTCCGCAAGGAAGAAAAGCGCGTGCCGACAGTGACGGAAATCCGGGTCCTCGATACGTATTGGTCCGACCACTGCCGCCACACGACGTTTATGACCAACCTCGATGATGTCACCATCGAGCCCGGCCGGTACGCTAAACCAATTGAAGAAGCATTCCGCCGCTATCTGGCGGCACGGGACGAAGTGTACGGCAAGGATACGAAGCGTCCGGTGACGCTCATGGATATGGCCTGCATCGAGACGAAAAAACTGAAAAAAGAGGGGAAATTCCCCGATAATGACGATTCAGAAGAAATCAACGCCTGTTCCATTGTTGTCCCCATCGAAGTGGACGGTAAAAAGGAAGACTGGCTCGTCATGTTCAAGAACGAAACGCACAACCATCCGACGGAAATCGAACCGTTCGGTGGTGCTGCCACCTGCCTGGGCGGCGCCATCCGCGATCCCCTGTCGGGACGTGCTTACGTGTACCAGGCCATGCGTGTGACCGGCGCCGGCGATCCCCGCGTGCCGTTGTCGGAAACGCTGCCGGGTAAGCTGCCCCAGCGGAAGCTGACCATCGGTGCCGCTGCCGGATACAGTTCCTATGGCAACCAGATTGGCCTGGCGACGGGGCAGGTACAGGAATATTATCACAACCGGTTCGTGGCGAAACGCATGGAAATTGGTGCCGTCATGGGGGCAGCGCCCCGGTCGGCTGTCCATCGCAAGCGTCCGGAGCCAGGAGACGTCATCGTCCTGCTGGGCGGCCGTACGGGCCGTGACGGCATCGGCGGTGCTACCGGTTCCTCCAAGGAACATACGGTCAACTCCCTGGCAGAGTGCGGCTCGGAAGTACAGAAAGGCAATCCGCCGACGGAACGCAAAATCCAGCGCCTGTTCCGGAATCCTGACGTGGCGCGGCTGATCAAGCGCTGCAATGACTTCGGTGCTGGCGGGGTGGCCGTCGCCATCGGCGAACTGGCTGACGGCCTGCGCATCGATCTGGACAAGGTGACGAAGAAATACGCCGGCCTGGATGGTACGGAACTGGCCATCTCCGAATCGCAGGAACGGATGGCGGTGTGCATCGCCAGGGACGACTGGGATGCCTTTGCGGCTTTTGCCGACCAGGAGAACCTGGAGGCGACCATTGTGGCGGTCGTCACGGAAGAACCGCGCCTCGTCATGTACTGGCGCGGGGACAAGATTGTTGATATATCCCGCCGCTTCCTCGACACGAACGGCGTGGCACAGCATGCCAGGGCGGTGGTGGAAGCCGTTCAGGGTGAGTCGGCCTTTGACGCTCTGCCGGCTGCCGTGGCGGATGCGCCGGACCTGCATGCAGCCTGGCTGGCCAACCTGGGACGCTTGAACGTCTGCAGTGAAAAAGGGCTGTCCGAACGGTTCGACAGCACCATCGGCCGGGCGACGGTCCAGATGCCGTTCGGCGGCAAATACCAGATGACGCCGGCGCAGGGCATGGTCGCACAGATTCCGGTGCTGCACGGCCACACGGATGCGGCATCCCTCATGGCGCACGGCTACAATCCGGACGTTGCCTGCTGGAGCCCGTTCCACGGTGCCATGTACGCCGTGACGCAGTCCCTGGTCAAGGCAGTCGCCATGGGCGGCAACCCCGATACGCTGCGGCTGACCCTGCAGGAATATTTCCAGAGCATGAAAACCGAGGCGGACTGGGGCCTGCCAGTGGCAGCGCTGCTCGGCGCCAACCTGGTCCTGGAAAAGATGGAAGTTCCTGCTGTCGGCGGCAAGGACTCCATGTCCGGGACTTTCAACGACGTTCTCCACGTACCGCCGACCCTCGTCTCGTTTGCGGTCAATGTCATCGACGGCCGCAAGACCGTGACCAGTGAATTCAAGCAGGCCGGCGACAAGGTGATTTTCCTGAGCACGCCGCTGCTGGAAGGGGACGTGCTGGATTTCGACGCCCTGCGCCGGAACCTGCGCCGCGTTCATGCCCTCATGCTCGAAGGCAAGATCCGCGCCGCTGTGGCAATCGACGAAGGCGGCATCGCCGCCGAGCTGACCAAGATGGCCCTGGGCAACCGGCTGGGCTTCACGTTCCAGAAACCGTTCCCGCATACGGAAAGCCTGTTCTGCCTCCAGCCGGGCGGCATGCTGCTGGAAATGGACAGCGCCGCCGATGCGGACCAGCTGCTGGAAGGACTGGACCATCTGACGCTGGGTACGGTGACGGACCGTCCGGAGATTGTCCTCAACGATACGACCTGGCAGCTGGATGAATTGACTGACGCCTGGACGAAGCCGCTGGACAAGATTTTCCCTGCCAAGGCTCCTGTGTCGGAAACACCGGCGGACCTGCAGGACATGCCCCTGTACAAGGCGGAAACGCGGCATCAGGCAGCCGTCAAGGCAGCCCGTCCGAAGGTCTTTATTCCGGTCTTTCCGGGACAGAACTGTGAATACGATTCGGCCCGTGCCTTTGAAAAAGCCGGTGCCGATCCCCATATCTTTGTCGTCCGCAACCTGACGCCGGCTGCCATTGAAGAAACGGTGGAAGCCATGGTGAAGGGCATCGGCGACGCCCAGATCATTATGCTGCCCGGCGGCTTCAGTGCCGGCGACGAACCGGACGGCAGCGGCAAGTTCATTGCCACCATGTTCCGCAATCCCCGCATTGCCGAAGCGGTCAATACGCTGCTGCAGCAGCGCGACGGCCTCATGTTGGGCATCTGCAACGGGTTCCAGGCATTGATCAAGCTGGGACTGGTACCGTACGGCGAGATCCGTCCGTTGTCGGAAGATTCGCCGACACTGACGTTCAACACCATCGGCCGCCACGTTTCGCAGATGGTCCGCACGCGGATTGTTTCGAACAAGTCCCCGTGGCTGAGCCTTGTGGAACCGGGCGACATCCATTCTATCGCCGTATCCCACGGCGAAGGCCGGTTCTATGCTCCGGCGGAGACCATCCGGGAACTTTTCCGGAACGGGCAGGTGGCCACGCAGTACGTGGACATGGACGGAAAACCGACCATGGAAAGCCCGTACAATCCGAACGGTTCCCTCTATGCCGTCGAAGGGATTACGAGCCCCGACGGCCGTATTCTCGGCAAGATGGGCCACAGCGAACGGTATCTGCCGGGCCTGATGCAGAACATTTACGGCGAAAAAGACCAGCATCTCTTTGAAGCCGGCGTACGCTACTTTAAGTAATCAGACGGACAGTGACTGGCTGAAAACGGACAGTATCGACGCGAACGACCTGCATGGAGCCGGGTAAAAAAATCACAAAAAGGGCATCTCCGTTGTCATCTCGGAGATGCCCTTTCTGGTTCCGCGGGGAAGATCCCTCTGCCTCTTATTTGACTTTGAACAGCATGTCGCTGACGGGACGGGATCGGTTGGCTTTGGCCAGATCTTTTTCTGTCTGCGTGTCATGGTAGCCCGGCTGTTCGTCTTCGGGCAGGACAATGTGGCCGCGCTTGCTTTCGAAATCATCGATGACCCATTTCAGGATCTGTTCGATTTCCTTGTTGACGGAGCGGCCGTTCAATTCGGCGATGTATTTCATTTTAGCCATGATCAGGGGATGGATACGGAGCGTAAAGCGGGATTGTTCCATTGCGCACATAGGAAAGCCTCCTTTCAATTCGGTATCGCTTTGACGTCATTTCAATGCCATATTATGTCTCCATTATAAGTACTTTTCCCGAGTCTGACAAGTATGATAGAATAACAGTATTGATGAAAAAATTCCAAACCAAAGGAGAGACCATACATTGCAAGAAATCAATCTGGAAGCAGCCAAAGCCGCCGCTGCGAAGGGCGGCTTTACCATTCTGGACGCACGGTACGTGCCGGAGGTCAGCTCCCGCGTCTACCGCATGGTCCACGATGTCAGCGGGGCCCGGCTCTTGTTCCTGGCCAACGAGGACGATAACAAAGTGTTCAACATCGGCTTCCGGACCCCGCCGTCGAATGACACGGGCGTCGCCCATATCATGGAGCACTCCACGCTGTGCGGGTCCCGGAAGTACCACGTCAAGGAACCGTTTGTGGAACTGGTCAAGGGATCGCTGAACACGTTCCTCAACGCCATGACGTATCCCGACAAGACGGTCTATCCGGTGGCAAGCCGCAACGACAAAGATTTCCGCAACCTCATGGACGTCTATCTGGATGCCGTCTTTTATCCCAACCTGCGGACGAATCCGTACGCCCTGAAGCAGGAAGGGTGGCATTACGAAATGGAAACGCCGGACGATCCCCTGGTATACAACGGCGTTGTCTACAACGAGATGAAAGGCGTCTATTCTGCACCGGACGCCCTTCTGGAGTACTACGGCAAAAAGAACCTGTTCCCGGACACGACGTACCGTTTCGAATCGGGCGGTCTGCCCGAGGCCATTCCCAACCTGACGCAGGAAGCGTTCGTCCAGTTCCATCAGACATTCTACAGCCCGGAGAACTCCTACATCTATTTGTACGGGGATATGGACATGGCGGACACGCTGGCCTACCTGGACACGTATCTGCGGGATTTCCCCAGAACGGGACGCGTCCATTCGGACATTCCGCTGCAGGCTCCGTTTGAAAAGACACGCGAGTGGGAAGGGACATACTCCGTGCCGTCCGGCGAGGACAAGACGGGCAAAACCTTCCACGAAGTCCAGTTTGTCGTCAGCGACATGCGGGACCTGCGGACGACGTTTGCCATGAAACTCCTCGAATCGGTCCTGCTGGAATCGGAATCGGCTCCACTGCGCCGGGCGCTCCTGGATGCCGGTGTGGCAGCGGATATTTCCGGCAGCTTCAGCGGCAGCATGCGCCAGCCGGTTTTCGGTGTCCGTGCTTCCGGCAGTGAACCGGACCAGAAAGAAAAGTTCATCAAGGCGCTGTATCATAATCTGCAGAAAATCAGCCGGGAAGGCATTGACAAAGAACTGCTGGAATCGACGTTGAACGCGACGGAATTCAAGCTGCGTGAATCCGACTTCGGCGCGTATCCGAAGGGACTGATCTACGGCCTCGATATTATGGACAGCTGGATCTACAATGTGGATCCCATCCAGGCCATGAGCTACGAGACTCTCCTGAAAGATATGCGGGCTGCCATCGGGACGCGTTATTTCGAGCAGCTCATCGAAACGAATCTGCTGGACAACACGCACCGCGTTATCCTGACACTGGCACCGGAGCCGGGCAAGGAAGAACGGGAGCAGGCCGCACAGGCAAAGGAACTGGCGGCGCTGAAGACGACTCTTCCGGCGGCGGAGCTGGAACGGTATTGCCAGGAATGCGCCGAACTGCACCGCCGGCAGGGGACGCCGGATACACCGGAAAACCTGGAGTCCATTCCGCTGCTGCGGCGTCAAGACATCCGCAAGGAAACGGAGTGCCTGTCCGTGGAGGAGGAGCAGGTCGGCGGCGGTACCCTGCTGTATCAGGAACTGCCGACCCACAAAATCGTCTACCTGAACTGGTATTTCGACGTTACGGGCCTGCCGCCGGAATACCTTCCGTATTGCAGCCTGCTGAGCGACGTGCTGGGCAAGCTGAACACGGATACGTATTCCTATGCGGACCTGTCCAAATATACGAACATGCACACGGGCGGCATCGATTTGAACTTCGTCGCCATGGGACAGGACGGAGATCCGGACAAATATACGTTGTCTTTCGTCGTGAAGGCAAAATGCCTGTCGCGGAAACTGCCAGAATTGTTCCGTATCCTCCGCGCCTTCAGCCTGCACACGCAGTTTGATGACAAAGAACGGCTGAAAGAACTCATCGGCCAGCTGAAGACCGACTGGGACAACAACTTCTTCGAACGGGGACAGTCCGTCGCCCTGACGCGCCTCGGCTCGTATTTTTCCGCCTGCACCCGTGTCACGGAACAGGATTATTATTCGTACTATGTATTTTTGAAGGATTTGACGAATCATCTGGACGAACGGCTGGACGAGACCTATGCCAAACTGCGTGAGCTGGCCGGCTGGTTCTTCAACAAGACCCGGTATGTGCTGTCCTACGGCTGCGAAGCCGGGGACCGGGAAGCCGTCCGCGCAGCGGCTCTGGCCTATGCGGAAGAATTGCCGGAGAGCCCCGTTGCCGGGCGTCCGGCCGTGCCGTTCCCTGCACCGGGCCATAATGAAGCCATTGCCACGGCCGGCAAGGTCCAGTACGTGACGGCCGGCGGCGATTTCCACAAGCACGGGTTCCGGTATACGGGCGCCATGCTCGTGCTGGCGACCATGCTCCGCTACGAATACCTGTGGACCCACATCCGTGTCCAGGGCGGGGCGTACGGCGCCAATGCCACCTTCGACCGGAGCGGCACTCTGGTGCTGTCCACGTACCGTGATCCCCAGCTGCTGCAGAGCCTGCAGGTCTTTGCCGGCCTGCCGGACTGGCTACGCAAAGTATCGTTGTCCGAACGGGAAATGACGAAGTATGTCATCGGGACCATGAGCGGTGTCGACGTGCCGCTGACGAACTCCGTCAAGGTGTCCCAGGCGGCCATCCGCCGGTTCTGGAAGGTGACCGATGCCATGCGCCAGCAGACCCGCGACGAAATTCTCCAGGTAACGCCCGATGACATCCGGGCCCTTGCTGACGTGGTCGCTGCTGTCCTGGCGGACAAGAATCTTTGCGTCGTCGGCGGGCAGGCTGCCATCGACGGAGCGAAAGACGTCTTCGAGACAATCCGGAAAGCGTGAACGGAAATCGGGAAGAGGAGAGAGGGGGATCGGAAAAACCGGACGAACCCCCTCGAAAAAGACAACATTCTTGTTGACCGGAAGTGTTACAAACTTTATAATATAAATGTTATATTGTTTTTATTTCAGATTCCCTTTAGAACGATGTGCTTCGGCACGAAAAAATGTGTGTAGAGAGTGATAGGAGGAAACAGATGAAGAGTTACACAATGGACCTGGGCGGCAGACCACTGACGCTGGAATTCGGTGAAGTCTGCAAACAGGCGAACGGCGGCCTGCTCGTGCGCTACGGCGACACGGTGGTAGTAGTGGCTGCAACCGGTACCAAGACCCCTCGGGAAGGCGTGGATTTCTTCCCCCTGACCGTTGATTTCGAAGAAAAAATGTATGCCGTCGGCCAGCTGCCCGGCGGTTTCATCAAACGCGAAGGCCGTCCGAGCACGCACGCTATCCTGACGAGCCGCCTGATCGACCGTCCGATCCGTCCCATGTTCCCGGAAGGGTACCATAACGACGTCCAGATTGTTGCCACGGCTGTTTCGGTCGACCCGGACAATGCGCCGGATATCCCGGCCATGATCGGTGCCTCGGCTGCCCTGTGCGTGTCCGATATCCCGTTCCTGGGACCCATCGCCGGTGTCCGTGTCGGCATGGTCGACGGCAAGTTCATCATCAACCCGACGGTGGAACAGTTCAAAGTCAGCCGCCTGAACCTGGCCGTTGCCGGGACGAAGGACGCCATCCTCATGGTGGAAGCCGGCGCCAAGGAAATTTCCGAACAGGAAATGCTGGACGCCATCTTCTTTGCCCATGAAAACATCAAGAAAATCTGCGCATTCCTCAGCGATATCCAGGCGGAAATCGGCAAACCGAAGATGGAATTCACGCCGATTCAGCCGCGCGAAGAACTGGTCAAGGAAATCGAAGAATACGGTTCCGCCAAGCTGAAAGACGCCCTCATGGACGCCAACAAGCTGGAACGTGAAGCCAACGTTGACAAGGTCAAGAAGGAAATCGCCGACGTCTTCCTGGAAAAATATCCGGAAGAAGGCGCCGATGTGGCCTATGTCATCCAGAAACTCGTCAAGAAGATTGTCCGCCGCACCATTGCCGTGGACAAGATCCGTCCTGACGGCCGTGCCCTGGACGAAGTTCGTAAGGTTACGTGCCGCGTCGGCCTGCTGCCCCGTGTTCATGGTTCCGCCCTGTTCACCCGCGGCCAGACCCAGATTCTGAACGCCTGCACGCTGGCACCGCTCCGCGAAGCACAGGTCATCGAAGGCCTGGGACCGGAAGAGATGCAACGCTATATCCACCAATATAATTTCCCGCCGTATTCTGTCGGCGAAACGAAACCCCTGCGCAGCCCGGGCCGTCGTGAAATCGGTCACGGTGCCCTGGCAGAACGGGCGCTGCTGCCTGTCATCCCGTCGGAAGATGTCTTCCCGTACACCCTGCGTCTGGTGTCGGAAGTACTCGAATCGAACGGTTCTTCTTCCATGGGTTCCGTCTGCGCCAGCACGCTGTCCCTGATGGACGCCGGCGTGCCCATCAAGGCTCCCGTAGCCGGTGTGGCTATGGGCCTCGTTAAGGACGGCGACTTCTTCACCATCCTGACGGATATCCAGGGCCTGGAAGATGCCCTGGGCGACATGGACTTCAAAGTGGCCGGCACGAAAGACGGCATTACGGCCATGCAGATGGATATGAAGGTACACGGCATCAACCGTGAGATTTTCGAACAGGCTCTGGCACAGGCCAAAAAGGGCCGTGAATTCATCATGGGCAAGATGATGGAATGCATCTCCGCTCCGCGGAAACAGTTGTCTCCGTGGGCTCCGAAGATCACGACCATTACCATCGATCCCGACAAGATTGCCAAAGTCATTGGACCTGGCGGCAAAACCATCAAGAAGATTGTCGAGGATACGGGTGCCAAGATCGACATCGAAGAATCGGGCAAAGTCTACATCGCTTCGCCGGATACGGAGGCCGTGGAAAAGGCCATCCAGTTTATTGACGGCCTGACGGCGGAAGCTGAGGTCGGCAAGATCTACACCGGCAAGGTCACCCGCATCATGAATTTCGGCGCTTTCGTCGAAATCCTGCCGGGCAAGGAAGGCCTGGTCCACATTTCCCAGCTCTCCACGGAACGCGTCGAAAAAGTGGAAGATGTCGTCTCCGTCGGGGATGAAATTGCTGTCAAGTGTGTGGAAATCGACAGCAAGGGCCGCATCAATCTGTCCCGCAAGGCCGTCCTCCAGGGCCGTTGAGACAGTGGGCGTCAGCCCGGACTATTATAAATTCCATTGCCAGACAAGGCCGCACGAGAAATCGTGCGGCCTTTTTGCGTATTCTATGGTACAATAAAGAAAACCCGGGAACGGGGCTGCGTGAAGGAGGTGTCACGATGAACCTGTATATCTGGAGACATAACAAAACGTATCATTCCTATAGCATGATCGACGAACCGTGCGTGCTGAACGAATTCTACCTGGATGCCCTGGCCGTCGTGGCGGCGCCGGACGAGGAAACGGCCCTGGCGATGCTGGACGCCCGCCACGAAGGCTGGCGTACAGAAGACCTGCGGAAGCTGGAACCGACCGTTCTGCCCCTGGACAAAGGGGGCGTCGTGTTCACGCAGATCCGTGGCAGTATCGACCACCTGTAAGGGCAGGAGCGTTCCCGAAATACGAAAAAGGAGACCTGTTGGATGAAAGTACGTGGTTTTGAAAAAATCAGCCAATACAAGGAGGCGGACCTGACCATGCCGGTCCGCAAGACCGAAACGTCGGCAGGCTACGACCTGTGCCTCGCCGAAGACGTGGATCTGGCGCCGGGCGCCTCTGTGCTCGCTGCGACGGGACTGAAGGCGTATATGCAGCCGGACGAGTATCTGAGCATCCATATCCGTTCCAGCATGGGCATTAAGAAACATCTGCGCCTGTTGAACAGCGTCGGCATCGTCGATGCCGATTATTACAACAACCCGGACAATGAAGGGCATATCATGATTGCTCTGGAAAACATGGGTACGGAAGCGGTCCACCTGAAAAAAGGCGAGCGCGTGGCCCAGGGCATCTTTTCCAAATACCTGACGACCGACGACGACGGTGACACGGCCAAGGAAAAACGGAGCGGCGGATTCGGCAGCACCGGCCGCCAGTGAGCGGGAACGGATCCGGGGAAAAAAGCGGGACGCTTTACAAAAATCCGGATTTATGCAAGAAAAGTTTGACAGTTTGATTTCCCTGTTCTATAATAATGGCAAGTCTTTTGATAGAGGCGCAATGATTCAAGAGTACCCTGTGGAGAGGCATCGGAGAAGCAGGAGAAAGGGGACATTGCCGAAGGGGCCGGACCGGCGGGTTCAGTCAGCTGGGCCTGCAGTGAAGAATTGCAGGACTGTCGCTGCCGAGTGGCAGCGGAGAGCTATCTCAAACTGCGGATTCAGGACCGTTGGGATAACTCTCAACGGTCTTTATTTTTTGCCGGATTGGAAACTTTCAACAGGATACAAAAGGAAAGGGTGGAGAGCATATGATTCGAGTATTGGTAAACGGAGCCCTGGGACGGATGGGCAGTGAAGTCGTAAAGGCTGTGTTCCATGCGGAAGACATGACCCTGGTCGGCGGTGTGGATCCGTCCGGCGCCGGCAGGAAACTTCTGCTTCCCGACGGAACGGAAGGCGCGTTGTTCACGGACCTGACGAAGGCCCTGGCAGAGACCCGGCCCGATGTCGTCGTCGATTTCACGAGACCGGCTGTCGTCATGGATTCCCTGCGGATTATCCTGGGCAAGGGCGTCCGGGCTGTCGTCGGCACGACAGGCTTTACGGACGAGCGGCTGGCGGAAGTAAAGTCCCTGGCCGAAGCGAACCATACGGCTGCCCTGATTGCGCCGAACTTTTCCCTGGGAGCTGTGGTCATGATCAAGCTTGCCGTTGAGGCTGCCAAGTATTTTCCTGACGTGGAAATCATTGAAAAGCATCATGATCAGAAGCTGGATGCCCCCAGCGGCACAGCCATCCTGACGGCCCAGAAGATTGCCGAAGTCCGCAAGGCCCACAAACAGGGGCATCCGGACGAAAAGGAAACCATGGCCGGCTGCCGCGGCGGCGATTACGAAGGCATCCGCCTGCACAGCATGCGCCTGCCCGGGTATGTGGCTTCGCAGGAAGTTGTGTTCGGCAGCCAGGGCGAAACTTTGAAAATCAGCAATGACCCTGTCAACCGGGAGTGCTATATGCCGGGTGTCCTGCTGGGATGCCGGAAAATCCTGGAACGGCAGGGACTGGTGTACGGCCTGGACAAGATACTGGACTGACGCGTGAAAGCAGAGAAGTAAGTCGGAGAGGAGAGACGACTATGAAAAAATACAACGTAGCCATCCTGGGCGCCACCGGTGCCGTCGGTACGGAATTTCTGAAATTGATTGAAGAGCGGAAGTTTCCCTTTGCGGAACTGCGGCTCCTCGCTTCCAAACGGAGCGCCGGGACGAAATTGACGGTTTGCGGCAAGGAATATACGGTAGAAGAAGCAACGCCCGATTTGTTCCGGGGCATGGACATCGCCCTGTTCGCCGGCGGCAGCATTTCCAAGGAATTTGCACCCTATGCCGTGAAGGCCGGCGCCGTCGTCATCGACAATTCCAGCACGTTCCGCATGGATCCTGACGTGCCGCTGGTAGTGCCGGAAGTCAATCCCCAGGCAATCTTGAAGCACAAAGGCATCATTGCCAATCCGAACTGCTCTACCATCATCATGGTCATGGCATTGAAGCCGCTTTATGACCTGGCCCGCATCAAACGCATCGTCGTGTCCACGTACCAGGCTGTCAGCGGTGCCGGCAAAGAAGGCATCGACGAGTTGACGGACGAGACGAAAGCGTACGCCGAAGGGCGGGAAATGGTACCGCATATCCTGCCGTCGGCCAGCCTGCCGAAACATTATCCCATTGCGTTCAACCTCATCCCTCAGATCGACGTGTTCCAGGACAACCTGTACACGAAAGAGGAAATGAAGATGGTCAACGAAACGCGTAAAATCTTCGATGACTATGACATGAGAATCACGGCCACGACGGTCCGCGTCCCTGTCTATCGCAGCCATTCCGAATCGGTCAATGTCGAATTTGAACACGACCTGGAGCTGGCGGACATGGCCAAAGCCATCGACGCGTTCCCGGGCGTCCACATGATGGACAATCCGGCCGAACAGATATATCCCATGCCGCTGTACACTTCCGGCGACAACGATTGCTACGTCGGCCGCCTGCGCCGGGACTTCTCCCAGCCGAATACGTTCAACTTCTGGGTGGTGGGGGACCAGATCCGTAAGGGTGCGGCCCTCAATACGCTCCAGATTGCCGAAGTGATGATCCAGAACGGCTGGCTGGAAAAATAACGGGCAGGGATACCATTTATGAAAATACTTGTACAAAAATTCGGAGGCACCTCCGTCCGGACACCGGAAGCCCGTCAGGCTGCCATCGGCAAGGTGACGAAGGCACTGGCGGACGGCTACACGGTGGCCGTCGTCGTATCGGCCATGGGCCGTGTCGGCGAGCCATACGCGACGGATACGCTGCTGCAGCTGCTGCACACGTCGAACCCCGACGTGGCGGGGCATGAAACGGACATGCTCCTGTGCTGCGGCGAAATCATTTCCGCCTGTGTCTTTGCGGCGGAACTCCAGCGCGCCGGCTTTCCTGCCATGGCCATGACGGGTGGACAGGCCGGCATCGAAACAGACGATACCTACGGATCGGCCCACTTGCTGCACGTCGATCCGCGGCCGGCCATGAAGGTCATGGCCCAGGGAATTATTCCCGTCATCTGCGGCTTCCAGGGAGCGACCCGCCCGGACGGGCAGATGACAACCCTGGGACGCGGCGGCAGTGATACGTCGGCGGCAGCCCTCGGGGTAGGGCTGAAGGCCAGCGCCGTCGAAATCTATACGGACGTGGACGGCATCATGACAGCCGACCCGCGCATGGTGGAACATCCGCGCATCATGTCGCAGATATCGTACGGCGCCTGCTGCGAACTGGCGGAGCAGGGAGCCAAGGTCATCCACCAGCGGGCTGTGGAAATCGCCCAGGAAGGGAACATTCCCCTCTATGTCAAGTGTACCTTCGACGACACGCCGGGAACGTTGATTACCAATGTGGGCAGTGTGGCCGAGCGGGTTTCCGTGGAACCGCGCAGTTTCGTCAACGGCATCACCTATATCAGGGATTTGACGCAGTACCGCGTTACCCTGAACGGCGCCAAGGCAGGGCAGGCATTATTCCAGGCCCTGGCCGACGCGGGCATCAGCGTCAGCTGCCTGAATCTGTCCCTGACGGAATCCATGTTCTCCGTCTTCAGCGACAAGGCGAAGGCTTGTGCGGCCGTCCTGAAAGCGAACGGTTTCCCGTTCCAGCAGAACGACCGCTGCGCCAAGGTTTCGGTGGTCGGCATTTCCGTGCGCGGCATGCCGGGCCTCATGGCATCCTTCGTCAATGCCTTGAACGAGAAGGGAATCGAGATCTTGCAGACCGTCGATTCCAATACATCTATTTCGGCTATTATCAAAGAAAAAGCCCTGAAAGATGCGGTTGTCTCCCTGCACGAAGCATACGGGCTGAATCAGTGAGTGAGTTAAGAATCCGGCAGAACCGGTCAAAAAAGGAGAGATCAACATGAAGAACCCTTATTTCGGAAGATTGCTGACTGCCATGGTAACGCCGTTTGACGCAACGGGCGTCAATGTGGAAGCTGTCAAGAAATTGGTGGAATGGTGGCTGGCCCACGGCACGGATGGCCTGGTCGTGACCGGGTCGACGGGCGAAGCGGCGACCATGTCCATGGACGAAAAGAAACTCCTCTGGACGACGGTGGTGAAACAGGTGGCCGGCCGGGTTCCGGTGATTGCCGGTACGGGCAGCAACAACACGGCCGGATCCATTGAAACGACGAAAGCAGCGGAGGCCTGCGGCGTGGATGGCGTCCTGCTGGTCGGCCCGTATTACAACAAGCCGACGCAGGAAGGGTATTATCGTCACTTCAAAGCCATTGCAGACAGCACGTCCTGCAAGGTGATCCTGTACAATGTTCCGGGCCGTACGGCTGCCAATATCGCACCTGCCACAGTGGCCCGCGTAGCTGCCGCCTGCCCCAATGTCGTCGCCATCAAGGAAGCGGCCGGGAAGGTAGATCAGGTGGCGGAGCTGTACCGTCTGCTGCCGGATGACTTTACTATTTACAGTGGAGACGATGGCCTGATCCTGCCGTTCATGTCTGTCGGTGCTACCGGCCTGATTTCCGTCCTGAGCAATATCGACGGCGAAATCCTGCAGCACTTGATGCAGGCATACGAAGATGGCCGTGTCAAGGAAGCGGCGGACCTGAACAAAAAGATGGTTCCTCTGGCCAATGCCATGTTCGTGGAAACGAACCCGATTCCGGTCAAGAAGGCCGTATCCCTCGTGACGGGAATTGATTGTGGGGATCCGCGCCTGCCTCTGACGCCGCTGAGCAAAGAAGGCCTGGCCAAGATGACCGCAGTTCTGCGGGATAACGGTCTCCTGCAGTAAAGAGAGCGAAAAAAAGGCCCGCAGGTTTTGACACCTGCGGGTCTTTATTTTGTCTGCATCCGGCCGTGCACTATGCAGCCGTCTTACTATATTACAGCCTGGCTGCGAAGTCCGCTACGACTTTATTGAATTTATCTGCTTCCGTCCACATCAGCATATGGCCGCCCGTTTCGAAGGGAACGAACTCGCCTTTGGGAATCTGCGAGGCAATCCATTTTCCCTGTTCCAAGCTCTTCGGGAAGATGCCGCTGTTGGACGACAGCACCAGCGTCGGTACGGTGATTGTCGGCAGCACGTCCGTGTAATCGCTGTAGACGTAATCCGAATAGAGGGCGATGCCCAGGTACGGCGGCAAAGCCATCATGTCGTTATACGCCCAGTCCAGGCCGTCGGGAATCTTGCCGTCCTGGAAAATCTTCGACATAAAGCCGTGGATAAATCCCTCGTGGTCCTTCAGGATGGACTTTTCAAAGGCATTGAATCCTTCGGCGTTGTGGTCGCGCAGTCCGTGCGAATTCCACTCGCCGTCGCTCATCGGGTAGGGCGTCATGTCGATGAGGCCCAGTCCTGCCAGGTGGCCGTGGTCTTTTCCGAACTGCTTCCAGTACGACAGCATCGTCGGTCCGCCCATAGACCAGCCCATGAGCAGTACGTCCTTCAGGCCCAGGTACTCGATGACTTCGTGGATATCCTTCGCCAGCCGGTCGATGTAGTAGCCGTCGCTGTTCTTGGAGGAACGACCGTGTCCGCGCAGGTCCATGGTCACGACCATGTAGCGGTCTTTCAGGCCTTCCACGTTGCGTTTGTAATAACGGCCCGAGCAGCCCCAGCCGTGGATCAGCATAATCGGACGGCCTTCGCCTTCTACTTCGTAATAGATGTAAGCACCGTCACTCGTTTTGATAAAACCGGAAACCATACAAAAACACCTCCTGTTCTCTTAACGTTCCTGTAACTATTATAGCACGGGAGAAAGGAAGGGGTGGAACAGCGGAGAAATGCAGGACTTGCAATTTACTACAAAATAGCTTATAATTTCACTGCACACTGAGACTGACATCTGCTTGTCCTGTTTTGGGAGAACTCGGGACGGGCAGGTGCCCGTATCAGATTTAAGCGTATTCTGTACCCTTTGGGTTGGAATACGTTTTTTTTATTCCCATCCTCGTGTTATAATGAGCCCAAGGGCTTCTCCACGGGAGGAAGCTCTTCTCTCCGGGCGAAAGGCCCTGAGAGGATGATATGTTTGGAAGGCACGGAACGGGAGGTCTCCATGAAGCAGGGAAAACGGTACAGCCTGGTCCTCTGCCTGCTGCTGATGCTGGCTCTGGATTTTGTTCCGGGCCTGGACCGGGCAGGACAGGCAGCCCAGCCGGTTCCTGCGCGGGAGACCGCAGCGTTTTGGCAGGCCAAGGTTCCGGATGCGGAGCGGGTTCTCCTGGATCCAGACGCGGTGGCGGCCCTGAACCGCCGGATCGCAGTACCGGATTCGGGCACCGGCGTGTGGACGCCGGAAGAACTGGCCGCCCGGCGGATTGTTTCAGGACCAGCCCTGCGGGAAAAATTGTCCCGCACGTGGACGCTGGGCCGGCCGTACGTATACCGGGGCCATGTCGTGACCGGTGAGGAGACGGCCGCTTTCCGGGCGTCGCTGAATCTGGAGGCATTGCCGCCGGTCGTGAAGGGGACGTTTGCCGTGACGACGGCCCGTGTGTCCGTGCGTAACCTGCCGATGCACGGTGGACTGTATGACAGTGCGGCACCGGACGATTCGTATTACGATAATGTGCAGGAGTCAGCCCTTGATGCAGGGGAGCCGTTGATTGTGTATCACCGCTCCCGTGACGGCCGTTTTGTCTATGCACGGAGCCGTACCGTGGAAGGGTGGCTCGACGACAAAGCCGTGGCACAATGCAGCCGCCGGGACTGGAAACGGTACGCCGCACCTGTCCGGGCCGCTGTGGTCCAGGACCGGGATTTGTACCCGCTGCGGCGGGAAGGAAGAGCTCCGACATTCGGCAAAAAAGGACGGCCCGGATACAGTTATACAGTGCCTTCCTCGTCGTACCGCGGCATGCTGCTGCTGGGTTCATGCCTTCCACTGCTGGCGAAGGATGCGGACGGAAGCATGACCCTGCTCGTACCCCGGCGCAGCCGGACAGGGACCCTGCGGGAAAAACAGGTCCGCCTGGCCCTGCCGGAGAGCCGCTTGTCTGACGGGGCAGCTCCGTATACGACGGCACAGATCCTGACCGGGGCCTTTCGTTTCAAAGACAGCGTGTACGGATGGGGATCGGCCTACGGCAGTGTGGACTGCTCGGCCTTTGCTGACGCGGTGTATCGTGCCGTGGGAATCGTCCTGCCGCGCAATACGTCCCAGATTCGCAAGGCGCCGCTGACGACGGTCTCCCTGACCGGCCGGAACCGGCAGGAACGTCTGGATGTGTTGAAACATTTGCGGCCCGGTGCCCTGCTGCATCTGCCCGGCCATGTGATGCTTTACCTAGGTATGGATCATGGCGTTCCCTATGCCATCCATGCACTGAGCAGCTATTACGAGGACGGACGGAAAGTCTATGTCCGGCGCGTAATGGTAACAGACCTGCTGCTTCACCGCAAATCGGGAAAGACCTTTCTGGACGAGCTCACGTTCTGCCAGGAAGTAAAATAAGGGAATTGCTTGTTGACAGACAGTTGGAAATGCGGAATGGGAAAGGAAGAAGAAGATGGAATCATTTATTACGTTAGGCAGTGTCGCCCCGCAGGCGTCGCTCTATGAACAGACGGAGGCCGTAGCCCTGCTGCTGTGTCTGGAATGCCTCCCCGGGCTGGAGCAGACAGGCCTGCCCCGGGAGATGCGGGAAGCTGTATTATACGCCGTGAACAAAGACAGTACGGTGACGGATAAAGGGCACGTAACAGAACTCGTCGTGCCCCGCGGGGACCGCTTCGTCCGGCTTGTCATTGCCGGCGCCGGCAAAGGACGGGAATGCACGCCGACGAATCTGCGCCGGGCTGCGGGCAATGCTGTACGTGCCCTGGTCCGGGGAGGGGTGTCGGATGCCATCGTCGCCGGACCCGTTTTACTGAATCCGTCGCGGAACCATTATTTGAAAGCCGTTGTGGAAGGGCTGCTGCTGGGCAGCTACCGCTTTGACAAGTATAAATCGGACAAAAAGACGCCGAAACCGTTGTCCATCAGCATTGTCAACGGCGTGGATGGAGCTTTGGGGGCTCTCTCCCAGGGGATGATCACGGCCTGTGCCATCGGCCATGCGCGCGATCTCGTCAATGAGCCGGGCAATGTGGTCAATCCGGAATTCCTCGCCGAGGAGGCAGAAGAGACTGCGGAAAAATACGGCATGGACGTCGAAGTGCTGACGGAACAGGATATGGCCCGCAAGGGCATGAATGCCATCCTGGCCGTCGGAGCCGGCAGCGTCCATCCGCCACGCCTGATTACTTTAACGTATCGCGGGGCCGGAGATGCACCGTTTCTGGCGTTCGTCGGCAAGGGAATTACCTTTGACAGCGGCGGGATTTCGTTGAAACCCGGCGACGGCATGGGAGAAATGAAGGATGATATGACCGGCGCGGCTGCAGTGTTGGGGGCCATGCAGGCCATTGCTTCCCTGCAGATGAAAGTGAATGTCCTGGGCATCCTGGCCTGTGCAGAAAACATGCCATCCGGTTCAGCCCAGCGCCCCGGCGACATTGTGACGGCAGCCAACGGCAAGAGCATCGAAGTCGTCAGCACGGATGCTGAAGGTCGTATGGTCCTGGCGGACGCGGTGTGGTACGCCGGGGAAAAGGGTGCCGGAGAAGTCGTGGATATTGCGACGCTGACCGGAGCCGTCATCATTGCCCTGGGCGAGGATATTTCGGGCATTGTCTCCAATGACGATAACCTTGCTCTGGCTATCCGGCTGGCCGGGCACCGCGCAGGGGAAGAATGGTGGCAGCTGCCGCTCCTGGAAAATGTAGACGAGTTGATTGCCAGTTCGTGTGCTGATTACAAGAACAGTGCCGGCCGCCCGGCAGGTACGATTACGGGAGGCGCTTTTATCGGTCATTTTGTGAAGCCCGGCCTGCCCTGGGCCCATCTGGACATCGGCGGCACGTCGACGGCCAAGAAGACCCATGGCCATATCGTGGAGGGCGGAACGGCCTTCGGGACAGCGACGCTGATTGAATATGCCAAGAGCAGACAGGAGCTGAAATGAGCACGCCATTGACGCAGGACTCCCTGGTGGATCTCCACATGCACAGTTCGTTCTCCGACGGTATCTGGGCGCCGGAACAGCTGGCAGCACAGGCTGCCCGGGCCGGCATTGCAGGCCTCGCATTGACGGATCATGACACGCTGCGCGGTCTGCCGCCTATGGCGGCGGCGTCGGAAGCCCTCGGCATCCGTTTTGTACCGGGAGTAGAACTCAGCACCCGCCTGGAAGGGCGGCAGGTCCACATCCTGGGCCTGGGAATCCGTGCGGATTGTGCGGCCTTGGAAACACGGCTCGCAGAAGTCCGCAATGCCCGGTTGATCCGTCTGGAGAAAATTCTGGCGAAACTGCGGGCACTGGGCGTTCAGATCACGGTGGATCCGCCGAAAGACGGCACACGGGCCGTCGGCCGTCCCCACGTGGCCCGCGCCATGGTGGCCGCCGGGTACGTCCGTGATGTGCAGGAAGCGTTCGATTTGTATCTGGGGGAAGGAAAACCGGCGTACGAACCGCAGCCGAAGATGAATCCCGACGAAGGGGTAGCGCTGGTCCATGAGGCCGGCGGCCTGGCAATCCAGGCGCATCCCGAGGAAGTCGGTGACCGGGCACTTGTACAGCATTTGCTGGACACGCTGCCGTATGACGGTGTCGAGGTCTACCATCCGACGGCAGACACGGCTGCACAGGCTTACTGGCTGCTGGAAGCGGAGAAGCGGGGCCTCCTGGTGACCGGCGGCAGCGATTTTCACGGCAATGCGGGCCGATTCCCCGAACAACTGGGATTGTGGAAGGTTCCTGTCCGGAAGGTACAGGCCGTTATTCAGCATTTCGGCTGGTTGTAAAACCGGTCAGTCTTATTTTTCAACCAGTCGGAAAAATTAATGCAAATTCCGTCGGCAAGTATGTTATGATAATGCTAGTGAGAAGGGTAAAGGTGGGTTGGAATGGAAGTCATAGCCTTCGTAGGTCCCAGCGGTTCCGGAAAGAGCCACCGGGCCATCGGCGTTGCCCAGCAGTACAACTGCCAGGGCATCATTGATGACGGCCTTCTGATCGAAGGTGCGAAAATCCTGGCCGGCACTTCGGCGAAGAGTGAGCAGAACCGTGTGCAGGCAGTTAAACGCGCCATCTTCTACGACGACGCCCATGCATCGGAAGTCCGGCAGGCACTGGCCCGGTCCGGCATCCGGCGCCTGTTGATTCTGGCGACGTCGGACAAGATGATCGATAAGATTACGTCGCGCCTGAGCCTGCCGAAACCACTGAAAACCGTATACATCACGGACATTGCCTCGAAACAGGAGATCAAAAAGGCACACGAAGCACGGCTCCGGTACGGGAAGCACATCGTGCCGGTTCCGACAGTCGAGTTGAAGCAGCATTTCGGCGGCTTTTTCGCCAATCTGCCGTACAACCTGTTTTCAAAGAACAGTAAGAACAGAGCAGACAGACGTTCCATCGTCCGCCCGGCCTTCAGCTACTATGGCCTCATCCTGATTTCCGACTATGTCATTGAAGACATCATCAACCTGATAGTGGAACGCATGGTTGGCGTGGCACACGTCAACTACATCCACGTCCGGCGCCGTTCGGACAGCCGTGGGCTCTCCGTTCATGTGGAACTGGTGTTGTATTACGGTGTCAAGGTATTCGAAGTCTCACGAATCCTGCAGCAGAAGATCAAGAAAAAGGTAGAACACATGACGGGCATGCAGGTGCAGAAAGTGAATATTTCCGTCCGCAGCCTGGAGCTGCGGGAGGCGGAAGGGGAGGCAAAATAAGAGGAATCCGGCCGTGGGCCGTTTGTACAGATTCCGTAAATTCCCAGAGTTTTGAAATTTCAGAGGAGGGAATGCATCTTGAAGATTCACGAGTATCAAGCAAAGGAAATTATGAAATGGTACGGCATTGACGTACCGAACGGTCGGGCGGCGTTCAGCCCGGAAGAAGCAGCCCGTATCGCGAAGGACCTGGGTTCCCCGGTCGCTGTGGTGAAAGCCCAGATTTATGCGGGCGGCCGCGGCAAAGCCGGCGGTGTTAAGCTGGCCCACACGATCGACGAAGTGAAGTATTGCGCTTCGCAGCTGCTTGGCAAACGGCTGGTCACCCACCAGACCGGCCCGGAAGGTAAGGTAGTAAACCGCCTGTTGATTGAAGAAGGCATCAACATCGAAAAGGAGTATTACCTGGGTATGACCATCGACCGCAACAGGGCCTGCGTTGTCATGATGGGCAGCGCCGACGGCGGCATGGAAATCGAGACGGTAGCCAAGGAACATCCGGATCACATTTACTACGAGTACATCGATCCGACGGTAGGCCTGCTGCCGTTTCAGGCTAAACGCATGGCGTACCGTATGAAATTCCCGGAATATGCCATCAACAAGGTCGCCAAGACCATGGAGAACCTGTATCAGCTCTTCGTGGAGAAGGACTGCTCCCTCGCGGAAACGAACCCGCTGGTGCTGACAGCGGATCACCGGATTGTAGCGACCGATGCCAAGCTGAACTTTGATGACAGTGCTATTTACCGTCACCCGGAAATTTACGCACTGCGCGATGAAAGCGAAGAAGATCCGAAAGAACGTGATGCGGCAAAAGCATCGTTGTCTTATGTCAACCTGGGCGGCGATGTCGCCTGCATGGTCAACGGCGCCGGCCTGGCGATGGCCACGGTCGACCTGATTAAGTTCTACGGCGGCGAACCGGCAAACTTCCTGGATGTCGGCGGCGATTCGACGGTAGAAAAGATTGCCGAAGCGTTCCGCATCATGCAGTCTGATGGCCAGGTACACAGCGTCTTCGTCAATATTTTCGGCGGTATCAACAAGTGTGACGTTATTGCCGGTGGTATTGTCGAAGCGGCGAAAGTCATTGGGTTGAAGGTTCCGGTAATTGCCCGTCTGGACGGCACGAATGTCACGGCCGGCCGTAAAATCCTTCAGGAAGCCAACCTTCCCATGGTCCACAACATGGACAAGATGGAAGAAGCTGCTGAGCTCGCAGTGAAACTGGCTGCGGAGACGAAAGCGAAACTGGCAGAAGGGAAGGAGGCTTAATCATGTCTGTGTATGTCAATAAAGATACGAAGGTTCTGGTACAGGGCATTACAGGTCACCAGGCCAAATTCCACACCCAGATTGCCCTGGACTACGGGACGAACATCGTCGCCGGTGTTACGCCTGGTCACGGCGGAGAAATGGTGCTGGGCGTCCCTGTTTTCAATACGGTAGCCGATGCCGTGGAAGCTACGGGTGCAACGGCTTCCATCATCTACGTTCCGGCCCGTTTTGCGGCGGACTCCATCATGGAAGCTATTGATGCCGGACTGGACTTTGTCTGCTGCATCACGGAACATATCCCAGTCCTTGATATGATCAAGGTACGGGCTTATCTGCGGGGCAAGAAGACGATTTTCCTGGGACCGAACTGCCCGGGCATCCTGACGGTCGATGAATGCCGTCTCGGCCTGCTGCCGACGTATATCAACAGAAAGGGTCATGTAGGCGTTATCAGCCGTTCCGGCACCCTGACCTACGAAGCAACGTATCAGCTGACCCGTGCAGGGATCGGCCAGACGACGTGCGTCGGCCTGGGCGGCGACCCTGTCAAAGGCATCGACTTCATTGATGCGCTGGATGCGTTCAACAAAGACGATGACACCTACGCTATCGTCATGATTGGCGAAATCGGCGGCGACGCGGAAGAAAAAGCTGCGGAATGGATCAAAGAGAACATGAAGAAACCTGTGGTTGCCTTCATCAGCGGCCGTCAGGCACCTCCTGGCAAACGCATGGGTCATGCGGGTGCTATCATCAGTGGCGGCAGGGGAACTGCAGCCGGTAAGATCAAGGCATTGAATGATGCCGGCATCGAAGTGGCCGATACGGTTGCCACGATCGGTGAAACGACGGTACGTGTGCTCAAGAAGGCTGGCATTTACGACGAATGCCATACTTGCTGAGGAGAAACTGCTGCAGTCGTTTTGTTAACAACGTAACAGAAAGAAAAGAACTCCCCCGGCGGGTCGGTAAATTCCGACCCGGTCGGGGGAGTTTTGTTGACGGCTCGGTGATCCTGCCGTAAAATGGGATGTGTAAGGGATATCTTCAGAACTGTCTTTCAATGGCGAACGGCAGTAAAGCAGGCATCCCTATGTTTTTTACTTGTTATTCTTCCTCCTGGTTGAAATAGAAGGCCGGCGAAGGATAGTAAAATTCGCAATGTTCGAAGTTCATCGTTTCCGTGGTGAATTTATCCAGGACGGCACGGGAAACGCCTTCTTCAAAGTCGACGACGTTGTTTTTATTGATGTTGGCGTCTTCCACAATGATGAGCAGGTACGGCTTGGCTTCCGGCGCATCCGCCGGAACCTGGCTGCGGTCCAGGGGCAGGCCCGGGACGATCAGGATCTGGCCGGCATCTTCGCCGTTTGCGTCTTTCAGGCGGGCGCGGTAGAAGTTGTTGTAGAGGGTACGGGCCAGCCGGAGTTGATATACGGAATAACTGTTCATTATATTACACTTCCTTTAAGATTTTAGTTCGTTTTCTATCTTAACATAAAAGGTCACTTGTGGAAAGGGGGTAGCCTGCATTTTGTATACATCATACTTTTAAGAATTTAGTTTAGTTTAGCAGGAGTTTACAATCCTTTATCGAAATTTTTAGTAAACAGCTGTACTATCAGCCGTAATCAGGTATGTCGGAATTTTGGTATAAAATGCCGTAACTTTGCATTTTATATAAAATCACGACGCAACAGTTTATGTGTCAAGGAGGGGTTTACATGAAAAAGTTGTTGGCGTTCCTAATGGCATTCTGCGTCATCGGTTCAGTCCTGGCAGGCTGCGGCGGCGGTGGCGACAAGAAGGATGCAAAACCGGCAGAAGGCGGAAAGAAATTCATCAACATTGCCACCGGCGGTACGGCAGGCACGTACTATCCGCTGGGCGGTGCCCTGGCTGATATCCTGAACAAGAATATTTCCGGTGCCAATGCTTCGGCCCAGTCGACAGGCGCGTCCGTCGCGAATGTCAACCTGCTGCGGGACGGCAAAGTCGATATTGCGTTTATCCAGAACGATATTGCTTACTACGCAGTGAACGGCACGGAAATGTTCAAAGATAAAAAAGTTGCCAATTTGAAAGGCCTGGCTACCCTGTATCCGGAAACCATTCAGATTGTTACGACCAAGAAGACCGGCATCAAGACTCTGGCCGACATTAAGGGTAAACGCGTCGCCGTGGGTGCTGCTGGTTCCGGTACGGAAGCCAACGCCCGCCAGATTCTGGCTGAAGCAGGCATTACGTACAACGACATCAAAGTACAGTATCTGTCTTTCGGTGAAGCCGCTTCCGCATTGAAGGACGGCAACGTCGATGTTGGTTTCGTAACGGCCGGTCATCCGACCGCCGCTATCCAGGATCTGGCAACGCAGCATGAAGTTGTGTTGATCCCTGTTGATGCAGCGATGGCAGATAAGTTGATCGCAAAATATCCGTTCTATACGAAACTCGTCATTCCGGCCAATACCTACAACAAGGTTGCTGCGGATACTCCGGCTGTGGCTGTCCGCTGCATGCTCGCCGTCACGGACAAGATGGACGCCGATACGGGCTATGCCGTTGTGAAAGCCCTGTATTCCAACCTGGACCGCATGAAAGCCGCGCATAATGTAGGCAAGAACATTACGAAGGCTACTGCCCAGGACGGCATGTCGATTCCGCTGAATGCCGGTGCCGATAAGTATTTTAAAGAAAAATAACACTCGTCCGGCAAAGACAGGAAAGTAATTTAGCAAATGTTCCAGTTTGGTACAGACCGGACCCCGGCACCCGCCGGGACCCGGTCTTTTTTCAAAAAAACGGGTTCTGTGATTGTAGTAGTGCTTTTTGTTTTATTGGTACTGCTCGGATGGTATGGAAACCAGCTGATTATCGCAATTATTCCGGAAACGAACCAGCCGGCCCAGACGTTCGTCGTCGGACAGGGTGGGGAGTGGCGCTACCATTACACCCATTCCGTGCAGCAGACCCCCTGCGATGAATATTTCCGCGTGGACGGACCGGATGCCATGGTCATGACCCATACGGTGTATGAATCGTTTGGTGTAGGGCTGCCGTATGACGCCGGTGAAGGTCGTTTCAAGACGTTGGACAAACAGGGCAAGTTCGACATGGAGATGAATCGTCCGTATAAAATCCTGCGCTTCCGGACAGCCGTGCAGGCCCGCCCGAAAATTTTTCACGGAGACCAGCAGTATGACCTCTGCGATTTGTATGGCCAGGGAACCCTGGTCACGGTCCGGGCTTTGAAACGGTATCAGTTCTGGTTGTTGTAATACCCCGTGGGACGTTCCCGACGGTTTTGTCCTGTGGGAACCCAATAACAAGGAAAGGATGTGAGGATGATATGTCTGATGAAACAAAAAATACTACCACACCGGCGGAGATGTCCGCCGACGAAGTGTTAAAAAAATACGATAAAGAGTCCAATACCAGGAATCCCAAGGGATTTTGGGGTACTGTGATTTCAGCCATCTGTATCTTGTTTGCCATCTTCCAGCTGTACACTGCCATCTTCGGCGTCCTGGACGCCCACCTGCAGCGTACGATCCACCTGGCCTTCGGCCTGTGCCTGATTTTCCTGCTGTATCCGGCCCGCAAGTCCTGGTCCCGGGAGAAAATGAACCCCCTGGACGTGGTGTTTGCCATCCTCAGTGTTGGTGCCACCATGTACCTGGTCGTCGAATATCAGGAACTCGTCCTGCGTGCCGGCATGAATACGCAGACAGACATCATCATCGGCCTGATAGGTACGGTTCTCGTGCTGGAAGCGGCACGCCGTACGGTCGGCTGGCCGATGATTATCGTGGCCCTGGTCTTTATAGGGTACGCATTCCTCGGCCCGTATATGCCGGGTATCATGGCACATCGCGGTGTCGGGTTTGATGAACTGGTCAGCCACCTTTATTTTACGACGGAAGGAATTTTCGGCGTGCCCATGGGTGTTTCGTCGACCTTTATCTATTTGTTCATTCTGTTCGGTGCTTACCTGGAAGCGACCGGCCTGGGGCGTTTCTTCATTGATCTGGCCAACGCCCTGGCAGGGTGGGCCGTCGGTGGTCCTGCGAAAGTCGCCGTCCTGTCCTCGGGCCTGATGGGTACCGTTTCCGGTTCGTCCGTTGCCAACGTGGCCGGCACCGGGTCTTTCACCATTCCGATGATGAAGAAACTGGGGTACCGTCCTTCTTTCGCCGGCGCTGTGGAAGCGGCAGCCTCCACGGGCGGCCAGCTCATGCCTCCGGTCATGGGTGCGGCGGCATTCCTTATGGCGGAATTCGTCGGCACTCCGTACATCAATATTGTTAAAGCAGCCATTATTCCGGCCATCCTGTATTATACGGGCATTTGGCTCGGCGTCCATTATGAAGCCAAGAAATATGGTTTGAAGGGTACGCCGCGCGAGGAATTGCCGAAATTCGGTCCTTTGCTGAAGGAAAAAGGGCATTTGGCCATTCCCCTGGTTGTCATCGTCTACCTGCTTGTTGCCGGGTATACTCCTATGCGTGCGGCCCTGTACGCCATCGGGCTGACCATCGTCTGCGCCTGCCTGCGGAAGAGCACACGTATTACGTTCAAGGACTTCGTCAACGGGCTCATCAATGGGTCGAAAGGCGTCCTGGGCGTGCTCATTGCCTGCGCTACGGCGGGTATCATCATCGGGGTTGTTACCAAGACGGGCGTCGGCCTGAAGCTTGCGACGGCCTTGCTGGATCTGGCCGGCGGCAAGTTGATTCCGGCTATGTTCTTCACGATGATTACATCCCTGATCCTGGGCATGGGCGTTCCGACGACGGCCAACTACGTTATCACGTCGACCATCGCCGCACCGGCCCTGGTTCAGATGGATGTACCGGTCCTGGCGGCTCATATGTTCGCCTTCTACTTCGGTATCGTCGCTGACGTGACGCCGCCTGTTGCCTTGGCGGCTTATGCCGGTTCCGGTATCGCCGGGGCCAACCCCATGAAGACGGGCGTCAACGCAGCGAAGCTGGCTATTGCGGCCTTTATCGTGCCGTACATTTTCGTACTGGCACCGGAGCTGCTGATGATCAACGCAACCTTTATGACAGTGATGCTTTCCACCATAACGGCTATTTGCGGTATGTGGGGCCTGTCTCTTGCCATGATCGGTTTCTGCCAGCATGTCCTGACGATTCCCCAGCGTATCGTCTTCTTCCTGGGCGGGCTCTGCCTGATCGTTCCGGGTACTTATACGGACCTGGCCGGCGTCGCCATCCTCGTACTCGCCTTTTTGTGGCAGAAGCGCAACACCGGCGGCCCGCTGCCGAATCGCGGCGAAGACTGACGGAATGCAATTCTGTTGAAATTCTCCCGGACACGGGAATTTGGGAACGAAAGTTCCGATGCTGTTTCTACAAACACTGTCCCTGCCAACCCGGCAGGGGCAGTTCTTTTTTTGTAAGTTACACGATTCTATATGTAAAATATACCCTGTATTTCACATTTATTTCACATTTAAGAAAGGGGAGCAGGAACAAACAATTGTTTTTGGCCGTTGTTTGCGGTATAATTGGCTGAGAGTGAATTGAACGGCTGCGTTACCTATTTAATACAGAATCATTCGTTCGGAAAAAATTAAATCTGGAGGTATTGTTTTGGAAAAAACACAGAGAAAAGTAAATATCATTCCGTTGGGCGGTCTTGGTGAAATCGGCAAAAACATGACCGTGTTCCGGTATGGGAATGACATGATTTTACTCGATGCGGGCCTGATGTTCCCGGAGGACGACATGCTCGGCATCGATTTGGTGATTCCTGATATCACCTATCTGGTGGAAAACCAGGATAAACTACGCGGTATCTTCCTGACCCACGGCCACGAAGATCATATCGGTGCTCTTCCGTATATCCTGAAACAGCTTGATGTGCCCGTCTATGGGACGGCTCTGACGCTGGGCATCCTGGAAGGACGCCTGGAGGAAGCCGGTGTTTCGACGGCCAACCTGAACACGATCAAATCGGGGGACCGTATCCGTGCCGGCGCTTTTAAATTGGAATTCATGCGGGTGAACCACAGCATTCCGGACGCAATTGCCGTGGCCATCCATACGCCGATCGGCCTGATTGTCCACACGGGTGACTTCAAGATCGACCAGACCCCGGTAGACGGCCAGGTAATGGAATTGAACCGGTTTGCCGAGTACGGGGACCGGGGTGTCCTGCTGCTCATGGCAGACAGCACCAACGCAGAACGTCCGGGCTACACGCCGAGTGAAAAGAAAGTCGGCGAAACATTCGACAACGAATTCCGCCACGCGGAAAACCGCATTATTATCGCCACGTTCTCATCGAACGTGCACCGCATCCAGCAGATCTGTGATACGGCTGTCCGCTATAACCGCAAGGTAGCCGTCATTGGCCGCAGCATGCAGAACGTCGTGCGGATTTCCCTGGAATTGGGCTATCTGAGTGTTCCGGAAGGAACTATCATCGACATCGACGAGACGAAGAATTATACGAACGACAAGATTGTCATCATCTGCACCGGCAGCCAGGGCGAACCGATGTCGGCCCTGACTCGCATGTCCATCGGAGAAAACCGTAAGGTAACGATTGTCCCCGGGGATACGGTCATTATTTCGGCTTCTCCGATTCCGGGTAACGAAAAGATGGTGTCCAATACGATCAACCACCTGTACATGCTTGGCGCGGATGTGGTCTATGAAAAAGAGAACGGCGTTCACGTGTCTGGGCACGCCAGCCAGGAAGAACTGAAAATCATGCAGAACCTGGTCCGGCCGAAGTTTTTCATGCCTGTGCACGGTGAATACCGTCATTTGATCAAGCATGCCGCACTGGCCGTGGCCCGTGGCATGGACAAGAAAAATATTGTGATTGCTGAAAATGGTTCCGTTGTTGAACTGACACGCAATCATATCGGCATCAGCGGCAAAGTTCAGTCGGGCAAGGTCCTGATTGACGGCCTGGGAGTCGGTGATGTGGGCAATATCGTGCTTCGCGATCGCCGCCAGTTGTCGCAGGACGGTATCATGATTGTCGTCGTCGGCATCGACAAAGCGACGAACCGCGTCATGGCAGGCCCGGATATTGTGTCCCGCGGCTTTGTCTATGTCCGCGAGGCGGAAGACTTGATGGATCAGGCCAAAGCAAAGGTGCAGAGCGCACTGGATAAATGTGAAGACAACAATGTAACGGAATGGTCGGCTATTAAAGGCGCCATTCGCGACAGTCTGAGCCGCTTCCTCTTCGACAAGACGAGACGGCGTCCCATGATTCTGCCGATTATTATGGAAGTTTAATATGAAATAGACAGGGACGGGTCTTTTTTCAGACTCGTCCCTGCCACGTCATATTGAGGAACCCCCGATGACTACCAAAAAACGCACGACAAGGGAAACGGGGAAAACAATGATATCCCGCCCCGAAGAATACGAAGCACATATGGCGAAAAAACGGCGCAACAAGCGGATCAAAGGCGTTGTCCTGTTGATCCTGGCCTTGTTGTGCCTCTTTTCCTATTTTGGCATCGTAAACGGCTCCCTGGGATCGCTCCTGGCGGATTTTCTCCGCTATGGCTTCGGCCTGGGAGCACTGGTTGTTCCGCTGTTCCTGCTTGCTTTCGGCTACGGATTTGCCATTTCCCAGCGGAATTATCTGACATCCAGGGGATTTTGGATTCTCCTGGCAGGCTATCTGTGTCTGCTGGGACTCCTGCAGCATGCTTTTGTTCCTGCCGATGATCTGTTCACGCCCCACCTCCTGCCGGAAGGCGGCGGCCTGGCCGGTGCCCTGCTGCTTTCCGTGCTGCGGAAAGCGCTTGGTGTGACGGGTGCGTCCGTCGTGGTAATAGCGGGCCTTCTGGCCAGCCTTTTCGGCACGGCGTGGAATCTGGGCCTGTTCCGCAAGGAACGGAAAGAGGAGGAAGAACCGGTGGAAGAGGAGGACGTGTCCCATCCGGCTGAAGAACGGCCGGAGACGGAACGGAGACGTCCTGCCGAAACGAACAGGCAGACGCACCTGCCATCCCTGTTCACCCGCTCGCAGCGGAAAGAAGAAACGCCACGGCGGACTTCCCTGGATGTGTACCAGGACGAGGAATTTTCCGAATTCAACAAAGGGCTGCGCAAAAAGAGCGCATTCAAACGCATTCTGGATTTCGGGCACCGCCTGACGACGGGGGAAGAAGCGGAAGAAGACGGATATGTATCCCGTCCTGCTGGAGAGCGCTGGCAGCCCACGGGCCAGACTCTTGTGCCGCCGGAGCAGACTCCGCCGGCTGGTCGTGACCGTGCGGGCGAGCTGGAAAAACGGCCGGAAATGTCCACAATCTACCCGGAAACACAGGAAACGGTGGTCCTGCGCCCGCGTTCTGTCGATCAACCGGACAAAGGAGGGGGGGCTGGTTCGGATACGCTTCCGACGGAAGGACCGTTGAAGGAAGCAGGAGCCGTGCTGAAACCTTTCCCGGCACAGCAGGAAGAAGACAATGCCATGAAAATTGCTCGGGCTGCGACGGAAGAAGCTGCCATGCCGGGTGAAACCGGTCCGGAGCAAGGCAGCTCTGCGGCATCGGAACAGGACGTTCCGGCGGCGGACCAGGAGTCCGGCCGGAAGAACGCTGCCAATCCGGGCACGGGAGTGCCCGCTGCGGGCATAGTCCCGGACGGGGAAGAAGGAACGGACGGCGGTGACGATACGCCGTCGGCGCCTGCGTACGTATTCCCGCCGCTCAGCCTCCTGGAGGAGAGCGTGAAAACGGATCCGCGCAATTATCAGGAAGAAATTGCGGAAAAGGTGCGGATCCTTGAACAGACGCTGGCTGATTTCAAGGTCAATGCCAAAGTGGTCCATGCCACGAGAGGTCCCTCGGTTACGCGGTTTGAACTGCATCCGGCTCCTGGCGTCAAAGTCAGTTCCGTCGTGAACCTGGCTGATGACATTGCCTTGCGCCTGGCAGCACCGGGCGTCCGTGTGGAAGCGCCCATACCGGGGAAAGCTGCCATCGGCATCGAGGCGCCAAACGCGACAAACGATCCGGTCAAATTCCGGGAAGTGGTGGACAACGAGGCGGTCCGGAAGGATCCGTCCAAGCTGTGCGTCGGACTGGGCCGGGATATCAGCGGCAACATTATTACGATCGATCTGGCCAAGATGCCTCATCTGCTCATTGCCGGTTCCACCGGCAGCGGCAAGTCGGTGTGCGTCAATACGCTGATTGCAGGTATCCTGTACAAGGCACGGCCTGATGAAGTGAAACTCATCCTCGTCGACCCGAAGGTCGTCGAACTGACAAACTATAACGGCATTCCGCATCTGCTGGTCCCCGTCGTGACGGATGCCAAGAAAGCGGCGTCGGCCCTTCACTGGGCCGTGGCGGAAATGGAACGGCGGTACCAGTCCTTTGCGGACAATCATGTGCGGGACATCCGCGCGTACAATGAACAGGCAAAGGAAAAGATGCCGTTTATCGTCATCGTCATCGACGAAATGAGCGACTTGATGATGGTGGCCAAAGCAGATGTGGAAGATGCCATCCTGCGGCTGGCCCAGAAGGCCCGTGCGTGTGGCATCCACCTGGTTCTGGCAACGCAGCGCCCGTCCGTCGACGTCATTACGGGTATCGTAAAGGCGAACATTCCGTCGCGTATCGCCTTTGCCGTGGCGTCTTTGACGGACTCCCGTACGATCTTGGATATGGGCGGTGCGGAAAAACTGCTGGGCAAGGGTGACATGCTCTTTTCGCCCATCGGGACGAACAAGCCGCTGCGTGTGCAGGGCGCGTTCGTCAGTGACGCCGAACTGAACCGGATTACGGAATTCATCAAGAATCAGGCGATTCCGGTGGAATACAGCGACGAAGTGACGTCGGTGGAGTTGCCCAGCGACAGTCATGGAAATAAAGCCTCCGAAGGTGGGGACGTGGCCGCCGACGAACAGGATGAACTGCTGGATGATGCCATCCGCGTGGTCCTGGAGCAGGGGCAGGCGTCGGCATCCATGCTGCAGAGGCGGTTCCGTGTCGGTTACAACCGGGCAGCGCGCCTGGTGGATACCATGGAAGAATTGGGTATTGTTGGTCCTGCTGTAGGCAGTAAACCTCGGGAATTGAAGATGAGTCCTCAGCAAGTAGAACAGTTGTATTTGAGGCAGGGTGACGATGATGACAACGGAATTTGACAAGTCCGTGGAGAACGGACAGGGAACAGAAACAACAGGCGGGGCGGCTTCTGTCGGGGCAGCACTCCGGGAAGCACGGGAACGACAGGGAATTTCCCTGGACGATGTGGCGCGGAAAACAAACATCCGCCTGAATTATTTGGAAGCAATTGAACAGGAACGCTTCGACGCAGTGCCAGGAGATGTCTTTGTGCGCGGTATCATCCGGCAGTACGGGAATTTTCTGGGACTGGACGGCATGGAGCTGGTGCGGCAGTACCGTGCGGTTCATAGCGGGGAAGGAGTATCGCAGACACATTCCCTGCCCGTGCGGGAGTCGCACAACGTGCATATCCGTCCGTCGTTTAAATCCGACCGGGAGGCCGGTTCCGGCATGGGCTCGAGCCATAAGTCCTTATGGTTCGCCGTGCTGGCCGTGCTGGTCATTCTGGCCCTGGGGGCGGGGTTCTATTTCTACAGCGGCCGTCCGTCCCTGTCTCTGCCGCTTCCGTCGTTTTCTTCTTTCCTGCCGGGACACCAGGCTCCCCCGGAAAATAAGGAGCCGGCAGCTCCGCCCAGGGAAGAGCCCCGGCCTGCAACCGTAACGAACCAGCCGGCACCTGCCAAGGCAGAACGGACAACCCTGGAAATCCGAGCGGCCCGCGATAAATGCTGGCTGGAAGTCAAGGAAGCAGGTGGCCGCGTCCTGTACTCGGGTACGCTGGACAAGGGGGAGAAGCGGTCTTTTGAAAGTGACAAAAGTCTGACAGTCGTTATGGGCTATCCGCGGGGATTGGATATCATTCACAACGGGACGAAACTGCCCGTTATTTCCCTGCCTGGGGTAGTGGAACGGACGTTCGGCCCGGCACACAACAACCCGAAGAAATGAGGTCTCTATGACACAACAATTCCTTCCCGTCTGCAGGGAAGATATGGAAGCTCGTGGCTGGGAACAGGCCGATTTCCTGTTTGTCAGCGGCGACGCCTACGTCGACCATCCTTCGTTCGCTCCTGCGGTGATTGGCCGTGTCCTGGAGGCGGAAGGGTACAAAGTGGCCATCCTGGCCCAGCCGGACTGGCACGATCCGTCTGCCTGGACCGCCATGGGAAAGCCACGTCTGGGCGTGCTGGTCTGCGGCGGGAACCTGGATTCCATGCTCTGCCATTATACGGCAGCCCGCAAACCGCGGACCGTCGACAAATACACGCCAGGCGGCGTCATGGGACGCCGTCCGGACCACGCTACGGCAGTCTATGCCCGCATGGCCAAACGCCTCTGGCCGGACCTGCCTGTCATCATCGGCGGCATTGAGGCCAGCCTGCGGCGTTTCGCTCATTACGATTATTGGGAAGATAAGCTGTTTCCGTCCATTCTGGCGGACTGCGGCGCTGACCTGTTAATCTGCGGCATGGGGGAGAAGGCAGTCCGGGAAGTGGCGGCCTATCTGTCCGGAGGAGCTGCCGGCGAGGATCTCCATTACATCCGCGGGACGGCTTTTGTCACAGACAGCCTGGACGGTGTGGAAGATTATGTCCTGCTGCCGTCGTACGAAGACATCCGCAGGGACAAGGTGAAGCTCGCCGAAGCCTATCATTTGCAGAACTTAAATTTTGATCCGTTTTACGGAAAGACCCTGGTTCAGGAAACGGCGCCGGGACGCTATGTCGTCCAGAATCCCGCTGTCCTGCCGTTGACGGAAGCGGAAATGGATGCCATCTACGATCTTCCGTACACGCGCCAGTGGCATCCTATGTACGATGCCGCCGGTGGGGTCCCTGCCCTGGAAGAGGTCAAGTTCAGCATTGTGAGCTGCCGCGGGTGTTTCGGCAGCTGTTCTTTCTGCGCCATCCATGCCCACCAGGGCCGGATTATCCAGGCGCGGAGCCATGCTTCCATTCTGCGGGAAGCCAGAGAATTGACAACACTGCCCGATTTCAAGGGCTACATTAATGATGTGGGCGGGCCGACGGCTAATTTCCGTCATCCGGCCTGTGCCAAGCAGCGGACCCAGGGAGCATGCAGCTTCCGGCAGTGCCTGTTTCCGGAGCCGTGCCCCAACCTGGATGCGGACCACAGTGATTATGTGGCCCTCCTGCGGGAATTACGGGCCCTGCCTGGCGTGAAAAAAGTCTTTATCCGTTCGGGTATCCGCTACGATTACCTGCTGGCGGACAAGAAGCGGGATTTTCTCGACGAGTTGTGCCGGTACCACGTGAGCGGCCAGCTCAAGGTCGCTCCGGAGCATATTGCGCCGCCGGTCCTGAAACGGATGGGAAAACCCGGCAAAGAGGTATATCTTAGGTTTGTCCGCGAATTTCAGAAGAAAAACCGGGAAATCGGAAAGGAACAGTATCTGGTTCCGTATTTTATTTCCAGTCATCCAGGCTGTACCTTGCGGAATGCCGTGGAGCTGGCTGAGTTCCTGCGGGACACGGGCCGCCGTCCGGAGCAGGTACAGGATTTCATTCCGACGCCGGGCAGTGCCTCGACGGCCATGTATTATTCCGGCGTCGATCCCTATACAATGGAAAAGGTCTATGTGACCCGGAATCCCCACGAAAAAGCGATGCAGCGTGCGTTGATGCAGTATACGAATCCCCGCAACTACCGCCTGGTAGTGGAAGCGCTGCGGCAGGCGGGACGGGAAGATCTGATCGGACACGGCCGCCAATGCCTGGTGCCGCCCGATGGACCCGGTCCGGTCCGTCCGCGTCATCCCGGCCCGGAGAACCGGTTCGGCAGACGCCCTGCCGGTGGATCCGAATCCCGTGGCGGAAGCAGACGTTCCGCACGGCCCGGAAAGGGAAAACGTACAAGATGAGGAGTTTTGCATGAAGAAGTTGTTATGGCTGTGCTGCCTGGGTGTCCTCTGGGCAGCGGCCCTGACGGCCGGCTGCGGTGAGCAGGCGGACGAGGCCCACACGGTTATCCTGTACAGCGATCTGGACGAATCTTTCGTCCAAACCCTGGCGGACAGCTACAACAGCCGCCTTGACAAGAAAGACAAACTCGCCGTACGTGTGGCGAAAAAGGACAGTGATCCCGCCCAGGCCGATGTCATCCTGGCGGGAACGGACCGGCTGCAGCAGCTGGCGGCGCAGGGTGCGCTCCAGCCTGTCAAGTCCGAGTCGGGAGACCGGCTGCCGGTACAGCTGCGGGATCCGCAGGATCTGTGGATCGGTGCTTTCTACGATCCCGCCGTCCTGCTGGTCAATCAAGCCTATTCCCGCGAACTGGGGCAGGGGAACCTGGCTCACTGGATGGATTTGACAACCTTGTCTTCGGCACGGATCGCCATGGAAAACCTGACGAATTCCCCGTCGACGAAACATTTTCTGGCGGCCCTTTCGTCCCGCATGGGACAGGACGCCTGCCTGGCGTATTTCCGCACACTGCGCCCCATGATCCGGCAGTTCTCCAAGTACCCGATCAGCCCGGTGCGCATGGCTGTCACGGGAGACGCAGACATCGCCATTACACGGCGCAGCCAGGTTTTCAAATATTTACAGAACGATTTTCCTGCTTACGCCCTGATTCCCAGTGAGGGAACGCCGGTCGACCTGTACGGCGTGGCACTGAGCAAGGGCAGTACCAAAGGGAAAGCGTCTGCCCGGTTTATCGACTGGCTCCTGCAGGAGCCGGCGGCCCGGACCGTCCTGGTCACAGCACGAAGCGGGTTCCTGCCCGTCCTGCCGCAAGGGAAGAGCGGTCCGGTGGCCAATCCCGATGTCCTCTGGCTGAACACTTTCTATAAAGGACAGGACGCCGTGGACCGGCTGGCCGATCTTTGGATGAAGGAAATACGGTTAGATACCCCGGAGGTAACACAGTGAAGCTAGGAATGGTCAGCCTCGGCTGTCCGAAGAATCTCGTTGATTCCGAGGTCATGCTGGGTATTATTGCAAAATACGATATTGAAATTACCAATGATCCCGCGGAAGCGGAGGTCATCATTGTCAATACATGTGCTTTTATTGAGACGGCCAAACAGGAATCCATCGACAATATCCTGTCCATGGCGCGGTACAAAGAGAGCGGTCCCTTGCGCAAGCTGATCGTGACGGGCTGCCTGGCCCAGCGCTATGCGGAGGATCTGTACCGGGAAATGCCGGAAGTGGACGCCCTGGTCGGAACGAATGTTTTCAAAGACATTGACGGCGTGTTATCAAGAGTATTGGCGGGCCAGCGCGTGCTCCATCTGCGCGAAAACGACTGGGCCGACGGCCCCGTGGAACCTCTTCCGGTCCGGGAAGGCGCCGCGGAACAGGAGGTCCGTCCCGGCGGTGTGGCGCCGGATCCCCGCCGTTTGACAGGAACTCCGTACAGCGCCTATCTGAAAATCGCCGAAGGGTGCAACAATCGCTGTTCCTATTGCGCCATTCCCCTGATCCGGGGACCGTACGTCAGCAAGCCCTATGAACAGGTGCTGGCCGAAGCGAAGGACCTGGCGGCCCGCGGCGTCAAGGAATTGATTGTCGTGGCCCAGGATACGACGGTGTATGGCGCGGATCTGTACGGCCGGCTGCGTCTGGCAGAATTACTCCGGGATCTGAATGACATCGACGGCATCCATTGGATCCGCGTCCTGTATCTGTATCCGAATACGTTTACGGACGAATTGATTGAAGCGTTTGCCACCCTGCCGAAACTCTGCCACTATGTAGACATTCCGCTGCAGCATGCCAGCGAACGGTTGTTGAAGGCCATGAACCGCCACGACAGTATGGCACACACCAGAGAGCTGCTGGCCAAACTGCGCAAGCGGATTCCGGACATTGTCATCCGTACGACGTTTATCGTCGGGTTCCCGGGAGAAACGGAAGAAGATTTCGACATCCTGAAACGCTTCGTGGAAGAACAGCGTTTCGAAAACGCCGGCGTCTTCCCGTATTCCCGCGAAGAGAATACAGTGGCTGCCTCCCTGCCGGACCAGATTCCGGAAGAGGTCAAGGAAGACCGCTACAATGAACTGATGGCTATCCAGGCCGGTATTTCGGAGGAAATCCACAAGGACCTGGAAGGAAAGGAACTGGAAGTTCTCGTCGAAGGATACAACGAAGACGGCGAGGACCTCGCCGAAGCCCGCTCTTACCGGGAAGCACCGGATATTGACGGCATGATTTACGTGGAAAACGCACCGGGCCTGCATCCGGGCGACTTTATCCGCGTCCGTGTGGATCAGGGCTTCGATTATGATGTAGTGGCGCTACGCGTCGACAACTGAGACGGCGGCGTTCCAAAGAGAAGGGGATGTACCATGCGGGTAGAAGTGATTACGACAGGAACGGAACTGCTGCTGGGTGAAATCGTGAACGAAAACTTCGTTTATCTCGCCCAGGAACTGAACAGCCGTGGTTTTGATGTGCTCTACCAGACCACCGTGGGGGACAATCCGGAGCGGCTTCGCGAAGCGCTGCGGATTGCCGCAGGCCGGGCTGATCTCGTTGTGACTTCGGGCGGACTGGGACCGACGCGGGGAGACATCACCAAGGAAGAGGTGGCTGCGTACTGCGGCGTGCCTCTGCTCATGAACCTGGAAGTGTGGAACCACATCCAGGAACTCTTGACGCGCCGTCATGGGTGCCCCACCAAAAACAATGACAAACAGGCGATGGTACCGAGCGGTGCCGTCGTGCTGAAAAATGATGTCGGCACGGCGCCGGGACTCGTCCTGCAGGACAAAGGCGGCACGGTTTTTGTGCTGCTGCCGGGCCCGCCGTACGAATTGCGGCATGTCTGCGAGCATGAGTTGTTCCCGTATCTGGAGAAAAAGTACGGGCAGCTGGGCATTATCAAATCCCACACGCTGAAAGTGCGTTCCCTGGGGGAATCGCGCGTGGCAGAGCTGCTGGACGACCTGATCGTCCACCAGAACAATCCGACCATTGCGCTGTATGCCCGTCACGGTGAAATTTTGATCCGCCTGACGGCGAAGGCTCCTTCGGCCGTCGAAGCCGACGCGTTGATTGCGCGGATCCAGTATGCCATCGAGAGCATCATCGGCCCGTATGTGTACGGCTATGACGACGACAGCCTGGCCGAGGTGCTGGGCCGGAAACTGCAGGAGCAGGGGAAGCAGATTGCCTTTGCCGAGTCCTGCACGGGCGGCCTGGTCACCAGCCTGATGACAGACGTGCCGGGCAGTTCGAACTATGTCAAGGGTTCGGTTGTTTCTTATACCAACGAAGTCAAACACGGTACGCTGGGCGTGAGCAAGACAAACCTGGATCGCAAGGGCGCCGTCAGTCCCGAAGTTGCCCGGGAGATGGCGGAAGGCGTCCGGGAAACCCTGGGTACCGATTATGGAGTAAGCATTACAGGGCTGGCCGGTCCGGGCGGCGGCACAAAGAAAAAACCGGTGGGGCTGGTCTACATGGCCGTCGCTGATCAGGACGGAACATTGTGCCGGGAGTTCCGGTTCAACGGCAGCCGGAAGCAGATCAAGCTCCGGGCGGCCATGGCCGCCATCGGCCTTGCCTATGACCGGGTGCAGGGGCACCTGGAGGCTACGGACGAGGACCGGAAAGCGACAGAACAATCCCGCCGCAAGAAGGAAAAAGCGGCAGAACGGGAAGCAAAGAAAAGAAAACGGCAGCAAGAAGCTGATGGAGGAGAAAAATGACGACAACGACAGAAAATTTCGGTGAACTGGTCTTGGAAAAACGGGTAGTCACGGCCCTGAAGGATATGGGCTTCGAAGAACCGTCTCCGATCCAGCTTCAGGCGGTTCCGTTGCTGCTGGAAGGAAAGGACATTATCGGCCAGGCCCAGACGGGCACGGGCAAGACGGCGGCATTCGGCATTCCCATCGTACAGGGGATTGAAGACCATCGCCATATCCAGGCGCTGATTCTGAGCCCGACGCGGGAGCTGGCCATCCAGGTTGCAGAGGAAATCGGCAACATCGGACGGACGAAGCATCTCCGGGCACTGCCGGTCTACGGCGGCCAGCCTATTGAACGGCAGATCCGCGCCCTCAAGAGCGGCGTACAGATTGTCATCGGCACGCCGGGCCGTCTGCTGGATCACATCCACCGTGGCACGATTAAACTGGATCATGTGCGGTATCTGGTCCTGGACGAAGCAGATGAAATGCTCGACATGGGCTTCATCGATGACATTGAAGAAATTCTGGACCATGTGCCGGCCACGCGGCAGACCATGCTTTTCTCTGCTACGATGCCCCGGCCGATCCTGAGTTTGACCAAGCGGTATATGCGGGCACCGCAGATGGTGACGGTCAACAAGGAAGAGATTACGGTTCCCCTGATTGAACAGTATTACTTTGAGACACGGGATAAGATTGAAGGCATTGCCCGTCTGCTCGACGCAGGCATCGACGGCAAGATGATTATCTTCTGCCGGACGAAACGCGGTGTCGACGACCTGGTGGCGGCGTTGGCCAGCCGGGGCTACATTGCGGATGGTCTCCACGGCGACCTGAGTCAGACCCAGCGCGACCGAGTCATGAAAAAATTCCGCGAAGGCCGCCTGGATATCCTGATTGCCACGGATGTAGCCGCCCGCGGCCTGGATATAGACAATGTCCAGTACGTCATCAACTATGACATCCCGCAGGACCCGGAGAGCTACGTTCACCGCATCGGCCGCACGGGCCGTGCCGGCAATGCCGGTGTTGCCCTGACCTTTATCCTGCCCCGGGAATTCCGTCAGTTGAAGCTGATTGAACGGGTGGCCCGGACGCGGATCCGCCGGCGGGAACTGCCGACGACGACGGATGTGCTGGAACACCAGCGCGAACAAATCATTTCCAAGATGCAGAGCCTGCTGGAAATGGACAATTATGCCGATTATATGCCCATTGTCACGGCGCTGAGCAAGGAATACGAGCTGGAAGAAATTGCGGCGGCGGCCTTGAAGCTGATGCAGGAGGGGAATAAGGCCCTGGAAATCCAGGAAGATTCGTCTACCCTGAGTGATTTGTCCCATACGGGCGGCCGCCCCGGCATGGTCCGTTTCTTCCTCAACGTAGGGCGGAACCAGAAGGTGACGGTGCCGGACCTGGTCCGGACGATTTCCAAAGAAGCGGAAATCCCGGCCCGTTCCATCGGTTTGGTCAATATCTTCGATAAATTTTCCTTTGTCGAAGTTCCGGAAAATGTAGCGGAACGCGTCCTGGCAGTCATGCACAAGAACAGTATCCGCGGTTATAAAGTCAATATCGAACCGGCCCGCGTCCGCAAATAAGCGGAGGGCACGGTGTTGTGCCGGGAAGGCACAGGAGGGTTCCCATGCGTGAGATCCTTGGTAAGACTGATGGTCTGAAAAATACCGTTCTCGCAGCTCTCGAACAATTGTACGATTTACAGATTCCCGACTGGCAGGTCCTGACAGAAGAAGGACTGACGCAGATGGCGTCTATTACGGCGGCCATCAACCGGGAAGTCAATATTTACGTGGATCGCCACGGCAAAGTGGTCAGTGTGGCTGTCGGGGACAATGGATCCGTGACACTGCCGGATGTAGAGACCCGCCGCGGCCGCAACCGCCTTTGCGGTATCCGTTGCATCCATACACATCCCGGCGGGGACGAACGGCTGAGCGGCGTCGACCTGTCGGCACTGCGGAATAACCGGTATGATTTGATGGCAGCCATCGGCGTGCAGGATTCCGATCCGGCCCGTTCGAAACTTGACTTTGCCATCATTACAGGACGGGACAAGAAGGAAGACTTCGAAGTCCAGGAATATGGCCCCATCACGGCAGCTGATCTGGAAGATCTCTTTTTCCCGAACCTGGTGAAGACCTCGGAGAAACTGCTCTCCGAAGGCGATGGGACGGAAAAGAATACGGAAGAACGGAAGGAACGTGCCATCCTGATCGGCATGGAATACGGCAAGCCGGGCCGCACCCTCTGGACGTCGGAAGATTCCCTGGAAGAACTGCGGCAGCTGGCTAAGACGGCCGGTGCCGACGTTATCGGCGTGTTCAACCAGAAACGGCCCAAGCCGGATCCGGGCTTTTTCATCGGCCGGGGGAAGGTGAGGGAACTGGCCCTTTACGCGCAACAGGAAGACATCGACATGGCCGTCTTCGACGAAGAGTTGTCCCCGGCGCAGGAGCGGAACCTGGAACGGGCCCTGGGCATTAAAGTCCTGGACCGGACGGCGCTCATTCTGGACATTTTCGCCCAGCGTGCCCGGACCAACGAAGGAAAGCTGCAGGTCGAACTGGCACAGCTGCAATATTCCCTGCCACGCATCATGGGACAAGGGCTGACCCTGTCCCGTCTGGGCGGCGGTATTGGAACGCGCGGACCCGGCGAAACGAAATTGGAAACAGACCGGCGCGTCATCCGGGACCGCATTGCCTATATCAAGGGCTGCATCGATAAAGTTGCCAACGTGCGGCAGCTCCATCGTTCCAACCGGTCGCGGAACCGCGTGCCGACGATCAGCCTGGTGGGCTATACCAATGCCGGCAAGTCGACGCTCCTGAACACGCTGACCAAGGCCGACGTGTACGCCCAGGACCAGTTGTTCGCCACGCTGGATCCGACGACGCGGCAGCTCGAACTGCCCGACAAGCGGGAAGCCATCCTGACCGATACGGTCGGCTTCATTCAGCGTCTGCCGCACCAGCTGGTGGCTGCCTTCAAATCCACGCTGGAAGAAGCGCTGGAGGCAGACCTTCTCCTGCACGTGGTCGACGTGAGCCATCCTTTGTACAAGGAACAAAGTGCTGCGGTCTACCAGGTGCTGGAAGAAATCGGCGTGAAGGATAAACCAATCCTGACCGTGTATAACAAAATCGATAAATTACCCGAGGACAGAGCTTTGCCGGCGCAGCTGGCAGGGGAGCCGGACAGCGTTTGCATTTCCGCCCGCCAGGGCCGGGGACTCGACCGGCTGCTGGACCTCATCATGGAACATCTCCGCATGAAATCCATTGAAGTGACCCTGGTCATTCCCTATGCGGAGTCGGCGAAGGCCGCCCGCCTGCACACCCTGGGCACCGTCCTTTCGGAGGACTACGGGGCAGAGGGAACGGAAGTGACCGTCCGCCTCGATGTGGAAGAGGCTGCCCGCTGGCAGGCCTATCTCAAAAAATAACAGAAAGAAAAAGGTGACACAAAGACAATGTTGATTTCCGAACGTGAAGGCACTATCTCGTTTACGGACCTGGAAAAGTACGCCATGGACAAAGTGGCGCGGCAAAACCACTATTATGATGAAATTGCGTTTTACAATACCCACAAAGTTGTCGATGCATTTCGTTCGAACATGGTTTCGGATTATTATCTGAAGCCGACAACAGGGTACGCCTACGATGACGTGGGACGGGACAAGCTGGATGAGATTTTTGCGGATATTTTCCACGCAGAAGCTGCTTTGGTGCGTCCCCAGTTCGTATCCGGCACCCACGCCCTGGCTGTGGCCATGCTGGGGAACCTGCGTCCCGGCGACGAAGTCATCGCGGCAACAGGAACGCCGTATGACACGATGCAGACGATTATTGGGGTACCGCACGCAGTCCGGGGATCGCTGGTCGACATGGGTGTTCATTACAAGGAAATCAAGATGCGCGGCAGCAAGATCAACATCCGCGCCGTGCGGGAAGCGATGACAGAACATACACGTATGATCCACATCCAGCGTTCCTGCGGGTACAGCAATGTCCGGGACACGTTGGACGTCGCTTCTATCGGCGCGTTGATCAAGTCCATCAAACGGGCCCGCCCGGATGTCATCTGTTTCGTGGACAATTGCTACGGCGAATTCACGGAAAAGATTGAACCGACTGATGTCGGAGCCGATTTGATGGCCGGTTCGCTGATCAAGAACCTCGGCGGCGGCCTGGCCCCGACCGGCGGCTACATCGTCGGGAAGAAAGATTTGGTCTACAATGCGGCCTGCCGGCTCACGGCGCCCGGATTGGCAGGGGAGATGGGTGCCACCCTGGGCGATACGGCCCGGGAGATGTACCAGGGACTCTTTCTGGCACCGCACGTTGTCATGCAGGCTGTGAAAACGGCCATCTTTGGTGCGGCGATTTTCGAACGGCTCGGCTACGAAGTCAAGCCGGCATCGGATATTCTGCGTCATGATATTATTCAGTGTATTACGCTCCATACACCGGAAAAACTGGAAAAGTTCTGCCAGGCCATCCAGGCAAACTCGCCTGTAGACGCCCACGTCGTTCCCGTGCCGGGCGAACTGCCGGGGTATGCCGATCCGATTATTATGGCTGCAGGAACGTTTGTTCAGGGGGCATCTATTGAATTGAGCTGTGACGGACCCATGCGGGAACCCTATAATGTATACCTGCAGGGCGGTTTGACCTATGAGCACGGGATGCTGGCCTTAATGGAAGCGGCCCGGATGATTGGAAAAGCCGGGGAGAATCAGGGGATTTATACGGATATTTGAGGAGCTTGAGAGAATAAATCCGTCAAATAACGTCATAAAAACACCTAAAAAATATCATAATAACATCGAAACGATGTCATTATGATGGAAAAGAACTAAAAAACAGGACAGGCCTAAATGACCTGTCCTGTTTTTTATGTGTATTTTATTTTTACTTACAACATGCGGAAGACACCAATGACTTTTCCAATGACATGAATATTATCGGTGCCAATAATATCATTATACTTTTCATTTTCAGGATGCAAACGAATTTTCGTTAAATCTTTAAAATACCGTTTCACCGTCGTACGCGGACCGTCTGCATCTCCATCAATCAGAGCAACAACAATATCGCCGTTGTTGGCGTAATTCTGCTGACGGACGACAAGATAATCATGATCCAGAATCCCGGCACCAATCATACTGTCGCCATTGACCGACAACATAAACACATCCTCGGAAGTTCCGATCAAATCTTTCGGGATGGGGTAGGTTTCTTCAATATTTTCCACTGCCAGAATTGGTTTCCCGGCTGTAACCGTACCTACAAGCGGCACAGGAACAACTGTTTTATTGCGCCAGGAAGCATCCTGCTTCAATTCAATAGCGCGCGGCTTTGCGGAATCGCGCTGGATAAAGCCCATGGCCTGCAAATTCCGCAAATGATTGTGCACACTGGCTGTGGAAGACAACCCAATAGCCTTACAAATTTCACGTACAGAAGGAGGATATCCTTTTTCCATCGAATAGGAACGAATGTAATCCAGGACCTGACGCTGCCGATCGGTCAGCATATCCTCTGTGTAGACACCGTCAAAATCTTCCGGTATCCTGTTCTTGTGTCTGCCCATGTGAAAACCCCCCGGTTGTAAGTTGATAAACGAAACAGAATGAACAAGGTAAATAAGGAATAAAATGAGCTCCAAAAATACCAAGTTATCTTTGCAACAATTATAGCAAACAAAATGGAGTGTGTCAAACATCTGTTCAAAAGTGTTTGCTTATAAGAGGAAAAAAGTGAAAAGGGAGTTTCGGACGGGCGGTTGCTTATTTTGTTATTTTACGTCCGATAATATATATTATGTAAAATCTAGAGTAAAAGAGAGGCTGCCGTGGCAGTCCGTTTCGGTCCTTCGGTTCCTCTTTTCCTATTTTACTTCTTTCAACGTCATAAAACGGCCGTAGACGATTTTTGATGATTAATTCGATAAGTTACTCGTCTTCACTATAAAACGCCTCTCAAAAACGATTTTACGAGGTCGTTTTTTAGAGAGGCGTTTAATTGGTAAATTTTCAGCTGTGTAGAAGTAGTTTACCCTTCTTTTTGTTTTTGGATTGCCTGCCGTTTAATAATTTATTTCGCTTATCTCGGTAACGTTATTTTTTCACGGACCATAGCACCAGATTTTTCATGTCGGGTTCCAAGGGCTCATTTCCTGTACGGGTCAATAGGTTTACACTCATTTTGTCTGTCCAGAATGTCACCTGACCGTTTAATTGGAACGGATATTTTTTCCCTTTCTGATTCTGATCCAGCAGATTGCCTGTTCCGCTCAAGTAAACCCGCATGGCGTCTCCTAAATCCTGCTGCCTTGTGTGGAGCTCTGACATTTCCAAATACTTTTTGGCCCGTTCGGAACGGAAAGCCATGTTGATTCCAACATCAGCTACGAGGCCCATCCATTTTAAATTCTGACGTGTCTTTTTCAATTTTCGTTCCAGGGATTCCGGATATTTGCCATAATAACTGTACAGCATGGCCGGATAATCACTCATCTGCCGTTTCCAAAGCACGTCCGGTTCCAGGCTGCCTGATTCTTTGCCGTAATTCGTCGTTGCCAGTGTGTCCCCGAAGATTCCGTAGAGTTTGGGAAGCGACATGCCTTTGACAGCCAGCGTTACAACAGTATTTCCTTCATCTTTTTGGTATACCTGGCTCAAGTCGCCCTGGAAATAGACCCAGTCTTTTCCCAACGGCTGGAATTGCTTCGTGGCCGGATCGGTGTATCCGAAAGGCTGCGGATCCTGTTCCGGTGGGAACAGGGCAATGCTTTTCAGAAAAGCATCCCGGTCTTCGCGGTGTTTCTGCAGGACGGCCTCGTTATCCTCTGTCAGCTGCTTGGCCACTTTGGGCCGCTTCAGCATGGTGTAATCTTTCTGCAAGTATTCCTTCTGATTGTTCAGATTCGGAAGCATATAGGCCGTCGTAGCGATGTATAACACATCATTGGCGCTCGTCAGAGCCAGTTCCATGTCATGACGTTCAAACTCTCCGTCGGATGTATCTTCCTTTTGCGACGGCAATTTCTCCACAAAATGGATGACAACGTAGGGATTGCCATTTTTCTTCGTCGTGGACAGGCTTACGTCGGAATTATCCAGGAGATCGGACGGAACGAGGGCCAAGGGAGAAGGCGAGGCCTGTGCCTGGCGCGTTTCCGCAGCTCCCCCGCTCTTCCCGTCCCCATTCTCCGGTATCCGGTAGGTTTCCAGGTCATAGAGGACGTAGGAGATTTTGTTGGGATCGATATTATTCCGCTCCATCAACGCCAGGTTCTCGTAGTAGCGCAAAAATTCCTCCGTCGAGAAAGGCTTGCCCGTAGCTGCTTCCACCTGGGCCGCAGGAACTGCATAGAGCGTACAGGTCAGGGACTGATCGTAGCGCGCCTTGGCGGCTGTTTCCGATTCGTCCGGCTGTTCATCCGGCATATCGGGCACAACGTATCCGTAGAAGTCCTTACCGGCCATACGGACGGAGGCTTCGGGCGGCCGCAGGCGGAACCCCGAATCGGCGTCCCTGTAGGCCGGGGCGCCCCAAGCCGTTGCGGCGGTTCCTGCTCCCAGGAAAAGGCTGAGGGCAGCCGCCAGGAATGTATGATTACGCATGAGATCCCTCTTTTGTTAAATAGGCATCAATGGCTTCGGCAGCGCGCTTCCCGGCGCCCATGGCCGAAATGACCGTAGCCGCGCCGGTCACGATATCACCGCCGGCGAATACACCGGGAATGCTCGTGGCGCCGTCTTCCGTGGCAATGATATTGCCTTTCTTATTGATTTCCAGGTGCGGCGTCGTGTCGGAAATCAGGGGATTGGCTCCCTGGCCGATGGACATGATGACTTCATCGACTGGCAGGATGTGGTTCGAACCTTCGATGACATGAGGCGAACGGCGGCCGCTGGCATCGGGTTCACCCAATTCCATCTTGACGCATTCCATGCCCGTCACCCAGCCTTTGTCGTTTCCGAGGATGCGGACGGGGTTGTTCAGAAGATAGAATTCCACGCCCTCTGCCTTGGCATGGGCCACTTCTTCCTTACGGGCCGGCAGTTCCTCCTCGCTGCGGCGATACACAATATAGACCTTTTCCGAGCCGAGACGCAGGGCCGTACGAGCCGCATCCATGGCGACGTTGCCGCCGCCGACGACAGCGACTCTCTTGCCGGCATAGACGGGAGTAGCGGCCTTCGGGAAGGTATACGCTTTCATCAGGTTGACACGGGTCAGAAATTCATTGGCTGCGTACACTCCGTTCAGGTCTTCCCCTTCGATATGCATAAAGTGAGGCAGGCCGGCACCGGTGCCGATGTAAACGGCCGAATAGCCTTCTTCGTGAAGCAGTTCATCAATCGTGAAGGTACGGCCGATGACCATGTTCGTCTTGATCTCGACGCCCATTTTTTTCAAGCCGTCGATTTCATGCTGCACGATTTCCTTCGGCAGACGGAACTGGGGAATGCCGTACATGAGCACACCGCCGGGAATATGAAATGCCTCGAAGATGGTCACGTCGTACCCCTTCTGCTGCAGGGCACCGGCGCAGGACAGCCCTGTCGGGCCGGATCCGATGACGGCGACCTTCTTCCCCTTCTTGGGAACCTGCGGCACTTCAGCATCGTCATAGCCGTGCTCGCGGGCATAATCGGCTACAAACCGCTCCAGCGCACCGATGGCCACGCTCTGTCCCTTGATGCCGAGGACGCAGCGTCCTTCACACTGTTTTTCCTGGGGGCACACACGGCCGCAGACGGCCGGCAGGCTGCTTTTTTCCTTAATAATGCGGATGGCTTCTTTAAAGTTCCGCTCTGCCACGGCATGAATGAATTTGGGAATATAAATATTGACCGGACAGCCGCCAACGCAGCGGGGTTTCGGGCAATTCAGGCAGCGCTGTGCCTCTTCCACCGCCGTATCTTCGTCAAATCCCAGGGCGACTTCTTTGAAATTGTGCCGGCGTTCTTCTGCCGGTTGTTCCGGCATGACATGACGGTTTACTTTAAGCATTTGCAATCGCCTCCGCAGCCCCATTCAATAGATTCCTGGCTTTTATACATCTGCTGGCGCTGCATGAGGTTGGCAAAATCCACCTTGTGCGCGTCAAATTCCGGACCATCCACGCAGGCGAACTTGTTTTCGCCGCCTACACGGACACGACAGCCGCCGCACATTCCCGTGCCGTCAACCATGATCGTGTTCAGGCTGGCCGCTGTGTACACGTGGAACGGTTCCGTCGTGCGGGCTACATTGCGCATCATGACGACAGGGCCGATGGTGATGACATAGTCGATATGTTCTCCCTTTTCCAGCATTTCCTGCAGGGGCTGTGTCACGAAGCCTTTCCTGCCGTAGCTGCCATCGTCGGTGCAGACAATCAGTTCATCGCTGACGGCACGCATCTTATCTTCCCACAGGACAAGCTCCTTCGTGCGGCCGCCGATAATGGAAATCACTTTGTTGCCCAGCGCCTTGTACGCCCGGGCAATGGGATAAACCGGGGCCACGCCGATACCGCCGCCCACACAGACGACAGTGCCGAACTTTTTCATTTCCGAGGGGCGTCCCAGAGGGCCGACGATGTTCGCCAGGTCGTCTCCCACGCCGAAATCCTCGCAAATATGGCGGGTGGTATTGCCGACTTCCTGGATGATCATGGTGATTTCTCCCCGTTCCCGGTCAAAATCGGCTATGGTGAACGGCACACGTTCACTCTCCGAGTCGGACAGGACAATGACAAACTGCCCCGGTTGGCATTTACGCGCAATCAAGGGTGCTTGTACGACCAGTTCGTAGACCGCAGGGGAAACTTTGGTCTTGCTTACGATTTTAGCCATAGTGTTTCGCCTCCGTGCTGCTTATGCAGTACTTATTTTTTTGTCAGTCTGGCTGCAACGGCGCCAGCTTCTGCATAAATCTTTTCTGCGTCGAGCGTCTTGACTTCGCCCTTTTCCATCAGGACTTTGCCGTTGACGATAACCGTGTCTGCGTCACTGGCACTGGCTGCATATACGAGCAGGCTCATGCGGTCGTGGCGTGGGTACCAGTACGGTTTGTCCATGTCGTACAAGACGAGGTCTGCCAGCCAGCCCTCTTCCACTTTGCCCAGGTTTTGATAGCCGATGCACCGGGCACCCTGCAGAGTCGCCATGTCCCAGGCCTGTGCGGCGGGGATGCACAACGGATCGTAGGTGATGCCCTTGTGCAGCATGGCAGCCAGACGGGTTTCCTCCAGCATATCCAGGTTGTTATTGGACGTTGCGCCGTCTGTGCCAAGCCCGACGGTGATGCCCTTGGCGAGCATCTTGGAAACCGGGGCAATGCCGCTGGCAAGCTTCAGGTTGCTCTGCGGGTTGTGGGCCACGCGGGCATGTTTGGCTGCCATCAGATCCAGTTCTTCGTCCGTAGCCCAGACGCCGTGGGCAATCAGGCAGCCACGGTCCAGGATGCCCAGGCTGTCGGCGTACGCAATCGGTGTCTTGCCGTGCTGCGCCACACAGTCCTTGACTTCCTGCTGGGTTTCAGACAAATGCATGTGCATTTCACAGCCCAGCTCTTCCGCCGCCTCGACCAGAAGTTTCAGGTACTCTTCGGAACACGTGTACGGTGCATGAGGTCCGAGCATAACGGTCAGACGTCCATCGGCCTGGCCGTTCCAGTCCTTGTACAACCGGACATTTTCAGCCAGACGCTGATCTGCCTTGTCGTACTTGTCCCCTGTCAGGCCGCGGGCCAGGCAGGCCCGGATACCCGACTCGGAGACGGCGCGGGCTGTTTCATCTTCAAAAAAGTACATGTCGGCAAAGGCAGTGGTCCCGCCTTTCAGCATTTCCAGGATGCCCAGCTGGGTCCCCCAGTAGCAGTCGCCTTCGCGAAGGCCTGCTTCGGCCGGCCAGACTTTGTTCTGCAGCCAGTCCATGAGTGCCATGTCGTCGCCGTAACTGCGCAGCAGGCACATGGCAATGTGCGTATGGGCGTTGACCATGCCGGCGGCGGCCAGTTTCCCTGTTCCGTCGATGACATAGGCGTCTTCGTATCCCTTCGGCCGGGTGGTACCGATATAGCTGATTTTACGGTCCGTAATTCCGATATATTTTTTCGGATAAGACGGACCGTCTGTAACGATCTCGACATTTTCAATCAGGATTTTTGCCATCGTTCCTCCTTATTCCAGCCCTTCCTGCCGTTTCTTGTAGTGGGCTTCATAAAAGCCGCTGATGAAGCGGCATGTTTCTTCCGACAAAGGGAAAACTTTCCCTTCTCCGCCGGCGGCCACATAAATGTGACTGGCCTTCTCCAACAATTCTGCGCAGGTCAGGGCTTCTGCCAGGGTAGTCCCCCAGCAGACGGCGCCGTGGTTTGCCAGCAGCGCGGCACGATGCCCGTCCAGGGCCGCGACGACATTGTCCCCCAGGGCTTCCGTCCCAGGCAGTGCATACGCAGCACAACGGACGGGACCTCCTGTGAGCTGGACCAGATCCTCCACCAGGGGCGGCAGATCCCGATGCTGGACAGCCAGGACGCTGGCGTACAGGCTGTGTGTATGCACGATGGCACAAGCTTGCGGAAGGGCGCGGTAAATTGCGAGATGGAGTGGCAGTTCCGACGAAGGAATGAGGTGTCCTTCCCGGATACTGCCGTCCAGGCCGGTGATGACAATATCTTCGTCCTGCAGAGACTCATAGCTCCGTCCGGACGGTGTAATCGCCACACCATCTCCCGCGACGCGCTGGCTCAGATTGCCCCAGCTGCCGACGGTCAGGCTGGACGCGAGAATACGCCGCCCTGCTTCGACCAGGGCATGCCGTGCGTCCCGGATGCTTTCTTCCCCGGTGGATTCCATATGGTTTCCTCCTTTCCTGCGCAAAAGGTCCGGAAACCGGACCTTATCCCACAGGACTCAGGCCTGGTGCAGGTAGGCTTCCTGTTCCGGCGTGAGCGTATCGATATCAAAGCCCATGGCGTGCAGTTTGAGCATAGCTACTTCCCGATCCAGTTCTTCCGGCAGGACGTAGAGTTTCTTGTCCAGTTTGCCTTTGTGTTCCAGCAGATAGCGCATGGCAAGGAACTGCATGGCGAAGGACAAGTCCATGATTTCCGTCGGATGTCCGTCACCGCAGGCCAGGTTGACCAGGCGGCCTTCACCGAGAAGGTTCAGGCGATGTCCGTTGGCCAGGGTGTATGCCGTGATGTTCTGGCGCGCTTCATACGGTTCCTTGACGCTCAGGGCGGCCAGATCGTTCTTGTTGATTTCCACATCGAAGTGGCCTGCATTGGCCAGAAGGACGCCGTCCTTCATCACTTCCATGTGTTCTTTGCGGATCACGTCTTTGCAGCCCGTCACGGTGACGAAAATGTCCCCTTTCTTGGCGGCTTCCTGCATCGGCAGGGTTTCAAATCCGTCGAAGACGGCTTCAATGCCCTTGATCGGATTGACTTCTGTTACGACAACGCGGGCGCCCATGCCTTTGGCGCGCATAGCCACACCTTTACCGCACCAGCCGTAACCGGCGACGACAACCGTCTTGCCGGCGACGGCGAGGTTGCTCGTGCGCATGATGCCGTCCCAGGCAGACTGGCCCGTGCCATAGCGGTTGTCGAAGAGATATTTGCAGTTGCAATCGTTGACGGCAATCATGGGGAATGCCAGCTTGCCCGTTTCTGCCAGGGCACGGAGACGAATGACGCCTGTCGTCGTTTCCTCACTGCCGCCGTAGAGGTTGGGAATCAGGTCGCGCCGCGTGGTGTGCAGTTTGTTGACCAGGTCCCCGCCGTCATCGACGATGAGCTGCGGGTGCGTATCGAGCGCTTTGTCGAGGTACATATCGTATTCCTCATTCGTGCAGCCGTGCGTTGCAAAGACCGTGATCCCGTTTGCGACCAGGGCAGCCGCTACATCGTCCTGTGTGGACAGAGGGTTGCTGCCCGTGACCGTCACATTGGCGCCGCAGTTCTTCAAGGTCAGGGCCAGATAGGCC